>JBFWYQ010000001.1:0-729662 GCA_050186235.1 Hyphomonadaceae bacterium
CACGCGACGGCGTGCGTGAGCCGCTGAACCGGCGTACGGCGATCACGATCAGCTTCCGCTGATCGGGTTCAAGACCTGAGCTAAAGCGCGGGCCCGGCCAAAAGCCGGGTCCGTTGCCGTTGAGGAGGCGTCCGGGGTGGACGTTCCGGCGCCCCTCGGCTACCTCGGCGCCCATGTCCGCAGACAGTCTTGCAGCTGCGTCGCGCGCCGTTTGGGGCGCCGATGTCGAGCCCTTGCTCGAACGCCTCGATGGCGAAAGCGCGGATCTCGTTGCGCGCACGGAGACCTGGTCGGCGATCAATTCCGGTTCGTTCGAGTTGCCCGGCCTTGCGGCGATGCGAGTCGTGTTGCTGGATGCAGTGTCCGAACTTCCGGCCGAGCCAGAGGTCGTCGACCTCGCCTCATCGCAACGTGTGCGGCCGGACGGCGAAGTCGTCGACGTCCAGCACGGCGCCTCGATCCGCGTGCGGGTGCGACCAGATGCGCCGCTTCAAGTGGCGCTGACCGGCCACTACGACACCGTGTTTCCCGCATCGCACCACTTCCAGACACCCTGGCGCGACGGCGACATGCTGCGCGGACCCGGTGTGGCGGACATGAAGGGCGGCGTCGCAGTGATGCTCGCCGCGCTCACTGCGTTCGAGGCGCTGCCGGGAGAAAAGCGTGTCGGTTATGAGGTATTGCTGAGCCCCGACGAGGAGATTGGCTCGATGGGCAGCGCGCCGCTGCTCGCCGAACTCGGCGCCCGCGCACATCTCGGCATGACCTACGAACCTGCGCTCGCCGACGGTTCGCTCGTTGACGCGCGCAAAGGTTCGGCGAACTTCCATCTCGCTCTAAAGGGCCGCGCCGCCCACGTCGGTCGCGCTTTCAACGACGGCCGCAGCGCCGTGCTCGCGGCCGCCGAAGCCGCGCTCGCGCTGAACCATCTCAACGGCCAGCGCGATGGCGTGACTTTCAACGTCGGCGCGATTGATGGCGGCGGCGCCGTCAACGTCGTGCCCGAACGCGCGGTGCTGCGCTTCAACGTCCGCGTGCCCGACGCCGGGAGCGCCGCATGGGCCGAAGCCGAAGTGCGCCGCATCGCGCGCGAAACCGATCAGCGCGACGGCATTGAAGGCCGCCTGCATGGCGGTTTCACTCGCCCGCCCAAGCCGCTCAACGATCAACAGCGCACGATGGTGGCGTGGACGCGCCAGGCCGGCGCAGCACTCGGCCTCGACCTCAAATTCCAGCCCTCGGGCGGCGTCTGCGAGGGCAACAATCTCGCCGCAGCCGGGTGTCCCAACATCGATACGCTCGGCCCGTGCGGCGGCGGCCTCCACAGCGATCAGGAGTTTGCATTCATTTCCAGCTTCGCCGAACGCGCCAAACTGTCTTTCCTTCTGCTTGCCGGACTGAACCGCGGCGTGTTCGACGTGCGGAGCCTTCGCTCGTGAGCGCGCCGGCTTACGTCATGCGCGCCGCGGGACCCTCCGATCTCGAAGGTTTCAAGCAGCTTCGGGAGATTGCCGGCCCCGGCTTCACCAGCCTGATGCTCGACGACAAGGCTATGGGCGCAAAACTTGCCTTATCCGAGCAGAGCTTCGCATCCACCGCTGCGAGCGCCGGCGCCGAGCGTTATTTCATCGCCTTGGAGCATATCGAAACCGGCACGCTCGCCGGCTGTTGCGGCGTCAAAGCGACGATCGGCGAGAAACCGCCTTTTTTCAATTTCCGCATGATCACCGAAGCGCAGTCGTCGGCGCTGGTAAACCGCCGCTTCGACATGCGCGTGCTGATCGGCGTCAATGACTTCACCGGCTGCAGCGAAGTCGGCTCGCTCTTCGTGCGTCCCGAACATCGCGCCGCCGGCGTCGGCCGCGCGCTCGCGCAGAACCGCTACATGCTGATGGCGGCGCAACCGCAGCGTTTCCGTGCGCAGGTCGTCTCCGAACTGCGCGGGGTGGTGTCGCCCGGTGGCGTGTCGCCATTCTGGGAGGCGGTCGGACGGCACTTCTTCCGCATGGACTTCGCCGAGGCCGACAAGCTCAGCGCCACCACCGACAACCAGTTCATCCTGGACCTGATGCCGCAGCATCCGATCTACGTGGATCTGCTGCCGCAGGAGGCGCGCGACGTGATCGGACAATGCCACAGGGACGGCGAAGGCGCGCGCAGCCTGCTGGAATGGGAGGGCTTTTCCTTTTCCAACGTCATCGACATTTTCGACGGCGGGCCGCTGATGAGCGTGCAGCGCGATAACATCCGCACCCTGCGCCAATCCAGACGCATGCGGATCGAGGCGGCGACGGAGCTCGCCGGCGCGAAGCGGGCCTTGATCGCGGCGCCGCGCATCCAAGATTATCGCTGTGTGGCGGCGCACGCGCTCGCCGCTGACGGCGTGGCCCGGGCCGATCCCGCCGTGCTCGCCGCGATGAAACTCGACGCCGGCGCCGAAGTCTTGATCTGGATGGACGATGCGCACTGAACTCTATATCGGCGGCGCCTGGCATAAGGGCCACGGCGAACGCTTCGCCTCCTACGATCCCGCGACCGGCGACAAGGTTTGGGAAGGCCACGCTGCCAACGGGGATGATGTCGCCGAAGCGATGGCCGCCGCGCGGCTCGCGTTTCCCGCTTGGTCACGCCGCCCGGTTGACGAGCGCATAGCCATCGTCCGCGCTTTCGCCAGAGAGGTCGAGAAGCGCAGTGACGAGATCGCGCGCACGATCAGCCGCGAAATGGGCAAAGTCGCTTGGGACGCCAAAGGCGAAGTCCAGGCGATGATCGGCAAGATAGAGATTTCGATCCGCGCTCAGGCCGAGCGCGCAGGCGCGCGCGAAGAGAAAGCCGCCTTCGGCGCCATGACGCTCTCGCACCATGCGCACGGCGTGCTCGGCGTGTTCGGCCCGTTCAACTTCCCCGGCCATTTGCCCAACGGCCACATCGTACCGGCGCTGCTCGCCGGCAATTGCGTGCTGTTCAAGCCAAGCGAAATGACGCCCGGCGTCGGCGCGCTGATGGTCGAGGCCTGGGAGGCCGCGGGTTTGCCCGCTGGCGTGATCAATCTGCTGCAGGGCGGGCGCGAAACCGGCGCTGCGGTGTTGGATTCGCATGGGCTGAACGGCGTGCTCTTCACCGGCGCCGCGCATACGGGCGCGCTGATCCACAAGAAGTTCGCCGGCCGGCCGGATGTGATCCTGGCGCTCGAACTCGGCGGCAACAATCCGCTGATCGTATGGCCGCCGGTCGATGCGAAGGCGGCTGCGAATCTCATTGTGCATTCGGCTTTCGCCACCAGCGGCCAGCGCTGCTCGTGCGCGCGCCGCTTGATCGTGCCGCTGGGCGCCGAAGGCGACGCGATCATCGCCGCACTCGCCGAACTCACGCCGAATATCGCCGTCGGACCGGCGACGCAGACGCCAGAACCGTTCCTCGGCCCGCTGGTGAACGCGCATGCCGCCGATCGCGCGGTCAAGTTCGAACAGGGGCTCGTCGCCATGGGCGGCAAGCCGATCGTGCCGGTGAAGCGCGATGGCGCCTTCGTGCATCCCGCCATCATCGACGTCACTGGGCTGAACCCGCCCGACGAAGAACTCTTCGGCCCAGTGCTGCAAGTCTATCGCGCGCCTGATTTCGATCACGCGCTCGATCTCGCCAACGCCACCAAGTTCGGCCTCGCCGGCGGCCTTATCAGCGACGATGCCGCGCTCTGGGCGCGGGTGAAGAACGAAATGCGCGCCGGCGTGCTGAACTGGAATCGCCCGACCACCGGCGCATCCGGCGCAATGCCATTCGGCGGACCGGGATTGTCCGGATCTCTGCGTCCGAGCGCCTATTATGCGGCGGACTACGTCGCATTTCCGGTCGCGACGCAACTCGCCGAAAAAGCTGCGCCGATCGCTGCGCCCGGACTGCCGACGTGAACGGCGCCGAAGAGATCAATTTCGACGGCCTTGTCGGCCCGACCCACAATTACGCTGGCCTTTCCGAAGGCAACCTCGCTTCGGCCCGCAACGCCAACATGATCGCGCGACCGCGCGAAGCGGCGCTGCAGGGCTTGGCCAAGATGCAGCGCCTGCGCGCGCTGGGCTTAAGCCAAGGCGTGCTGCCGCCGCACGATCGCCCCAACATCTCCTGGCTACGCTCGCTCGGCTTCACGGGGACGGACGGCGAAGTGTGGGAGCGCGCCTGGAAGCGCGAACCCACCATCGCACGCGCCGCGCTTGCTTCGTCCGCCATGTGGGCGGCGAATGCGGCGACGATCTCACCGAGCGCCGACTGCGCCGACGGACGTCTGCACGCGACCGTCGCTAATCTGCAGACGATGCTCCATCGCATCCTCGAGAGCGAACAGACCGAGCGCACGCTGCGCCGCCTCATGCCGGACGAAGCACGCTTTGCCGTGCATCCTGCGTTGCTGCCGCACGAGGCGCTATCCGACGAAGGCGCGGCAAACCATATGCGCATCGCGGCGAGTGCGGGCGCCTCGGGCGTCGAAATTTTCGTTTACGGCCGCAAGGCCAGCGAGATCAAAGCCGGTTTCCCAGCGCGCCAAACGCTCGAAGCCTGCCACGCCGTCGCTCGCGGTCACGCTCTCAATCCCGCGCGTACCGTGTTCACGCGCCAGGCGCCCGAAGCCATTGACGCCGGAGCGTTTCACAATGACGTCGTCGCCGTTTCCCACGAGCAGGTCTTTTTCCATCATGAAGACGCCTTCGCGGACAAAGCCGCGCTCTACGCGGAGATCCGCGCCAAGGCGCAGGGCTTCGAGCCCGTGTTCCTCGAAGTCCCGCACGCGCGCGTTGGTCTCGATGACGCCGTCAGTTCCTATCTCTTCAACTCTCAGCTCGTGCGCCTGCCTGGCGCTGCGTCTCTGACCCTGATCGCGCCGACGGAAGTGCGCGAAAACAACAAGACCGCCGCTTACGTCGCCGAGCTGATCGCCCAGCCGAACGCCGCGATCGGGCACGTGGAATATGTCGAAGTCCGCGAAAGCATGCGCAACGGCGGCGGGCCGGCGTGCTTGCGGTTGCGCATCGTGATGACGCCGGAAGAGCGGGCCGCGGCGGCGCGGGGCTTCTTCCTGGACGACGCAATTGCGGCGAAGCTCGAAGCCTGGATCAAGAAGCACTACCGCGGGGAACTCGCGCCGGAAGATCTCGGCGATCCGGCACTCGTCGGCGAAACGCAAGCGGCGCTTGATGAACTCACGCGCATCCTGCCGCTCGGCCGCGACTTCTACCCGTTCCAATGCACATAACGAAGCGGCGGCCGCATCGCTGCGACCGCCGATCGTTTGTCTCATCGCGCCGAAAACGTCAGTTCACGACTTCCGGGCGGAGCTTGTATTCGCCGTCGTCGGTCTCATCGAACAAGAGATCGATCGAAGGGTGTTCGACGGGTTCGCCGCTGTCGTCGGCGATCAGGTTTTGCTCGCTGACATAGGCGACGTAGTGGCTGTCGGAATTCTCTGCGAAGAGGTGATAGAAGGGCTGGTTGCGGTCCGGGCGCACGGGCTCGGGGATCGCTTGCATCCATTCCTCGGTGTTCGAGAACTCCGGATCGACGTCGAAGACGACGCCGCGGAACGGAAACAGCTTGTGCTTCACAACTTGGCCGATGGAGAATTTGGCTTCCTGCATCTTCTCCTCCTTCTTCCTCCTTCCTCTCGCCCCCGTAAGGTATGAACCGATAACGCGCGTCACAAGGATTGGCGCCAGCCACGCGGCGTGTGGACACGGATATGTGTCTTATGGACCGCGGATTCGCGCGAACGGGGCGGAAAGCGGGCGAATCGAGGGTGTGCGGACGGCGCGAAACCGCTAGCATCGGCGTTGAACAAGCAATTTTGCAGAGCGGCAAAGCAACTCTGCTGGATGAATTTACGATGAACAAGGATGGGCGGGCGCAGGCGTCGCGAGGCGACGCGCGTCCTGGCCCGCGGCGGCGACCGCCCGTATTCGCGGCGCTCGACCTGGGCACTAATAATTGCCGCCTGTTGATGGCGCAGCAGAACGCCGACGGCAGCTTGAAGGTCGTCGACGGTTTTTCGCGCATCGTGCGCCTCGGCGAAGGCCTCGCCCACACCGGCCGCTTGAGTGAAGGCGCCATGGCGCGTGCGTATCAGGCGCTCGTCGCTTGCGCGCAACGCATAGAGGCGCGGGAGCCTGTCGCGATCGGTTGTGTCGCCACGCAGGCGTGCCGCGCGGCGTCCAATGGCCAGACGTTTCTCAACCGCGTCGAAAAGGATCTCGGACTCAAGTTTCAGGTGATCACGCCGGAAGAGGAAGCGCGCCTCTCCGTGCTCGGCTGCGCCAGCCTGCTGGAGGCGAACGCCGAGAATGCGATGATCGTTGATATCGGCGGCGGCTCGACGGAAATTTCCTGGGTCTCGCCGGACGCCGTGCTGAAAGCGGGTCTCAATCCGCCGATTCTCTCGTGGGGCACGTGTCCGATCGGCGTCGTGACGCTGGCGGAAGACGATGGCGAACCCGAGAACGGCGACAAGCAGGCGTGGTACGATGGCTTGGTAACGCGTCTCGCCGACACCATCGCGCAAGTGGGCGACGCCCAGCACCTGCGCCAAACATTTGCCGACGGGCGCGGGCACATTATCGGCACGTCAGGCACCGTCACCTCGCTCGCCGGCGTCTTTCTCGATTTGCCGCGTTATAACCGCGCGCGCGTCGACGGCATGTGGTTCGGCGTCGCCGACTGCCGCTCTACCATTGCGGCGCTGCTTGCGCAGTCGCGCGATGAGCGCGCCGCCAACGCTTGTATCGGCAAGGACCGCGCCGATCTCGTAGTGATCGGCGGCGCGATCCTCGACGCAGTGTTGCGCGTCTGGCCGGCTGAGCGCATCCGTGTCGCCGACCGCGGCTTGCGCGAAGGCGTGCTGATGAAGCTGATGGCGCAGCATCGGCCATGAGCGACGGTGAGCCCCCGAAGCGCCGTTGGACCGGCAAGCCGAAGGGTGGCGACGGGCAGCGCCAACTGACGACGCGCGTCAAAAACAACAAGCTCGACGAAAGCTCGCGCAATTGGGTGAAGCGGCAGCTCAACGATCCTTATGTCGCGCGCGCCCGCGCCGACGGCTATCGCGCCCGCGCCGCCTACAAGCTGATCGAACTCGACGACCAGTTCAGCTTCCTGAAGCGCGGCGCGCGCGTGATCGATTTGGGCGCCGCGCCCGGGGGATGGGCGCAAGTCGCTGTGCAACGCCGCGCGGCCAACGTTGTCGGCGTCGACCTGCTGCCGATCGATCCGCTCCCCGGCGCGACCTTCTTCCAGTTCGATCTCCTCGACGCCGCCACACCCGGCATCCTCATGCAAGCACTCGGTGGTGCGCCCGACGTCGTCCTGTCGGATATGGCCGCCAACACCACCGGCCACGCCAAGACCGACCAGATTCGTACCGGCGCATTGGCTGAAGCAGCGGCGGAATTCGCGCTCGAACACCTCGCTCCGGGCGGGACTTTCGTGACCAAAGCATTCCAAGGCGGCCTCGATGCAGCGCTGTTGGCGCGGCTCAAGCGAGGCTTCGCAACGGTAAAGCACGCGAAACCGCCGGCGAGCCGGACTGAAAGCGCGGAAGTGTATGTCGTGGCGATGGGCCGAAAGAGGTGACTTTGCCTACCAACGTTTAGCCAGGCTGATCAAAGTACGCATCGATGTCCATCGCACCGTGGGGTACGCCGATGATGGCGATATCGTCAGCTTGAATCACGTAAAAGACGATGTGCGATCCGTGCGTGTAGCTGCGGTAACCCTCCGTTATTTCGGTGCGTTCTCGGCCCGACTTTGGGTTCTGCGCCAGCCAACGAAAACGCTGATCCAACTCCGCCAAATACTTGGTCGCCTGGCGCTCACCCCAAGCCTTGAGTGTGTAGTCAGCGATGGCGTCGAGGTCACGAAGGGCGCGCGGCGTGAGCCGATAGGTTGTCACTTCTTCGCGCGCTTTTTGGCGCGCGCGACGACGTCCTCGACATTGAAATCAACGAACTCACCGCGCTTGGCTTGCTTGGCGCCATCGTCGAGATGCGCGCGAAGCGCCTCCAAGCGCTTTCCGCGCTCTTCCAACTCACGCAGTGCAGCGCGGATCACTTCGCTGGCTGACGCATAGCGTCCGCTCGCGATTTCGCGTTTCACGAACTTCTCCCAGTGAGCGCCCAGAGTGAGTGAGGTGGCGGCCAAAGTCTGTCTCCAACTATTCAAAATGAATATAGCGCCCTTTCGCCGTTGAAGCAAATGGGCCGCTGCGCGACGTGTGCGAGCGCTTGCCAACCGGCCCTCGAATCTCTACCAGCCGTCCATGGAAATCCGTGAAGCTCTGACCTTTGACGACGTGCTCCTCGAACCGGGCCCGTCCGAAGTGCTGCCGGCTGACGCGAGCACGGCGACCCGGCTCACGCGCGGCATCAGCCTCAACATTCCACTCATTTCGGCGGCCATGGATACGGTGACGGAGGCGCGACTCGCCATCGCCATGGCGCAGGCCGGGGGCCTTGGCGTCATTCACCGCAACATGACCCCGGCCGAACAGGCCGATCAGGTGAGGATGGTCAAGAAGTTCGAGAGCGGCATGGTGATCGATCCGATCACCATCCATCCGGACATGACGGTCGGCGAGATCGTCCTGATCAAGGAAGCGCGCAAGATTTCAGGCTTTCCGGTGGTCGATCGCGAGACCGGCAAGCTCGTCGGCATCCTCACCAACCGCGACATGCGCTTTGCCGACATGAACGAGCGTGTCGCCGATCTGATGACGAAGTCGAACCTCATCACTGTGCGCGACGGCGTCAATGAAGGCGAAGCCAAGAAGCTGCTGCACAAGCACCGCATCGAGCGTGTGATCGTCGTCGACGACGCCAACAAGGTCACTGGCCTCATCACGGTGAAGGATTTCGAGAAGGCGCAAGCCTTTCCGAACCGCGCCAAGGATGAGCGCGGCCGGCTGCTGGTGGGCGCTGCATCCACCATCGGCGATGCAGGGTACGAGCGCTCGCTGGAGTTGATCGACGCCGGCGTCGACGTCGTGGTGATTGACACTGCGCACGGCCATTCGAAGGGCGTGCTGCAGGCGGTGGACCGCATCAAGCGCGCGTCGAACAAGACCCAGATCATCGCCGGCAACATCGCCACCGCCGACGGCGCCAAAGCGCTGATCGATGCAGGGGCCGATGGCGTGAAGGTCGGCATCGGCCCGGGTTCGATTTGCACGACGCGCATCGTGGCGGGCGTCGGCGTGCCGCAGCTCACCGCGGTGATGGATGCGGCCAAAGCCGCGCGCAAAGCCGACGTGCCGGTGATCGCCGACGGCGGCATCAAGTTCTCCGGCGATCTCGCCAAGGCGCTCGCTGGCGGCGCCGAGGTGGCGATGATCGGCTCGCTGCTTGCGGGTTCGGAAGAAGCGCCTGGCGAAGTGATCCTCTATCAGGGCCGCTCCTATAAGAGCTATCGCGGCATGGGTTCGCTAGGCGCCATGGCGCGCGGCTCGGCCGACCGCTATTTCCAGAAGGAAGTCACCGACCAGATGAAGCTGGTGCCTGAAGGCATCGAAGGCCGTGTGCCATTCAAGGGCCCGGTGGCGAACATCATTCACCAGCTGATCGGGGGCTTGCGCGCCTCGATGGGCTATGTCGGCGCCGCGAACCTGAAAGAGATGCGTGAGAAGGCGAGGTTCGTGAAGATTACCAGCGCCGGCCTGCGTGAAAGCCACGTCCACGACGTTTCGATCACGCGCGAAGCGCCAAACTATCCGCTCGGGAGCTGATCACGATATGGAAGTAACCGATGTCTGACACCGTGATGACCCCAATTTCGCCTGATGATGCCGAGGCTCGGTACGGCATCGTCGCGCGCCACAGCGAAATGACTGGAAACAAAGAACGTCGATTTCGTCTCGAGAAAGATGATGGAACGGCTTATATTAGAACTGAAGCTTCAGTGGCCGGCGGTTGGCAGAACAGTCATCATCATGAGCATTCGACCGAAACGTACATCGTTCAGTCGGGATGGATGGCGGCAGCTGAATTCAGAAGCGGTGCCACGGCAATTTACAGGTTCGGACCAGGTGAGGTGTACTCAACTGAACCGAGGATCGTGCACAACGTCTATTTGCCCGCAAACGCAGTGATCCATACGATCAAGCATGGTCCGGCCGCGCGAGGCGACTGGCACGGTAACACGCAGCCAGCGAACGATCTAAATGACTTAACTCGGAATCTTACCGAAGCGGACATTAGCGCTCGTGCCGCTCCCTATCCATCCCCCGCGGCGGTCCAGTCAAAGGAGGCACGTCTCCAGAGCTCACTTTATAGCGACAGCTACCGCCACTTCGATCAACTGGTTTGGCAAGTGCCGGCCTGGTCCAGCGCCGTGTTTGCCTTGGCGGCGGCCTCCATTGCGGACAACTCCGTCTTTTTTCAGCAACTGGGCGCGCAAACGGAAACGCGAGTATTCAATTCGGTGGCAGGGTTCTGGGCCGCTCTTTATTGCGTGGTCTTCGCCGCGCTAGCTGTGTTCGGTTTGGCGCTCTACCGCTTTCGCCGCCGACAAGGCACCGAAGCTACGAGCAGAGTACCCTTCATCAAGTCGGCATCGTTTTGGAGCATGTCGCTCGTAGCCCTTGAGTCAGCGTTTTTTCTGGCAGTTGCCCTTATTACGGCAGGGTTGTCTGACTCGTTGTCGGTTGTCTTGGCCGCAGGATACCTGCTCGTCATAGTTGTTGCTTCTGAAGTGAGACTACGCAGATCGCCGCAACTCGTCTCGCAACGACACAGTTGAATTGCTGGGGATGGACATGACGAAGGGCAATTTCATCCGCATCACGCCCTTCATCCACGTGCCGGACATCGAGGCGGCAGTCTCGTTTTTCGAGACGCTCGGGTTCAAGACGTACTTCCGCATGAGCGATTACGCTTACCTACAGCGCGAATGCGCAGGTGTCAGGCTGCTGCAGAACCACGGCGATGACGGCGCTCCGCCCAGCAACCGGCGCTTTGCCTACTACATCGATGTCGAAGACATTGAAGCGCTTTATCGGGAGCTGAAGCCGGTGCTCGATGCCATGCCTGCTGGCGACGTGCATGGGCCGGCGGACAAGGAATACGGTCAGCGCGAGTTGTGCGTGCTTGCGCCGGACGGGAATTTGCTCGTATTCGGCCAATCCATCGGAGGCTGATCGCCTCGTTTCTGTTGTGGGGTTCCTCCCATGCGTCCCGGCGCGCGGCAGCAAGCCGCCATCGAAATTCTCACCTCGCTCGAAACGCAACGCCGTCCCGCGGCCGATGCGGTGAAGGACTGGATGCTGTCGCATCGCTTCGCCGGCTCGAAGGATCGCGCCGAGATCGGCGATCTGGTGTTCGGCGCCTTGCGCTGGAAGCAATCGAGCGCGTGGCGCATGGGCGAGGATACGCCGCGCGCGTGGGTCTGGGGCGCGCTGCGATGGGGTTTTGGCCAGAGCGCCGAGTGGATCGAAAACAGTCTCGCCGACGATCCGCATGCGCCGTCGCCGATGACGGAGGCAGAGCGCAATGCACTGAATGGCGCCACGCTCGACGGCGCGCCAGCGCATGTGCGTGGCGATTTTCCCGAATGGCTGAACGAGAGCTTTCTCCGCGCGTTCGGCGATAGCGCGGCGGAAGAAGGCGCCGCGCTCGCAGCGCCGGCGCCGCTCGATCTGCGGGCGAACACGTTGAAGACGGATCGCGGCAAGCTGATCGCGGCGCTGGCGGAAAGTCCGAAGCTCAAGGCGCCGCCCACGCCCACGCCCCATGCGCCCGACGGGGTGCGGATTCCGTGGTCGCAAGGACGCACGTTTCCGTGGGCGAGCGAGCAGAGTTTCGTCAAGGGCTGGTTCGAGGTGCAGGACGAGGGCAGCCAGATTGCGGCGCGAGTTTCCGGCGCCGAGGCGGGGATGCAAGTGGCCGATGTCTGCGCCGGCGGCGGCGGCAAGACATTGGCGCTCGCGGCTTTGATGCAGAACAAGGGCCAGATCTTTGCCCATGACATCGATGGCCGGCGCCTCGCGCCGTTGAGGGAGCGGCTCGATCGCGCCGGGGTGCGCAACGTGCAGATTCGCGCGCCGATGCGGACGAAGGACGCGCTCGGCGACTTGCAGGAGCGCATGGATGTGGCGTTCGTCGATGCGCCGTGCACGGGATCGGGCACGTGGCGGCGCAGTCCGGATTCCAAGTGGCGGCTAAGGCCGAATGCGCTGGCGAAGCGATTGGAGGAGCAGCAGCAGGCGCTGGCGATCGCCGCGCCATTGGTGAAGCCGGGTGGGCGGCTCGTTTACGTGACCTGTTCGGTGCTGCCGGAAGAGAACGAGGATGCGGTCGCGGCATTCCTTGGAGCTTACGCCGAATTTGTCCCTGTAGGATTGGAGCTTGCGGGGCTGCCTGCGCATGAGCGCGCGATCGGGGTGCAGATGACGCCGCGGGTCACAGGTTGCGACGGCTTCTATGTCGCCGTGCTGCAGCGCGCTTAGACTTCGATATCGACGTGCTGGCCCTTGCGGCCCTCTTGCCGCGACGGATCGCTGGAGCGGAGATGTGGGGCGCGCATCTTCTTTTCCGCCAGCGACGCCGGATCGACGCGCAGCTTTTCCTTGACCGCATCGCGATGCGTGACCGCGCCGCCGAAATCGGCGGCCGAGCGCTGATGGTGCTGCTCGCGTGGGCCCGCGCCCGCGCCCGGATCGATGGGAGCAATGCCCGCCATGGGGCCAACATGTCACATCGCGGTTAGCATTCTGTTCGGATGTGTTGCTAATGCTTGTTAGGCTTAAACGTCGGCAACGGTGATCATGAGGCCGCTCGACATCGCCATTGCCGGATGCGGCGTCGCGGGCCTCGCCAGCGCCGCTTTGCTGCGCCGCCAAGGCGCGCGGGTGGTGATTTTCGACAAGCTCGAACGGCCCCAGCCGCTGGGTTCGGGAATCATTCTGCAGCCGGTGGGCTTGCATGTGCTCGACGAAATCGGCTGCGGCGGGGCCGTGCGCGATCTCGGCGCGCCGATCGAGCGTCTGTTCGGGCGCGCGACGCCGCACCAGAACGTCGTGCTCGATGTTCGTTACGCCGCGCGTGGACGAAACGCGGCGTGTGGGCTTGGCGTTCACCGCGGCGCGCTGTTTCAGGTGCTTTATGACTGCGCGCTCGCGGCGGGTGCGGAGATCGTGAGCGGACGAGAGGTCGTCGCTGCGGGCGATGGCCGGCTTGTGTTTGCGGATGGGCGAGCGAGCGCGCGGTTCGATTTGGTGATCGACGCTCTGGGCATGCGCTCGCCGCTGGCGGGGGCGCCGCCCGAGCCGCTGGCGTTCGGGGCGCTCTGGGCCAGTTTGGACTGGGCCGGATCGTTCGATGCCGCGGCGCTCGAACAGCGTTACGTCGCGGCGCGGAAAATGGTGGGCGTGTTGCCGATTGGGCGGCTCAACGGCGAGGCGCGCCAGCAAGCGGCGTTCTTCTGGAGTCTGAAGCACGTCGATCGCGCAACGTGGGCGGCGACGCCGATGGAAGTCTGGAAAAACGAAGTGCGCGCGCTTTGGCCCGAGACGGAGCCGCTGCTGCCGCAGATCGGCGCACATTCCGATCTCGTGTTTGCTTCTTACGCCCATCGCACCTTGAGCGGACCCGTCGCGCGCCATTGCGTGCATGTGGGCGACAGCTGGCATAGTGCGAGCCCGCAGCTCGGGCAGGGCGCCAACATGGCGCTGCTCGATGCGCTCGCGCTGGCGCGCGCGCTCGAGCGGCAGAGCAATCTCGATGCGGCGCTCGGCGAATATGCGCGGATGCGGCTGGCGCACATCTGGCTCTATCAGGCGGCCTCGTGGATGTTCACGCCGGCTTATCAGTCCGACAGCGCCACGTTTGCGTGGCTGCGCGACTGGATCATGGCGCCGCTTTCGCGCGCCCCGCTCGCGCCGGCTGTGCTCGCGGCGCTGGTTGCGGGAGAGATCGGCGCGCCATTGTCGGCGATCGGACAAGCGCCGATGGCGCCGGCATCGGGTCTCGATGCGGCGTTGGAAAGCTCAGGACGCGGAGATTGATCAGGAGGTGTCGGCGGGCGCGGGGGCGCCGACCGGCGAACGCGGAAGCGGCGCAGGTTCGGCCGAGGTGAGGATCAACGCCGGCGCACGGGCAAAGCGCCAGAGCTTGCGCCAGCGTACAAGCATGCGCGCAATCAGCGGTTCGAGATTGTCGAGCGCAGCGGCGAGACGTTCGGCGCGCTGGCGCAGCGGGCCTCGATTCATGCCTGCGAGCATGCGCGTCGCGAGGCGCTTGCCGTACGGCACGCGTCCAAAACGCAGACCCCTCCCGGCCGCACCCGGATAGCAGCGTTGAAATATGCGCTTGCGCGCAAAATTCATGCGCGGGTGAGTGTGAATGATCAGCATGTTGCCGAGGTCGCGCACGCTGAGGCGCAGATCGCGGGCAATGCGCGCTTTCTGCGCAGCGATGAAGTCGCGCACCCAGGGCAATCGCCGCGCTGCCGGCGGGATCGCCTCGAGCACGTCGCAGAACCAGGCGATGAGCAGATGAAGCCAGCCCTTGAGCGAGGCCGCAACCGGCTCGCATAGGGCTGTTCGATCTCTGGGTCTGGCGACATAGCGCATGAGCGCAGTATCGCTCAGCCGCGGAGGTGTAGGATAAGTTTGCGCGAATTTTTTTACGGGACGTTGATACGGCTGGGATTTTTGACACGGGGTGTGGGATAGATTGGGGCGCGCACGATTGGCTAAGCGCCCCAGTCCGGGTTTTCCTCGACCCAGCGCTTCGCGACGTTCCGGACCTTTCCGGCCCCATCATGTTCGGCGGCGTAGCGAATAGCGACTTGGGCGTCTCGGATACCATTCACGGCCGGCGTATGTAGCCCGTTCAATGCCGCCAATCTGCCTTCGGCGCGCGTGTCATGGGAGACTTGGTGCATCAGAATATCACAGAGTGCGCTCACGGCGGTCGTTGCGCGCCAGTGCTCACCGATCACGCTCGCAATCTGCTCGCGGATGCCCATGTGCCGCCCTTTCTCATTGAGGATGAAGTGAGCGGCTCTGAGATCGTGAATTTGTATTTCGTCGTCACTCTTCTGTTGAGCCCGTTCGAGAAACTCCTCCATTTTCACAGCATCTGGCTTGCTAAGCTTCGCCTCTTCGACAAGCAGTAGCTCGGGCGATTGCCTCTTAAGAATCTCCGTTGCGGCAAACCCAATTGCATCATCGGAGTGTTTATCCTGAAGTTCGACAAGGCGATCTTCGTCGTAGCTCATGAACTGTGACGGAATAGGTTCTTTCAGTTCCCGCCTATCCCGCTCGCCCACAACAAGGTCTCGGAAGGCGCGTCGTTCGACGAAGGGATCAAGTCGGCTCAGCGTGCGCTCCTCATAAAACATATCGCGCAGTTTTGACGCTCGCTGGGCTACGGCAACTGCTTGTAACAATGTAGCTAACAAGACCAAGTCAACCAAAACTCTGGTGGCAAAAATCACGTGTTGCCCTGTCCCGATCGTCTCTTCATCAACGCTTATCGGAGCGTCACCCCTAACTTGGTAGACTTCTGCCCAATCAACAAATGGCACGGCCTTCGCGAGTTCTGTGCCGAAGAAGGTGATCCACGGGAGAATTGTGTCGACGTTCGCGTCACTCGAAACGACGAACAGATGCGAGTCCATTGCTAGATGCATTTGCCGCAATGCGAGCGGGACCAGCACGAGTAGAGCAGCAAAGCCAAACAGCGCCTCGTCGCGCAAATCCTGATCAAAGCCTATTTTAATGTGCGGGCCGTCAAACTTTCGATTGAGCATCGCGTTCTCGCGATCCTCCTCAATCCATGCCCACCGTCGTGACACTGCTATCGTGCTTAAGAAAGCCCATGCGATCGGCACCAGGCCGTATGGGGCAGGCAGCCACCAACCTAGCATCCCGAAGGCAAGTAGATTTGTTGCGAGGACGGCGTATCGAAGCAGATTGTTGGTCTGACCCGTGCCGATTGATCCGGCGACGGCGAAGACCAAAACGCCATCGACAGTGCTAGTAAGGCCGCTGATGAAGCGAACCGGCGGCGTGCGTCGTAGCCATCGAATAACCCGATCACTTGTTTGAAAGTTGGGTGCGATAGCGACGAACAGAAATACGCAGGCCAGACTAACCGCAACAACTATTCCCGCGTCGTGATGAATGTAGAAGCCGTTGCGTCCCAGCGCGGCCCACGCTCCCAGTCCGACAATTAATGCGATAAAGAGTGCAAGGAGGATCGCACCGAGTCCGGATATATGCTTGAGCTCAGGCTTGGCGCCGGGCCTCACAGGCAGGCGCCGGTCAGCGAAGGCTTGAGCGAGGCATGCCACCAATGGCTGAGCTAGTACGAGGCCGAGAATCGTGAGCACCACCCACGATGGCGGGACCGGCAAATTTCCCACGCGAGCGACAACGAACAAACTTGCGATAATCAGCAGATAAGCAGCCGATAAGATATTGATCGCTTGTACGATCCAACGGCGTTGATCCGACGCCCCCCAATCTCCTAGCCAAACCGCCAAGTATGCCGGCGCCCAAGCGAAGGAGACGACGCCGATGATCGTGGCTTCAACAGTCGCTCGCGTTGCTGACCACAGCCCGAGGGCAAGCGCGATTGCGCAGACGATCACCAGCGCGAGCCAAAGGACCATGGAGGGAGCGAGGCGACCCGCTCGGATGAGGCTGAATACCGTAATGAGTTGCGGGATCAGTGAGACGGCCATGGCGACTGCCATTGGGGTCGCCTCAATCGGCCAACCAAGAATCTCGAAAACGAAGACTCCAAGAATTGTGACCGCGACGATCTCATAGACGATCCACAGGATCGCTCGCGTCGCTTTGATCGGTTTGGAGATCGGAATTGCAGCAGTAGTCATGTGGCCGCCCCCACCGCCATGGTTAACGAACCTTAACATCTGGGGATAAGCCTGCAACCTTAGGATGGGAATGAGATTGATTCGCTGTGGAAAGGACGTGAGATGTCAGAGTGGAATCCCATAGTGCGAGTGTCCAAATTGGACGTTCCGATGCTTGAAGTACTCGGCCAGCGCGGCTGGATGCAGATCGACCGCTCGAAGCCCTCAGTCCAGCGCCGAGCGGATCGGTTTGTGCAAAAGGGCTGGGCTTTGCTGTGCAGTGGGACGCTTCGATGCACTCCTGAAGGCTTTCGCGCAGCGCAGAGCGCCAAGGTTCAGGCCCTGCGCAATAAGCGAGCTGACAAGCGGTTGGGATAATTGACGCCCGCCGCGGCGCACTCCAGATACGGCCATGGCGCAGAACACAGCGAAAACCACACATTCCGAGCCCGTAACGGACTCCGCCGCCCACCACGAACACGTCCTGATCATCGATTTCGGCAGCCAGGTCACGCAGCTGATTGCCCGGCGGGTGCGCGAGAACGGCGTCTATTGCGAAATCCATCCGTACAACAAGGTCGACGGCGCATTCCTGAAGCGCTTTGCGCCGAAGGCGATCATCTTTTCGGGCGGGCCGGCGAGCGTGATGGAGGCGGGCAGTCCGCGCGCGCCTGAGGAGGCGTTCAAGCTCGGCGTGCCGATCCTCGCCATCTGCTACGGCCAGCAGACCATGCAGGTGCAGCTAGGCGGCGTGGTCGAAGGCGGGCACGCGCGCGAGTTCGGGCGCGCCGATGTCGAAATCAAGAAGGCTTCGCCGCTTTATGCCGGCTGCTGGGAGGTGGGCGGCCGCTACCCGGTGTGGATGAGCCACGGCGACCGCGTCACCAAACTGGCCGAAGGCTTCGAAGTGGTGGCGACGAGCGAGAATGCGCCGTTCGCCATCGCCGTCGACGAGACGCGGCGCTTCTATACGACCATGTTCCACCCCGAAGTGGTGCACACGCCCGACGGCGCCAAGCTGCTCAGAAACTTCACCCACACCATCGCCGGCATGAAGGGCGATTGGACGATGAAGGCGTTCAAGGCCGAAGCGATCGCGCGCATTCGCAAGCAGGTGGGCGGCGGGCGCGTGATCTGCGGACTTTCGGGCGGGGTCGATTCAAGCGTGGCGGCGGTGCTGATCCACGAGGCGATCGGCGAGCAGCTCACCTGCGTGTTCGTCGATCACGGCCTGATGCGCTTGGGCGAAGCCGAACAGGTGGTGACGCTCTTCCGCGATCACTACAACATTCCGCTCATTCACGCCGAAGAGAGCGATCGTTTCCTCTCCGCGCTCGATGGCGTCAGCGATCCGGAGCAGAAGCGCAAAACCATCGGCGCGCTGTTCATCGATGTGTTCGACGCACACGCCGCGAACGTCGGAGGCGCGGATTTTCTGGCGCAGGGGACGCTCTATCCCGACGTGATCGAGTCGACGTCGGCCACCGGCGGGCCGTCGGTGACGATCAAGTCGCACCACAATGTCGGCGGGCTGCCGGACAACATGAAGATGCAACTGGTCGAGCCGCTGCGCGATCTGTTCAAGGACGAAGTGCGCGCTCTGGGGCGCGAGCTTGGGCTTCCGGAGACATTCGTCGGCCGCCATCCCTTCCCGGGGCCGGGGCTCGCCATCCGCGTGCCCGGCGAGATCACGCGCGAAAAGCTCGACACGCTCAGGCAAGCCGATGCGATCTATCTCGACGAAATCCGCAAGGCGGGTTTGTACGATTCCATCTGGCAGGCGTTCGCGGTGCTATTGCCGGTGAAGACCGTGGGCGTGATGGGCGATCACCGCACCTACGAATATGTCTGCGCCTTGCGCGCAGTCACATCCACCGACGGCATGACCGCCGACTTCTTCCCATTCCCGATGGACTTCCTCGGCCGCGCTGCAACCCGCATCATTAACGAAGTTCGCGGCGTGAACCGGGTGGTGTATGACGTGACCAGCAAACCGCCAGGGACGATCGAGTGGGAATGATTCAGGGCTCTTCCGGGCGGTTCGCCGCGTATCGGAACTCCAGCTTAGCGCACTGAAAAATCTCAGAATTCCTATCACCATCTATCGCCACCGTTCGCCGAGCAGCGTGACGGTGTGACGGACTTAGTGACGGTATGGCCGCGATCGGTGACTTCCGCTCGGACTCCATACCGTCAGACCATTTCCCGCCATTTCCGCGCGCTTTGAGCAAATTAGACTGCAAAACCAAGCGGATAGGCGCGTTCTGACGGTATTTTGGCCTGACGGTATTTTGGGCCAGTTTTCGAGCCTATCCGCCCCAAATGGAGCGGAAAAATGCTGACCGACACAGCTCTCAAGAGCCTGAAACCACGAGAAAAAATCTACAAAGTCTCGGACCGTGACGGTATGTACGCCGAGGTGAAGACCTCCGGCACGGTCGTGTTTCGTCTCGACTATCGGCTGCATGGCCGCCGGGAGTCGCTGACGATTGGCAAGTACGGCCGGGACGGCATCTCGCTCGCCGAGGCGCGAGAGCGCTGCATCGAAGCCCGGAAGGCCGTGAAGGCGGGAGTTTCGCCAGCGCAGGAGAAGCAGCGCGAGAAGCGCCGCCTCGCCGACGCGCACAATTTCGGCGAGTTCGCAGAAGCCTACTTCCGGGAGTCGAAAATGGCGGACTCAACCCGGGCGATGCGCCGGCACGTCTATGACCGCGATATCGCGCCAGCCTGGAAGAAGCGGCTGCTGGTCGAGATCAGGCCTGAAGATCTGCGCGGGCTCTGCAAGAAAGTGAAAGACCGCGGCGCGCCGGCGACGGCGATCCATGTGCGCGACATCGTCAAACAGATCTTCGGCTTCGCCATCCTCCATGGCGAGAAGGTTGAGAACCCCGCAGATGCGGTGGGCCCATCCTCGATTGCGACTTTCGAGGTCCGCGACAGGGCCCTGTCGCCGAGCGAGATCAGGATCGCGTTTCGGCTGATCGAGCGCGTTGCGACCCTGCCTACGATACGTCTCGGCCTGCGGCTCATCCTGCTGACCATGGTGCGCAAGAGCGAATTGCAGGACGCGACCTGGGACGAAGTCGATTTCGAGAATGCCGTTTGGTCGATCCCGAAAGAGCGGATGAAGCGGTCGAAGCCTCACAACGTGTACCTGTGCGAGCAGGCGATCGATATCCTGATCGCCCTCAAGACCTGCTCGGGCAATTCAAGGTACGTGCTGCCGTCGCGTTACGAGGCCGATGAGCCGATGTCTCGCGCCACCTTCAACCGGGTGACGTCGGCCATTGTCGAACTGGCGAAGAAGGAAGAACTGCCGCTTGCGCATTTCACCGTTCACGACCTACGGCGAACGGGGTCGACGTTGCTGAACGAGGTCGGCTTCAACAGCGACTGGATCGAGAAGTGCCTCGCGCATGAAGACGGGCGCTCCTCGCGTGGCGTCTACAACAAGGCCGAATACGAGCCGCAGCGCCGCCACATGCTCCAGCAATGGGGCAATATGGTTGAGGCCTGGGTCAAGGGCGAGAAGTATGCGCCGATGCTGATGCCGCCGACGTTGGAAATTGCTGCACACGATCCGACAGCCTAGGTGCGTACGGGACGGACCTTCCGGTGACGCACATCCGGGTGGGGCGGGGTGATCGTGCCCGTCTCACGCCGGCGCTCGGAGAGCCAAGCGTTGACTTCACCGAGATCCCAGACCGGGCAGCGCGGCGTCAGGTAGAAGCGCTTCGGAAACTCGCCGCGCTGCTCCATCTCATAGATCGTCGTGTCGGCCAGAGGCAGGATCTGACGCAATTGCGGTCGGCGGACGACAGGTTTGGCTTCAACGATTTCGACGGGCATGGCGGCAAGCATGATCGGTCTCCAGGCTAGGGACCGAGATGTTTGCGCCGGCTGAGACTGCGGGAATCGAGCCGGAAATGGCCGGAAATGGCGCGCTCGCGTCTTTGGTGAACGAAGGGCTTCGGAAATGATGGATTGGACGGATATCGCTTGATTTATAAGGCTTTTTGAGTGGCCGTGTGCACTATGTGTTCAGTGCCGCGGCGGAGCGCACCTCTCCGGTTTGTCGGTGTGTGCATTCGGCGTGAAGCGAGAATTCCGGGAAGAGCAGTGATCCCCATGGAGGGTCTCGGGCGCTCTATTGATCTGACCTACACGAAGAAGACGGGCGCGAAGCCGCCGCCTGGCGTGCGAAAGTTCGTCGTCTGGCCTTGATAGAGTCGCGCCGCTGCCAAGAGGGGCTCGCCCGCATAGGTATAGAGCCGGACATCGACCTTGCGCTGAACGCGTTCGCCATCGACTTCAATCGTCCGTTCGCTTGGCGCTGCGAAATCCTGCGCAATATAGGCGCCGGCGAGGATGTTCTCCCAGACGCCCTTGGTCAGCTTGTCGCCCCGATAGACGGCTTTGCTCGCGTGCCCCGACGCCGGCTTGAAGAAGAGCGTCTTGCGGTTGCGCCAGAGCTCTTCGGCATTGTCGCGCGATACGCCGACGGCGCGCGGCACACCCGCTAGCGCTGCGATCGAGGCCGCGTCCAATCCCCAGCTCCGAAGCGCCTCGCTATCAGAAAGCAGTGTGAGATTGCGCTTGTCGGCGTAGAGCGCGTGATTGTGCGGGTTTGGCGTCACCACTACCGCGCCACCTTCATAGGCCGTGCGCAATGCGGCGTGGCGCGGATCGTCGAAACTGAAATCGACCAGACGGTTATAGACAAGGTCGATCGGCGACCCGCCTTCCTGAAGCACATCGCATTCGAAGCGCAGCGCACCCGGATCAGCGATGGCCGCCTGATAGCCACGCCGCTCCAGCAGGCGCTGCGCCAAGACGAATTCAGGATAGAGGTATTGATCCTCCGGCGCACCATCGACGATGGCGATGCGACGCAGCGGCGAACTTCTGCCTTGGCGCGCCCATTCCGCTTCGAACATCGCGATCACGCGATCTTCGAACTGGGCGATTGATTGGCGTGCGAGGTTCTGTTCGACCTCGGCGCAACAGGCGATCTGGGCCTGCGCGAGGAAGGCGTTGAGAAAGGCGCCGCCGGCATTGGTGTTGATCTCGATGAGTTTCGGCCCATCCGGCGTCAGGTGGAAATCATAGCCCATAAATGCGCCCAGCGGCCCGTGATCGGTCCGCGCGATTTCCGGCGCCCAGGCAAGCGCCGCATGCTGGTAATCCGGAAGCCGTGCCGCCGCTTCGATGGCGAGGACGATCGCGTGCATGGCGTCGCCGTCCGTATGCGGCAGGAATACCGGTGCATGGGAAAACAGATGCGGCCGCGACCGGATGAAGGTCTCGAAGAAAGCGGCGTCTCCGGCCTCGCTCTGAAGCGTCGAAGCCAGCACATCGCTATCCAGCGTCACACAAAAGCATTCCCGATTGAGCTGGTCGGCCGCCGCGCGGTTCGCCATGGCTTTCAGCTCCCGTCAGCGCGGCGAATGACCCCGGTCAGTTCGCAGGCAGCAGCGATCGTATTGGAGACCGTCCCGTACTTCCGAATGTTTTTGTGTAGAAGGTCAAGTCGTTGGTCCGTCTCCGGCGTATCGACGATGATCTCGTACTGGATCGAGAGCATTTTGGGCGGCGCGTCCTGCCGAACGCCATGCAGACGCACTTCCATGCCGCGCAGATCGAATTTGAGCATAGGCGTGACGCGCTCGGCGCCTTTGATCATGCACGCCGCGATGGAGGCCAGGAGCAGTTCGGCCGGGTTGAAGGCGTCAGCGCGACCAGCGACGTCAGTGTCGAGCGTGAGTGTCGCTGACTTGGTTTCCGCTGTGCTGCCGTGCCCATCGAGGCGTCGGGCTTTGACGTGATACTCAAGCATTGGCGTTGCGGTCGTTTCGTTGGGTCTTGCTTGTGGCCGGTGTGTCTGCGCGCTTCAGCCTTCCGTCGACCTTGACGCCGACAGCCGAGGCCGCGTCAGAGCGACTCTGGTGCAGATAGTCGCCTGCCTCGTGAACTTGGTAGTGCGTTTAAGTGATTGCGTTGATCGGCAATCCTGCGGCCCTCCATTGCGGTAAGCCATCCTCGAGGCGGCGCGCCTTGAAACCCGCAGATCTCAAGGCAGCCACAGCTTCGAAAGCAAAGACGCAATAGGGTCCGCGGCAATAGGCGACGATCTCCTTGCTGCGCGGCAGTTCGGACAAGCGGCGCTTGATCTCTGCCAAAGGCATGTTGATCGCCCCAGGCACGTGCCCCATGGCGAATTCTTCGGGTGGGCGGACATCGAGAACGGTGACGTTTCCCTCCTTCACGCGCTGGCGCAGTTCACGACGAGACACTGGCTCCATTGCGTCACGTTCATTGAAGTACGACGATACCACGTCTCTGACGGCCGCCACGTTGCGCTCGGCCACCGCCCCGATCGCATCGAGAAGTGCGAGCACGCTGTCGTCGGCCAGACGATAGAAAATGAATTTGCCATCGCGCCGCGTGGCAAGAAGGCCGGCGCGGCGCATCGACTGGAGATGCTGGGAAGCGTTTGCGGTGGTGAGCCCGACGCCTTCGGCAAGGGCATCCACGTTGCGTTCGCCTTGAGCGAGACGCTCAAGCAGCGCGAGGCGATGAGGGTGCGCCGCAGCTTTGGCCACCTCGGCGAAGCTCTCATGCAGGG
Organism: Hyphomonadaceae bacterium; assembly: GCA_050186235.1. Classification (GTDB taxonomy): domain Bacteria; phylum Pseudomonadota; class Alphaproteobacteria; order Caulobacterales; family Aquidulcibacteraceae; genus Vitreimonas. The sequence goes on from JBFWYQ010000001.1 coordinate 23,477, forward strand.
TCGCTTTCACGCCACGGCTTGACTCCGGCAAGTTCACGCTCCATCAATCAAGCAAATAATGGAATGAATGGGTGGGGTTGTCAACAACGGAGGAAAACCGATGAACCCGAACAAGGCGCTCTGGGAGAAGGGTGACTTCACGCGCATCGCGGCGAGCATGCGCGAGAGTGGCGAAGACCTGGTCGGCAAACTTGGAGTAACCAAGGGACTGAAGGTTCTTGACCTCGGTTGCGGTGACGGAACGACCGCCATCCCCGCCGCCAGACTTGGCGCCGATGTTCTTGGCGTCGATATCGCCAGCACTCTCGTCGCGGCGGGAAACTGGCGCGCGGCTGAGTTAGGGCTGTCGAATGTGCGCTTTCAGGAGGGCGACGCTTCGAACCTTCAAGAACTCGCCGACGACAGCTTCGATCTCGTCGTCAGCATTTTCGGCGCGATGTTTGCGCCCAAGCCGTTCGACGTGGCCAAGGAAATGGTGCGGGTCACAAAACCCGGCGGCCGGATCGTCATGGGCAATTGGATTCCGGGCGACCCGACGCTGATCGCGCAGGTGCTGAAGACGAGCGCCGCCTATTCGCCGCCGCCGCCCGAAGGTTTCATCAGCCCCGTGACCTGGGGCGTCGAGGAAAACGTCATCCAGCGGTTTGAAGGCGCGGGCGTGCCGAAGGATAGAATTGCGTTCGTCCGAGACACATACTTCTTCAACTATCCGGGTTCCCCCTCAGAGCTGCTCAGCGTGTTCCGGACGTATTATGGTCCCACGATGAACGCCTTTGATGCGGCGGAAAAGAATGGCCGCGCCGACGATTTGCAGCGCGATCTGGAAGCGCTGTTCAACGCTCAGAACGCGAGCGCCAAATCGGGCGCTACGTCCATCCCCGCGACTTTCCTGCGCATCACCGTCGAAGTCTAGGCGCCCACCCGCTCGCAGTGCGCGCAAATCAAACGTCAAGGAGGACGTCATGATCCTACGTCAGTTCCTGCACGCCGACCCTGTCGCGGCGTCCTACCTGTTCGGCTGCGGGGGCAAGGAGTCCGGTGCAGTGGTCGATCCCGTCGGCGATCCGCAATTCTACATCGATGCTGCCGCCAAGGCGGGCATGCGTATTCTCTATGTGATCGATACACACATTCACGCCGACCATGCCTCCGCCGGCCGCGCGCTCGCGGCCGCGGTTGGCGCGCCTTACGTTCTCTTCCACGGCGCCAGCGCTGAAAAGCCGTTCCACGGCGTGCGCGACGGCGATGTGCTGGAGCTTGGCAACGTAACCGCCGAGGTGTGGCACACGCCAGGCCACACACCGGAGCACATATCGCTTCTGGTGCGAGACAAGACACGCGCTGATGAACCCTGGATGGTGTTCACGGGCCACACGCTGATGGTCGGAGATCAGGGCCGCACTGAACTCGCAACCGACGCCGAGGAGGGCGCGCGTGTCCTGTTCCGCACGGCGCAGCGGTTGAAGGCATTGCCAGACTATGTGGAGGTTCTTCCGGGCGCATATTCGGGTTCGGTGTGCGGCAAGAGCCTTTCCGGCAAACCCTGGTCGACGATCGGTTTCGAGAAGCGGCACAACAAGGCGTTCCGCATCGATGACGAAGCCGAGTTTGTACGGCGGATGGTGAGCGACATTCCGCCCGCGCCGCCGCAAGCCGCTGAGCTGCGCGCGCTGAATGCCGGCGCTGTCGCGGCGGCGTAGACGATGGCGCGTGGCGGCGAGGAACGCAGCATTGCGCTGGGGCTCAAAGAGAATTGGCCTCAGTTCACGCTGCTCGTTCTGATCAACGCCTTTGTTGGCGGCATGGTGGGTATCGAGCGCACAGTGGTGCCGCTCATCGGCTCGGAAGAGTTCGGCATAGCGTCGACCACCTTGGTCGTGTCGTTCATCGTCAGCTTCGGGATCGTCAAGGCGTTCGCCAATCTCGTCTCAGGACAGCTTGCGGATACGTGGGGCCGCAAGCGCGTTCTGGTGCTTGGCTGGCTGGCCGGGCTGCCCGTGCCCTTCATGATCATCGGCGCGCCGGACTGGAGCTGGATCATCGCCGCCAATGCGCTTCTGGGCGTGAGCCAGGGCTTTGCGTGGTCAATGACGGTGATCATGAAAATCGATCTCGTCGGGCCAAAGTCGCGTGGTCTCGCCGTCGGTCTCAATGAATGCGCGGGCTACATCGCGCTTGGTCTGACCGCGCTTGCCACTGGCTATCTTGCCGCTCGCTACGGGCTCAGGCCCGCGCCGATCTATCTCGGCGCCGGATATGCCGTCGCTGGCCTCGTGCTTTCTGTCTTCATGGTGCGCGATACGCGCGCGCATGTCGCGCTTGAGACCAAGGACGTAAGCGCGAGTGCGCCGATCCGTTTTGGCGAAGTGTTCGCGCTGACCTCGTTCAAGGACCGCAATATGTTCGCCGCGTCGCAGGCGGGCCTCGTCAACAATCTGAACGACGGGATGAGCTGGGGTATCTTTCCGCTCTTCTATGCGTCGTTCGGATTGGCTGTTGAACGGATCGGCGTGCTGAAGGCGCTCTATCCCGTGACCTGGGGGCTGCTGCAAATCGTCACCGGCCCGCTCAGCGATCGTTGGGGACGCAAAGGTCTGATCGTCGCCGGCATGTGGGTGCAAGCGGGCGGATTGCTGCTGACGGCCGCAACGCGCGATTTCACCTGGTGGATCGGCGGCAGTGTGTTGTTGGGCCTTGGCACGGCGATGGTCTATCCGAGTCTCATCGCTGCGGTGTCGGACGCTTCGCACCCGACCTGGCGCGCGCGCTCGCTCAGCGTCTACCGCTTCTGGCGCGATCTGGGGTACGCGATCGGCGCGCTCGCTGCGGGGCTGATAGCGGATCGGTTCGGCCTTGCCGCCGCCATCGTGGCGATTGCCTGCCTGACGTTTCTGTCAGGTGTGGTTGTGGCCGTAACCATGCAATCGCGTATCGCGCCAGCGTCGGCGCTTGATCCTACGCAATCCAATGGCGGCGGCAGGGCGCCAGCATCGGAGGCGTCATGAGGCTGCTCCTGATCCTCAACGGTCCGCCGTATGGCGACGAGAAGGCGTACAATGCGCTGCGGCTCGCGCATGCGCTCGTCAAGGCCGATGCGGCGGCTGAAATTGTCGTGTTCCTGATGGCGGACGCCGTCGCCTGCGCGAAAGCTGGCCAGAAGACGCCGGAGGGATATTACAATCTGGAGCGCATGCTGAAGCGCGTGCTCGCCGCGCAGGGTCGCGTGTTGCTCTGCGGCACATGTGTGGATGCGCGCGGGATCGGTGACGTCGAAATCGTCGCCGGCGCCAAGCGCAGCACGATGGACGAACTTGCGCAAGAGACGCTCTCAGCGGACAAGGTACTGGTCTTCTAGCAGCGAGAGACGCAAATGCCGGAGACGTTTGAAGGCCGTTGCCTTTGTGGCACTGTGCGGTTCGAGGCGCGAGGAGCGCCCAAGTGGGTGCTCTGGTGCCATTGCGATAGTTGCCGTCGTCATAGTGGCGCGCCAGCCTCCGTCTTCGTGTCGTTCGCGGACGATGACGTGCACATGACCAGTGGCGAGATCGCGACTTTCGAGTCTTCGCCGGGCGTGAAGCGCGGCTTCTGCGCGCGCTGCGGATCGGCGCTCACCTGCACCAACCCGAAACTGCCGGACGAAACGCACTTTCATGTCGGCGCGTTTGAGCGCGCGGCGGACTTGGCGCCGACCGGCGCGTTCTTCGGCAATGAATGCCTGCCGTGGTTTGAACCCGGTACGGGCCCGCTCGAAGGAGCGAAGGCAATGGCTGCTGTCGTGAAGGGGCGCGTCATGCCCCGCGGGTCCTAGGGTGGCGTCTCTTTCATCGACGTGCGCCGCTTGGCGGCAATGAGCAGTGCAGGCGTCCCTGCTTCGCAGACGTCCTGGCGGGTTTCGACGGCAAAGCCAGCGGCTTCGAGCGGGGCGATGACATCGCGGAGTGCACGAAAGTTATACACCTCGGCTGGAAACGCCGAGACAGCGGCTTCGTCGGCGTTGGTGCGGAAGAGAAGCGCAAACCGGCCGCCAGGTTTCATCACCCGCGCGATCTCCCGGAAGGCCGTATCGAGATCGTTCCAGAAATAGATGACATGGACACAAAGCGCCTTGTCGAAACTGTTGTCCGCGAACGGCAACGACGCGGCGCTGGCGACCAGAATTTCGGCGCGGCGGGCTTTCACCAGCTTCGCATTTCGGCGCACGGCGATGTCGGCCATAAGTTGGGATGGATCGATGCCGACGATCCGGCCACCCGGCGCACGCCGCGCCAGCTCCGCAATGCTGCGGCCTGGTCCGCTGCCGATGTCGAGCACGTGATCATTGGGCGCGATCGCGAGCGCGTCGATGGCGTGTATGTTCTGCGCCCAGGTCTCGCGCGCCATGATGAAAGCGATGAGGCGCCCGAGCGGGCCCTTAGCATGGCGCGCCTGTTCGGCGATGAATCGCGGCCTACGCACGGGCACCTCCCTGCTTCAAGGCGAGACGCATGCCCGCCACATAGGTGAGTGCGAAGCCGAGATTGGCGGCGGCGAAGCCGATCGTGAGTTCGTTCACGCCGGCGATGCAGCTTTGCGGAATGACGACGAGATAGCCGATCGCCAGCGTCGGGATGAGATGCAGCGCGAGCGGAAGATAATGGGCGAGGCGCTTCATTGCGGCAGTCCTTGCACAGCTGCGATCACGCTCTCAGGCCGGCGCCAGATCTGGGTCTGGCAGAACACGCCTAGCGCACATCCTCGCAATTCGAGCGCGCCGCCCTGCAGCCGTATCGTGCCTGTATAGGTGCGCCCATCATCAGGATTGTAGAGCGCGCCATCGCTCCAGACGCCCGGTTCGGTCTGACGCAGGCCGCGCACGATCTCGACGCCGATGAGTGAGCGCGCGCGCAGAGCGCGATCGGGATTGTGGGTGTCCGTGCGCGCCCGTCCGCGTTCATCGTTCGGCTCCCACAGCCAGATGATGCGGCCGCACATCGTCTCGGCGGCGCCGGCGCATGGCCGGAACTGGACGATCGAACCGAAGCCGCGCGTGGCCCAATTGCCGCCGATCTCGTTTCGCGTCTGCGCGGAAGCTTGGTTGTGCATGGTCGCGGCCGTCGCGAGGCCAATGGCGAGCAACATAACGGTGGTGCCTGCGCGCACGGGCTTCTTCCGGCGCAACGGACAGATCGCGAAGGCGGCGACTTCGGCCTGGTAGTCCGGATGCTCGGTGCCCATGAGCCGGTCCCACCAGGTGAAATAGAGACCGTAATTGGAGCGGCCGTTCTGGTGGTGGAGATCGTGATGGGTGGTCGTGTTCCACCAACCGAACAGGCGCGAAGGCTTGCCCGCAACAGGGCAGAGTTCGACGCCCGCGTGGCCCATGACATTGCGCACGATCTGCCAGGTTACGAAGGTGAAAATGGCGAGATCATGCATCGGCACGATCGCCGCCCAGAGCGGGACGAAGGCGACGACGACGATCGCCTCGGGAACGTCGAAGGAATAGGCCGTCCAGGGCGTCGGCGTCATCGACTTGTGATGCGTGTGATGGAAGGTGCGGAAGAGGCGCGGGTGATGCATCGCCCGATGCGTCCAGTAAAAGTAGGCGTCCTGGGCGACGATCATGGCGAGGAGGGTGGCTACGAAGTAGAGCGGCCCCCGAACTGAAAAGTCCTCGTAGATGGTGAGCCAGCCGGCCCGGCTGGCGTAGTACATGCCAAACCCGGTGATCGAGAAGATGAGCGCGGTGCGCAACGAGGCGAACACTTCGCGCCGATAGTCCGCGGCGCTGGCGTCGCGGGTCTGGATCTTCCGCGCCGCGTAGTGCGCGCGCCAGAACGCCCAGATGATGAGGCTGAAGAGACCCGCCGTCAGGACGTAGCGGCCGGCCTCGATGCTGAAGATAATGGGAAAGACCTGGGCCAGTTCGCGCCAGAGATCGAATTCGACAGGCATAGGGCTTCACCGCCGGTTGCGCCGGTCAGTTCCGGCAGACCCAACCTTGCCCAAGCCCGCTCACGCCGCTCGCCGAGCTTGAAAGCGGGCTAGCCGATTTCGAAAACGGCGCGCCGATTCTGAAAAACGTGCAGGAATTCAGTGTGAAGCTAGACGAGCGCCCGCGCGCGGTATTCCGAGGGCGTGAGGCCCGTGTCTGCCTTGAAGGCCCTATTGAACGGCCCGAGCGAGGCAAAGCCAGCGTCCAGGGCAATGGTGGATACCGGCACGTCGCGCTGCGCCGGATCGGCGAGCGCAGCCTTGGCGTCTTCCAGGCGCCATTGATTGACGAAGGCGCTGAAATTGCGATGCCCGAGTTTCTGATTGATGAGTTGCCGCAGGCGATGTTCCGGCAGCCGCAGGCGCAAGGCCAGCGCGGCGATCGTCAATCCTTCTTCCCGGTAGAGGCGTTCGGTCCGCATGAGCCGGTCGAGATCAGCCGCGGCGGCGGTATCGGCGCCGTCAAGTGAGCTAGCGTCCTTAGTGTTGGGCACTGCCGTTGCGGGCGCGGCTGTCGAGGCGAACAGGTCCGCATCGACACGCCCGAAGGCCCACACCGAGGTCAGTGCGATCAGCATCAAGGTGGCGGCGGCCAGCGGCGAGAGCTGCTCCGCCGAGCCCGCCACGAGTTCGAACGTCTGAACGATGATCACGGCCAGCGCATAGGCTGCGCCCGCGAGGAGGACGGGGCCGCGCAGGCGCCGGCGCTTCTCCACGAGGTCGCCGCGCCATCCGGCCGCGATCAGGAAGAGGATATGGCTCGCAAGCGCAAACCCGATGAGATTGTGGGCGAGCCAGAAGAACGGCTGAACCCCGGGCGGGCTTAGGACGGCGACGATCCCCACCGCCAGCAAGACGAGCGCGGGCGCGAAGCGCTTCCAGCCCGGCGCGTCATCCTCGAACAGGTCGCGTGCGAAGGCCCAGAAGAGGCCCGCGCCCATGACCGAGAAGATCCAGGCCGGGATTAGGGCGACGCCCAACACCGCATCGGCCAGCGGCCATTGCGTCAGCGTGTGTCCTGCAGCGGCCAGGCAAAACAGGATGCCGGACAAGCGCGCCCGGCTGTCCATTCCTCTCGCCAACGCCAAAGCAAGACCAAGGAACGCGCCGATGGCGACGCCCCTGGCGAGGAGTTCTGCGGCGTCGGCGGTTTGGCTCATGTTCACCGTTTTCGCTCCCCGCGGATCTTACACGATTGGATACAGCCCTGTGTTCGACCCGCGCCGGAGGCGCAAGCTTGCGGCTCGCAATGACAAAGCCCTGCGTCCCGACAGCTTCAGAATGCCATCGCGCGCAGGCGGCGTCAGGGCTGAAAAGCGTTAGCGTGCCTTGACGCCGCCGAGCACGGTGGGACGGCGTCACTTTACCAGCGAAGTAACCGCCCGCCTGCAATTGCCCCAAGCGCTCCACAGATCGCAAACGCCGCCGTGTACCAGGTGGCGACATAGGGTGCGAAATCGATAGGACAGAAGAGCGAGTAGGGAATGGCGGCGAGCGCACCCGCCGTGGCCCCGATTGTCAGCGCGGCAACGCCGATCCGCGTTGGCGCGAAGCGGCGCGCAGCAAAAAGAAGCGCCGCCGCGATCGGAACAGCGATCAAGGGAATTTGCCAAAGGCAGTCCGGGACGCCGCCGCTCGTCCACAGCGTCAGGCGCAGCGGTTCGGCCGTCATCGCCACCCCGATAGCCGAAACAATGCCAGCCAATGTAACGACGCCAATGACGCCGCGTGCTGCGGCGCCGATGCGGAGGTCTTGACCTATCGCGCGCCTGAGCACCGGGAGAAGCGCAACGACACAGAGTGCGCCAAAGCCCATCTTGAGCAGCGTTGAAGGCCATGCGGCGCCGAGATCGGTGCGTGTTCCGGCAATGGCGACAAACGCCGTCCCCGCGAGCGCCAGTCCGACGAGGCCGAAAAGGACAAGGCTTGAGCGTTTGGCCGCTGGCGGCGCCGTGCGCGTCGCGAGATCATGGATGAAATCTTCTGTCTTCATGACTTTCCATCCCGCGCAGCGAAACGCATCAGGTTCTTGATGGCGCGATGCACGTTCACTTTGACCGCTGTCTCGGAAGTCCCGCTCTCAGCGGCGGCTTCACGCACCGAGCGCTCCTCGATCTTCACCAAGGTCACCGCCTTGCGCTGCTGATCTGGAAGCAGCGCCACGAGGGTGTTGAGATCGCGGTGCGTGTCTCCGGCGTCGGCGGTTTCAGGGGCAAAAAGTTCGCCAACGTCGTCGATCGGCACATGGGCGCGAACGCCTTCGCGCCGCAAATGATCGATCACCTTATAGCGCGCAATGGCATAGACCCATGCTGTGAGCGGCTGGCGCTCGGCGCTATATTTTTCGCGGTGAAGGTGGATGGCGAGGAGAACATCCTGCAGAACGTCCTCGATATCGGATCGATGCCGCGCCAAATGCCGGCGCACGAATGGGCGTAACAGCGCCGCCAAGTCCAGCAGAAATGCATTGTACGCCGCAACATCGCCCGCGCGCGCAGCATGAAGTAGCGGCATGAGCCGCGCGTTCGCGGCGACGCTCCTGGGCGTCATGGCATAAGCTCGTGGCGCAGCATGCAAGAAGCGTAGCCGAGAGACATCCAGCGGGCGAGCCGCATTCGGCTCGTCCGCTCCGATGAGGACGGCCACGCCCATGTCACGCGGCTTTCGTGCGTTGCGGCCGCTCAAGCCACAGGAGGGCGCCCGCCATGGCGACAAACACCATGGCCATCATGAACAGCATGCCGCCGTCAGTCGGCAGGTTCATGGCGTCGATCTCCGAAACGCTGCGGCCTTGCTGCAAGAGCGGGACAAGCTCGTCCATGGCGGGGATGGCGATCCCGAGCCAAGGCGAGAGATGGAACGCAATCGCTGCGAGCGTGATGAGCCCGGCCAATGCCGCGCCGAAGAAGCGCGTTCGAGGGATGATCAACATCAAAGCAGCGACAAATTCGCCAACACCTATCGCGTAACGCAGGTACGGTTCGAACAGATCGATGCCGCTTCGCCCAGCGATCAGCGCGAAGATCGGATTGGGCGAGGGGCCGATGAACTTCGGAAGTCCAACCATGAAGACGAGCGCGGCGGCGAATGCCAGAGCCAGCACCCATGATGTAATCCGGGAGAGTGTCATCACGTTGCTCCTCAAAACCGCGTGGTGAGCGCGGTGAGCCATGGCGGCGAAAGTTCGATCAAGGCAGCTTCAAGAGCGCGGTCTAACCCTGAGAAGATCAGAGCGGCGACGGCGATGAGCGCCCATCCCAGAAACCGCTTGCCGCCTTCGCCCAACGCATGAAGCTGTCCGCGATGTCGCGTGATGAGCGCGCGGGCGCCGTAGCCGATGGCGGTGAGAACACTTGCGGCGCCAAGGCCGAACATGGCCATAGTGAAAGCGACAGAGGCGAGGTCGTCGCCTTGCGCTGCAAGAACGGTTGCGGCGCCAAGCGTCGGCCCGACGCAAGGGCTCCACACCGCGCCAAGAAGCGCGCCAAGTCCGGCCTGTCCCCAAAGTCCGGCGCCCTGATAGGAAGCCGTGCGCGCATTGGCCCAATTGCTGAACGGCGCCGCAACGCCGGCGAACGCGACCTGCAGCGGCGGAACCACAAGCACGCCGCCGACCGCGAGCATGATGGCGGCGCCGCCGAGACGAAGCGTATGGGTGTCGAGACCAATGGCAAAGCCGATTGTCGCGACGAACAAGCCCACAAGGGAGAACGATGCGGCAAGTCCGATCGCCAACGCCGCCGGTCCGAACCGGTGTTGCGCCATGGCGCCGCTCGCGAGAATAGGCGCGAGCGGCAACACGCAAGGCGACAGGATTGTCAGCACGCCCGCCAGGAAGGCGAGGAAGGGCGACAGCAAAGTCATTGCAGCGCGGAGCGCATCAGCGCGTCGATGCGGCGTGCGCTGGTGACGCCCACGGCGCGGTCGGTTTCGCGAGCGCCCGCGAACGCAATCAGCGTCGATTGTTGGCGGGCGCCGAGCCCACGCCAGGCGTCCCGCTGGCTGTCGAAGTCGATGCGAAAGACGACGAGGTTCTCGAAGGCGGGATCGGTCGCCGATTGTCTGATGATGGGCGCTTGCGCACGGCAGGTTGGGCACCAGTCCGCCGCTACCTCAACAAGGATCGGGCGGCCCTGCGCTTGCGCGGCGGCGAACGCAGCCTGATCGAACGTGCGGAACTCAGCGGCGAACACGGCGCCGGGGAGCGCGATGACGACGGCGAAGAGCAAAAAGGCGCGGCGTAGAAGGGTCATGGAAGTCTCCAGCGACGGCGCGTTTGGCCCGTCTCTGCAGGTGACTTCGGACTAAGCCGCCAAAGGTTACCTCATGGGCCTAGGGGCGCTACCGCTCCAGGCTCAGGCGAAGCGCGTTTCGAGGCGTGCGATCTTGCCGCCCTTCAGCGTGAATTCGTTGACGCCGCCCCTTGGCCGCCCGGCAGACCGGACGAGCGGCACGTCCAGGCCACGATGACGCGCGCGTCCGTGACATCGACCCGGTCCAAGCTGATGGTCATGTCAGGGAGCGGCGTCGCCCAGCCTTGACGCATGGCGGCCATGATCGCCGCCTTGCCTGAGTGCGTCGTCGGCGTGCCGGAAAACGGCTCGACATAGACGGCGTCGTCACTGAAGAGCGCTTCGATGTCATGGGCAGCGGCCGATCCTGCTTGCATGGCGCGAAAGAAGTCTGCGATTGTTTGCGGCGTTTCTTGCATTCTGTCTCCCTCGATAGGCAATGATTTCAGACCCGGACCTTGGCCGCCTGCGCACCGCGCTCGCCTCACTGCGCGAAGAAACGGCATCCACGATACCGTGGGAGGCTCTGAGCGCACTGGAGCCGCTTTGCGCCAACGGCGTAAGCTTCACGATCGACCTGCGCGCCATCGAGACATTGGGAGCGCCCGTCATCGTGGCGCAACCTCAAACCGCTTCGCCTGCTCTCGCTTCGCTGAGCCCGCGGGAGCGTGAGGTCGCCTTTTTGCTGGCGCGGGGCTCCGCCAACAAGACGATCGCCCGCGAACTTTCCATCAGCGTCGCCACCGTCAAGGATCACGTCCACAGAGTGCTCTCCAAGCTCGGGGCATCGTCCAGAAGCCAAGTTGCGGCGATCTTTCACAACCGCGCCTCGCTCTGATCGGTCATTTGTGAGCTGGAACGCAATCCATCGAAGGATGGATGCCGTGCTCAGCCCATGCCTGGCGGCATTGTTTCAAACGCCGGCAAGTCGGCTCCCGGTTGATCCCAACTCGCCGCACGCGCCACATAGACGTGCATCTGAGGCTTGAAGACTTCGAGATCGTCGAGACTGGACGCACGCAGGAACACCAGGCCAGGCATGCCGCTGTTGCGCGAAAACAGAGCCGAGCCGCAGGTCGGACAGAAATGGCGGGCGACGATGGCGCCAGAGTCGGAGGCGCGTTCATACGCCTTGGTCTCGCCACTGATCGTCACGCCATTGTCCGGAATGCCCATATGCGAGCAATGCCCGGTGCCGCTCGTGCGGCGGCAATCGTCGCAATGACAATGGCCTGACATCATGGGTTCGGCCGAGCAGGTGTAACGGACTGCGCCGCACAGACAGCCGCCTGAAAATGTGCTCATCGGATCCTCCCTCAAGAGTTTGTGCTCTGCAGTTCGGCGAGGATCTTCGCGAGAATCTCCATGCCGCCATTCCAGCCCATGCCCATATTTTGCATCGACGCCGCAAAGCAGGCGATCTCAGCGGCGCTCGCTTCATGGGGCGTCCATTCGAGACGAAGCTCGGTTTGCGGTCCGTTCTGCGCGAAGGTCACGGTCGTCAGCAGGTTGCGCGGCCAGTCGGGCATGCGCGCATTCGCGGCGGGCCGCCAATGCTCGTCCGTATTCGCATTGAGAAAAACCAGCCGCGAGGGCGGGGTGACTTCCAGATAGCTCAGGGTTTGGTAACTCGACCCGCCGCCCATCCGCATCTCGATGCGCGCGACGCCGCCGCCGCGCAGATCTTGCTGATGGATGATCGTCTCGACATTCGGGCCATACCAGCGCGCGAACAATTTCTCGTCGGTCCATGCTTGCCAGACGAGTTCGCGGGGCGCTGTGAAGCTGCGCTCTAGAACATATGTGGGCAGTTCATTCATCCTGCTTCCTTCCTTGTGCGCGTTTCAATTCCTCGATGACGCCTTCGAGCTGATCGAGGCTGCCTTCCCAGAAGGCGAGATGACGCTCCATCCACTTCTGCGCTTGCCGCGCCCGCGCTGGCGCGAGCGAAAACACGTGCGTGCGCCCGTCGACTTTGCGGCGCACCAGTTCAGCGTCTTCAAGAACGCGCAGATGTTTCGAGATCGTGGGCTGCGCGCTCTCGAACAGCGCGCCCAGTTCGCCTGCTGTACAGGGGCCGCGCTCTCGCAGCACTGCCAGCATCCGCCGACGCGAAGCGTCGCCCAGCGCGTGAAAAGTGCGATCAAGCGCCTCGGTGTATTGGATCGCCATGGGCTAGGCGCCGTCCGATGAGCGCGCAAGCAGAAGCTCCAGGCCGCCTAGCGCGCCCAACCAGCCTTCCGCATGGCGGCGGGGCGCATCCGGCCGCGAGAGGTTCACATGCTGGATGAAGACTTCGCTGCCGCTATCGACAGGCGTGATCGCAACGCGAACTTCCGAGCGAATGCCAGCGTGCTCATCGGGCGGCTCGATGTTCCAGCCGAACACGATCCGCGACGGCGCATCGATCACATCGAAGACCCCGTTGACATGCATCAGTGGGAAGCCGGGCGTCCTGTAGGCAAATCGGTAGCGTCCGCCTGGACGAAACTCGTAGATCAGGACGTCGAGCGAAACGTCGGGCCCGGGTTTGAGCCAAAGGCGCACCAAGGCCGGGTCGGCGAACGCAGCAAAGATCAGATCAGGCGCCGCCTGGTAGCTGCGGCGCACTTCAGCGTTCAGATCCGTGAAGCTCGATTGCATAGCGAAGTGGCTATATGATAGAAGCGGGTCTGACAAGCGCTGAATTGTGATTGCGCCGGGGGAGGACGAAGCGTTGGCCTATGACGAATTGCTCGCCATGCGCGTGCGCGATGCGCTCGGCGGCATCGAAGGCCTGAGCGAGAAGCGAATGATGGGCGGCGTCTGCTTCATGCTCGACGGCAACATGATCTGTGGCGCCGATCGCACCAAAGCAGGCGCGCGCCGTTTCATGTTTCGCATCGGCAAGGACAATCCCGTCGCGGCGAAGCTGCGCGGCGGCGAAGTCGTCGCGATGGGCGACAGCAAGATGCCTGGGTTTTACTTTGTCGATGAGGCCCGATGCGCGGATAAGGAGTTCAAGGCTTGGCTCGCCGCCGCGCTGGCGTTCGCACGCAGTCTGCCGCCCAAGTGACTCTGGCGGCGCACCAACGCAACGCCAGCTCCAACACGATCCGTGCGCCCAGGCCGCCGACAAGGAAACTGTAGAGCGACATCAAGGGATCGGACAGGTGGAGCGATACGGTCCAGTGCATCGCCGCGACCGCGCAGAAGAGAGCCGGCAGCCAGAGCAGGGCCGTGAGCCTTGGGCGCCACAGCGCAACGAGAACAAGGAAGACAATTGCGATCAGCATGAAGCGGGCGTCCTGGTGTGAACGGATCGGGCGCTGCGCTTCGTCTGGTTGGCGGGCTCTTGGAGGCCGCCACCGGTCCCATCCGGAGTGAATCGCAAAGCCCGACCGCACGCAAGCCTAGCGGTCGGGCCCGAGCCTGAGCGAGCGCGAGAGCTTCAGGCTCTGATCGAGCTTTTGCTGGATATCCTGCGTCCGCGCCCGCATCAGCGACTTTCGGATATCGAGGTGCAGCTCCATCGCCTTCAAGGCGTCGCGCCAGCCCGGCTCGAACTGGAAGATATTGCGCTCGACTTCGACCGCGAGACCCATCCGCTTCAATTCCTGCGCCCGCGCCTTGAGCGCATTCTCCGTCTCCGGCGAGCGGTCCGGCGCCTGCAGACGCGCAAGCCGCACACGGCGCTCATCGTCGAGCTGGCCAGCGATCATTCCGTCGAGCCGGGAGGGGCCGTGGACGAGCGCATCGCGCTCCAACGCACGACGTGCGTCGTCGCGCCCGCGCGGTCCCAGGCGCTCAGTCGCCGCGTCGCGCGCCGCCGACCGGAAGCCGTGGGAGACAAACTCACGCGGAATGACGAGGTCGTGTCCATCACGGTGACGACCTCGTAGAATGATGTGGGTGTGCGGATTGTCGGTGTCCCAATGATCGACCGCAATCCAGTTGAGCCGTGTCCCCAGCGCCTGCTCGGCGCGCTCCATGACCGCTCGCGTGTAAGTCTGTAGGTCGCGCATCCGGGCGCCATTCTCGGCTGAGAGGATGAGCCGGAAGTGGCGGCGGTCCTCGCGCGCCCAGGCCGCTGCCCGGCCCGCGCCGTCCACGCCGGTCTCGAAGGCGTCGTAGAAGACGGAAAGCTTCCGGCCTTTCTCGCGCGGCCGGTCGCGCTTGTCGCCGGGGTCGCGCTCTGCGTCCGCCTCGTTCTGCTGCTCCTGCGCCAGACCGCGCCCGCAGTCGGCGGCGTCGCGCGCCACATAGCGCACATGGGCCCGCAGCGCGCCCGCTCCGGCGCCGCCATGGGAGAAGTAATGTACCTTCACCACGGCGCGCTGGCGCGGGTCGTAGGCGAAGCCCGCGCGCTTGCTGGTCTGCTTGCCGAACTTGCTCGATCGCCCCAGGCGCGCCTGCAATTGGCTTGAGAGCGCGCTCTTGGGGGCGCCGCCCGCGACCTTCTTGGCGCGTCCCTCGTGACGGCCTTTGAGACTCTCTGCATCAAGAGAGCGCGCGAACCGGAGCGGCGAGCCCGGCGCAAAAACGTCGCCACGCGAAGCATCGCGCAGCAGCTTGGAGAAGCGGAAAGAGGGGCTAGCCGATTGGTTTTGCATGATGGGGTGCGGGTGAGGTGGAAACCACCCTGCGATGATCGCGAACACCTTGCGCAAAAACGAGCAGAGACAATCGGTTGGCGATGAGAGTGCAGCGCTCTTTATCTAGCCTTACGCCCTACTTTTCTTTCAGCGCCCCAATTCTCAACGGAAATCCGCAACCCACACCCTACAAGTAGGGCGCGCTCATTCGGGGAAAGTCACAAACGCTTCCAGACGCCTTCGATTGCGTCTTCACGCACGATGCCGAAATAACGGCTGTCGAAACTGTCCGGCGTATCGCCCAAGAGAAACACTTCACCGTCATGCAGAACATGGCAGCCTTCCCATGTCGGCAACGTGCGTCCCGCGCTATCGCGGCTCTGTCGTGCATAGCTGACCGCGCCAACGCTGACGCTCTCGCCGTTCCCACAGACGCGCACGCCGGCACGCGCCGCGACCCGCTTGATGAAGCGGTCACCGGCGTCGGTGAAGCGCCGAAGCGTGGCGTAATCCTCCGCCACATCGACAGCGCGGACGCTCACGAACGCGCCCTCACGCATCGGCGCATCGGTCCGCACATAGAAGCCCGTCGGCACGGATGGCGTGGCGTTGAACAGCACTACGTCGCGCCGGTTCAGCTCTCCCGCCGCCAGCGCCAAGAGGGCGCCGGCGCACAGCGCAAGGACGATGATCCGGGCTCGCTTCATTTGCGGGTAGGTTCAGCACCATGCCGTCCCGCATCAAGCGCTCACGCCTGCCTCGGGTCTCCGTTCGCCAATGGGGCGGGTGGGCGGGCTCTTGCGACAGGGATGGAAGCCGGATGGCCGAGACCCGCGGCAGCGGCGGCTCGGTGCGGAGCACGACAGCCCGCCCGTCGGCGAAGCCGACGGGTCGCCCAAACCCATCCACAACTTATCCACAGGCTGCTGGCGCGTGACCTCCAGCATGAGGCAGCAGACCGCAAGCGACCCAAGACGCGCGCGTCAGGGCGGGTGGGTGGGATTCTCCCGCTTGAGAGCGCTCAGGAAGTAGAATACAGGTATTCTATTGAAACGAAGAAGAAAGAATATACATGTTATGTCCTGACTGAGGACTTAGAACATATGCCTTCTACCGCTTCCGCCGAGAGCCTGGCTCGCAAGCAGCTAGAGCGCCGTCTCGCGCCTTTGCGCAAGGCGCCTGAGTTCGCGCGTCCGTCGCGTGGCTGGGTCAAAGCGATCCGCGAGGCCCTGGGCATGACTGCCGCCCAACTCGGCCGGCGCATTGGCGTCTCCCAATCCCGCATCGCCCGGATCGAACGGGACGAGGTGGAGGACGCGGTCACGCTCGCCACGTTGCGCCGCGTGGCGGAGGGGCTGGGGTGCACCCTCGTCTATGCGCTCGTCCCCAACGAGCCGCTGGACGCGATCATCAAAGAGCGCGCCCAAGCGGCCGCCGACGCCCAGCTCAAGCGCACGCATCATCACATGCGGCTGGAGAACCAGGCGCTCGACAAGCGCGACCTCGCCGAAGAGCGCGAGCGTCTGGCCGCCGAGATCATGGCGGGCGATCCGCGCCGGCTCTGGGATGAGGCATGAGCGACGATCCGCTTTTCGACGGCGATGACGAAGCCAATACGCCGCTGGCGCCAGAGGAGCGTGATGGGCTCATCCCGAGCTACATCACGCTCCGGCGCGAATTGAACGAGGCCGAGCAGGTCAATATCGACCAGGGCGATCGCTGGGCCTTCAACCCGCGCGCCCGGCACGACGTGCTGACAGAAGATTTCATCAAGGCGCTGCACAGACGCATGTATGGCGATGTCTGGCGCTGGGCAGGGGAGTTCCGCACCACCGAGCGCAATATCGGCGTCGAACCCTGGAAGATCGCGCCCGATCTCCGCGTGCTGCTCGACGACGCGAAATATTGGATTGAACACAACTCCTATCCGCCCGACGAGATCGCAATCCGCTTCCATCACCGGCTGGTGGCGATCCACCCGTTTCCCAACGGCAATGGCCGCTGTTCGCGCCTCGCCGCCGATCTCCTGATCCAGAAGCTCGGCCAACCCCGCTTCACCTGGGGCAGCGCCAATCTCGTCGCTATCGCAGAAACCCGGCGGGCCTATGTCGCGGCGCTGCAAGCTGCGGATCGAGGCGACATCGCGCCGTTGATGGCGTTCGCGCGGAGCTGAACAAGCGCGCTCCTCGCTCGCTGCTAGCCAGCGTCGTTCTTGGGGGCGAAAGCGATCTCATCGAGACGGCACACGGCGCGGTATATCATGCTGCGAATGGCCTTGGATCGATCATCGCCACCTTGTGTTTTCAGCAGGCATTGCGAGAGCAGTGCCGCGACCTTTGTAAAATCCGCTGAACGGAGACCCGATACTGCCCGCGCCGCAGCCATGACGTCCGAGCGCGTGGACAGCGTCGGCATGACGCCACCTTCGATCTGTTGCGCAATGGCGAGCACCTGCGCCGATGGTGATTGAAAGGCGCTGAGTTCTCCGCGAAGGCGTTCGAGCAAAGCTGTACGGTTTACCGGATAGCCGGGCGGTTCGGCGGCGAGTTTGTCGATGAGAGACGTGACGGAGTCGCCAGAAAGCTTCGCATAGTAGAAGATCGGCAACCAGCGCCGCTGCGTGTGGAGAAGGTGGCGTATATATTCGTAGGGAAATTCGACGGGATTCTGTTCAAGAAAGTTTCGGGCCACATCGGCGTCCGAGATCGCTTCGCGGACGATCCGCTCCCGCTGCTCGACGATGTGGCGCGCGCCAACCGGGCGCACTTCGCCAACGAGCTTAAGTGACGGCGCTCCGTCTCTCTCCACAAATTGGCCCTCGCGGACGAACTGGACCTTGTTAAGCAGATCCTCGTCCACGATGAAGCTGGCGACAGGGCCGTCGGCGATGCCGGTGTCGAGATCGAGGATGGCGACCTCGCCAGCGGCGCGTTTGGCGACCATAGCCGCCGCGGCTTGAACGGCGTTGCGTTCGCGTTCGCGGATCATTTGCTCGATTTCACCAGGCTTGGCAGCTTTGCTTTCGCCGACATATCGATAATAAATCGCGCCTTCCGCAAAGCTGTCGCCGTCATTCTTAACGGCGATGACGGGACGCACGCTGCTGCGCGATATTTCCAGAACGCCAACTGACAAGTCGCCAAGCTCCACGCGAAAGCGTCGATATTCCGGAACCGGCTGCATCGCGCTAGTGACGCGCTGGCTGATGTCAGCCGGATCGAGCGCGTCCCAAGCGTCGGCCTTGATGCCTGTGACTGACTTATCGCTGTCTAGAACGCCAAAGAGTATTCGGCCGCCCTTGTTGTTCGCGAGCGCTGCCATCGCCCGTAGCACCTTGCCCGGATGCTTTACGTTAAAACTCTCCTTGCATTCGCGATCGTCGGTCTCTTCGCCAATAAAAAACCAACCCGTTTTGCGCTTCTCGAAAAGGGCGCGTACTGCCTCAAGGTGTTCCTGTCCTGTGCGTTGCGAGGCAGTGATCGCAGCGGCGTCGATGCCCGAACGCACCTTTTCATAGGCTAGCAGAAACTCGTCGAGGCCCTCGTCGCTCGCGGCGTCGATTTCTCCACCAAGCGAGCCGTCGCGAATCTCCGCGAGGCGGAAGGAATTCACGAGCCGGTTTGGGCGCGAAAAATAGGCCTGAATGCGCGTGTATTCGAGACCGCGACGTTGCATCGCCTTAATAAGTGCGATCTCTTCGGGCGCGAGACTGTTCTTTTTCTTCGTCATGCGGCGCGCCTCAGCGGGCCGAGTGACGCCACCTGTTGCTGACGCTCGATGCGGCGCCAATCTGGGATGTGAAGCCCGAGTAGGGCCTTAAACAGCTTGCCATGATTGGCGACGCGCAGATGTAGCAATTCATGGACGATGACGTAGTCCCGGAAAGCGGCGTTCTTAGCTAGTAGGTCGGATGCAAAGCTGACGGTGCCCGATGCAGAGCAAGAGGCCCATTTGCGCGTCATGCGCTGGATGCGCACGGACGTTGGCGTCACATTCAGACGCTCTGACCAAAGGCGGACGCGCGCGCGGAAGCTCTCTTTGCATTCAGCCATTGGCGTCGCCGTCGAGCGCAGCAAGCAGAGCTTCTACGATGCGAGCCCGCGTGTCTTTGTTGAGCGCCATCAGCGGTCGGTAAAGCGCGGCGCGAAGCTGCCGCGCTTCCTCGGGATTGTCCGCAAAGTGAGGAAACTGGATCATGAGCTTGTCGGCTTCCCGCGCGACTTCGACGGCGAGTTTGGGGTCCAGCCCAGACTCGTCCTTGATGCTCCAATAGGCGGCGAACGCCTTGGGGCTGAGGCCGAGCTTGGCGCGTTCAGCCTCGGCGGCGTCTTTGTCCTTGGCGATATCGCGCAGCATTTCCATCGCCATGGCCGTGCTGACGGAGCGCTCCTCAAGGCTCTTCAGAACATTCTCGGCGCGCTCCTTGAGCGGGATGAGGAAGGGTGCCGCTGCGCCGTTTTGCTCCGCGTCCGCCACGACGCCGCGCACGAAGTTGACGACCTTGCCCTTGTCATCTCCGGGCTGTGCCGCAATCGCCTCAAGCGTCTTCAGATCGAACGTCACCGTGCGCAGGAGATTGCCGAGACCTGCGCTTTGCGCATGCTGTTGGACTAGGCGCCGGGTTTTGTATTCGAGTTCGCCCAGCGGACCAGCGCTCTTTGCGTCGAACTGGTTACGGACGACGGCGTATAATTCCGCGAGGCGTTTGAAGGCGTCGAGAAAGTCGCGCAATTCTGGATCGGGCGACAAGATTTCATAGAGACCTTCGACGTCGCGGAAGAAGTCGTAGAAGTTCTGCCGCTCTTCGGGATCGACGAACTGGGCCAGCGCCTTCTCTAACGCTTCATCGCCCGCAGCGATGTCGCCCACGTCCAAATAGGCGCGGGCTTTGGCGCCCATCTTGTCCTTGAAGTCGACCATGAGCTTGTCGAGGTCTTGGATGGCCCCTTCCACATCGGCTGAGTCGAACTTTAGCGCCTTGCGCAGTTCCTTCAACACGCCGACGAAATCGACGACCAGGCCGACCTTCTTGGCCACACCTTCCCCGTCGACGTAAGGGCGGTTCACGCGGGCGAGCGCTTGCAAGAGCACATGGTCCCGCATCGGTTTGTCGAGATACATCGCGTAGAGGAGCGGAGCGTCGTAGCCGGTGAGCAGCTTATCGGTGACGATCAGGATCTTCGGATCCTTGTTCGCCTTCTTGAAGGCCTTGCGCGCGTCCGTCTCGGCGTCATCGGAAAGCTGCATCTGTGCGACTAACGGCAAATCGACCTTGTCGGTCGCACTTTCAGTGTAGACTGGCACACTCCATTCAGGCGGCAGGTGGCGATCGAGCGCGCGTTTGTATTTGGCGCAAGCCTCGCGGTTGACGCCGACGACGAACGCCTTGTAGCCGCGTGGGAGGACGCTTTCCTTGAAGTGTTCGGCGATGAAAGCCGCGACCTTCTCGATGCGGTCGTCGGCGGTCAAGAAGGCCCGTAAGTTCACGGCGCGCTTCAGAACACGATCCAAGTCTTCGATGTCGCTGACGCTGACGCCTTCGAGTTCGGCGAGATCCAGGAATTCCTTGTCCAGGAGTTCCGTGGGCGCGAGCAACTCTGACGGCGCAAACGTGTGTTTGATCGGCAGCGTTGTCTCGTCGCGAATGGAATCGACGATCCCGTATTTGTGCAAATAGCCGCCCGGATCGTCGCCGCCGAATATCTTGAAGGTGCCGCCGCCATGAGCGGTCTTATCGATCGGTGTGCCGGTGAAACCGATGACGGTCGCGTTGGGGACTGCCGCCATCAGATAGGTGCCGAGATTGCCGCCGACGCTGCGGTGCGCTTCATCGATGAGGACATAGACATTGTCGCGGGGGCAGAGGTCTCTGGCGATGTCCTCAAACTTATGAATCATCGAGATGATGAGCCCGCGCCGGTCCGACTTGAGCAGCTGCTGCAATTCGGCCTTGGAGTTGGCGCGCGCCACAGCGATGCCGGAATGCTCCATCTCGCCCAGGATGCGTTCGACCCAGCCGCGCAGCTGGCCTTCAAGCTCAGTGCGATCGACGATCAGCAGCACCGTCGCTTCGCGGAAGCGGGCGCGGTCTTCAAGCATCATGCGCGCCGCGGTAAGCAGCGTGAACGTCTTGCCCGAGCCTTGGGTGTGCCAGATGAGCCCGCGCTTGCGTGCTGGATCGGCGCAGCGTCCCATGACGGAATAGACGGCCTCCACTTGGTGCTGACGCAGAACAGATTTGCGGAGCTCGCCGTCCTCGTCGGCGTAGAAGAGTATCCAATCCTCCAGCATGCGCAGAAACGAAGGCCTGTCGAAGAAGCTCTGCACCGCGAAGCGATAGGTTTCTTCCGGCGTCTGCTTCCAGCGTGCGACGAAGCGGCGAGAAGCGTTCCAGGTGACGCCGTACCAGTAGTCGACCAGGTGTGTGGCGTTGAAGACCTGCGGTGACGCCAGTAGCTCGGGTGTCTCCATCTCATAGCGCACCAACTGCTTGACGGCGCGTTCAATGGCGTCGCGCAGTTTCGGATTCTTGTGCTCGACGATGCAGACCGGGACGCCATTGATGGCGAACATCACGTCCGCGCGGTTTGCTTTGCGGCCCGTGGCGCTGGAGCGGTATTGCCATTCCCACGAGACGTGGAAGGCGTTCGCGTCCAAGTTCTCGAAATCGATCAGGCGAACATAGTCGTCCCGATCCTCCGTCTCGTTGCGGATTTGCTTTTGGCCGCGCAGCCATTGCAGCACCTGGCGGTTGCCTTCGATCGTGGGGCTGGCGGCCTCCAGCCGATCGATAACCTCCTGAACATTGTCTTCCGTCACAAGGCCGGGGTTCAGCGCGATCAACTTCTCGCGCAAGACCGGATAGAGAAAGAGACCGGTCTCGCCGCCGCGCAACTCCTCCGCTTCGGCGCGCGTCAGCGGCGCCCAGCCGATCTCAGCGGCATGCCGCACCATCGGCCATTGGGCCGAGACCGCCTCGGTGATCTTGAGGAGACTCATGCGGCCTCCGGTTTGGGCGAGGCGAGTGCGTCGAGATTGAGATCATCGACGCGAACTTCGCCAGTCATCAGTTTCTGAAGAAGCGATTTGTAGAGCGCCTCCAGCACGATGCGTTTCTCTTTGTATAGAGTGATTGTGCGGTCGATGGCGTCCAGGATGGCGACGATTTCGCGCTGTTCGTCGATAGGCGCGCGCGGAAACCGGACGCCCTTCAGTTTGGTGCCGTTTATGTTGGCCTGCCCCACGGCGCGACTCGCGAGTGTTTTGATTTCATGCTGCGTGCGCGGGTCATTCATAAAGTAGTTCAGAAATCGGGGATCGCAGATATCGGCATCCACCGTCACGCGGATAAGGTAGGATGCAAAGACTGCTCGAACGTCGTGATCAAACAACGCGGTCCTTCCAACGTGTTCGATACTGTTTGTGCGGTTAAAAAGGATGTCTCCCGGCTGAAGAACAAAGTCCTCTTCCAGATTATTGTCGAGATCAACGAATTGGAGGTCGCGCATCACGACTTTTCCATCGTCTTGGCAATTCATGCGAAGGATGGGCGTGCGACCAGATGCTTCGCCCCGTACGGACAAGCCATACTGCACACGGCGTGCGACGCGACCAATCTCTTCAACGACCCAGCTCTCCGGGAGCGGGCCGATATCTGTGTCTTTCAGCGTCTCACCGCGGAGGCCGCTCGTGAACAGCCGCTTCATTGTCGCGTGCTTGAGCGCTAGCGCGGTGTGAGCAGCGTTCGTTTCAACGACAATCGCCGAGGTAATCAAATCAAGTGCCTGAGCAATAATCTTTTGCTCTGCAATTCCAGGAGTGGGGATTGTTAGTGCGGAAAGTACAGGGATGTTCACTCCGCCCTTGAGACGGTCATCTTTGTGCTTGTTGATGTGTTCCCAGTAGTCGTCCGACGACATGAAGTGCGCAAGAAACCCAGGATCAAGGAGGTCGCGGTGGGGCCGCAGCCGGATCAGGTACGAGGCGAAAACGGCATTGGGCGGGCAGTCCTTGACGAGATAGGCCTTGCCAGTAGTCGCGCCGATCCGAGCGACGACTACATCACCGTCCCGCAACTCTTTTCGCTCCTCGCCTGACGGAAGTTGACAGTTCGGCACATCGGGCCAGCGAACTCGATTGTCTTGAATGTCCGTAATTCGCAGAAATTTTGGAAGGCCCGGGCTATCCGTCGCGCTTGCGGTTACCCCGTAATCTGGCCGCTGGATGAGTTCCCCTAAGGCTCTTGCAGGCCAAGGCGGCTGCATTTCTCCGACGGTTGCGCTCATATTATGCAGCCGCATCGCGTACCCCTTGAAGAAGACGCCGGACCGTCGACGACAGCGTCGCCGACTCGGCGTCGAGGCGGTCTAATCTGGCAACCAAGTCTTCAAGGGATGCAGTTTCGGATACGTCGCGCTGGCCGACCCAACGACCCGGACTCAGATTGTAATCTGCTTCCGCCGCCTGCGCCGTGGTAATGACCGCGACTTCGCCATCTACGGACACGCCTTTGGCAAACAACGCGGCGACCGCGGGAATATCCGCCTCCGGCATGTAGTTCTTTGGCTTGCCCTTCTTCACCCGGCGGCTGGCGTTCAATAGCACAATTTTTCCCTGTCGTGCTTTGGGCTTCTTCTTGTTCATCACGACGATCACACCCGAGGCCGGCGTGTTATAGAAAAGGTTCTCTGGCAGCAGGATCACGCCATCGATCAGATCATGATCGACGAACCATTTGCGGATATTCCGCTCGGCGTTCTCGTTCTTCGATCCCGACCCGCGCGTCACGGCCCCCGTGTCGAGTACGACGGCTGCGCGCCCGCGATCATTAAGACATGCAGCTGTATGCTGGAGCCAAGCCCAATCTGCGGACGAGGGGATGGTGGCGCCGCCATGATCCATGAAGCGATCAAGCTCGTCGTCGATCCAGACCTCGCGCTCGAAGACGTCCTGGTTCCACATTGGATTGGCGGTGACGATGTCAAAGGTCTTCAGCTTGCCCTTGGCGTCGCGGAATTTTGGATTGCGCATGGAATCGCCCCGCGCGATCTCGACTTTCATGTCGTGCACGATCGCGTTCATCCAGGCGATGGCGAAGCTCTCGCGGATCAATTCCTGGCCGTGCAGATGGAGCGGCACTTTTGAGAGAGGGTCGCGGGCAGAGGCGACGAGTTGAAGTTTGATGAGCAGGCCTGCCGATCCGCAGGCATAATCCAGGCACTCCTCGCCAGGGTTGGGCGCGAGGATCTCCGCCATTAACATGCCGACCTCGCGCGGCGTGTAAAATTCGCCGGCGCTTTGACCCGAGCCTTCCGCAAATTTACGCAAGAGATACTCATAACAGCGCCCGAGGAAATCAGGCTCGACGTCTTTGAGCCCGAGCCGATAGCGCGGGTCGCTGAGCGTCTCGACTACACCCTTGAGCGCGCTGTCACTCACATCGCGTTCCCCATTATGCGTGGCGGCGAAATCGACGACGTTCAGCACACCGTCCAATGTGGGGTTCTGTTTGGCGACGAGGCGGCACGCCGTCGTGATGTGATGGCCGAGACTCGATGGACGCTTGCCTTCGGGCCAGTCGAATTGCTGCCGTCCGCTTAGCACGCCCCAGCGCGCTTCTGGCGGCACATAGAAGCGCACGACTTCATGGTCCTCGTCGGCGATCTCCAGCGCGGCTTCCGCGCTGCCATAGGTTTGCGCCAGCCGAGTGATCTCGTCGTCGAACACGTCCGAGAGCCGCTTCAGGAAGACGAGCGGCAGGATGTAGTCCTTGAACTTCGGCGCGTCCTTCTCGCCGCGGATGGAGCACGCCGCGTCCCACAGCATTTGCTCCATGCTCTTGGTGGAGAGGGCGGCGCTGTGAGCGACCCCTCGGCGCCGACGGCCTGACGGTGCCGCCTCTGCCTCTGAAGCATCAGCCGAGCCGCCGTTCAGCCCAGCCTCGTCGAGCAGACGCTGAATTGCGTCCCTCTGGGCTGCCTGCGGCTGACCCTTGCCTGTCTCCCACCGGTTCACGGTCGCGAACGACACATCCAGCCGGGCGGCCAGCTGCTCCTGGCTGAGATTTAGTTTTTGCCGCAGGGCGCGCAGCCGGTCGGGGAGAGGGGCATCTTGATTCATGTATGCTATATATGCTATAGCAAACTATTCAGCAAGGCTGGTGGCGCTCGTTTTGCGCGGCTCTGGATCCGGGCAGGATATCAGATTCGCCTTCGGACATGATTTGTTCTTGCGTACCTATCAACACAACGATATTGTTGGGTCAATGATTCCTGATTTGGATCCGCAGACTGGATATTTGCCGGTGGGTGTTCATGACGCTGCCTGGGCCGAGGTTGCGCCCCGCTTTTCCGGAAATGGCCATCGTGGGCGGCTTCTGAGCGGGTTGTTGGAAGCGCTCCGGAACCTCAAATCGGCGGGATGCGGATCGGTCCTACTGGACGGCAGCTTCGTTTCCGAAAAGCTGCTTCCCTCCGACTACGACGGCGCTTGGGATCCAAAGGGCGTCGATCCCTACCAACTCGATCCTGTGCTGCTCGATTATTCCAACGGGCGAGCGGCGATGAAGGCCAAGTATGGCGGAGAGCTCTTCCCGGCGACGGCACTGGCGGCGCCCGGAACTCTCTACCGCGAGTTCTTTCAGAGCGACCGCAACGGCGTCCCCAAGGGCGTGGTCCAGATCGACCTCGGGAGCCTGCCATGATCACTAACGAACGGCAGTATCGCATCACTCGCGCGAACGCGGAGAAGTTTCAAAAGGCTTTGGACGCGTTCGATCAAGATGTGGGCGTGCAAGCGGGCGTGCATCCGCGTTTGGTGCAGGCCCAGCGTGAAGCGCTGGAGAGTCAGCTCAATGACTTAATTGTTGAAATGGGCGCCTACGAACGGCTGAAGTCGGACGCACCGCCCGTCATATCGATCAGCAGTTTCGACGATCTCGCTGAAGGTCTGATCCAAGCGCGTATCGCCGGCGGATTGAGTCAGAAGGCGCTCGCGGAAAAGCTCGGCCTCAAAGAGCAGCAAATCCAGCGTTATGAGGCCGAGCGCTACGCCTCCGCCAGTTATCAGCGTCTTCGTGAGGTCGCCGACGCTATAGGTGTGCGGGTTCGCAACGACATCTTGTTGCCGATGGCTCCGGGCGATTTTCCCGGCGTTGTCAGCAAACTCAGTCAGGTGGGTCTGGATCGAGACTTTGTCATTTCGCGTCTATTGCCGTCTTCAGATGCCGCGCGCGCTTCCGGTGAAACTCCGAGCGAGGACACGAGCGCATTAGCCGCGCGCACCGCGTCGATCTTAGAGCGCGTCTATGGCTGGACACATGAAAACATCTTCGGCGCAATGCCGCTTTCGCCGCCAAAATTCGCGGCGGCGGAAGCGCGGTTCAAGATGCCGGCGCGCCGCGTGCAAAGCGCAACCGGTCTCTACGCCGCTTACGCCAATTACCTGGCCGTAGTCGTATTGAAGGGGAGCCGCGACTTACCGAAACGCAACTTGGGCACCGATCCGACAGCGACGCGACGCGAGATTGTCTCGCGCTATGGTGACCTGACATTCAAGAGCGCCCTCAACTACAGCTGGGATTGCGGCGTGCCTGTGCTGCCGCTTCGCGACAAGGGGACGTTCCATGGCGCGTGTTGGCGCTATGAGGGGCGCAATGTCGTAGTTCTAAAGCAGAATTCGAAGCATCAATCGCGGTGGCTATTCGACCTCATCCACGAGTGGTTTCACGCGGCGCAGACGCCAGAGGCGGCGACGCTTGAGGTCATAGAGGCTGACGAGAATTCTACTGAGCGACGCAACTCAGATGAAGAGATCGCGGCGAGTCAATTTGCGGGTGATGTAACTTTGGACGCGCGCGCCGAAGATATCGCGCAAGTGAGCGTGCTGGCCGCCGCCGGTTCCGTTGAGCGCTTGAAGAGCGTTGTGCCGAAGGTGGCGCAGCAAGAGGGTGTCGATGTCGGTGCGCTCGCCAATTATTTGGCGTTTCGTCTCTCCTGGCAGGGCGTCAACTGGTGGGGTGCGGCCGCCAATTTGCAAAGCGACGACAAAGACCCCTGGGCAGTCGCGCGCGATGTGTTTGTCGAAAGATTTCCGTTCAATTTCGAGAGCGACATTGATCGTCAGCTTCTCGATCGAGCGCTGCATTGAGGTCAATCATGGCAGAGTTTAAGAAGCCCCCGCCGCTCGATATCAAGTGCACGTCAGTCGATTGCGACAACGGACTGCATTGCTTTAAGCAATTGAAGCGAATGACTCCGGAGGAGCGCGGCCGTTGCCGCGCCTGCAGCGCCGATCTCGTCGATTGGAAACGGTTGCATCGACGCAATCCCAAGGATGCTCGTCATACGTTCGAGGCGCTGCAACATGAGATGATCCGTCATCACTTCTTCCACCAGGAAATCGATGACGACGCAGTCAGGCACGCACGGCGAAAGGGCCGTCTGCTGATGAAGGAAGCAGTTCGTGATCGGCTCCGGAAATATCTGGCTCCTGCCGCGCCGCCTATGGACGGCCGCCAGACTCCGAAGCAGGGCAATGCGATCTATTATGCGCAGCACGCGACAGCTACGTGCTGCCGGACCTGCGTCGAATATTGGCACGACATCCCCAAGGGTCGCGCGCTGACCGATGAAGAGTTCGAGTATTGCGCCTCGCTCGTCGACCTGTTCATCGAGCAGCGTCTGCCCGACTTGGTGGACGAGCCCGTGAAAATTCCGCCTCGTCGGCGCGGCGGGCAACGGGGTGGGGGAGGCACGAGCCGATGAGCGCGTCGATCAAGGTCATCGACACTCTGCAGTTCGCCGCGCAATTGCGCGCTCGCGCTATTGATGTCGGTGCACGCCGCATCCTCATCTCGCGTCTGTCTGGCTCCGGCCAAGAGGCTGACATCACTGCGCCAGTAAATTGCAATGGTCATGGCCGCGTGCGGCATTTCAAGTTGGCGACCGCGCAAGGTTGGCCGAGCAATCCACTGCCAATCGTGCCGGCGTGTCGCGCTCTTGGGATCGACGCGCCGGAAATGATGCTGGCGCAGGTCTTTCAGAATGCTGCGTGCCCGTGGCGCTGCTGGTATTGCTTCGTCCCGGAGGAGCTCTTGTCGGCCGACGAGAGCCGCGCCTCGTGGCTTACGGCCGAGGAGATCACGGATCTTTACGTTGCCGAGACCGATCGGCCGCTGGTTATCGACCTGTCGGGTGGCTCGCCGGACCTTGTGCCGGAATGGACGCCGTGGATGATGCGCGCCCTGCGTGATCGCGGGTTGGAGAATTCGACCTATCTTTGGGGCGATGACAACCTCAGCACAACGTACCTGTTCGACAAACTGGAGAGGGCCGATCTCGATCTCGTGCGCGCGTATAAAAACTATGGGCGCGTCTGCTGCTTCAAAGGCTTCGATGAGCGCTCGTTCGTGTTCAATACTCGTGCGCGCGGCGACGGCTTCGAACAACAATTCGCAATTATGCGGCGAGTGCTTGATCTCGGTCTGGATGTTTACGGCTATGTGACGTTGACGTCGCCGTTCGACGATCATGTAGATACTGGCGTCGCCGACCTTGTAGATCGGCTGCAGGCACTGGACGAGAATTTGCCGCTACGGGTCGTGCCGTTGAGGATCCAAGTCTACACGCCCGTGACCAAGCGGCTTTTCTCGGATGGTGAGCGCGAGAAGAGCATGGTCATCCAGGAGACAGCAATCGCGGCCTGGAACCGCGAAATTAACGCCCGCTTCGACGCTGCGCTGCGCTCGACGGATATCGTCGATGTGCAGCTGAAGACACGAGGCGTTCCCTAGTGCGCCCACGCAAGGAGTTCATCAGGAAAGATTTTGAAGCGCGTGTCGACGGGTGGATCACCGCTCGGCTTCGGACCGCGCGCTTGGACTTCATCGAACTCCTTGCGTCACTGCCAGGAGTCTATCCGGTCGCTCTGCTGGAGGCTTTACGGCGGCTGACGAGTGTTGGCGCGATCGATCCGGTGTCGCTTGCGCAGTACGAACATCAAGCGAGCGATTGCGGCGGACCATCGCTCACCACGTGCCTTTTGCCTCTTCCCCATCCGCTCGACTTTGAATGGCGCTTTTCGAAGCAGACTTCGCGCGCGCTACTTGATCATGCGCACGAGCTAATGGGACCGAATGGCGCCTGCTTGTTGTTCGGGACACCCGGTGTGGCGCTTGAAACCTTAGATGTAGACCGCGGTGGTGTCTGCTTCGTTGGTGAGAACAACGTAGTGACGCGAAGACTGTTGAGCCTGCGCGAGGCCATAGGACACACGCTCGACGTACGCTTCTGCACCTCGGGCATCGAGGCGGAATCGGCCAATGTCATCGTTATCGATCCGCCTTGGTACCTCGACTTCGTGCGGCCAATGCTCAGTGCAGCTACTGCGGCGTGTCGGCCCGGAGGCCACCTGCTGGTCAGCTTGCCGCCCGAGGGAGCGCGGTCCAATGGCGTTGCGGAGCGTGACCGTACTTTGCGCTTCGCTCTCCGCCTCGGACTCAGGGTCGAAGCGACCTATCCGTTAGCGCTGACTTATGCGACGCCGTTCTTCGAGGCCAATGCACTAGATTCGCAGGGGGTTCGCGTGCCGCACGACTGGCGGCGCGGTGATCTGGTGCTCATGCGGAAGATTGGGGCGACGCGCCGCGTGTTCTCAATGAACTCGGTGCGCAGCGAGCGCTGGGTCGAGGTCGAAATCGAGCGCATGCGGTTGTTCGTGCGGCGGGATGGGCTGGCAACCGGCGAACCGGCGCAACTGCGCTCGATAGTGGAGGGCGACATCTTGAACGCGGTGAGCCGCCGGGATCCGGTCCGCAAGCGCGCGTCAGTGTGGACCTCGGGCAATCGCATCTTTGCCACCGACAATGCGGACGCGGTTATCGATGCAGCGCTCTCGCTCGCCGGTGGCGCGAAAGGACTTTCCGAGCAGCCGGCTCTGCCTGTTAGCTTTCTAGACCGCGACGCCCAGGACCGACTCAGCTACTTCCTCAAGGCTCTGGCGGCCAAGGAAGCCGTCGAGGAGCGCAACCTGCGCCAAGCGGCCAAGTTGGGGAAAGGGCCCGCGTGGACATCGACATCGAGGACATCGTCGAACGCGTCTCTGGTCACGCCTTCTGGCTAGACTATCTTGAAGGCGCTCGCCTTCCGAACAGCCGCATTGGCGTTCATCTCGCTATTTTTGCCGAGCCGTTCCTGACGCTTGTCCTGACCGGCGTGAAGACGACTGAATCTCGGTTCAGTCGCAATCGCTGCGCACCGTTTGGCGAGGTGTTTGACGGAGACATCATACTGTTGAAAGAGGTCTCCGGTCCGATTTGCGGCTTGGCGCTCGCGAAGCGCACACAGTATTACGATCTCGGAGCCGAACCGCTGGATCGCATTCGTGATCGATATGGCGCGGCTATCTGCGCGGATGCGACTTTCTGGGAGGAGCGCCGCGACGCCGCCTATGCGACGCTCATCGAGTTAGGTGAGCCAACCTCAATTGGTCCGCTCTCCTGTGACAAGAGGGATCGCCGCGGCTGGGTTGCGCTGCGCTCACGGCAATTGGCATTGCCATTCTGATGGGTTTGGTGGTGTGTCTGTCCGGCCGTATTGGCAGCGGAAAGTCTTCGGTCGCGAATGCTCTCGGCGAAAAACTGGGGTGGCCTTGCGCGGGTTTCGGCGACTATCTCCGAAAGGAGCTTGCGCAGTTGGGCGGCGATTCCAATTCTCGGCAGGCCCTCCAGGATTTGGGTCAGTCACTGGTAGACAAGGATGCGGTGGGATTCTGCCGCGCGGTTATCGCCGACAGTGGCTTCGTACCCGGCGGAAATCTGATAATCGACGGCGTTCGCCACGCCAACATTCAGCTCTGTCTTCGCGAGGTTGTGGCCCCTTCGGCGTGTAAGCTAATCTTCCTGGCTGCAAATGAGGAAGAGCGCCTAAGGCGCGTTGCGCGGCGGCCGCTTGGCGAAGCCGACTTCGCACGCGCGGAGGTCCATGTGGCGGAGGCCGACATGAATGACTTGCTTCCTACAATGGCCGATTGTGTGATCGACGGTGCATTGCCGCTGGAAGCAGTTGTCGTAAAATGCATGGAAGAAATTGGATCGTGGCCGCGATAGGTCGCCGGAGTAGAAGCTGACGCCGCCGAAACGGCGCCAGCATTTGGGCTTCACGCCGCTTCAGCGGTCTCTGCCATGCCCTTGGAACGTACATGGCCTTCGCCGGGATCGACGGCGACGAACACCTTGCCGGTCCACTTGCCGGAAGCCTTGTCCTTCCAGCGGTCGTGACGGAGCTGACCGGAGATGTCAGCAATGACGCCGGCGCGCATCGCTTTGGCTGAGGCTGCGGCCTTGGGACAATTGATTTCGACGGTGAAGCGGTCGGCGCGTTCGCCGCTTGGCGCTTCGATCCAGAGCGAGACGATTTCGATGGAGCCATTGCGCACTTCGATGGTGCGGATCTTCGGTGCATCGACGAGCTTGCCAAGAAGGGTGACGCGGTTGGTCATGAGAAGAACTCCGGTGGGCGTTCCCGGCTGATCCCGGGGCCGCGGGGCTCGCCCGCGACGGCGCTTAAAGCGCCCGGCCATTGAGGCGGGCCGGGCAAGGTGAAAATGGTGGGGCCCGCGTCCGCGCGGCACGCGCGGACCGAAGCCCGTGACCACGGGGCGGGGAGACGATTTTCTCCTTGCGCGGCGCGCCGGCCGGGCGGTCATGGCGACGGCGTGGGCGAGCTTTGCGGTGGCGGGTAGGTTGAGCGCTTGTGGGTTTGGGCCTCAGATCAAGCGGTAGGTATTGAGGCCTTGCCGTTCGGCATTTGTGACAATGCGGCTATCGATGGCCCGAACGCGACCAATACGCGGGACAGATCAAAGGCGCATTCGGTGTTTCGTGATACCGCAAGAATATGGCTAGGCTTCCGCGCTACCAAGAGGCCGACGTGAAGGAGTCGATCGCATGACCGAGGAACTTGATCGCCGCGCCGTGTTCGGCGTCGCCCTTGCCGCGGGGGCTATGCTGTCTTTGTCGCAAGCGGCGCATGCGCAGGCGCAGGCACCTGCCGCCTCGGAGCCCGCGCCACGTCCGCTGCCTTTTGGTCCGCGCGATGTGACGGGCCTGTCCGAGCGCTTGCTCGTCAGCCATCGCGACAACAATTATTCGGGCGCCGTAAGCCGTTTCGGCGCCATTAGCGCGCAGCTCAGGGATCTGGATTTCGCCAGTGCGCCGGGCTTCGTCGTGAATGGATTGAAACGCGAGCAGCTGATCGCGCTCAATTCCATGATCCTGCATGAAGTCTATTTCGACGGCTTTGCCGGCGATGCGCGCGCGCCTGGCGCGCGCCTGGGCGCACGGATTGAAACTGACTTTGGCTCGTTCTCGCGCTGGCGAGACGAATTCTCCGCCATGGGCAAAGCGCTGGGCGGGGGATCGGGCTGGGTGCTCTTGACCTGGTCGCCCCGCCTGGGGCGCCTGATCAACACCTGGGCCGCTGACCACGCCATGAGCGCGGCGGACGGGCGCGTCCTGGCCGCACTTGATATGTATGAGCACGCCTACGCGATGGATTACGGCGCCCGCGCCGGCGCGTATGTCGACGCCTACATGGCCGCGCTGCGCTGGGGCGCCGCGGACGCGGCGTTCGCGCGCAACGGAGGCTGATTCCATGCAACGCTGGAGGCGCATGGGCGTGTGGGCGGCGCTGGCCCTGTTCGGGCTCGCGCTTGCCGGCTGTGCGGCGGCCTTCTCGCTGCAAAACGAGTTCGTCTACCCCAACGCGGCTGAAGGCCCAATGGATAGGCCCCCGCCGCCGGGCGCCATTCAGCACTGGTTGGAGACGCCGGACGGCGCGCGCGTCGAGAGCTGGCTGTTCCTGCCCGACGGCGCCTCAGCGGACTCGCCAGCGCCCGCTGTCATCTTCTTCCACGGCAACTCGGACTATATCGAGACCAAGCTCGAATACGCCGACTTCTATACCTCGCACGGCGTGGCGTGCCTAATGGTCGAGTATCGCGGTTATCGCCGATCGACCGGGCGTCCGAGCGAGGCGGCGCTCTCAGACGATGCGGCCTCGTTCTTCGATTGGCTCGCGGCGCGGCCGGACATCGACGACTCTCGCATCGCCGCGCACGGGCATTCGCTCGGCGCGGCGATCGCGGCGGGGCTCGCCTCCCGCAGGCCCGTGAAAGCGCTGGTGATGGTCTCGGCGTTCCGCTCGCTGCGCGCGCTGTTCGGGCGATACCACTTGCCGGGCGCGCTGGCCCGCGAACGCTTCGACAACGAAGCCGCCGTCGACGCCTACGGCGGACCGATCCTGTTTGTGCACGGCGAAGTCGACGAGATCGTGCCGGTCCGCCAAGGTCGCCGCCTAGCGGAGATCGCCGGAGACAACGCCACGCTCATCACCTATCCGGGGGTCGATCACGATGTTCCGTGGGACTGGCGGGTGTTCGGGCGCGATCTCATGGATTTCTACGCGAACACCGGCCTTGTGGTGGTGAATTAGCGTATAACGACCGCGGCGGTTGGCAATGGTGAGCCGACTTGACCACGCCATTGTTCTTTGTAGCCCATCAGGCAGGGCGCGGCGGCAAAAAAGCGATGCCTTCGGGTGCGGCCCCTACAGGGATCTCATCAACAACGCGGTCGGCGGCCAAGTCGATGATCGATACCGACGACCTGCCTGTATTGGTGATGAACATGAGCCCGTTCGCCGGCGCAAATGCAATTCCATGCGATCCCGCGCCAGCGCCGATGGGGATTCGCGCCACTACTGCGCGGGCGCCAAGGTCGATCTTTTGCACGGTGCCGGCGCCGTCGTTGGCGACATACGCGAAGCGCTGGTCCGGAGTCACGGTGACCTGTACTGGTCCCGGATCGGTGGGAATCAGCGCTTGCACGGTGAGGCTTGCCGCATCGATGACCGCCACATGGTTGGCGTTGTGGCAGGCCACCAAAACGCTGGCGCCATCGCGCGTGACGCTGGCCCCCAATGGCCCGATCCCGACATGGATGTGCGCCAGCTGATCGCCCGACGCCCGATCGAGTGCGGAAACGGATGCGCCTCCAAAATTGGTCACGAAAAGCCGCGCGCCGACGACGATGGGGAAATGCGGCATGTGTCCGACGGGCAGCCGACGCCGCACCGCTCTCGCGGCAGGATCGATTTCGGCGATGGCGTCGTCAAACTCCAAGCTGACGTAGGCGCTGGCCCCGTCAGGGCTGAAAAAGGTGTGGCGCGGGCCGCCGCCAAGCGAGAGGGTCTCGCGCACTTCATCTGACGACGTGTCGATGATTGAGACGGTCCCGCTATTGTTGTTGGCGACCCAAGCCGTGCTTCGGTCGGGACTCAAGAACACATTGTGATCGTGCACGCCGACGGGAATGGTCTTCACAACGGCTCCGCGATCAAGGTCCACGACCGAAATCTCGCCGCCAAACCACGAGGTCACGTAGAGCTTTCCCGTGCCGCGACCTTCGCGGACCAAGCCAGCCGTTGCGCAGGCCGCCAACGGCAGTGTCGCGCCGAGCATTAGCGCCAGCGCCGTGCGGCGATCTGGATGATGAAGCATGACGGACCTCCCATCACGAACAGGCTGACGCCAAGGTGCCCTGAGCCGGTGAAAAGGCCGTTGACCCAACGCAAAGCTTAAGCCGGGACGACATGCGCGGCGCGCTGGCCGGGCGGTCATGGCGACGGCGCGGGCGAGCTTTGCGGCGCTGGCTGGCGGGAGTGCTCTGAGTCTGGCCTGACCCCAACCGTCGCCCTCTCGGGGTGCGGCAACCGGTTCCCAAGAATTGCTATTGATAGTGCGAACCATTCGCGTCTAAGAAGATGCGAGTGGTTCGCAATGGGGTTCGGTATGGCGAAGTGGGGTCTTTTCACGTCAACGGCGGCGATTGTCGCGTGCGTTCAGGTTGGCGTCGCGGCGGCGCAAGACCAGGTTCAATTCGCTCAAGCGGAAATCGTGGTCATTGGCCAGCGCGAGAATCTGTTGCGCATTCCGGGCTCTGGCTCGACCATTGAAGCCGAGGATTTGGAAGCTGCGCGCGTCTTCTCAGTGAATGAAGCGCTGCGCCAGGTTCCAGGCATCTATCCGCGCGACGAAGAGGGGCTGGGTTTACGCCCCAATATAGGCGTTCGAGGGCTTTCACCGACGCGTTCAAGCGAGGTGCTCCTTCTCGAAGACGGCCTGCCGCTGACGTACGGACCTTACGGGGACAATGCCACATACTCGCACCCGCCGCTTCGCCGCTTTGAACGTGTCGAGGTGCTGAAGGGCGCAAGCCAGATCCGGTTCGGACCGCACACAGTTGGCGGCGTCGTGAACTATATTTCGCCCGCGGCGCCGAGCGAATTTGGCGGCTCTCTGTTCGTTGCGGGCGGCGATCTGGGGTATGGCGAGGTCGCCGCATCGCTTGCTCGGCCATGCGAGTACCACCGGCTTCGATGGCGTGCGCGACAATCACGATCTTGAGTTTGCAGATTATAGTCTTCGCGCTGAGCGTGACCTGGCGCCGGGACACGAATTGGTGGTGCGCCTCGCGGTCAATCGCGAGGACAGTCAGGTGTCCTATTCGGGCCTTACCCAGGCCGAGTTCACCGCAAATCCCTTCGGCAATCCGTTCCCCAATGATCGCTTCGAGACGCAGCGCTATACGGGCGCGATCACGCATGGCTGGACGATATCGCCGACATTGTCGCTGACCACGTCCGCTTACTCTCTCTACTTCAATCGCGATTGGTGGCGCCAATCCTCGAATTCCGGCCAACGGCCGAACGATTCAAGCGATGCGGCGTGCGGCGGCATGGCCAATCTCAATACGACGTGCGGCACGGAAGGCCGCCTGCGCGAATATCATCAATATGGGCTTGAAACCCGTCTCAATTGGGAGACGCAAGCCCTCGGCGCCGACGCCGATATTGAAGCGGGCGTGCGTTGGCATTCGGAACGTCAGAACCGGTTGCAGATCAATGCTGATACGCCAACCGGCAGAACGCCAGGCGTCACAACCAATGGCGGCGTTGCTGAAAACAATCTCCGCCATGCGGAGGCATGGTCAGGGTTCGTGCTCGCGACGCTTGACTATGGACGTTTTGCGATCAGCCCAGGCGTGCGCGTTGAGTCGATCGAATTCGACCGCACCAACAGGCTTACCGGACAATCGGGTTCAAGCGATCTGACGGAGGTCATCCCGGGGCTCGGGCTCACATATGATATTGCCGACGATCTTGTCGTCTATGCCGGCGTGCATCGGGGATTTTCTCCGCCCCGCGTCGAAGACGTCGTGACCAATGCCGGCGGCGCCGTCGATCTCGACGCAGAAGAAAGTATCAATTGGGAATTGGGGCTGCGCGGCACACCGGCAGCAGGTCTCGATTTCGATGTCGGCGCCTTCGTGATGGATTTTGAGAATCAGATCGTTCCGTCCTCTGTTGCAGGCGGCGTGGGCGCTACGTTGACGAGCGCGGGTGAAACCCGTCACTCGGGCATCGAGGCGAGCGGACGTTATTCGCTGCGCGGCGCTGGCATCATACAAACGGACGATATTTATTTCCGCGGCGCGGTCACATGGGTGAATGAGGCGGAGTATGTGGGGACGCGCTTCTCGAACATTTCCGGCTTTGGCGGCGTCAGCGTGACAGGCAATCGTTTGCCCTATGCACCGGAATGGATCGCCTCGGCGGCGATTGGGTATGAGCGCGGCGACTGGCTCAATCTCCAAGCCGAAGTGCAGCACACTGGCGAGATGTTCACGGATGATCTCAATACGGTGACGCCGATCGCCAACGGTCAGCGCGGTCCTATTGACGAGGCGACGATTCTCAATCTCGCCGCGAATGTGACGCCTGGTGGCGGCGACTTGACCTTCTTCGCGACATTGAAGAACGCAACCGACGAACTCTACATTGTCGATCGTGCGCGGGGTATTCTGCCGGGGGCGCCGCGCATGTGGCAGGCTGGTCTGAGTTGGCGCTTCTAACTGCCTCATCGACGGGACAGCACATCGCGTAGCGAGTCATGTCGCTGCCGCCGCCAGCCCCGGATGCGGGAGACGGTTGACCCTGGTCAAGAGCTCGTTGGCGGGCTCTTGACCAGAAGCCAATCTACGGCGGTCTGAGCCTGCGCTGCGGCGGACAGAAACGTGCGTTTGTCGTCCTTCAGCAGCTTCATCCAATGTCCGATGTATGCGGCGTGGTCGCTGAGATGGCCCGGCGGAAGATTGAGATGCGCGCCCAGGATGGAAGCGCCGATTTCGGCGACAAGTTCTTCTGCGGCCAGCGCGTGTCCGCTGAACCGCTTGGACATGTCACGATCGACGCGGTGGGCGGCCCCGGTGGCATGCACCGCTTCGTGGTTCAGTGTCGCTGCATACTGGTCGGCTGAATCGAACGCCGCGACCGGCGGCATGCCGATCACGTCTTTGGACGGGATGTAGCAGGCGATGTCCTGAGTCAGGATGCGTTTGATGTCGAGCTTGGCGAACCATGCCTCATGCGCGGCGATCGGCAGGACATCTGCATCGCTCGGAGCGGGAAAGAAGCGATCCGGCAATCCTTCGATCTGTTCAGCGTTGAACGCAGAGAAGAACTTCAGGAAGCGGAAGCTGTCTTCCACCTTTTCGCCGGCGCCGTTCTCGCGGGTCTTTTTGGCTTGACCGTAATAGACCACGATCTCGCCACGCTCTCCCTTGCGCACATGGGCGCCGAGTTGGTTCGCCTGGCGCAGCGTGATCCAATAGGGCGAGCCATAACCCTTCGTCACGGCGGCGCTCCACAACATGATGATGTTCACGCCGCGATAGTTCTCTCCGGTGGCGCGACGCGGCAGGGCAAGGCCGGTGCGCGCGCCATCCCACGGCTTGCGCCATGGCATGACGCCGCGCCCCAACTCGGTCAGGATTTTGGTGGTGATCTCAAGCGCGATGTCGCGGCGTTGGCCCTCGATCTTGGTTTGAATAGTCATAACGTGTTCTCCGAAATGAGAGCGCCGCCGGGGTTGCCGGCGGCGCGTGAAGATTGATTGGAAGGTGTTGTGGCTAGGCGGCGTCGGCGCGTGCGAGCGCCGTTTGCCCTTCCGCCGTGACGACGAGCGCCCCGCTGCGGGGCGGCGTGATCAAGATATCCGGCAGCCAGTCCTTGAGCTGCCGCTGCGCGACCCGGGCAAGGTCAGCGCGTTTCATCTTCGTCAGCGCCGCAAGCTTCGGTTTGCGCGCTTTCTCCGAGAGCTTGGCCATCGCCGGCGCGGCGCTGATGGCGTCAACCGTGTAAGCTTTCGGCGCCTTCTCCCAGAATTCCGCTGACGCTTCCCAATAGCGGCTCATGTCGAGGTCGAGGACGGAGGCGAGTTCGTCGGATGTCGCTTGCGTGCGTTCCGCAGCAGGCGATCCACCGTCATGGGTGACATCCAGGGCCTCGGCGACGAACAGCGCGGCCAGTGCGATGAGCTTCTCCGGCGGCTCGCCAGCGAGACGGGCAAGATCCGCATCGGCATAGGATGTGGCGGCGTCCGTTCGCGCTCTCTCGAAGCGGTCGTCATCATCGAACCCGACCGGCGCAATTGTAACGGCGAGCCCCGGCACGTCGGTGCGTGCTGTACTCCGGCGGATGAACGTCAGAACGGTCAGAGCAAGCGCAACCTGCGGATTGGCTGAAAGCTCAGCCCGCAGCGCGCGTGTCCGCGCCGAGGTGAGCCGTTCAACGAGCGCCTTCGGCAAGGCGGGAGATTTTTCTTGGTCGCCATTTGCGGGCGCCGTGATGTCCGGATTGCTGTCCGAAGCTGTCGTGGCTTTCTGAGCTTTGCGGATCGCCTTGAGGTCGGCGCGCTTGATGAGACCGCGGGCGATGATCGGCTCGCCGTTGCGATCAATGCTCACGACCGCGCCGGAATGGCTGAGTTCGGCCTGGTCCCACGTTTGGAACGAGTCGCGCAGGGCTTCGAGACGCGCCTCGGCCGCGTCGCGCGCGGTCCATAGGGCTTCATTATCCGCGTCGTTTTCGAGTTCGTCGTCCAACGCCTCGATCTCGGCTTCGAGATCAGCGACGGAGCGGCTTTCGTCCTCCGTGAGAGGACGTGTGCGCGGGCGCACGCGCTCGCTCGCACAGCCCTCGATCTGGCCATGATGCAATTGCGCTTCGACCCAAGCCCACCCTTCAGCGGCTAGGGTTTCACGCATCTCCTCGATGCGCTCCGCCGCGAGCCGGTGCAGGAGTTCGCCGTCTTCGAGGAACGCGACTTCGTCCTCAAAGAGGTCACGCACGATCCGCCCGCCGGCCGCTTCATAGGCAATCAGCCCGACAAAGCGCGCGAGCCGGTCGGTTGCGGGCAGTCGGCCGCCGGACAACGCATTGCGGACGCTCGGCGCGTGCGTGATGGGCTTGGGGAATTGCTTGAAGAGCCGCTCTTGCGCGCCATGGTCGTCGGTCAGGCAGAAGGCGCGCGCAACATCGAGTGTGAGTTCGCCCTTGCGGTAGGCGGCGCGAATCTTCGGAGAGAGGCGCCCCAAAGCCAAGCGCTGCTCGACATGGCGGACGTTGGCGCCGAACCGTTCAGCGATGACCTCGATGCTCATGCCTTCGTCGGCCAGGCGTGCGAACGCTTCCATCTCGTCCATGGCGTTCATGGCGACGCGCTGGATATTTTCGGCGAGCGACGCTTCCGCGCTCAAAGCAGGCTCGACAATGGTGCAGGGCGCAGCGAAGTCGCGCGCAAGCCGGCCCTGCTTGATGAGAAGGCGCAACGCCGCGAGCCGGCGGGCGCCAGCGACCACCGCGTAGCGGCCATCCTCCATGCGCACGACGGACAGGTTTTGCAGGAGGCCGTGCGCTGCGATCGAGGCGGCGAGCGCTTCGATGTCGGCGCGCTTGTCGGTGCGCCGAACATTGTCGTCATGCACGACAAGTTTGCTGACCGGCACGACGAAGGCGCGCTGCGTCTCGGTGATGACGTCGGGAGTTTCGTCTGTCATGGGGATAGCTCCAGAAGATGAGCGGCGAACGCTTCAGGTCCGCCGGGGTCGCGCGTCGCGACCTGATCCTTCTGGCCCGCGCCTGAAGCTGGCCGGGTCGAGGGCTTTAGAGCGTCAGCGTCCCTCGACGCGGACAGCTGCGCGGGCAACGTGCCTAGGTCGCGGCGCGTGTCCGACGGACCAGAGGCCAATCGAACAGTTCTTCGCGCGTCAGCTTGGCCCGCGCGGACCCGCCCTCGCATCAACGGTACAGTTCAGTCCCGGCAAGGCGATGAATTTTCCGTCGCTCGCATTCGCCACTGGGTCGGCGAGCACCCTAGCCTATCCTTGAACGCCTTGCTCAGCGCCGCTCCGCCGCCATAGCCGACATCGAAAGCGATAGCGTCCAGAGTTTCGTCTGAGCTTTCTATCTTCCGGCACGCGAGGTTGATCCGCCACTGCGCGACATAGTCCATGGCAGTCACGCCGAGCGTATCGCGGAAGCGTGCTGCGAAGCGGGAAGGCGAAAGCGCAGCATGTGCGGCTAGGCGTTCGACCGACCAGTGTGCTCCTGGCATCGCATGGAACGCGGTGAGAGCCATTGAGATTTTGGGGTCGCCAACGCCTTTGAACCAGTTTGGCGGCGATTTCGCAGCCGCGCGATGGGCGCGCAGAGTTTCAGCGAAGAAAATCTCCAGTAGGCGCGCGCGCGTGAATTGATCGCTGGCGCGCGAAGCCGTGCGAAGTTCGAGCGCGAGCATTTCTCTGGCCTTGGCCAGCAGGGGCGACGCGGCTTCACCGTCGGTGTGGCACAGCATGACCTTTGGCAGGGCCGCCATGAGCGGATTTAGCGGAGGCATATGCATCGTGAACACTCCGCAAATGAGTTCGGTGTCTCGCTCAGGCTCGGGCGACGCGTTTCTCAATCGTCCCGCCAACACGTCTTCTATCGGCGTTGGCGATCCGGCGCGGCCAAATCGCAATTGATGTGCCGAACCGTTGAGGCAGATCGCGACATCGTGCCTGACAAGCCTGCTCTGTTTTCCGCCAGAGATCGCAAGTGTGAATTCGCCGTTCAGCACGAGGTGGAACGGCGCGACTTTCACGCGGGGCCCGTGTCCCAGAAGCGCCCTTAACGCCTGTTCGCGCGGGACAGCGATGGACGTGCCCGGGCTGTAGCGCTCGTGCAGGAGCACGGCGCCGGTGATGCGCAGATCGGTGAGAGCGGCCTCGAGTGCATTCATGGCAAAATAGTCGTTTGAGACGTATCACGAGTGGGTTCGGATATTCAAGCGACGGAAATCGCAGGGCATCCTCTGGGACATCGCTACGCCAGAAAGGACGCGCATGGCCCCCGAACTACAGGCGACGACCTATGCCGCCGCCTTCACCGGCATTCTCTGGATGCCGATCATCGTTAATCGCCTTGCTGAAATGGGCATGTGGAAGGCGCTGTCCAACCCGGAGCCGGATGTGCGTCCGCGTGCGAATTGGGCGCACCGTCTCGGACACGCCCACCGGAACGCGATAGAGAACTTGGTGGTGTTCGCACCACTCGCGATCATTGTCGCGACGACCAATAGCGGGAACGCCCTTACCGCTGCAGCCGCCATGGTGTTCGTCTTCAGCCGCGTTGCGCATGCGCTGATTTACACTTTTGGCGTTCCCCTGTTGCGCACCATCGCCTTTGTCGGCGGCTTCGGCGCGCAGATGGTGATGGCCGCTCGCATTCTCGGTTGGATATGAGGGGGCTGAACGATGTCGCTGACGTTTCGCCTTCTTTCCGGCTCGCCCTTTTCCTGGAAGGTTTGGCTGGCGCTTGAACACTCCGGCCTGCACTATGAGACGCGGTGGCTGCGGGTCGACGCCGGCGACCTGCAAACGCCGGAATTCAGGGCGCTCAACCCGAAGGGTAAACTACCAGTCTTGACCGACGGCGAGCTGGCGCTCAGCGAGTCCGATGCGATCGCAGAGTATGTTGCAGAGCTTGCTGAGGCGAAGGGCGTGGGCCTGTGGCCGCGGGATGTTAGGGAGCGCGCACTCGCACGCCGGTTCGCGTGTGCCGCGACGGCATACGTCTACCCGTCGGTGCGGCAAATCATGCAGCAAACGCTCTTTCTCGGAGAGGGCGAGCCAGACCCTACGGTCATCGCCGCGGCAAGGGCGCAATTGGCGCCGGATCTTTCCATGCTCACGCACTGGCTCAAGGGTGAGTACGCTGCGGGCCAGGTGCCAACGCTAGCCGACTATACGCTCTATCCGTTCGTCGCCTTGCTCAAGCGAATCGATGCGAAACGCGAGGGAGTCTGCGCGACTGCGGCGGCGCCCGACGCCTTGTTGGACTGGGCGACGCGGGTCGAGGCGTTGCCGTGGTTTGCGCGCACCGTCCCTCCGCACTGGCAGGAGGTCTAACCATGGCGGAGAACGCTCCCGTCTGTGCCGTCGTCGGCGCAGGGCCCGGCAATGGCGCGGCATTGGCGCGTCGTTTCGCGGCGAACGGATACCGTGTCGCTTTGCTCGCGCGCGACAGGGCGAAACTGGATGCGCTGTCGCAAGGCATTGCCGGAAGCGCGACTTTCGTCTGCGACGCAACGGACAGCGTTTCGCTCACTGCGGCGTTGACAAAAATCGCCCAAACGATGGGGCCGATCGATACGCTCGTGTACAATGCGGGTAAGGGCGTCTGGGGTGATGCGCTTTCAGTTGCGGAAGGTGACTTCGAGGGCGCCTGGCGCCTCAATGCGTTCGGGTTGTTTGCAGCGGCGCGCGCGGTGCTGCCGGCCATGCTTGAAGTGGGCAAGGGGAACATCCTTGTCATGGGCGCTACCGCCAGCCGTCGCGGCGGCGCGCAGGCTGCGGCGTTTGCGGCCGCGAAAGGCGCCCAGCGCCTGCTCGCGGAATCGCTGGCGCGCGCTTACGGCCCTCGCGGCGTGCATGTAGCGCTGCTGATTGTTGACGCGGTGGTCGGCGAGCCGCTGATGCGGGTGAAGCTTCCGGACCGGCCGGATGACTTTTTCTGCATGCCGGACGACATCGCCTCAGCGGCTCATGCGCTCGCAACACAGCCGCGTTCGGCGTGGACGTTCGAGTGCGACCTGCGCCCGTTCGGCGAGAAGTGGTGAGCCCATGGCGCTCCACATTGAACCGATTGTGGCGTTCGATGACAACTACATCTGGCTGTTACGCGATGAAATTTCCGGTGAAACGGCGGTGGTTGATCCGGGGCGATCCGGGCCCGTTCTGAAAGTGCTCAGCGCGCGCGGATGGCGTCTCGATTGGATACTGAATACCCACCATCATTGGGACCATGTGAGCGGCAACCGGGCGCTGAAGCGCGCTACAGGATGCAAAGTGGCAGGCGCGGCCATCGATAGCGCCCGTATTCCCGAACTGGACTTGCCGTTGGACGACAATGACGCCTTCTTGCTTGGCGAAAGCGCGGCCGAAATCTTGTTTACGCCGGGCCATACACGCGGACACATCTGCTTCTGCTTCTGCTTCTGCTTCTGCTTCTGCTTCTGGTTCGGCGAGGCCAGAGCCTTGTTCTGTTGCGACACCTTGTTCCTGATGGGGTGCGGCATGCTTCTTGAGGGCGATGCGCCGACACTGCATGCTTCGCTGCAACGCCTTGCTCGGCTTCCCAGGGATACGCGCGTCTTCTGCGCGCATGAATATACCTTCGCCAATGCCGAGTTTGCGCGGAGCGTCGATCCTGGAAACGCGTTGCTCGGCGAGCGCGCACAGCGCGAGAAGGCGCGGCGCACGCGAGGCGAGCCGACCGTGCCGGTTTGATGGCCGAAGAATTGGCCACGAATCCTTTCCTGAGATGCGATCGCCCAGAGATCGCCGTTGCCTTGGCGATGGCGGGGGCGCAGCCCGCCGATGTGTTCGCCGCGCTGCGGAAGCTAAAAGACCAGTTCAAACCGAAAGGCCAGATCCATGCCGCTCGTGACCATCGCAGTGACGCGTGAGGGTGTCACTCCCGAACAAAAGGCGCGCCTCATCCGAGGCGCCACCGAGCTGGTGGTGGACGTGCTTGGAAAAAATCCCGCGACCACGATTGTGATCATCGAAGAGGTCGAGACTGACAATTGGGGCGTTGCCGGTGAGACGGTGACGGAGCGGCGGCGTCGCGGCGCCTAGGCGGTTCTCAGGAAGGAACAGGAAATGAGTCTACTGAGCCCGATCGCTGCGGCGGTCACCGGTGGGGAAAGCCTTCGCCCCGGCGACGATCCGTTCAACGCCCTGGTGGAATTCTACCTGTGCTTCAATCACCGCGACCTTCGAGGCCTTTCGCAAAACTGGCTCTGCGGCGCTGAGCCGAGCATGGACAATCCCATCGGCGGCATTCGCCGCGGCTGGGATGAGATCCGGGCGGGGTACGATAAATTGTTCAACGGCCCGGCGCGCATTGAAGTGGAGTTCCACGATTACACGCAACAGCGCGGAGAGGATTGGTGCCTGTTCGTCGGACGCGAACGAGGATCGTGCGTCGTCGGAGGAGAAACGCTCGCGCTCGCCATACGCACCACGCGCTGGTTCGTGCGCCGGGATGGTCGCTGGCTGCAGCTTCACCATCATGGTTCGATAGAAAAAGCGGCGCTCCTCGCCGACTATCAGCGCCTGATCTTCGGTGCGCCACTGTGAGCCATCTCGGCTACGCGTCCTGGGCGTTTGCGGCGGGCGCCCTCATCCCGTTGATGGCGATTCTGAATGGGGGGCTGGCGCGCGCGGCGGGGCATCCGGCGGTTGCCGCGGCGACGCTGTTTGCTGTCGGCTTCGTCTTCTGCGCGACTATAGCCGTCCTCTCGGGCGTGCGTGGCGTGGGTGGTTTGCTTCAAGCGCCGTCCCATCTTTTCGGTGGCGGGATCATTGTCGGCTTCTACATCCTGAGCATCACCGTGCTCGCGCCACGGTTCGGCGTCGGCAACGCAATCCTATTTGTGATGGTGGCCCAGATATTCACTTCCGCCGCAATCGACCATTTCGGCATTCTGGGCACGATCGTTCGGCCAGTTTCACTGCCACGCTTGATTGGCCTCGGTCTGCTCATTGTGGGCCTGATTGTCT
The DNA here is from genome assembly GCA_050186235.1 of Hyphomonadaceae bacterium. Taxonomy (GTDB): domain Bacteria; phylum Pseudomonadota; class Alphaproteobacteria; order Caulobacterales; family Aquidulcibacteraceae; genus Vitreimonas. The sequence goes on from JBFWYQ010000001.1 coordinate 68,320, forward strand.
GTCAAGTGGCGCCCGCAAGGGCGGCAGGAACTCCTGCGGGCAGCTAAGGAAAATGAATATGGCAAAGATTTGCACCTCGGACGTGTTGTTCAGGGTTGTCCAGGCCGCATGAGCAGTCGCGTGACCGGGCGACGCCCGTTTTGGCCGCCGCTTTACGCGCCCAACGGAGCGCGTCTCGACGATATCGATATTGCGCTCCTGCGCCGCTTGCAGACAGACTCGCAGGTTCAGAACCAGGCGCTCGCCCAGGAAGTCGGTCTCTCGCAAAGCGGATGCTTGCAGCGCGTGCGCCGATTGGAAGAGAGCGGCGTCATTTGCGGGTATGTCGCAGTCACGGAAGAAAGCGTCTTCGCTTCATGGTCGGTTCTCTGGATCAAAGTGAAACTGCGGGGGCGTGCGCAAAAGCGGCGTGCTGAGTTTGAGTCCGCCTTGCGGGCCGCCGCCGAAGTGATGGAAGCGCACGAGGTGGCAGGACGGTTTGATTATCTTCTGAAAGCGGCGTTGCCGTCTGTGGGGGCATGGGGCGCATTGCGCGCACGGCTCGACCCGGAGGACGTGTTCATCAAGTCAGTCGATGTTCTTGCTGGCGTGCGTACAGCCAAGGGAAAAGGCACGCATCCGCTGCTCGCGTCAGGCGAAAGCAAGTAGGCGCCGGCCTGCGCAAACAGCACGCAACGTGTCGCATCAATGTTAACTTGAGCGATGCATGTGATTGTGCAATTCACCGCACGCGCTAATTCCACCTTACAAGCAGGGTATCGATCTCATCTGTGCGCAGGCGCCGCAGATGATGCAGTGAGTGCACAGACGAGTCTGCGATAGCGAATCTGTTGCACAAAGCAGCGACCAATTTTGAATCTGCTGCGCGAATGCTGCCTTTAGCGGCCCAAAGCGCATGCACGCATCGCGCGCATCCAGTTCAAGCCGTCGCGATTTGCCCGTGACCATGCGCTGAGGCGCAGGAATGGGCCTGCGTGACAACAAGGCGGCGGAACATGCGGCGCGCGGCGTTCGCATTGCTGTGTTCAGCGCTCATTGCGCTCACCGGGCTCTGGTTCGCCACTGCCTTCATCGCCGATGTATTCGCTCATCAACCAGGTTTGGGCGCGCCGCTCGTTGTGTTCGGGGCCGAGCCGATCTACGCGCCCTGGTCGGTCTTTGCCTGGACCAATTCGCATGCGGAGGCGTTTCCTAAGCCGTTCGCTATCGCCCGGCTCATCGTGTTTGTGGCGTTTGTTCTCGCGCTGCTGCCAATCGTTGTCGTCGCTCGTGGCAAACTGGGTGTGAAGCCATTCGGCGCCAAAGCGTGGGGCGACGTTGCGGACGCAAAGGCTGCGGGCCTTTACGCTGACACCGGCACGGTGCTCGGCAAGCTCGGACGCGACATTCTCTGCTTTGCCGGAGATGAGCATCAATTGCTGATCGGCGCCTCGCGTTCTGGAAAGGGGCGCGGTCATGTCGTGCCGACCCTGCTCGCGTGGCCACACTCGGCGCTGGTGCTCGACATTAAGGGCGAACTCGCGGACGGCGATGCGGGCCACGGATTTCCGGGAACGTCCGGCTTCCGCGCACTTTTTGGCCCAGTGCTACGGTTCGCGCCGACGCGCATGGATTCCGCGACGTTCAATCCGCTGTTCGAAGTGCGCAAGGGCGCCAACGAAATCCGCGATGTGCAAAACATCGTCGAGATTCTCGTCGATCCGCACGGTGATGGCCGCAACCAAGACTTCTGGGACCGTTCGGCGAAGAACATTCTCGTCGGCGTCATCCTGCATGTGCTTTACGTCGAGCCGGAGGAGCGAAAGACGCTTTCTGTTGTGCGCGAGAAGCTGCGCGACCTCGACGCCACGGCGCTGGCGATGAAATCCACGTTGCATCGCTTGAACGCGCTTTCGGGAAAGCCGGAAGTGCATCCGGAAGTATTGCACGCCGCTGAATCTTTCCTTGCGGGCGAAGATCGTCTCAAGGCGGGCGTGAAGGCGACGGCCGAAAGTTTCTTTGGTCTCTTCGCGGACGAGATCGTCGCGCGCAACACAGCCAGTTCGGATTTCCGCATCGGCGATCTCATGTGCGCCGATCGGCCGGTGACACTCTACCTACAGCCGCCGCCATCGGATGCGATCCGCTTGACGCCTCTGCTGCGCCTGCTGGTGAACCAGATCGCGCGCGCCCTGATGGAGGATCAGAGCGCGGACTCGCTTGGTCGCCTCAAACGCCATCGCCTCATCCTCGTGCTCGACGAATTCCCGATGCTCGGGCGGATGCCCTTCTTCGAAACCATGATGGGCGCCATGGCCGGCTATGGGCTCAAGGCGTTGTTGGTCACCCAGAGCCTCAACCACCTGACCAAGGCCTATGGCCGGGACAATGTCATTCTCGACAATTGTCATATCGTTACGTCATTCGCTGCGTCAGACACCGAGACAGCAAAACGCATCGCCGAAATGGCAGGCGAGGTGTGGGAGTTGCGAGAAAGCGAGACGCTGAAGCGTCCGCGTTCTCTTCTCGGGGCGCGCGGATCGACCACCATTCGCGAAGAGCGCCGCGCGCTTCTGTTGCCGGGCGACGTGCGCGCCTTGCCGCGCGATGAACAGCTCATATTTGTCGCCGGCGCCAAACCGCTCAGGACCAAGAAATTGAAATTCGACCGTGAGCCGGTGTTTGTGGAGCGGCTTGCGGCGCCAGCACAGAGCAGCGCCAAACTCACCACGGCGCATGATTGGTCGAATGTGCGCGCCCTCGGCGCCATTCCGCTGCCGATGAAAAGGCCGCGTGCAAAGCCTGTGCTTGCGGCGGCGCCGGCGGCGCAGCCCGACCTCTTCTCCAAAGGCGCAACCACGATCTCGCAACTGGCTCTGGCTGGCTTCGTAGATGAAACGGGCGCGCCGCTGCCGCATCCATCGCAAGGCGTTGTCGCGAACCAGGCAGATGCCGGCGACGATCGCGTCGCCCAATCGAAGAGATTGTAACCGTATGGCGCGTGGAGGCATCACCGTTTATCTGCCGCGCGATCTCGAAACGCGCATCCGCAGGATTGCGCGCGATCAGCACCGCTCGGAATCAAGCGTGGTCGCCGAGGCGGTCAAAGCGCGTTTCGAACGTGGCGAAGGCGCGACCAAGGATGAAGGCCCCGACCGGCGTCTAAGCCGTGTTGATCTCCGCCTCGACAAGGCGATCGGCGAAAGCCTCATCATCAAGGAGATATTGCTGCTCTTCGTACGGGTGTGGCTCGAACACAATCCGCCTATCGACGAGGAAATGGAGGAGAGCGCAGCCGCCAGCGCAGAAGCGCGCTTTGAGCGCTTCCTCGATTTCGTCACGCAAGCCCTTGGTCCAGGCAAATCGCTGGGCGCGGCCTCAGCATTGGCTGGAAGAGCCCAGAATACGGAAATGGCCAATGGCGAGGTGAGCGCATGAACGCGTCGCTTGTCTCCATTGGCGCCGCGCGCCGCCGTTCAGCCCTGGCCCGCGCGCTTGGGCCGGCGATCGCCGAAGCGCTGGAAGCGGCTGATGTGGTCGAGGCGCTGGTTAACGCTGATGGCAGGCTATGGCTGGATCGTATTGACGCCGGGCTGGTCGCAACAGCGCATGTTCTGTCGCCGCAGGACCGCGAAGCCGCAATCCGTCTGATCGCGCACGAAGCGGGAGAGACTGTCGGCGAGCATCGGCCGGCGCTGCAGACGATCCTTCCGGATAGCGCAGCGCGCGTGCAAGCGCTGCTGCCGCCGCTTGTTGATGCGCCGATCCTTGCGATCCGCAAGCGACCCACAACGATCTTCACGCTCGCGGACTATGTGCGCGATGGGATCGCAACGGCCGAGCAGGCAAGGCGGATTGGCGACGCGCTGCACGGCAAGCGCAACATCGTTGTCGCTGGCGGCACGGGCTCGGGCAAAACCACGCTGCTTAATGCGCTCCTGGCCGAGCCGGTGTTTCGCGATGCGCGTGTCGTCATCCTCGAAGACACGGCGGAACTGCAATGCGCCAGCCCGAATGCCGTGCAGCTCCTGGCGAAGCGCACCGAACCGCCCATTACCATGCGCGATCTCGTGCAAATGACGCTGCGCTTGCGGCCGGATCGTATCGTCGTTGGCGAGGTGCGCGATGGCGCTGCGCTTGAAGTGCTGAAGGCCTGGAATACCGGCCATCCGGGCGGGCTTCTGACGGTCCATGCCAATTCTGCTGCGGACGCGCTCTCGCGTCTCGAAGACCTTTGCATGGAAGCGCGGGCGACACCGCCCAAGCGTCTGATCACACAGGCTGTCGACATGGTCGTCTTCATCGCCAGGCGCGAGGGAGGCCGTGTCATCACCGAAATTCTTGAACCCACCGAAAGCGAAGGGGCGTCGCATGAATAGGAAACAGGTTGTCAGGGTCGGCGCGGTGACGTTGGCGCTCATGGCGCTGGCCGCGCCGGCCTATGCGGCGGGCTCCGGCATGCCATGGGAAGGTCCGCTCGAACAGATTGTGGATTCGATCACCGGGCCGGTCGCGCGCGCGGCGGCGGTCATCGCGATCGTGATTGCGGGCGTCACCATCATCTTCTCGGAAGGCGGTGGCGGCGTGCGCAAGCTGGCCTTCGTCGGGCTTGGCATCGCCATAATGTTCGCCGCGGTTTCGTTCTTCCTCGACTTCTTCGGATTTGCGGGCGGCGCGGTGATCTGATGAGCGCTGATCTTGAACCCGAGGGATATCGCATCCCGCTGCGGACTTCGCTCACGCGTCCAATCCTGCTGGGCGGCGTGCCGCGCGCCTTTGCGATTCTCAACGCCACTGTCGGCGCGGCGATCGGGTTCGGTCTGCAACAGCCCTTCATCGCCTTTCCTTTGTGGGCGTTGCTGCAAGGCGCGGCGGCATGGGCGGCGGCGCGCGATCCATGGTTTCTCGATACCTGGCCGCGCCATCTCGCCAAGCCTTCTTACCTGGGAGCGTGATCGATGATGGATCCCCGCAATGTTTGATTTACGGCCCTATCGCGACAACAACGCCAAGCTCTCGGACTATCTGCCATGGGCCGCGCTCATCGCGCCGGGCATTGTCCTCAACAAGGATGGCGCCTTCCAGCGCACAGCGGTGTTCCGCGGTCCCGATCTCGATTCATCGACGCCGTCGGAATTGATGGGCGTAAGCGCACGCCTGAACAACGCGTTGCGGCGCTTTGGGTCTGGATGGTGCTTGCATGTTGAAGCGCGCCGCGCGCCGGCGCCGGGCTATCCCGATGGCGCTTGGCCAGATGCGCTCTCGTGGTTGATCGATGAAGAGCGCCGCGCCGTCTTTGAGGCAGCGGGAGCGCGTTTTGAGAGCCGCCATTTCTTCACGCTCACCTGGCTGCCGCCAGCCGAACGGCAAACAAAGATGGAGGGCTTTCTGTTCGAGGGCGGCGCCGAAGCAGGGCCGCAGATCGACTACCGCCATCATCTTGAACGCTACGCGCAGGAGACCGATTCTCTGCTGGCGTTGTTGGAGACGTTTTGTCCGGAGGCGCGCTGGCTCAGCGATGAGGAGACGCTGACCTATCTGCACGATTGCATCTCGGATCGGCCCCATCGCGTCGCCAAGCCGCACACGCCGTTTCATCTTGATGCGCTCTTGAGTGATGCTCCGCTTCTCGGCGGGCTGTCGCCGATGCTCGGCGCGCATCACCTCAAGGTCATATCTGTCCGGAGCTTTGTCACAGAAACAGAGCCAGGATTGCTCGACGCGCTCAATCGGCTGCCACTGTCCTATCGCTGGGTGAGCCGCTTCATTCCGTTGGATCGTGAAGATGCGCGCCGCGAGTTGGAGCGTATCCGCAAGCGTTGGTTCTCCAAGCGCAAGGGATTGCTGACGCTGCTTCGGGAGGCGTTGTTCCGCGAAGAGGCGCTGCTGATGGACAATGACGCGGCCAATCAGGCCGAAGACGCCGACCATGCGCTTCAGGAATTGGGCGCCGACGCGGTCAGCGCAGGCTTCGCAACGCTCACCATCATTGTCGCCGACGCCGACGAAGAAGCGGCGAACGAAGCCGTCCGCCAGATTCAACAGGTCACGGACAGCCTTGGTTTCGTGACGCAGGTAGAAAGCGTCAACGCAGTGGAGGCATGGCTCGGGTCTCTGCCCGGCCAAGCCTACGCCGATGCGCGCCGGCCGGTTCTGTTGAGCCCGAGCCTCGCGCATCTCTTGCCATTGAGCGCGATCTGGGCGGGCCCAGAACGCAATGCGCATCTTGATGGTCCGCCTTTGATGCTGACGGCGACCGATGGCGCAACGCCGTTCCGGCTCGATCTGCATGTCGGCGATGTCGGCCACACCATGATCGTTGGCCCGACCGGCAGCGGCAAGTCGGTGTTGCTGGCGACGCTCGCGGCGCAATGGCTGCGCTATCCCGGCGCTCAGCTTTATCTCTTCGACAAGGGACGGTCCGCGCGGGCGACGATCCTCGGTCTCAAAGGCGACTTCTTCGATCTTGGCGAGGAAGATGCCTTGGGTTTGCAGCCGTTGGAGCGGCTTGAAGGCGTCGAAGACAAGGCATGGGCGCTCGAGTGGCTCGCTGGTCTCATTGCCGCCGCCAATGTAGCCATGTCGCCTGAACTGCGGGCTGAGCTTTGGCGTGTTGTTGAACTGCTCGGCGAGCGTCCTCGTGAGGATCGCACATTAACGCTCGTTTCTGCGCTTGTGCAGGATGCAAGCGCGCGCGCCGCGCTACAGCCCTATACGCAATCGGGTCCGTTTGGTCGTCTTGTCGATCACGACGCCTCCACGCTCACGCGTGGCGCCGTGCAGGCTTTCGAGATGGACGAGCTGCTGCGCCAGAAGCACGCGGCGGGCGCCGTCCTCGGCGCGCTCTTCCACGCGCTTGAGCGACGGTTCGACGGACGTCCGACCATGCTGGTTCTGGATGAGGCGTGGTTGTTCCTGAAAGACGCCTTCTTCGCCAGCCAGATCCAGGATTGGCTGAAGACGCTTCGCAAACGCAACGTCGCCGTCGTATTCGCCAGTCAGGAGCTGGCGGATGTCGAGCAATCGCCGATCGCATCAACGATCATCGAAGCCTGCGCCACGCGCATCTTTCTGCCTAATGACCGCGCGCGTGAACCGCATAGCCAGGACTTCTATCGCGCGCTCGGCCTCAACGCGCGCCAGATCGAGTTGATCGCGGGCGCGACGCCCAAGCGAGACTATTACCTCGTAAGCCGCGATGGCCGCCGCTTGTTCGAGTTGGGGCTTGGCCCTGCGGCGTTGGCGTTTGTCGGCGCATCGCGTCCGGAAGACCACACTTTGATGGATCGCGTTCTGGTCGAGCATGGCCGCGGCGGATTTGCGGCTGCTTGGCTCGAACTGCGTGGTCAGCGCGACGCCGCTGACGCCATTCGCCGCTTCGAGGCGGTGAGAACCAACCGACATGCGCCGCCCGCGAAGGTCGCGGCCATGGCTGCCGAATAGGAGAATGAGATGAGGAAAACGCTCCGTGCCCTTTGCGCCGGTATTCTGATACTGGGTCTTGCCGTCACGCCGGCGCGCGATGCGCGCGCGCAAATCCCGGTGATCGATCCAGCGAACCTCGCGCAATCGATCATGCAGGTCAGCCACATGGTCGAGCAATTGCGCAACCAGGTGCAGCAGATCGAACAGGCGTCGGCCATGTTGCGCCAGAACCCTCTGCAATTGTCACCGGAGCTGTCGCAATCGATCGGCGAGGCGCGCGCCCTGTTTCAAAGCGTTCAGGGAATCGCGTTCGAGGCCAATCAGCTCGGCGATCAATTGCGCACGCTCTATCCGGAAACCTGGGAGGACTTTGACCTCGATCGCGTCCTTTCGCAGTCGGACGCCTGGATGAGCCAGAGCCGGCAAAGCCTTGAGCGCGCCATGGAAGCAGAAGCGAGAGCGGCGCAGCGGATTCAACAGACGCGCGGACACATCGATCGCGCTCTGCAATCTTCGAGCGCCGCCGAAGGACAAACCGGCGCCATTCAGGCGTCCAATCAGCTTCTTGGCATCCAGGCCAGCCAATTGGCCGAGATGAATGCTCTACTCATCGCGCAGGGCCGCGCGCTTGAAACCGAGCGGATGGAACGGCTCGCGCGCGAGCAACGCGCCACCGAGATCCAGCGGCGCGCCTTTCCCACGCAACGCGGCGGCGATCTGACGCCGGCGCGCACGGCATTCTGAAGGAGGCGCGCTGCCGATGGACCCCGCACAGGTCAATTCGTTTCTCGACCAGTTTTTGGCCATGGCCTCCAACGGCTTTGGCTTGATCCAGGGCGACGTGACCTATGTGCTGAACGCCTTGATCGTCATCTCGATCGTATTGGCGGGCGTGCAATGGGCGCTGATGCAGGAAGCCCCGCTCGCACCCTTCTTCCGGAAGGTGCTGTTCATTGGCTTCTTCGCCTTCCTCATCAACAACTGGAACATACTCGCCACTGCGATCAACCATTCCGGCGCCTTGCTTGGACTGCGTGCGGGCGGCTCGTCCCTGACGCTCGCTGATCTGCACAATCCCGGCCGCATCGCGAGTATCGGCACGGAACTCTTTGGGCGCACGGTCGTGCTGGGCGAGGGCATGAACATCATCACGGACTTCATACCGCTGATCACGATCTATGTGGCGGCGTTCTTCGTGATGATCGGCTTCTTCCTGCTCGCGCTGCAGCTCTTCGTGGTGCTGATCGCGTTCAAGCTCGGAAGCCTGGCTGCGTTCATTGCGCTGCCGTGGGGCGTCTTCAGTGGCACGGCCTGGATCGCGGAGCGACCGCTTGGCTGGGTGGTCGGCTCGGCGGTGCGGCTCTTTGTTTTGGGCTTTGTCGCGTCGATTTCGATTACGTTCGTCAATTCGCTACCGGCGACGCTGACGCTCGATGCAGGCGGCGCGCTCAATGTGTTGCTGTTCGGTTTGACCGTCATGGCGCTCGCTTGGTTCGGGCCGGTGCTCGCCAGCGAAGTGGTGCAGGGCCAGCCGCATCTTTCTGGCGCCGATGCGTTCCGTACCGGGCTCGGCGCGACAGTCATCGCCGGCGGTGGCGGCTTGATTGCGACCCGAATGGCGATGGGCGGTGCGAGCCTCATTGGTCGCGCCGGCGGCGCTATTGGGCGCTCCATATCCAAACGCAGTGGAGGAGGCGGCAGCGGCAGCGGCAGCGGCAGCGGCAGCGGCGGCGCCGCGCGTCCTGCGATCAACTATGCGGGCATGCAGCCAAAACCGTCGCCGCCGCCGGCGCCATCTGGGGGAAGCAATCCATGAAGACGCCTTTCACGGCGCCCGCTCAGTCATATGCGGGAGAAGAAGGCGATACGCCGTACAAGCGGGCGCGCCAGGAATGGGATCGCCGGATGGGCGCAGCCGTCATCTCGGCGCGCGCCTGGCGCATGATGGCGGTCGCGGGTTTGGCGCTCTCGGCGGGTCTCGCGCTGGCGCTGACGATCGTCGCGCTCCAGCAGCGCACCTTTGTGCATGTCGTGGAAGTGAGCCCCGAGGGTCAAGTCATGAATGTTCGCGCCGCGAGCGGCGAGTGGCGCGCCAACGACGCGCAGACCGCGTACCATCTGGGACGATTTGTAAGGCTCGTGCGCGGACTGCCGACCGATGGCGTTGTGCTGCGCGAAAATTGGCTGGAGGCCTACAAGTTCCTGACGCCGCAAGCGGCCGCACAACTGACCGAAATCGCGCGCGAAGACGATCCGTTTCTCAGTCTCGGCCGTGTCGGGCGCACGGTGCATATCCGGTCGATCATTCAGCGTTCGGACAATTCCTGGGAAGTCTCATGGATCGAGCGTGAGACCAACGCGACTGGGTCGCCCGACGGACAGGCCTATTCGGGCGTATTCACGGTGACGACACGCCGGCCACGCACTGCGGACGAGATCGCCAGCAACCCGTTGGGACTCCTGATTTCCGAATTCTCCTGGAGCCGCGTGCGATGAAAGCAGGATCGATCCTACTCGCAAGCGCCATTGCGACCTTCAGCTTTGCGCCAGTGGCGCTGGCGCAAGGGGCGGCAGGCCAATGCCCAGCGATCAACGCCGCCGCGCCAGCGCCGCTGTCATCGCGGCGCAGCCGGACATCCGTGGAGACGCTTGCCGCTGCCAATGGCGCCGCGCGCCAAAGGCCGGAGGCGCGGAGCTTCGCGCAAGCGCGCCAAATCTACACCTACGCACCAGGCGCAATCTACGAACTCTATACCAACCCCAACTTCATCTCGGCAATTCTGCTGGAGCCAGGCGAAACGCTTAACGATGTCGCCGCCGGCGACACGGCGCGCTGGATGGTGACGGAGGCGCAAGCGGAAGCCGAAGTGGACGGGCGCACCATCGTTCTGGTCAAGCCGCAGGCGGCGAACCTCCGCACGAACATTGTGCTGGTTACGAGCCGCCGCACCTATACGATCGAAGCAGTTGCACAATCGGGGCAGACGTATTCGACCGAGATTGCCTGGTGCTACCCTGAGCGCGCGGCGCCAACCGCGAATGTTGGCGATTTACAGTTCAGCTATCGCATCCGTACAACGCGCGGCCAACGGCCCGCTTGGCTTCCCACGCGCGTTTTCGACGATGGACGGCGCACCTGGATCGAGATGCCGCCACAAGCCGCCTCGACCGAACTGCCGCCGCTCTTTGTCATCACGGGAGAAGGGGTGGAGCTGGTGAACTACCGCCTCCAGGGCGATCGCTACATGGTCGATCGCGTTTTCGATGTCGCCGAACTCCGGCTCGGCACGCGCGCGCCAGTCATCGTGCGCATTGAGCGCGAAAGCGCTGACCCGCCGCCAGCGCGCCGGATCGGGAGGCCCTGATGAGCACGCTCACATCGGCGCCGCAGATTCCGGGTCCGGACTTGTCTATTCGCGCGCGTGCGCCAAGTCCCCGTCGTCTTTCGCGCAAGGTTTTGCTGGCCGGCGCGATAGCCGCAGCTTCGGTCGTGACGCTCGCGCTGTTTTACGGACTGAGCGAACATCCGCGCCGCAGTGCGGCGGAAGCGGATGCCGTCGCGGCTGCAGGCGGGCCGCCAGAATCCATTCGCAATGCGCCCGGCCAATACGCAGCTTCCAATCTTCCCGAAGGTCGGCTCGATCCGCCCGAAGACATCATCTGGGGCGATCATCCGCCGTCGCCGGCCGCCGAACTCGCGTCGCCGCAGGACGCAAATTGGCGTAGCAATGCGCCTTCTCCCAGCGGCGCGGCAGCCGCGCCTGATCCACAAACGCTGGCACGTTCGTCGCCGATCATTTTCGGTGGCCGCGATCAAGCGCGCGGCGCTGTGCGTGAAGATGAGACCCGGCTGGATGCGCAACTTGTGCCGCCGCGTTCTCGATACGAACTCATCTCAGGATCGGTCATTCCCGCCGCATTGGTGACGGCGCTCAATTCCGATCTCCCCGGCGCCGTGATCGCGCAAGTCACGTCAAATGTTTATGATAGCGTGAGCGGCGACTATCTGCTGATCCCGCAGGGTGCGCGCCTGATCGGCGAATATCGCGCCGCGCCTTCCTATGGCGATCGGCGGCTGCTCCTGGTTTGGAACAGGCTGATCTTCCCCAATGGTTGGTCGATCAGCCTGCGCGGCATGCAAGGCGCCGATCCGTCAGGCGCTTCAGGCGTGCGCGACCGCACGGACAATCATCTCGGACGGCTCGCGGGCGCTGTCGCAATGTCGGCGATCGTTAGCGTCGTCGCCGACAACGCGCAGAATGATGATGAAGGCAGCCTCGGCCAGAGCGTTGGCGATGCCGCCGCAGCGGAGGCCGCGCGCACCGGCGGCCGAATCATTGATCGCGAATTGCAGGTGCGTCCCACGCTGCGCGTGCGGGCCGGCGCCTCTGTGCGCGTGCTCGTCACGCGCGACATCCAACTGAGGCCTTATCGAGCTCCATGAAATTTCCCAAAGACCTCGTGCCGCAGAAGGTGATCGCTGAGGATCTTTGCGTGAGCCTGGTGACCCTCTGGCGAGCGCGCCAGAGTGGTATTCCCGGATTTCCCGCCCCGGTGATCTTCCGGAACATGGTGTTTTGGCGAAAGGCTGATTTGGACCAGCTTGAAGACGCCTTGTTAAAGTTTGAGGGGCGAGGGCGATTTGAGGAGCGCCGTGAACGATCTGAGCGGATCGCCAAGCTTGCCAAGGCGCAGTCCCAACCCAAACGCGTCAAGCGCGCGCGCCGGATGGACGAGCGGCAACGCGACCTCTTCTAAAGCCCAACGCTCCGTGTTCGACCTCTGCCCGAGTAGGGCGTGAGGTCGAACGAGACACGGGACGCGCTCCGCGTCCCGACCCTTCTGGTCCGCCATCGCGCGCAAGCCAGCGTCCAGGGCGAAGAGCCGAAGGCGTCCCTTGACGGTGGCGAGCACGATGGCTGTGGAATAGAGCCTGATCGAACCACCGCGTCAGGGGCAAACGTGGTATCGTCAATAACGCTCCACGAAAGTGCAAATTGCTAAGTCACTTTGCGATGAAAAGCAGGGTGGCGACGTGAGCATTTTCCATTTACGGCGCGCTTGACGGCACGCCCTCAAATGTCGCTAGCTCACCGAGCGAAGGCGAAAGGTGGCGCTAGATTGATAGAGAATTGAGTGGGAATGAGGGGTCGCCATCTGGCGCTGACTATCGCCACAGATCGCCGGAGCTGAACGGCAAGTCTCGCCAGTTATCGCGACGGTTCGATCCGGCCGCCTCTTCCAAGCGTCACGGCGATGTCGCGACGCGTAAAGCAAGGCTGGCGACGCGCGCGGGCTGGGTTGGCGAATCGCGCTCTTCGATGTACGAACACCAAAAAATGATGGCTGAGACATGATAACTGCGGCGCAGCTCCGGGCGGCGCGCGCGCTCGCCAGCCTCGACCAGCGCGAACTCGCGGAGCGCGCGGGGCTCTCGGTGCCGACCATCCAACGCATGGAGGCGAGCGAAGGCGTCATCCGCGGCAACGTCGATTCACTGACGAAACTGATCGGCGCGCTCGACGCCGCCGGCATCGAGCTCATTGGCGAGAACGCGTCGAGCAGCGGCGGGGGTCGCGGCGTTCGTCTCAAGCCCAAGCGGGGGCGCAAATGAACGCAGCGCTCGCCGACACTGCCGCGTTGACGCCGCCGCCCCTGGCCGCGAGCCTTTGGTGCATTGCCGCACTTCTTGCGCTCTGTCCGCTCGCGCTCTTCACATTCCGCGCGAAGCTCTCGAACGCCCTCATCTATGGCCTCGCCTTTGTCGTTGCAGCGATCCTGGCGGGCTCGGGCGCAACGCAGCTTCTGCGCGGCGATGCGCCAGAAGCGATCGTGCTGCCGTTGGGGCTCCCCTGGCTCGGCGCCCATTTCCGGCTCGACGCGCTCTCCGGCGCCTTTCTCGTCATCGTCAATTTGGGTTCGGCCGGCGCCTCATGGTTTGCGCTGGGCTATGGGCGCCATGAAAGCGCGCGCGGACGCGTGCTGCCCTTCTATCCGCTCTTTCTCGCCGCCATGAATGTCGTCGTGCTCGCCGGCGATGCGTTCGCATTCTTGATCGGCTGGGAGCTTATGTCGCTCGCATCCTGGGCGCTGGTGATGGCGCACCATCGCCAAGAGGGCAATGCGCGCGCGGGCTACATCTACATCCTGATGGCGAGCCTGGGCACGCTCGCGCTCCTCTTCGCCTTCGGCCTGCTCGCCGGCCCAGCCGGCGGCTATGATTTCGCGTCCATGGGTGCGCATGCGCCGCCTCAGCCCATTGCCGCGGCTATTCTTGTGCTTGCGCTCATCGGTGCAGGATCGAAAGCAGGGCTTGCGCCCTTGCACGTCTGGCTGCCGCTCGCCCACCCGGCAGCGCCTGCGCATGTCTCGGCGCTGATGAGCGGCGTCATGACCAAAGTCGCGGTCTACGGCTTCATCCGCATCGCCTTCGATCTCGCGGGCCCGTCCGAATGGTGGTGGGGCCTGATCGTGCTGGCAGTCGGCGGCCTCACCGCAGTCCTCGGCGTTCTCTTTGCAGTCATCCAAAACGATCTGAAGCGGGTGCTCGCATATAGCACGATCGAGAACATCGGCTTCGTCTTCGTGGGCCTGGGGCTTGCGCTCGCCTTTCAAGCCAACGGACTTGGCGGTCCAGCCGCACTCGCTTTCACCGCCGCCGTCTTCCACGCTTTCAATCACAGCCTCTTCAAGAGTCTCTTGTTCTTCGGTTCAGGCGCAGTGCTTGAAGCCACAGGCGCGCGCGACATGGACAAGCTTGGCGGGCTCATCCATCGCATGCCGGCGACGGCATTTGCCTTTCTGGTCGGCAGTGTCGCCATCTCTGCCGTACCGCCGTTCAACGGGTTCGTCTCGGAATGGCTGACGCTCCAAGCCATTCTCTTGAGCCCTGAACTCCAGCAATGGCCGCTGAAAATCCTGGTGCCGGGCGTAGGGGGATTATTGGCGCTGTCGGCCGCGCTCGCCGGCGCCTGTTTCGTCCGCGCCTTTGGCGTCTCGTTTCTCGGACGCCCGCGCAGCGATCACGCGGCCGCCGCCAAGGAAACCAGTTTGTGGTCGCAGAGTGCAATGCTCACGCTCGCTGCGGCGTGCCTCATCGCAGGCGTGCTTCCGGGATTCGTCATGGATGCGCTCGCGCCCGTTGCCGAGCTTGCGCTCGGCGCGCGAATGCCGGTGCAGACAAGCGAAGCCTGGCTTTCGATCGTGCCGATCGCCGAGAGCCACAGTTCCTATAACGGCTTGTTGGTCCTGGGCTTCGCCGTCGCGTCGATGACACTCTCCATGCTTGCTATTCACTGGCTGGCGTCCCGCGCCTTGCGGCGCACGCCCGCTTGGGATTGCGGCTATCCCGATCCGAGCCCGGCTACGCAATACGGCGCAGGCTCCATGGGCCAGCCCATTCGCCGAGTCTTCGCAAACTTCGTGTTTCGTGCGCGCGAAGACGTGGAGATGCCCGCGCCCGGCGCGGACGAGCCCGCGCGCTTTCGCGTCGAGGTGCGCGATCGCATCTGGGACGTACTCTATGCGCCGATCGCCGGGCTCGTCGCCTTTGCCGCCGACAAGCTCAACCAGCTGCAATTCCTCACCATCCGGCGCTATCTGAGCCTCGTCTTCGCATTGCTCATCGTCCTCTTACTGGCGCTTGCGCTATGGCCCTGACGCTCCACGATCTCCTGGTTCAGGGCGCGCAGATGGCCCTCGTGCTCATGGCGGCGCCGCTTCTCACCGGGGTCGTGCGCGTGTTGAAAGCGCGCCTCGTACGCCGCCGAGGGCCCTCCATCTTCCAGCCGTATCGCGATCTCCTGCGCCTTATCCGCAAGGAAGCGACCATCGCCGAAAACGCCTCGTGGCTCTTTCGCGCCGCGCCTTACCTCATCTTCTCCGCGACTTGGATTGCGGCGGCGCTCGTGCCGACCTTTGCGGCCGGGCTCATGTTTTCCTGGACCGCCGATCTTATCGCCATCGTCGCGCTCTTAGGCGGTGCGAGGTTCTTCCTTGCGCTTGCCGGCATGGATGTCGGCACTGCGTTCGGAGGCATCGGCGCAAGCCGCGAGGGGATGATCGCCGCCCTTGCCGAGCCTGCTCTCATCATGATCGCCTTCACGCTTGCGCTCATCGCGGGCTCTACGCAGCTCTCGACCATTGCCGAATTCATGCAAAGCCCGGAAGTGGGGATTCGCGTCTCGCTCGCGCTTGCGCTCATCGCCCTCATCATGGTGGCGATCGCCGAGAATGCGCGGATGCCGATCGACAATCCAGCGACGCATCTCGAGCTTACCATGGTGCACGAGGCGATGGTGCTCGAATATTCCGGCCGGCACTTGGCGCTCATCGAACTGGCTTCGTCGTTGAAGCTCGTCGTTTATGTTTCCTTGATCGCCTGCGTCTTCCTGCCGTGGGGCATCGCGCCTGCCCAAAGCGACGGGCGCGAGTTGGCGATCGGCGCAGCGACCTACCTCGCCAAGCTGACGGTTTGCGCGGCAGCACTTGCCTTGTTCGAAACCTCGATCGCCAAGCTCCGCGTCTTCCGCGCCCCGGATTTCATCGGCGCAGCGCTCATGCTCGCGCTCTTGGCTGTGCTCTTGCGTTTCGTCTCGGAGGGCATGTGACGATGCTTGGCTCGGCCTTCGACATCGCCCACGTCCTGGCTGGCAGCCTCGTCCTGGTGAGTTTCATGTTGCTCTATCAGGATCGCATCTACGCGCTCCTGAATGTCTTTGCACTGCACGCGGTCGTCTTGTCGACTTCCGTCGCCTGGCAAGCCTATGTTCAGAATGCGCCGCACCTTTACGTGACCGTCGCCATAGCGCTCGTCTTGAAGGCCGGCATCATCCCGGTCGCGCTCCACAACATGGTCCGCCGCATGGGCATCCATCGCGAGATCGAGACCGTGGGCGGGATCGGACCGACCATGCTCGCTGGCATGGGGCTCGTTGCGCTCTCCATGATGGTG
Source organism: Hyphomonadaceae bacterium (assembly GCA_050186235.1). Lineage (GTDB taxonomy): Bacteria > Pseudomonadota > Alphaproteobacteria > Caulobacterales > Aquidulcibacteraceae > Vitreimonas. Next base: position 84,677 of record JBFWYQ010000001.1, read on the forward strand.
ATGCTGCGCGTGACGGCGGGCGCCGATCCGCTGGCGCGGGAAGACCTCGCCTTCGCGCTCGCCGTCATCTTGCTTGGCCTCCTTATCATGGTGACGCGCCGCAATGCGGTCAGCCAGATCGTCGGCTTCATGTCGCTCGAGAACGGCCTCATCCTCGCGGCCACGGGCGCGAAAGGGATGCCGCTCGTCGTCGAGATCAGCGTCGCGTTCTCCGTGCTGATCGCGCTCATCGTCATCGGCGTCTTCCTTTTCCGCATTCGCGAGCGCTTCGACACCGTTGACCTGCACGCGCTCGACCGCTTCCGCGGAGAACGGCAGTGACGTTGCCAGCGCCATTTCAATCGTTCGATCCGGTGCTGGCGATCCTCACCACACCTGCCATTGCGGCCGCGCTCTTGGCGCTGATGCCGTCATATCGGCTAGGGGCCTGGCTCAATGTAGCGGCCTCTCTCATCACCTTGGCCGCGGCGGCTGCGCTCTTCGTCCATCCCGAGCGTGCGGGGGACTACATTCTGGTCGACAATCTCAACATCACGTTCATCGCTTTGAGCGCCTTCGTCGGCTTCACCACCTCGGTTTTCAGCGCCAGCTATATCGGCCACGAGATTGAGATCGGACGCCTGACGCCCGCCTATCTCAGATTCTATCACGCGCTCTACCAGGTCATGATGTTCGGCATGAACCTGGCGCTTCTCGCCAACAATATCGGACTCATGTGGGTGGCGATCGAGCTTGCGACGCTGACCACTGTGGTGATGGTCGGCATCTACAGGACGCCAGAGGCGATCGAAGCGGCGTGGAAGTATTTCATTCTGGGCAGCGTCGGCATCGCACTCGCGCTCTTCGGCACCATTCTCGTCTACATGGCCGCGCGTCCTGTCGTCGGCGAAGGCGCGGACGGCATGATCTGGACGGTCCTCATCGAGAACGTCGCTCGGTTCGATCCATCCTTGCTCAACGTCGCGTTCGTATTCCTGCTCTTGGGCTACGGCACCAAAGTGGGGCTCGCGCCTTTGCATGCATGGCTTCCCGACGCCCATGCCGAGGGCCCCACGCCGATCTCAGCGGTGCTCTCGGGCCTTCTCCTGAACGTCGCCCTTTATGCGGTGCTGCGGTTCAAATTGCTGCTGGCGGCCAACGCGCATGCCATCGCGCCCGGTCCGCTCATGGCGCTCTTGGGCCTCGTTTCGGTCGTGTTCGCCGCGTTCATGCTCTACCGCCGGCGCGACATCAAACGCTTCTTCGCCTATTCCTCGATCGAGCATATGGGCATCATTGCCTTCGCCTTCGGCATGGGCGGGTCGCTTGCCAATTTCGCGGGGCTCCTACACATGACGATGCACAGCCTCACCAAGTCCGCGATCTTCTTCTCGGTCGGGCACGTCGCGCAGGTGAAGGGCACACAGCGCATCGCCGACATCAAGGGTTTGACCGAAACCCATCCGATACTTGGCTGGACGCTCATCGCGGGCGTCGCCGCAATTGCGGGCCTGCCGCCGTCGGGCGTCTTCATGAGCGAGTTCCTGATTCTGACCTCGACCTTTGCGCGCGCGCCTCTGCTGGCGATCACGCTCGCCTTCGGCCTCCTCATCGCCTTCGGCGCGCTCATGTTGCGCGTCACTTCGGTTGCCTTCGGCGAGCCCTCGGGTTCTCGGGCGCCGGTCAAGGCCTCCTATCTGCCGATGTTTGCCCATCTCGCTTTGGTGTTCGCAGCGGGGGTCTTCCTTCCCTCCGCCCTGGTCGCTTGGTTTCAAGCTGTGGCGCGAGCGCTCGGATGAAGCTCGCTGAACTCACCAAGAATGGCGCGGCGATCGCCGGCCATGGCCCCTGGCCGCGAGCACAAGTCTCAGCATCAGGTTGGCGCGACGCCGGCATCGCATTGGGTGACGGCGCGCTGACATTGTTGGGCCTTTGGGGCGAAGCCGATTGCGTCCACCTCGCGCTCCTCGATGAAGTCGCGCGTGAGATCGCGGTCATGAGTCTCGAGTGCCCCGATGGCGCCTATCCCTCGAGCGGCGCGCTGCACCCGCCGGCCATACGGCTGGAACGCGCTATCTTCGATCTCTTTGGACTTCGAGCGATCGGCGCAAATGACACGCGGCCATGGCTCGACCACGGCCGATGGAGCAAGAGCGCTCCGCTTGGAAGCGCGCCAGGCGCGCCGAGAGGGGATCCCTACCAATTCCTGCCGGTGGAAGGCGAAAGCCTGCATCAGATTCCGGTGGGTCCGGTCCACGCCGGCATCATCGAGCCGGGTCACTTCCGCTTCACCGCACAAGGCGACACCGTGGTGCGGCTCGAAGAACGCTTGGGCTATGTGCACAAAGGCGTCGAAAGCTTGATGGCCGGCGCGGGCTTGCAACAAGGTGCAAAGCTTGCCGGGCGGGTGTCCGGGGACAGCACGGTCGCCTACGCCTTCGCGTTCGCGCGCGCGGCGGAGGCAGCGCTCGGCGTCGAAGCGCCGCCGCGCGCGCGGATGCTGCGCGGCCTCATGGCCGAACTCGAACGGCTCGCCAATCATTTCGGCGACATTGGCGCCATCTGCAATGACGCTGCCTTCGTGATGATGCACGCCCAGTGCGGCGTGCTGCGCGAACGCGTGCTACGCGCCTCTGATGCATGCTTCGGCCATCGGCTGATGCGCGACATCATCGCGCCAGGCGGCGTTGCGCGCGACATCGACGCAAATGGCGCCGCTCAATTGCGCAAAGGCCTTCGAGAATGGCGCCGCCGCTTTCGCGGCTTGATCACGCTCTATGATGAGACCCCCTCGCTTGAGGACCGCACGGTCGGCGCCGGCGCCGTCAAGCCGGCGCTTGCGCGCCAGTTCGGCGCTGGAGGATTTGTCGGCCGTGCATCGGGGCGGGCTTTCGATACGCGCACGGTCCTGGTTTATCCCCCCTATGACAGCATCGTCCCCGACGTTCCGCTGCTTGAGGAAGGCGACGTCGACGCGCGCGTCTGGATCCGCATCCGGGAAGCGGAACACAGCATGACGCTGATCGAGCGCATGCTGGATGCGCTTCCCGCAGGCGCGTTAAGCGTCGACTTGCCGTTGCAGGCAGGCGAAGGCATGGCGCTGGTCGAGGGGTTTCGCGGCGACGTGCTGGTTTGGCTGAGGCTCAATGCCGATGGGACCCTCGCGCGCTGCCATCTGCGCGATCCCTCGTGGTTTCAATGGCCGCTCTTGGAAGCTGCAATCGAGGGCAACATCGTCGGCGATTTTCCGCTCTGCAATAAGAGTTTCAATTGTTCCTACTCGGGGCACGACCTCTGATGTGGAGATACCTTCTCTCTGGCCTCGTGCTGCCGCCGCTTACGGAGCGGAAGCCCAAGCTTGAAGACGCAGAGCTTGCGAGGCTCGCGCTTCGGCTCAACAAGGCCGCGCGACGCAAGCTCGGGCGCTCGCTCTCGATCCGGCACGTGGACGCGGGTTCGTGCAATGGCTGCGAGCTTGAGATTCACGCGCTCAGCAACGCCTTCTACGACATCGAGCGCTTCGGCATCCGCTTTGTCGCTTCGCCGCGCCACGCCGACGTGCTCCTCGTCACGGGTCCCGTCACGCACAACATGCGCGAAGCGCTGGAGCGGACCTACGCGGTCACGCCTTCACCTAAATGGGTTGTCGCCGTTGGTGATTGCGCAGTCGATGGCGGCATGTTCGCCGAGAGCTATGCGGTCGTTGGCGCGGTGTCGAAAGTCATTGCGGTGGACCTGCACATTCGCGGCTGTCCGCCGCGGCCAGTGCAATTGCTTGAAGGCCTGTTGCGATTGATTGAGCCCAATCGTGCAGGCGCGGCGCGCAAGCTCGACGGCGCCGCGGCGGCGAGCGATGTATAGGTCAAAACCAGCCGGCGGCGGCCGAAAGAGGATCGAAATCAGTGAGCGCCTCCAGTTTGCCTCCCTGCCCAAAATGCCAGTCGTCTTTGACCTACGAAGACGGCGCGCTGCTGGTTTGCCCCGAGTGCGCCCACGAATGGTCGCCCCAAGCCGAGCCGACGGAAGCCGATGACAGCGCCATCCGAGACGCCAACGGCAATGTGCTTCGGGACGGCGACACGGTGACGGTCATCAAGGACCTCAAGATCAAGGGTTCGTCGCAAGTCGTGAAGGTCGGCACGAAGGTGAAGAACATCCGCCTGGTCGCCGGCGATCACGATATTGACTGTCGCATCGATGGCATTGGCGCGATGAAGCTCAAGTCGCTGTTTGTGAGAAAGGTCTAGGCGGCGAACATCTTGGAGCAACGCGCATCCGTCAGCCAACTTCATGTCACGTCCGGGCTGAGCGCCTGGGCGCATCCGTTCAGCGGCCGCCACGCAGGATGACGCGTGAACTCGCCCGGCGCGACGGCCTGTTCGGTCCCATCCGCGTGCTTGAACGCAAAAGCGACGGCGCGCGGCTCTATTGCATCAATGGCAGCGTGCAGACACTGATGCTCCCTGATGGCGTCAGCACCTTCGGTTACGTTCACGCCGCTAAGCTTTTGGTGGCGAACGCACACGATGTGCTGATAATCGGCGGCGGCGGGGGAAGTCTCGCCACCATGCTCGCGCGGCGAGGCCATCGCATCACGGTGCTCGATATCGATCCCGCTGCGGAGCCGATCGCGCGGGAGTATTTCGCCTTGCACGAGAGCGTGCACTGGGTCACGGCCGATCCGATCTCGTTCATCGAAAGCTATCATGGCGCCTTCGACGCCGTCATTATCGACGCGTGCGATTCCCAGGGGCTCGTCAGTCCGTTCAACAAGCCGCAAATCATCGCCAATGTTCTCGCCAAGACGTGTCCGCGGGGCTCGCTGATCCTCAATGTGGTCTGCGAGGACGGCGCACCTTCGTGGGGCGGCTGGATGGCGGCCAAGCTCGCGTCGCTCGGACTGAGCGTGTGCCTCTACCGCTCCGAGGAGGGCTGGGAGGGCAATGAGGTCCTTCACGTGCGCGCGGAGGGACCGACAGATCAATTGACGGTCACAGATCTGGAGCGACGCCCGCCCGAGGCGCGCACCTATCTCATGTCGCTTCGCCCGCACGTCCCAGGGCGCGGCCGCTCCCGCCAGAAGAGGAAATACGATGCGGAGAGTTGAGCGCCGCCTGGGCGTAGCGCTGCATCGCGGCATGCGCGGCCGATGCCCGCGTGCGGACACTGCGCCGGGTTGATCGCCGAGTAGGAGCGCGGTGTTGGTTTCGGCGCGCTTGATTGATCCAAATCAATGACAGGTATTCGCGCGCACGTTCTCGTTGAAGTTGACGCTTGTGTCATCTTTCAGGGGAACGTTCATGCGTGTCACTGTTGTCGCCGAGCCGCCGCAAACCGTGCAAAGGTTCGCGCCGGGCGACGATCTGGCCGACAAGCTCACGATGCAGGATGTGGAAACCATTCGCGAGATTTTCCACACCCCGCTCACCGGCTCGTTCAACTGGGATTACAACAACGCCAATCAGAAAATCCGGCGCCTCTATGAACTCGGCAAGGCGCACAATTGGAATTCGACGCTCGACGTCGACTGGGATGCGCCTTGCGACCTCAGCGACTTTCCATCCGATCCGACGTTCAGCGCGCTCAACGGCTTTCCTCAATACGAGCAGTTGAGCCACGGTGAGAAAGTGCGGTTCGCCTGGGAATCGCACGCCCAGACCATGAGCCAATTCCTGCACGGCGAGCAGGGCGCGCTGCTGGTCGCCTCGCAACTGGTGTCGTGCGCGCCGACTCACGATGCCAAGCTCTATGCCGCCTCGCAGACCTTCGACGAGGCGCGTCACGTCGAGGTGTTCCACCGCTATCTGCGCCAACGCTGCGGCATGATCTATCCGATCAACAAGAACCTGAAAGCGCTGATCTCCAAGGTGCTCGCCGACGAGCGCTGGGACCTCAAGTTCATCGGCATGCAGTTGATCATCGAGGGCTTGGCGCTCGCTGCCTTCGGCACGCAAATCCGCACCACCCGCGATCCGTTGCTGAAGCAGATCGTCGAGCTCGTCATGCGCGACGAAGGAAGGCACGTGGCGTTCGGCGTCAACTATCTCGAAGACTGGATCAAGGCGCTGCCGGAACAGGAAATCGAAGACCGCGCCGAGTTCGCGTACGAGGCCTGCCTGGTCATGCGCGACCGCTTGTTCGGGCTCGACGTGGTGCGCGAATGGGGCTTCGACCTCGAAGCCGCGCGCAAGCACATCCTCGACAGCGTCGTCATCAATCTGTTCCGCGAACTCTTGTTCGAACGCATCATGCCCAACCTGAAGCGGGTGGGTCTGCTCACCGAGCGGATGCGTGCGAAGTATGAGGCGCTCGGCGCGCTGCGCTACGAAGACATGGCCGGCGACGTCATGATCGATTGGGCGACGCTCGAGAAGCCGCTGCCCACGAAACAAAACCTCGCCGCCGCCGGCATAGCGGCGGAGTAACGAGCCCCAACTGGCGGCGGCGCGCGGCCATGCGCCGCCGCAATTCTTTGGGGATGTCACGTCGAAAGTCTGGGCCGCCGCGCTTGCGCACGATCAAGGCGTGCGGGAGCGGCATCGAGGAGCATGGCTCGTGACACGAGGAGGCCACGCGTGAGCAAGCTCAAATCGATCGTACTGCGTTTGGCGCGCAATCCGGATGCGGGCTTTCCTAATGGCGACGACACGCGCGGCTATCGCATTGTCGCGCCGTTAAACGCCCATGGCTTGCTCGATCTAGATCTCTGGCGCGCCAACAAAGACCAATGCACAGTCGTTCGCTTCTCTCCCGACGACGCGGAGAAGGCGGACGGATGGCTCAGTCACCACGGCGCGCAATGGTACTTCCGTTATGACGACGAGGAAGAGGGGCCCGATGAGCCAATTTTCCGGCTCGGCGATCATAAGCTCGTCGTCGGCGAGTACGCGACCGTGCACGAAGCTGACGGCGACGCCCTGGTATACCGCGTCGCCGAAGCGCACGCGCTCAAGGCTTAGGCGCTGGCCGCGCGTCAGGCCGCTTGCATCATTTCGAGTGCGCGCCAATCGCGCAGCACGACGTGGCGGGCGCTCGGCAGCGCGATGGCGCGATCGCGCTCCATTTGGGTGAAGGCGCGCGAAACCGTCTCGATCGTGAGCGCGAGGTGGTCGGCGATGTCGGCGCGCGACATCGGCAGGTCGAGTTCGCTCGAGCCTTTGAGCCGCTCAGCCATTCTGACCAGGAAGGCGGCCAAGCGTTCGGCGGCGCCTTTGAGCCCCAGGATGACGGCGTGTTCTTGCGCGTCGTGCATCTGGCTTGCGGCCATCGACAGCAGCGCACGCATGGCGGCGCCGTTCTCGGCGGCGGCTTTATCCACCAGCGCGCGGCGCACCATCAGGATTTCCGCGTCGCTCACAGCTTCCGCCGCAAAGCCATGCTCGGCTGCGAAATCCAAGCCGAACACGTCGCCCGGCAGATGGAAGGCGATAATCTGACGGCGCCCTTCGCTGGAGAAGTGCACGGTCCGCACTGCGCCGGAGACGACACGGTAGACATAGTCAGCGGTCTCGCCCTGACCGAAAATCTCGGCGTTGCGCTCGAACCGCATGCGCGCGCCGGCCAGCGACGCCGGACCGACCGCTAAGAAGTCCTCGGGCTTCGCAGGGCCAAAGCTGTGAGCACTGACGCGAGGGGAGGCTGTGTAATCAAGGTCGCGCATTTCGCCGTCTCCGCAGGTGACACACAGAGGGGTAAAGCGCTCTGGCGGCAGCGAAAATTCGGGATGAACGCCTAAGGGCTTACCCCTAGGCCGTTTGGCAGCGGCGAATGCGGCGCCGGGTCGCCTCGCCGCGATCCGCTGGTGCGGGGGCGTGGTCAAGGCTGGCGTTGCACGATCACGGGATTGATTATAGGCGGAAAATAGCAAGCGCGGGCGCGATAGAGAGGATCATGAGCGCGTTGGGTGATCCAAAAACTCTGATCTCGGTTTGGGCCGAGCGATTGGGCGCCTCGACGCGCGCGCTGGCGACGCTGCTGGGCGTTGCTGTCGCAGGCGCTCTGCTTTACGCGCTCGCCGCCTCGCCGTGGCTGGCGTTGACCGGCGCCGCCGTCTTGCTTCTGTTCATGCCGCTGGTCATCGCGGCGAGCTCTTATGCGGGCGCCGGCCCGGGCGTGCTCGCGACCGCCTTGGGGCTGGCGGCCGGTGCGGCGCTGGGTGGTTTTGCGCACGATGCGGCGCCGGCGCTGTTTCTACTTACCGGTCTCTTCGCCGCTGGTGGCGGCGAATGGGCATTGCGCGCACGTCAGCGTCTGGTCGAACGCGAAGCGCACTTGAGTTCGATCTTCGATACCGCGCCCGACGCCATGATCGTGATCGACGAGCGCGGGCGTATCCAATCCTACAGCGCAGCGGCCGTGCGCATGTTCGGCTGGACAGTGAGCGAGGTGATGGGTCGCAACGTGTCTATGCTGATGCCGGCGCCTTATGCGCAGGAGCACGACGGCTATCTGCGGCGTTATCTCACGACAGGCGAAAAGCGCATTATCGGCATTGGCCGCATCGTCGTCGGTGAGCGCAAGGACGGTTCGACCTTTCCAATGGAACTGGCGGTGGGTGAATTGCGCTCACCGCATGCCCGCTTCTTCACCGGCTTCGTCCGCGATCTGACCGAACGGCAGGAAACTGAAGCGCGTTTGCAGGAATTGCAGTCCGAACTCATTCACATTTCGCGCTTGACCGCGATGGGTGAGATGGCGTCGGCGCTGGCGCATGAACTCAATCAGCCGCTGAGCGCCACGGCGTCCTACTTGAGCGGGGCGCGCAGGCTGATGGAGCAGGACGGCAGAGCGGATGCGCGAGTCATCGATGCGGTGTCCAAGGCGGGCGAGCAGGCGCTGCGCGCTGGCGACATCATTCGCCGGCTGCGGGATTTTCTGTCGCGCGGGGAGGGCGAACGCAGCGTCGAGTCGTTGCCGAGACTCGTGCAGGAAGCGTGCACGTTGGCTTTGGTCGGCGCCAAGGAACATGGGGTTCGGGTGCAGATGCGCTTCGATCCGGCGATCGATCAGGTGCTGGTCGATCGCATCCAGATTCAGCAGGTCGTCGTCAATCTGGTGCGCAATGCGCTGGACGCCATGCGCGATCAGGCGGGCCGGCGCGAACTCCTGGTGACGAGCGCTCCCGCTGAAGACGATCTGGCCGTGATCAGCGTCGCCGACACGGGTCCCGGTCTCGACGCCGCCGCCGCGGCGCGCCTGTTCGAACCGTTCGTCACCACAAAGGCGCATGGCATGGGCGTGGGGCTGTCGATCTCGCGCACCATTGTCGAGGCGCATGGGGGACGTATCTGGACCGAAGCCAATCCCGGCGGCGGCGCGGTGTTCCACTTCACCATCCGGCGCGCCCTGCACGACGCGGGCGAAGGAGAAACGCGGTGAACGACGTTGTGCACATCGTCGACGACGACAAGGCAGTGCGTGATTCGATCGCGTTCCTGCTACAAGTCGAAGGCCTTGCGCCGCGTGTGTACGAGTCGGCGGAGGCGCTGCTCGCTGAAGCCGGCGCGCTGCAACCCGGCTGCATTATCACCGATGTGCGCATGCCAGGCCTGAACGGCCTTGAACTGGTCGAACAGCTGAACAGCATGGGCGCGCGCCTCCCGATCATCATGCTGACCGGTCACGCCGACGTGGCTCTGGCGGTGGCGGCGATGAAACTGGGGGTCGTCGATTTCCTCGAAAAACCGTTTGACGATGCGGCGCTGCTGGCTGCGGTGCGTGCCGCGCTGGCTCGCCGCGACGCCGCCCACGGCCAGGACGCCGAGCGCGCTGAGATTGAAGCGCGGTTGAACACTTTGACCGGGCGCGAACGAGATGTGTTCGAGGCGGTGGTCGCGGGCGACTCCAACAAGGCCGCAGCCGCCAAGCTCGGCATCAGCCCGAGAACGGTCGAAATCTATCGCGCCAACGTCATGACCAAGATGAAGGCGCAGACGCTTTCGGACCTGGTGCGCATGGCGCTTAAGGCGGGGCTTGGCTGAGCCGGCGCGCCGGATTGCGGCAAATCAAAGCAGGCTGGCTATCGAGCAGGCATGCTGGAACGATGAAATCTTGGACTGCCGTGTGCTGAAGACGCTTCGCCCTGACGAGCGGCCGATTGTGCTGGTGGATGACGATCCGGCGCTGCTGCAAGCCCTCGTCTTCGAGTTCCAGACCGACGGCTATCGCGCGGTCGGCTATCCGAGCGCCGAAGCACTGCTGGCGGGCGTCCCGGCAATGGCAGGGTGTTTCGTAGTCGACCAGAATCTGCCGGGGGTCGCGGGCATTGATCTGATCGAGCGTCTGCGCGCCGAGGGCGAAGGCGCGCCGGCGCTCTTGATGACGACTCATCCCTCGAGTTCTGTGCGCGCCCGCGCCGTGCGCGCCGGCGTAGAGATTGTCGAAAAGCCGCTCCTGGGCGACGCGCTCGGACGGCGCATCGAGCGTCTTTTGGCTGCGCGTTGAGCCGGAAACGCGTGTTTTCATAGCTCGGCGAAAATTGACGCCGATCAACCTTGCCAATGGCGCCCTTGTTAGAGTGCGACGAAAATGGAGGCGGCTCATGGCGTATCGATCCATTGTCTTTGTAGCGGCCGGCGACGGCGCTGACCGGACGGCCCTTGAGGAAACGGCGATGTTTGCCGCCCGGTCCGGGGCGAGCCTTCGCGTTGTTCCCGCTTTCGCTGACGCGGCTGCAAACTACTTGGCCTTCGGCGCGACCATGAAACGCGATGCGGCCAATGCAGCTGCAGAGGCGCTGCGGCGCATCGAGCAAGAAGCGCAAGCGCGGCTGGAAGAGATGGCGCGGGCGGCAGGCAGCGCCGCCGGCGTGCGCATCGAGGTTGAGGAGCGCGCACTGCAGCCGGGCGCGGCGGTGGCGAAAGCGTCTGTGTTGGCGGACTTGGTCGTGTTCAGCAGCCAAAGCGTGGCTGGCGGCGTGTGCGCGGGATTGTTTGCAGAGACCTTGCTCGATACTCGCGCCCCGGTTTTGCTGGCGCGCAAGGGCGGGACGGCGAAGCGTATCGCCGTCGCCTGGGATGGCAGCGTCGAAGCAGGACGCGCGCTACGCGCGGCGTTGCCGATGCTGCAGCAAAGCGAAGAGGTGCTGATCCTCTCGAACGGCGACGATATCGGCGCCGAGGCGGCCGCAACCGAACAGGAGAAGCTTGAGGTCTATCTTGCGCGCCACAGCGTGGCGAACGTGCGGGCTCAGACCACAACCGGCCGGAGCGTCGCCGCTTCGCTGCTCGACGCTGCACAGCGCAACCGCTGCGACGTGCTGGTGTCGGGCGCTTATGGACGGCCGCGGCTCTATGAGTGGATTCTGGGCGGCACCACGCGCGCGCTCGTATCCGCCGGGGACGGACCTTCTCTGCTGCTCGCGCATTGACGACTGGCATGAATCTGGAACTCATCTTGGCGCCCGTGGTCTCGCTCGAGGAAGACGAAGCGGCGTTATGCGCAGCGCACGTCCTGGCGCGGACCCACGACGCTCGCGCGGCGGCCCTGGTGATCGCCGTTCATCCTGGCTCGGACTACAGCGAACACGCCGCTCCGCTCTCCGAGGTGCTGGCCGACATTGCCGCGGGCAGCCGGGGGGCTGCGGCGCGCGAACGCGCGCGGATCGCCTCTTATCTGAGCAAGATCGAGCCGTCGTTCGAATTGCGCGATGCCGTGGTCGAGGCGGCGTTGACGCAGAAAGAGATCGTCGCGCACGCAAGATGCGCCGACCTCTCCGTCATGACGCGTGCGCGCAAGGGCGTGCGGCGGGCGATTTTGGAGGCGATTCTGTTTGCGGCGGGCCGGCCGCTGCTGCTGCTTCCCCGAGATTGGCGTCGCCAAAAGCTCGGCGAGCGCGTGCTGATCGGCTGGAACGCCTCGCGCGAGGCCGTTCGCGCTGTCAACGATGCGTTGCCGGTCCTACGGCGCGCGCGTCAGGTCGTGGTGGCGACGGTGGATGCGCGTCCAAGTCCGTCGGGACACGGCGAGGGTCCCGGGCGCGAACTCGCGGCGCATCTCGCGCGTCATGGCGTCAGCGTCGATGTGCGCAATCTCGACAGTATGGGGCGCTCGGAGGCCGAGGTGCTGATGAGCGCAGCTCTCGACATGGCGGCGGACATGATGGTGATTGGCGCCTATGGCCGCTCACGTGCGGAAGAGCGGTTGTTCGGCGGCGTCACACGCGACTTGCTTGGAGACGCGCAACTGCCGCTCTTCATGTCGCATTAGAGGAGGCCGCGATGAAACGGGTCGAGGGCAAGACGGCGATCGTGACCGGCGCCGCACTGGGGCTCGGGCGCGCGATAGCGTTGATGCTGGCGCGCGAGGGCGCGAAGGTCGTGGTCACCGATGTCAAGGAAAGCGAAGGCGCCGCGGTTGCCGACGCCATCGTCAACGCCGGCGGTGAGGCCGTGTTCGTGCGCCAAGATGTTGCGCAAGACGCTGGGTGGCGCGACGTCATCGGCATCGCGCTGACCCGTTTCGGCCGTCTCGATATTCTCGTCAACAATGCGGGCGTCGCGTTGGCGGCGAGCGTCGAAGAGACCAATCTCGAACAATGGCGCTGGCTTCAATCGATCAATACCGAGGGCGTGTTCCTGGGCACGCAACACGCCATCGCCGCGATGAAGAAGGGCGGCGGCGGTTCGATCGTCAACCTGTCGTCGATCGAAGGTCTGATCGGCGATCCAAACCTTGCAGCCTATAATGCAAGCAAGGGCGCGGTGCGGATCTTCACCAAGTCAGCGGCCTTGCATTGCGCCAAAGCCGGGTACGGCATTCGCGTCAACTCGGTTCATCCGGGCTACATCTGGACGCCGATGGTCGAAGCCTATCTCGCTGCGCAACCTGATCCTGTGGCCGCCAAGGCGGCCGTGGCTGCGCTCCACCCGCTCGGTCGCATCGGCGAGCCTGACGACATCGCATACGGCGTGCTTTATCTCGCGTCGGACGAATCCAAGTTCGTCACCGGCGCCGAACTGGTGATCGACGGCGGATACACCGCCCAATAAGGCATGGATATGAACGAAGCGGCGTCTTCAGATGGCATCGAACCAACCGCCCCGCGCCGGCGACTGTTGGGCGCCGCGACCGTCTATTTTCTCATCGTGTTCGGCGCCGGGTTGCTGATGGGGCCGCTGCGAGTTCTGTGGCTCGAACCGGTGCTCGGCCCTTTTCTTGCGGTGCTGTGCGAGGCGCCGCTGCTCATCTTGGCAATGTGGATCGCCGCCGGCGTCGCGCCGCGCGTTGCGGGACTCGATGCCGGTCTGAGCGCCCATTTCGTCCTGGGCGTCTTGGCGCTGATGTTTCAACTCGTGGCGGATGTAGCCGTGGGATTCGGCTTGCGTGGCATGGTGCTGCAAGATCAGCTCGCCTATTTCGGCACGCCGGCTGGTTGGGTCTACGTCGTCTCGCTCGTCGTGTTCGCGCTGATGCCGGCGTTTCGCCGGTGGCGAGCCGTCAGCTGAGTCTCCGGCGCGCCGGAGGCTGGCTGAGCATTGCACTCACGCCCGCGGCGATGAAGAGCGCGGCCGCGCCGATCCAGCACGCTGCGCAATGCACAGGCGGGGCATGCGGCGCCGCGCCGCAGAAAGAGGCTTCGAGCGCCCGCTCATAGGGCGAAGACAAGACGACGGCCATGGCGCCGAAGAGGCCAGGCCAGACCAATCCGGCCGCGACAAGCCCGAGCGGAAGCGCAAGCGGATGCGCGAGAAGGCTTTTCATCTCTTCCCTTGTCGTTGCTGCGGCGCTCTTACCGCGCATGTGGGGCGGGCAATTGATGCAGATCAACAGCCGCGACGGCGGTCGCTGACAAACGGGATGCGCGAGACCGAGGCGGTCCGGGGAGCGCGCGCATGGCGGCACGGCGTATGACTGAGACGGGGGATGAGGCCCTCGTCATTCTCGGCATCCTGGCGGTCACCACCGTCGCGGCGTTGTTCGGCGCCGCGCGCGCGATCGACGCGCCATTCGCCACACAGATGTGGACCCTGATCGGAGGCTGTCTGATCGGTTCGGCCATGATCGTGCATACGCTCGGGGCCGGCGCGACGCAGGGCCGGACCTCGCGCTACGAGGACGGCGTGGTCAAAGCCGGCGTCGTCGCGTCGATGTTCTGGGGCATCGCCGGCCTCCTCGTCGGTGTGATCATCGCGCTGCAGCTCGCGCTTCCTAACCTGTTTTATTTTCCCGAATGGGGCTGGACCAATTTCGGCCGCCTGCGGCCGCTGCATACGTCCGCGGTGATCTTCGCGTTCGGCGGCAACGTGCTGATCGCCACAAGCTTCTACGTCGTGCAGCGCACCTGCCGCGCGCGCCTCGCGGGCGGACTTTGGCCGTGGTTCGTGTTCTGGGGCTATCAGCTTTTCATCGTGCTTGCAGGCACGGGCTATTTGATGGGCGTAACTCAGGCGCGCGAATACGCCGAACCGGCGTGGTATGCCGATCTTTGGCTGACGGTGGTCTGGGTCGTTTATCTGCTGGTGTTTCTCGGCACGATCTGGAAGCGGCAAGAGAAGCACATCTACGTCGCCAACTGGTTCTATCTCGCCTTCATCGTCACTATCGCCATGCTGCACATCGTCAACAATCTGGCGATCCCGGTGACGTTCGGCAGTTCGCTCAGCTATTCGCTGTTCGCGGGCGTGCAGGATGCGCTGACGCAGTGGTGGTACGGTCACAATGCGGTCGGCTTCTTCCTCACCGCCGGCTTCCTTGCCATCATGTATTACTTCATCCCGAAGAAGGCAGAGCGGCCGGTCTATTCGTACCGGCTGTCGATCATCCACTTCTGGGCGCTGATCTTCCTCTATATCTGGGCCGGCCCACACCATCTGCACTACACCGCGCTGCCGCAGTGGGCGCAAACGCTCGGCGCCACCTTCTCGATCATGCTGTGGATGCCGTCTTGGGGCGGCATGATCAACGGGCTCATGACGCTCTCGGGCGCCTGGGACAAACTCAGGACCGATCCGGTGTTGCGCATGCTCGTGGTGTCAGTCGCGTTCTACGGCATGTCGACGTTCGAAGGGCCGGTGATGTCGATCCGCGCCGTCAACTCGCTCTCGCACTACACCGACTGGACAATCGGCCACGTCCATTCCGGCGCATTGGGCTGGGTCGGCTTTGTCAGCTTCGGGGCGCTCTATTGCCTCGTGCCGTGGCTCTGGAAGCGTAAGCAGCTGTACTCGCTCGCACTGGTCGACTGGCACCTCTGGCTCGCGAGCGTCGGCATCGTTCTATACATCACCTCGATGTGGGTGGCCGGCGTCATGCAGGGGCTGATGTGGCGCGCCTATAACGATTTCGGCTTCCTCGAATACTCGTTCGTCGAGACGGTCGAGGCCATGCATCCATACTACATCATCCGCGCCTTGGGCGGCGGGCTCTATCTGCTGGGCGCGCTCATCATGGCGTACAATCTCTGGCGCACGGTGCAGGCGGCGTCGCCAGCGCAGGAACGCGCCGCTGACCGTCCCGCGGCGCTTGCGCCCGCGGTGGCGGATTAGAGGGCGCGTCTCATGTGGTCATTCCATAAATTCTTCGAGAAGCACTCGCTCATCCTGCTGATCGGCATTCTGGTTGTGGTGTCGATTGGCGGGCTGGTGCAGATCACGCCGCTCTTCTTCATCGAATCCACGATCGAACGCGTCGAAGGCGTGCGCCCGTACACGCCGCTCGAGCTGGCGGGCCGCCAAGTTTACGTGCGCGAGGGCTGCTACACCTGCCACTCGCAGATGATCCGTCCGCTGCGCGACGAGGTCGAACGCTACGGCCATTACTCGCTCGCCGCCGAGAGCATGTACGACCACCCGTTCCAGTGGGGCTCCAAGCGCACCGGCCCCGATCTGGCGCGCGTCGGCGGGCGCTATTCCGACGAATGGCACCGCGCGCACTTCATCGACCCCCGCTCGGTGGTGCCGGAATCGGTGATGCCGCCGTATGCGTTTCTGGAGGAGCGCGATCTCGACACCACGCACATGCAAGCGCACCTGCGCGCCAACCGCATGCTCCGCGTGCCCTACAGCGACGAGCAATTGGCCAATGCCAACGCGGACGCGCGGGCTCAGGCCGAGCCGCTCGGCGCCAACGCCTACGATTTCGAGCAACGTTATCCGAGCGCGGCCGTGCGCGACTTCGACGGCCAGCCCAATCGCGTCACCGAGATGGATGCGATCATCGCCTACTTGCAAATGCTGGGTTCGGGCGTCGATTTCTCGACCTATCACGCCGAGGCGCCGGAGAACACGCGATGAGCTACGCCGAGGCGTCGCATTTCGCTCAGACCTGGGGCCTGGGGCTGCTGTTGCTGCTGTTCGCAGGCGTGTTGGTCTACGCGCTGTGGCCGGGCAACCGCGACAAGTTCAAACGCGCCGCACAAACCCCGCTCGCAGACGAGGATGACAATGGCCGACAAGACTGAGCGTGACGACATCAGCGGCACGGCCACGACCGGCCACGAGTGGGACGGCATCACCGAGCTGGACACGCCGCTGCCGCGCTGGTGGCTCTACATCTTCTACGCCTCGATTGCCGCGGCCGTGATCTATTGGGTGCTGATGCCGGCTTGGCCCCTCGTCAACGGCTACACCAAAGGGCTGCTGAACTGGTCGGACCGACGCAACGTAGCAGCGGAAGTGCAGATGCTGCAGCGGGCGCGGGCGCCAATGTTCGAGCGTCTGGCTGAGGCGAGCAGCGCGGATCTGGCCGGCGATGCGGAACTGCAGCAATTCGCCCGTGCCGCCGGCGAATCGGTGTTCGGCGATTATTGCCGGACGTGCCATGGCGCCGGCGGCGCCGGCGCGCCCGGCTATCCCGTCCTGGCCGACGACGTCTGGATTTGGGGGGGCAGCCTCGCCGATATTGAGCACACGTTGCGCGTGGGCGTGCGCGCCGACCACGCCGATACCCGCATGTCGCAAATGCCGGCGTTCGGACGCGATAATATGTTGTCGCGACAACAGATCGGCGATGTCACCGAATACGTGATCGAGATCTCGTCCGCGCGCGCGCGGCTCAGGCCGAATGCAGCGGCGGCGAGACGGGGCGAGTTAATCTATCGCGAGCAATGTGCAGCGTGCCACGGACCTGGCGGCGCCGGCGACCGCACTGTCGGCGCGCCGAGCTTGCAGGACGATTTGTGGCTCTATGGCGGCTCGCGCGAAGAGATTCGTCGGCAAATCGAATTAGGCCGCGGCGGCGTCATGCCGTCATGGGAGCGCCGATTCGACGCCGGCACGCTGCGGGCGCTTGCCTATTATGTGCACGAGATGGGCGGCGGCGAACCCGACCAGCCCCCGGCGCTGGCGGAAACCCCGCCGCCATCGCCGCCGACCGCAACGGAGTGAGCCTGGGCGTGACGACGCTCATTCCCCGGAGGCCCGATCCCGAGCTCGAGGTCGATGCGCGCGCTGTCAATTCGCGCGCGACGCGCGCGCTCTACAAGAAGCGCGAACAAATCTATCCAAAGCTCGCGCACGGCGCCTTTCGTAATCTCAAATGGGCGGCGATGATCGTGCTGCTCGCGATCTATTACGTGACGCCGTGGCTGCGCTGGGATCGCGGCGCCGGACGTCCGGACCAGGCCGTGTTGGTCGATTTCGATGCAGGCCGCTTCTATTTCTTCTTCATCGAGCTTTGGCCGCAGGAAGTCTATTACATAACCGGGCTCTTGATTCTGGCGGCGCTCGGAATCTTTCTGTCGTCTGCGTTGTTTGGGCGCGTGTGGTGCGGCTACGCGTGTCCGCAAACGGTGTGGACCGATCTCTACATCTATGTCGAACGGCTGATCGAGGGCGACCGCAACCAGCGCATGCGTCTCGATAAGGCGACGTTGAGCTGGGAGAAAGCGGCCAAGAAGACCGTCAAGCATGCGCTTTGGCTGGCCATCGCCGCGGCGACCGGCGGCGCCTGGGTGTTCTATTTCACTGATGCGCCTACGTTGTTCGGCGACGTGTTCGCCGGGCGCGCTTCGCCTTCGGCCTATTTGTTCATCGGGCTTTTGACATTCACCACGTACTCGCTTGCCGGCACCATGCGCGAGCAGGTCTGCACCTATATGTGCCCGTGGCCGCGCATTCAGGCGGCGATGATGGACAAGGACGCCCTCTCCGTCACTTATCGCGCCGACCGCGGCGAGCCGCGCGGCGCGCACAAGAAGGGCGAAACCTGGGAGGGGCGCGGCGATTGCATCGATTGCCGACAGTGTGTCGCTGTCTGCCCGCAAGGCATCGACATACGTGACGGCGATCAACTCGAATGCATCAATTGCGCGCTCTGTATCGACGCGTGCGATGCGATCATGACCAAGGTCGGAAGACCCAAAGGGCTGATTTCCTACGACAGCTACGCCAACCAGGCCCGCCGTGCACAGGGGCAGGTGGCTCGCATCCGAATCGTGCGCCCGCGCACCATACTGTACGGGGCGCTGTTCGTGATCGTGGGTGCGCTGATGATCGTCGGTTTGGCCTCGCGACAAACTCTCGAGGCCAACGCGATCCGTGACCGCAGTCCGCCTTTCGTCCGCTTGGCCGACGGGTCTATCCGCAATGATTATGCGCTGAAGGTGATCAACATGAGCGCGGCAGAGCGGCGGGTCGCAATCAGCGTCGAGGGTTTGGCGGGCGCGCACCTGCAGGCGCCGGAGCTCGGCGCGGCGGGTGCGGTCGTTGCGGTAGCGAGCGCGGACGGGGTGACGAATGTGCGGCTTCACGTCGCCGCGCCCGCCGATGTGGCTCCCGGCTCGCACGACATCACCTTCGCAGTGCGCGACTTGGACAGCGGCGAGACCGCGACAAGCGCCTCGGCGTTTCTGGCCGGAGGCGGACCATGACGGCGTTTCGTTTACGCGGCTGGCATGTGCTGGCGGCGATCCTCGCGTTCTTTGGCGCCGTCGTTGCCGTCAACACGGCGTTCATAGTTGTCGCTTTGGGAACGTTTCCCGGCGAAGATGTACGCCGCTCCTATCTGCAAGGCCTGCGCTTTAACGACACTCTGGCTGAGCGGCGCGCCCAGGCGGCACAAGGCTGGCGCGCGACGGCGGGTTTCTCGGGACAGAGTGAAGTGGCGCTTGTCGAGATCGTCTTGAACGATGCGCAGGGCGCGCCGGTCGAGGGCGCCAGCATAGAGGCTGCACTCGAGCGCCCCACCCGTGCATCACTCGATCACGCGCTGGACTTCGTTGCGGCGGGCGCCGGACGCTACGTCGCGCGCGCGGAGGCATTGGAAACCGGCCGCTGGCGCCTGCGCGCGCGCGCCGCGCGCGGCGAAGACGCACTGGATTTCGAAGCGGAGCTCACATGGCCACCCTCACGCTGAGCCAGCCGCCGCCGGGCGGAGTTATTGCGCGCGCCGATCCCGCCGCGTTCGTGAAGAGCGACGGCGCCGGCCGGGAGACGCTGGAACTGATGGTCGAGGGCGCGCGCTGCGCCGCGTGCATCAAGAAAATCGAAGGCGGCTTGCTGGCGCTGCCGGGCGTCGCCGATGCGCGGCTCAATCTCTCGACTGGGCGTCTGCGCGTCGCCTGGTCTCAAGGCGCCCAGAGCGCGCAGGGCGTCACGCAGTTGGTCTCAAACTTGGGCTTCGGCGTCGCCGCGTTCGATCCGGAGACGGCGCTGCGCCAGACCGATCAGGAAGGGCGCGAACTGTTGCGGCGCCTGGCTGTCGCGGGTTTTGCCGCCATGAACATCATGATGTTCTCGGTGCCGGTCTGGTCGGGTCACGGCGAAATGGGCGACGGCACGCGCACGCTGTTGCACTGGGTCTCGGCGCTCATCGCCATTCCGGCCGCGCTCTACGCAGCGCAGCCGTTCTTTCGTTCGGCGTGGCGTGCGCTTTCGGCGCGCCGGGCCAACATGGATGTACCGATCTCGCTCGCCGTCTTTTTGACGCTCGGCATCAGCGTGACCGAGACGCTGCAACAAGGCGAGCACGCCTATTTCGACGGCATCACCATGCTGCTCTTCTTCCTGCTGATCGGGCGCTATCTCGATCACAGGCTGCGCGAGCGCGCGCGCACGGCCGCGCGCGACCTGATTGCGCTGCAAGCAGTGACCGCCCAACGCGTCCGCCGCGACGGCGTGCGTGAGGCGATCGCCGCGCGCGACATCGAAGCGGGCCATCTTCTTGCTTTGGCAGCCGGGGATCGGATTCCGGTGGACGGCGTGATCGCGGAAGGCGTCTCGCAGCTCGATTGCTCGATGCTGACGGGCGAGACCGCGCCGCAGACGGCGGGCGTGGGCGATCGGGTTTACGCCGGCGCGGTCAATCTGATGCAGCCGCTGGTGGTGCGCGCTGCGGCGCGGGTAGAAGACTCTTCCGTCGCGGCACTGGCGCGGCTGATTGAAGCCGGCGAACAGAACCGCACGCGCTTCGTGCGCTTGGCCGAGAAGGCGGCCGCGCTCTACGTGCCAGTGGTTCATACAATGGCGGCGCTCACCTTCTTGGGCTGGCTCATTGGTCCTGCAGTGCTGCGTTGGTTCGGCATCGACGCCGGCGACGTTGGCGTGCGCATTGCGCTTATGAATGCGATCGCCGTCCTTATCATTACATGTCCGTGCGCGCTTGGCTTGGCCGTGCCTGCTGTGCAGGTCGTCGCCACCGGGCGCCTGTTCAAGCATGGCGTGCCGGTGAAATCCGGCGATGCGCTCGAACGTTTGGCCGCGGCCGACGTCGTGGTGTTCGACAAGACCGGCACGCTCACGCTGGGCAAGCCGTGCCTCGTCGGCGAGGCTGGCGCCGGCGTGCTGGCGCGCGCCGCCGGTCTTGCGCGTGTTTCGCGCCATCCCTTGTCGCGCGCGTTAGTCGAGGCGGCGGGAACGGGACCAGCTGTCAAAGGCGCGCGCGAATATCCGGGTGAAGGCGTCGAGGCCGAGGTCGATGGCGTGCTTATGCGGCTTGGGCGCCGCGGCTTCGCTGCGCCTGACGCCAGCGATGCAGGCGATGCCGCGTCCGAGCTCTGGTTTTCCTCAGGCCGTGATGCGCCGGTTCGGTTTACGTTTGCCGATGCGTTGCGCGCCGATGCTGCGCAAACCATCGCTGCTCTGCAACAGCGCGGCTTGAGCGTCGAACTCATCTCCGGCGATCGCGGCGGCGCGGTCGAGGCGGCCGCGATAGCTGCTGGCGTCAAGCAGTGGCGCGCCGGCGCCGCGCCTGGCGAAAAGGTCGCGCGGCTCGAAGCATTGCGAGCGGCGGGCAAGAAGCCGCTCATGGTTGGCGATGGCTTGAACGACGCGCCCGCACTGGCGGCCGCGCACGTGTCGGCTGCGCCGGCAAGCGCGCTCGAGGCAAGCCAAGCAGCGAGCGATCTCGTGCTGCAGGGCCCCGGCTTGGTGGGTCTCGTCGAAGCCATCGACGTAGCCCGCGCCGCGCGAGCGCGCGCGTTGGAGAACTTGCGCTTCTCTGCGCTCTACAATCTGATCGCGGCGCCGACCGCAGCGGCCGGCTTGTTGACGCCGTTCATCGCCGCGCTCGCCATGTCCGGCTCTTCGCTGATCGTGACGTTGAACGCGTTGCGGCTCCAGATGCGGAGGGCGCCATGGACATCATGATCTTCCTCATTCCGGCGGCCGTCGGCCTCGGCGGCCTCGGCCTGGCGGCGTTTTTCTGGAGCCTGAGGTCGGGACAATACGAAGACCTCAAGGGCGCTGCCGAAAGAATCCTGATCGACGACGAGGACGCCTGAGCGCCGCTACGGCGCCGCGGTCGGCGGTTCTTGAATCGATTCCAGATAAGCGATGATTGCGTCGACGTCTTCAGGAGCGAACTCGAATTGCGGCATCGCCGGATGGCCAACGCTGATGCCTTCGGCCAGCGCTTCCTGCAAGTTCGCCACACGGTAGTTGCGCGACAACGTTCGGAACGGCGGCGCTTCCGGCGCCGGGCTCTCGCCGGTGGCGCCGATGGCGTGACACTCGCCGCATTGGCTCTGCGTGAGCCGGGCGCCGCGAGCTTCGACCTCGCTGCGCGAGGGCGCTTCGGGACGCCCGGCGCAAGCCGCTACGAGCGACAGTGTGGCGATGACGAAGAGCTTGTGCATATCGGCCTCCGGCCGGTGAACGCGTCGAGCGGGCGCAGGCTTACGCCAGATTAGACCCCACGATCCCGCAGGGATTGCGGGAGATCAAGATGGGTTCCTCAGCGCCGGCTATCCTGCCTTAAGCGGCCCGCAACAGGGAGCAACGCGATGGATACCGCCCGCAAGACTCAGATTCTCGACATCATGGACCAGCATCGCGTGATGACCGTGGCGACGTTACGGTCCGACGGCTGGCCGCAGGCGACGACCGTGGGATATGCGCACGAGGGCCTGACGCTCTACTTCCTGTGCGGCCCCGACAGCCAGAAAGCCAGGAACCTCGCACGCGACGCGCGTGTGTCGATCACTATCGATCATGACGAGCCGCAAGTCTTGCGCATCAAGGGTCTGTCCCTGGCGGCGCATGCCGAGCGGATCGGCGATGCGCGCGAGGCGCAGCGCGTGATGGACTTGCTGATCGCGCGATATCCGGCTCAGGACGCCGCGCCTGTCGACCTGCCGCCCGCTTCGGCGGTCGCCATCTTCAAGGTGGCGCCAGTGGTGATTTCGGTGCTCGATTATTCCAAAGGCTTCGGCCACACCGATTTGATCGAGTGTTGAGTGGCTGCTCGGCCTTGCCGGCCACGTCAGTCATTTAGATCGCGCGCGAGTGGCTTATAGGCGATTGGCCCGCATAGGCGTCGAAGGCCATCGCCGCCAAGCGGCAGAACTGGCGCATGGCCGGCGGCACGGAGAGTTTATCGCCGCTGAGGTCGACGATGCCTTCACTTGCCAAGGGCGTGAGCGCTTCGATCGCTTCGGGGAAGGCGTCGGCGCCGCCCCATGGCGAGAGATCCACTTCAAGATCGCACATGATCGCCTGAATGATGGCGGCGCGCCGCACGTCGTCTTCGCTTTGCACGTGGCCGCGCACGATCGGCAGGTGGCCAAACTCGATCGCCCGCCGCCACGCGCCGACGGTCGGAATGTTCTGCGCGTATCCCGACGGTAGTTGCGAGATGGCGGATGGGCCGAAGCCGATCAGCGCGTCACTGGTTTGGGCGACATATCCCTGGAAGTTGCGATGCAGGCTGTGGCTTTGCGCGGCGGCGGCGAGTGCGTCGCCCGGTCTGGCGAAATGATCGAGCCCGATGCTCTCATAGCCCAGGTCGCCTAGCATGCGGCGGGCTAGCTCCGACTGCTCGTAACGTTCGTTCGCGTCCGGCAACAAGTCGGCGTTGATCAGCCGCTGACGGCGCTTGAACCACGGGACATGCGCGTAGCCGAACAGGGCGATCCGGTCGGGCGCGAGTTCCGCGGCGAGCTTGATCGAATTGGCGAGGTCGGCGTGCGATTGCCCCGCCAGCCCGTACATGAGGTCGAAGCTCAGATTGCCCAGCCCAGCCTGACGAAGCGTGTGCACGGCGTGGCGCACCAGTTCGAATGGCTGAACCCGCCCGATCGCCGCTTGGACATGCGGGTTAAAGTCCTGCACGCCGAGCGAAGCGCGGTTGACGCCGGCTTCAACATAAGCGTCGGCCAACTCGCGCGTGACGTAACGAGGGTCGAGTTCGATGGCGTGAGCGGTGTCCGCCGCAGAATCGAACCAGAAATCGATGTGATGCTTGAGCCGCAGGAACTCTGTGGCCGACAGGATGTTCGGTGTGCCGCCGCCCCAATGCAACTCGCTGACCTTGCGCGGCTTGAGCTCAGCCGAGACGAGATCGATCTCCATCATCATGCTGGTGACGAAGTCGGCGATGTCGCCGCCGCGCGTCAAAAAGGTGTTGCAGCCGCAATACCAGCAGAGCTGACGGCAATACGGCACGTGCAGGTAAAGCGAGAGCGTCGCGTTCTCGTCGAGGGCGCGGAGCCAGTTTGCGTAAACCGCGCCATCGACGCCGGCGTCGAAGTGCGGCGCGCTGGGATATGAGGTGTATCGCGGCGCCTGGCGTTCCGCGTAGGGGCGAAGGTGCGGATCCATTGATGAATGATCCGACCGCTCGCAGCAAATCGGTTTGATGCGAGTCAAGTGCCCGTGCGGCGGAAGCGCACACGAAGCGGCTCAAAAGGGCAGTGTCCGCACCAGGGCGCCTTCCGGCGCCGCCGGCGCGTGCGGTTCGCGCACGATCAATGCATTCGCGTCTGCGAACACGGACAAGAGTGATGAATCCTGATTGGGCGCCGCGGCTGTCCAGCTCTGTCCGGCCGGATCGACGTCGGTGTGGGAGCGGAGATAGGTTTCCCGCGGTCCATTGGCCGGAAGCGAATGCTTTGTCCGCGCCGGCGTCGTGCGGATCGACGCTGCCGGGTCGCGGCTGCAGAAGGCGTCGAGCATGGGGCGCAAGAACAGCCGCGCGCACACGAAAGCGGAAGCGGGGTTGCCGGGCAAGCCCAACACCAATTTGTCGTCGAGCAACGCAAACCAGGTAGGCTTGCCGGGCCGTACTGCGACCTTTTCGAACAGGAGGTCGCCGCCCAGAGTGCGCAGCGCCGGACGGGCATGATCGTGATCACCCACCGACGCGCCGCCAACAACGACGACGAGATCGTGTTCGCCGATCGCACTGCTCATGGCGCTGGCCACGCCTTGCGCGTCGTCGGCCATCGGGTGCGATGTCGTGGCGCATGCGCCCCAGCTTTCGGCCAAAGCGGCGATGCCGAAACTCATGGAGTCGTAAATCTGCTCCGGCCCTGGCGTCTGGCCCGGCGACACGATTTCATCGCCGCCGCCGAGGATCGCCACGCGCGGCGCCTGTGAGACGACAATGGAGGGACGTCCTGCAGCTGCCGCCAGCGCGACACTCGGCGCATCGAGGATGCGGCCCGGCGCAAGCAGGAGTTGGCCGGCTGGAAAATCCACACCGGCAGCGCGAACGTGACGCCCGCTTTCGACCGCGGGCGCTCTGACGCTATCGCCGGAGCGTTCGGCCTCTTCCTGGATCAGGACAGCGTTGGCGCTTTCGGGCAACGCCGCGCCAGTGAAAATGCGCGCACATTCTCCGGGGCCGAGCGGGCGCGAAAGCGCGCGTCCGGCGCCAGCCTCGCCCACGAGCTTCAGAACGCCGGGCGTATCGCGCGCGCGCAGCGCATAGCCATCCATCGCCGAGGCGTGAAACGGCGGGTGCGGGCGATCGGCGACAATCTCCTCTCGCAATGTGCGCCCGCGCGCCAACCGCAATGCGATGCGTTCGACGCCGCGCGGACGGACGTGATCGAGCAGGATGCGGCGTGCTTCGGCGACGCCGATCATGGCGCACTCCGGACATGGCTGCCGCTGGCGCCGCCGTGCTTTTCGAGCAAGACGATCTCCTCGATGGTCATGGCGCGATCGATGGCTTTGAGCATGTCGTAGAGGGTGAGGCAGGCCGCCGAGACTGCGGTCAGCGCTTCCATTTCGACGCCGGTCTGGCCGGTCGTACGCGCACGCGCCGTGATGGCGAAGCCCGGCAGGGTCTGATCCGGCGCCACGTTCACCTCCAGACTCGATAACGCGATGGGGTGGCAAAGCGGGATCCATTCCGACGTGCGTTTTCCCGCCATCACGCCTGCGACCTCGGCGATCGCGCGTACATCGCCCTTGGGCGCGTCGCCGCTGAGCGCGCGGTCGAGCGTTTCACGCGCCATGCGGATGCGGCCGCGCGCCACGGCTTCGCGCGCCGTCGCCGGCTTGGCGGCGATATCGACCATGCGGGCGCGGCCCTCGGCGTCGAGATGTGTCAAACGCTCGTCCATCTCATCTCTCCGTCAGGCGCGGCATGATTTCGACCAGATTGCAGGGCGTGTGGCGGCTATCCAATTGCCAGCGGATGATCTTCTCCCATCCGTCGCGACAGGCGCCATTGGACCCCGGCAATGCAAAGACAAATTTGCCCCGGGCGACGCCGGCGCAAGCGCGCGACTGCAGCGTCGACAGGCCGACGCTTTGATAGCTCAGCATATGCCAAACGACCGAGAACCCCTCGATCTCTTTGTCGAACAGGGGCCGCAGCGCCTCCGGCGTGACGTCACGCCCCGTCAGGCCTGTGCCGCCGGTGGAGACGATCACATCGACGTTGGGGCTGTTGAGCCACGCCTCAATGCGGGCGCGGATCGACGCGATATCGTCGCGCACCAAGGCGCGTTCGGTGACGCGGTGACCGTCGCGTTCGATCAGGTCGGCCAGCAGCGCACCGGACGTGTCGCTCTCGGCGTCTCGCGTGTCTGAGATCGTCAATACCGCGACATGCACGGGTTTGAAGGGCAGCGACTCGTCGATGCGGGAGGCGTGTGCGCTCATTCTCCGTGCTCCTCGCGGCGGACGTAATCTTCATCAGTCGGGTCAACCCAGTGCGCTCCCGCCGGACCGCACTCACGCTTCCAGAAGGGCGCGTCGGTCTTCAACCTGTCCATCAACTCCTCGGCGGCGGCGAAAGCTGATGCGCGATGGGCGCTCGAAACAGCCACAAGCACGATAGCTTCGCCCGCCGCTATCATCCCGGCGCGATGGATCACCAGGACGTCGTGGACGGCGTGTTTTTCAGCGACAGCTCGTGTCAGCCGTTCGACTTCGGCGTCGGTGAACCCTGGATAGTGATCGAGATCGAGATGCTCGACGTGGCGGCGGTCCGAGCGCGCGCGGCAATAACCGGTGAACGTGACCAGAGCGCCGCACGATCCGCTGCGCTCCGCGGAAAAGCGAGCGACTTCGGTCTCGGGCGAGAACGCATCCAAAGTGACGATGGCGCGTATCATGTCGCCAGCGCAGCCGCGGCAATGCCGAGCACAACGCCCAGCACACGCAGCACGCCCTTCTTGTTGAGCCCCAACAGACTCCATGTCGTGCCGATCAGCGCGCCGACGACGGCGGCGATGGCCAGCCAAGGCAGATACGATGGCAACAGCGCCAGAGACGACATGCGGCCGCCGAGGCCTGCAAGCGAATTCACGACGATGAAGCAAGCGGCGATGCCGGTGGCGCGTTGCGGGTCGGCCCAACCTGCAAACACGAGCAGCGGCGACAGATAAACGCCCCCGCCGATCCCCGTCAGTCCCGCGAGCGCGCCGAGCGCGGCGCCCGTTGGCAGCGCGATCGCCGGCGACGGGGGCGCGCTCGGCTTGACGGCGTCGACCTGCGGCCAGAGCAGATAGCGAAGTGCGGCCACCGCCAACGCCGCCGCGAGCAGCGGGCGATAGATGTGTTCGGGCACATCGAAGCGCCCGGCAACGAACGCAGCCGGGACAGCGGCCAGGGCAAACGGCCAGAATACGCGCCAGTCGAAGCGCCCGGCGCGCAGGTATCGCCAAGCGCCCAAGCCTGCCACGAGGATGTTGAGCAGGAGCGCGGCCGGGCGGATTTCCTCCGGCGCGAGGCCCCAGAGCGCCATCAGCGCTATGTAAGCCGAGGCGCCGCCATGACCGACCGAGGAGTAGAGCGCAGCGGCGGCGGCGATCGCCAGAAACAGGAGAACGAGCGTTTCGCTCACGCTCAGCCTCCGCTCAGAGGCGGCATGAACGCAATTTCTACCGCGCCGCGCACCGATGCGTCGTCATCGACGCACATGACTTGATCGATGGCGACACGGACGGCGCCTGCGTTCAGGGCTTCGGCAAGCGCTACGTGGTCCGCGCCAATCCACGCGCGAAGCTCGCGGACGGTGCCGATCTCAGGCGGCAACGCCAGGCTGCGCTCGCTGCCGCCCGCGACATCGCGCAGCCGCCCGAAGAAGAGCAGGCGCGTCATCCCCCGGTCACCGACATATGGCGCACGGTCGCCGGCGTCTTCAGGCGTTCGATCCGGAAATCGTGGCCTTTGGGGCGGAGCGCAATTGCGGCGTCAATTGCCTCGTCGAGCACCGTATCGGCGCCGGCGGCGCGAAGCGGGGCGCGAAGATCGACGGATGTTTCATGGCCGAGGCACAGATAGAGACGCCCTGCGCACGTAAGACGCACCCGCGAGCAGCCTTCGCAGAAATTATGCGTGAGCGGCGTGATGAAACCAAGCCGGCCGCCGGTTTCTTCGACGCGCACATAGCGGGCCGGACCCCCGGTCCGGTCGGGTAGATCGGTCAGCCGCCAGTAGCTCGCCATGTCTTCGCGCACGCGCGTCAACGATAGGAATTGATCGGTGCGGTCGTCTTCGATTTCTCCGAGCGGCATGGTCTCGATCAGGGTGATGTCGAAGCCGCGTGCGTGAGCCCATTTCACCAGATCGGGAATCTCGTGCGCGTTGTCATGCTTCAGCGCCACGGTGTTGATCTTGACCTTGAGCCCCGCCTGTTGGGCCGCCGCGACGCCGTCGAGCACTTGGGGCAAGCGGTCGCGGCGCGTGATGCGCGCGAAGGTCTCGCGGTCGAGCGAATCGACGGAAACGTTGACGCGGCGCACTCCGGCGTTGAACAGCGGCTCGGCAAACTCCGCGAGCTGAACGCCGTTGGTCGTAACGGTGATCTCGTCGAGCCCTGCGCCAAGATGGCGCCCGACATTGTGGAGCAAATCGATGAAGCCGCGCCGCACCAAGGGTTCGCCGCCGGTAAAACGCAGGCGCCGAACGCCGCGCGCGACGAAGACGCCGCACAGGCGATCGAGCTCTTCGAGCGTGAGGAGTTCGGCGCGCGGCAGAAAGCGCATCCGCTCGCTCATGCAATAAATGCAGCGCAAATCGCAGCGGTCGGTCACAGAGACGCGCAAGTAGGTGATGGCGCGGCCGAACGGATCGATCAGCGGCCTCATGGACGCTGCTCTAGCGCAGCCAAAGCGGCTTTGGTGTTAGCGTTGGCGAAGGCGTCCGGCGAGCCGAACCGAACCGCAACCGCGCCGCACTCGGTAAGGACTTTTCGGACCGGTGGATGTTCGCCCGCGCGCAAGCGGGAGACGATCGTGTCAAGCAGATCAACGCGCCACAACGCGCAGAGCGGATGAACGCCGCTTTGAGTGACCGCGTAGGCAGCCGGCGCACCGCCGATCTCATCGGCCAGGCGTCCGACCAGATCGACCGGAAGCAAGGGTGCGTCGCAAGGGGCAGTCGCAAGCAACGCAAACCCACGCTGCTTAGCCCATCGCAACCCTTCCGCCAGGCCCGCGAGCGGCCCGCTTGGCAGAGCGGGGTCGTCGTGAAGCACGGGACGCGCCTGTGTAATTGCGTGGCGTTCAGCGCCGGAGCCCGGACGCGCGCTCACGGCAAAGCAGGTCAGTTCCGCGAACACGTGCGCGGCCGCATCCATCAGCGGTTCGCCGCAAAACTGCGCCGTGGCCTTTTCTTCGCCGAAGCGACGCGAGCGGCCGCCGGCCATGAGCAGGCCGGCTATCTGCGCGAAGCGTGCACTCACTTCTTTTGGCGCGTGTAGTCCTGGATCCACGTCAGTCCCCGGATCGCGTGCGGCCAGCCGAGAGTGGTGATGGCCAAATAAGCGACATGATGCAATTCGTCCGGCGTGATGTTCTCGGCGAGCGCGCGCCGGGTGTGGGAATGGGCGGCGCCCTCCGAATCGGCGGCGATCGCGAAAGCGAGGTTGAGCAGCCTGCGGGTTTTTGCGTCGAGCGGGCCGGATTCGCCCGCCGTCTCGCCCAGCTTTTGCAGCGCCGCCCACAGATCGGGGTGTTCCTGGGCCACTCTGCCCGCGGCGCCAGGAAGATCGTCCGGGCGAGTTCGTGATGTCATGGCGGCCTCTCTCGTTCGACGGGCGATTGAAACGCGCCGGCGGCGACAGGTCAACGATGGCGACCGTCACCGGGAACTCGATCGGTTCCATTCCGACGACCAGACTTCGGCGTCGGCGTCGGCGACGATGTCGCCATCGCGAGGCGCGTGAATGTCAATGAGAGGATCGGGCTTGGCAAGGTGTTCGAGCGCGGCGATGTTGGCGAGCGTGACGACCGCACCCTGCACCGTGACACCGCACTTCTGCAGAGCAGAGAAAGAGCGGGATAGACTCTCCGGCGTCATGCCGAGCAACGAAGCGAGCACGCGCTTCTCGTGGTGCAGACGAACGACGCCACCGGAATTGTCTGCCGCGCGCAGCGCGAGCAGATAATTGGCCAAGCGCTCGGTGCTGTTGCGCAGCTTAGTGTTCTTGATGTTGCGGACGAGACCGCGATAGCCGCCGGCGAGATCGCGCGACACCGCCATTGCAAAGCCCGTGTCGAGCCGCATGGCGGTGCGGATGGCGTCGCCGGGGATCATCAGGATTTCGCAGCGCTCGAGCGTGCGCGCCGACATCAGCGCCGTGGCGTCAAGCACGACGGCGGCGAGAATGAACGTAGACACAGGGCGCAAAATCGCGAGAACCGTTTCGCGATCGTTCCAGGCCCCGTGCAGTTCGACCTGGCCGTCGAGCAGCACATAGAGAAAATCGACCGGATCGCCTTCGAGCAGCAGCATTGTGCCAGCTGGAAAACGTTGCAGGTGGGCGCCTGCGGTGGCGACGCGGAACGTGTCCGGCCCCACATCCGCGAACAGCGGCAGCGTCTTGACTCTGTCGACGTCGGCCGCACGCACGCGTCTTCCTCCGCTTTATGTCGTACCTTGTGACGCCAACCTCCGGACTGCCAGTTGATGCAAATCAAATAATGGAGGCGAGCGCGACCGCTCCGCGTCTTGGGCTTGATATTTCGCAAGATATAGGCCGGGAATACGTCAATTTGGCTTGGTATGCGGTCGGGATGGCGCTGTTTTTTCCGACCAGACGGGCGCAGACTTGATTTGCGTCAAAACGCTTCGATCCGAACTGCGGCTTCTGGTGTCTGCGACCGCCCGTCCAGGGCGGCGCCAGCCGGGGCCTCGAAATGTCAGTGGATGATCAAGCAGGGCGGAAAGACGGCGCCGACGGCGGGTTGTGGCTCAGCACCATCGCTTTCACCGCATGTTTTGCTGTTTGGACGATCTTCTCGATCATCGGCATT
This sequence comes from Hyphomonadaceae bacterium, assembly GCA_050186235.1. GTDB lineage: Bacteria > Pseudomonadota > Alphaproteobacteria > Caulobacterales > Aquidulcibacteraceae > Vitreimonas. The sequence goes on from JBFWYQ010000001.1 coordinate 115,527, forward strand.
CAGATAAAGGACGACCTCGGCCTCAGTGAAACGCAGTTTGGGCTGCTGATCGGCACGCCGATCCTGACCGGCTCGCTCATCCGCCTCGTCCTGGGCGTCTGGACCGAGCAGTTCGGCGGACGGATCGTCTACCTGCTCGTGATGTTGGCGGCAGCGGCCGCGACCTACCTGCTTTCCTACGCAGAGACTTACACGCAGTTTCTCATTGCAGCGCTCGGCGTCGGCATTGCCGGCGGTTCGTTCGCCGTCGGCATAGCCTACGTCTCTAAGTTCTATCCGGCCGGAAAGCAGGGCACCGCGCTCGGCATTTTCGGCGCCGGCAATGTCGGCGCGGCGGTGACCAAATTCCTTGCGCCGTTCGTGCTGCTCGCATTCGGCTGGGAAGCCGTCGCGCAATATTGGGCGCTCGGCCTCGTTGTCATCGCGCTCATCTTCTACTTCTTCACCAAGGATGACCCCGACCTGATCCAGCGCCGCAAGCAGAGCGTCCCCCCGCGCCCGATGCTGGAGCAGTTTGCACCGCTCAAGAACGTGCAGGTGTGGCGCTTCTCGCTCTATTACTTTTTCGTCTTTGGCGCGTTCGTGGCGTTGGCGCTTTGGCTGCCGCGGTACCTGGTCGGGGTCTATGGCCTCGATCTCAAGACCGCCGGCATGGTGGCGGCGGCGTTCTCTGTGCCCGCGTCGTTATTCCGGGTCTATGGCGGGCACCTCTCTGACAAAGTCGGCGCGCGCCAGGTGATGTACTGGACGTTCCTGGTCGGCGTCGCGACCACCTTTCTGCTGTCCTATCCGCCGACGAGTTATGTGGTCGACGGCATCGAAGGGCCGATCCAATTCCGGCTCGAAACCGGGCTGATCGGCTTCACCGTTCTGGTGTTCGTGCTCGGCTTCTTCATGAGCCTCGGCAAAGCGGCCGTGTTCAAGCACATCCCGGTTTACTATCCGAAAGACGTGGGCGCGGTTGGCGGGCTCGTCGGCATGATCGGCGGCCTCGGCGGTTTCGTCCTGCCGATCGCCTTCGGCGTAATGAACGATCTCACCGGGATCTGGACGAGCTGCTTCATGCTGCTCTTTCTTATCGTCGCCGGCTCGCTCGTATGGATGCACTTCGCCATCCGGCAAATGGAGCGCGAGGCTGCGGGCGCCACCCTCGATGCGCTGCCGCAATTCCCCGAAATGGCGCCGATCCACGAGCCAGCCAAACACAAGCCGGCCATGGCGGGCTTGATCCAGGAATGGCGCCCGGACGATCCGGTGTTCTGGAACGAAAAGGGCAAGGCCGTCGCGGCGCGCAATCTGTGGCTCTCGGTGCCGGCGTTGTTCTTGTCGTTCGCCGTCTGGATGGTGTGGTCCGTCGTCGTTGCGAAACTGCCGAGCATCGGCTTCGAATATACCACGGATCAGCTGTTCTGGCTTGCCGCGCTGCCCGGGCTCTCGGGCGCGACGCTGCGGATATTCTATTCGTTCATGGCGCCGGTGTTCGGCGGGCGACTCTGGACCACGCTTACGACCTGGTCGCTGCTCGCGCCGGCGCTGGGCATCGGCTTTGCGGTGCAGAACCCCGAGACGCCGTACTGGATCATGCTTGCGCTAGCGCTGCTGTGCGGCTTGGGCGGGGGCAATTTCGCCAGCTCGATGTCGAACATCGGTTTCTTCTTCCCGCGCTCGGAGAAAGGCAACGCGCTCGCACTGAATGCCGGCCTGGGCAATCTCGGCGTCAGCGCGATGCAATTCCTGGTGCCGATCGCCGTCACCATGGCCGTGTTCGGCGCGCTTGGCGGCACGGGTCAAACCACTGCAGCCGGCGAAGTTTTGTTCATGCAGAACGCAGGCTTCATCTGGGTCCCGTTCATTATCGCCTCGGCCTTCCTCGCCTGGTTCGGCATGAACGATCTGTCGACCGCAAAGGCGTCGTTCAGCGAACAGTCGGTGATCTTCACGCGCACGCACAATTGGATCATGTGCTGGCTCTATACCGGCACGTTCGGTTCGTTCATCGGCTTTTCGGCGGCGTTTCCACTGCTCACCAGCACGCAATTCCCGAGCGTGAACGTCCTGCAGATCGCCTTCCTCGGACCGCTGGTCGGCGCGCTGTCGCGTTCGCTCACAGGCTGGGTGTCGGACCGCTTCGGCGGCGCGCGCGTCACACTGGCGGTGTTTGCCCTGATGATGCTGGGCACGATCGGCGTCATCTACTTCCTGCTCAACAAGCAGGCGCCCGGCGCGTTCTGGGGATTCTTCGCCTGCTTCATGCTGCTCTTCTTCGCCAGCGGCGTCGGCAACGCGTCCACCTTCCAGATGATCCCGGCGATCATGCGAAAGGAAGTGGCGCGACTCTTCCCGGCGACGTCCGGCCCCGAGCAGCTGAAGCAAGCGGAGAAGGAATCGGCGGCGATTACGGGCTTCACCTCGGCGATCGCGGCTTACGGCGCGTTCTTCATCCCGAAGAGCTTCGGCTTCGCCATCGCCGAAACCGGCAGCGCGACTGCGGCGCTGATCGGCTTCCTTCTCTTCTACGTCTCATGTCTCGCCATCACTTGGTTCGTCTACGCGCGGCCCGGCGGTCTGCTGTTCGACGTCGAGAACAGAGTCGCTGCGGCCGGCGCTGCAAAGGTCGCGGCGGAATAGGATCGATACGCAATGAGTCATACACTCGACCGCCTCGCCTTCTTCACCCGCAAGACCGAGCTCTATGCGAACGGTCACGGCGTGACGAACGACGAAGACCGTTCGTGGGAGGAGGCCTATCGGCGCCGCTGGCAGCACGACAAGATCGTGCGCTCCACCCACGGCGTGAACTGCACGGGCTCGTGCTCATGGAAGATTTACGTCAAGGGCGGCATCGTCACCTGGGAGACGCAACAGACCGACTATCCGCGCACGCGTCCCGATCTGCCCAACCATGAGCCGCGCGGCTGTGCGCGCGGCGCCAGCTATTCCTGGTACCTCTATTCCGGCAACCGCGTGAAATATCCGATGGTGCGCGGGCGCCTGATCAAGCTGTGGCGCGAAGCGCGCAAATCGCTGTCGCCGGTGCTGGCATGGGCGTCGATTGTCGAAGATCCGGCGAAGCGCAAGTCCTACACTTCGATCCGCGGCGGCGGCGGGCTCGTGCGCTCGACCTGGGACGAAGTCACCGAACTGATTGGCGCGGCGAACGCCTATACTGTCAAAAAGCACGGTCCCGACCGTGTGTTCGGCTTCTCGCCGATTCCGGCGATGTCGATGATCTCCTACGCCGCCGGCGCACGTTATCTGCAGCTCTTGGGCGGCGCGTGTGGCTCGTTCTACGATTGGTATTGCGACCTGCCGCCGGCGAGCCCCCAGACCTGGGGCGAGCAGACCGACGTTCCAGAGTCGGCGGACTGGTACAATTCCGGCTTCATCCTGGTGTGGGGCTCGAACGTTCCCCAGACGCGCACGCCGGACGCGCACTTCTACACCGAGGTTCGCTACAAGGGCGCGAAGTCTGTCGTCATTTGTCCAGATTATTCAGAAGCGTCGAAATTCGCCGATCTCTGGATTTCGGTGAAGCAGGGCACCGATGCGGCGCTCGCGATGGCGATGGGGCATGTCATCCTCACCGAATTCCATCGCGACCGCGAAGTGCCGTACTTCAAGGACTACGTGCGCCGCTACACCGACATGCCCCTCCTGGTGCGCTTGGTGAAGAAGGACGGGCGCCACGTTCCCGAACGCCTGCTGCGCGCTTCCGATTTCGACGACGCGCTGGCGCAAGCCAACAATCCCGACTGGAAGACGATCGGCATCGACGAAGCAACCGGAAATCCGGTCGTGCCGACCGGTTCGATCGGATTCCGCTGGGGCGAACAGGGCAAGTGGAACCTCGAAGAGAAGACCGCTGACGGCGGCGACGTGAAGCTGCGTGTCGGCCTGCGCGGCGCGCACGATGACGTCGCCGAAGTGCTGTTTCCCTATTTCGCCAACAGCGCCGCGAATGGCTTTGCCTCAACCGACCATCCCGACACGCTGATGCGCCGCATTCCGGTGAAGCGGCTGAAGCTGAAGGACGGCGAGACCTTGGTTGCGTCTGTCTACGATCTCTTCCTCGCCAATTACGGCGTCGATCAGGGCTTCGGCGGCGAGAATTTGCCGGCTTCCTATGACGATCCCGAGCCCTACTCGCCGGCCTGGGCCGAGCAGATCACCACTGTACCACGCGAACAGATCATCGCGGTGGCGCGCGGCTTCGCCAACAACGCCGAAAAGACCAACGGCAAATCGATGGTGATCATCGGCGCGGCGATGAACCATTGGTATCACATGGACATGAATTATCGCGGGGTGATCAACCTCCTCGCGATGTGCGGCTGCGTCGGGCAATCCGGCGGCGGCTGGTCGCATTATGTCGGCCAGGAAAAGCTCAGGCCGCAGACCGGATGGGCGCCGCTTGCGTTCGCGCTCGATTGGGCGCGTCCGCCGCGTCAGCAGAACTCGACGAGCTTCTTCTACGCCCACACCGACCAGTGGCGTTACGAAACGCTGGACGTGAAGGAAATCCTGTCGCCGACCGCGCCCGACGGCGATTGGTCAGCGACCTTCATAGATTACAACGCAAAGGCCGAGCGGATGGGCTGGCTGCCATCGACGCCGGCGTTGAAGACCAATCCGCTCGAAGTGGCGAAAGCCGCCGAACGGGAAGGCGTCGATCCGCGCGAGTACGCTGCGCGCGAGATGGCCGCCAAGCGGCTCGAAATGAGCTGCATGGATCCCGACCATCCCGACAATTGGCCGCGCAACATGTTCGTGTGGCGCTCGAACTTGCTGGGTTCGTCCGGCAAGGGGCACGAGTATTTTCTGAAGCACTTCCTCGGCACATCGAACGGCGTGCTGGGCAAGGACCTGGGCGAGACCGGCCGACGTAAACCCGTCGACGTCACGTGGCGCGACGAAGGGCCGGAAGGCAAGCTCGATCTGCTGGTGACGATCGACTTCCGCATGTCGACCACCGCCGTCTACTCCGACATCGTGCTGCCGACGGCGACTTGGTACGAGAAGAACGATCTCAACACGTCCGACATGCACCCCTTCATCCACCCGCTCACCGCAGCGGTGGATCCGGTCTGGGAGTGCAAGTCCGACTGGGACATCTTCAAGGCGATCGCCAAGGCGTTCTCCGATGTCTGCCCGGAGATTCTCGGAGTCGAGAAGGACGTCGTGCTGACGCCGATCCAGCACGACAGTCCAGGCGAGATGGCGCAGCCCTTCGACGTGAAAGACTGGTGGAAGGGCGAATGCGACCTGATACCCGGCAAGACGGCGCCTCAGATCAGCGTGGTCGAGCGCGACTACCCGAACCTTTATCGGCGCTTCACAGCTTTAGGGCCGCTGATGACGAAGGTCGGCAACGGCGGCAAGGGGCTCGCCTGGAACACCGAGCACGAAGTGGAGCTGCTGCGGCAGCTCAACGGCGCGGTCGCCGATGGGCCGACCAAAGGGCTGCCTAAGATCGAGACCGAGATCGACGCCTGCGAAACCATCCTGATGCTGGCGCCCGAGACGAACGGCGAAGTCGCCGTGAAGTCGTGGGAATCGTTGGCCAAGCAAACTGGCCGCGAGCACGCGCATCTGGCGCTGCCGAAAGAGGACGAAAAGATCCGATTCCGCGATGTCGTTGCGCAACCGCGCAAGATCATCTCCTCGCCGATCTGGTCCGGCCTAGAAAGCGAGAAGGTCTGCTACAATGCCGGCTACACCAACGTGCATGAGCTGATCCCGTGGCGGACGCTCACCGGGCGCCAGCAACTCTATCAGGATCACCTATGGATGCGCGCGTTCGGCGAAGGCTTGTGCGTCTACAAGCCGCCAGTCGATCTCAAGACTGTCGAGCCGCTGCACAACCGCAGATCCAACGGCGAGACCGAGATCGTCCTTAACTGGATCACGCCGCACCAGAAGTGGGGCATCCACTCGACCTACAGCGACAACCTGCTGATGCTGACGCTCAATCGCGGCGGCCCCGTCGTTTGGGTCTCGGAGAAGGACGCCAAACGCGCCGGCATCGAAGACAACGACTGGATCGAATGCTTCAACGCCAATGGTGCGTTGGCCGCGCGCGCGGTCGTCTCACAACGCGTGCGCGAAGGCATGGCGCTTATGTATCACGCGCAAGAGAAGATCGTGAACACGCCCGGCTCCGAGATCACCAAGCTGCGCGGCGGCATCCACAACTCGGTTACACGCACCGTGTTGAAGCCTACGCACATGATCGGCGGCTACGCGCAACAGGCTTACGGCTTCAACTATTACGGCACTGTCGGCGCTAACCGCGACGAATTCGTGATCATGAGAAAAATGAAAAAGGTCGATTGGCTCGACAAGCCGCTCGTTGAAGTGGAGGGCGGCCAATGAAGGTCCGCGCGCAAATCGGCATGGTGCTGAACCTGGACAAGTGCATCGGCTGCCACACTTGTTCGGTTACCTGTAAGAACGTCTGGACCAACCGCGAAGGCGTCGAATACGCCTGGTTCAACAACGTCGAATCCAAGCCGGGCGTCGGCTATCCGCGCGAATGGGAAAACCAGAAGCGCTGGAACGGCGGCTGGGTGCGCACCAAAGGCGGCAAGCTTGAGCCGCGCGCTGGCGCGAAGTGGCGCATTTTGGCGAAAATCTTCGCCAATCCCGACCTGCCGGAGATCGACGACTATTACGAGCCTTTCGATTTCGACTACGCCCATCTCCAGAACGCTCCGGAGATGCAGGCGTTTCCAACGGCGCGCCCGCGCTCGAAGATCAGCGGGCAACGCATGGAGAAGATCGAGTGGGGCCCAAACTGGGAGGAAATCCTCGGCGGCGAATTCGCCAAGCGCTCCAAGGATGCGAACTTCGAAAATGTCCAGAAAGAGATTTACGGGCAGTTTGAAAACACCTTCCTCATGTACCTGCCGCGGCTGTGCGAGCACTGCCTCAACCCGACCTGCGTCGCGGCTTGCCCATCGGGGGCGATCTACAAGCGTGAGGAAGACGGCATCGTTCTGATCGATCAGGACAAGTGCCGCGGCTGGCGCATGTGCGTTTCGGCATGCCCCTACAAGAAGATCTATTACAACTGGTCGAGCGGCAAATCCGAGAAGTGCACCTTCTGCTATCCGCGTATCGAATCGGGTCAACCGACCGTGTGCTCGGAGACCTGCGTCGGCCGCATCCGCTATCTCGGCGTCATTCTCTACGACGCCGATCGCATCGAAGAGGCCGCCAGCGCCGACGAGAAGGACCTCTACGAAAAGCAGCTCGAGATTTTCCTCGATCCCAACGATCCGGCCGTGATCGCTCAAGCGCGCGCCGACGGCGTACCGGACGCATGGCTCGAAGCCGCCAAGCGCAGCCCGATCTACAAGATGGCGATCGACTGGCGCGTGGCGTTCCCGCTGCATCCGGAATATCGCACGCTGCCGATGGTCTGGTACGTGCCGCCACTGTCGCCAATCCAGTCGGCGGCGTCGATGGGCGCAATCGAGCACGACGGCGTCATGCCCGACGTGAAGAGCCTGCGCATCCCGGTGCAGTACCTCGCCAACATGCTGACCGCCGGCGAAGAGGCGCCGATCGTCTCGGCGCTGGAGCGCATGTTGGCGATGCGCGCCTACATGCGGGCAAAAACCATCGACGGCGTCATCGACAATGCGGTGGCCGCACGCGTGCATCTGACGCCTGCAGCGATCGAAGAAATGTATCAAGTCATGGCGATCGCCAATTACGAGGATCGCTTCGTCATTCCGACCTCGCACCGCGAGGGCGCGGAAAACGCCTACAGCCTGCGCGGCGATTGCGGTTTCGGCTTTGGAAACCAGGCTTCCGGCGGCCGTACCGAATTCGGCCTGTTCGGTCCGGTGAAGCGGCGCGTCGCGAAAAACCCGATGGAGGCGTGAAGATGGCTCAGACCTACCGCGCGCTAGCAATCCTGCTGAGCTATCCGACCGCTGACACGGCGGAGCTGATGCCGGCCGCTATGGAAGCGCTTAGAGCGGAGAACATCATTCCCGCGCAGATCGTGAAGCGCCTTGCGGCGCTCGCGGCCGAGTTGTCGGCGCACGATCTTTATGCCGCGCAGGCGCGTTATGTCGATCTGTTCGACCGCACGCGTGCGCTTTCGCTTCAGCTCTACGAGCATGTGCATGGCGAAAGCCGCGACCGCGGCCAGGCCATGGTTGAGCTCTTGAAGCTCTATTCTTCGCACGGACTCGAATTGACGGCGAAAGAGTTGCCCGATCACCTGCCGGTGTTTTTGGAGTTCTTATCACAGCGGCCGGCGGACGAGGCGGCAACCCTTCTGGGTCAGGCGGCGCACGTGCTTGAGGCGCTGCGCGAGAGGCTGAACAAGCGCGAGTCGATTTACGCGCGCGTCTTCGACGCGCTCGTCGCGCTGGTCGAAGCTGACCGCAACGCGGAGGCGCTGAAAGCGCTGCTGCAGGAGCCGGAAGACAATCCCAACGACCTCGAAGCGCTCGATCGGGCGTGGGCCGAAGAACAGGTGACGTTCGGACCCGACAAGGTCGACTGCCCGAAAGCGACCGAAATGCTGAAGCGCATGAAGGAGACGGCTGCGTGACCAAAGTTCAGTTGGCGGCTATGGCGCTTGCGCTCTGGGCGGCGCCGCTCAGCGCACTGGCGCAAACAGCGGATGAGCACGGCGATTGGATCGTCGACGCGCGGCTGCGCTATGAGAGCGTCTCTCAAGATGGCCTGCGCGATGCCAATGCGGTGACCTTGCGCACGCGACTCGGCTATGAGACCCCGGCGTGGCGCGGCTTCCGGCTACTCGGCGAGCTGGAGGGCGTCGCTCAACTCAACGACGATTTCAACGACACCGTGAACGGCGCCACGACCTATCCAATTGTCGCCGATCCGGAAACATTCGAACTCAATCGGCTGCAGCTTTCGTGGTCCGGCGCCGAAGGCCGGCGCGCGGTGCTCGGGCGCCAGCGCATCGTGCTGAACAATGCCCGCTTCGTGGGCAATGTCGGCTTCCGCCAAAACGAGCAGACCTTCGACGCGCTGCGCCTCGAAGCACGGCCCTTTGGACACGCGGCATTGACTTACATCTATATCGACAACGTGCGCCGCGTCTTCGGCGACGACAGTCCGCAGGGCGAATGGGACAGTGACTCGCACGTCCTGCAAGCCGACTTGGACCTGCCGCTCGGCAAGGCCAGTGCGTACGGCCTGTGGTTGGACTTCCGTAGCGACGCGCCCGCTCAATCGAGTCAGACTTATGGGCTGCGGTGGTCGAGCGAGTGGAACAGCGCCCCCCTCCGTCCGCGACTCACACTGGAAGCGGCGACGCAGTCCGACTATCGCGGCAATGGCGGCAATTTCGACCTCGGCTACCAACACGCCGAACTGGCGCTGCGCCCCGATCGCTGGACGATCACGGCCGGCGGCGAACGCCTCGAGGGCGACGACACGCGCGGGTTCTCGACGCCGCTCGCGACATTGCACGCGTTTCAAGGCTGGTCCGATGTGTTCCTGAATACGCCCCCGGACGGCGTCCGTGATCTCTATGCGGGCGTGTCCTACACCACCGAACCGTGGCTGGGGCAGCGGCCTGTCACCTTTGCGGTCGTGGCGCATTCATTTACCGACGATGATGGCGGCGCGGATTTCGGTTCGGAATTGAATGCGTCGGCGCGCATGGCGCTGACAGAAAATGTCTCTCTCGAAGCGAAAGCGGCTTTCTTCGAGGGCGATGACGCCCGCTTCGCCGACCGCAACAAGTTCTGGCTTGCGATCGAATATCGGCTCTGAGGACTGATAATGGTTTGGCTCGATCAAGTACTATTCGGCTATTATCCGTACATCGCGCTGGCGGTGCTGATTATCGGGTCGGTGCTGCGGTTCGATCGCGAGCAATACACTTGGCGCACGGGCTCGTCGCAATTGCTGCGGCGCCGGCAACTGGTGCTCGGTTCGATTCTGTTTCACATCGGCATCTTGCTGATCTTCGTCGGCCACCTCGTCGGTTTGCTGACGCCGATCGATTTCTGGGAGCGCGTGCACGTCTCCCATGCCGCCAAGCAGATGCTGGCCATCGTGGCGGGCGGCATCGCGGGCTCGATGTGCCTCGTCGGCGGGCTCATGTTGCTGCACCGACGGATTGCCGACCCGCGCATCCGCGCCACGTCGACCTTCGGCGACACGGCGATCCTTGCGCTGCTGCTGGCGCAGCTCTGCCTCGGCTTGGCGACGATTCCCATCTCACTCGCGCACCGCGATGGCGAAGAAATGGTGAAGTTCATGCAATGGGCGCAGAGCATCCTCACGTTCCAGCGCGGCGCGGCTGATTATGTTGCCGACGCCCACTGGATCTTCAAAGCGCACCTCACGCTGGGTTTGACGATCTTCCTGGTGTTTCCGTTCACGCGCCTGGTGCACATGCTTTCTGCGCCGGTCTGGTATCTCAATCGCCGCGGCTGGCAGATCGTTCGCTCTAAGCGGCTCGTAGGACGGAGCGCACCGTGAAGCACTCACTGATCCGCACCGTTCCCGAGACAAGCGAAGCGGCGGCGTTTTCCGGGTGTGGGCATGCGCCGGCGCCCGCCGCCAAACGCGGCGCCAACGCTCCGCCCGTTTTCGTCAACGGCGTGCACATCGCCGAGAGCGCGATTGCGGCCGAGGCGCAAAATCACCGCGCCGCGACCGGGCAGGAAGCGCGCGCGGCGGCGGCGCGCGCCTTGGCCATCCGCGAACTGCTCCTGCAACGCGCCCGCACGCTCGCGCTCGAAGCCGTTCCGCTCCGCGACGCGCAGGGCCGTGAAGAAACCGCCGAAGAGGCGCTGGTGCGCCAAGTGCTCGACTGTGAAGCGGGCGAGCCAGGCGAGCCAGGCGAAACTGAGTGCCGCCGCGTCTATGACGCCTCGAAAGAGTCGTTCATGACGCCAGAACTCTACGAAGCCTCCCACATTCTGTGCGCGCCGCAGGCGGACGAGACCGCGCCATGGCAGGGTGCGCGCGATAAGGCCGAACGCCTGCTCCAGTTTATCCAACAGGGCGGCGACTTTGCTGAGTGCGCACAGCGGCACTCCGATTGCCCGACAGCAGCGCAAGCTGGCGCATTGGGACAACTGACGCCCGGCGATTTGGCCTCGGAATTGGAGCAGACCCTCGCCTCCCTCAAACCGGGCGAGGTCGCGCCTGTCCCGGTGCGATCGCGCCATGGCTGGCATCTGCTGCGACTCGAACGCCGCGCGCCGGCCGCTTTGCTTCCGTTTGAGACGGCGGCGCCCGCCATTCGGACGCGTTTGCGCGAGCGCCTCGCGGTCGCGGCGCAAGCCAGGTACGTCGCGCGGCTGGCGGGCGAGGCAGAGATCGAGGGACTCGTGCTGTCGTTCGGTGCGGCATGACCGTGGCGCCCGTTCTCCTCGGCGATCTGTTGGCATTGTCACGCCGTTCGAGCGCAGACCTTTCGGCCTGGCTCGACAGCGCCGACGCCGAATTCAAATCGCGCTTGCAGAAAGAGGCGAAAGACCGGAACGAGAGCGTGGCGGCGTTCGTGCGCATCGCGGTGGCGGATTTCTTGGCCTCGGCCGATGAGGAAGCGTGGGCGAGCCTGCTCTCGGCGATGCGCGACGCCGCCGACCCAGGCGCAGCCTGTCTCGCGCGCATGGCGGCGTTCCGCTTGCAGCTGGAGCGAACGTTATGATCGCCGCCGTCGAGCGTGACCACGGCGAACGGCCCGTTCTGCCGAGCGATCCGATCGAGTTCCTGCTTGCCGAACACCTGAACCATCGGCGCATGTGCAACGCGCTCGAGCGTCTGGCCGTTGCCAGCGCCTTCGACGCAACCCGAATCACCGGCTTACTCGACTTCATCCGCTTCGATCTCACCTTGCACGTCATCGATGAGGAAGAGGATGTCTTCCCGTTGCTGCGGCGGCGTTGTTTACCGGAGGATCAGATCGACGCGGTGCTCGACCGTCTGACGGGCGAGCACGCCGAGGACAAGGCGCTCTCCGAGCGAGCGCGCGATGCGTTGAACGCTTGCCTGATCGAGAGGAAGCCCCCCACCGGGATTGAAGGCGGCGCCGCGGCGCTGGTCACGTTCGCGCGGCACGAACGGGGTCATCTCGCGCTGGAGAATGCAGTGATCATTCCGCTCGCCCGCCGCCGGCTCAGCGAGGATGATCTGGTTTCGCTGGGGCAGCGCTTCGTCGCCCGCCGGCGCCGCGTCGCGCCGGCGGGCAACTAAGCCTCAAGAACACTTCGAGTAGCCGCACTCGAGGCACTTGTCGCAGCCCTCGGAGCGTAGCAGCGCGGGCGCACTGCACTTCGGGCACGTGCGCGGCTTGTGCATCGGCGCTGCGCTTTCAACGGCAGGTGCCAGCACCAAGCCGCTGTCGAGGTGGCGCTGGATCACATCACCGATGGCGGCGAGCAGAGAGGGAACGTAGCGTCCGTTCATCCAGGCGCCGCCGCGGGGATCGAACACGGCCTTGAGCTCCTCGGCGACGAAGGTGACGTCGCCGCCGCGCCGGAACACCGCCGAGATCATTCGTGTCAGCGCCAGCGTCCAGGCGTAATGCTCCATGTTCTTCGAGTTCACAAAAATCTCGAATGGGCGCCGCTTGCCGGCATCCTCGATGTCATTGACGGTGACGTAGAGCGCGTGCTCACTTTCCGGCCACTTGATCTTGTAGGTCGAGCCGATCAGCAGGTCTGGCCGCGGCGTCAGCGGCGGGGGGCGATGCTCGATCGCGGCTTGCTGCTCGGCGGGTTTTTCGACCGACAGGATCGAACCGGTGATGGCATTGGGCCGATAGGTGGTGCAGCCTTTGCAGCCGAGTTCGAAGGCTCGCGCATAGACGTGCGCGAATTCATCGAACGCGATGTCTTCGGGGCAGTTGATGGTCTTCGAAATCGAGCTGTCGATCAGCTGCTGGGCCGCCGCTTGCATGGCGAGATGATCGTCGGGGCGCAGGGTCTGGGCGCTGACGAAACTGTGCGCCGGCGTCGCCGCGTCGCCCTTGATGCGCTTCCACAGCGTCAGCGCGTAATCCTGCACCGGCTCCTCGACGAACGAATTATCGGGCTGGCGCACGCGTCGTTGATAGCTGAACGCAAACACCGGCTCGATCCCGGAGGAGGTGTTGCCGGCCAGGAGCGAGATCGTTCCTGTCGGCGCGATCGTGGTCAAACAGCCGTTGCGCAGGCCGTGTTCGGCCATAAGCGCTCTGGTCTCGTCGTCGAGGCTCATCGGCGTCGGCTGATCGAGCAGGATCGGATCGTAGGCGGGAAAGGCGCCTTTCTCGGCTGCAAACTGCGCCGACGCGCGATAGGCCGCGGTGCGGATCGCGCCCAGCCATTGGCGCGTCAGCGCAAGGCCGTCTTCGCCGCCATAGCGCGCATTGCAGAAGATCAGCGCATCGGCCAACCCCGTCACGCCGAGGCCAATGCGCCGCTTTGCTTTGGCCTCCTGCTCCTGCTCGGCGAGCGGAAAGCGCGAAACGTCGATCACATTGTCGAGGAAGCGCACCGCGGTGGTGGTGAGGTCAGCGAGCTTTTCGCTTGAAATCTTGGCGTGCGGCTCGAACGGATCGTCGACCAGCCGCGAGAGATTGATCGAACCCAACAAACACGCGCCATAAGGCGGCAGGGGTTGCTCGCCGCACGGATTGGTGGCCGAGATCGTCTCGCAATAGGCCAGATTGCTAGACGCGTTGACGCGATCGATGAAGATGACGCCGGGCTCGGCCACATCGTAGGTCGCGCGCATGAGACGCGCCCACAGATCGCGCGCCCGCACAGTCCGGTAGATGCGCTCCTCGAAGACCAATGGCCAGTCTTGGTTGGCAGCGAGCGCGCTCATGAAGGCGTCGGTGACCAGAACCGAAACGTTGAAGTTGCGCAGCCGCGACGGATCGCGCTTGGCGTCGATGAAATCCTCGATGTCCGGGTGGTCGATCCTGAGGCACGCCATCATTGCGCCGCGCCGCTGGCCCGCCGACATCACAGTGCGGCACATCGCATCCCACGCATCCATGAACGAGAGCGGGCCGGAAGCCTTTGCGCCGACGCCATGCACGGGAGCGCCAGCCGGGCGAATGGTGGAAAAATCCATACCGACGCCACCGCCTTGCTGCATGGTCAGCGCGGCTTCGCGCAAATGTCCGAAAATGCCATTTAGATTGTCGGGAATGGCTCCCATTACGAAGCAATTGAACAGCGTGACGGCGCGGCCGGTGCCGGCGCCGGCGATGATGCGCCCGGCAGGAAGAAACTTGAAGTCGGAGAGCGCATCTTCGAATTTCTCGCGCCAATGCCGCCGCGCGCGCGGCGGCTCGGATTCGGCGATTGCCGCGGCGATGCGCGCCCACGTCGCCTGCATGTCGGCGTCGTCATTATTCCCGCCGGACTGGAAGCGGTACTTCGCATTCCAGATTTCGGCCGAAATGGTCGCGTCGAAGGCCATCGGTGCGTCTCCATCAATCTTGTGTCGGTCACGTCTGCGCCAGTTTGAACGAGTCTTCCGTAATGCGGAGGTAAATGCGCAGGCGCAGCGACAACACGGCGCAGAACTTGGCGCCGATCAACCCGCCGCTTGATCGAGATCAACGCCACGCCGTGTTCGCTGCGCTACTGATAACGCCGATTTCGTCATCGAAGTCGTCATCGACGTGTTCGTCGGCGCGTCGCGCTTTTCGCATCGTTTTGGGCGTCGCCAAGTTCGAGCGCTCATATGATCGGCGTCAGGTTGGCAAGAGAGAGAGTGACGCGTGAGTGTGGACTATAGCGGCCTGATCAAGGAAACCGATACCTGCGCCGGCGAGCTCCGAAAGCTCATTCCCGACGCGTTCACCGCGTTCGGCGCGCTCTCGCGCGCGGCGCAAGCGCCGGGCGCGCTCGACGCCAAGACCAAGGAATTGCTGGCGCTCGCCATTTCCGTGGCGATCCGCTGCGACGCTTGCATCGCCTATCATGCGCGCGCGGCTGTGCGCGTGGGCGTGACGCGCGAGGAGGCTTCCGAGGCGCTCGGGGTCGCGATCCAGATGGGCGGGGGGCCGAGCGTGAACTACGGCGCACACGCGCTGCGCGCCTACGATCAGTTCAAGGCCGCGGCGCCCGCGGCGGCGCCGTGATCTGAGGCCATCGAGGACGCTGGACGCCGTGACGTGGCGCATACATGATTGCGCCTCAGCAGAGCGTCACTGAATGGCCCGAGAGACAAACGAACCGCCTCGATGCAAGTGGCCGGGGAGCGACCCGCTTTATGTCGCCTATCACGATCGCGAATGGGGGGTGCCCGTGCGCGACGACCGCGCGTTGTTTGAGATGCTCATGCTCGAAGGCGCGCAGGCGGGATTGTCGTGGATCACCATCCTGCGCAAGCGCGACAATTATCGCCGCGCGTTCGACAATTTCGATCCGGATAAGATCGCGCGTTACACGCCGGCGAAAGTCGCCAAGCTGTTGGCGGACGACGGCATCGTGCGCAACCGCCTCAAGATCGAAGGCGTGGTCGGATCGGCGAAAGCGTATCTGGCGATGCGGAAGGAGGGCCTGACGCTCTCGACGTTTCTCTGGGAGTTCGTCGGCGGCGAGCCGATCGTCAATCGGCTGAAGCCCGGCGGGCCAATTCCCGCCGAGACTGAAATCTCACGGAACATATCCAAAGCGCTGAAGCAGCGCGGCTTCAAGTTCGTCGGGCCGACGATCATCTACGCGTTCATGCAGGCGGTTGGCTTGGTCAACGACCATCTCGTCACCTGCTACCGCCACCCGGATTATAGAAAGCGCGCCAAGCGCTGAGCCTTGTCGCTGCACAGTTGGGAAACCACATTCCCCTCATGGCCGTTGAACTCAATCACACCATCGTCCACGCGGACGACAAGGAAGTCTCCGCGCGCTTCATCGCCGACATCTTCGCCCTCGAGGCGCCGATCGCATTCGGGCCGTTCCTGGTGGTGAAGACTGCAAACGGAGTCAGCCTCGATTTCATCGACAGCGGCGGCGAGCCGGTACGCAGCCGTCACTTCGCATTCCTCGTGTCCGACACGGAGTTCGACGAGGTTTTCGCGCGCATTAAGGCGCGCGGCATGAGTTATTGGGCCGATCCGATGGGCAAGATCGAGAATGAGATCAACACGCACTTCGGCGGGCGCGGCTTCTACTTCCGTGGCCCCGAAGGGCACTGGTACGAGGCGATCACGCGGCCTTATGAAATGGGTTAGCTGCGCGCGTAAGTGACGCCGCCGTCGACGATCAATGTGGAGCCCACCACGTAATCGCCGGCGCGCGAGGCGAGATAGATCGCGGCCCCCGCCATGTCCTCAGTCGTGCCGATGCGCTTGGCGGGAATAGCCTGGGCGACCATGTCGCCGTGATCGCGCGCCATCCGGTTCATGTCCGACGCGAACGCCCCGGGCGCTATGGCCGAAACGGCGATGTTGTCCTGGATGAGCGTGAGGGCCATGCGCTTGGTGAGATGGATGAGGCCGGCCTTGCTGGCGGCGTAGGAATAGGTCTCCTGCGGATTGACCGAGACCCCGTCGATCGAGGCGATGTTGATGACCTTGGCGACGTGCCCTTTGGCGGCGCCGCGCTTCAGCGCATCATGCAGCTTCTGTGTCAGGAAGAACGGCGTCTTCACGTTCAGGTCCATCACCTTGTCCCAGCCGTTCTCCGGAAATTCGTCGAACGCCGCTCCCCAGGCCGCGCCTGCATTGTTGACGAGAATGTCGAGCGTGTCCTCGTGCGCCAAAAACGCGTCAGCCATCTTCTGGGCGCCGTCGGCGCCGGAGGCGTCGACCACGAGCGGGATGCAGGGGCCGATCGCGGAAAGCTCGCTCGCCGTCTCCTCCAACGCGCCGCCTTTGCGGGCGGAGATATAGACCTTGGCGCCCTGACGCAGAAAGCCTTCGGTGATCATCCGCCCGATGCCCCGCGATCCGCCGGTGACGAGCGCGACGCGGCCTTTGAGCGAAAACAGGTCTTGCATCGACATCGCTCAGCCCGCCTTCTGCATCTCAGCGACCAGTTTGTCGTCGATTTCACGCGCGCGGCCAGCCGCCGGCCGGCTCATGATGCGGCCGACATAGGCCTCGAATGCTGGCCGCTTCTCGATTGTGCCGAACTGCAGACCCCAGGCGATTTGCGCGCCTACATAGAGATCCGCCGCCGTGAAGCTGCTTCCCGCGAGATAGTCTGTCGAGGACACCGCTTTCTCGAGCGTGTCGATCACCGCGTCGCGTGAGCCGTAGCCCACCATGGCGTGCTTGTCGTTAGGGATGACGACACCCAACGCATGGTTGCTCGCCATCGCTTCCACTGGGCCCGCTCCGTAGAAGAGCCAGCGATAGTAAGGCCCGCGTTCCTTGCTCCCTGACGGTGGGGCAAGCTTGGCTTGTGGGAAAGCGTCGGCGAGATACGCGCAGATGGCGGCCGCTTCCGTGACGACCACGTCGCCGTGCTTGATGGCCGGCACCTTGCCCATGGGGTTGATGGCCAAGTACTCAGCGCTCTTCATCGACGTGCCGTAACCCATGATCTGAGTGTCGTACGGCTGGCCAATCTCTTCGAGCATCCAGCGAATGATGCGTCCGCGCGACATCGGATTGGTATAGAAGGTGAGCGTATCGGCCATGGACGTTCCTCCGTCTGGTTTGGCATAAGCCGCCCATGGCCAAGAGCAAGCAGATAACGATCTACGGGATCAAGAACTGCGACACGATGAAGAGGGCGCGCACATGGCTCGACGGCCATGGCGTCGCCTACGCATTTCATGATTACAAGAGCGAAGGCATCGAGAAGGCGGCGCTCGAACGCTGGGCCAAGGACGTGGGCTGGGAAATCTTGCTCAATCGGGCCGGCACGACGTTCCGCGCACTGCCGGAAAAGGACAAAGAAGGCCTGACGGGGAAAAAGGCCGTCGCACTGATGGCGGCGCAGCCGAGCATGATCAAACGCCCCGTGCTCGATGTCGGGGGCAAGCTCATCGTCGGCTTCAAGCCGGAAGTTTATGCGAAGACGTTCGGGTGACTTCCCCCTCGGCAAGGGAGAGGGGGAGTGCGCGCTCAGCAGAGCTCCTTTGTCCACGCCGCCGCGGCATCCAATATCTCTGTCATCACCTCCGCGTCCTTGCGTCCGCTCTTCGCCGGCACGTGGAAGCTGTGATCGGCGTGTTCGAACAGCGCAAGCGTTGCGCGTTTGCCAAGGCGCTTCACTACCAGCTGTAACAGACTAGGCGTCGCCAGCGCATCGTTCTCGCCCTGCAGGAAGAGCATGGGGATCTCGACGTCGTCGAGATGCTCAGCGCGCTCGTCGCTGGGCTTGCCCGCGGGATGCAGCGGGAAGGCGAAGAAGAGAAGCCCGCGCACGTGCGGGAGCGGTTGCTTCGCTTGTGTTTGCGACGTCATGCGCCCGCCGAAGGATCGACCGCCGGCGAAAAGCGACAGCGAAGGCGCAAGCTCATGCGCTTTGGCCACAGCGGCGCGCACGGCGGCGTGCGCGCGCGCCGGCGGATCGGGGCGTTTGCCGCTGTGCTCCATGTAAAGGAAATTGTAGCGCAGCGTCGCGACCCCGCGCTCAGCCAGTCCTTTCGCCGTAGCGCCCATCGCCTTGTGCGCCATGCCCGCGCCGGCGCCATGCGCGAGCACAAGGCAGGCGCGCGCGTTGGGCGGCGCGAGCCAAAGGCCGGACGTCCTTTCTCCGTCGAGTACGTCAAACGTGAGCGGTGTTGCTTCCATGCGGTCAGTATGAGCGGTCGCGACCGCCAGCGCTATGCCACCTTCTTGGCAAGGAGGTAATGCGCCGCGTGCGGCGTGCCTGCGTAGCGCTTCTTTTCGTAGCCGAGCGCGGGTAGGTCGAGCCCGTGCAGGAGATGCTCGCCTGAGCCGAGCAATATAGGACTCACGGCGATATGCATTTCGTCGACGAGACCTGCCTGCAGATACTGACGGATCGTGCCCACGCCGCCGCCGAGCACGATATCCTTACCCTTGGCCGACGCCTTTGCGCGTTCGAGCGCGGCGTGGATGCCATCGGTGACAAAGAAGAATGTTGTGCCGCCCTCCATCTTCACAGGGTCCCGCGCGTGGTGGGTGAGCACCTAAACGTCGACGTGGTAGGGTGGGTTTTCGCCCCACCAACCGCGCCACTTGTCGTCCGGGCAGGCGCCGCGGACGGGGCCGAACATGTCGCGGCCCATGATCCATGCGCCGATGTTCTGCCACATGCGCGCGGCGAATTCGTCGTCGACGGCCGCGTCGCCGTCTTCTTTGCCGTACGTTTTCTGGAATGTCCGCGTCTGCACGAACCAGTCGTGCAGCGCCTCGCCGCCCTCGCCGAGCGGGTTTTCAACGCTCTGACGCGGGCGTGCGCCGCAGCCGTCAAGCGAGATGCTGAAGTTGTGCACGCGGAGCTTTGACATCACTCATTCCTTGCGGCGTTGGCGATTACTCAAGGACGCGTGGGGATCGGGAGGCACTCCATGATCTCAACGGCTTCTCCGGGGAAGATCGTGAAGTGCGGGTGACCCTCGAACATCTTCGCCGCCGCCTCGTGCGAGTCCGCCTGGACGAGCACCCAGCCGGCGATGGCGTTCTTGATATCGGTGATGCCGCCCAATCCCGCGCGTTTGGTTTTCCCTAGCGGACTTCCGTTCTGGACGATCGCCGCCTTGTGCTTCTCGCCCCACGCCATCCACGCATCCATGCCTTCCTTGATGCGTCTGTTGCGATCCCCTTCGCTCAACTTGTCCCAGCCGGAGCGTTCCTGCGCGGATATGGTTCCGGTGTAGATCGCGAGAAACTGTTTCATGTCAGACGCTCCGGGTCAGGTGTTCATCTAGCTTCTGCAACAACTCGGTCCAGCCGGCCTCACGCATCTTGATGCCGTCGGCGCCGTCGAAATGGGCGCCGTGTTCGGTGAAGACCAGGCGTGTGCCCTTGTCGGCCGTCTTCAGTTCGACACTGGCGAGCGAGACGCTGAAGCGAGCGCCGTCGCGATCCATCGAATAGGTAAAGATGATGCGCTCATTCTCGATAATTTCGTTGAAAACGGTCTCGTTGCGGAACGTCGTCTCCGGTGGAAACGGGTTGTTGCCGCCGACTACGCGGAAGCGGCTGGTTTCCCGGCCGCCCTCGCGGAAATCGAGTTCGAACGAGCGGATATCCCAGCCTTCGCCTTCGGCGAACCAGGCGCGCTTGGCCGTGGGATCGGCCCATGCCGCGAAGACGCGTTGGGGCGAGGCGTTGTAGCGGCGCTCGATGACGAAGGAGCCGTGTGTCGTGGTCATAAGCGCCTCACGCGTTCAGAAAGGTTTCGAGTTGGCCGAGCAGTTCGCGCGTGCCCCGCTCGCGTTCGCCTGCATCGTCGTAGCCGTCGAGGAAGGCCCCTTGCTCGGTGAGCACAAGCTTTGTGCCGGCGCCGTTCGGCTTGAATTCCATGGTGGCGAGCGACACCGAGATGCGCCGTTCATCCAAATGCATCTGGTAGGAGCTGACGATGCGTTCGTTCTTGGTGATTTCCCAATATTCGGCGTTGTAATAATGAACCACGCCGCCGGGCGGGCCGCCGCTGACGCTCTCCTTGCCGCCGACGCGGAAGTCGAGCTTGTGATTCGACTTCTCCCAGTCTTCCGGACCCACGAACCACTTGGGCTTCGATACCGGATCGGCGAAGGCGGCGAATACTTTTGCGGGCGGATGCGTATAGTCGCGCTCGATGACGAAAGTGGCGTGGGTGGTGTTGCGGTGGGTCATTGCGAGAATTCCTTGGCGAGATTGTCGAGCGCCGACGACCAGCCGAACTGATAGCCCGCTTCCATGCCGGCGCCATCGAACGAGGCGATCTGCAGCGTGAGGACGAGGCGCGTGGCGCTCGCCTCGGACGTAAGCTCCATGCTGACGAGCGCCGACGAAACGCGCTTGGCGCCGTGCGTCACGTCTTCGACGAAGACGACGCGCTGATCCTTGCGGATGTCGATGTAGTCGACCGTTGCGACATAGTCGGCGTTGCCGGGTTCGATGCAGCGCGAAACATCGCGTCCGCCTTCGCGAAAGTCCGCCTCCTCGTATTCAATGCGGATGCCGTCGGCCGGCGACGACCAGCGCTTGCGCGCTTCGACATCCGCCCAGGCGGCGAACACGCGCTGCGGCGCGGCGTTGTAGGTGCGCTCCATAACAAGCGTGGCGTGCGCGAGGGTGGTCATGATTCTCAGGCTCCGGGATACATGTGGAACAGGGGCTCGGACTCCTTCACCGCCCGGGCGAAGGAGGGGCGCGCATTCAGGCGGCCGAGATAAGCGGCGATTCTGGGAAAGGCGGCGCCGAGTGGAGCGTTGCGTGTGGCGTACCACAGCGCCGGCGCGGCCGAGCAATCGGCCAACGTGAAGTTGTCGCCGACGATGAAGCCCCCATCGCGAAGTTGCGCTTCGATGACGGTGTAGATGGCGCCGATGACGCGCCTGGCTTCTTCGACGCCGTAGGGATCGCGTTGGCCGTCGGGGCGGATGTTGTCGACGACGATTTTGCTCATCGTCGTATTTAGGTGATCGAACACGCGGTCCCAGCGGCGCACTTCGAGAGCTGCGTCAATATCCTTCGGAATGAAGCGCGTGCGGCCAGGATTAAAGGCATCGAGATACTCGATGATCACGCTCGTCTCGGTGACCATCTGCTTGCGGTCGCTGTCGAGCAGGATCGGGAATTTCCCCATCGGCCATTTGGCGATGAAGTCGGCGTAGGTGTTCTGATCGACCGTCACAGACTCGAACGGCGTGCCGTTCTCAAAGAGCGCGGTCAGCACCTTCCAGGTGTATGATGAGATCGGGTGTCCATAGAGGGTGAGCATCAGTCGTCCTTCGTTTCATCGAGAAATTGGCCGAGTCGATCCAAGCGGCGCTCCCAGAGAGCGCGGCGTTCCGCGATCCAGTGTTCGGCTTGGGTGAGCGCCTTCGGCTCGATCCGGCAGGTGCGGGTGCGGCCGAGCTTTTCGGAGACGACGAGTCCAGAGGCTTCCAGCACCGCGAGGTGCTGCATTACACCCGGCAACGACATCGCCAGCGGCTTCGCCAATTCACTTACGGTAGCTGGGCCTCGCACGAGGCGGTCGACCATGGCGCGGCGGCTTGGATCCGCAAGTGCTTGAAAAGCCAAGTCTAGGTGGGATTCTGCCCTGAACATCGACACTTAAGTAGAGACTTAAGTATCGGTTGGCAAGCGCGCCCATTGCATCCAATTCGAGGACCAGTGGCTGCATATTCGGCGAAACACGGAGTCGGGAATGCTTTCGGGCGATATGGAAAATTGGATGGTGGCTGCGTTTATCTTCGCCACCGTCACCATTGCGATGTTGGCGGCGGCTTGGGCGCAGTGGCTCGAACACAAGCGCCGCAGCCAGGCCATGGAGGTGATCAGGGCGGCGCTCGAAGCTGGCAAGGAGCCGCCTGCAATCGTTTACGAACAGATCGACAAGGCCGGCCAGTCGAAGCCGCCGTGGGGCGAGGTGATTGTATTCACCGCTGTCGGGTTCGGTTTTTGGATCGCCTACGCAGACGCAGCGCCTGAAGACAAGACGGCGTATCTCGTCGTCGCCGCGACGATGACTGTCACTGCAATCGGATGCTTGGCACTCGCCATCATGCGTCCGGGCCGCGGCGGCAAAGACGATGACGCCGAATGACGAGGCGCGTCTCATTGCGGCGGCGCGCAAGGGTGACAGCCGCGCGTTTGCAGCGTTGGTCGACGCGCATCAGCAAGCCGTACGCGGATTCTTGCGGCGTTTTGCCGGACATTGGGCTGATGCAGACGATCTCGCGCAAGAGGCGTTCGTGACGGCGTGGCGCAAACTTGCGCATTTTGAAGGCCGATCGAGTTTTCGCTCCTGGGTCAGCGGCATCGGCTTTCGCGTTGCGCGTGATGCAAAGCGCGCGCACGGGCGTTCGCAGGTTCGCGATAGCACTTGGCTAGCAGACCAGAACGCCGAAGCGGACGGTGCGCCGATCGAGGATCAGATCGCCGTGCAACGCGCGATGGCGGAATTGCCGGACGAACAGCGCGCGGTGGTGGCGCTGTGCCTGGGCGAAGGCTTCTCGCACGCGGAAGCGGCCGCGATCTTGAAACTGCCGCTCGGCACGGTGAAATCGCATGTGACCCGCGGACGGGAGCGCCTGCTTCGCCTGCTGGAGAGTGATGATGGACGCTGAAGCCCGCCTTGCCGCCGCCTTGGGCCGGAGCGCCGCGCCGGCGCGCGACCCCGGTTTTACCCTGGCCGTCATCCGGGCCGCCGAGGCGGAGCGGTTCCGTGCCGATGCGGCGCTCTCGGTCCTCCGTTGGGGCGGGATGGCTGCTGTGGCCGCTTCTCTCCTGGTTCTCATGGCCGGCTGGGGCGCTGCCAACTGGGAGGGCGTTCAGAGCGGCATTCTGGGCGCTGGCGGCATTTTCGCCCTAGTGGCGATGGCCCGGCTCATGACACAACGGTTAGCGGCTGCCACCGCCCGCTGAGCGCCTGCATCCAAGGCCCGGTTCCCGCGCATCTAGGTAGTCAAATGGGGCGCTAGACCCCGGGCTATGGAGATACCTTAATGGATGCGGAAATCTTTGTTCCGTTTGTATTTTTCGGGTTTTTGGCGGCCATAATTCTGGTCCCGATCTACCTCAAGGAACGGACCCGTCAGTCCGCCCATCACCTGATCGCGCAGGCCCTCGAAAAGGGCCAGCAGCTTGATCCTGCCCTGATGCGGACGCTGACCGAAGGTCAGAAAAAGCCTCAGGACAAGGCGCGCTCGAGCCTCGGCAGCGGGGTCGTACTGTTGGCGCTGGCCGGCGGCTTCGCGGCGGCTGGCTATTTCGTCGGCGGATACGCCGAGGAGGCCTTCAATGGCATGATGGTGCCGGCGGTGATTTTGGGCGCGCTCGGCGTCGCCTTTATCCTGCTCGCGCTGGTGGATTATGCGACAAAGAAGAAGGAAGACTGAGTGGTAATCTGTGGCGTCCCGGGGGTTCACAAATCTGGCTCAGGCCACAGAAGCCGCGCTGATTGTCGCGGCCCAGGCCAGAGACCAGGCAGCCTTCGGCGAGTTGGTCAAGCGACGCCAAGGCTGGGCCCGGGCCCTGTTGAGAAGGATGTGTCAGAGCCACGCTGAAGCGGACGATCTGGCTCAGGATGCCTTCATCAAGGCATGGGATAGATTGAGAGACTTGGAAACCCCGGCAGCATTTCCGGGTTGGTTTAGGAGGATAGCGGTCACTACGTTCCTGATGGCGAAACGCCGCCAGAAGGCCGTGTTTGAGGAGATCGACGATGCATCACCCATCGCATCGGAGGACTCCACCCCGGAAGCCGCAGCCGGAGCCAAGCTCGACCTGGAGAGAGCACTTGCCAGATTGAGCGAAGCTGAGAGACTTTGTGTGACGCTGAACCACGGAGAAGGGTTAAGCCACTCAGAGATAGTCGACATCACGGGTCTTCCCCTCGGCACCGTGAAATCACATGTTCTAAGAGGGACCGAGAAACTAAGAAGGCTATTGGACCCAGGCTCATGACTGACTTCGACGCCCTGTTGAAGCGCTCATTCGCGGAAGCTCACGAACCCGCCGACGACGGGTTTGTCGTGAACGTCTCCCATCGCGTGGCAAAGCGCGAAGCTGACCTGAAGGTTCGCAGCTACATCCAATACGGCGCGATGACGATTGGCGCGGCCGCGGTGTCGTGGGGCGTCTACAGTTTTGCCGGCGCGTTCGGACAGGAATTCCTGGCCTCGGCCGGCCTCGAAGTGGCGCGCGTGCATGGCGCCGTGAATGCGACGCCAGCGCTGGACGCCGGTGGCGCGGCGCTCGGCTTTATCCAATCGCTTGGCGCGGGCCTGACGCAGATCCTGTTGGTGGCGGGCGCGCTGGCCGGCGGCGCTGTCGCCTATCGCGCCACTCAAAACTAGGCGGCGCTAACCAGTTTCGAGCAAAGGCGGCCTTCAGGCCGCCTTTCGCGTTTCTGGTCTCGCCGCTGGCGCCGCAGTGCAGCAAGGGCTAAGTACGCGGGACCAGCGAGGCCTCCATGTCGCGTCACGTCGAAGCTCCCGTCCGCCGCACCACTGCGCCGGACATCCGCGCGCGCAAGGGCGGCGAGCCGATCGTCTGCCTCACCGCCTACACCGCGCCGGTCGCGCAAATCCTCGATCAGCACTGCGACCTGCTGCTGGTCGGCGACAGCGTCGGCATGGTCGTGCACGGCCTGCCCAACACGGTGGGCGTCACGCTTGAGATGATGATCATGCACGGCCAAGCCGTGATGCGGACCTCGCAGCGCGCGCTCGTCGTCGTCGACATGCCGTTCGGGACTTACGAGGCAAGCGCCGAGCAAGCCTTCGCGAATGCGACGCGGCTGTTGAAGGAAACTGGCGCCCAGGCCGTGAAGGTAGAGGCCGGAACCTATATCGCGGGGACTATCTCCTACCTGGTTCACCGCGGCGTCCCGGTGATGGGCCATGTCGGGCTGAGGCCCCAGGCGGTGAACGTTGACGGAAAATTCCGCGCCAAGGGCCGCACCAAGGAAGAGCGCGCACAGGTGCTGGCCGAGTCCCGGGCGGCGGACGCCGCCGGCGCCTTCGCCATCGTCGTCGAGGGTGTGGATGAAACGCTCGCTCCCGAAATAACCGCGGCGGTCAAGGCCCCGACCATCGGCATTGGGGCGTCGGCGCACTGTGACGGCCAGATCCTGGTCACGGACGACCTATTGGGCCTGTTCGATTGGACCCCGAAATTTGTCCGTCGCTACGCCAATCTGAAGGCCGAGATCGACAAAGCGGCTGCTTCCTACGCCGCCGATGTCCGGACCCGCCGTTTTCCTGCCGCAGCTGAGACCTATGCCCTCGGCGGCGGAAAGGCGCGGCGTCCGCGCGTTGCCGGGGGCGGCGAGCGCGGCTAGCTTGCCGCCGATTTTGGGGGACCAGGCTGGCGCTCGCCGAGCCTTTTGGGTCAGGAACGGCGCGTGACCGATCAAAGCGACAGTTTCATTCATGAAGTCGATGAGAGCCTGCGGCAGGACCGCATGCTCGTCATCGCCAAGCGCTACGGGCCATGGCTCATCGGCGTCTTCCTTGTTTTCATCCTCGCGATCGCCGGCTGGCAGGGCTGGAAGGGCTATCAGACCAACATCGCGCGCGAACATGCGGAGGCGTTCGCCGCCGCCCAGGAGCAGCTGCGCACTGCGCTG
Organism: Hyphomonadaceae bacterium; assembly: GCA_050186235.1. Classification (GTDB taxonomy): domain Bacteria; phylum Pseudomonadota; class Alphaproteobacteria; order Caulobacterales; family Aquidulcibacteraceae; genus Vitreimonas. The sequence continues at coordinate 141,689 of JBFWYQ010000001.1, forward strand.
TCACAGGGCGGCGATACCAGCGCGGCAAAGACCGAACTGGAGCGCCTCGCCGGCGAAGGGCCGCGCGCCTATCGCGCCATGGCGCGCATGGAGCTTGCGGGTTTGCTCGCCGAGGAAGGCGATCTCGAAGCTGCTCTTGCTGCATTCGACCAGGCGGCGGAAGATTCGTCTGATCCGGCCATGCGTGAAAGCGCGCAGATCCGCGCGGCCTACATCGCCGCCGAAACCCAAGACTTCGCGGCGTTGCGCACGCGGCTTGAGCCGCTGATCGAGTCAGACACAAGCACGTCCTATCTTGCGCGTGAGTTGCTCGCCATCGAGGCGTGGGAAGCAGGCGACCTCGAACTTGCGCGCAACACGCTGCAGGAACTCACACTCGCATTCGATGCGCCTGACACAGTGCGTCAGCGCGCGCAAATCGCGCTGGGCGTCGTCGGCCCCGGCGAAGAAACCCCCGCGGACGGCGCCGCAAACGCGCCTGCGCCCTCCGAAGGAGAAACCAAATGAAGCCTTTGCGTCCAATCGCCCTCATTGCGGCTGCGGCCGCCTTGTCGGCGTGCTCGACCGTGAGCCGCATCGGCGCAGCATTGAACCCGTTCGACGGCGGCGATGCGCCCCAGCAGACCGCGCCTCAAGACGGGCGCCAGTCGATCCTGGCGTTCGAACAGCAGCTGACGCCCGATCCGACGCTCGCGTCGCGCACGATAACGGTGCCGCCGAGCGTGTCGGTGGCCGAGTGGAGCCAACCGGGCGGTACGGCGGACAACTCGCCGCCCCACTCCAATGCATCGGTCACGCTCGAACGCGCCTGGCGCACGAGCCTCGGCGAAGGCACCGGCGATCGCGTGGCCATCGCCGCGCCGCCCGTGATCGCCGATGGGCGCCTCTACTTTCTCGACGCCGCTCATCGTCTGCACGCCGTGAATGCAAGCGACGGCCGGCGGGTGTGGGATGAGCGTCTCCGGCCCAGCGAGGGGCGAGACCGTGTCGCGCGCGGCGGCGGCGTCGCCACCGGCGGGGGCCGCGTCTACGTCACGACGGGCTTCGGATTCCTCGCCGCCTTCGATGCAGCGTCGGGCGCTGAAATTTGGCGCACGCAAGCAAATGCGCCGTTCCAATCCGCGCCGACGTTTGCGGGCGGGCGGGTATACGCTGTCACCAACGACAGCGAACTGGTCGCGCTCGACGCCGGCACTGGTGAAGTCGCCTGGACGTTCCAGGCCATTGCGGAACCCGCGCGCATTCTTTCAGCGCCCAGCGTCGCGGTAGATGGAGAGACCGTCGTGGCGCCTTTCGCTTCGGGCGAACTGGTCGCGCTGCTCGCTGCCAACGGGCGCAGGCTCTGGGCGGACTCGCTCTCTCGCACGGGCCGTCTGACTTCGCTGTCGGCGATCAACGACATCGCCGGCCGCCCGGTTGTCGATGGCGGCGCTGTCTATGCGGCGAGCCATTCGGGCGTGCTGGCTGCCATCGATCTGCGCAGCGGCCAGCGCATGTGGGCGCGCTCCTTCGCGTCGACGCAGACGCCATGGGTTGCGGCTGACGTGCTTTACGCCGTGAACGTCGATGGCGAACTTGCTGCGTTCGAGCGCCGCACCGGCAACGTGTTCTGGGTCGCGCAGCTGCGCCGATACCGCGATGAGGGCGACCGTCAGGGCCGGGTGTCCTGGACCGGCCCGATCCTGGTTGGCGGACGCCTTGTCTTGGCGAACTCCGAAGGTGAAGTGGTGTCGGTGTCGCCGGCCAACGGGCAGGTGCTCGCCACCGCTGAAGTCGGCCGGGCCGTCTACATTCCGCCGATCGCCGCCAATGATCAGATCTATGTCGTGACTGAGGACGCGCGTCTGGTCGTTCTAAGATAGGCGCCGAACGCCGGTTCCAGCGAAAGCGGCTGATCGGGCGCCTGACACCTGATACCTGACACCTGACATGCTGAAACTCGCGATCGTCGGGCGGCCCAACGTCGGCAAGTCCACCTTGTTCAACCGCCTCGCGGGCAAGAAGCTTGCGATCGTGGACGATACGCCCGGCGTCACGCGCGACCGGCGCGAGGCCAAGGGCAGGCTGGGCGATCTCGATTTCACCCTGATTGACACCGCAGGCTTCGAAGATGCGACCGACGCTTCGCTCGAAGCGCGCATGCGGGCGCAAACCGAAATCGCGATCCGTGACGCCGACGTGATCCTGCTCCTGATCGACGCCCGCGCCGGGGTGTTGCCGCTTGATGAATCCTTCGCCGCCCTACTGCGTCGCGCCGACAAGCCCGTCGTACTGGCGGCGAACAAGGCGGAGGGCCGCGCCGGCGATGTAGGGATCACCGAGGCGTATGCGTTGGGGTTGGGCGAGCCCATCCCACTTTCGGCCGAACACGGCGAGGGCATGGCCGAACTCTACGCTGCGCTCGCCGCACATGAGCCCAAAGGCGCAGACGAGGCGCCAGCGAAACCGCCGCGGCCGATCAACATTGCCATCATCGGCCGCCCGAATGCTGGGAAGTCGACCTTGGTCAACGCACTCATCGGCGAGGATCGCCTGTTGGTCGGCCCCGAAGCGGGCATCACCCGCGACTCGATTTCCATCGATTGGCAGTGGCGGGGCAAGAGCTACAAACTCGTCGACACGGCAGGCATGCGCAAGAAAGCCAAGGTGCAGGCGAAGCTCGAACGCCTGTCCGTCAGCGATACTCTACATGCTCTCAGGTTCGCCGATGTCTGCGTGTTGGTGATGGACGCGAACGAAGCGTTCGAGAAGCAGGACCTATCGATTGCCGATCTCATCGTGCGCGAAGGCCGCGCGCTAGTGTTCTGCTTGGCGAAGTGGGACACGATCGCCGATCCGCGCGCGCACTTCGAAGAAATGAAGCTCGTTGCCAAGGAAAGCTTGCCGCAAGCGCGCGGCGCCCCTCTCGTCACGGTGGCGGCGCAATCGGGCGTGGGCCTCGACCGGCTGATGAAAGCCGTCGAAGAGGCGCACGATGACTGGACGGCGCGCGTCAAGACGAAAGATCTGAACGAGTGGCTCTACGCCACTATTGCGCGCCATCCTCCGCCCGCGGTGCGCGGCAAGCGCATCAAGCCGCGTTATCTCACGCAGATAAAAGCGCGGCCGCCCACATTTGTGCTGATCGCCTCGCGCGCAGAAGATATGCCGGAGAGCTATAAACGCTATCTCGTGAACGGCTTGCGTGACGCGTTCGGTCTGCATGCGGCGCCCATCCGCTTGATCGTGAAAGCGGGCAAGAATCCGTTCGTCGAAAACGAGTAGCGTCGCGTTGCGCTGTGCGCTCACTGGACGCGGAGGGATGCGCGATGCGAATTCTTTGGGGAATCTTGCTGGGCGGGCTGATCGCGGGCGCGCTCGACATCGTTTACGCGTTCGTCGTCTACGGGCCGTTGAGCTACGGCATCTCGCCCGAGCGCATTCTGCAGTCGGTCGCCGCGGGCTGGATCGGGCGTGAAGCCTCGCAAGCAGGCGGGATGAGCACAGCCGCGCTCGGTTTGGGATCACACTTGCTGATCGCGACGATCATGGCGGCGGTCTATGTGCTCGCTGCGCAGAGCTCCAGGCGGCTGACGAGAAATCCGCTGCTGTGGGGCACAGTCTACGGGCTGATCCTTTATGTGGCGATGAATTACGTGGTCGTACCGCTTTCAGCCGCTGGTGCGAACGGGCACTTCGTGTCGAGCCTCAGCGAGGCGAGCGAGCGCTTGCAGGCGTCGTTCAGCGAAGTGCGTGGCGGGGCGGCGGATTATCCTTGGATGCTCTGGGGAACCATCTTCACCCACACTGTGCTCGTCGGCATGCCAATCGCACTGGCGGCGAAGCGCTTCAGTCCTCAAAGCGATTGAGCCGCGGCCCAGGCGCTCGACCATGCCCATTGGAAATTGTAGCCGCCGAGCCAGCCCGTGACGTCGACGGCTTCGCCAACGAAATAGAGGCCCGGCACGGTGCGCGTTTCCATGGTCTGCTGGGAGAGCGCATCGGTGTCGATCCCGCCGGCCATCACTTCGGCCTTGGCGTAACCCTCGGTGCCGTTTGCCTGCAGAAGCGCCCCCTTCAGCTTGCGTCGCGCAAAGGTAACGAGGGCGTCGTCTTTCCAATCGCCCAACGGCCGTGGCGGATGGTCGCCTGAGAGCACTGCTGCGAGACGTTCGGGAACGTGCGCGGCAATCGCCGTTTTTGGAATGATGTTAGGCCGTTCGCGCTTTGCCGCGACCAGCACATTCTCATCAGCGTCCGGGAGCCAATCGACCATGATGTATTCTGATGGATCGGACCAATAGGATGAAATCTGCAAAACCGCCGGGCCGGACAGCCCGCGATGCGTAAAAAGGGCGCCTTCGCGGAAGGCGGTGCTGCCGAGGGAAACGATCACCTCGGTTGAGACGCCGCTCAGTGTTTGCATCCATTGCAGATAGCGGTTGTCGAAGGTCAAAGGCACGAGAGCGGGGCGAGTGGGAACGACCGGTATCGAGAATTGCTTGGCGATGTCGAACGCAAGGGCGCTCGCCCCGAGCTTCGGAATGGACAGCCCGCCGCTGGCGACGATGAGCGCCTTGCTCTTAAAGACGCCGTCGCTCGTCTCGACAGTGAAGTCCTCTCCGCGGGTCACGCTGCCGACGCGGCAGCCGGCGCGAATGGCGACGTCGTTTGCGGCGCACTCGTCGAGCAACATCTGCACGATCTTCCGCGATGAGCGCGCGCCTTCGCAGAAGAGTTGACCCAGAGTCTTTTCGTAATACGCGATGCTGTGTTTCTCGACGAGCGCGATGAAGTCGCGCTGCATGTGGCGCGCGAGCGCCGAGCGCGCGAAATGCGGGTTGGCGGAGATGAAGCGATCGGGCGCGGTGTAGAGGTTGGTGAAGTTGCAGCGTCCGCCGCCCGAGATCAGGATTTTGGCGCCCACCTCCGCATTGTGCTCGATGACGAGCACGCGCTTGCCACGGCGACCCGCATGAAGCGCACAGTAAAGCCCGCCAGCGCCGGCGCCGATAATGATGGCGTCATAGCTCATTCGCACTCCGCGTGCCCCGGTTCGCAGCCTCTCGATATTCTTGATCTCGGTCAACGCGCTGTCGGAGGCGACGGGCAAGATTGACTTGGATTTTGGCGCTGACGGAGGCCCCCATGCGCGCGTGCGGATTCTCGGCAATTCTGTTGTTGATGCTAGCAAGCCCGGCAGGGGCGCAAACCTATTCGATTACATTCCCGGCGGCGCCTCCGGCGAACGAGACGGTGCAACAGCGTGCGGAACGTTACGAACAATGGCGCGCAGCAAACGCCGACATTGACGTGCGCATAGCTGAGTACACAGCCAGCGCGGTGCAGCAGTCTGTCCTTTCCATGATTCCGCCCGACCAACTTCGCGAACGGGTGCGTGCAGAGCCGCGCTTCGCTGAGATTATTGCCCGCAGCGCCCAGCTCACGCCGGCGCAGCGTGAGGAGGCTGCGAGTATTTCGGCGACCGCACTTCAACTGTGGCAGCAGGAGCAAATTGCAGCGGCGGCGCTGCTCTACGCCAGCGCGCTCGCTTTGGATCCTGGAAACGCTGCGGCGGCCTATCACCTGGGTGAAATTCGCATGCGCTCGGGACAAGCGGCTGACGCGCGCGAGCTATTTCTGCGAACCATAGCCGTGAGTCCGCTCAACTCGGCGGAATACGCACAAGCCGCCGTTGCATTCTACAATCAGTCGAACCTGATCGACGGGCCGAATCGACCGCCGCTGCTTTGGGACTGCGCCATGTGCCCGGAATTGTCAGTGATTCCATCAGGCGTGCTTGGCCACGGCGCTCAAGGACGGGCGGTGATCGAGAGGCCATTCGCATTGGGTCGCTTCGAAGTCACCTACGATGAGTGGGCGGCTTGCGTTACAGGCGGCGGCTGCAGATCCAACACGCTGCCGCGTCAGGCGCCAAATGGCGGCCGCGGCCGACGACCGGTGGTTGATGTCACGTGGTCGGACGCACAGGAGTACGTGACTTGGCTCTCGACAACGACGGGTAAGCGTTACTTCATCCCGAACCACGGCCAATGGGAGTTCGCAGCGCGCGCCGGAACTACGGGCGCCTTCTATTGGGCCAATGAAGCTTCGCCGAACATGGCGAACCTCGGCGGGCTGAATCCTACGACCGGTCAGGTCGGCTCGCTAACCGGGGGACGTGACCAATGGGCGTCGCTCGCGCCGGTCGGTCAGTTCCCGCCGAATGGCTTTGGCCTGTACGATGTCGTCGGCAACGTCGCGGAATGGGTGGACGGTTGCGCGCAGCCCGGCGCCGACGGTGTCTGCGCCGAGCACATTTCACGCGGCGGATCGTGGTGGTCTCCCGAAGCAAGTTCCGCGATCGACAGTATCCAGCAGTTCTTGCAGCCCAGCAGCGTCGGGAATCCGAGTCGAGCAGCTTATTTCAACATTGGATTCCGCGTCGCACGCGAACTCTAACACGTTGGCGGATGTTGATCCCAATCAATTTCGGCCTGTTGGCAAACGCCGCCTGCGCGGGCCCAAATGTCAGTGCTCGAACTGCACCCATGCGCCGTTTTCGGCGTAGCTCGGCTGCAGCATGCGCACGATGGCGGGCGCGACCTCTTCCGGCGTAGGCAACGTCATCGGGTCTTCGCCCGGAAACGCTTTCGCGCGCATCGCCGTGCGGGTGGGGCCGGGGTTGAAGAGATTGGCGCGGATATTGGTCACGTTCTGCAGCTCGGCCGCGTAGGATGTGACCAATGCATCCAGCGCCGCTTTCGAAGCGGCGTAGGGCGACCAGTAAGCCCGCGGGTTTTTCGAGGCGCCGGAGGTCAGGAATACGGCGCGGCCGGCGTCGGATTCGCGCAGCAAAGGATGCAGCGCGCGAATGAGACGCTGATTGGCGAAGACGTTCACTTGAAACGTCTCTTCCATCACCGACGGCGTGGCCTGGTGCGCTGGCGTGAGCGAGCCCAAAACGCCGGCGCAGGCAGCCAGGCCGTCGAGCTTGCCGAAGCGCTCCAACAGCGGCGCAGCGAGCTGATCGATTGCGGCGCCGTCCTTGAGATCGAGCGGCACGAGCGTGGCTTCACCGCCGAGATCACGGATGCGATCGTCGAGCTGTTCGAGCGCTTTCTGAGCGCGCGCCACGGCGATCACGCGCCAGTTCTGCTTCGCCAGCTCCAACGCGACGGCACGGCCAATGCCGCGCGACGCGCCGGTGACGAGCCCGATGCGTTGTCGGGATTCGCCGCTCATTCCGCGGCGTCTTCGGACAGCCAGGAGAGTTGATGATCGCGATCGGCGCGCTGGGAATGGTAGTCCAGGAGCGGCGTCGGATAATCGCCGGTGAAGGCGTGATCGGTGAATTGCGGATTGACCGGATCGCGCTTCTTCTCGCCCATCGCCCAATAGAGCCCATCGATCGAGAGGAAGCCCAGACTGTCGACTTCGAGCGATTTGCGCATTTCCTCGAGCGTCATTTGCGCCGCCATCAATTCCGACAGCGCCGGCATGTCGATGCCGTAGAAGTCCGGATTCTTGATCGGCGGTGACGCGCTGCGGAAATGCACTTCCTTGGCGCCGGCTTCGCGCACCATCTGCACGATCTTGCGCGAGGTCGTGCCCCGCACGATCGAGTCATCGACCAGGACGACGCGCTTGCCTTCGATCACGTCGCGATTGGCCGAATGCTTGAGACGAACGCCGATGTCGCGGATGGCCTGCTTGGGTTGAATGAAGGTGCGCCCGACATAGTGATTGCGGATGATGCCGAGTTCATATGGTATGCCGCTTTCGGCCGCGAAACCCATTGCCGCCGGCACGCCCGAATCCGGCACCGGCACGATCACGTCGGCTGCAACGCCGGTTTCCTTGGCCAAGCGGCGGCCCATGCGCTTGCGGATGTCGTAGACGCTGCGCCCGTCGATCGCGGAATCGGGACGCGCGAAATAGACGAACTCGAAAATGCACGGGCGCGCTTTGCGGCGCGGGAACGGGAAGTGGCTGTCGACCGAGATCGCACCATCCTTGGCGCGCGTGACGACAACCACTTCGCCCGGATCGATCGAGCGCACGAATTTCGCGCCGATCATGTCGAGCGCGCAGGTCTCGGAGGCGAGAATGACAGCGCCGCCGCGCTGGCCCAGAACGAGCGGGCGAATGCCGATCGGGTCCCGCGCGCCGATCATCATGTCTTCGGTCAAGCCGACGAGGGCGTAGGCGCCCTGAATGTCATGCAGCGCCTCGACGAAGCGGTCGACCACGCGCGGCTTCTTCGACTTGGCGATGAGCTGGAGGATGCATTCGGTATCGGAGGTCGACTGGAAGATCGCGCCGTTCTGGACGAGCTTGTCGCGCAGATCGCGGGCGTTGGTGAGGTTGCCATTATGGCAGACGGCGAAGCCGCCGAGCGCCAGGTCTGCAAACAGCGGCTGCACGTTGCGCAGGATGGTGCCGCCTGAGGTGGCGTAACGGGTGTGGCCGATCGCCATCGGCCCGGGCAGCCGCTTTGGCACATCGGCGCCGGAGAAGTGCTCGCCGACCAACCCCAGGTGGCGCTCGTGATAGAACTTCTCGCCGTCGAAGCTGACCATGCCGCAGCCTTCCTGGCCGCGGTGCTGGAGCCCATGCAGGCCGAGCGCGGTAAGAACCGAGGCGTCCTCGGAGCCAAACACGCCAAAGACGCCGCACTCCTCGCGCGGCTTGTCGTCGAATTCCCATTTGTCCGCCGGGTCTCCGGGCGCCGTCTGGAAGTGGATGGAGGGGCGCTCGGCGGTCATTCGGTCCTCAGGTGGGCGGGGCCTGGGTTTCGGGCTCAGCCGGCGGGATCGGCGCCGACTCGCTTTCTCGACGATCAATTATATCACGGGCTCGGTCCCGAGCCTGTGGCAGCACCGCCTCAAGCGCTGAGGCGACACCGCTATAGATAGGGTAGGTGCGCGCGCCGCGTATAGCGTCCTGCACGGGATCTGCAGGTTGGGTCGTGTCCTCTACCGTCGTCTGCCGCATCAGCAGCACGAACAACGACACCACCAGAACGCCGCGCAGGATGCCGAACGCAAGGCCCGCAGCGCGGTCAAAAGAGCCGATTTCAGTGGATTGGTGCGCGGTTTTGGCAACCGTCGAAGTGATCACGGTGATCACGATGAACACGATCAGGAAGATCAGAAGCCCTGCGGCAACGGATGCCAGCGGCCCGGAAAGCGGGGTGAAGCTCTCGACCAGCGGCCTCAACAACCCAGCGAAAAACACCGCCGCGATGGCCGCGCCGATGAAGGCGATGATGGAGAAGACTTCGCGGATCAGCCCCCGGGCAAAGGCCATCACGCCGGACAGCCCCAAAACCACAAGCGCGGCGAAATCGAACCAGGTGAAGCCGAGATCCATTCGCCACTCCCATGCAACCCGTTTCTGGGCGCGTCCCGCCGGACTGGATTAGACGCCCCGCCGGAGCTTGGGAAGGGCGCTCGCGCGGTCGCTCGGCAGTCGCAGGGTTCGGCCCGCTGGTCGAAGCGGGCGCGTTTCGCTGACGAAACAGGGACAAAGCTGGGGACATGCTCTTACCCCTGCTGCTCGTCGCCCAATTGGCGACCGAAACGCCCAAGCCGCCGCCCGTCCGCGAGATCGCGCGAGGCGTTTATCTCCAGCCTGGCGGCTTCGAGGGCGAACGCGGGCCGGACGGCAACACCATCATCTTCGATGCGCCGCAGGGCTTGGTGGTGGTCGATACCGGCCGCCATGCTTGGCACAGCGACGCTATTCTCGCCTACGCGCGCGAACGCGGCCGGCCTATCGCTGCGATCGTCAACACCCACTGGCATCTCGATCATTCGAGCGGCAACGGGCGGTTGAAAGCCGCTTATCCTAATGCGCGCATCTATTCGACGAGCGCAGTCCATCGCGCGATCGCGCCCCGCGGCTTTCTCGTGCGCAATATGGAAGGCGCGCAGGCGATGCTGGCGGGCACGGAGATCACGCCAATCCAGCGCGAAGAGGTGCAGATCTTCCTCGACACGATGGCGGAGAGCGATGTGCTGCGGCCGGATGTGGTGATCGACCGCGCCCAACGCATGCGCCTCGGCGGGCGCCGTTTCGATTTGCGCGTCACCAACGGCGCTGTGACCGATCGGGATCTATGGCTCTACGATCGCCGCTCACGGCTCGCCGTGATCGGCGATCTGGTGACGTTCCCGGCGCCCTTCTTCGAAACCGCTTGTCCGCAACGCTGGCGCGAAGCGCTGGACGACGTCTGGGCGACGTCGTTCCGCACTGTAATCGCCGGTCACGGCGAGCCGATGACGCGCGCGCAATTCAACGTCTGGCGCACCGCCTACGGCGCGTTCATCGATTGCGTGAGCAGTGGGGCCGAGCCTGCCGCGTGCGGTTCGGCTTGGGCGGAATCGACAGCGCAATTCAATGGCGACGAGCGCGGGCGGCGGCGCGCCGCAGGCATGGCCGGCTATTACGTGACCATGCTGCGCGAAAATGGCGGCAAGAGCGCGGATTGTCTGACGAATTAGTTGTTCTCTCCGGCGCCGATCGCCGCTGCCAGTTCGGCGATGTGCCCGATCGGCTTGGCTTTCACCGCGCCGGCGCCGCCGTTCTTCTTCTGCGACGGTGCGAAAGCGCTGGTGAAGCCGAGTTTTGCGGCTTCCTTTAGCCGGAGATCGCTGCGCCCGGCTGGCCGTACTTCGCCCGAGAGTGCGACTTCCCCGAACACCACGCACTGTTTCGGCAGCGGCCGGTCTGCGAGTGCGGAGATCAAAGCCGCCGCAACGGCGAGGTCGGCCGCCGGTTCGGTGATGCGCAAGCCGCCGGCCACCGACAAATAGACATCGCGTCCGGAGAACGAGAGCCCGCAGCGCGTCTCGAGCACCGCAAGGATCATCGCAAGCCGCGCGGAATCCCAGCCGACCACAGCCCGCCGCGGCGTGCCGTACGCCGTGGGCGCCGCCAGCGCCTGTATTTCAACCAACACTGGCCGCGAACCTTCGACGCCGGCAAACACTGCAGCGCCCGACGGCCGTTCGCCGCCGCCCCCGAGAAAGAGCGCGGACGGGTTTGGCGTTTCCACCAGGCCTTGATCGACCATCTCGAACACGCCGATCTCGTCGGTCGGGCCAAAGCGGTTCTTCACCGCGCGTAAAATGCGGAACGGCAGCCCGCGCTCGCCTTCGAAATAGATCACGGCGTCGACCAAGTGTTCGACGACGCGCGGGCCAGCGATCTGCCCATCCTTGGTGACGTGGCCCACCAAGATGAGCACCGCGCCGCTTTTCTTGGCGAACCGCACCAGCTCGTGCGCACACGCGCGGACCTGCGCCACTGTGCCTGGCGCTGCCTCCACGCCGTCGGCCCAAAGCGTTTGGATGGAGTCCACAACCACCACGTCTGGTTTCAGCGTCTTCAGGCCGTCGAGAATTTTGCGCAGGTCCGTTTCCGCCGCGAGGCTTACGCTGGCGTCCGCGGCTTTGAGCCGCCGCGCGCGCTCCTGCACTTGCGCTTCCGCTTCTTCCCCGGTGACGTAGGCGACCGACGCGCCGCCGCGCGCGAGCGACGCGGCCGCCTGCAGCAGCAATGTCGATTTGCCGACGCCCGGATCGCCGCCAATGAGAATCGCGGATGCCGGCACCAGCCCGCCGCCACACACGCGATCCAATTCCGAGATGCCGGTGGCGATGCGCGAGGGCGGATCGGCGTCGCCCGCGAGTTCGACGAAGGTCAGCCCCTTGCTCTTCTTGCCCCCGCCGACGGGCGCCGCGAAGGCGCCAGGCACGACAGGACGCGCTGCTTCCTCAACCAGCGTGTTCCATTCGCCGCACGCGTCGCACTTGCCGGTCCATTTCGACCAAATCGCGCCGCAGGCTTGGCAGGTATAGACGTGATCGGGTTTGGCCATTCTCGACCTTTGGGGCGAATCCTTCGCCATTGAGCCTAGCGCTTTCGATCTGCTAACGCATGTCCATGGCGATCCGCGACCTTCACCCAATGGCCGGCGAACGCGATTTCCGCTGGCGCGGGGGAAGTCCGACGCGGGTCGAAGCGCTGAGCGACATGGTATTTGCGTTCGCGCTTACGCTACTGGTGGTGTCGAACGCGCCGCCGGCGTCGTTCGCGGAGCTTGGCGAGCAACTCTGGGGCTTTCCGGGCTTTGCGGCGGCGTTCGCCATTCTGCTGATCGTGTGGCATTCGCACTACATTTTCTTCCGCCGCTATGCGCTGGAAGACGGTTGGACGACGACTCTCAACGCCGCTTTGCTCTTCATCATCCTCTTCTTTGTGTTTCCATTGAAATACTTGGCGACGATGTTGTCTGCCTTCGTGCGCTCAGTCGCAGAAGAACGCCCCGAGGCGCCGTTCACGTTCCAGGAAGCGGAGTATTCGCTCGCTTTTATGTCGATCGGCTACGCCGCCGTCTTCCTCATGTTCTTCGCGCTTTATGCGCACGCGCTGTCCAAGAGTGAAGCGCTCGACCTTGACCAGCGCGAACGGCAGCTGACGCGCTTTGCGCTGTGGCAACAGGGTGTTCATGTGGCCGTGGGCGTCGCGGCGGCGGTCGCGGCGCTGACAATGCCCCGGCCCTGGTCGACGTTCGCCGGCTTTATCTATGGCCTCATCGGCCCGCTTATTTTCCTCGGCGGCGTTCTGCTTGCGCCGCAGCCGAAGCGCGGCCCGGCGCCTTCGATGTAGGCTTGCGCCCGCGCGCGCCGCGTGGTGCTCTGCCGCAACCGGAGGTGCGACACATGCGTCTCGTCATCGCCGCAGCGTTCGCGCTGCTCGCCGCCTGCACGCCGCCGGCGACGACACAGGAGGCCGACTCCACCAGCGTCGGCGAGATCGCGGCCGAAGGCTTCGTGATGTCGCCTGAAGCGCTCGTCGGCACGTGGTCGTTCGATCGCACTTGCGCTTCGGGCGACGGCATGACGCTCAACGCAGACGATACAGCCGGGCTCGATGAATGGGGCGTGGGCGCGTGGGCGACCGCGGACGGCAATCGCGTCGTGCTGAACCTGGAGCGCCACGAACCCGGCGTCGGCGCGACCGGTCAGCAGGTGACCTACTATTTCGATGTCGCCGAACCCGTTACCGACGATCTCGTCGGCCACCTCGCGCGCGATGACGGCACTGAACGGCGCGCCATCAACGCGCGTCGTTGCCCGGCCCAATAGCATGGCTTCTGTCTACGATTTTACCGCGCGGGACATCGACGGCAATGAGCGCTCGCTCGGCGAGTATCGTGGCAAGCTTTTGCTGATCGTGAACACGGCGAGCCAGTGCGGCTTCACCTACCAGTACAAGGGACTGGAAGAACTTCACCGCAAGTACGCGGGCCAAGGCGTCGAGGTGTTGGGCTTTCCATGCAATCAGTTCGGCAAGCAGGAGCCCGGCGATGCGCAGGAGATCAAGGATTTCTGCTCGCTCACCTATGACGTCACGTTTCCGATGTTCGCGAAGATCGACGTTAACGGACAGAACGCGCATCCGCTCTACGACTATCTCACGCGCCAGAAAGGCGGCGGGCTGCTTGGGCGCGGGATCAAATGGAACTTCACCAAGTTTCTGATCGGTCGCGACGGCAGGGTGCTCGGCCGCTATGGGCCGACGGTGAAGCCGGAAGCGCTGGACGGCGAGATCCGGCGCAATCTCTAGGCCACGGCCTGGATCGGCCCGTCCGCGCGGCCGGCGACGAATTGATCGACCATCGCATTGCCGCTCGCCTCGATGTCTGCGGCGGGGCCGCGCCATACGATCTTCCCGTCTTGCAGCATGGCGATTTCGTCGGCGATCTTGCGCGCGCTCGCCATGTCGTGAGTGATCGAGACGGCGGCGCAGCCGAGCTCTTTCACCATCTCGACGATGAGGTCGTTGATTGCATCTGCTGTAATCGGATCGAGGCCGGTGGTGGGTTCGTCGAAGAAAAGGATGTCCGGCTTGGCGATGATGGCGCGGGCGAGGCCTGCGCGCTTCTGCATGCCGCCCGACAATTCGATCGGCCGCACATCGGCGTATTCGGGCGCAAGCCGCACTTTTCGCATCGTTTCGATGGCGCGCTCGCGGGCTTCGCCGCGGGCGACATGATCGGCATTGATGAGCCGGAAAGCGATGTTCTCCCAAACCGTAAGCGAGTCGAACAGCGCCCCGCCCTGAAACAGCATGCCGAACTTGCGCATCACGCGCTGACGAATTTCTGGCGGCATACGGGTGACGTCCGCGCCATCGACGCGCACCTGGCCGGCATCGGGCTTCATCAGCCCCAATGCGCATTTCAGCGTCACCGACTTGCCCTGGCCGGAGCCGCCAATGATCACCAGCGACCGGCCCTGGGCGACGTCGACGTCGACGCCATCGAGCACTTGCCGCCCGCGCAGTTTCTTTTTGATGCCGACGAGTTGGAGCTTCGCAGCCATGCTCACTCCACGAAGAACGCGGTGATCAGATAATTCACGGCCAGGATCAGCACGATGGCGCCGACCACCGCATTCGTCGCCGCGCGGCCCACGCCAAGCGCTCCACCGCTCGACGTGTAGCCTTGATACGAACCGACGCTGGCGATGATGAAGCCGAACACGGCGGCCTTCACCAAGCCCAGGATCACGTCCTGCGGCTCCATGAAGTCGAACGTGTTGCGCAAGTAGGCCGCGCCGTTGAAATCTAGGCTGTTCACGGCGACAAGATAGCCGCCCATCACGCCGATGATGTCCGCGACGATCACGAGCACCGGCAGCGTCAACGTCGCCGCCAGCACCCGCGGGGCGATCAGATACCGGAACGGATCGGTCGAAAGCGTCGTCATCGCGTCGATCTGTTCGGTGACGCGCATGGTGCCGATCTCGGCGGCGATGCCGGCGCTGACGCGGCCGGCGAGCATCAGCCCCGCAAGCACAGGCCCCAGTTCGCGGGTGATGCCGAGCACGACGATGTTGGGCACGAATTGCTCGGCGTTGAAGCGCGCGCCGCCGACATAGATGTTGAGCGCCAGCGCCGCACCGATGAATACGGCGGTGACGCCGACCACGGGCAGCGAAAAATAGCCGATTTGCAGGCATTGGCGCACGAACTGCCCAGCGAAGATCGGCGGCGACACCGCCGCCGACATGGCGCCTCCCGTAAACGCAGAGAAGCGGCCGATCTCCGCCAGCATGGCGAGCAGCCCGCGTCCGATCGGCGCAAACGGATTGATCACGCCCGAGCTCCGGTCTTGCGCACCGTGCCCGCAAACGTGGTGAGAATCTCGTACGGCGCCGTGCCCGCGAGTTGTGCGATCTCATCCAACGGCGCGTTCGGACCGAGAAACTCCACTATCGCGCCGTCTTGCGCCTCGGCGCAACCCGTCACGTCAATGATAACAAGGTCCATCGAAACGCGTCCCAGGATCGGGCGCTTCTGGCCCCCCAGCACGCCATAGCCGCGACCGCTCAACGACCGCAAGTAGCCGTCGGCGTAGCCGAGCGCGACAGTCGCGGTGCGCATCTTTTGCGCAGCTGTGTATGTCGCGCCGTAGCCGAACGTTTCGCCCGGCTCGACATCGCGCACTTGCAGTATCGGCGCTTCGATCGTTGCGGCGGCAGCGAGCTTCGGGTTATCCCCGTCGAGCGCGCCCGAACCATAGAGGCCAACCCCCGGGCGAATGAGATCGAAATGATAGTCGGGGCCGATCAGCGCGCCCGCGGTCGCCGCCAGCGAAAGCGGTGCGCGCGGGAAGAGCATGGACGCATCGATGAAGCGGCGCAGCTGTGTTGCGTTGAACGCGTGCTTTACGTCAGAGCTGCAGGCGAGATGGCTCATCACCAAGGCGAGCGTCGTGTCCTTCAGCGCGCTCATCGCGTGCGGCAGTTCTTCCGGGCCGACGCCAAGCCGGTTCATCCCGGTGTCGATGTGCAGCGCGGCAGGCCCGCGCGCCTCCCAGGCCCTGATCTGCGCGAGCGAATTCAGCACAGGCGTCAGCTTGTGCGCCTGCATCACGTCGATATCGCC
The DNA here is from genome assembly GCA_050186235.1 of Hyphomonadaceae bacterium. Classification (GTDB taxonomy): domain Bacteria; phylum Pseudomonadota; class Alphaproteobacteria; order Caulobacterales; family Aquidulcibacteraceae; genus Vitreimonas. The sequence continues at coordinate 157,631 of JBFWYQ010000001.1, forward strand.
GGCCGGGCCGTTCAATACGAAGATTTGCGGGCCATCGCCCAGCGCGTGGCGCACGCGCACGCCTTCCTGCGATGTCGCCACGAAGAACACGCGCGCGCCGGCGTGCGCCAGGGCGCGCGCAGCGCCGGCGGCGCCCAGACCGTACCCATCGGCTTTGACCACAGCGGCCACCGCAGCGGTCGGCGCGAGTTTCCGGAAGTGGTTCCAGTTCTCGACGATCGCGGCGTGATCGACCTTGATCCGCGCCAGCCGCGGCGGCTCAGGCGCGGGCGAGGGAGGTGAAGCGGGTGAATTGTCCTTTGAAATGGAGATGCACCGTTTCGATGGGGCCGTGGCGGTTCTTGCCGATGATTAGTTCGGCGCGGTTGGCGACGCTATCGAGTTTTGCGCGCCATTTGATCCATTCCTCAGTGTTCTGCTCCGGTTCGGCCCGGGAGAGATAGTATTCCTCGCGGAACACGAACATGACGATGTCGGCGTCCTGCTCGATCGAGCCGGATTCCCGAAGGTCCGAAAGCTGGGGCCGTTTGTCGTCCCGCGCCTCGACCTGGCGCGAAAGTTGCGACAGCGCCAGCACCGGCACGTTCAGGTCCTTCGCCAGCGCCTTCAGTCCCTGCGTGATTTCGCTCACTTCCTGCACCCGCCCTTCGTTCTTGCGCGAGGACGAGGTGACGAGCTGGAGGTAATCCACAACGATCAGATCGAGGCCTGAGGGCGAGCGCTTCAGGCGCCGCGCGCGGTTGTGCAGCTGCGCGATGGAAATGCCGCCGGTTTCGTCGACATGCAGCGGCAGCGTTTGCAGCATCATCGCGCTGTCGGCAAGGCGGGTGTACTCGTCGGTCGTGATCCGGCCTTGGCGGATCTTGTGGGATTCGATCTCGGCGAAATCCGAGAGCAGGCGCGTCGCCAATTGCTCGCCCGACATTTCGAGCGAGAAGAATCCGACGGTGCCGCCGTAATGGTCGGCGTCGCCGGCCTCGACCGCTTTCTGCTTCGCCCGCGCCACGTTCATGGCGACATTGAGCGCGAGCGCGGTTTTGCCCATCGACGGGCGCCCGGCGAGGATGATCAGGTCCGAACCGTGCAAACCGCCGAGCAGGTGATCGAGATCGCGGAAGCCCGACGCGATGCCGGACACATCCGAGCCGCGATTCTTGGCGGCGGTCGCGACATTGATCGACGCGGTCAGCGCTGTCTTGAAGTCCTGGAAGCCGCGGTTCTGCGTGCCGGCTTCGGCCAATGTGAAGAGCGTCTTCTCCGCCTCCTCGATAATGTCTTTGGCGTCTTTGTCCTCGGGCGGATTTTCCGCGAGGCTGGTGATCTCGCCGCCGACGCGGATCAGCGAGCGCCGCAGCGCCAGATCGTAGATCAGTTCCGCGTAGGATTGCGCATGCGTGGAGAGCGGCGCGGCGTTCTCCAGCAGCTTCATCAGATAAAGCGCCCCGCCGATTTCCTTGATGCCGCCGTCCTTGGCGAAGCGCTCTTTCAAGGTGACGCCGTCGGCGAGCTGACCCGCCGCGATCATGTCGGCGCAGACCGCGAAAATGCGCCCGTGCACCGGATCGTAAAAGTGCTGTTCTTTGAGCTGAGGCGTGATCCGGTTGATGGTCTCGTTGTCGAACAGGATCGCGCCCAAGAGCGCCTGCTCGGCCTCGAGACTATGCGGCGCGACACGCGGCGCAGGCTGCTGTCCCGGCTGAGCCAAGGGAAGGGCGGGCTGGTTCGACATCGCGCGCAGGATGATCCGATTCGGGCCTGCAATCGTTTACGTCCCGAAACCTTGACCTGCGTTTTCGCTGAGTCTCTGACGACTCTTTGTTGTTGACGCGCAATGGAATCGAGGCCGCTCTGCCTTCATACGCGTTCGAACTCCGGCTTCGGCTCGCTCCTGGTGCGCCACAACGAGTAGAGCACGCCGGCCGCCAGGATCGCGAACGTTATCGCCAGCGACAGCTCGGCCGGAAATTTTGCGAGCCCCAGGCCGTCCGCAATGAAGATCTTCGAACCGATGAAGATCAGCAGCATGGCCAGGGCCTGTTTCAGGTAGGCAAACCGATGCAGCACCGCAGCGAGTGCGAAGTAAAGCGCGCGCAGACCCAAAATCGCGAAGATGTTCGAGGTGTAGACGATGTAGGGATCGGTCGTGATGGCGAAGATCGCGGGCACGGAATCCACCGCGAAAATCACGTCTGCGATCTCGATCATGACAAGTGCGAGAAAGAGCGGCGTCATGACGCGGATCGCCTTGCCGGTGGTCGCGTCGATCTGCGTTACGAAGAAGCGATCGCCATGAACCGTGTCGGTGAGCTTCATGCGGCGGCGCGCAAACCGATAGACCGGATTTTCCGAGAGCGGTTTCTCTTCGTGCCAAACCAGCATCCTGACGCCCGTGAGCACCAGGAACGCCGCGAAGACGTAGAGCACCCAGGAGAATTCGGTGACGAGAACCGCGCCCGCGCCGATCATGAGCGCACGCAGGACGATGACGCCGAGTATGCCCCAAAACAGCACGCGATGCTGATGCGCGCGCGGTATGGCCAGGAACGAAAAGATCATGGCGATGACGAAGACATTGTCCATCGCCAGGCTCTTCTCGATGACGAAGCCGGTTACGTATTCGACCGCCGCGGTTTGGCCCAGTTGCCACCAGACGAAGCCGGCGAAACCGAGTCCGGCAACAATGTAGCCTGCCGACAACAGCAGGCTTTCGCGAACCCCAATTTCCTTGCCGCCCTTGTGCAACACGCCCAGGTCGAAGGCGAGCATGAGCCCGACGATGGTCAGAAAGCCGAGCCACATCCAGAGCGGCTGGCCTAAGAGCAGGGTCTGTAAGGTTTCCATAAGAACCCTCGCCAAAACGAGGGTGAACCCGGGAAGACGTAGATTCCCGAACCAGCACCGAGTTCACCCGATGCGGTCCGACATCACGGCGCAATAGCGCCGCCAGAGGGCCCGGTCCCGCGTGACGGAAGTAGTCGCGGCTCGCCGCCGTTCAAGACCCGGGTCGACGAAAAACCCGCGCATCCTGCGATGCGCGGGTCTCGAGTTGTTAACAGTCGGCTGATTATTCGGCGCGCGCCGCCGGATCGTTGGTGATCGACTGCGCCGCCAATTCCTTGGCCTGCGCATCGGCCTCCGAACGCTCGGCTTCGATCGCCGAAGCAATAACGTTTTCGCCGCGCGCTTGGCGCTCGGCTTCGTCGGTCGAGCGCGCCACGTTGACCTTCACGGTCGCCGAGACGTCGGCGTGCAGACGCACGCGCACGTCATAGACGCCGATGGTCTTGATCGGCTTGTCGAGCACCACCGCGTTGCGATCGATCTTGGCGCCGCCCTTGACGATCTCGTCGGCGATGTCGCGCGAAGAGACGGAGCCATAGAGCTGGCCAGCTTCGCCCGCGGAGCGGATGAGCACATAGGACGAGCCGTCGATCTTGCCGGAAGCCTTCTCGGCCGCGGCTTTCGCTTCGGCGTTGCGCGCTTCGAGTTCGGCGCGGCGGCCTTCGAAGATCTTGCGGTTGGCGTCGTTGGCGCGCAGCGCCTTCTTGCCGGGCAGCAGGTAATTGCGCGCGAACCCGTCGCGCACCTTCACTTCGTCGCCGATGCCGCCCAGATTTTCGACGCGTTCAAGCAGGATGACTTGCATGGGCTTGTCTCCTTACTGAACGGCGAACGGCAGCAGCGCCAGTTCGCGGGCGAGTTTGATCGCGCGCGCGAGTTCGCGTTGCTTCTTGGCGGAAACGGCGGTGATGCGCGCCGGGACGATCTTGCCCTTTTCGCTGATATAGCGCTGGAGCATCTTCACATCCTTGTAGTCGATCTTCGGCGCAGCGGCGCCGGAGAACGGGCACACCTTGCGCCGGCGTCCGAACGGACGCCGCGCCGGGATGTTCGAAATGTTGAACTTGGGAGCGCCTTTCTGGGCCATGTTTATTCCTCCCCGCCTTCAAAATCGCCGCCGAATTCTTCGCCGTCGCGACCGCCTTCACGGCGGGCGCGGCGGCGCTCGTCGCGGTCGCGGCGCGCCAGGATCGGCGAGGGCTCTTCGTCGAGCGCTTCGACGCGGATGGTCTTGAAGCGCATCACGTCTTCGTTGATGCGCAGACGCCGCTCGAGCTCGTGCACCACCGGCGCAGGCGCGTCGATGTTGATGAGCGCGTAGTGGCCCTTGCGGTTTTTCTTGATGCGGTAGGTCAGGTTCCTGAGACCCCAATACTCCGTCTTGGAGGTGTGGCCGCCCAGTTCTTTGACCGTCTTGGTGATGTCCTCGACCAGCGCGTCGACTTGCTGGGGCGAGATTTCTGGACGTGCGATAAGCACGTGTTCGTAATACGCCATATTATCCTCTTCCCTAGAACCCGCGGCGCTTGGGCCGAGGAAGACCGGCCAAAACGATGGACCCCGGGCGGCGGATGCCCCCGGGGCCGCGGATCGCGAAGGCGCGGGTCTTAGGGGATCGGCCTGTGGATGGCAAGGCTGGCCGCACCCGCCGAGGATGCTAGGGTACGGAGCGGCTGAGGAGAGCAGTGCCTGGTGCAGAAAAATGGCCAATTCGGCAAGGTAGCGCTGGCGCTGGCCTCGATCATGCCAATCCAAGCCTCCGCTGGACCGTCACCTGGGGCACCGTCGATGGCGACCGCTTCCGAACTGCCCCCATTGCCTCCAACGCCGCCGCTACCAGAGGGGGCAATCACAACGGGCATTGTCTGGCTCGAACAGCCATCGGCAGAGGACTTCGCCCGGCACCATCCAATCGAGGCAAGGCGCCTGCGTGCCGATGGCCGCGTTGTGATGGATTGCGTCGTTCTCGGGGATGGAAGATTGGACTGCACGGTGGTTTGGGAGTTTCCGCCGGGCTTTGGATTTGGCGAGGCGTCGCTAAGCGTGGTGCGCTTGTTCAAGATCGCGCCGCTGACTTCTGACGGCACGTCGACTGTCGGACGTAGCGTCCGACGGATAATCCGATGGTTGGCAAGTTAGCGGCGAAGCTTGCCGCTGCAGCGGGCTTGTTCTACGTCGCGATCATGACCACAGCCTTCATTTTTCCCGGTCAGGGAAGCCAGGCGCCTGGCATGGGCAAAGCGCTCTACGACGCGTTTGGCGCGAGCCGCGAGGTGTTTCAGGAAGTGGACGAGGCGCTGGGGGAGAAGCTCTCGCGCCTGATCTTCGAAGGCCCTGCGGAAGAGTTGACGCTGACGGCGAACGCCCAACCAGCGTTGATGGCGGTAAGTCTCGCCGCCATGCGCGCGCTGGAACGCGAGTTCGGCGTGAACGTGACGAAGGCGTCGTTTGTTGCTGGCCATTCGCTCGGGGAGTATTCCGCGCTTGCCGCCGCCGGCGCGCTCAGCGTCGCCGACGCTGCGCGCCTCTTGCGTACGCGCGGCAACGCCATGCAGGCCGCCGTGCCAGTCGGCGAAGGCGCGATGGCGGCGCTCATCGGCAAGGTCGATGTCGCGCTGGCTGAAGAGATCGCCGCCAAGGGCGCCGAGGCCGGCGCGTGCGTGGTCGCCAACGACAACAATGTCGGCAACGTCGTGATCTCCGGTTCGAAAGCGGGGATCGATGCGGCGTTGGCCTACGCCAAGGAGAAGGGCGCGCGCGCCATTCCGCTGAACGTCTCCGCCCCGTTCCACTCGCCGCTGATGCGGCCCGCGGCCGACGCGATGGCCGAGGCATTGGACAAGGCCGAGATCTCCCCGCTTGCGGTGGCCTTAGTCGCCAATGTCACGGCGCGTCCCGTCCACGAGCCTGCGACCGTGCGCAAGGTCTTGGTCGAACAGGTGACCGGCCGCGTGCGCTGGCGCGAAAGCGTCGAGTGGATGGCGGGCGGCGGCGGCGTCACCCGCTTCGTAGAGGTCGGCGCCGGCAAGCAACTCAGCGGCATGGTCAAACGCAGCGCGCCCGACGCCGAAACGCTGGCGTTGAATGAGCCGGGCGATCTGGAAGCGTTCGCGAAGCTGCACTGATGCCAATGCAGGCCGCACTTCTGCGCGGTGTGAATCTGGGCAAGCGCAAGGTGATCATGTCGGAGCTTCGCGCGGTGTGCGAAGCAGCCGGCTTCACCCAAGTGCGCACGTTGCTCGCCAGCGGCAATGTCATCCTCAACGCGAAACTCACTGGCGCGAAGCTCGAAAGCAAGCTGGAGCAGGTGATCCTCGACGGCCTCGGCCTCAAGACAGACGTTTTCGTCCGCGACGCCGATCAGCTCGACGCGATCATCGCCGCCAACCCCTTCAAGGCGTTCACAAAGGCGAATTCGACATTCATGGTCGTGAACTTCATGCGCGGGCCGGCAACGAAGGCCGAGATGGACGCGATGGCGAAGACCTCGCTGACCGGCGAGGAAGTCAGCCAGGGGAAGAACTGCCTCTACATCAAGTTTCAGAACGGGCAGGGGCCATCGAAGTTGAAGCTGCCGAAGCAAGGGACGGCGCGAAACTGGAATACGGTGACGAAACTTGCCGCTGCGCTCGGGGAGGCATAAGCCGTCTCACAAACGAGGATCTGATGTTTAATCTCTCCGGCAAAACCGCACTCGTCACAGGCGCCTCCGGCGGCATCGGCGGGGCCATCGCCAAAGCGCTCGCCGCGCAAGGCGCGCGCGTGGCGCTTTCGGGCACGCGCGTCGAGGCGCTGGAGAAAGTCAAAGCCGAGCTTGGCGGCGATCACCCGATCACGCCCTGCAACCTCTCCGACACCGCCGCTGTCGATGCGCTGGTGGGCCAGGCCGAAGCCGCGCTCGGCGGCCGGCTCGACATCCTTGTCGCCAACGCCGGCATCACCAAGGATGGCCTCCTGCTGCGGATGAAAGACGAAGATTTCCAGAACGTCCTGAAGATCAATCTGGAGGGCTACTTCCGCCTCTCGCGTGCGGCGCTGAAGAACATGATGAAGAACCGCTGGGGGCGGATCATCGGCATCACCTCGGTGGTTGGCGTCACCGGCAATCCGGGTCAGGCGAACTACGCCGCCTCCAAAGCTGGCATGATCGGCTTCACCAAGGCGCTCGCCGCTGAAGTCGCCAGCCGCAACGTCACCGCCAACTGCATTGCGCCGGGCTTCATTTCTTCGCCGATGACGGACGTGCTCAACGACGCGCAGAAGGCCGCGTTGATGACGAAAATCCCCGCCGGCCGCTTGGGCGAAGGCGCGGATGTCGCCGCCGCCGCCGTGTTCCTGGCCAGCGACGAAGCCGGTTACATGACGGGGCAGACCCTCCACGTGAACGGCGGCATGGCGATGATTTGATGGGTCGCGCCGGACGGAACGGTGCTTCTCCGCTAGTGGTCCCGGGGCTAGCCCCATTGGGGAAACTGCCCGCCAGCGCAATGCAGCCCGCGCCGAAAAAATCCCTTGCGCGGCGCGCCCGCCCTGTTCACAAGCCGCCTCTTATGCCGTAGGGCTGCGGCCCTAGATCACCAAAGGCGAGGCCAATCGATGTCGGAAGTTTTTGAGCGCGTTAAGGCGATCGTGATCAAGCATCTCGAAGCCCCGCCGGAGAAGGTGACCGAGAAGGCCTCCTTCATCGACGATCTGGGCGCCGACAGCTTGGACAACGTCGAGCTGGTCATGGCGTTCGAAGAAGAGTTCGGCATCGAGATTCCGGACGACGCGGCGGAACATATTCAGACCGTCGGCGACGCCGTGAAATTCATCTCGGAGAAGCAGGGCTAAGGCCCTGCCGCGCTGATGCGGCGCGTCGTCATCACAGGCATCGGGCTCATCACCCCGCTGGCCGCGAACCGCGAAGCCAGTTGGGAGCGGCTGATCGCAGGCAAGTCCGGCGCAAACAAGATTGACCATATCAAGGTCGACGATCTGTCGTGCCAGATTGCGTGCGTCGTGCCGCGCAGCGATGGGCGCGGCGGCGGCGCCGGCGATCCCCACGCCTTCGATCCCGACAAGACCATGTCGGCCAAAGAACGCCGCCGCATCGAAGACTTCATCCTCTATGCCATCGCCGCCGCCGACGAAGCTGTCGCCGATAGCGGTTGGAAGCCAGAAGACGACGAGGGCAAGAATCGCACTGGCGTTCTGGTCGGCTCGGGGATCGGCGGCATCGAAGCCATCGGCGCTAACCAGGTAATTCTGGAGCGCGACGGGCCACGCAAGATTTCGCCGTTTTTCATCCCCAGTGCGCTCATCAATCTGGCGTCCGGCCAAGTCTCAATCCGCCACGGCTTCCGTGGACCCAACCACGCTGTGGTGACAGCGTGCGCGACCGGCGCGCACGCCGTGGGCGACGCCTCCCGGCTCATTGCTTATGGCGACGCTGACGTGATGGTGGCGGGCGGCGCCGAAGCGGCTGTCTGCCGGCTGGCGATGGCTGGCTTCTGCGCTTTGCGCGCGATGTCGACGAATTTCAACGAAACGCCCGAGAAGGGCTCCCGCCCTTATGACAAGGATCGCGACGGCTTCGTCATGGGCGAGGGCGCGGGCTGCCTGGTGCTCGAAGAATACGAGCATGCCAAAGCGCGCGGCGCAAAGATTTACGCCGAAGTGAAAGGCTACGGTCTCTCCGGCGACGCCTACCACATCACCGCGCCAGCCGAAGACGGCGACGGCGGCTATCGCGCCATGCAAGCGGCGCTGAAGAACGCCGGCATGAGACCGGGCGACATCGACTATCTGAACGCGCATGGCACCTCGACGCCGCTTGGCGACGAGATCGAGTTGAAGGCGGTGGAGCGTTTGTTCGGCAACGCGGCGGCGAACCTTTCGCTCTCGTCCACGAAATCGGCGACCGGCCACCTGCTCGGCGCTGCCGGCGCTGTCGAAGCAATCTTCTGCGCACTGGCGATCCGCGACGGCGTCGTTCCGCCGACATTAAACCTGCAAAATCCATCGGTTGAGACGGCCATAGATTTGACGCCCAACACCGCCAAGAAAAGGCCGGTGAAGGCAGCGATGTCGAATTCGTTCGGATTCGGCGGCACGAACGCCGCCGTGATCCTGACAGCGGTGGATTGATGGCCAGAGCATCGGCGCGCCGGTCGAGCGGCGGCGGATTTTTGTCATTCCTGTTCTGGCTCGCAGTGCTTGCCGCTGCCGGCGCGCTCTTCGCCTACTTCTATTTTTCCAGCGCCATCGCCCGTCCCGGACCTTTTGGCGAGCCTCGCCCGTTCGTTGTCGAGCGCGGTTCGTCTGGCGCGGCGATTGCGGACAAGCTCGAAGCCGAAGGCTTCATCAGCGACGCGCTGCTCTTCCGCATCGCCAATCGCTTTCGCGGCAATGCTTCGCTGCAAGCGGGTGAATACGAGATTCCCGCCCGCGCCTCGATCGAGACCATCGTCGACCTGATGGCCAGCGGCGACGCACTGCAGCACGCGATCACGTTTCCCGAAGGGATCACCATCCGCGCCGCCATGAAGATCATCGAAGAGAGCGAGGTGCTGACGGGCGAGCTGCCGGCAACGCCGCCTGAGGGTTCGATCCTTCCGGATACCTATCACGTCGAACGCGGCATGACGCGCGCTGCGCTGCTGCAGCAGATGCGCGAGGCGCATGATGAAGCGGTCGCCGAAATCTGGGCAAACCGTCAGGCGAACCTTCCGCTCGAAACGCCTGCCGATCTCGTCAATCTCGCATCTATCGTAGAGCGCGAAACCGGAATCGCTTCGGAGCGCCCGCTGGTCGCTGCGGTCTTCGTCAATCGTCTGCGCCGTCCGATGCGGCTCGAAACCGACCCGACGATCATCTACGGCGTCTGCCTGCGCCACCCTGATCGCTGCCGTGACGGCCGGCTGGTCGATGCGCAGGGCAATCGACGCGTGATACGCCAGAGCGAAATCGACATGAACACCGGCTACAACACCTATCGCATCGACGGTCTGCCGCCGACGCCGATCGCCAATCCTGGCCGCGCCTCACTCGAAGCGACCGCCAATCCCGCGCCGTCGAACGCGCTCTTCTTCGTGGCTGACGGCACCGGCGGGCATGTCTTCGCGTCGACGCTCGCCGAACACCAAGCCAACGTCGCCCGCTGGCGTCAGATCGAGGCGCAGCGCCTCGCCGCCGAACGCGCTGGCCGATAACCGACGAGGCCCAAGCTCAGACGCGTCAGCGGATGAAGGCGCCGACATCTATGGCGTTGCTGACGACGGTCTCACGAAAGCCGTCTCCGTCGACATACTCGGCGCGCGCGGAAATGGCGCTCTCGGAGTCGTTGTATGTCACGGTGTAAGTCGTCCCTGTGGCGCCAGGTATGATGTTTCCGTTGCGCAGCCACTGAATGCGCGATCTGCCCACGCCGTCGGGATCCGAGAGCGAAGCGGTGATATTGCCCCTCTCATCCCGGCTTAATCTGAGCGCGCCGGGGCCGTCATTGACGGGCCGCGCCGGTTCAGCCGCCGCCGCGGGATCGCGCGCGGCTTCAGCTGCGGCTGGCGCATCGGCGGCAGGCGAAGGCAATCCCGGCGCGGGCTCCGCCGCTGGTTGCCGCGCAGGGTCTGCCGCTGCTTCTGTCGCGCCATCCGCCGGCGGCGCCGGACCTTCGGTCGTGGCTGGCGCTTCGGATGTCTCCTCGACCGCCGCCTCGACCACCGGATCACTCGCTTGTTGGGATGGGCGTATGATCTCGCTGACATGAAACGCGGCAAGTCCGGTGACGGCGACAGCGCCAGCGGAGGCGATCATTTGAAACGTCAGCAGACTCCACGCGGCGTTGACGAAGCGGCGCGAGTTCGAGCGAGGCTGGGTCATGGCTTCACCGATGATGCGAGAGCGGTGCGGATGATGCGCAGAAGGGTCAGCGCAAACGCGACGCACGAGACAGCGAAGCTGGCCAGCGCCAGCGTCCGGTAGTCTTCGGCGCGGACGTTGCCGCCGCCGGCCTCGAGCTGCAGCGTAAGCACGCTGACAAACACGATGAGCGCGAGTGCGATCCAGCCAAGCAGCGCGGATGAACCGAAGTCCTGAAGCGCCGGGCCTCTGAACGCGCGTTCGTCCGGCGCCGGGGCTTTGCCGCCCGCAAGCGTGCGCGCTTTGGATTCGAGTTGCGGCCACGGCGCCTCGCCGCGCCCGCCGCGCCAATCACGCAGGTCTAGCATCTCGACGGCGGTGAACGGCAACGGGGGCTTGACGCCGTCAACCCGGACTTGCGCGAGTTTGTTGGCATCCAGCGCTTCGGTTGCTTCCGCTCTGACCCAAAGCGAATTCCTGGCGGCCTCGGACCAGACTACAACCACGCATCCGGCGTTGTTGAGTTCACGTTCAATGACGAGCGAAAAATCATCGCCCGCTTTCAAATTATCGTCCCACCACAAGCTCAAACCGGACTGTACGAGGCCGGTGCATATCGGCGTCACCCGATTCTGATTGGCGTGAGCGTAGGAAACGAAGACATCGGCCATAGGCGGCCCCCCGATCCAACCGGTCACTGGATACGCCATACTGGCGTTCTTCGCCACGGAAAGCTCAGCGACGTCGCTAACGACTGGTGCGAGGCCCGAGCCGGTTGCGTGTAGCCATGTTTTCAGCGCAAGAGGAGCCATGACGATATCGGGCATGACGGGATTTGCGCGGGCTGAGGGCGAGCACGCCAGCCAACGCTGGATCTGGGAGCTGAAGAGCGTCAACGGGCGCGGGCTGGATCTCAAGCTGCGTACGCCGCCGGGGTTCGATGCGCTCGAGCCGCCTGTGCGCGCCGCCGCAAGCGCCAAGTTCAAGCGCGGCTCGCTGCAAGCCAATCTGAACGTCTCGCGCGAGGCATCCGCCGCCGCCAGTGTGAAGATCGATCTTGATTTGGCGGAGCGCCTGATCGCCGCCGGCGAACAGTTCAAGGGCCGTGTCGCCAAACCGCGGTGGGACGGCTTGCTCACGGTGCGCGGCGTGGTGCAAACCGAGGACGTCGCCGATCAGACAGAAGAGGAGCGCGGCGCGTTCGAAGCCGTGCTGATGAAGGGTTTCGAGGCAGCACTCGCGACGTTGGCCGAGGCGCGTCGCGCCGAGGGGCGTACGCTCGTCGCATTCTTCACCGAAGCGGCCGACCGCATGGATGCGCTGATCGCGGCGGCGCGCGCTTCGGCGGCGACGGCGCCCAAGGCTGCGCTGGATCGGATCAAACAACGGCTCGAAGGTTTGGCCCCCGACCTGAAGCTCGATCCCCAGCGGCTGGCGCAGGAGGCGGCGATCGCCGCCGCCCGCGCCGACGTGCAGGAAGAACTCGAGCGCCTCGTCGCCCATGCCGCCGAGTTGCGCAGCCTGATAAGCAAACCTGAACCGGCGGGCAGGAGACTCGACTTCCTGAGTCAGGAGTTGACGCGCGAGGCCAATACGTTGTGTTCGAAGTCGTCGGACCTCGAACTCACGCGCATCGGCCTGGACCTCAAGACCGTGGTCGATCAGATCAAGGAGCAGGCCGCCAATGTTGAATGAACACGTCGCACGGCGCGGCCTCATGTTCGTGCTGTCGAGCCCGTCCGGCGCCGGTAAATCCACGCTGGCGCGCAAGCTTCTTGAAGTGGACGACAACATGTCGCTGTCGGTGTCGGCGACCACCCGGGCGCCGAGACCCAGCGAAGTGGACGGGCGTGAGTATAAATTCCTTAGCAAGGCGCAATTCGAAGACATGGCCGACAGGAATGAATTCCTCGAACACGCCATGGTCTTCGGCAATCATTACGGCACCCCGCGCGCGCCCGTGGAGGCGATGCTCATCCAGGGTCGCGACGTGCTGTTCGACGTCGATTGGCAAGGCGCTCGCGCGCTGCACGCGGCCGCAGAACAGGATGTCGTCCGCATCTTCATCCTGCCGCCGTCGATGGCGGAGCTCGAACGCCGTCTGCGCGCCCGCGCGGAGGACAGCGCCGAAGTGATCGCGTCACGCATGGCGCGCTCGCTCAACGAGATCTCGCACTGGGAAGAATACGATTACGTGCTTGTCAACACGCTGCTCGAACAGACGCTCGGACAGATCAAGCAAATCCTCGCCGCCGAACGGCTGAAGCGCCATCGCCAGATGTGGCTCACGCTGCATGTGGAGCGGCTGAAGCAGGGGATTTGACGCTGGTGCGCCGCGCGTTTCTTATTGCGTTCGCGCTGCTGATCTCCGGCTCCGCCCCATCCACGACCGCCGGGTCAAGCGAGTTCGAGCGTTGGCTTGCCGCTGATTCATCCCGAATGGCGGCGCTCGAACGTTTTGAGTCGATGCTTGCGCGTGAGGGCGTTGCTGACGTCCTGCCCGTTCGCGAGCTTTGGTTCACCGACCGGATCGAGCAGCAGTGCGTGGCTGAGCCGTTCGTCATTCCACCAGAGGATATGTGGCGGCACATCGTGCCGGCGTTGCGCTATATCCGCGATTACGTGGCGCCCGCAATCGGACCGGTAACCACCGCCTCCGGCTATCGCGATCCGGAGTTCAATGCGTGTGTCGATGGCGCTTCACGTAGCGCCCATCGCGGCTTCTATGCACTCGATCTCTTGCCACGCGATCAGCGCATAACGCGCGAACGGCTGATCGAAATACTTTGCCCGATCCACGCGCGGGAGGGACGGCGCTACAATGTGGGCTTGGGAATCTACCAAGCGCGCCGTTTTCACATTGATACCCGCAGCTATAGAGGCTGGGGGCATGATCATCGTGGCGCATCGTTTCCGTGCCGCGCGCCATCGCCGGACGCGGAGACAGGGCGATGACTACCTTCGAGTTCGTGAGCGTCCTTCTATCGCTTGTGATTTCGCTGGCGCTGGCGCACTTGCTGACGGGCGTGGCGCGCCTCGTGCGGGCCAAGACTGTGAAGCTCTCTTTCCTGTTGCTGGGCTGGATGGGCGTCGCGCTGTTTGAGTGCATCGATTTCTGGTTCTCGCTCTGGCACGCGCGTGAAACGGGAACCTGGTCGCTCGGTTACGTGATGCTCTGGTTGCTGGGCGCGACCAGCGTTTATCTTTTCGCGTGGCTCATCGTGCCGGAGGGCGACCTGGAGGGGCGCGATCTTGGAGAGCACTTTCACGACACACGACGGCAATTCCTCCTGGCGCATGCGGGATATTTGCTACTCGGCTTCCTCATCAACATCACCGTGGCGGCGTTTCAGGACCTCGTATCGCCGATGTTTCTGTTGTGGTTCGTGCCCATCGTGGCGGCGTGGGTCTGGTCAAACCGGTGGGTGCAGCTTGGCGCCTTGACGATGACGTGGCTGCTCATTGCGTACTACGCCGCGAACTTCCTATCCGCCCTTTGAACCGGGCCACGCATCTGTGAGCCGGCGAAAGCCGGCTTGATCGATCTCTTCGGCGCGCGCCGTCGGCTCAAGACCGGCCTCGCGCAGCAAATCCTCCGCATCTGGCGTGAGCGTCTTGAGCGCGCTTCGCAACATTTTCCGCCGCTGACCGAACGCGGCCGCGGTGACGCGTTCCAGCACATCGAGGCGCGGGTAGGGATCGGCGCGATCGGTGAGGCGCACGATGGCGGAGGCGATCTTCGGCGGGGGCGTGAACGCGCGCGCAGGCACGGTGAATTCCAAACGGCAAACGCAGCGCGCCTGCGCAAGCACTGCAAGGCGCCCGTACGCGTTACCGCCCGGCTTTGCCACAATCCGTTCAGCCACCTCCTTCTGGAACATGAGCGTCATGTCGCCCCGCCAGGCGCCGGCTTTCAGCCACTTCACCAAGAGCGGCGTGCCCACATTGTAGGGCAGGTTGGAAACGATCGCGGCGCTCTTGCCGCGAAGCAACGCTTCCTCATCCGCCGCCAGCGCGTCGCCGTGTACGATCCGCAAGCGCCCCTCGCTCCACTCCACCAGCGGCTCGAGCAGCGGCAGGAAGCGCGCGTCCTTTTCAATCACGATGAGCGGATCGGCGCCGGCTTCGAGCAGTGCGCGTGTGAGTCCGCCAGGGCCCGGACCTACTTCGATGACGGCGCGCCCTGCCAATTCTCCCGCCGCCCGTGCGATGCGGCGAGTGATGTTGAGATCGAGCAGAAAATGCTGGCCGAGACCCTTGTTCGCCCAGAGCCCGTGCGCCTCCAGTTCCTCGCGCAACGTTGGCAGTTGGTCGGCAGTCATGCGCGGGCGCGCTGTTCAGCCATGACCCACGCCATGTTCAGCGCGGCGCGGAAGCTGTCCGGCCGAGCTCTTGCTTCGCCGGCGATGTCGAAGCCAGTGCCGTGATCGGGCGAGGTGCGGATGACGGGAAGACCGAGCGTGACGTTTACCGCGTCCCAGAAATGCAGCGTCTTGATCGGAATGAGACCCTGATCGTGATAGAGCGCGATCACCGCATCGTAGCCGGCGCGTGCGCCATCGTGAAAAAGCGCATCCGCCGACTTCGCATCGCCGACATCCCAACCGTCGGCGCGCAGCTGCGCGGCCGCCGGGTTGACGATGTCGATCTCCTCGCGGCCGATGTGACCGTCTTCGCCCGCATGCGGATTGAGTCCGCAGAGTGCAAGGCGCGGTGCGGCGACGCCAAAGTCGCGCTTCAGCGCTTCACCGAGAACGCGGCCAGTGTCGACAATCCGCGCGCGCGTCAACGCGTCAGGCACTTGCGCAAGCGGCGTGTGGATCGTGGCCAGCGCCACTTTGAGACTGGGACCGGCAAGCATCATGACGGGGCCGCGCGTTCCGGTCCACGGATCGTCCTTCGTCAAGTGCGCAATGTATTCGGTATGGCCCGGAAAACCGAAATCCGCCGTGTGCAGCACGGCCTTTGCGATAGGCAGCGTGATCACGGCGCTGGCGGCGCCAGAGCGCACCGCGGCAACACTCGCTTCAATTGCCGCGATTGTAGCGTCCGCGTTCACCGGATCGGGCTCGCCCGGCGTCTCTTCCATCGCCAGTGGCACATGCAGCACGTTCAACGCATCGCTTTCAGCGGCCTGACCCGCGTCCTCGATCACGTTAAACTTAGGCTTCGGCGCGCCCAGCCGCGCACTTGCACGCTCGAACGCGTCCGGATCGCCGACCAAAAAGAACGGCGGTGCGCCCTGGCGCTCGGCCCAGACGCGCGCCGCCAGTTCGAGGCCGATCCCCGCGGGATCGCCCATCGAAACGGCGAGCGGCTTCATCGCATCACTGACGGGTGATGATCGTGGCTTCGCGTCTCAGATCGCGCAAATAGCGCTCGGCCAACATGGTGAGTTCGGCTTCGCGCAGGCGGCCTTCGATCTGGGCGCGGTCCGGGATGGCGCTGCCTCCGGTCTCACGGCCGCACAGAACGATGATATTCGCCTGTTCGCCGTCGACCACGACTTGCGAAGCGCCGCCGATATCGACGCCTTCGAGACGCGAACGGATCGCCGGCGAAAGCTCCGCTTCAATCGTTTGGCCGAGATCGACCACGGATGCGCCCTGGACGCCCCGGATGCTGTCGTCGAGGTCGGAGCATCCAGGGGCGCGGCGCCGGATGCGGTCGAGGGCGCTGCTGCGTCCCGCCGGCGCCGTCACCTGACGGAGCGTGACGAGCGTTGCTGCGCCCTCGGGGATGCCGTCGCGCCGGTCGCGCATGGCGAGGAGGTAGACGCCGGTCGATGTGCGCACAGGGAGCGACACTTGCCCGGGCTGAAGCCGCTCGGCGATGGGGCGAAGCTCGGCCGACAATTCGTTGGCGCTAATCCAGCCGAGGTCGCCGCCGGTGGCCGCCGACGGCGACTGCGAGAACTGACGCGCGACGGCAGGGAAGGGGACCTGGCGCTGTTGCATCTGTTCGAGCAACCGCATCGCGCCCTGTTCCATCTCGGCGAATTCCTGCGGCGTCGAAGCCGGCAGGTAGATCTCCGACATCTCGTACTGGGGCTGGCGGGCGCTGGCGGCGATACGCGCCTGTGTCTCAAGGATGTCTGAGTCGGAGACACGAACGCGGTTGCCGTAGAGGCCGGCGATGAGACGCTGCCAGGCGATCTCGGCTTCGAGCTGGCTGCGCAGGGTGCCTACCGACACGCCGTTGCGGGCGAGATCGGAAACCAGTTGATCCAGTGAGCGCTCGCTGCGCGAGGCCATCTCTTGCAGGCGGCGATCGACTTGATCGCCGGTCACGTTGATCTCGAACTTGGCCGCTTCCTGAAGCTGCAGCCGTTCATCGACGAGATCGCGCAGCGCTTGGGCGCGGGCGCGCTGCTGCAAGTCTTCTGTAGGCTGCAGGTTAGCGAACAGCAGCAACATCGTTGCCCGCTGGCGCACGTCGAACGTCGAAATCACCCTGTCGTTGACGACGGCGGCGACGCCCTCGGCGTTCTGCGCGCTCACCGGCGCGGCTAGACCCAGCGAGACCACGGCCAACGCAGCTGCGGCCGATACGAATTTCAAATGCATGGTCAGTTGTGCTCCGCCTCAGCTTCCGCCCAGCACCCCGAGCGAGCGCAGACCGATCCTGATCTGCACGCCCTCGTCCGGGCCGATGTCGCCGCGCGTCGTTTCGGTGCGCGAGTAGGCGATCTCCAGGAACGTACAGTCATCTTCATAGATCGCGCTGATGTCCTGGCGGAGGTTTATGTCTGAATCGAGGTCGCGGGTCAGCCCAAACTGCGCCCGCCAACCCCGGGCCAGCTCGACGCCGATATAGGCCGTGAGCTCCTCGTTTGGGTCGGCCGGGTCGATGGCTATAGATTCGTCGATATTGAAGTAACGCGCTACCGCGCTGAACCGGCCCACCCGGCCGCGCACGCCCAGGTCGACGCGCTGGAGCTTGAGGCTTTCGTCGTCGAGGCGCAGTCGCGTTTCGGCCCCGAATCCGCTGCCGAGATCGATCTGGCCGGAGGCGACCCAGTCGGACGCTTCGCCGCCCAGGTTGTTCTGATCGGTGAAGCCTACGGCCTGCTCCTCGCGCCAGCGCCGGCCGAACATGACGGTCGCACTTTCGCCCGTGCGCGCGCGTGCGGTGGCGCGTAGACCGGCCGCAACGCGACCGCCGGGCTCCCACAAATCGTAATTGGGCGCCGCGTTGGGACGGAACAGGTTGGAGTCGTCCAGTTCGAAAGCGAGGCTGTCTTCGTTGACGATACGCGGATCGTCGGTGTCGTCGCTGGCCCAAGCCCCCATGACGACCGGCTCGATGATCAAGTCAATGTTTTCACCCGGCCGCATGAAGGGCCAGCTGATCTCGGCGCCCGCAAGTCCAAGCCCGCGCCCAAATGTCTCGTATTGATCCGGTGCAGTCTCGACGTGAAAAATGTCGCCGCGCGCTTGCGCGAACGGGCTGAACACCACGCCTGGGCCCAACACCATGTCCCGGCGCCAAGTCGCGCCGATGGACGCGCGCCCGTTGTTGCCGAGAAATGGCCCCAGCCCATCGTCCTCGCGCGCGAGCAGCGCGGTGTTTGCCTGCAGCCGAAGCTGCCCGTCGAAGACCGGTTCGTTGTAGACCCGGTCGAACTCCGCGAACGGCAGCAGGAACGGCAGCAGTTCCGACGTGTCGGATTCCCGCAAACCCTGAAAACCAACAAAAGCGATCGAGCTGTAGGAGCCGGGGCTCTGGCCAATCGCGTAGAGCTGATTGATGAGGCGAACCGTGCTCCCGATGTAGGGGCCGCGGCGTTCGCCGGCGCCTTCGAGTTCGTAGCGATAAAGATAATCGTCGTCATAGATATGTTCGACGCCGAAGCCCCAATCCCAATAGTCGTTGACATTGAATGCGCCATAGCCGAGCACGCTGTAGCGCAGGCGTTCGTCCCCTAAGCGATCGCCGTCGGTGTTGAAGAGCTCTTCTTGGGTAAACGTAGTTTCGAGCTGCAGCTCGCCGGACCAAAAGCGCTTACGATATTGCAGCCCCGCCAGCGGATTGACGTTTCCGTGCAGGCGCAGCGAAGCGGTGAGATCCTGCGACGGTGAGATCGCCCAATAGTAAGGCTGCTCGTAGAAGGTGCCGAGGCGGCGGTTGCGGCCGATGTTCGGCGGCAGAAAGCCCGAGGCGCGTTCGATGCTCGGATCGGGGTGGGCGATGAACGGCAGATAGAGCACCGGCACGCCGACCACTTCGAGCACGGCGCCCCGGTACGAGATGGTGCGGGTCTCGCGGTCCTGCACCGCACGCCGCGCGCGCAAGCTCCACGTCGGCGGGCGATCGCCGGTCGTGCAGATTGGGCAGCTTGTGTAGATGACGTTGCGAAGTTCGCTTTCACCTTCGCCGGTGCGCACCGCCGCGCGCGCCGCCAGTGTGCCGCCATCGCCGATGCGCGCACGCAACTCGCGCGCAGCGCCGACATTCATCTCCTCATCTGCCTCGACCTCTTCGGCGTAGGTGACCGACCCGTCTTCCAGCGCGATCTGGACGTCGCCGATGGCGCGGATGTCGCCGGTCTCGAGATTGTAGACCAGCCGGTCCGCGCGCAGCGTGCGGCCCTGATAGCGCACCTGCACGTCGCCCACGGCGGTGATGGTCTGCGCTTGCTCGTCATTGATGACCTCGTCCGCTTCGAGCAGCACATTTTCGTTCTGCTCGGCAGGCGGGGTGTTCGTCGATTGAAGCGGCCCGGGAACAACCTGAGCGAGGGCCTGGGTGGACGCCGTCATCGCCAAGGCGGCGGCAAGTGCAGCCCAGCCGAACGGCGCCCGTTCGGCCGGCCGGCCGGCCATCTCCCCCGAACGGCTCATTCGCATTCCTTTTGCGACTCCCCAGCCTACCTAACCGCTTGGCCCCAAAGGCGTCCAGCGCCGGAAGCGGTACGGGGAATCGTTTCGCCGCCGCCTGTGGCCGGTCAGCCGTCCTCGGCGAAGGCGACCAGCGCGAGGGCGATGAACATGCCGGCAAAGGGTGCGCTCCAGGCCGCCACCGCAGCCGGAACGCTCTGGGTGATGGCGAAAGCCCCCGCGAGCTGGCTGTAGAAGAACAGGAAGAGGCCGATCCCCACCCCGGCGGCGCCCCAGCGAGCGAGGTTGCCCAGGCGCTGAAGCTGAAGCGAAAACGCCGCGCCAAGCCCTGCCATAGTCGCGAGGAGGAGAGGATAGGCCAAGAGCGCCTGCCACTTCAGTTCGTAGCGGGTCGGAGCAAACCCGGCTTCGCGGGACTCCCGGATGAACCCTGGCAGCGCCCAGAACGAAAGTGTCGCCGGATTCACGAAACGATTGATCAATTCCGTCGCGTCGAGGGTCGTCGGGATGGCGAGATGGGTCTGACGGACCGGCCGCCCCCCGGGCGTGGCTTCGACCAGATCGGTCAATTGCCAGAAGCCGGGCTTCAGTTCGGCCGTGTCGGCGCGGATCCGCCGGACGAAGCGCAGGACATCCTGCTGCTGCTCGAAAAACATGAACGTGGCGCCGCGCAAGACCGTGCCGCTTTCGTCGACGACGTCGGCATGAATGACGACTTGACCGTCCTCATCGCCTTGGCGGATCCAAACGCCGTTCTGACCTGGCGCTGCAGTTGTCTCCGAAAGCGCATCCTGCTTCTCAGCTTCGAAAGCTTGATAGAGATAGGCGCCAAGCGGGTTGAGCGCCGTGATGGCGACGAGGCCCAACACGATTCCCACGAATGCAGCAGGCGTCAGGAAGCGCCAGGCTGACACCCCGGCCGCGCGCATGGCGACGAGCTCGCTCGACCGGTTGAGTCCTATGATGGCCATCATCGTGCCGGCGAGAACCACGAATGGCAGCGTCTGCTCGACCAGCATCGGGGTTTTCAGAAGCGTCAGCCGCAATGCTTCGAGCATGGAGATGTCGACGCGCGTGCCGACCGTGCGCATCTGCTCGACCATATCGATCAACAGAATCGCTGCGAGCACGGCGACGAGCGCGATCATCACACCGATGAAGACCCGGCCGACGATGTAACGACCGAGGCGCGAGAACAGAAAACTCATGCCTCTGACCTCGTGAGCACGGAGGGTCCGAGCGACACGCGTTTTTTCCGCGCCGATCGTCCGCTCAGCATGATGCTGCAGACCAGGATCGTCAGCAGCGGCACAGCGTACTGCAGCGCATTGAGTTCGGGATCGTCGGCGGCGGCGGCTTGCGTGGCCAGCGCCGAGAGCCGCACGATCAGCGCTATGATGGCGGCCCACATGATGCGCCGCCCGTAGCCGCGCCGGCTGAACTCGCCGACAAGCACCCCCACCAGCGCCATCATGGCGAGCGCTATGTTCAGCAGCGGCGCCGAGAGACGTGCGTGACCTTCGGCCAAGAATTGCTCTATGTTGCGCTGATCGAAGTGCGCGGTGCGGTCGGGGTAGAAAAGTTCGAATAGGGTCCGGTCCGAGGCCTTCAGGTAGAACAGCTCCGGCTCGTCGAACACGCCCTCGAACTGCAACACGTAGCGGTCGAAGTCGAGCACATCGACCGAGCCTTCCTCGGTTTGCCGCTGCACTTGGCCATCGCGCATCACTATGGCCGGCGAGCCGTCGATCGTTACGATGGCGCCGGCGCGTGCTGTGTAGGTGATCGACGAGTCCCCGCGCGCATCGTTGATCAGCATATCGCGCAATTCGCCCCCGCCGCCGCGGGCGCGCGCGTAGAGCGTCAACCCGGGAGCCGGATAGGTGAACGAACCTTCTTCGACCAGGCTCGACGCAATGTCGGTGCGTAGCGCGTAGAAGACCTCGCGCCGTTCCTTGAACGAGGCGGGCTGGATGACGACGTTGATCGCCAAGTGCGCGAGCGCGGCAAGCACCGCGAGTTGCATGATGGGCCGGGCGATACGCTGCCGCGACACACCCGCTCCGTAGAGTACGGCGATCTCGCTTTCGCTGTGCATGCGATTGAGCGCGTAGACTACCGCGATGAACACAGCCATCGGCAGGATGAGCGAGATGAGCTGCGGCAGCGCGAGGATGGTCACCCAGGCGAACGCGAACCCGGCGCGCCGATTGGTAATGATGATGTCGAGCTGATTGAGGCCCTGCGTCAGGATCGCGATCGCCGCCAGCGCCCCCAGGATCGCCAGAAGCGGGCCCAGCGCCTGCCGGAACACATAGGCGGAGATGGTGTTCATCGTGTTCCTTGATTTGCGCGGGCGGCGCGGCTTGCGGCATCCCTAACCGCCGTACTCAGCTTTTCAATCGCTCCCGGCATGGCTACCACGTGAGCCGGCCGTGGTTGAAGCGGGCGCCTCGCCTGCCGTTCCAGAGGAAATTCATGGACATCCGATTTGTGACCGCCGGGGGCGGCGACGTTGTGGCGGTGATGGCGGGCGAAGGGGGCGAGCTTCTGGGCGCCGGGAAGGCGCTGGATACGGCCGCCAACGGTCGTATCGCAAAGGCAATGAAGGCGGCCAATTTCAAGGGCGGGCTTGGCCATGTCACCGACATTCTCGCGCCGGACGGTGTGGATTTTGGCCGCGTGCTGGTGATCGGCGTCGGCAAGACGGACACCGCTGACGGCATGGCCGTGGAGCGTTGGGCCGGCCATGCGGTCAAGCGCGTGCTGACGTCGGGCGCCGAAAAGCTCGTGCTGCAGCCTGACGCATTGCCCGGCGTGTCGAAAGCGGAGTCCGGCGCCCACGCCGCCATGGGCGCGCGCTTGGCGGCCTATCGCTTCGATACCTATCGCACCAAGCTCAAGCCCGAACAGAAACCGACGCTCACCGCAGTCGAAATTTCGATGGACGGCCCTGCCGCCGCAAAGGCGCGCGCCGACAAGGACGCGGCTGTCGTAGAAGGCGTATTCTTCGCCCGCGATCTTGTCAGCGAGCCGCCGAACATCCTCTATCCCGAGACCTTCGCCGAACGGCTGCGGGATCTCGAAACCATCGGCGTCGAGGTCGATATCCTCGAACCGGGCGCAATGGAGCGTCTCGGCATGGGCGCATTGCTCGGCGTGGCGCAGGGGTCGTCGCGTCCCGCGCGGCTCGTGTCGATGAAGTGGAACGGCGGCGCCAAGGGCACGAAACCTGTCGCGCTCGTCGGCAAAGGCGTCACCTTCGACACCGGCGGCATTTCACTGAAGCCCGGCGCCGGCATGGATGAAATGAAAGGAGACATGGGCGGCGCCGCCGCCGTCGCGGGCGCCATGAAAGCGATCGCGCTTCGTAAAGCTAAGGCAAACGTCGTCGGCGTCGTCGCGCTCGTCGAAAACATGCCGGGCGCCAACGCCCAGCGGCCGGGCGACATCGTCAACACCATGTCCGGCCAAACGATCGAAGTGCTCAACACCGACGCCGAAGGACGCCTGATTCTCGCAGACGCCGTCTACTACGCGCAGGACAAATACGAGCCGACCGCCGTGATCGATCTGGCGACGCTTACCGGCGCGGTGATCGTCGCTCTCGGCCACGAACACGCGGGCCTTTACTCGAACGACGAAGACCTGGCTCACGCCATCACCGTGGCCGGTCAGACCGAAGGCGAAGCGGTGTGGCGCATGCCGCTTAACGCCGCCTACGACAAGATGATCGACACGCCCAACGCCGACATGAAAAACATCTCGGGCAAGCCCACCGCGGGCTCGATCGTCGGCGCGCAATTCATCAAGCGCTTCGTCAAAGACGGCACGCCCTGGGCCCACATCGACATCGCCGGCACCGCCTGGAAGCCCGGCCCCTACGAAGACCCGCTCTCGCCTGCCTGGGCTACGGGTTATGGCGTGCGGCTGCTCAATCGGCTCATCCAAAACCGCTACGAAGAGTGATGCCTGAGCTCTGGTTCTACCATCTCGAGCGCAGCGACCTTGAGCGCGCGCTGCCGCCGCTGTTGGAGAAATGTCTGCAGCGCGGATGGCGGGCGCTCGTGCGCGCGGGCTCCAAAGAGCGTGTGGACCAACTCGACACCGCGATCTGGACGTTTCGTGAAGACAGCTTTGTCCCGCACGGACACGAGGGCGACCCGCAGAAGCAGCCGGTCTGGCTCACGACCGAAGGCGGCAATCCCAACAACGCGCAGGTGCTGTTCCTGGTGGACAACGCGGAGCCCGGCGACATTTCCGGCTTCGAGCGCGCGTGTCTCGTCTTCGACGGCCGCGATCCCGCCGCCTTGGAATCGGCCCGATCGCGCTGGAAACAGGCGAAGGACGCCGGCATCGCCGCGTCCTATTGGAAGGAAAGCGCCGGCGGGCGTTGGGAGAAGCAGCAATGATGCGCCTGGCGCTCGGGGCTCTGGTCATGCTCGCCGCTGCGGGCTGCACGTCGGGCGATCGCCCGCTCACTTACCGACAGATGGACGATCTTTCGCGGCGCTCGCTGCGGGAACAGATCAATCGCCCGCCGCCGGACACATGCCAGATGGCGGCGCACCAGAATTTGGTGGGAACCGCGGGCGCCGAAATCGATCGAACAACATTGCCGCCGCTCGCGCGCATCATTTGCCATGAATGCGCGGTCACCATGGATTATCGGGCCGAGCGGTTGAATATTGAGCTTGGGCCGGACGGCAAGGTTGTCCGGCTGCGCTGCGGCTAGGCGGGTGGAGGAAGACATGCGCACACTCATGATCACGGCTTGCCTGCTGGCGCTCGCCGCATGCGGCCAGACCGCGGCGACGACCGAAACGCCGTCCGCCGAACCGGCCGCTGAAACCCCGGCCGCGCCCACGAACGCGGCGGAGGCCACCGCGCAGGACACGTGCGGCGCCTCGCAACACCAGGCGCTGATCGGCACGCCGGCAAGCGCCATCGATCTTTCCACCTATCCGCCCGGCACCCGCATCATCACGCCTGAAACCATGGTGACGCAGGACTTCGTGCCCACGCGGCTCAACATCACCACGGGCACGGACGGCAACGTCGCGTCGCTCAACTGTTATTAAGGAGGCGCACATGCGTGCATTGCTGACAGCCTGCGCCGTGTTCGCGCTCGCTGCGTGCGGGCAAACCGCAACCACCGAGACTCCTGAACCCGCAGCCGAGACGGCTGCGCCGCTGACCGCGGCGGAGGCCACGGCGCAAGATGCCTGCGGCGCTTCGCAGTATCGAGCCATGATCGGCACGAACATCGCCGCAGCGACATTCCCGGCCGGCGCCAACATCCGCATCATCCAGCCGAACCAGCCGGTGACGCAGGATTTCTCAGCTGAGCGCCTCAACGTCATCACCGACGCCAACGGCGTGATCACCTCGCTGGAGTGCTACTGACGTGCGCGCCGCTGTTGCGGCGCTGACGCTGCTCGCGGCGTGCGCGGCGCAGGAGACCCCCGCGCCGCAAGCCGCGCTTGATCCGCTGTTCAACCCGGATGACTTCACCGTCGCCGGCAATGCCTGCGGCGCGAGTGCGTTCGCGCACCTCGTAGGCGAACCGTTCGGCGAAATGCATCAGACGGCGATGCCTGCGGACACGCGCGTGATCGCTCACAACATGGCCAACACGCTCGAATACACGCCCGACCGGCTGAACGTCATACTGGACGGGCGCGGGCGTATCGCCGCCATCGGGTGTTTCTGACGCACTTGGCGGTTTGATGGAGCGCAGCTATAGACCCGGCTCCAATTCCAGCCGGAGCCGCGAACACCCATGGCCGTCGAACGCACCCTGTCCATCATCAAGCCGGACGCGACCAAGCGTAATCTGACGGGCGCCATCAATGCGGTGATCGAAACGGCGGGCCTCCGCATCGTCGGCCAAAAGCGCGTGTGGCTGTCAGAGGGCCAAGCCGAGGGCTTCTACGCCGTGCACAAGGAGCGCCCGTTCTTCAACGACCTGGTCAGCTTCATGATCTCCGGCCCGGTTGTCGTACAAGTGCTCGAAGGCGAAAACGCCGTCGCGAAATATCGCGACGTGATGGGCGCGACGAACCCGGCGAACGCCGCCGAAGGCACCATCCGTAAGCTGTTTGCGGAATCCATTGAGGCGAATTCCGTGCATGGCTCGGACAGCCTCGAGAACGCCGCGCGCGAGATCGAGTTCTTCTTCAGCGACCAGGAAATCGTCGGCTGATTGCTTCGCGTCGGCGCCGGTTACGACCGGCAAATGTACGCTTGCGGACAAGGCCTTTTCCCGCCGGAACGTTGGCGCAAAAATTATCCCCATGCGGAGAGATGCTCAGTACAAGGGCATGATGATGTTGGGGGCCTTGGTGACGATCGCATGGGCGATCGGCGCGCTCTTCTTGCTGAGCACCTGCTCAGCCTGATCCGATCAGCCTTACATACTCGGCTTCCGGCACGCCGTAGATGCCGCCCGCTGCGCGTTTGAGACCTTCCCGGTCGACAATCCTGACCATGCCGCGCGCCGAGCGGATGAGGCCCTTGCCCTCGAGATCGTTGATCGCGTCAGTGACGCCCGGCCGGCGCACGCCGAGCATCAAGGCGATGAATTCGTGCGTGAGCTGCAAATTGGCGTCGTCGAGACGGTCCTGCACCATCAGCAGCCAGCGGGCGAGACGCTCTTCGATCTTCGCACGCCCGTTCGCCAGCGCCGTCTGCGCGACCTGGGTCATGAACACTTGCGCAAAACGCTGCGCCAGCTGGCGCAAACGCGCATTGCTCGCCAGCAATGCGCGCAGATCGTCGGCGCCGATACGTAAGGCTTCGCCAGCGACCTGAACCATCGATTCGTTGGGCGATCTGTGGTTGCCCATGACGATGGCGCCGCCAGTCATGCCCTCTCGGCCGATGACGCCGGCTTCAATCTGCTGGCCGTCTATCGATTTCGCCACCACCGAGACGATGCCGTAGGTCGGAAAGTAGACGTGCTCGATCTCTTTATTGGCCGCTTCCACGACTTGGCGCTGCGGCATCTCCACGCGCTTGAGATGGCAGGCGATGAGCTGCCAGTCAGCGTCGTCGAGCGCCGCCAACAATCGATTGCGTGAACGTTGAGACACCTAGTCATCCCTTCGTCGAAGGGCGCAGCTTCCGCCGCCGCCTGCGCGCGGATCGCGGACGCCCCCGTCTTTGGGGCCTAGCATCAGTTCGCGGGTGATTGTGCACGTGTACGAAAACGGACGTAGATGCGTGCGATCGGCGAATTAAGGACCGGCGCCGATCAGGCGGCGATACTCTCGTTCGGGCACGCCGAACGTCCCGCCGGCAAAGATCTCTAATCCTTCGCGATCGACGATCCGCACCACGCCGCGCGTCGAGCGGATCAATCCTTTTCCCTCGAGTTCGTGCAGCGCGTCGGTGACGCCGGCGCGGCGCACGCCGAGCATGATGGCGACGAATTCGTGCGTAAGGCACGCTTCGTCGCCGGGGATTCTGTCGTGCACCATCAGTAGCCAGCGCGCCAGGCGCTCTTCGATTTTGGCGCGGGCGTTGGCGAGCGCGGTGTGGGCGACCTGGATGTTGAAGACATGCACGAAGCGAAGCAGCAATGTGCGCAGACTTTCGCTTTGCGTCATGGCGTCACGAAACGCATCCACCTCGATACGCAGCGCTTCGCCATCGACCTGAACGATGCATTCATGCGGCGAGCGATCGTTGCCCATGATGACGGCTATTCCGGTGACGCCTTCCCAACCGATGAGCCCAGCCTCGATGCTCTCATGTATCGTGGATTTCGCCAGCACCGAGACGATGCCGCGTTCGACGAAATAGACGTGAGAAATTTTCTCGTTAGGTTTTTCCAACAGTGTCCGGAGCGGCAGATCGACACGCGTCAGGTGCGGAACGAGCAAGTCACGATCCGGCGCATCGAGGGCCAAAAGCAGACGGTTGTTGGGAGGGGTGGGAGACATTTGCGCTCTCGCCGGAGGGGGCGGGAGCGCTAGCTACTCTCGGCCGCTTGCGCCCATGAACGTGGCAAGCGATGCAGCCGGTGAAGGCATCCGTACACGGCGCGGCAATGAAAATGCGCACACCGGTACGGGACGCAGCGCAGATGATGTATGCCGTCGTACACGCGGTATCACTGATCTCCGAGAGCGGGTCCGGCGCTTGCTAGGCTAATTTCTCGTCATTCCGGGGCAATGCGATGCATTGAGCCCGGAATCCAGAGGCAACACACTCCGACATGTCATCCCCTGGGTTCCGGGTTCGTCGCTACGGACACCCTGGAATGACGAAACTTTATCAGGTCGCAAAACCCGTTCTACTTCTTGCCGCCGCCGCCTTTGCCGCTGCCGCCGCCTTGAAACCCTGGATTGACCCGAACCGGCTGTGAGCCGCCGCCCGGCGTCGCCGGCTTTTTCTGCGTGTCATTCTGCTTGGGCGATCCGCTGCCGGGTTTCTTGTCCGCCATGGGAAGCTCCTTTCGAGTGGGCTGCAAGCTACGCTTCTCCGCAGTGACCGACTAGCTACTTGCGCGCGATTATTTCGAGCACCAGCGGCGTCACCATCAGCGTTCCGGGCTGGGCGCTGACGCGCGCGAACTCATCGCGCATGTCCGCAGCGAGCTGCGGCGTAATGCGATTGAGTTCGAGCAGCCGGTCGATGTGAATGTCGAAAAAGCCGATCGGCCAGCGCCAGACATTGTCGTCCTTGGAGACGACGTCGACGTAGGGTTTCAACCCCTCAAGCCGCAGTCCCATCTCCGTCAACCAGGCCGGAAGGTTGCGCGCAATATCCGGCTCGCCGCCGGAAGCGCGCCAATTGGCGACCACTTCATCGACGAAGCGCTCGAAGTTCGGCGCCGGCGGGGCAAGTTTCCAGGTTTGGTAATCGATGTATTCGTGAATCACGAGCGCGCCGCCGGGGCGCAGCGCCTCGACGAGTTTCTTCAGCGCGGCCTTCGGTTTGGGGAGGAAGGCGAAAATCCACCGCGCCCACGCCGCGTCCGCGTCCCTCACCGGAATGGCGTCGGTGACGACGTCAATTTCATGCGTCTTCACTTGACTGAAGCCACGAGCCTTCGCTTGCGCCTCCAGCGTATCGAGAAAGCGCCGCGAGCGCTCGAGCGCATGCACGGCGCCGGTGGGTGCGACGATCTCGGCCAGATCCATGGTCGCGAAGCCGGGTCCGGCGCCAAAGTCGATGACCTTACAGCCATCGCCGATCTTCGCGCGCGCCCAAGCTTCGAGCGCCCGCGGGCGCCACACCCGGTGCTGGAACCCGAGCCTGTAAATTTCATCGTCATGGGTGCCAAGCACATAATCGCGTTCAGCCATCCGGCCTCTCCTTTGGCCGCCAAATATAGCGCGCCACCATGGCATCGTCTTGCCGGATCAAGGGATTGCGTCTGCTGTACGGGGATGCATGTGCGTGCATAGCGCCCTAAATTGCCGGCAAAGCACGAGGATTGCAGATGAGTCAGTATTCGCGCGCATATTCCGAGCAGACCTTCAAGGCCAAGGTGAACTCGCTTGGCGCGTTGAAGGATTTGGTCGATGCAGCCAAGCGCATTCACGCGATCATGCGCGACCCGGCAACGCCGATTTGGGTGAAGGGTGTCTGCGTGGCGGCCCTCGGCTATCTCATCCTGCCCACGGATGCGGTCACGGATTTCATTCCAGTGCTTGGACATGGTGACGACCTGGCGATGCTCACGGCGGCGTTGAGCGCCATCGCCGCGCATTGGAACCCTGACCGTGCCTCCGTGGTCGCCAGCGAAGAGTGAAGCTTGCCGCCGCGCGCGACGGGCGCATAATGCGGAAACGAACTCAGGAGACGGCGCAATGCAGGTGCGCTTCTGGGGCACGCGCGGGTCGATCGCCACGCCGGGGGGCGCAACGCTTCGCTACGGCGGCAACACCTCTTGCGTCGAAGTGACCTCTGCCGCCGGCGCCACCATTCTGATCGATGCAGGCACCGGCGCGCACGCTCTCGGCAGAGCGTTGATGGAACAGGGCCGAGGTGCGCGCGGCCATATCCTCATCTCGCACACACACTGGGACCATATCCAAGGTCTGCCCTTCTTCGCCCCGCTCTTCGTCGCGGGCAACGATTGGCGCATCTTTGGGCCCCGCGGCATCGGTCAATCGCTCAAGGAAGTGCTCGCCGCGCAAATGGACTACGCCTATTTTCCGGTGACGCTGAACCAGTTCGCAGCTGACGTCCATTATCACGAAATCGTCGAAGGCGGCTTTTCGATCGACGATGTGCGCGTAACCACGCAATATCTCAATCATCCCGCACTTACCGTCGGCTATCGCTTGGAAGCGGATGGCGCGCGCGTCGTATACGCTTCCGATCATGAGCCGCACAGCCCGCACGCAGGCGAGGGCCATGCCGACCAAGTGGAAAGCGGCGACATCGCCCATGCAGAGTTCTTGCGTGACGCCGATCTTGTCATCCACGACGCCCAATACACGGCCGAGGAGTATCCTTCTAAACTCGGCTGGGGTCACTCCACGATCGAATATGCGGTCGACGTGGCGGTTGCGGCGAACGTCCGCCAACTGGCGCTATATCACCACGATCCCGCTCGCGATGACGTCGCGGTGGATCAGCTCATCGAAGCGGCGCGAAAGCGCGTGGCGAGCATCGGCGCAGACTTGACGGTGATGGGCGCGGCTGAAGGCGCCACGATTGAGCTCACCGGCGCGGCCAACGAATCCAGGCTCACCCCCTTCATCCCGTCGAGCCTGGTCAAGCCATCCACAAGCATATCGGAGGAGCTTGTGCTCATCGCGGCCGTCCCGGCGAGCGATCGCGCAATTCTCACCGCGGCAGCGCGCGCCGACGGCGTGCCGAGCGTTTCCGAAGTGTTGATCGAAGAGGTGAAGGAAGCGGTGCAGGGCGGCCACCCCTCCCTTATCTTTCTGGGCGACGCTTTGCCGGACGTCGATCCCGTCGCCCTTTGCGCCGAAATTCGCGCGCTTCCCGGCGACGATGCCAAGGACATCCCTGTCATCATCGTCACCGATCAAACGCGATTGCCGGCTGACAAGGGCGAAGCGGCCGGCGTCACGGATTGGCTGACGCGCCCGTTCAGCATGCAATACGCCCGCTCGCGACTGCGCGCCTGGCTGATGCGCTCGATGTTGCGCTGGCGGAAAGCGGCGCTGCCGGCGGACGAAGAAGCGCGTTTGGACGCCGTCTATCGCCTCGGATTGCTGGACACTGAAGCTGAGGAGCGGTTCGACCGCCACGCCCGCATTGCCGCCGCAGCGTTCGACGCGCCGATCGCGCTGGTCACGCTGATTGACCGCGACCGGCAATGGTACAAGGCCCATTACGGCTTCGATTTCAGCGAGACCTCACGCGACATGGGCTTCTGCTCGCACGCGATCCTCGACCGGGAGCCTCTCGTCGTGAACGATGCGCTCGAGGACGACCGCTTCGCCGACAACCCCGTCGTCATTGGCGAACCGCATGTGCGCTTCTATGCCGGCATTCCCCTGCACACTGCGGATGGCGCGCGTGTCGGGGCGTTCTGCATCGTCGATAGCAAGCCGCGCAGCCTCACGGCCACGCAACTGCGCATGTTGAAGGACATCGCGCGGCTGGTGGAAGAAGAACTTGAACCGCGGGCTGCCGCGCGCGCCGGCTAAAGGCGTTGCGCCAGCTTTGATAAGCACTGCGGATAGAGCTTGTGCTCAAGCGCCAGCACGCGTTGCGCCAGCGTCTCAGCCGTATCGCCCGGCAAGATTGGCATCGACGCCTGGCCGATGATCTCGCCGGCATCCACTTCCTCGACAACGAGATGGACGCTCGCACCATGCTCCGTGTCGCCTGCCTCGAGTGCGCGTTCATGCGTCTTGGTGCCGGGATACTTCGGCAGCAGCGAGGGATGGATGTTGACCAGTCTGCCCGCCCACGCATGCACGAAGAACGGCGTCAACACGCGCATGAAGCCGGCCAGTGCTACGATCTCGACATTGCGCTGCACCAACAGCGCATCCAGATCGCGTTCGAACGCTTCGCGGTTCTTGCCGTAGCGTTTGTGATCGAGTGCTATCGCTTCGACGCCCGCCGCGCGCGCTCGCTCGAGTCCCGCGGCGTCCGGCACGTTTGAGACCACAAGCACGATCTCGTAAGCGTCCTGCGTCGAATCCAGCAACGCCTGCAAATTCGAACCGCGGCCCGAGATCAGAACGGCGACACGCTTTCTCATGCGCGCGGCCGCGCTTTAAGGAGGGAGCGCGGCGTTCCGCGTCGCATGCGCAGCGGAGCCGCGCGCTCCGACATCGCTACGTTCACGCTCATACGGGTTTCAGTTTTCCGATCTTGAACGCGCTTTCACCCGCGGCCGTAAGCATCGCCAACACGTCCTTCACGTGCGCGGGATCGACGACGAGGATCATCCCGATCCCCAGATTGAACGTGCGTCGCATATCCGTCTCCGGCACGCCGCCCGTCGCCTGCAGCCACTCGAACACGGCGGGCCGGACCCACGCGGTCCAATCGAATGCCGCTTCCAGATGATCGGGCAGCGCGCGCGGCGTGTTCTCGATCAGGCCGCCGCCGGTGATGTGCGCCGCGCCCTTTGCAAGTTTCGCGTCGAAGATCGGTTTCAGCGCCTTGGCGTAAATGCGTGTGGGCGTGAGCAGCGCTTCCGCCAGCGTCTTGCCCGGCGCGAACGGCGCCGGCGCATCCCATGCCAGCCCCGAGCGCTCCACTACTTTGCGCACCAGCGAATAGCCGTTCGAATGCGGCCCGCTTGAAGCAATGCCGACGATCGCATCGCCGGCTTGCATCTCGTCGACACGCGGCAACAACGTGCCGCGTTCGGCTGCGCCAATCGCAAAGCCGGCGAGATCGTAATCGCCCTTGCCGTACATGCCCGGCATCTCGGCTGTTTCACCGCCCGCGAGCGCTGCGCCCGCTTGGCGGCAGCCTTCGGCGATGCCTTGCACCACAAGCGCTGCTTCATCGGCGTTGAGTTTGCCCGTCGCGTAGTAATCGAGAAACATCAGCGGCTCGGCGCCCTGCGCGGAGAGATCGTTCACGCACATCGCCACCAGATCGACGCCGACGGTTTCGTGGCGGCCGCTCTCGATTGCAATCTTGAGTTTGGTGCCGACGCCGTCGGTTGTGGCCAGAAAGATCGGATCCTTGAACCCGGCCGCTTTCGGATCGAACGCGGCGGCGAATCCGCCCAGAGCGGCTTCCGCGCCGGGCCGCGCCGTGGATTTCGCCGCCGGCTTGATGAGATCGACTAGGCGCTCGCCTTCGTCGATATCCACACCTGCGTCGCGATAAGTGAGGCCGTTAGTTCCCGGGGTATTGGTCACGTGATGAGTCCAGAAGCCGCCACATTGATAGGCGATTCCGCGCCGGGTAGGGTCTCCCGACACCGAGGTTACCGTATGAAAGCCACGCCCTTGGCAGCCATCGCCGCTGTTTTTCTAGCGGCCTTGTGCGCGTTCGCGCCCAGCGCGGCAAGCGCCCAGGGGCGCGACAATGTCTACGTTGTGGCCGGCGTGCACGTCGATGAAACGGCGGCCAATGCCGCCGCGGCGCAGCAGGCGGGTTTTGCGGCTGCGCAACGAGCGGGATTCGAGCGCCTCGTCCGCCGCCTTACCGTGCCGGACGAATTGGCTCAGCGCGGCGTCCCACAGGTCGAGCCGGCCACGATCGAGCGGCTCGTCTTGAGCGTCGATGTCGAAGAGGAGCGCCGCTCGGCGACACGTTACATCGGCCGCCTCACGGTGCGCTACGACCCCTCCGGCGTGCGCGCGCTGCTCAGGCAGTTCAATCTCTCCGTCGTCGACACGCGCACCGCGCCGGTTTTGGTGGCGCCGCTGATGACGGATGGGACCGCGGTGGAGACCGCAACGCTTTGGCGCAATGTCTGGGCCAATGGCGGCTTCGGCGACGAACTTGTGCCGCTCGTAACCGCGCCCGCCGACCTCCAAGGCGCGCCCGCATGGCAGACCGCGCAGCCGTTCGCACAATCAGCCGCCGCTGCCTCCGTGCTCTACGCCACGCTGCGCGTGCAAGGCGCAACGGCTACGGCAGCGCTGGTCGAGATCGACGCCAACGCCCGCCGCGATCGTGGCGAAGTCACTGCGCGCATCAACGGCGAGGGCGAGGCGGCCCTACGCGCTGCGCTCGCTTCACTTGCCGACCAAGCCAGCATGCGCATCCAGAACGATTGGAAGGCCCGCGTCGCCACCGGCGCAGGCCAGCGCGCGCGCATTTCGGCCTCCGCGCTCTATACCAACCAGGCGCAATGGGAGCGCATCAAGGATGCGTTGGAAGCCGCGGCGCAGACGCTGATTTCCGAAATCCGCATCGAGGCGGTCGGCCGCAACGGCGCGCTCGTGTCGTTCTATTTCGTCGGCGATCGCGAGCAGCTCGCGGCCGAACTCAACCGCCGCGGCGTCGCCCTCGCCGACACCGCGCAAGGGCCGACCTTGCGCGTGGCCGGGAGGTAGAGCGGCACGACCATGGACGAGCAGCCGCGCCTGTTTGAGTTCCGCATGGGCGAGCGCTCGCCCGAGAAGCTGGTGGTGGCCGAAGCCAACCGCGACGCGGCCAAACTCTTGACCGATTGGCGCGCCTGGCCAGGCGGGGCGCTCGCGCTGGTGGGACCGGTCGGATCGGGCAAGACACACCTCGCTTTGGCTTGGGCGCTCGAAACCGGCGCCCGTCAGGTCTCTGCGACAGCCACAGCCGAGGACACCGCCGCCATTTTCCGCGAGGCCGATGGCCGGCTCTTCATCGACGACGCCGATGGGGAGCGCGACGAGGCGATGCTCTGGCGCGTGCTCGACCTCGCCCGTGTCCAGCGCGGCGCCGTCCTGCTGGTTGGAAGCGAGCCGCCCGCGGGCTGGGCCGTCGATATCCCGGACCTCCGCTCCAGGCTCGCGTCTTTACCTGTTGCTAAGCTCGGCGAGCCCGACGAAGCGCTCATGGGCGTCGTTTTACGCCGCATTTGTCGCGAACAATTCATTCAATTGAGCGATGATGCCGCCAAATACCTCGTGCGGCGGTTGCCCAGAACCTTCGCTGCGGCCCGGCAATGGGCGGCGGCTTTGGACCGGGAGCTGGTGCGCGGGGCCAAGCCTGTCTCGTTGATAGGCGCAAAACGCGCGCTGAAAAAAGTCGAGCAGCGCTGGGGTGGCGGAGACGGTTAACAGATGGCGAAGCCGCGCAGAAAGACGCGCGTCACGACGCAGAACACGCCGTCGCTGACGGACCCGCAGCGGTTCATCAACCGCGAGCTGTCATGGCTCGCGTTCAACACGCGCGTCCTGGAAGAGGCCGAGAATCCCAACCATCCGCTATTGGAGCGCCTGCGGTTTCTCTCGATCTCCGCTTCGAACCTCGATGAGTTCTACATGGTTCGCGTCGCGGGCCTGCACGAACAGTTGAAGGCGGGCGTCACCGCGCTCAGTCTCGACGGGCTCACGCCCGGCGAACAGCTCGCGCGCGTGCACGTGGCCGCGACCAAGCTGATCGAACGCCAGCAAGAGCGCTGGCGGGCGCTGCGCGTCGAAATGCGCGGGGCGGGCATTTCCGTGCTCGATCCGGAAGAACTCACCGATGAAGAGCGCGTCTTCCTGAAACAGCTGTTCATGGCGGAAGTTTTTCCGCTGCTGACGCCGCTCGCCGTCGATCCGGCTCACCCGTTTCCGTTCATCCCGAACCTCGGCTTCGCCATTGCGCTGAAGCTGAAGCGCAAGAGCGACGCGCGCGCTCTCAACGCCCTGATCCCGGTGCCGACGCAAGTGGCGCGCTTCATCGACGTGACACTGGCGCATCCGCAGGTCGATCTGGCGCCCGGCGAGCGCATGCAGCGCCGCTTCCTGACGCTCGAGAATACCATCACGCTGTTCCTGGACGAACTCTTCCCCGGCTACACGATGGAGGCGCGAGGCGCGTTCCGCGTCGTGCGCGACAGCGACATCGAAATCCAGGAAGAGGCCGAAGACCTTGTGCGCGAATTCGAAGCGCGCCTGAAGGAGCGCCGCCTGGGGGATATCGTGCGCTTGAAAATCGAAGCTCTGATGCCCGAGGATTTGCGCGCCTTCATCATCCGCGAGATCGAGGCCGATTCGCGCGACGTCATCATCGTCGAAGGCATGCTCGGCCTGGCGGCGCTTTCGGCGCTGGTGAGCGAAGAGCGTCCCGACTTGAAGTTCACGCGCTTCGAGCCGCGCTTTCCCGAACGGATTCGGGATTTTGGCGGCGACAGCTTCGCCGCCATCCGCGCCAAGGACATTCTCGTCCACCACCCCTTCGAATCGTTCGACTCCGTCGTGCAGTTCGTGCGTCAGGCTGCGGCTGATCCGGCCGTCGTCGCCATCAAGCAGACGCTCTACCGCACATCGCGCGATTCACCGATCGTCGCCGCCCTCGTGGCAGCGGCGGAAGCGGGCAAGAACGTCACTGCGCTCATTGAACTCAAGGCGCGCTTTGACGAAGAGACCAACCTCCACGTCGCGCGCAAGCTAGAGGCTGCCGGCGCCTCGGTCGTCTACGGCTTCATCGACTTCAAGACGCACGCGAAGGTCAGCCTGGTCGTGCGCCGCGAGCCCGAAGGCCTGCGCACCTACACCCATTTCGGCACCGGCAATTATCACCCGATCACTGCGCGCATCTATACCGATCTCTCGCTCTTTACCTGCGATCCCGCGCTCGGGCGCGATGCAAACCGGCTGTTCAATTTCGTCACCGGCTACGCGCGCCCGGCGCAGCTTGAAAAGATCGCCATGTCGCCCATCAACTCTAAGGCGATGTTGTTGCAACTCATCGAGGATGAGATCGATCACGCGCGTGCGGGCCGCAGCGGCAATATCTGGGCCAAGCTCAACGCGCTCGTGCATCCCGAGATCATCGACACGCTCTACCGCGCCTCGAATGAAGGCGTGAAAATCGATCTGGTCGTGCGTGGCATCTGCTGCTTGCGACCCGGCGTGCCGGGCATGAGCGAGAATATCCGCGTCAAATCGATCGTCGGCCGTTTCCTGGAGCACTCCCGCATCGTCTGTTTCGGCAATGGAGCGAAGCTGCCGAATCCGAAAGCCAAGGTGTTCATCTCGTCCGCCGATTGGATGCCGCGGAACCTGGAACGGCGCGTC
The DNA here is from genome assembly GCA_050186235.1 of Hyphomonadaceae bacterium. Taxonomy (GTDB): domain Bacteria; phylum Pseudomonadota; class Alphaproteobacteria; order Caulobacterales; family Aquidulcibacteraceae; genus Vitreimonas. The sequence continues at coordinate 194,268 of JBFWYQ010000001.1, forward strand.
GAAGTCCTTTGCCCGGTTGAAAATCCGACAGTACATCAGCAAGTTCTCGACCAGATCATGGTCGCGAACCTCAACGACGAGGCGCAATCCTGGTACATGGACCAGGACGGGGTATTCAAACGGGTCGATGTCTCAAAGCTGCCTGACGAACCGTTCAGCGCGCACAATTACTTCATGCGCAACCCGAGCCTCTCGGGCCGCGGCCGCGCGGGCAAAGAAGACGCACCCGCGGCGTTCGATCACATCGGCGCGCGGACCTCGTAGCGAGAGTGCCGCGAAATGACCGCGCGCGTTCTCCGTGACGGTCAGGAAGCCGCGGTCATCGACGTCGGCTCCAACTCGGTGCGTCTTGTCGTTTATCGCATCGACGGTCGAGCGATGACGCCGATCCTCAACGAAAAGGTGATGGCCGGCCTCGGACGCGATGGTGCGCGCACCGGCAAGCTCGCCGACGACGGGGTCCAGTCGGCGCTGCGTGCGGTGCGTCGCTTCGCAACCCTGATTGAGGCGCTGCAGATCAAGGATGTGTTCGCTGTCGGCACCGCGGCGGTGCGCGAAGCCGACGACGGCCGCGCATTCGCGCAGCGCATGGAGGCCGAAACCGGCATCAAGCTGCGCATCCTGAGCGGCGAGGACGAGGCGCGGCTCTCGGCGCTCGGCGTCAGCGCCGGCGCGCCCGACGCGAAGGGCATTGTCGGCGATCTGGGAGGCGCGAGCCTCGAACTGATCGAGATCGGCCCGAAAGGCGCCGGGCGCGGCGAGACGTTTCCACTCGGACCGCTCACGCTGATGGACGATGAGGATTTCGACTACGCCAAAGTATCGAAGCAGGTCGCAAATGTGCTCGAACGCACCAAACTCTTGAATAAGCGCGGCGGCGACTTCTACGCCGTCGGCGGCGCTTGGCGTGCGCTCGGACGCATCGACATCGCCCTCACCAATCACCCCCTCGGCGTGCTGCATCACCACGAAATGAGCCGCAACGAAGTGCTCAAAGTCGTCGACGCCGTGCGCAAGCAAAGTAAGCGTTCGCTGGAGCGCCTGGAGGAAGCCGCTGCGAAACGCGCCGAAACTCTGCCCTATGCCGCTGTCGTGCTCGAGCACGTCATGCAGGCAGGTCAATTCGACCGCGTCGTTCTTTCCGCCTTCGGCCTGCGAGAGGGCGTGCTGATCGAGCGCATGAGCGAGGGCTCGCTTGGGACCCACCCGCTCATCGCCGCCGCAGAAGCGCTGGCCGGGCGATGGACGCGCACGCGCGCGTTCGGCGAAGCGCTGGAAAAATGGATCGCGCCGATGTTCGACGGGCAGCCTTACGTTTTCTCGAAGAAGCGAGAAGAAGTGCTGCGCGGTGCGGCAGCGCGTCTGGCGGACGTCGGCGGCCCGCTTCACCCCGATCAGCGTGTTGAGGTGATGTTCGATCTCATCCTGCGCGCGCCGCTCGCGGCCATCAGCCACGAAGAGCGCGCATTCCTCGCCGCCGCCATTCATCACCGCTACACCAAGGCGCCGCCCCGCCACGCCGACGCCTACATGCGGCTTCTGAGCGACGAGCGGCAGGCCGCTGCCGCCGCTCTGGGCGCAGCACTCCGCCTCGGCGCTGATCTGTCGGGCCGCAGTGAGCCGCTTTTGGCCGCTGTGGAGATCGAGGCGGTTGACGGCAGGCTCATCCTTCGGGTGAAGAAGAAGGTAGCCCACCTCATCACCGAGACGGTGCAGCGGCGCCTCGATTACGCCGCCGCCGCTTTGGGCCTATCGCCGGAGACCAAAATCACATGAGCGACACCCCGCCCGACCGCCTCTCGGTCGATCCCGAAAGCCCGTTTCACGACGAGGCCGTGCTCGCGCGCGGTGTCGGCGTACGCTTCAACGGCAACGAGAAGACCAATTGCGAGGAATATTGCGTGAGTGAGGGCTGGGTGCGTCTGGCGGTAGGCAAGACGCTCGACCGCCGCGGCAAGCAGCTCACCATCAAGTACAGCGGCAAGGTCGAGCCGTACTTTCAGGACGCTCCAAGCGAGTAGCCAGTCGACAGTAGTCAGTAGGGGATGGCGGGTTGCCGTGCTACTTACTACTGACCACTGACTTCTGACCGGGCAGCACACGCGTGACCGAGGAACTCGGACCCCGCAAACTCGCGGCGATCATGTCGATCGACGTCGCCGGTTACTCGGCCATGACCGAAATCGACGAAGCCGAAGCCCTGGCCATGGTCACGCGCCTGCGCAGCGCACTCGACGCGATCACGAAGAACCACGGCGGCCGCATCTTCAACACCGCCGGCGACGGTTTCATGCTGGAGTTCGCCTCGGCCGCCGGCGCGCTTGCCGCGGCTGAAGTGCTTTGGGGCGGCGTCGAACGCGAGCGTGTGCGCGTCGGCGTGCATGTGGGCGATGTGCTGCTCGGCCCCAACGGCGATCTCCTGGGCCATAGCGTCAACGTCGCCGCGCGCTTGCAGCAACTCGCCAAACCCGGCGCCGTGCTTGTATCGATGGACGTGCGCCGCGCCGTGCGCGGGCCGTTGCAGCAGCGTCTGCACGCCGCAGGCGTCGCCCACCTTGATAAGATGGCGGAGACGATCGAGATATTCACGCTCGAAGCCATCGCCGCGCAGCGCGCGCGCGGACGAAAGCCCGAGCCGGTGCTCGCTGTGCTCCCATTCGACAACGAAAGCTACGCCGCGGAGCTCAATTATTTTTCCGAGGGCGTGGCCGACGAAATCATCTCCACCTTGTTGCGCCAATCCAAGATCAAGGTCATCGGGCGCACCTCCGCCTTCCAGTTCCGCGACGAGCGCAAGCGCGAAGCCGCCGCCGCCCTGAAGGCCAGTCACGTGCTCGACGGCTCGGTGCGCCTTAGCGGCACGCGGATGCGCGTCAGCGTGCAGCTGATCGACGCCTCGAATGACGTCGTGCTGTGGAGCGAACGGTATGAAGGCGATCGCGCCGATGCGTTCGCACTCGAAGACGAGATTGCGTTGAAAGTAGCGACATCGCTGCGCCGGTCGCTGGCGCAGTCCGATCGCGCCGCCAATCCGATCGACCCGGCCGCGTACGATCTCTATCTGCGCGCGCGCCAGATTTGGCTGATGATGAGCGACGTCGATGAGGATCAGGCGGCGGTCCTGCTCGACCGCTGCGTTGCGCTTGCGCCGGAGTTCGCCGACGGCTGGGCGGTGCTGGCGAGCGTGCGCGCGCTGTTGTTGCCGCGCGACCGCGACCGCATCGGCGCGCCCGAACACGATGCAGCGCTCGCCGCAGCGCGGCGCGCGCTCGATCTCGATCCCGATTGCGCGCAAGCCTTCATGGCGCTGTCGCTGTTGAAGCCGGCGTTTGCCGAGCACGCCGAAAAGCTCACTTTGGTGAACGAGGCGCTGAAGCGCACACCGAACGATCCGGCGCTCCACGTTGCGCGCGCCGCCTGGCTCTACAGCGTCGGGCGTTTGAAGGAAGCCGCGCGCGCGCTCGAGATCGCCAGCCTGCTCGATCCCCTCGGCCCCGCGGTCGAAGGCTTCCGCGCCAGCTTGCTCACCGCACGGGGCGATGTGGATACAGCGCTCGATATCATCGGCGCCGCTTGGCTGCGCTGGCCGGATTCACCGTTCATCTGGCACCTGACCTGGAGCACGTTCTGCGTCGCGGGCCGGCTCGACGAGGCCGAAGCGATGGCGGCTACCGCGCCACACCGTGGAATAAGGAAGCGCGATATCGACGTGTTGCGCAATTATGTGAGGTTGCTGCGCCTCCCGTCCGCCGAACGCCGCGAGGCCTGCGACGAAACGCTGGCGCACTTGGCGCAAGACAAGGGTCCGCTGCCGCTTTCGACGTGCATCTTCCTGGCCGCACACGGCTGCGCCGACCGCGCGTTCGATCTCATCGACGATGCGGTCGCAAAGGGCCGCCAAATCAAACCCGACAACCACGAAGCCTTCGGCACGGCGCGCTCGCAGGCGGCGCTGCAGCTGTTCGTGCGCGTGAGCGGCGAACCGATCTGGAAACATGAGCGCTTCCCCGCGCTCTGTGCACACCTGGGGCTTGCGCAATACTGGCTCGAAACCAAGAAATGGCCCGATTGCGCAAGCGAAGTGGATTACGACTTCAAAGCCGCCTGCGCCGAAGCGATACGGGCTCGGTAGAACAGGCGGAACTGCCTTTCCCACCTCTCGTTGTCCCCCTGAGGGGATCGCAGGAGAGACGACATGGCAGACGATAATGGCGGCAGCGGCGGCGGGTTCACTGGAGTGATCATTGGCGCGCTGCTGGTCGCCATGCTTGGACTTGGATTCTTCGCTTATAGCGGCGGTTTCAATGAACCGACCGAGAGCGCAGAAATCCAGATCGAGGCCCCCGAAGTTCCTGGCTGATCACGGAACCTCTTCGACGGCGACTTTACCGTCCTTCAGCTTGAGCGCGAGCTTGCCGTGCTTTAGCGCCAGCGCGCGTTCGCCGAAAACCTCACGCCGCCACCCGCGCAGCGCGGCGACATCAGCCTCGTCGCTGGCGGCGATCGCTTCTACTTCCGGCGCCGATGCAATCAGCCTCGGCGCAACGTTGTGGCGTTCCGCTTCGTAGCGCAGCAAGACTTTGAGCAGCTCCACCGTGGGCCCGAGCCCCGACGGCAGCGGTGGCGGACGCTCATGCTTATAAACGGGCCGATTGGGATCGCTGAAGGCCCGATCGAGCGCCTGGATCAGATCCTGGGCGGCGCGCGAATTGCCGAAGCCGCGCGGCACCGCGCGCATGCGGTCGAAATCGGCCGGGCTCTTCGGCCGGTGTTCGGCGATTTCGTAGAGCGCCTCGTCTTTCACGATCCGCCCGCGCGGCACATCGCGCATTTGCGCCTGGCGCTCGCGCCACGCCGCCGCGACCTGCAACCCGAGCACGTAATCGGCCGTGGTCTTGCGCAGTTTCAGCCGGTTCCAAGCCTTCTCGGGCGTCGTGTCATATATGTCGGGATCGAGCAGGTAATCGTGCTCCTCGTCCAGCCACGAGAGCCGGTCTTCACTCTCCAGCTTCGCATGCATTTTCGGAAACAGATCGCGCAAATGCGTGACGTCGGCCAACGCGTAAGCGAGCTGCGAGTCCGACAAGGGCCGGCGGCTCCAGTCGGTGAAGCGCGAGGACTTATCCAAACGCCGCTTAAGCACCTGCTGCACCAGCGCATCGTAGGCGACGGTGTCGCCATAGCCGCAGGCCATCGCCGCGATCTGGGTGTCGAACACGGGCGAGGGCAGGCCGCCGCCGAGCTTCAGGAAAATCTCCAAATCCTGCCGCGCGGCGTGAAAGACCTTGAGCGTCTTCCGGTTGGCCATGAGCTCCATCAAGGGCGCCAGTCCTACCCCGTCGGCCAGCGGATCGATCACCGCTTCGACACCGGGCGCTGCTGCCTGGATAAGGCACAGTTTCGGCCAGTACGTGGTCTCGCGCATGAACTCGGTGTCGACGGCGACGAAGGGCTGCTGCGCCAGTTCAAGGCACAGCGCCTCCAGATCGGCCGTCTTGGTGATCACGCGCATTGGCGCTGGTTGGGATGCGCCGCGCCTGGGGTCAAGTCAGGAGCGGGTGAAGCGGGGTTCCGGGCCTCATTCCGGCGCCGCACAAGCGCTGAAACTGTCGCTCTGGCTTCCAAGCGGCTCAATCTACCGTAAAGTGCATTGGCGGGACGGCGGGGAGGCATGGATGGCGATCCAAAATTGGCCGGCGGCGGGCCTGTTCGCGGCAGTCTGCTGCGCGCTCGCATTTACGGACAGCGCCGCTCAAACACCGCTGTTCTCCGAAGAGTCCGAACTCCAGCTCACTATAGATGGTCCGATCGGCGATCTCGTCCGCACGGCCCGGCGCAGCACCGACCCGCATCCGGCCGGCATCGCCGTGGCCGGCGGTCCGCGCCTCGACATCGCGCTGTCGGCGCGAGGGTTCTCGCGGCGCGCCGGCGGCATCTGCAACTTTCCGCCGTTGCGGATCGACCTCGGCGGCGACGGCCAGCGCACCGGCACGATCTGGCAAGGCCAGAACCGGCTGAAGCTCGTCACCCGCTGCCGCGCCAGCGCAAGCTACGAGCAACTGACCGTGCTCGAATACACCGCCTACCGGCTCTACAATGTCATGACGCCGCTCAGCTATCGCGTGCGCCCCGTGCGCGTCACCTATCGTGACACTGGCGGGCGGCGCGACGAAACCCAGTTCAACTTCCTGATCGAAGATCTTGACGACGTCGCCGAACGCAACGGCCGCGTTGCCATCGACGTGCAGACCAACGAAGTGCGCTCGAGCCAGCTCAATGGCGAGCAGGCGGCGCTTGTCGGCATGTTTCAGTTCATGATCGGCAATCTCGATTGGGACATGACGCAAGGCCCGGCGGGTCAAGAATGCTGTCACAACGGGAAGCTCATGGCGGCGTCGGAAACAGCGCGTGAAAACGTGCTGCCGATTCCGTACGATTTCGACTATTCGGGCTTCGTCAACGCGCCCTACGCCATTCCGCCCGAAGGTATTCCGGTGTCGAACGTGCGCCAGCGTCATTATCGCGGCCTCTGCCGGTTCAACGACCAGGCGCGCGGCGCAGCCGAGCTATTCCGCTCGCGCCGCGCGCAATTGTTCGCGGTCATAGACGGCGAGACCCGCCTGCCGAACGGCCGGCGCCAAGCGGCGCGCGCCTACATCGAGAGCTTCTTCGAAATCCTCGACAATCCGCAGCGTTTCGAGCGCCAGATCATCGAGAACTGCCGCGGCTAGTTCGCCGCGGCTGCCGCACACTGGTTCGCAGTGAGCTCAGCCACCGGGCCCGCGCCATTGTCCAACGCCGCAATGCGGCGCAGGTAATCGCACGTCGCTTCCGGCGTGGACGCCGTCACCGGCACGCGCTGGCCGCGATGGATCGTGGTCCAGGCGCCGTTCTCGAAGATCAAGAAAGCGTGCGGATCTGTATGCCCGCCCGGCACGGCGATGTCGGCGATGAGGACGCGGCCGTTGAAGCGCGGCAGCACTGTTGAGGTCACCTTGGTGTGGCCGACGATGACCCGCGCAACGCCCTGCGCGCGCAGCACGTTTTCGAGGTTTGGCGTCTCTGTCGCCTCGGGATTTAGCGACAATCCACGATACCAAAGCGGACCTTCCTGGTTCTCGACAATGTCGGGATAGGTCGGCGACGGCGTTCCACGCACGTCCGCGCGCACCGCGTCGTTCATGCCGACGCGCGGGGCCGCCGCAAACGAGGGCCCAAGTCCTCCGTGCAGAAACAGCGTGTCATTGATGCGGATCACCGCGTCGTGGCGCCCGATCCAGCGTCCATAGCGTCCGGTCGGCGCCCACGCTTGACGGTGCTCGATCCAACCCAAGGGATGCTCTGTATCCCACTGCGCCCGGTAAGCCGCATCGAACGCTGGCAAACCGCTCGCCGGCGGATTTGCGCGCACCGCTCTTACGTAACGATCATAATAACGGTTCCGCTCGCGCGTCGAATTGCGCGTGGCGAAGGCGGCGTATTCGCCCGGATGCACATAGCGCAGATCGCCTTCGACATTCATGGCTTCATGATTGCCGATCAGCGCATGGACGCGTCCGCCCGCGCGCTGCGCCTGCGGTTCGAGCTGCATCAGCAGGTCCATGATCATGCGGCTGTTGGGACCGCGATCGACGATGTCGCCGAGCTGAACCAGATGCGTGCGTCCGCCCGCCCAACGGTTGCGCGTGTCGATGAGCCCCGAGGATTGGAGCATGTCGGTGAACTTCTCGTAGTCGCCTTCGAGATCTCCGACCACGACTATGCGCTCGACATTATCCCATTGCGCCTGCGCCATCGCGGGCGTGGCCGCCAGGAAGAGTGCAGCGATCGCTGCGGCAAGGGTGCGGACAAGTGTCATCATGGCGTCCGAGGATAGCGCGAAAGCAGCGCTTGGCCATCGCCGCCCTCGTCGGAAATGACCAGCGATCCGTCCGGCAAGATAGCCGCCCCTTCGGGTTGTGGGTGTGCGCGTTCGAGGTCCCGCCCCGACAACACTGCGCCGTCGCCGCTGAGTTCGACCATCGCCGCGTCGTTGGCGGACAAGAGGATGATGCGTCCGGTGCGGCTGTCGAATTCGATGCTGGATGGGCGGAAGCGTCCGACGCCGGCCGCGCGCGCGAGATCGGGCTCCGGCAGGCGGCGCCAAAGTTCGGCCTCTCCAGAGTAGGGCCACCGGTAAAGCGCCACGCTGTCGCGCATGTTGCGAGCTTCGTTCTGTTTGCAGGCGAGAATGAGGCTTTCTTCAGCCGCCAGGTAGGCGAGGCCCTCGACCTCGCAAACATCGTCCAGTCCGGTGTCAAACCGTTCGTACTGGACGTGAGCGCCGTTCTCGCCTTCGCGAAAGCGATAGAGATCGCCCTGACTGTCAGTCAGCCAGAAGGCGCCATCGGGCGCGATTGCCATGCCTTCGAAGTCGTCGGTGAGCGTCGGATCGCCGAGCGAGAACGTTTTGACGTATCGCCCGCCGTTGAAGTCGATTTCATAAATGACTGCGCGCTCGTCATCATGTGCGAACAATCGCCCGTCCGCAGACAGCGCCATCCCCGAAATCTCGCGCATCTCGTCCGGTAGCCCCCATTGCTGATCCGGCGTCACCGCGAACAGGGACCCCTCGACTTGCCGCCTCACCGGCGAGCCCGCGTCGCCACACGCGGCGAGAGCGGCCACGAACAGGATGGTGACAATCGTCTTGCTGGAGACACGACTCATGCGTCCTGGTTAGTCCGGCCGCTGCCGGCGATCCAGCCGGGGCCGCCGTTTCTCCGCGAACCGCGAAGCCTTGTCACGCTGCACATGTGCAGCAGGGGCGCTAAATTGAAGCGCAAACGCAATGGACAAGCGTGGCCGCCGGCCGCAAAAGCTCGGCGATCCGAGGAGAAGAACTGATGACCGCGCCCGGCGCGCCGCACAAAATCGCCTCTGCCGCACCCGGCGAAGCTTATGAGACCGATGTGATCATTGTTGGCGCGGGGCCTGTCGGCCTGTTCGCCGTGTTCGAACTGGGCCTGTTGGACCTCAAAGCGCATATCGTTGACGTGCTCGATCGCCCCGGCGGCCAATGCGCCGAACTCTATCCCGAAAAACCGATCTACGACATTCCCGCGTTGCCCGTCGTCACGGGGCAGGGCCTCACCGACGCGCTCATGCATCAGATCGCGCCGTTTCACCCGACGTTTCACTTGTCGCAAATGGCTGAGTCGCTCGAGCGCTTGCCCGACGGCAAGTTCAAGCTCCGCACCGAACTCGGCACGACGATCAGCGCGCCCGTGCTCGTCATCGCCGCGGGCGGCGGTTCGTTCGTGCCGCGCAAACCGAAGATCGAAGGCATCGAGGCTTACGAAGGTTCGAGCGTGCATTATTCCGTGCGCCAGATGGAGCGCTTCCGCGGGCGCGACATCGTCATCGCCGGCGGCGGCGACAGCGCGCTCGATTGGGTGCTCAATCTGCAGCCGATCGCCAAGAGCACGACGCTGATCCACCGCCGCGACGATTTCCGCGCTGCGCCGCACTCGGTGGCGCAAATGCGCAAGCTCGTCGCCGAAGGCAAAGTGCGCCTGGAGATCGCCGATTTGAAAGGCGTCGCCGGCGCCGGCAGCCAGATCAGCGCCGTCAATTGCTTCGCCAAGGACAAGGGCGCCTACGACATCGCCTGCACCGATCTCTTGGCCTTCTACGGCCTCACCATGAAGCTCGGGCCGATCGCCGATTTCGGCCTGAACCTCAACGAGAACCTGATCCCCGTCGACACCGAGAAATTCGAAACCAGCGAGCCCGGCATCTTCGCCATCGGCGACATCAACACCTATCCCGGCAAATTGAAGCTCATCCTCTGCGGCTTCCATGAAGCCGCCTTGATGGCGCAAGCCGCGTTCAAGATCGCCCGCCCCGGCGAACGCTTGGTGTTCCTCTACACGACGTCCTCGACGGACCTGCAAAAGAAACTCGGCGTCGCGTGATCCATCCCTCCGTTCTCTCCGCCATCGGCAACACGCCGCTGATCAAACTGAAGCGCGCCAGCGAAGAGACCGGCTGCACCATCCTGGGCAAAGCTGAATTCCTGAACCCCGGCCAATCCGTGAAAGACCGCGCCGCGCTCGCCATCGTCGAAGACGCCGAGCGCAAAGGTGAACTGCGCCCGGGCGGCGTCATCGTCGAAGGCACCGCCGGCAACACCGGCATTGGTCTGGCGATGGTGGGCGCGGCGAAAGGCTATCGCGTCATCGTGGTGATGCCGCGCACGCAGAGCCAGGAAAAGAAAGACGCTGTCATCGCCTATGGCGGCGAGCTGGTTGAAGTCGATGCAGCGCCTGCCTCGAGCGACAACCACTATCCCAAAGTCGCCCGCCGCATCGCCGACGAGAAAAACAAGTCCGAGCCCAACGGCGCCATCTGGGCCAATCAGTTCGACAATGTCGCCAATCAGCAAGGTCACTACAAAACCACAGGCCCGGAAATCTGGGAGCAGACGCAAGGCAAGGTCGATGGCTTCATCTGCGCCGTTGGCTCAGGCGGCACGCTTGGCGGCGTTTCGCTGGCGCTGAAGGAGCGCAACAAGAACGTTCGCATCGGCATCGCCGATCCCGGCGGCGCGGCGCTCTACAATTGGTACAAGAACGGCGAACTCAAAGCAGAAGGAACCTCGATCACCGAAGGCATCGGCCAAGGCCGCGTCACCGCTAATCTCGAAGGTGTCATCATCGATGACGCCTACCGCATCGAGGACAAGGATTGGCTGCCGGTGCTCTACAACCTGATCCAGGAAGAGGGCCTCTCGCTCGGCGGCTCGTCCGCGCTCAATGTGCTGGGCGCCATGCAACTCGCCCGTGACCTGGGCCCCGGCAAGACGATCGTCACGGTGCTTTGCGACTACGCCAACCGTTACATGGGCAAGCTCTTCAACCAGGACTTTCTGCGCGCACAGAACCTGCCCACGCCGCCTTGGCTCGGCTGAGACGATCGCTCGCCGAATACGTGCATTGCGATGGCGCCGTTCGCCGTCAGAGCTATAAGGAAGCTAAGGCGCTCTCTTACGGCTGTGCGTCAGTGAGCGCGTCGCCTTCGGCCCGCATGGGGTGAAAGGGGGTTTATCATGCCAGCGCTCAACGCTGCGGTCTTCAAACTCAACAAGAAGTTCGATCCCACCAATCTGAGCGCAACGGTGGGCGACGCCGATTTGTTCAAGGAAGGCAAGCGCCTGCAGGCCTCGTTCGTGTTTCCGGACGACGCTCAGCTCCGGCGCGTGCTGCAGCGTTATCTCGATGCGCTCCCGAACGGGGTGCACGAAGCGCTGCGCGCGATCATGCATGGCGCCTTGACCGCCGATACGCCCACGCCAATGGTGTTCAATTGGGAGGCGGCTTATGATTTTGGTTTGGACATCACCCAAACGCCGGACACGGTCATGACGCCTGGCGTCATCACCGTGACCTTGCGCGGCCGCTATCCCGACGACGATCACCCGCTCGAAGACGACATGGAAGAGTTCGCGCGCTCGCGTTCCAAAGCCAAGACATCGGGCAAGCGATCGAAGCCCGCCAAGCGCAAGGCGTCGAAGAAGTCCTGAAGGTCGTCGAGGCGGGCGTAAGGATTGCGTTTCGCGATCAGTTTGGCCGCGCGGGCCTGCGCCGCATCGCTGGCGCCGGTTCGCGCTTCGTCAAGCCGTCCCAACCGCGCCAGGCTCGCCGCCAGCACGAGCGGTGCGCGCGCATCATGCTGGCGCGCCGCCTCGCGCGCCCGCGAGATCGCGCGCTCGTAATCGCCGGCGTGAAAGTGCGCGAGCGCCAGCGTGCCGATCATCGCGCCCATTTGCGGGTCGAATGGATTGAGCCGGATGCTGCGTTCCAGCGGCGCCACTGCTTCCGGAGCGCGGCCGGCGAAGATCAGCACCTGGCCCAGCCGGAAGTAGCCGAAAGCGAAATTCGGGTTGAGCGCCAGCGTCCGTTCCGCCTCTTCGAGCGCCTCGTCGTGGCGACCCAGGTATAAGAGCACGCCCGAGAGCGCGAAGTGCGCCCAGGCGTCGCGCGCGTCGAGCGCGATGGCCGCGCGCGCCGCGGCCTCCGCCGCCGCCAGGTCGCGTGGCGGATCGTCGGACCAGCCATAGGCGACCCCGCCATAGAGCACGCGAGCAAGGCCCGCATGTCCGAGCGCGAAATCGGGCTCGCGCGCGATGGTTTCGCGAAACAGCGCCTCGGCGCGGCGGAATCCCTCGCGACTCACCTGGTTGAGATGCCACATGCCGCGCTGAAAGCAGTCGAAGGCGCTCAAGTCTGAAGCGCTCTTGCGGGTCGCACGCACGCTTTCGTTCTGCAGCATCGCCGGTTCGATCGCGGCCACCACATGCTCGGTGATCTCGTCGTGAAGGGCGAAGAGATCGGCCAGATCGCGGTCGAACGTGTCCGACCAGACATGGCCGCCGGAAGTTGCGTCGATCAGCTGCGTCACCACGCGCACGTGATTGCCGGCCCGGCGCACGCTGCCCTCGAGCACATAGCGCACGCCAAGCTCACGGCCGACTTGCATGACATCGACCGCGCGGCCCTTGTAGGTAAAGCTCGAATTGCGGGCGATGACGAAGAACCAGCGCCAGCGTGACAACGCGCTGATCACATCCTCGCTCACCCCGTCGGCGAAATATTCCTGGTCCTTGTCGCCGCTCAGGTTCTCGAACGGGAGCACGGCGATAGAGGGTTTGTCCGGCAGCGTGAGCAGAGGCCGCGCCGGCTCGTCCAACCTGACCCGATAGACCCGCACCGGCCGATTGATGTTCTTGAGGCTCTGTTCGCCCATGTCCTCGAACGCAAGCTCGGCGCGGCCGAGCGCATCCTCGCGCACGCGCTGCGAGACGCAGACGCCGCCGGGTTCGCAAAGCTGCTGCAGCCGGGCGGCAAGATTGACCGCATCGCCGAACACGTCCCCGTCCCGCAGCACCGCGTCCCCGGCATTGACGCCGACCCGGAACAGCATGGGCTGCTCCAATCCGGCGTTGCGCTCGACCATGGCGCGCTGGAAGCCGACCGCGCAGAGCAGCGCACTGACGGCGCTGGCGAACTCCGCCAGCACGCCGTCGCCCATGGTCTTGACGATGCGTCCGCCATGTTCGCCGACCAGCGGGGAAAGCGCGTCCTCGATGCTGGCGCTGAAGCGGGAGAGCGTGGCGGCCTCGTCGGCGACGATCATGCGGCTGTAGCCCACCACATCCGCCGCGAGAATGGCGGTGAGTCGGCGTTCTGTCCCAGCCACGCAGATCTCCTCGGGGCCGGCGTGCGATCGCATGCGCAAACGCCCGGCGGCGTTCACGCCAGCCATATCACGGAGGCGGGAACCTGTCGCTGTGATGTTGAGGCCGCTTGCAGCGCGCGCTAGGTGTTGGCGAAGCAGCTCTGATTTGGGGGACACCGTCATGACTTTTCGCCCTGCCGTGTTGGCGGCGTTGATTGCACTCGCAGCGTGCGCCACGCCGTCTGCGCCGCCGCCCACCGACATCGCCGCTTTCCAGCATGCGCCGCTTTCCTCGCAAGCGCTGATCGAGCACGTGCGCGTGCTTGCCTCCGACGAATTCGAAGGCCGCGCGCCCGGCACCAATGGCGAGCGGCTCACCATCGACTATCTCGAGCGCGCCTTCGCCGCCGCTGGCCTGCAGCCCGGCGTCACGCTGCCGAACGGCCAGCGCTCCTGGCGCCAGGAAACGACGCTCGTCGCCGCCACGCTCACCACGGCGCCGACGCTCACGCTCTCCGGCCGCGACGGCGCGCGCACTTACACCTACGCCACGCAATTCTCCGCCTGGACGCGCCGGCTCGATCCCACCGTCGACATCCAGAACGCGCCGCTGGTTTTCGTCGGCTACGGCATCAACGCCCCCGAACTCGGTTGGAACGATTACGAAGGCGTCGATATGCGCGGCAAGATCGCCGTCATCCTGATCAACGATCCCGATTTCGAAACCGGCGATGACCGCGGCTTCGGCGGCCGCGCCATGACCTATTACGGCCGCTGGACCTACAAGTTCGAGGAAGCCGGCCGCCAGGGCGCCGCCGGCGCCATCATCATCCACGAAACCGCGCCGGCTTCCTATCCGTGGGCGGTGATCCAATCATCCACCGGCAGCGCGCGCTGGGACATCGTGCGCGAAGACCGCGGCGCCAGCCGCGCCGGCTTTGAAGGCTGGATCAATAACGAAGTCGCGATGGAGACTTTCCGCCGCGCCAATCTCGATTTCGCCGAACTGAAGCAGCGCGCCCAGCGCCAGGGCTTCCGCGCCGTGCGCATGAATTTGACCGGTTCGCTCCGCCTCGAAACCAGCACCGAGCAGCGCACCACCTACAATGTCGTCGGCGTCCTGCGCGGGACGCAGCGTCCGAACGAGACCATCATGTATTCCGCGCATTGGGACCATCTCGGCCGCTGCCCGGCGATCGATGGCGACGACATCTGCAACGGCGCCCTCGACAACGCCACCGGCACGGCCGCGCTCGTGGAGCTTGCCCGCCGCTTCTCGGCCGAAGGCCGTCCGCAGCGTTCGGTCGCCTTCATCGCGCTCACCGCCGAAGAGCAGGGGCTGCTCGGCGCGCTCTATTACATGCAGCATCCGATTTTCGCCCCGCGTGACACCGTCGCCGCCATCAACATGGACGGCATCAACAACGCCGGGCGCACGCACGACATCGAGATTGTCGGCTACGGCAAAAGCGAGATGGACGATCTCATCACACAGGCGCTCGCAGCGCAGGGCAGGCGGGTGGCGCCGGATTCCTCACCCGAGGCCGGCTATTTCTACCGCTCCGACCATCTCCACTTCGCCCAGCTCGGCATTCCGGTGCTCTACACCTCGAACGGCGTCGACATGCTCGAAGGCGGCGCCGCGCGCGGCAATACGCTGAACGCGCGCTACGTCGCCGAGAATTATCACAAGCCCTCCGACGAACTTACGCCCGAGTGGGACATGACCGGCGGCGCCGAAGATCTCGAAGCGCTCTACACGGTCGGGCGCCGCCTCGCGGACTCGAACGCCTGGCCGCAATGGCGCGAAACCGCCGAATTCCGCGCCGCAAGAGAAGCCTCAGGCCGCTGATCGGTCCTCCCCCCTTGTGGGGGAGGACAGCGTTTGCGAGAGCAAACGCAGGTGAGGGGTATCAGCGCAATTGCTTGAAGGCCCTGCGCCAGCACCCCGCCTCTGACCTTCGCTGCGCTCCGGTCTGTCTCCGCCCACAAGGGGGAGGACCATTCGCCCGGCGCATCAGATTCCCCGCCCCCTTGCGGGGCGGGGCCGGGGGTGGGGGTAACGGCGGTGTTTTTTCCGAAGAGGGCGCACGCTGTAGCAGCGTGAGTGAGCTGCACCGCGCAGCTTTTGCTGCGCGCCAGCGCGCAGAGCGCGTTCTTTTTGAACCGGCGTCCCCGCCGGCGTGCGAGCCACAAAGTGCGTTTGACGCAAGTGACGCCCCGGCGAAGCGGCGCTCAAACTTCGCTCGCAAATCCCCTAGCGCGATCATAAGCTCCGCGCGCTGGGGGCCGACATGAGCAACGAGCCAACATCCGGCGCAGCGGCGGACGCCGCAAAGACGCGCCTGTTCATCTCCTATTCGCGTAGCGACAAGGCATTCACCCATCAGCTGGTCCGCGCTCTGGAAGACGCCGGCTATGGCGTGCAATTCGACCAATCCGAAGGCGCGATCGCCGCCGACGAGGAATGGTGGGACCGTCTCCAGGAGATGATCGCCGCCGCCGAAGCGATGGTGTTCATTGTTTCGCCCGCAAGCGCCTCAAGCAAAGTTTGCGACGAGGAGATCGCCTATGCCCGTGCGCTCGGCAAGCGGGTGATCCCTGTGCGCCTCGAGCGCATCGACTGGGATCAGACGCCGCCGCGCCTGCGCGCGCTCAACATCAAGCTCTCATTCGAAAACGCCAGCGAGAATTCGGTTAGATTCTATGAGTCGCTGCAGGCGCTGACATCGGTGCTCGACATGGACGTCGCTTGGCACCGCGAAGCCGCGCGGCTGATGACGCTCGCCGTGCGCTGGGACAGCGGTGGCAGATCGGAGATGCGATTGCTCGCGGCAGGCGCCGTCGCCGAAGCCAACGAATGGGCCGCCCGCCGCCCCGCGCGCGCAGAGCCGCCCGGCGAACCCCTCATCGCTTTTCTCGCCGCGAGTGCTGCGAAAGCGACAGCCGATCGCGAACGCCTGCTCACCATCACCGGGCGCGCTTTTGTGCAACCCGCGGAACAAGCGCTCGCCGAAGGCCGCCACGACGCGGCGCTGCGGCTGGCGGCGGCGGGGATGATTCTGGGTGAGGACCTCGATTCCAGGCTAGTGCCGCAGCGCGTGCAATGCGCCGTCCGTGCGGGAGGCCGCGAGCGGCTTCAGTGCGTTCTCAGGGGACACGAAGATGGGGTGAGCAGCGCCACATTCAGCCCGGATGGAAGCCGCATCGTCACAGCTGTCGGCAAGACCGCGCGGCTGTTGGACGCCGCCAGCGGCGCCGAGATAACCGTCCTGCGCGGACACGAAAATGATGTTTGGAGCGCCACATTCAGCCCGGATGGAAGCCGCATCGTGACCGCGTCCGAGGACATGACCGCGCGTGTGTGGGATGCGGCCAGCGGCGGCGAGGTCGCCGTCTTGCGCGGACACGACAATAGGGTGTGGAGCGCCACATTCAGCCCGGATGGAAGCCGCATCGTCACGGCTGGCGGCAAGACCGTGCGGCTGTGGGACGCCGCCAGCGGCGGCGAGATCGCCGTCCTGCATGGAGCTGGGGTTAGAAGTGCCGCATTCAGCCCGGATGGAAGCCGCATCGTGACCGCGTCCGAGGACATGACCGCGCGTGTGTGGGACGCGGCCAGCGGCGGCGAGATCGCCGTCCTGCGCGGACACGAAAGTTATGTTCAGAGCGCCGTGTTCAGCCCGGATGGAAGCCGCATCGTCACAGCGTCCCGGGACATGACCGGGCGGGTGTGGGCTGCGGCTACCGGCGGCGAGATCGCCGCCCTGCGCGGGCACGACGACAGGGTGGAGAGCGCCGCGTTCAGCGCGGATGGAAGTCGCATCGTAACTGTGTCTGGTGCGACTGCGCGGGTGTGGGACGCGGCCAGCGGCGGCGAGATCTCCATCCTGCGCGGACACGAAAATGATGTTCGGAGCGCCGCGTTCAGCCCCGATGGAAGCCGCATCGTCACAGCTGGCGACAAGACCGTGCGGCTGTGGGACGCCGCCAGCGGCGCCGAGATATCCGTGCTGCGCGGACACGAAGATTATGTTCGGAGCGCCGCGTTCAGCCCGGATGGAAGCCGCATCGTCACAGCGTCCCAGGACCGGACCGCGCGGGTGTGGGACGCCGCCAGCGGCGGCGAGATCGCCGCCGTGCGCGGGCACGACGACATGGTGGAGAGCGCCGCGTTCAGCGCGGATGGAAGTCGCATCGTAACTGTGTCTGCTGCGACTGCGCGGGTGTGGGACGCGGCCAGCGGCGGCGAGATCTCCATCCTGCGCAGACACGAAAATGATGTTCGGAGCGCCGCGTTCAGCCCCGATGGAAGCCGCATCGTCACAGCTGGCGACAAGACCGTGCGGCTGTGGGACGCCGCCAGCGGCGCCGAGATATCCGTGCTGCGCGGACACGAAGATTATGTTCGGAGCGCCGCGTTCAGCCCGGATGGAAGCCGCATCGTCACAGCGTCCCAGGACCGGACCGCGCGTGTGTGGGACGCCGCCAGCGGCGGCGAGCTATCCGTCCTGCGCGGGCACGAAAATGATGTTTGGAGCGCCACATTCAGCCCGGATGGAAGCCGCATCGTCACAGCGTCCCAGGACTGGACCGCGCGTGTGTGGGACGCGGCCAGCGGCGGCGAGATATCCGTCCTGCGCGGGCACGAAAATGATGTTCGGAGCGCCGCGTTCAGCCCGGATGGAAGCCGTATCGTCACTGGCGGGGACGGTACTGCGCGTGTGTGGGACGCGGCCAGCGGCGGCGAACTCGCCCTCCTGCGCGGACACGGAGCTAGGGTTAGAAGCGCCGTGTTCAGCCCCGATGGAAGCCGCATCGTCACAGCTGGCGGCGTGACCGCGCGTGTGTGGGACGCGGCCAGCGGCGGCGAGATCGCCGTCCTGCACGGGCACGAAAATGTGGTGGCGAGCGCCGCGTTCAGCGCGGATGGAAGCCGTATCATCACCGCGTCCTGGGACAGCACCTCGCGGGTATGGGACGCGGCCAGCGGCGGCGAGATCGCCGCCCTGCGCGGGCACGACGACAGTGTGGAGAGCGCCGCGTTCAGCGCGGATGGAAGTCGCATCGTAACTGTGTCTGGTGCGACCGCGCGGGTGTGGGACGTGTCTAGGCTGGAAGGGTTGGTTGGTCCGGTTGCTGAGATACTTGCAGCAGCTTTGACGAACGGCAGAGGCGTTCGCACCGAGGCCGAGCGACAAGACATGCTGATGAGCATGATTGCGGACGAGGACGACGACCTGTGCGCCGCACTCATCAGGCGGCTCGAAGCGCGCGAGCCCGGCGCGGCGGCGCGCGTCGCTGCGCGCGCGGCGATCCTTGCGCGGCCTCTGCATCCGAATTGCTACCTCGCGCCGAGCGCGCGCCCGGGCTGGACTAAGCCAACCGCCGTCAGCGACGCTTAGCGGCGCCCGAAGTTGCGAAATTCGAGCGTCATCGCGCCCGATCGCAACGACGCCGCCGGACACAGTGCAGGGCCGCTTCTTGCGGTCGCGTTCGCGGTGCCGGACAAATCTATCCATGCTTTTTTTGCTCTACCGCGTTGATTTTCCTCGCGTCGCGGAAAACTTATCCTACACCTCCGGCGCGGGCGTATGCTCCCCGCATCGCTCCGCACTTGATGGCCAGTCGGCCTTGTTCGAACCGATTGTTGGAGCGTGGTGATTGAGCGTGAAGCTCCGGTGCTTTCGTCGCAGCAATGCGAGGGAAGGCGGCGCAGCCAAGGTCAGCGCGCAGGAATTCGGCGCGTGCGATACAGCAGGCGAGCGTACCGCATCGGATGCAGAAGCCCACGCGGTAAACAAGCGTGGGAGCATGAACCGGACTGTTCGCGCGAACGCGAACGCCCGCACGCCGCCGGCCGCGCCGCCTCCGGGAGTGAAATACCTCCCGCGACGGCGCCGGCGCCAAACAGATCACGGGACGCGGTGAAACTCGCGTCTAGCGCGCCGGTAAACGGCGCAACTTGCCCGGCGTGGGCTCACCGCGTCCAGGCCACTTTTGTCCGCGCGCGAGCGCAACAAGGATGACGCTTGTCTCGGTTATCAGTTATCGGTTGTCGGTTGTCGGTTTTCGGTTTTCGGTTATCGGATTTGGCGTTCGTTGCACGCACGTTTTCCGATCCCGAGTCCCGACAACCGATAACCGAACAAGTGAATCCCGCTCACATCTCCCATGACCCCGTTTCACTTGCCGGCGCAGAACACGCAGGCTACTCGCGCGCAAGGAGGCGGCGATGACGATCAAGCTCTACGGCAGTTCGATCAGCGGCAATTGCCTGAAGCCGAAATGGATATTCGATCGTCTCGGCGTCGATTATGAGTGGATCGAGACCGATAGCTTCGACGGTTCGACGCGCACGGCGGACTTTCTTGCGCTCAACCCGGCAGGCCAGGTGCCGCTCGTGATACTCGCTGACGGCCGCACGCTCGCACAGTCGAATGCGATCATGCTCTACTTCGCCGAAGCCAGCGACCTCATCCCGCGCGACGCGTACGATCGCGCCAAGATGTACGAGTGGCTGTTCTGGGAGCAGTACAGCCACGAACCCGCGATCGCCGTGCGCATCGCGCGCAAGCACTATCTCGGCAAACGCGACGACGAACTCGATCCGGCGCTGCTCACCAAAGGCAACGCCGCGCTCGCGCGGATGGAGAAGCAACTCAGGGAAACGCGCTTCTTCGTCGGCGAGTCGATGACGCTCGCCGACGTTGCGCTCGTCGCCTATACGCGAAAAGCGCATCTAGGCGGCTTCGCGCTCGGAGATTACCCTTCCGTAAGGCGATGGGTGGCGCGCGTCGAAGAGCTACTCGGAATTGAAACCGCGCTACCCGCAAATGGTTAACGCGGGAACCAGCCCCTCTATGGCCGCATTGAAATGTCAGCGGTAAGCTGACCGTCAGGGAAGCAACGAGGGCGTATGGAAGTCACCACGGACCTTTGGCCCGCTCTGGCGACCGTTTTCGGCCTGTTTCTCGCCGTCGGATTTCTCGCTCAATTGATCGATGGCGCAGTGGGGATGGCGTACGGCGTCATCTCCTCGAGCGTGCTCTTGGCCTTCGGCGTGCCCCCGGCGCAAGCCTCGGCCACCATCCACGCCGCCGAATGCTTCACCACCGGCGCCTCGGGCGCTTCGCATCTTGTACACCGCAACGTCGACTGGCGTTTGTTCTTCCGCCTGGCGCCCGCCGGCGTCATCGGCGGCGTCGCCGGCGCCTATCTGCTCACCGGCTTCAACACCGATTTCATCAAAGCCGTCGTCATCGCCTATCTCGGCGTCCTCGGTCTTTACATGCTGACCCGCGCAATCCGCGAACCGAAGGAAGAGCCCCCGCACATCAAGCATGTCGTCCCCGTCGGCGTCGCCGGCGGCTTTCTCGACGCCAGCGGCGGCGGCGGCTGGGGCCCGATCGTAACCTCTACCTTGCTCGGACGCGGGCACACGCCGCGCTTCGTCATCGGCAGCGTCAACGCGTCGGAGTTCATCGTTACGGTTGCGATCTCATTGACCTTCCTGTGGACGCTCTTCACTGGCCGCTTCGAACTGGAAGGCGGGCTCGCCACCGGCGGCGCTGCACTCGCCGGCCTCATCCTCGGCGGCCTCGTCGCGGCGCCGCTCGCAGGCTACGTCACCAAGATCGCGCCTGCGCGCGTGCTGCTTGCCGCGGCCTCATTCCTGGTTATCGGACTGTCGGTCTGGCAAGGCATCCAGCTCTGGCCGCGCCTGCTGGAATATCCAATTCTGAACGAAATGGCCCAGACCGCCGGGCTCAATTAACGCATAAGCGCGAACCGCTCGTTTACTGCTCGGCAGCGAGGCTGTCTGCTTCGCGGAGTCGGGCTTGGTCAGTCTCGTCAACATGAACATCGCCGTCGCCCTCTTGGGCGGGCAAGGCGGGGCGGCGAGCGGGCTCAGCGCCGATCTGTTGACGTCATGGGCCGCCGCGCGCGCCGGCATCGGCGTCGACGTGACCGCCGCAACCCAGGACCCCAACGCGCCGCTCGCGCCGGTGTGGACGCCGGGCGTCTCACCCAGCGCCGCCGCACTGGTGCAGCGCGCTCTCTCGAAGCAACCGTTCTTCGACGTCGGCGCCAAGCTCTACAGCGACCTTCAGGCCACCGGCGACTACAAACGCCTGTTCGCCCTCTACTCGGGACTAACCACGCTCCACGCACTCGCCGGCCGCGCCGAAGACAAGACACTGTCCAAGGCCGACCTCGCGGTGACGCAAGCGCAATTCACGCGCGGCCTGAGCGAACTCGAAGCGTTCTTCGCAGAACAGCAATTCGACGACATCCGTCTCGCACAAGGCGACCGCGTCGACACCGCACAAACAACGCTGGCGATTCCTTCCAAGTCCGAAGACTATGTCACCGGCCTCATTCACAGAGGTGGTCTCTACGAGACTGTTGCGGGGCTGGCCGACGATGCGGAATTCAACATCGTCGCCACGTCCGCCGGCGGCACGGTGCGCAACGTCGCGATCGATCTTTCCGAAATGGGATCCCTGCCGCGCTCGCTCAGCAATGTCGTGAGTTTCGTCAACAACAAACTCGCCGCCGCCGGCGCTGCATCGCGTCTGGAAGCCGTCGATCAAACGCCGAAGACGACCACGAGCGTCGTCGCCGGACGAGCGATCACCTCGCGATATACTGGCGCGAAGCAGTATGCGTTGAAGGTCGACGTTCGCGCTGGCGAACGCGTCGCGTTCGAGCCGGTGAACGCCGAGCCGGCATTCTACGCCGTCGGGACGACAGCATCCGGCGCGCGGCTGATTAAGCTGCAGGATGTAACCGGTGCGGCGGGCCAGCCGGTGTTCCGCGATCGGCCGGACGCCACTGCCGATCCGATCGGTGCGTTGATCGGGACAGGCTGGCTCGGCGCCGGTGCGCCCTACGTGACGCCGCCCGCCAGCGCCGGCGAACAGCGCACCAACGCGCTCATGTCCACCGGCGCCAACAATTTCGAAACAGCCATGCGCGCGGCGGGAGAAGCGGTGCTCACGCTCGACCTGCCGGGCGGGCGATCGCTTTCGGTCAGCACCGCTTGGCGCAGCGACGAAGCCTGGCGCATCCGCAGCGGCGAAAGCGAAGACCGCGGCATGCTCGACGATCTGGCCGAGCGGCTCACGCAATTGCTGCACGAACAAGGCGTCGCCGCCGGCGTCGATGTTTGGGAAGACAATGGCGAACTCGGATTCGCGATCTACGGCGGTGACGGCGTGCGCGCCGCCGGCCTCACCATCAGCGGCAGGGCCGCTTCGCTGAGCACGGTCGAGACGCCGGGCATGGTCGGAGGCTTGAGGGGCGGCGTCTTTGCGAGGCGCTTCGAGGCCGGGGCCGTTGTCCCGGAGGACGGTCTCTTCAAAGGCGAGCAAACGTTTGTGCTTACCGGCCTCTCGACGCAAACGATCACGATCGACGGCGGCAGCGACGGCATCGATGCTGCCGTGCTGATCGAACGGTTGAACGACAAACTTCGCGAACGAGGCATTGCGGCGGCTGGCGCGCTCGTCGACGCCGGCGGGGGCGCCTACACGCTGCAGATCGATGCGCTGCATGACATGGTCGATGTAAGCGCTACATTGAACGGCGATACGTTCGACGCGTCCTTGCTTGCGCCGGGCGCGTGGGCCTCCGGCGGCCTGCCTAACGCCGTGGCTGGCCAACCGTTCGCAGATTCCATCCGCGACTACAGTGCGAGTGGGGCGCCGCCGCTGCTGACCCATACCGGCGCGTTGAGCATTGCGATCGTGGTGGCGACCGCTAACGGCGAGAAGACGATAAATGTCGATGTCACCGCGCTCGAACGCGCAAACGATCCCGACGCTGGCCCCGGCCAATGGGCCGCGATTTTCCAGGATAGGCTCGACGCGGCGCTGAACGCGGCAGGCGTCTATGTAAGCGCGACGGGCGGCGACCTCGTGAACTGGAGCGTCGCCGAAGGCATGAGCCAGCGGCTGGTTTCGGTGACCGTAAATGGCGATGCGCTGATCCTCGAGGGCGGTGCGACGGCTTTCGGTATGGGCGGCGCATTTGCGGCGTCGCGCAGTTTCACCAGCGCGCAAGCGGCAAGCGGTGTCAGCGACGATGTCGCCGCCTTGATCACCGATCAGAATGTTTCCATCACGCTTGACACGGTCTGGGGCGCACGCACGATCAACGTCACGCTCGAATCCGGCGATGCGCGGACGCTCGAAAGCGCCGCGCTGCGCTTGAATGAGGCTCTGGCCGCTGCCGGATACGACGCCGGCGTCGTTGCGACGGCGCTCGCCGGCGGCGGCGCCGGGCTGCGTGTGATGACGGGATCGTCCGGCACAGTGCGCGGCGTAAGCGAACTCGAGCTCGGCGGCGAAGTGCACGCGTCGACGCTCGATCCGATCGACGCCGTCTCGCAGGCGGACGACCCGGCGCTGACGGCGCGCGTCCCCGAGCGCGCTTCGCGCGGCGCAACGATCACCGAGACGGTTGCGGCGGTCTCGCCCTTCACGGCGCCCAGCGCCAATTCGGCGGCCTGGTTTCCGGGACGGGCGTTCGATATCGATGTCGGCGGCGGCGCCAAGGTCGCGACGGCGCGCGCCGTCGCGACTGGCGCGGACAGCTCGGTCTACGTGCTCGCCGATCTCTCCGGCGATTCCGCTGCAAGCGCGATCAAGGGCGCGCGCGACATCGCGCTGTTCAGATACGATTCCGCTGGCAAGCTCGCGTTCACCGAAATCCTCGGCGCATCGCGGTCGGCGAGCGGATTCGCGCTGGCAGTTTCGGCCGAGGGCAAGGTCGCCGTTGCCGGCTCGGTCGAAGGCAATCTCTCCGGCACGGTCGCCAAAGGCGACGCGGATTCGTTCGTCGCTTTGTTCGACGCCAAAGGTCAGGAACTCTGGACCGCGCGCCGCGGCGCGAGCGCCGCCGATGAAGCGCTGGCCATTGCGTTTGCGCCGGATGGCGGCGTCGTCGTCGCCGGGCGCACTGAGGGCGCGATGAGCGGTCAAGTGAGCGCCGGCGGCGCCGACGGTTACGTGCGGGGTTACTCTTCGGCTGGTCTCGAAACCTTCACCCGACAATTCGGAACGAGCGGCGCGGACGCAGCCACCGCGTTGCTGGTGCGCGACGACGGCGCCGGGGGCATGGAGATTTTCACCGGCGGTGTCGAAGGCAATCGCGGTGTCATCCGCAGTTTTGCCTATTCGAGCACAAACGGCGTGACCACCGGCGCCATTCGCGACATCGGCTTCTTCTACAAGGGCGCCATCAATGCGCTCGCGGCGGATGGATCGTCGCTCTACGTCGGCGGCGAGGTCGGCGCAGATCAGCTTGCGCTGACAGGGGCCGCGCGCGGCGCGGTGTCGGGCCAAGAAGGCTTTGTCGCGCGCATCAGCACCAATCTCGCTTCGCAGGTGCTCGATCGGGCGAGCTATCTGGGTTCGGCGCAGGACGACGCAGTCAAAAGCCTCGCCATCGTCAATGGCGACATCTACGCCGCGGGCCTCTCCGGCGGCGTGATCGCGGGCGCCGGCGGGGCCAACACGAAGCAGAGCTTCCTTGCGCGCCTGGACGGTGACGGCGAAGCGGCCTGGATGAGGACGTTCTCCTCCGCAGGCGGGCCGCTCTCGCTGACCGGGCTCGCCGTCGATACGGGCGGCGCATCTGCGCTTGACGTTCTCGGTCTGCCGAGCGGCGTTGTTGCGTTGAGCGACAGCGGCCTGCTTACAACCCGCAGCGCATTGCGCGTCGGCGATGAATTCAGAATCGGCGGCGATGGCCGGCGCGCCGTCACCGTCCGAATCGGCGAAAAGGAAACCCTCGCCTCGCTGGTGACGGCGATCAACCGCGCGATCAATTCGGCGGGACGCGCCGAGATCGTCAAGGAGGACGGAGTCGATCGCATCAAGCTGTCGCCGGCGAGCGGCCAAGCCATTCGCATCGACGCCGGGCGGGCCGATCGCGACGCGCTGCCCGCGCTCGGATTGGCGCCGGGCATCATTGCCCCAACCGACGCCGGCCGCGGTTCGATCAAGACCTACGGACTCGGGCTTGTCGGCCTCACATTGGACACGCCCGCCGCCATCACCAGTGCAAAAGCGGAGATTTCGGCGGCCATATCGATGGTGCGCCGGGCCTACGATGCGCTGCTCAATCCCAACGCAAAGGCGCCGACAGCCGCGGAATTGGCGCTCGAAGCGCGGCGGCAGAACGCCGGCGCGGCGCCTGAGTATTACACCGCCCGGTTGGCCAATTATCAGGCCGCCTTGGCCCGCCTGGGCGGTGGATAAACCAGCTGCGGCGCGCGCTCCCGCGGGCTTCCAATGGCGGCCGGTCGAGGCTAGAAGCCCCGCTTCGCGCGAGGCGAGCCGCGGTAGCTCAGTGGTAGAGCGCACCCTTGGTAAGGGTGAGGTCGAGAGTTCAATCCTCTCCCGTGGCACCAGCCGTCCTCTACTTGTAACGCCAGCTACAGCGCAACCCAACGTAGGGTCTTGTACATTCGAGTGGGCTCGCGTGGCGTCGCGCCTGACGAACACGGGCGTGGGAAGCGCTTGACTTATCCACAAAATGCTCGCCGCATGGCGTTGATGGGCAGGGTGCAAAGCTTTTTTTGCTAACCCCGACACGCCGCACGGCGCACCGAAGCGCTTGCGCTGTGTGGGCTCATGCGCAACGCGATCTCGGGCGGTGACGAATGTCCTTGGTTTCATCGAACTTCTGGAGCGACGAGGACCGCGGGCGCGCCAAGAGGTTTGGCCTCAAGGTCGACGCCAGCGAATTCACCACCATGCAGGCGCGCAATTGCGAGCCGGAAAAGCCTGGCGAGAACAACAAGAACGGAAAGTCGCAAGCGAAGGCGGCGCCTGCCGATCCGGTCAAACAGCGTTTGGCGGCGCGCGTCTATCCGGAACAGGATCAGTTCGAGGATTTCGAGAAAGCGGTGCTCGAACCGTCCACCGTCGGCGCGGATGGCAAATACACCGATGGTCCGCGCTGGTGCGCGTTGATCGCGCAAATGAAGGGGTGTTTCGAGGATCACCTGAATCCATTTCCCTACAAAGTGGAGGAGGACGAACCGCCTGCTGCGCCGAAGAACAAGAAGGCGAAGAAAGCAAAGGCTGCGCCCGCCGAGAGCCCGCCATCGAGCGAGGAAGCCAGCGAGGACGCGCCCGATCCCGATGAAGCGCGCAACGACGAGCCGGAAGATCCATGGCCGCGGCGCGTCTTGTCCGACATCGCCGGGTTTCAGGTGCCGGCGGATTTCTTTCAGATCCACTTGCGGATGATCGCGCGCCGCGACTGGTCCGATAAGCTCGAGGACGAGAACGGCGGCGGCCAGAGCGCCGCAGGCGCCAGGCTCATTGCGCCGAGAAACTCCGACATCGACGTGCGCGACCTGATCCGCGTGCTGCGCTACATCTACGGCAAGAACCTCTGGCGGCTGTTGAAGATACGCCGCTGGGGCGCGCTGACGGCGTCGTTCCTGCTCGTGCTCGCCTTCATCAGCGCGGTGCTGATCGGCGAATTGGCGTTGACGCTGCTGTGGCCGCGTATCGCCCCGGGCGCCGACATGCAGCTCGGATTGTTGGGCCAAGCCGCACGCGCTGCGGCTGGGTCGATCGGCGGGCCTCTTCCTGCGATTCTCGTGTTGAGCGCCATCCTCCTCGCGTCGGCGGCGACGGTCGGCGCCTGGATCGGCGAGTACAAGAAGCTGACCAAGGAATACCAGGATTCGATCAACGCCTCGTGCGCCAATGTGCGTAGCATGGTGGTCGCCCGCTTCAGCCATCTGCGCCATCTGACGCAGCGCATGTGCGAGGAGATTTCGCGCAAGGAAGGCTACAAGGACGAAGTTCACGCCGACCATGCCGAGGATCAGTGGCGCCGCGCCGCTGCGCGCTGGGCGCATCTGGCGCTCTGGACGTCGATGCGCGCGCAGCACCTGGAATCGTTCTTCCAGCTCGAGATGTGGCGCATCCGGCGCATGGAGGCGTGGCTGCGCTTCATCTACTACGTGCTCACCGCGATCACCTTCACGGGCGCGGTCGTGCTCATCCTGGCGGCGACGGTGCTGATCGTTTTCCAGTTTGGGCGGGACCTCCCCCTCACTGCTCATGCGTGGCACGCGCTGCCGTTCGCGGCGATCGCGGCGGCGCCGGTGGCGTATTATCTCTGGTTCGTGAACCGTTTCATCGGGCGCAAGAAGAGCACCGGGCGGCGCATTCTCGAGGACAATCTGGGCGCCGCGATCAAGCCCGGCGCCGGCGACGCCGAACTGCCGCAGCTGATGGAAAAGACCTTCTCGTTCATGGTCGACCGCATGCGCGAGCTGGAGAAATTCCTGGGTTCGGCAGTGCGGCAGGCGCGGCGGACTTAATATCCCATAGGCGTGCGTCCTCGTCGTGCGGCGCACACTATGCGCGCCGCGAAAGTGCGGAGCGGGGACGCGATGGCTCGCGCCGGTGTGCGGACTTGTGGTCCGCGAAAGAGAATGCGCGATGGCGTTAGCTCTCGCGTCCCCGGCGGCCGTTTCTCGCTAGCCTCCAGCCCGGCGGAGCTGTTCGCTCCGTGAACCATCGGCCAACGGCGAGCGGGCCGGACCAATGCTTCAGCGCGTTGGCGCGAAGCCCAGTCCCGGACCCGGCGGTTTCAAGCCCCGCCGGCAAATCTCGCTCGGTCGCGCCGCTGCTCGAAACTGGAAATTGGCGCCAATCTCCTCCGCATGAACAGCGATGGACGCATTATACGCCAGCTTCGGAGGTGTAGGATTGATCTTACGCGAAAGGCGGAAATTCAAGGCGTTAGCGCGAAAAGTGTTGGATAAGTACTGGTTCACACGAGGATCAACGACGCTCCGCCAGCAAGGAAGAAGAGTCTGTGCACTCTTCCAAAAGAGTCTGTGTCACTCTTTCATCAGGCCCTATCAGGCCCTCGCTCTGGACTTGATCCCAGTGAACTCTTGTGTGGGGGCTGAGGCAATGAGTCATCGATTGAACCGAATGCTCGCGACTTGTCTTATTGCGGTGACGATTGGAAACACGGGCGGGTTGTTGGCTGGCTGTGACGCAAACGTTGGCGGTGCCATCGAAGTAACTGAAGTCGAGCCACTCGCCGAAATCAGGGTTGAAATTCCCATTCGCGCTCGGAGCGAGGTTTTGAAACAATGCAGTCTTTCGCATCGCGGAATGGCTTTAGTTTTGATACTCGTTCAACTCTAATGCCTGGCGCGGGCGAGGCGGTCGTATTCGAACTGCGACGAAGCGATTTCCGAATTTTGGGTCGAAACATCGCGGAGCGCCAGCCGCAAGATAGCGAAGCCAACGGAGGATTTGGGCCCGTCGTGTTGTATAGCCCCACGGAGTTTCGGGTGTCATTCTTTCCCGGAGATGTCCCGATTGAAGACGCGGCGAGGGATGAGTTGATTGACGAGTTTGTGCGGACGGTTGGGTCTGTGACTCATGTTGAAGGACACGACGATGTCGAAGGGCGGTAAGAAAGAGTTGCGGCAACCGCACGGAAAAGAATGACACAAACTCGTATTGTCAGGCCGCCGCGCGCAGCGCATCGTCACTCCCCGTCGCCCTCCGCCCCATCCTCGAACAGCGTATCCGCCCCCGCGCAGGCTTGGCGGACGATGCGCCAGTCGCGGTCGCTGAGCGAGGGGGCAAGGCCGTCGCGGGCGCGGGCGCGGGCGGCGATGGCGCGTTCGCGCGAAGCGGGGTGGCTCGACAGCAAGGTGGGGATGTCTTCGACGCCGAGATCGTCGGCGTGGGCCTGGAAGCGGTCGAACATGTGGGCGATGCCGGCGGTGGAGATGCCGGCGGCGTCGAGATAATCCATGCCGCGAGCATCGGCGTCGGTTTCGTCGCCGCGGCTGTAGCGGAGGCCCGCGAGGTTGACCGAGGCGATGGCGATGGCCTGGCCGGCGCCGGCGCCGCCGAACACGACGTCGAAGAAGACGCCGGCGCCGATCTGGCGGATGACGTTCTTCATGATGTGGTTGTGTTCGATGTGGGCGATCTCGTGGGCGAGGACGCCGGTGAGTTCGTCGGGATGCTCGGCCATGCCGATCAACTCGTCGGTGACGATGATGGAATTGTCCGGCAGCGCGAAGGCGTTGGGAAAATCGGCGTCGGCGATGGTGATCCAGATGTCGTCGCGCCCGGCGACGTTCGATGCCATCATCATGCGATAGGCAAGGTTGTTGAGGATTTCGGTCGCTTCGTCGGCGTCGTCGCAATGGGCGGTGAACTGATTGACTTGCGACCAGGAAATGTCGGCGATCTGGGTGCGGTAGCGCTCTGGCATGGCGCGCGCCATCGGATCGGCGGCGTAGGGAATGCCGACAAGAAACGCCGCGGCAAGCGACCATGCCGTCGCCATGAGCGCGCCGATGGTGAGACGGCCTTCGACGCCTTGCGCGCGCGGCTTCGCCAGATGCGGGGCGGCGGCGTAGAGTTCGCCCGCGTACGCGGCGTCGAACATCACCCGCTCGCCGGTGTCGCCGTTGCGGCGCTTCAGCACGATGCGGCCGTTATTGTCGTCGGCGCGGGCGAGATCGGGGTAGGCCCATTCGATCACGGCGTCGCCGCGGCGGATGAGCAAACGTTCCGCCGCGAACTCGATCTCGGCGTCGTGGACAATTGCCGCGCGGCCGTCGGTGTAACGGGCGCGCATCAGATCACGCCCACGCCCATGTCGAGATCGAACGCATCGCCCAGGCTTTCGCCCGCGCGCGGGCCCTCGATCACGGATTGGCCGATCTCGGCGAAGCGCGGCGTCTCGATCAGTTCGAGCCGGTTGAGCACGTAGCGGACTTGCAGGAAGCCGGCGATCGGCGCCAGCAGGCCGAGTGAGAAGATGATGAAAATCCAGCCGAGCAGGGTGACGCCGAGCAGCGAGAGCGTTTTCGCTTTGAGCTTGAACCGCGCCCCGTCAATGGTGATGAGCGAAGCGATGCGATTCATGGCGGCGGCGTTGTAAGGCGCCCAGCAGATGAGCCAGCCCAGTGCGTAAATGACCAGGACAAAGACGGTCATCAGCGCAAACACAGTGGTCGAGGCCGCGGCGTCCTCGCCGCCGGCGACCAAGGGGCCGTACATCGCGCTCAGCACGCCGCCTACGATCGGCGCTGCAACGGCAACCACTGCAAACCCGACCCAGCCGAACGCGAACGGCAGCCACATGCCCTTCTGCAGCGACTCGCCTTGGGGAACTTCGAACAGGAAAGGCTGATCGCCGAAGCGGGTGTTCTCCCACATCACGCGCGAGCGGTTGATCCGCGCCGCCGGCGTGTACCAGCCGAGCGACAACACTTGCAGCACCCACCAGCCCCACGACGCCGCCGCAAAGCTCCAGGCCGAGCCGGCGAGCCCGAGGCGGATGCCGCGCCAGCGCGTGCGCGAGAGCTGATAGCGGCGCATCCAATAGCGCGCGGCTGCTACGAGCGGCACGGAGATGACGTAGAAGCCGAACGTCAGCCACGCCGCCCACACGCCCTCCATCGCGAGCGGCGCTATGTAGAAGACGAAGATCGCCGGCAAGAAGAAACACGGCAGCGCGATCAGGAACCCGCGCACCAATTCGCCGGCGCTGCCGGTGTATTCGAGCGGATCGCCAAGGACCCACGCACGCGACCACAGCCGCCGGCGCATCGAAGTGCGCGCCCAGAAGCGGTACATGGTAAGCGTGACGATGGTCAGCCCCGCATTCTTCAGCGCAAGCCCAAGCACGTTGAAGAACTTCCCGCTGTGGGCGAAACTCTGCGTTGGCGCGGCTTCGGCCGTCATGCGATCTCCTGGCCCGATAGCCTAGCCGGGGGCGAACCTGGGGTCGATGCGGGTGGTGAACGAGAAGCAGAAGCCGCCGTCGAAACGTGAAGCGCGCTTGGCGGAGGCGCTGAAACGCAACATCGCCCGCCGCAAAGCCGCCAAGAAGCCGCCGGACCCCTCGAAAAAGTAGCGGCGCGTCATGCGCCCGTGCATGGGCGCCGCCTTGCTTACGCCGCCGCCGCATCCCATAAACCGCCCGCCGGGGGAGCCGGCGAAAGACCTCCATGGATCGCATCATCATCACGGGCGGCGCCTCGCTTAATGGAACGATCCCCATTTTCGGGGCGAAGAACTCGGCGCTGAAGCTGCAGGCGGCGGCATTGCTTTCCGCTGAGCCTTTGATGCTCGAGAACATGCCCGATCTCGCCGACACGCGCTTCATGGCGCAGTTGCTGAAGACGCTCGGCGTCGAGATCACCTGGATCAAGGAAACCCACACGCTGCGCATGCATGCGGCGGAAATCGTGTCGACCATCGCGCCGTACGACCAGGTGCGGAAGATGCGCGCGTCGTTCAACGTGCTGGGGCCGCTGCTGGCGCGCGCGGGTCACGCGACGGTGTCGCTGCCGGGGGGATGCGCCATCGGCGCGCGCCCGGTCGATCTGCATTTGAAGGCGTTCGAGGCGATGGGCGCCGACATCGTCATCGAGCAAGGCTACGTGAAAGCGGCGGCGCTGCGCGGATTGAAGGGCGCCGAGATCGACTTTCCGTTCGTGTCGGTGGGCGCGACCGAGCACGCAATGCTCGCCGCCGTCTTG
Source organism: Hyphomonadaceae bacterium (assembly GCA_050186235.1). Classification (GTDB taxonomy): domain Bacteria; phylum Pseudomonadota; class Alphaproteobacteria; order Caulobacterales; family Aquidulcibacteraceae; genus Vitreimonas. The sequence continues at coordinate 226,054 of JBFWYQ010000001.1, forward strand.
GCGCAAGGCGACACCGTACTGAAGAACGCCGCGCGCGAACCGGAAATCGCGGACCTCGCCGATTGCCTGAATGCGATGGGGGCGAAGGTCGAAGGCGCCGGCACGGGCGAGATCCACATCAAGGGCGTCGCCAAGCTCTCCGGCGCCAAGCATCCGGTGGTGGCCGACCGGATCGAGGCCGGCACCTACGCGATGGCGGCGGCCGCCGCAGGCGGCAACGTGTTGCTCTCCGGCGCACGGTTCGAGCACTTGGGCGCGATGCTGAAATTCCTGCGCGACGCGGGCGTGCGCGTCGAAGCGGAGGGCCGCGGGTTGCGCGTGCAGCGCAAGCGCGGCGATCGCCTGCAGGCAGTGAGTTTCGGGACCGAGCCGTTCCCCGGCTTTCCGACCGACTTGCAAGCGCAAGCCATGGCGCTCATGTGCATGGCCGACGGGGTGTCGCGCATCAAGGAAACCATTTTCGAGAACCGCTTCATGCATGCGCCCGAGCTTTCGCGCCTCGGCGCCAAAATCGAAGTGCACGGCAATGAAGCGGTGGTGACCGGCGTGCCGAAACTGTTCGGCGCGCCGGTGATGGCGACGGATTTGCGCGCATCGGTGAGCCTCGTGGTCGCGGGCCTTGCGGCGGAAGGCGAAACCACGGTCAACCGTGTCTATCACCTCGATCGCGGCTTCGAGAAACTGGAAGCGAAGCTGCAAGGCTGCGGCGCTCAGATTGTGCGGCAGCGCGAAGATCAGGCGGCATGAGCGGCGCCATGCTGAGATTGATGGCCGAGGACGAAGCCGATCTCGATGTCATCGGCGCCGCGGTCCAGGACGCGCTGCTGCGCGTGGGCGAGATGCGCTTCGACAAGCGCGCGCGTCGCTTCACCGCGGTGATCAATCGCTTCCGCTGGGAGACCGCCGGCGACAAAGGGCCCTACGAGCGCGTGCGCGCCGCGCTGTCGTTCGATGGCGTGCTTGCGGTGAAAAGCCGCCGCGTCCGGCACGACAGCGATGAGGCGCTGGCGTCGCTGCTCTCTGTCGGCTTCATTCCCGAAGCAGAGCCGCCGGGCGGCGTCGTGCGCCTGCTGCTGGCCGGCGGCGGCGAAATCGCCATCGATGTCGAATGCCTGGACGCCGTGCTGGTCGATACCGGGCCGGCCTGGCCGACGCCGCGGCGGCCCGATCACGAGCAGAACTGAACCGCGATGAGCGAACGCAATCGCCTCGCCGATGTGACGCTCGATGAGGCCTCGCTCGCGCCGGCATCGCCGAACGTCGAACATGATCGCCGTATTGCGTTGTTCGATCTGAAGGAGGCCAATTCCTTCGCCGTCGTCGGCCACGATCGCGGGCCCTATGTGCTGCTGCTCGGCTTGTCCGAGGGCCGGCTCGTCCTCGATGTCGGCGACGAAGCCGGTGCGCGCGTCATCCTGCATCAAGCCCCGCTTGGCGGCCTGCGCAAGCTGGTGAAGGACTATGTGCTGATCTGCGACAGCTACAACGCCGCCATTCGCGATGCGCCGCCGAGCCGGATCGAAGCGCTCGACATGGGACGGCGTGGACTCCACAACGAAGCCGCCGAAGTGCTTCAGGAAGCGCTCGCCAGCTGCTTCACCATCGACACCGAAACCGCCCGGCGTCTGTTCACGCTCGTGTGCGCGCTGCATGTCCGAGGCTGACGGACTGCCGGCATCGGTGCTGTTCGCCTGCACCCACAATGCGATCCGTTCGCCGATGGCGGCCGAACTGATGCGCATGCGGTTCGGCTCTGCGGTGCGGGTCGACAGCGTGGGGCTTCGCCCAGCCGAAGAGGTTTCCTATATGGCGGCCTCGGTGATGGACGAGGCGGGCGGCGATATCTCGCGCTGGCAGCCGCGCGGTTTCGACTATTTCGAGAGCGACTATTACGAGGACGGCCCGTTCGACCTCATCGTCTCGCTCTCGCCGGAGGCGCATCACACGGCTCTGGAGATGGTCCCGAAGCTCGCCGCGGCCGCCGAGTACTGGCCGACCTTCGACCCCTCCTTGGCGGAAGGCTCGCGCGAACAAGTACTTATGGAGTATCGTGGGGTGCGGGACGGGCTGGCCCGCCGGATCGCCGCACGGTTCCCACGCCCATCGACGGGCTAGGCGCGTTACGCCTATAAGGCCCCGCGCCGGCCCCGATTCAGGAGAGAGAATGGCCAAGGAAGAACTGCTGGAATTCGCCGGAACCGTGATGGAGCTTCTGCCCAACGCGACGTTCCTGGTGAAGCTCGAGAACGATCACGAGATCATCGCCCACACCGCAGGCAAGATGCGCAAGAACCGCATCCGCGTGCTCGCCGGCGACAAGGTGCTCGTGGAGATGACGCCCTATGATCTGACCAAGGGGCGGATCACGTACAGATTCAAATAATGGCGACAGGTTCGCTGGACCGCGCGGTGGTGATCACCGGCGCCTCGACCGGGATCGGCCGCGCCGCCGTGGCGAAGGCCGTTCGCGAAGGCGCGCACGTGTTTCCAAGCGTGCGCAAACAAGCCGACGCCGACAGCCTCACAGCAGAGTTTGGCGCCTCCGTCACGCCACTCATCTTCGATGTCGCCGACGAAGCCGCCGTGCGCGCGGGCGCTGCACAAGTTGCGGCCGCGCTGGGCGGGCGCCGGCTCTTCGGCCTGGTCAATAATGCCGGCATCGCGGTGCCGGGGCCGCTCTTGCATCTCGACACTGACGAACTGCGCCGCCAGTTCGAGATCAATTTCTTCGGCGTGCATAACGTCACGCGCGCGTTCGCCGATGTGTTGGGCGCCGATCCGCAGCGCACCGGCAAGCCCGGCCGCATTGTCATGATCTCGTCGGTCGGCGGCCAGAACGGCGCGCCATTCGTCGGCCCGTACGCGGCCTCGAAGTTCGCGATGGAAGGTTATTCGCAATCGTTGCGCCGCGAACTGATGCTCTACGGCATCGATGTCATCGTCATTGGCCCCGGCGCGATCGCCACGCCGATCTGGGACAAAGCCGAACAGGGCGACTTGAAGCGCTTTTCGAACACGCCGTACGCGCCGATGGTCAAGCGCGTCACCGACTACATGCTCAAACAAGGCCGTGATGGCCTGCCGCCGTCGGAAGTCGGCGATCTTATCTGGCTTTGTCTGTCCGCTCCCGCGCCCAAGCCGCGCTACCGCATTCTGCGCAACGAATTCATGGATGTGACGCTGCCGCGGCTTTTGGGTCAGCGGCGCGTCGACAAAATCATCGCCAAGCGCCTGGGTTTCCCGGAACGCCCATGACCCGGCTCATCCTCGCCAGCGCGTCGCCCCGGCGGCTGGCGCTTCTGGCGCAGATCGGCGTTACGCCGGACGAGGTGATCGCCGCCGATATCGACGAAACGCCGTTGCCGAAGGAGACGCCGCGCGCTCTGGCGGTGCGGCTTGCGCGCGCCAAGGCGGTGGCGGTGAGGGCGGAGGGGATCGTGCTTGCCGCGGACACCGTCGTGGCGGTCGGTCGCCGCGTCTTGCCCAAGGCGGAGACGGAGGCGGAAGCGCGTGCGTGCCTGCGTCTGCTCTCCGGCCGCTCGCACCGCGTCTACACGGGCGTAGCGGTGCGCAATGCGAAAGGCGAAGTGCGGGATCGCTTGGTCGAGACGCGGGTTGCGTTCAAATCGCTGTCGCGCGCTGACATTGAGACCTACATCGTCAGCGGCGAGTGGAAGGGCAAAGCGGGCGGCTACGCCGCGCAGGGCCTCGCCGGCCGCTACATCACCTCGATCATCGGCTCCTACTCCTCGATTGTCGGCTTGCCGCTCTATGAGACGGCGAACCTGCTTGAGAGCGCTCTCGCATGAGCGAACCGCTCGAGACGTGGATCGATGCAGCGATCGGCGAAACCCGCGAAGCGCTGGTTCGCGACGGCAAGCCGATTGCGCTGCGCATCGCGCGCGCCAGCGATGAAGGCCGTCGCGCGCGCTGGGGTGAACTCTATTGCGCGCGTGTGCGCGAGATCGACCGGCGCAGGCGCGGGGCGTTCCTGGACCTCGGTTTGCGCGAGCAGCAAGGCTTTCTGCCGCTCGGGGATGATGGCCGCGCGCGGCTGCGGCGCGAGCGCGTCAATCTCCGCGAAGGGCAGGGCGTGATCGTCTCGGTCACCCGCGAGGCGGCGCGCGGCAAAAACCCGGTGGTCGAACTGAGCGAAACGGGGCACGACGGGGAGGAGCCGCATCGCATTGGGCGCCACGAAGCGGACGACGAACTGCTGCTGGCAAAACCCGCGCCGGACCCGCAAATCCGCGCCAAACTGGACGCCGCAATCGAACATGCGCTCGCGCGGACGACGCCGATTCCGGGCGGCGGCGTGCTGACCATCGATGCGGTGACGGCGCTCACCGCGATCGACGTCGACGCTGGCGCCCGCCAGGGCAGCAGCGATCCCGAGCGCTTCGCGCTCGATCTCAACATCGCCGCAGCGCAGGAAGCGGCGCGCCAGATCCGCTTGCGCAATCTGGGCGGCGTCATCGCCATTGATTTCGTGTCTCTGCGGGCCAAGTCGCACTTGAAGCAATTGGAGGATGCGGTGCGTGCGGCGTTCGCGGGCGATCCCTGGAGCGTGCAGTTCGGCGGACTGTCGAGGTTCGGTGTCTACGAACTGGCGCGCGCTCAGCTGCGCACGCCGCTGCACGAGCAGGTGCGCGACGCCGACGGGCGTTTCAGTACAGAAACCGTTGCGCTGCTGGCGCTGCGCGCGATCGAACGCGAAGGCCGTTCGCAAACCGGCCGGCAGATCGTTTGCACAGTGGCGCCGGAAGTGAAGGCTTGGCTCGACGCCGCCGAGATCGACTGGCGCGCGGAGTTGTCGAACCGCATCGGCATGCGCTGGTCGATCGATGCCGCTCCTGGGCCCCGCGACAAGATCGATGCGAGGGCGCTATGAGCAAATGCGCCATTTGCGGCAAGCCGCAAGACCCGCACTATCGCCCGTTCTGCTCGAAGCGGTGTGCGGACGTCGATCTCAATCGCTGGCTAAGCGGTGGTTACGCGATTCCAGCTGCGGAAGAGGACGAGCCCGACGCTGAGTCCGTTATCACGCCTAAGAACGAAGACTAAGCGAACGTCGCCACGATCGGCACGTGATCTGAAGCCTTCTCCAATCCGCGCGCTTTCTTGAAGATATCGACGCCTTCCAATCTGTCCGCTGCTTGCGGCGAGAGCAGCAGGTGGTCGATGCGGATGCCGTGGTCCTTCTGCCAGGCGCCGGCCTGGTAGTCCCAGAACGTGTAGCGGTGGGCGGCGCCGTCGGCCTGCATGTAGGCGTCGCGGACGCCGAGATTTAAGAGCGCGCGATAAGCGGCGCGCGTTTCGGGCTGAAACAGTGCGTCGCCAGTCCAGACGGCCGGGTTGTGGCAATCGGTTTCGCGCGGAATGACGTTGTAGTCGCCGGCGATGACGAAGCGTTCTTCAAGGGTGAGCAATGCCTGCAGATGCGTGCGCAGCGAGTCCATGAAGGCGAGCTTGAACTTGAACTTGTCCGTGCCGATCGGATTGCCGTTGGGCGCATAGATGGATGCGACGCGCACCGGGCCGTCGGGTGAAGCGATCACGCTTTCGATGTAGCGCGCATGCTCGTGATCCAGACCCGGCACGCCCCGGATGGTTTCTTCGATGCGGTGCTTGGAGAGAATGGCGACGCCATTATAGCTCTTCTGCCCGTAGGTCTCGATGTTGAAGCCCATGGCCTCGAACTCGAGCCGCGGAAAGCGGGCGTCCTCGCACTTGATTTCCTGCAGACACCAGATGTCGGCGTTCACCTCCTCGAACACCTTCAGCGCGGTGGGCAGGCGCGCGAGGATGGAATTGACGTTCCAGGCTGCGATTTTCAGGGCCATGACGCGGGCTTAGCCGCGCCCGGCCCGCCGTTCAACCGAACCAGCCCATCGCCACAGCGCCGAAGCCGATCACCACCAGCGCGACGCCGATAGCCAGCACATAGCGCATGCCGAGGCCGGTCTGTCCGGCGCGGGCCTCTTCTTCTTCCACTTCGACGTGGTCGCCGACCTTTTTTGCGGTCATGGCGTCTCTCCTTCGCCCCCGCGCGGACACTTTTCGCCTGTCCGGGCCCGAGGGAAAGCCAAATTTCAGGCGCCGTGTTAGGATGGCGCCATGGAAGTAATCCTCTGGGCCTTCACGTTGTTCCACGTGGGCGTCGGGCTGGCTAGTCTGGGGTTGGCGGTGAGCCTGCTCACACCGGACGAACGCGCGCACTGGCGCTCGCAGAGCGCGCTGCTGGTGGCCGAGTTTCTGTGCTGGATTTACCCGATCGCGGCGTTCGTCGCGGTGAAGTCGGCGTGGGCTGCGCACGCGGCGGGGCAAGCGCACGCCGTGCCGATGCTGCTGTCGCCGATCCTGTGGCTGCTGCTGACGGGGTTGCTGTTCGCGATCGTGGACTTTGCGGAAGACGGCGTGTTGGGGAATGCGCGGAAGCGGGAAGCGTGATCGGTAGACCAAAAGGCATGAGTTACGAGGCGGAACGGTTGCGCGAGCAAACAGAAACGCGATTTGAGTGTCGAGCGACGCTTGAGCACGTAATCGCCGTAGAATCACCGAGCGATCGACATGTGACGCTGTCGGTGCATGTATTCCGACTGAATGATCATCCCATCACGCGCCGCGCATATGCCTGGGAAGATGAAGGCCGCTTCTTTGCGATGCAGCACGGGTGGTTCATTCAATCGCCGAAAGACGCGGTGAAAGAAGCGAGCGCAGGAACTGCATTCTAATTGCTTCAGAAGCCTCTAAACACCGCGAATTCATCCACGCCCGCGCGATCACTACGGAGCGTGTTCACCGGTTTGGTCATGTCCGCGTAGCCCAACGCCATGCCGCAATAGATCATTTCGTGGTCGCCTAGGCCGAAGTGCGCCGCCAAAGGAAGGCGCATGCGGGCCCAGGCCTCTTGCATGCAGGAGTGCACGCCGCGTTCGATGGCGGCGAGCGCGATCGATTGCATGAACATGCCCAGGTGCGCCCATTGGGCGTGGCCCATGGCTTTGTCGATGACGAAGAAGAGGCCGACAGGCGCGCCGAAGAAATCGAAATTCTGCGCCAGATGCATGAGGCGCGCGGGCTTGTTGTCGCGGCCGATGCCGAGCAGTTCGTACATGTCCTCGCCGACCTTGAAGCGGCGGGTGCGATAGGGCTCCCAAAGATTGGGCGGATAGACGGGGCGATCGTCCTCTGCGCCGGGGAGGTTGGCTTTGGCGAGCGCCGAGACCGCGTCGCGCTCGGCGCCGGCGACGGCGATCACTTTCCACGGCTGCAGATTGCCGCCGGACGGCGCATAGCGCGCCACATCGATGATCTCGCGCACCAGCGCTTCGGGAATCGGATCGGATTTGAAGGCGCGGATGGAGGTGCGGGCGCGGAGGGCTTCGGAGACGTTCATCGGGAAATTCATTGATCTGTAGTGTACTGGCAGAGGCGCTGCAGAACCAGCGACTCCCCGCCCCCTTGCGGGGCGGGGAGTCGCTTGGTTTGCAATCGTCAGTGCTTACTTCTGCGTCCGATCCCTGATCTCGCGCGCGTAGTCGCGGCCGAGTTTTTGCGCCTGGTCGATTTCCTTGGCGCTCATTTCCGCGGCCAGCGCTGCGGCGCGTTTGCGTGCGGGCTCGTCGGCGGCAAGCGTCACCGCGGCGTAGAGCCAGGACAACGCCTCGACCGGATCGCGAGCCATCAGCATGTCGGAGAGGTGCGTCATGGCCGGCGCGTAGCCCAGTTCGGCCGCGCGCATCAGCCAGCGGCGCGCGTCGTCCGGCTCGCTCATGGCGGCGATCTGCACCATGGCTTCGCGGTCGCCGCCGCCGGCGGCGGAGCGGAATTGCGCCAAAGCCTCGTCATTGTTCTTCACCACGCCAACGCCGGAGCGGAGCGCCACGCCGTAGGCCGTCTGCGCCGCGGGATGGCCGAACTCCGAGCCGCGTTCGAAGCAATCGACGGCGGCGACCTTGTCCACAGCGCCGCCGAGACCGCGCCAATAGAGCAAGCCAAGATGATAAAAGCCCGCAGGCCGCGGCTCGTCCTGCAGCGCTTCTTCGAGCAAGCGCCGCGAGCGCTTCCACTCGCCGCGCTCGAACGCATCAAGTCCCTTGTCGAGCTTGGAGCGGGGGCCGAACATCTCAGACCGAGAAGCTGACGCCGCAGCCGCAGCTCGCCGTCGCGTTCGGGTTTCTCACTTTGAACGAAGCGCCGATCAGTTCGTCCACCCAATCGACCTCCGAGCCCAACAGGAAGGGCAGCGACACCGGATCGACGAAGAGACGCGCGCCGTCGCGCTCGATGATCACGTCGTCGGCGTTCGCCGCCTGTGCGACGGCGATTTCGTACTGGAACCCGGAACAGCCGCCGCCTTCGACAGCGACGCGCAGGCCCGCGCCCGCGGGCTCGCTGGCGACCACGGATTTGATCCGCGCGGCGGCGGCGGCGGTGAGGGCGACGTCAGCCATTCGTTAACATTGACCTTTCGGCGTTTCTCAAGTGTGAGGCCCTATATATGATCCCTCGGTCAAGGCGAGGAGAAGCCGGTTCGTGGCTGACGGGCAGAAAGCAGTGAAAAAAGCGAAGTTGGCCAAAGTCGAGCCGCCTTTCGTGCGCCCGCCTCGTGCGCCCTACGCCACCGATCCGGCCCGTTCGCGCGGGCGGTTGCATGACGAACCGGACAGCAAGACGCGCACGCCGTTCGAACGCGACCGCGACCGGATCGTGCATTCGAGCGCGTTCCGCCGCCTGCGTGGCAAGACGCAAGTGTTCGTCGCCCATGAGGGCGATCACTACCGCACGCGGCTGACCCATTCGCTGGAAGTGGCGCAGATCGCGCGCAGCGTCGCGCGGGTCATGGGGCTCGATGACGATCTGGCCGAGTGTTTGGGGATTGCGCACGATCTCGGCCACCCGCCGTTCGGCCACACCGGCGAAGACGTGCTCGACGCCTGTATGGAAGGCTATCAGGGCTTCGATCACAATGCGCAGACGCTGCGCGTGCTGACCAAGCTGGAGCGCAAGTATCCGGCGTTCGACGGCTTGAACCTCACCTGGGAGACGCTCGAGGGTGTCGTCAAGCACAACGGGCCGCTGATCCGCTACGGCGCACGGCTCGAAGACCTGCCGATCGCGATCCAGGAATATGTCGCCACCCACGATCTGGAGCTCGATACCTGGCCCAGCCTCGAAGCGCAGGTCGCCGCCCACGCCGACGACATCGCCTACAACAATCACGACATCGACGACGGACTGCGCGCCGGACTGTTCACGCTGACGGAGCTGCGTGAGGAAGTGCCGATGGTGGAGCGCGTGCTGGCGACGGTAGAACGCGATCATCCCGGCGTCGACGAGTTCCGCGTCTCGGCCGAAACCATCCGCCGGCTGATCGGCGTCTGGGTCGACGATCTGGTCTGGGAGAGCGGCAACCGCATCGCCGCCGCCAAGCCGCAGAGCGTCGAAGCCGTCCGCGCCGCCGGGAAACCGCTGATCGGCTTCTCCGACGTGATGAACGAGCACCAGGCCGTGCTGCGCCGCTTCCTGATGGCGCGCATGTACCGGCACTGGAGGGTCAACCGCTCGCGCAGCCACGCCAAGCGCATTATCCGCCAGCTCTTCGATCTACTCATCGCGGAACCGGAACTCTTGCCGCCCGACTGGCAGCAGGGCGGCGACGGCCCGCGGGGCCAGCGCACGGCGCGCCGCGTCTGCGATTACATCGCCGGCATGACCGACGATTTCGCCATCGACGAGCACAAGCGGCTGTTCAATTTGGAGCGGTAGCGCTTATCCTCGCCCTTGATGGGCGAGGTGGCCGCGAAGCGGCCGGAGTGGGTGGCAACTCAGTTATTTGGCGCTCGCACTATCACCCACTCAGTCAGTCGCTTGCGCGACTGACAGCTCGCCCATCGAGGGCGAGCAGGGCTATTCACCACTCCGTTACGCTTGTGGAATTATGGATTCCGCATGGCTGCTCTTCGCCGCGTTAAGCGTGGGTGAAGGCGCGGCGTGGTAAACAGCGTCTTGCGATTCCGGAGAGCGCAACGTGAGCCGAAGCTACGATCCACGCATGCACGCGTACGACGATCAGGCGCGCCACGCCGGCGTGCTCTATGTGCTGATGATCGTGATCGCCGTCGCGTTCGGCGGCTTCCTCTGGCAGCTCTACAGCGTTCCCGAAGCGCCGCTTATTCCTGCGCCCGCAGGCCCGTACAAAATCGAGCCGCCGCCCGAGGCGATGGCGCGTGAGCCCACAGCGCTGGAGCGCAGCATTACGGGAACGACGCCCCCGCCGATCGAACTGCGCACGCCAGCGGACGAGAGCCTTGTGGTCGAACTCAATCCGCAGGCCGATGCGCCGGCGCTGCCGAACACCCTTTCGAACGGACCCTACGTCGCCCAGCTCGCGGCGCTGCAATCGGAGGCGGCGACCGGCAATGCCTGGCGGCGTCTGGCTTCGCGCGCACCGGATCTGTTCGCCAGCGCTCACATGGATGTGGAGCGCGCCGATCTGGGCGCCCGCGGCGTCTATTATCGCGTCCGCGCAGGCTATTTCGCCGACCGCGAAGAGGCGACGCTGTTCTGTGAGCGGATACGGCAAATGGGGCAGGACTGCATCGTCGCGGCCCGCTAAGAGGCGCTGATGCTTTCGTGCCTCCTGGGCCTCCGCCAACCCAAGCTCGACGTGGATACACGCGCGTTCTTCCGAGAGGCGCAGCCGTGGGGCTTCATCCTATTTCGCGAAGCCTGTGTCTCGCGTGAGCAAGTGCGCGCTCTGTGCGCCGAGCTGCGCGACGCGGTCGGGCACGACGCGATTGTTTGGATCGATCAGGAAGGCGGGCGCGTCGCGCGGCTGAAGCCGCCGGAATGGCCGGTATGGCCGGCGGCGGGGAAGTACGGAGAACTCTACGCTAAGCGGAAGGGCGAGGGCCTCGCGGCCGCCTTTATCGGCTATCGATTGGTGGCCCACGAACTGCGTTCAATCGGCATCGACGGCGATTTTGCGCCGGTATTGGACGTGCCGGTGGAAGGCTCGGACAAGATCGTCGGTGACCGCGCCTTCTCCTCAGATCCGAAGGAGGTTTCGCTGCTCGCACGAGCGGCGCTCGAAGGGCTGCACGAGGGTGGTGTCGCCGGCTGTATCAAGCACATGCCAGGCCATGGGCGCGCAACCGCGGACAGCCACCTCGCGCTGCCGAACGTGAGCGCGAAAGAGATCGACCTCGCAAACGACATCTACCCATTCACGCAGCTGGTCGACGCCGAGGCGGCGATGACGGCGCACATCGTGTACGACGCCTGGGATCCCGATCGCCCGGCGACGTGTTCGCCGTCCGTGATCGAGGAGATCATCAGGAAGCGCATCGGCTTTCAGGGCATGCTGATGAGCGACGATCTCGACATGCACGCATTGCAATACGCGCTGAATGGCGGCCTCACCGAACGCGCCGAAGCCGCACTCGATGCGGGTTGCGATGTGGTGCTGCAGTGCTCAGGCAAGCTCACCGAAATGCAGCTCGCTGCGAAGGGTTGCCGCGAACTCGACGGCCTGGCGCTGGTTCGCGCGCGCGCTGTAGAAGCCTTCGCAAAACGCCCGCCGCGCGAATTCGACGCAGAGGCTGGGTGGGCGCGGTTCAAGCAGTTGATGAGTGGGGCAGTAGGCAATGGGCAGTAGATCGGCGCCTCATTCCCATTGCCCACTGCCTATTGCCAACTGCCCGGCTTATATTCCACTGAACCGATGAGCGAAGACGCGGAAACACTGGATCTCGATCTCGGCGCGGCCGAGGAGGCGGAAGGGCGCGATGCGCTCTTGCTGGCCCTCGATGCGTTCGAGGGCCCGCTGCACATGCTGCTCGAACTCGCGCGGACGCGGAAGATCGACATCGCGAAAGTGTCGGTCGGCGAGATCGCCGATCAGTATCTCGCCTTCATCGCCGAAGCGCGCGCCGCCAACATGGAAATCGCCGGCGACTATCTCGTCATGGCCGCGTGGCTCGCGCTGCTGAAATCGCGCCTGCTGATCCCTAAGCCGCAATTGGCGCCTGACGAACCCGATCCGCAGCAGCTCGAAGCGGCGTTGCGCCAGAAGCTGATGAACCTTGCCATGGCGCGGGCGGCGGCGAAGAAGCTCGAAGAGCTGCCGCAACTCCATCGCGATGTGTTCCTCAACGGCCAGCCACGGCCGACGGTGCTGACGAAAAACGTCGTTTGGCGCGCCGATCTCTACGAGCTCTTGAACGCCTATTGCGCCGAGCGCGCCAAAAGCGTGCGCAAGCGGGCGTACCAGACCACGGTGCGCCGCGCCTATCCGTTGGAAACCGCGCGCAAGAAGCTGGAACAGGCGCTGGCCAAGCTCGAAGAATGGCGCGCCATCGACGCTGTGATTCATGCCAGTGAATCCGGGCCGGACGCGCCGCCGCCGGAAAGCTATCTAGCCTCCACGTTCGGCGCAGCACTTGAGTTGGCCCGCGAGGCGAAGCTCGAACTGCGGCAAGCCGAAGCATTCGCGCCGTTGTTCGTGCGGGCGCGGGCAATTCAGAAAGAGGGCGCAAAATGAGCGCTGAGAGCGAACCACCGCTTGCGGACGCGATGCGCCGCATCGAGACCGCCTTCGGCGAAGGCCCGCGCGCCGAGCCCAGCGCCGACGCCATCCGCGCCGCCGAGGCGCTGCTGTTCGCTGGCGGCGAGCCGGTCACCGCCAAGGCGCTCGGGGAAAAGCTGGGGCCTGCGGTCGACGTCGCCGCCGTGCTGATGAAGCTCAAGGCCGATTACGCCGAGCGCGGGGTTCAGCTGGTCGAGGCCGGCGGCGCCTGGCGCTTCCAGTCCGCGCCCGACCTCGCCAGCCTTTTCGCGGAGACCCGCGAAGCGCCACGCAGGCTGCCCAAGGCGGCGATGGAGACGTTGGCGGTTATAGCATACCACCAACCCGTGACCCGGGCCGAAATCGAGGACATCCGAGGCGTTAGCCTCTCGCGCGGCTCAATGGAGCTGCTGCTGGAGATCGGCTGGATCCGGCCCCGCGGCCGCCGGCGCACTCCAGGCCGACCGCTGACGTTTGGGACGACCGACGCATTCCTGAGCCAGTTCGGCCTGGCATCGCTTGACGCTCTGCCGGGCAAGGACGATCTCAAGGCTCTCGGCCTCCTCGATCCGCGCGCGGCGCAGGCCATTGACGTGCCGCGCCCGAGCGAGGACACGGCCAGCGACGAAGAACCACTGTCGCCAGGTGACGACGCGGCAAGCTTTTTCGTGGATCATCTGGAAGACGAATAGGCGGCCCCTCCCGGCCGCCATTGCACAAGTTTGGAGTACCCGTTCGATGCATATGCCTGGGCTTATCCCGCTCCTGATCGTCTTGGCGCTGGCGTTCCTGCTGTTCGCGCGTCCCGGCCGCATCTCCGGCCTGATGGAAGATCTCGGCAAGGGCATAAAAGGCTTCCGCAAGGGCCTGAGCGACGAGCCGAAACCGGCAGATTCCCCCCCGCCGCAGCAGGTGCGCGATCAAACCAACGGAGACCGCGCGCAGTAAGTCTCGCGCGCGGGGCGCCCGCTCATGCTTCCAAGCCTCGGCTTCAACGAGATCATCATCCTCGGCATCCTCGCCCTCGTCGTGGTGGGGCCGAAGGACTTGCCGTTGCTGTTCCGCAAGCTCGGGCGGTGGACAGCGAAGCTCCGCGGCATGGCGCAGGAATTCCGCACTGGCTTCGACGAACTCGCGCGCCAGGCCGAGTTGGATGAGCTGAAGCGCGAAGTCGACGCGCTCCGCCGCACGACATCGCTGCAGGAAGTTAGCCGCGAGTTGTCGAAGCCGCTGCCGACCCTGGAAGACTATGCGGGTATCAAACCAACTCCCGCCATTCCTGCGCCAGCAGCCGATCCGACTGCATTGGAAGCGCCCGTTGAGCCGACGCCCGCTGATGTCGAAGCGGAGAAGGCGGCGGACGAAGAGCGGTCGACGTCCGCCGGTGTCCCCGAACATGCTGATATCGCCCCGGTCGCGCGGAGCGCGCCGTGAGCGCCGCGACAAAAAAACAAATCACCGACGAAGAGGAAATTGAGGCCTCGCGGGCGCCGCTGCTCGATCACCTGGCTGAGCTGCGCAATCGGTTGGTGACCTCGATCGCCGCTGTCGTGGCCGGGTTCATCGTCTGCTTCATTTTCGTCGATCCGATCTTCCTGTTCTTGGCGCAGCCGTTCCAAACGGCGATGGCGAACGTCCATCCCGAGCGCGCGGGCGAGGCGATCCAACTCATCAACACCGGCGCGTTCGGCTTCTTCTCGGTGAAGATGCAGATCGCGCTGTTTGGCGGCATCGTCTTCGCGTTTCCGGTTCTTGCCTGGCAGGCTTACGCGTTCATTGCGCCTGGCCTCTATCGCCGGGAGCGCGCGGCGGCGGCGCCGTTCATGATCGCGGCGCCGATCATGTTCGCGCTGGGCGGAGCGTTCGTGTTCTACGTCGCCATGCCGGCTGCGCTTTACTTCGCGCTGACGCAGGAAGTGACCGAGGGGCCGGTGCGGGTCTCCTACCTGCCGAAGGTCGAAGAATACATGGGCCTAGTGACGACGCTGGTGTTGGCTTTCGGCCTCATGTTCCAGATGCCGGTCGTGCTTTCACTCTTGGGCAAAGTCGGCATCGTTTCCGCTTCCCTACTGCGCAAAGGGCGACGCTACGCCATTGTCGGCATCGCGGCGTTTTCGGCGCTGGTGACGCCGAACGACGTCGTCTCGATGTTCGTCATGGCTGCGCCGGTCTACCTGCTTTACGAAATTTCGATTTGGATCGTCGCCGCAATGGAGCGCGGGCGCGCCAAAGAAGAGGCGATGGCCGACGTCGTGCCGCCCGCCCCGTAGCGTTCGTCCGCGCGTTCCGCTAAGCACCGGGCCCATGCACGATATCCGCGCCCTTCGCGAAAACCCTGCGCTCTATGACGCCGGCTGGGCGCGCCGCGGCTTGCCACCCGCGGCGAAGAGAATCGTCGATTTCGACGCCAAGCTCCGCGCCGCCTCGACGGCAAAGCAGGATGCAGAAGCGCAGCGCAACGCGGCGTCGAAAGCGATCGGAGCGGCGAAGGCCAACAAGAACGAAACGGAAGCCTCGCGCCTGATCGAGCAGGTGGCCGCACTGAAGCAGCGCATCGAGGACACAAGCGCGGACGAAGCCAAATGGCAGAAAGAGCGCGACGATCTGCTGGCGTCGCTGCCGAACCTGCCGGACCCGCAAGCGCCCGACGGCGCCGACGAGAGCGCCAATGTAGAAGTGCGACGCTGGTACATGCAGGCGGGCGCGAATCCGCCGGCGCTCGATCTCACCGCCGATCACGTGACGCTCGGTGAAGCGCTCGGCCAGATGGATTTCGAGGCGGCAACGCGGCTCTCAGGCGCGCGCTTCGTCGTGCTGCGCGGACAGCTCGCGCGGCTCGAGCGCGCGCTGGCGTCGTTCATGCTCGATCTGCACACGGGCGAATACGGCTATGCCGAGATCGCGCCGCCGCTTCTGGTCAAAGACCACGTCATGTTCGGCACCGGGCAATTGCCGAAGTTCGTCGACGATCAATTCACCGCCGCACGCACGGTCAGCCGGGAAGAGCTGCTGTTTCAGGCGCTCGAACGCTTCGATGACGAATTCGCCCGCAGGCGGGGCGCCAAGCCCACCGAAGTGTTGAAGCAGGTGCTCGAACAGGCGCCCACTCGCGAGGATTTCTGGCTGATCCCGACCTCGGAGGTAGCGCTCACCAATCTGGTGCGCGAGCAGATTCTCGACGAAGCGGCGCTGCCGCTGCGCATGGCCGCCGACACGCCGTGTTTCCGCGCTGAAGCGGGCGCGGCCGGGCGCGACACGCGCGGCATGATCCGCATGCATCAGTTCCGCAAGGTGGAGCTGGTGTCAGTCACCACGCCCGATCGGAGCCATGACGAGCACGAGCGCATGGTTGAGTGCGCTGAGGAAGTGATGAAGCGGCTGGAATTGCCCTACCGCGTGATGCTGCTCTGCTCCGGCGATATGGGCTTCGGCGCGAAAAAAACCTACGACCTCGAAGTCTGGCTGCCGAGCCAAGGCAAGTATCGCGAAATCAGCTCGTGCTCGAATTGCGGCGACTTCCAGGCCCGGCGCATGAACGCGCGCTTCCGCAACAAGGACGGCAAGACCGAATTCGTGCACACCCTGAACGGCTCAGGCTTAGCCGTCGGGCGCACGTTGGTTGCGGTGCTGGAGAACTACCAGCAAGCCGACGGCAGCATCCAAGTGCCGAAAGCGCTTGTGTCCTACATGGGCGGGTTGGAGCGCATCGCGAAGTAAGCGGAATCGGGATCGTTGTCGCCATCTTCATGGCCCTTTGTGCTCCTCCGTGTCTTTGTGGTGAAAAGAAAAACACGACGAACGCGAAGAAGGCACAACGAACACAAAGGCGCCGCGGACTCCCGTACGGTCAGCGCAGCATCGCGACCAAGTCCGCGCCCTTGGTTTCCACCGGCAGCGCGCGGAAATCGCCGTGAGCGTCGAGGGCGACGCCGAGCAGTGACTGGAAGATGCGGCGCGGCAGGGTTTGCGCGCCGAACTGTTCGAGGTGCGGGGTGATGAATTGCGCGTCGAGGAGCTTGAAGCCGCCGCGCTTCAGCCGCGCCGCCAAATGCACCAGCGCCGCCTTGCTGGCGTCTGTCGTCCACGAGAACATGCTTTCGCCGAAGAACGCGCCACCCATCGCGACGCCGTAGAGGCCGCCGACGAGCTGCTTGTCGATCCGCACCTCGACGCTGTGGGCCGTGCCGCGCCGGTGCAGCTCCACGTAGAGAGCGCGGATGTCGGGATTGATCCAGGTGTCTTCGCGGTCCTTGCCGGGCGCCGCGCAGCCGTCGATCACCGCCTCGAAGTCGCGATTGATGGTGAAGGTAAAGGCGTCCTGCCGCAGCGTGCGCGCGAGCCGGCGCGGCACGTGGAAGCTATTGAGCGGCAGCGTGCAGCGCCATTCGGGATCGACAATAAAGAAGCCTTCATCCTCGCGGCTCTCCGCCATCGGGAAAACGCCGCGCTTGTAGCAGGCGAGCAGGTCTTCGGGCGTGAACGGTTTCACGGCGATAGAATGCCAGCGTTTGCGCCGCCGGTCACGGTGCGCCGTCAGCTATCGCCGCCGTCGCCGTTTTCGGCGCGCCGGCGCCCGATCCAATGGTCCAGCGGATTGAGCACGATCAATACAAACATGGTAAGCGCCGCGCCGATGCCGACGATTTCCCAAGTCGCCAGCCCGCAGGCAATGCCCAGCGCAGCGGCGACCCATACCGTCGCCGCGGTCGTCAAATTCTGCACATCGCCCTGATGGCGCAGGATGGCGCCGGCGCCGATGAAGCCGATGCCGGGCATCACCCCTTGGATAATGCCTTGCACGACGCGGCTGACAGCGTCGGGCTGGTTGTTCAGGACGGTGAGATGCACGGTGCTGACAGCGACGAGCGCAGAACCCAGCGCCACCAGCGCCATGGTGCGCAGGCCGACGGGTTTGCCGCGCCATTCGCGGTCGAGGCCGATCAAGGCGCCCACGGCGGTTGCGGCCGCGAGACGCAGCGCAATGTCGCCGAAATCGACGGCGGGATCGACGGGGGCGGGCAAAGCCATGCGGTGGTCAACCACCGCCGGCGCGCGCCCGTTCCATCGTTATGCTTAAGCTTCGGATTCCAAACGCGAGCGCAATGAGTCAGCGCCGATCGAGGCGCCGTGGAACTCCGGCGCCGACATTTCCGGCTCCCCCGGCAACGCCACCACCGCAGATGACGCCTGCGCCGCGTGTTCCGAACTGGCGCAGGCGTTGAGCGCCATGATCGCGAAGGCGAGTGCGATGAGCACGGCGAGGCCGGCGAAAGATTGTTGAGCCATGAAAGCGTGAGCCCTGAGGTCGAATGCAGGCCTCACATTGCAAGCAGGGCGCCGTTAACTCAGTTGGACGGCAGACCGAGAACATCCGGCGGCACGCCGTGACGCGCAGCCCAGTCGATCCAGGCGACATCCGTGGGGGCGATCACATGCTCCAGCACGACCCATGTCCCGTTCTCATTCTTGAGCAGGGCATGCACGCCGCCGCCAGTATCCATCGCGCCGTTCTCATGGCGGCTGGCGAGATTGGTGTTCGCCCAATCGATCGTGGAGCCATCGGGGTTAAGGACTTGCGCATCGATGTACGCCCATTCGTCCCGAACGTTGAGGGAATTCGGCAACAGCCTCACCGGCCGCCCCACTTCGGAGCTGATGAGCGGCGTCAGAACGCCGATCAACTCGCGGCTCTGTGCATCTTCGGCAGGGGCGGGCGCAGCCGGAGGTTCGGTGGTGGTCGTTGCGGGCGGCGAGCAGGCGGCCGCCAGTGCAATGACTGCGACGATAAGTGAGCGCATGCTTAGCCCTCAGCTTCGGCCTTCGCCTTCAAATTCTTTTCGAGCCAGTGGATCGAATAATCGCCGTTGATCACGTCCGGCTCGTTCATCAGATCGCGGAAGAGCGGAATGGTCGTCTCCACGCCCGTAATCACCATCTCGCCCAGCGCGCGTCGCAGGCGCATCAGGCATTCGGCGCGATCGCGCCCGTGCACGATCAGCTTGCCGATCAGCGAGTCGTAGTTGGGCGGAATGGCGTAGCCGGCATAGATGGCGCTGTCCAAACGAACGCCGAGGCCGCCGGGGGGATGAAAGCTGGTGATCTTGCCGGGCGAAGGGCGGAAGGTGGCCGGGTCCTCGGCGTTGACGCGGCACTCGATGGCGTGGCCGTTGAACTTCACGTCCTTCTGTTTCACCGAAAGCGGCGCGCCGTCGGCGATGCGGATTTGTTCGCGCACCAGATCGATGCCGGTGATCATCTCGGTGACCGGGTGCTCGACCTGCAGGCGCGTGTTCATTTCGATGAAATAGAACTCGCCGTCCTCGAATAGGTACTCCACCGTGCCCACGCCGAGATAGCCGAGCTTCTGAATGGCTTCGGCGGTGATCTTGCCGATGCGAGCACGGTCTTCGCTGTTGAGCGCGGGCGACGGCGCTTCTTCGAGCACCTTCTGGTGGCGGCGCTGCAGCGAGCAATCGCGTTCGCCCAGATGGATGACGTTGCCGTGGCTGTCGGCGACGACCTGGATTTCGATGTGACGCGGATGCGTGAGATACTTCTCCATATAGACTTCGTCGTTGCCGAACGCCGCCTTGGCTTCGGCGCGCGCAGTGTTGTAGGCCTCCGATACTTCTTCTTCAGAACGCGCCACCTTCATGCCGCGCCCCCCGCCGCCGGCCGCGGCTTTGATCAGCACCGGATAGCCGATCTTCTTGCCGACCTTTCTTGCGTCGGCTTCATCGGTGATGCCGCCGTCGGAGCCCGGCACCACCGGCATGCCGGTGTCGATCGCGGCTTGCTTGGCCGCGATCTTGTCGCCCATCAGGCGGATGTGTTCGGCGGTCGGCCCGATGAAGGTCATGCCGTGCTGGGTGACGATCTCGGCGAACTTCGCGTTCTCGGACAGGAAGCCGTAGCCGGGATGGATGGCTTGCGCGCCGGTGATTTCGGCGGCGGCGATGATCGCGGGAATGTGCAGATAGGACTTCGCCGCGGGTGGCGGGCCGATGCAGACGCTCTCGTCAGCCAACCGTACGTGCATCGCCTCGGAGTCTACCGTCGAGTGCACGGCGACCGTCGAGATGCCCATCTCCTTGCACGCGCGGTGGATGCGCAGCGCGATTTCTCCGCGGTTGGCGATGAGGACTTTGTCGAACATCGTCTACTCGATGATCGCCAGCGGCTGGTTGAATTCCACGGGATCGGCGTTGCCGACCAGGATTTGCTTCACCACGCCATCGCGCGGCGCGTGGATCTGGTTGAAGGTCTTCATCGCCTCGACCAGCAGGATGGTCTGACCCTTGGCGACCCGGTCGCCAACCTTGACGAACGGCGGGGCGTCTTCGTTGGCCGCGAGATAGGCGGTGCCGACCATCGGCGACAGCACCGCGCCAGGATGGCTCGCGTGATCGACGCCTGCGTCGGCAGCGGGCGCGGGCGCGTGCGCCGGCGCTGATGCGACTGGCGGCGGCGCTGCGTGCACGACTTGCGTAGTCACCGCCGGCGCGGCGGCCGCCGTCAATGTGCGCGCGATGCGCAGGCGCAATTCACCGTGCTCGACTTCGATCTCGGAGAGGCCCGTGTCGCTCAAAATGGCGGCGAGCTCGCGCACGAGCTTGGGGTCGATCGCCTGACTCTTCTTGTCGCTCATATCTTGCGGTTTCCTGCTCACGCGCTCTGGCTTTCCGATGCTATCAACGCGGCCGCTTCTACAGCCAGTAAGTACGAGGTCGCCCCAAAGCCGGCGATGACGCCCTTTGCGGCCTGGCCGACTAACGAAACGTGACGGAATTCTTCGCGGGCGGCGGGGTTGGAGAGATGGGTCTCGATCACCGGAACGCCGATCGCCTTGATGGCGTCGTGCAGGGCGACCGAAGTGTGGGTGTAGGCGCCTGCGTTTAGAACGACAGCCGCCGCCTTGTCGCGGGCCTCTTGCAGCCAATTGACCAATTCGCCCTCGACGTTGGATTGGCGAAAGACAATGGCGCGCCCGAGCTGCGCGGCCCGCTCCACGCAGGCTTTCTCGATCTCGGCCAGCGTCACATGGCCGTAGATGTGCGGCTCGCGGGTCCCCAACAGGTTCAGATTGGGGCCGTTCAGCACGTAGATCGGTTTGACGTCCGGCATCGTCCTCTGCACGGGCGGATGGGGGCTTCCGTTGAACCCCGGCTCGAGGGGTTCTAAGTCGGGCGGATAGGAAGGCTCATGCGTCTGATCGTCAATGGAGAAACGCGCGAGGCGCCCGATTCCGCGACCCTCGCCGACCTGCTCGCCTCCCTGGGGATCGACGGGCGGCGCGTGGCCATCGAACGCAACCGCGAGATCGCGCCGAAGAGCCTGTGGTCGCAGATTGTTCTGGCTGAGGGCGATGCGTTGGAGATCGTGCAGTTCGTAGGGGGCGGGTGATGATGCGCGCACAACCTCTCAAGCAAGCGCGACTCCCTCCCCCCTTGCGGGGGAGGGATGGGGAGGGGGGGCGCGCCAACGCGGCGGTCTCTCTGAAACTGCGCGAGCATGCGCGCGCGTCTTGTTTGCAGTGTCGCGCTGCACATCGCCCCCCACCCCCTGCCCCCGCCCCGCAAGGGGGCGGGGAGTCATTCTATTCTGCACGCGCAAGACAATGACCGAAGACAAACTCACGATTGCGGGAAAGTCGTACAACTCCCGCCTCATCATCGGCACCGGCAAATACAAGAGCTACGCCGAGAACGCCGCCGCCCTTGAAGCCAGCGGCGCCGAGATCGTCACCGTTGCGGTGCGGCGGGTGAATCTTTCCGATCCCAGCAAGGAGCGGCTCACCGATCACATCGATCCGAAGAAGGTGACGTTCCTGCCCAACACCGCCGGCTGTTTCACCGCCGACGATGCGTTGCGCACGCTGCGACTCGCGCGCGAAGCGGGCGATTGGAAGCTGGTGAAGCTCGAAGTCCTCGCTGACCAGAAGACGCTTTATCCCGACATGGAAGAGACGCTCAGCGCCGCCAAAATCCTCGTCGCCGAAGGCTTCGAAGTGATGGTTTATTGCAGCGACGATCCGGTTTATGCCCGGAAGCTCGAAGATTCCGGCTGCGTCGCCATCATGCCGCTAGGCTCGCTGATTGGCTCGGGGCTCGGCATCCAGAACCCCGTGAACATCCGCCTCATCGTCGAACAAACCCGCGTTCCCGTCATCGTCGACGCCGGCGTCGGCACTGCAAGCGACGCAACGGTGGCGATGGAGCTAGGGGTCGACGGCGTGCTGATGAACACCGCCATCGCTGAAGCGAAGGACCCAGTGCGCATGGCGCGGGCGATGAAGTATGCGGTGATCGCGGGACGAGAGGCGTATCTTGCGGGGCGCATGGGGAAGAAGAAATACGCCGATCCAAGTTCGCCATTGGGTGGGCTGATTTGAGCACCTTCTTCCAGAACCGTTCAGATCGCCCCTTGTAACCAGCGCGACGCCGCCCATGTGCGGTCGAGCCGCCTTTCTGGCCAGAGCGAGAGTTTTCCGAATGATTGACGATCCGAATGTGCCGCCGCCGGTGATTGCTGACGATGGCGCAGCGCAACCCTCCGCTTCGGATCCAGTCAAAGCCGGGCGCCTCAACGCCAACACCGAAGACGAAGAGCGCGACGGCTTGACGCCCGCCGATTTCGCCGCCGCCGGTGTCGAAGCGCCGGACTGGGCCAACGATCCGATCCCGTCGATCGACACGTGGCGCAAATGGCGCGCCGCCGAAGACGCAGCGCTCGCCCACAAGCGTGCTCGCTCGCAGGCTTAAGCAACGCGCGCGTCAGCGCGCGTTCGCCAACCAGCCTTCAATATCCCCCAACGCCCGCTCCGCTAGCGCCAGCTTCTTCGCGCGCCCGCGTTCTTCGCCTTTGAGCTTCTTGCCATCCGGCCCATGCGTTGGCGCCGCGATTTCCGGGAAGAGGCCGAAGTTTATGTTCATGGGCTGAAACGAGCTTTTGCCGTCGCCGATATGTCCGCCCGTCACGTGCGCGATCAGCGCGCCGAGCGCTGTCGTCGCCGGCGGCGGCTCAATAGCGCGTCCCAAACGCTCCGCCGCTGCGAAGCGCCCCGCCATCATGCCCATGGCGGCGCTTTCGACGTAGCCTTCGACGCCCGTCACCTGCCCCGCAAAGCGCACGCGCGGCTCCGCCTTTAAGCGTAGCGTCGCGTCCAGCAGCTTCGGCGCATTCAGAAACGTATTGCGGTGGATGCCGCCCAGCCGCGCAAAGCGCGCGTTCTGCAGGCCGGGGATCATGCGGAAAATCTCTTCCTGCGCGCCGTATTTCAGCTTGGTCTGGAAGCCGACCATGTTGAAGAGCGTGCCGAGCTTGTTGTCCTGCCGCAGCTGCACCACTGCATGCGGCCGCTTGCCGACACGCGGGTCCATCAGCCCCACCGGCTTCATCGGGCCAAAGCGCAGCGTGTCGAGGCCGCGCTCCGCCATCACTTCGATCGGCAAACAGCCCTCGAAGTAGGGCGTGTTCTTTTCCCAATCCTTGAACTCTGTCTTCGCGCCCGCATTCAGAGCGTTGATGAACGCCACATACTGCACCTCATCCATTGGGCAGTTCACATACGCCGCGTTGTCGCCGCCCGGGCCTTCCTTGTCGTAACGCGATTGTTTCCAGGCGATGTCGAAATCGATCGAGTCCGCATGCACGATCGGCGCGATGGCGTCGAAGAAGGCGAGCGAGTCTTCGCCGGTAAGATTGCGGATGGAATCGGCGAGGGCAGGCGAGGTGAGGGGGCCGGTGGCGAAGATAACGCTCTCCGCTTGCAAGCGGGAGCGCGCGCTTCCAAGCGCGCCATCTCCGGCGCCGCTGGCTTGCGGGCTTGGAAGCCCGCGCTCCAACCCTTCGCCACCGAGTAACTGATCGAGCGAACGCACCTCGCCTCGTTCAACGCTCACCAGCGGATGCGCCTCCAGCGCCGCCGTCACTGCGTCGCTGAACACGTCCCGATCCACGGCCAGCGCGCTGCCGGCGGGCACTTGCGCAGGTTCCGCGCTCGCCATCACCAGTGATCCCAACCGCCGCATCTCCTCATGCAGCAAGCCCACAGCGTTCCCGCGCCAATCGTCACTGCGGAAGGAGTTGGAGCAGACGAGTTCGGCGAACTTTTCCGTCTTGTGCGCGTCCGTCATCCGCACCGGGCGCATCTCGTGCAACACGACCGGCACGCCTGCGTTGGCGAGCGCCCAGGCGGCTTCCGAGCCCGCAAGCCCGCCGCCGACGACATGAACCGGTTTCATGGAGCTACCTCATGCCGCGCCAGGGCTATCGCTTCAAGCTCGCGGCGCCGCGCGATTCCCGCCATAAGGGCGACGCAAGGAGAGTCCGCATGGCCGACGGCGCCGTTCCCATTCAAGAAAGCGTCGGCGCGGCGCTCCGGTTCGTGCGCGAGAATCTGCGTTTCGTCGGCGCCGCCGCGCTGATTGGCGCGGTCGGTTCGGTCGCGGTCTCGGGCCTGGCCTTCGCTGTGCCGCAGGCGGGCATCGTCACCATGATCGCCTCGGGGCTGGTGCAAGCCTTCGTCTATGCTGCGCTCGTCGGCTGCGCGCTGTTCGGCGCCGAGGCCGCGCGGACGCGCTGGCGCACGGACGGGTGGCGCGTCTGGGCGGCGATGGTGCTGATCGGCTTCTTCCTGTTCATCGTCATGCTGGTGATGACGATCCCGGTGTCGATCGTCCTCGCCGCGGGCCCGCTCGCACCATATGCGGCGGAACTTCAAAGCGTCGGCGGAGATCAGCAGGCCGTGATGCGCATCATGATGCAATTCATGCAAGACAATCCAATGGCGGTGTTCTTGGTGCTGTTGTTCTACAGCGCGATCTGGTTCTTGCTGACGTCGCGCCTCTATCTCGCCGCCCCAGCTAGCGTCGACGCCGGGCGCATGCTGACGTTCGAAACCTGGAAATGGACCAGGGGCGCAGTGTTGCGCATCACTGCCGCGCGGCTGTTGCTGCTGGCGCCTGCCTATATCTTGGCGGGCGCGCTCGGCCATCTGATCGGGCTCATGTTTGGCGTCGATACGCTGAACCCCGCTTCGATCGCGGCAGCGGCGGCCTCCAATCCGGTCGGCTTGCTGGCGTTCGACTTCCTGCGCGCGCTTATCGTGCTTTTGCTTTACGCCCCGCTCGAGGCAGGGCTTTCCAGTTATCTCTACCGCGGTCTGAAGCCGGCCGACGCGGCCCCGCCCGCTTGAGCCTCGACCGACTCAAGCGCCTCCGCTAAACGCAGCGTCCCGATGGCCGCCACTCGTTCTTTCGTCGCGCCCTTGCTGCGCATAGCCGGACCGGTCGCGCTCGCGCGCCTGGGCATTATCGGCATGGGGCTCGTCGATGTCGTCGTCGTCGGTCAGCTCGCGCCCGATGAGCTGCCACATCAAGCGCTCGGTTGGGCGCCGACGGCCGTGTTTCTCGTCGCCGCGATCGGCTTGCTGCAGGGCGTGCAGGTGCTTGCCGCGCGTTCGCTCGGGGAGAAGAATCTGGAAGGCGCGGGCGTGGCGCTGCGGCGCGGACTGGTGCTCGCGCTTGTTGCGGGCTTGCTCTCTGCGCTCGCCATGTGGGCGGGCAGTTCGCGTCTCTTCACGACGTTCGGCATCGAACCAGAACTCGTGCCGCTCTCCACCGACGTGATGATGATCCTCGCGCTCTCGATCCCGCTCCATCTTCTGTTCGTCGCCGGCACGTTCTTTCTCGAGGCGGTCAAGAAGCCGGGCATCGGCACCGCAGTGATGTGGGCCGCGAACGCGGTCAACCTCGCGCTCAATTTGCTTTGGGTGCCTGAGCACGGCGCCATCGGTTCGGCCTGGGCCACAGTCGGCGCGCGCGTGTTTCTGTCGGCCGCTTTGCTTGCCTGGATATTCCTGCTGCGCGACGGCGCCATTTACGGGGTGCGCAAAGCTGGTGCGAAGGGACCAACTTACGGGGCACTCCTCGCCGTCGGCATTGCGGCTGCGGTGAGCCAGGCCGTGGAAGCAGGCGCGTTCTCGGCCATGACCGTGATCGCCGGCCGGCTGGGCGCCGAGATTGTCGCGGGCTATCAGATTCTGCTCAACATGATGGCGTTCGTGTTCATGATTGCGCTCGGCCTTGCCGCGGCGACAGCGGTGCTCGTCTCGGAAGCCATCGGCCGCAAAGCGCCGCTCGACGCCGCCCGCGCCGGCTGGACCGGGATCGGCATCAATGCGATCGCCATGATCATCGTCGCTATTGGCATTCTCATCTTCAACGACGAGATCGGCCGCGCCTACACGGCGGACGCAGCACTCGCCGCTTTGATCGCCTCCTTGGTCTGGGTCGCGGCGCTCGTGCTGCATCCCGACGGCGCGCAGGTTGTCATAGCCTCGGCGCTGCGGGCGCGCGGCGACAATTGGTTTCCGACCTTCAGCCACATCCTCGCCTACGCCGTGGTGATGCCTGTGCTTGGCTATTGGTTCGCGGAAGTGCAGGGGCAGGGCGTCGCTGGGCTCTTGTTCGCAATCTTTTGGTCGAGCGTCGTGAGCGCCGCGGTGCTGTTGTTGCGCTGGACTGCTTTGGCGAAACGCGCGGCGCCGGCGCACGTCGATGACGCACCGATCGCCGGCATCGCAGAGGGCGAGATGCGCGATCGCTAAGCGCTCGCGCCCAGGATCCAGCCTTCCTCGCGTTCGATCACTTCGCGCCGAGGATGTTCTTTCGGCGGCCCGAACAGCGCGCCCAGCTGGCCCTTTTCGTCGAGCGCGTTGAAGCGCTCGCAGGCGCCTCGCACCTGCGCTTGATCCTTGATCTCGCCCGGATTGGGCTTGGTCGCGAACATCGACGGATAAATTTCGGCAAATATTGCGTCAACGTCGGCGATGTCGGCCGGGGCTAGCGGCCGCCAGCCCGTTTCGAACGGCCATATCTTCGCCGCGCGCGTTTCGTGCAGCCGCTTCACCACTGGCAAACCGGTCAGCGCCTGCCCGCCGACCGAGCCCTGATAATAGAGCTTCCAAATCGACGCTGCGCCTTTCGCGGCTTCGTCGGCATAGCGAAATTCCGGCAGATCGTCCGGCCCATGTTCGCGCGGGCGTTTGGCGGAGAGCATCGTCTGCTCGTCGCGGGCGGGGGCGCCCCAGAACGGAAACGCTTCGCCCGTGATCAGCCGATTTATTTTGGCGCCGACCTGGAAGCGGTTGTTGGTATTGTCGGGCTTGTCCTTCACTTCCTTTGCCGCGAATTCCATCAGTGCACGCCAAGGCTCGCCGCCGAGTTTGAGCGCCGATGCCGTGCCGCGCGGAAAGCCAAGCGGAAAGTCGAACCCCACCAGTGTTCGCTCGTTCTTGCGCTTCAGGTCGTCGAGCACGCCGTTCAGCAGCTTCTCCGCTTCAACCCGCGTCGACGGGTTGTGCGCTTCGAACGCCATCTGAAAGCGGACGTTGCGCTTCAGAACGCCGACCCAGATCGAATCCGCGCCGGTCGTCGGCTTGGAGGCGGCGCTCCAGTCGACCATCACATAGGCTTGGAAGAGACGTTGATTCATTTTAGCCGAGTTTGACGAGCATCTTGCCCGTGTTTGCTCCGCTAAAGAGATTGAGAAACGCTTTCGGCGCGTTCTCGACGCCGTTCTCGACGGTTTCTTCCCACTTGATCTTGCCGTCGCGGACCCACTGGCCCATCTCGGCGTAGAATTGATCGCGCATGTCGGCGAAATCCGACACGATGAAGCCCTGCATTTTGATCCGCTTGCCGACGATGTAGGCCATGTTGCGCGGACCGGGCGTGGGTTCCTTGTCGTTATAGATCGAGATCATGCCGCACTCGATGAAGCGCGCGAACGGACGTGCGACTTCGAGCGCTACTTCCAGATGCTCGCCGCCGACATTGTCGAAATAAATGTCGATGCCCTTGGGCGCCGCGGCGCGCACGTTGTCGAGCAGCTTGCCCTTCTTGTAGTTCACAGTCGCATCGACGCCGACGCTCTTCAGCCAGGCGAGCTTTTCGTCCGTGCCCGCCGAAGCCACGACCGTGCAGCCGCGGAGCTTGGCGATCTGGCACACCGCCGAACCGACCGCGCCGGCCGCGCCTGAAACGAAAACGGTGTCGCCCGCTTTGGGCTCGCCGATGCGATGGAAACCGGTGTACGCCGTCATCCCAGGCATGCCGAGCACGCCGAGATAAGCTTGTGGCGGCACGCCGGGCTGAAGCTTGTTCAACCCCGAACCAGGCGAAACATATGCTTCGCGCCAGCCATTGAAGCTCTCGACCAGATCACCCGGCTTGAAGCGCGCGTCATTCGATTTCACCACCGTGCCGACGGCGCCGCCCTGCAGAGGCTGACCAAGCTGGAACGGCGGCACGTAGCTCGGGCGATCGTACATGCGTCCGCGCATGTAGGGATCGACCGACATCCACGCGTTGCGGACCAAGACTTCGCCGTCGCCCGGGTCGGGCAGTTCCACCGAGGCGAGTTCGAAGTTCGATGCCTCCGGCATGCCAATGGGCCGGCTCTTCAAACGGATTTCGCGCGACATGGTCGCCATGGCGTCCCTCCAATGCAGCTTTGCCGCACCCTAGACCCGCGCCAGCCCTACGCAAGCGCAACACACCCGCTGGACAGGCGAGGGCGGCGCGCCGCATAACCCCGCCCTCCCGCAACGAGACCTTACGTAATGTCCATTCGCCTCCGTTTCGCGCCGTCCCCCACGGGACGCATCCACGTTGGAAACGTCCGCACGGCGTTGATGAATTGGTTGTTCGCGATCGGACAGGGCGGGCAGGTGCTCTTGCGTATCGACGACACCGACCTTGCGCGTTCGACCAAGGCGTTCGAGCAAAGCATCGTCGACGACCTCGCCTGGCTCGGCCTGAAGTGGAGCGAACGGGCCAATCAATCGCATCGGTTCGACGCTTATGAAAAAGCGGCGGCGAAGCTCAAAGCCGATGGCCTGCTTTATCCGGCGTACGAAACCGAGGAAGAACTCGACCGCCGCCGCAAGATCGCGCAGGCGACGGGCAAGCCGCCGGTCTACGATCGCGCCGCCTTGAAGCTCAGCGACGCCGACCGGGCCAAGCTTGAGGCCGAGGGGCGAAAGCCGCACTGGCGCTTCAAGCTTTCGGGTGCGCGCAAGGAATGGACCGATCTCGTCCGCGGTCCTCAGTCGATCGACACCGCCTCGCTCAGCGATCCGGTGCTGATCCGCGAGGACAGCGCGTTTCTCTACACGCTGCCAAGCGTGGTCGACGACATCGACTTCAAGATCACCCACATCGTCCGCGGCGAAGACCACGTGACCAATTCCAGCGTGCAGATCGAAATCTTCGAGGCGCTTGGCGGACCGGTCCCGCAGTTCGGCCATTTTCCGCTTTTGGTCGGCGCTGATGGCGGTGCGCTGTCGAAGCGCCTGGGCTCGCTCGGCGTCGGCGAACTGGCGGACGAGGGCTACGAGCCGATCGCCGTGCTGTCGCATCTGGCCAAGATCGGCACGTCCGATCCGGTCGAGGCGCGCCTTACCATTGAGCAACTCGCCGCCGAGTTCGATTTCGCCAAGATCGGTCGCGCGCCGGCGCGCTTCGATCCAGAGGAGCTGAAGCGCGTCAACGCTGCGGTTTTGCATCAGCTTGGTTATGCGGCGGTCAAGAAGCGCCTCGCCGCGCTCGAAGCCGACAAGGGCGAAGCGTTCTGGAACGCGATCCGCGCCAACATTTCGCTGCTGCCGGAGGCGCGCGTGTGGGCGCATATCGTCGACGGGCCGATCGAACCGTTCGTGCCGGACGCAGCCTTCGCCAGCGCCGCAGTCGAAGCGCTGCCAAGAGGCGCTTACGACGCGACGTCGTGGCAAGCCTTCACCAACGCCGTGAAGGAAAAGACCGGCGCCAAAGGCAAGGCGTTGTTCATGCCGCTGCGCCAGGCGCTCACGGGCCTCGATCACGGGCCGGAAATGGCCGCGCTGTTTCCGCTGATCGGCGAAGAGCGCGCGCGCAAGCGTCTGCAAGGGCAAGCCGCTTGAACCTCGAAGCCGCGCCGCCGCGCCACGATTGGACGCGCGCCGAAGCGGAGGCGTTGTTCGCGCTGCCGCTGAGCGATCTCATCTTGCGCGCCCAGGCCGCACTGCGCGCACACCACGATCCCACTCATGTGCAACGCTCGCGTCTTCTAAACATAAAGACCGGCGGCTGCGCCGAGAATTGCGGCTATTGCAGTCAGTCGGCGCACTTCGCGACCGGGCTCAAGGCCTCGCGGCTGATGGATTGCGCCGAGGTCGTCGCCGCGGCCGAGCGCGCAAAGGCCGACGGCGCGGAGCGTTTTTGCATGGGCGCTGCATGGCGCGAACTGAAGGATCGCGATCTGCCGGCGATTACTTCGATGGTGAGGGGCGTGAAGGCGCTGGGCCTAGAGACCTGCATGACGCTCGGCATGTTGAGTGAAGAGCAGGCGGGAGCGCTCGGAAAAGCTGGCCTCGATTACTACAATCACAACCTCGATACCGGACCCGAGTATTACCCCTCGGTGGTTTCGACGCGCACATATCAGGATCGTCTCGATACGCTTAAGCGCGTGCGGCGCGCCGGCATGAAGGTGTGTTGCGGCGGCATACTGGGCATGGGCGAACGTCACGAGGATCGCGCCGATCTCATCGTCGAACTGGCAAAGCTAAACCCACATCCGGAGTCGGTGCCAATCAATCAACTGGTGCCAATCCCGGGCACACGGTTTGCAGACGCTGCGCCTATCGACGGCTTGGATTTCGTGCGCTGGATCGCCGTCGCCCGCATCGTCTTTCCGGCTTCGCATGTGCGTCTCGCTGCAGGCCGCGATCAGATGAGCCAGGAATTGCAGGCGATGTGCCTGCTCGCCGGCGCCAATTCTATCTTCGTCGGCGACAAGCTGCTGACCACGCCGCTGCCGGGCGAGGAGCATGATCGCGTCCTGCTGGACCAGGTGGAGCGGGCCTAGGGAGTTGCTCAAACTTGCAGCGCTAAGCGGTCGATCAGGGCATCTTCCGCGATTGCCGCGTTGCTGGCGCCAAGCGTGATGCTGCTGCCGCGCAGCCGCCGTGCGATGAACGCATCGCCGACAGCTGCCGGCGCGTGCGTGACCAAAGTCGCCGCCGCGAGCGCCAACGCAAGCCGTTCGATGACAAATCTCGCGTCGCGTTCCGCCACCGGCGCAGCTAGCAGCGCCTCTGCCTCATCGGCCACGTTCGACTCGCGCAATTCGCGGATCAGCGCCTCGCGCGTTTCGGGTTCACGCGCCAGCGCCCGGATCATGTCGAGCGCAATCACGTTGCCCGAGCCTTCCCAGATCGCGTTCAACGGCGACTGCCGGAAGAGTCGCGGCAGTATGCTTTCCTCGACGTATCCGGCGCCGCCATGGCACTCCATCGCCTCGACCACGACCGCAGGCGCCCGCTTGGTCACGAGATATTTCGCCAGCGGCAGTCCTATCCGCGCAAGCGCGGCCTCGTGAGGATCGCCGGCGCGATCGAGCGCCGCAGCCAAGCGGAATGCCAGCGCCACGCCGGCTTCGGCGTCGAGCGCCAAGTCCGCCAGCACAGCGCGCATCAGCGGCTGGTCGATCAACTTCTTCTGGAACGCGCTCCGGCCCGCCACATGCCATGCCGCGAGCGAACACGCCTGCCGCATCTGCGTCGCCGAGCCGATGATGCAGTCAAGCCTGGTCAGCGCCACCATTTCGATGATCGTGCGCACGCCGCGGCCTTCCTCGCCCACGCGCTCGGCCGATGCCCCGCGATACTCGATCTCCGAAGACGCATTGGAGCGATCGCCCAGCTTGTCCTTGAGGCGCTGGATCTCGATGGCATTGCGTTCGCCGTCCGGTCGCCAGCGCGGGACAAGGAAGCAGGTGACGCCGGCGTCGGTGTAGGCGAGCGTTAGAAATGCATCCGACATCGGCGCAGAGCAGAACCATTTGTGACCAACGAGTTCGTATGAGTCATCGCTCTGGCGCGTCGCGCGGGTTGTGTTGGCGCGGATGTCGGAGCCGCCTTGCTTCTCCGTCATCGCCATGCCCATCGTCGCAGCCCGCTTCTCGCTGGCGGGAATGAAGCGCGGGTCGTAGGCCTCGCTCGTGACGCGCGCCGCCCATTGCTCGGCCACGCGCGGCTCGACGCGTAGCGCCGGTACGACGGCGTAGGTCATCGACATAGGGCAGCACACGCCATAATCGGCCTGGCCCATCAGGTAGAGCAGTGCTGCGTGCAGCGCGTGCCCGTGCGACTTCACATTCCAGGCCGCGCCGGAGACGCCGGCCTCGAACCCAAGACGCATCAGCTCATGATAGGCGGGATGAAACTCCACTTCATCGATACGCCGACCGTAGCGATCAAAAGGCTGAAACACCGGTAGCGTGCGGTTGGCTTGTGCGCTCCAGGTCTGCGCTTCAGCGCTGCCGACGCGTGCGCCGAAGCTGTGCAGCCGCGCGGCGTGCGCAGCGGCGCCGGACCATGCGCAGGCGGATTGCAGGATCGCGTCCGCCGCGTAAAGGTTCGCGTCCTCGAGCGGCGGCGGCTGGTTGGTGACATCGTGGGTGGTGAAGTGCGTGCGGGGATTGCGGTGCGCCATGCGCAAGTATGACCCCGTACGCAGGGCGCCCGCAACTGCCGAGTAATCGCCGCTCCCATCTTGCTACCCGCCGGACTTTAGCGTTTCGTCGGCGCGACGAGGGGAGATGACTGAGCCTGTTGCGCCTGCGCTGACCGAGGCGTCCTTGCCGCGCCGGCTTGCGACGATCGTGTCGATCGATGCGGCCGGCTACTCGCGTCAGAGCGAAGTCGACGAAGCGGCGACAGTGCGCGAAATCAAGGCGCTGGCGGAGCGGATTCGCGCCAGCTGCAGCTCACGCAACGGCCGCGTGTTCAACACCGCCGGCGACGGCTTCATGCTGGAGTTTCCATCCGCATCCGCCGCCGTCGCTTCAGCCGAAGAGCTGCAATCGGTCGATCGGGTGCCGCTGCGGATCGGCGTTCATGTCGGCGAGGTTTACGAAACCGGGACCGGCGACCTCTTGGGCCGCGGCGTCAACATCGCCGCGCGGCTGATGGTGCTGGCCGAACCCGGCGACATCGTACTTTCCGCGGACGTGAAACATGCGCTCGCGGCCGATGTCGCCGCGCGCCTCGTTGGGCGCCGTGTGGTGCGCCTGGCGAAGATGGACGAGCGGCTGGAGACGTTCCGCCTGACATCGGCGTGGCGCGGCGCGCCGCCCGTGCTGTTCAGGCGGCTGCATCTCATGATCGCGGCGATTGCGCTTGTGGCGGTGCTCGGCGTCGCATGGCTCGTCGGCCAAGCAATGCTTGGATCGCGCAATGAGCAGATTGCCGTGCTCGAGTTCCGGCCGCTGGACGGCGCGGACCTCACTAGTTTTTCGGCTGGCCTCGCTGAGCGTATCGTCGGGGTGATGAGCGGGAACGAACTGCAGGTCGCCCAGCACGCAGTCAGTCCCGATGCGCCCGATCGTGTCGCCGCTGCCGCAGCCGACGGCGCGGCCTTTGTGCTCGACGGCTCCGTGCGCCGTGATGGCGAGGATTTGCTGGTCGGCGCGCGGCTGGTCGATTCGGAAGGCAGGCTTACGCTATGGTCAAACGAATATCGACGCGCAGCCGCGGAAGCCAATTACTTTCAGGAGCAGATCGCGGCGGAGGTCGCGCGTGTCCTGCGCTGTGCGCTGGTCTCGCGGCGCCCGCGTGCGGGCGCCATCGACAAGCAAACGTTGGCGATCTTTCTGCGCGCCTGCGATCGCATGGCGTCTGCGGATGAGAGTTTCGAGGCCCGGCGCGAGATCGCCCGGCAGGTGACCGAGCGCGCCCCACGATTCTCTCGCGGTTGGTCGCTGCTGGCGCTTTCATCCGCCGGCATGGCGCTTTCGGCCCCTGACGACACTTCTGAGGCGTTTCGAAGCGAGGCGCTTTCCGCGGCGGCGCGCGCGAGAGATCTCGATGCGGGCAACGGGGAAAGTTATCTGGCGGAACTGGATCTGGCGCCAACCCGAGACTTCCGGGGACGGCAGAGTCTGGTCGATCAGGCGCTGCGGACGGAACCGGACTTGGCGACCGCGCATACCGCCCAGGGCGAACTTTTGGCCAATGTGGGACGGCACGTGGAGGCTTTGGCGTCCTACCGGCGAGCGGCAGCACTTGATCCGCTTTCGGCTGAGAATTGGGCATTGATGATCCCCGTTCTAAGCGCCCTCGGCAATCAAGCGGAGTCGGACCAACTCAGAGAACGGCTGTATCGCGTTTGGCCGAACTCGCCCGCGTCTTGGTACAACCGGTTCTTCAACTCGACTTATAATAATCCCGCTGAGGCGCTGCGCATGCTCGATACAATCGAGACCGCGCCGGTGCGCATGGAGCGCTCTATTCGCGAACTCTGGCGCAACTATCTGCGCGCTCGAGTATCCGGAAATCGTGAACGGATCAGAAGCGCTGCGTTCGCACTTGTCGAATTGGCGCAGCGCCGCCAGTTCAATCGCTTCTCCGTGGCCGCAGCGCTCGCGGACGTCGGCGAGACCGATGCCGCGTTCGAGATTCTTGATGACCTGATGCGGAATCCGATGGCGGGGACGTCGGCGATCTTCAATACGCCCTATGCAGGGCTGCGACGGGAGCGACGCTTCATGATGCTCGCGCGCGACGCGGGCTTGATCGCCTACTGGCGCGAAACCGGACGATGGCCGGATTTCTGTGGGGCGCGTGATCTTCCCTACGATTGCGAAGAGGAGGCGGCGCGCATACTGCCGCCGTAATAAGCTGGTGTGCGCTGAGCGGAAACGAGCGCCGCCACCTTGCTAGCGGGCCGACTTTGGAGTTTCGTCGCCTAGGTCGAGGGAGGAATGACAGAGCCGACTGCCCCCGCGCTGACCGAGGCGTCGCTGCCGCGCCGGCTGGCGACAATCGTGTCCATCGATGCGGCTGGTTACTCGCATCAGAGCGAAGTCGACGAAGTCGCCACCGTCCGTGAAATTAAGGCATTGACCGAGCGGATTCGGGCCAGCGCCGCCTCGCGCAGCGGCCGTGTCTTCAACACTGCCGGCGACGGCTTCATGCTCGAATTTCCTTCCGTCTCCGCGGCGGTCGCTTCGGCTGAAGAATTGCAAGCCGTCGATCGTGTGCCGCTGCGCATCGGTGTGCACGTGGGCGAGGTTCATGAGACCGAGACCGGCGACCTCTTGGGGCGCGGCGTCAATATAGCTGCGCGGCTAATGGTGCTGGCCGAGCCGGGCGACATCGTCCTCTCCGCAGACGTCAAACACGGGCTCGCTGCCGATGTGACCGCGCGCCTCGTTGGGCGCCGCGTCGTGCGCCTGGCGAAGATGGACGAGCGGCTGGAGACGTTCCGCCTGACATCGGCGTGGCGCGGCGCGCCGCCCGTGCTGTTCAGGCGGCTCCATCTCATTCTTGGCGCCGTGGCGATGGTGGGCGTGCTGCTGGCCGCCTGGTTCGGGGGACAAGCGCTGTTGCGACCTGCCTCGCACGCCATCGCCGTGCTGGAATTCAGGGCGCTTGATCCGGGGGTCCAGGCGTTCACAACCGGCCTCGCCGATCGCCTCATAGGCGCGATGAGCGCGAACGATCTTCAGGCAGTGCAGACCAGCGCAGCCGCCGACGCGGATCGCGTGGCCGCGGCGGCGGAGGCGGGGGCGGCATTCGTGCTCGACGGTTCGGCGCGCGCGGAGGGCGCAGATCTGCTC
The DNA here is from genome assembly GCA_050186235.1 of Hyphomonadaceae bacterium. Lineage (GTDB taxonomy): Bacteria > Pseudomonadota > Alphaproteobacteria > Caulobacterales > Aquidulcibacteraceae > Vitreimonas. The sequence continues at coordinate 261,290 of JBFWYQ010000001.1, forward strand.
GTCAACGCCCGCGTGATCGACACGCGTGGCAATGTGGCGATCTGGTCGAACGAATATCGCCGCATCGCGAGCGAACAGAACTTCATGCAGGAGCAGATCGCGATCGATGTTGCGCGGGTATTGCGCTGCGCGCTGATCAGCCTGGAACCGCGTGCGAACATCGACGCCTCCACCCTGGCTGTGTTCATGCGAGCCTGTCAAAGTCTCGGACGGGGCGATGGAGCAAACAGCGAAGAAAGCTACCAAGCCGCGCGGCAGGTCACGGAGCGTGCGCCGCGTTTCTCTCGCGGCTGGTCGACGTTGGGCACGATCGCCGCGAACATGGCGTGGTCCAGTCCGCCGCCGCAGGATGCGGCCTACGCCGCCGAAGCGCGGGAGGCGGCAGCGCGGGCGCGTCAGCTCGATTCCAAAAATGGCGAGACATATCTCGTCGAGGCTGCGGCCTATCCGCAGCCCGATTTGCGCACGCGGCAGGTTCTGATCGCGCGAGCGCTGCAAGCGGACCCCGATTTGGCGGCTGCGCACGCGGCGCAGGCGTTGCTCTATCTGGAAGTCGGCCGCGCGTACGAGGGGCTGCGATCGATGCAGCGCGCTATCGCCATCGAGCCTCTCAATGGCGATTACCAAACTGGGCTGCCGCCGTTCTTCAACGGAGCGGGCCAACACGAGGCTGCGCAGGAGCAAATCGATCGGAACTACCGCATCTGGCCGGACTCGCCGGAGGCATGGTGGAATCGGCTCATGAACTCGAGTTATGTCGGCGATCCCGCCGAAGCGCTGAGAATGCTTGACACGATCGACTCGACGCCAGCGCGCGGAATGCTGCGCGAACCGGTGCGAAGTCTCTGGCGTGACTTCGTCGCAGCGCGTGCGTCCGGAGACCGGAGCAGAATCAGCCGTGCCGCTCTCGCCCTGCGCCAACTCATTCCCGGCCGCTTCTCACGTGCAAGCGTTGGCGCTGCGCTGTCGCTCGCCGGCGAAGAAGATGCATCATTCGAAATCGCAGAGGGAATGGTGCGAGCGAACTATGGCACGAGTTCGTATTTCTTGCCTCCATGGCGCAATCTGCGGCGCGATCCGCGCTTCATGACGCTGATCCGAGACACTGGACTAATCCAGTACTGGCGCGAAACCGGGCGATGGCCGGACTTCTGTCGCGAGCGGGACATGCCATACAATTGCGAAGCAGAGGCGGCGCGCGTGCTGCCGCCGTGACGCGGCTCACGTGCGCGCAGCGACGCTGCCTTGTTCGAGCAGGCGGAAACACTCCTCGATTGAACGCGCGTATCTGACGGCGTCGTTGAATGTTGCGGGCGTCAGGTTTGCGTCGATCGTGTGCTGCATCAGTGTGAAGAAAGGCGCCCAGAAATCGTCTTCCGACAAGAATACGATCGGTTTTCGGTGCAGATCGAGCCGCCGCCATGAAAGCGTTTCGACCGCTTCCTCGAGCGTGCCGATGCCGCCGGGCAGCACCACAAACGCGTCGCTTTCTTCGAACATGATGTGTTTGCGCTCGTGCATGGTGTCGACCATGCGGTGCGGCACATCCTGGTAAACGATCTCGCGCCGCTCCAGAAAGCGCGGCATGATGCCGAGCACTTGGCCGCCGGCTTCGTGGGTGGCTTTGGCCACGCGCCCCATCAATCCAACTGCGCCGCCGCCGTAAACCAGACGCAATCCGCTCGCGGCAAGCGCTTGACCGAAGCGCACAGCGAGATCGAGGTATTCCGGCTTCGTGGTGTTCGACGAGCCGCAATAAACGCAGACGGAACGGACGGCAGGGCCTAGGGAGCTGGAATCAGCCATGGGCATTGAACAGACTTAGCCAATAAGGCGGCATTGCGGGAGAAATTCCCCATGCCTAAGTGGTCCCTTCAAGGATTGTTCCAAATGGCTCGCGGGGAAGGCAGGACAGTGTCGAAGGCGGAACCAGCCGCTGACGTCGCCCCGCCGCTGACGCGCACCATCGCGCAATTGCTCACCCTGATCGGCGGCCTGCACGGGCGCGGCGTCCGCCTGCGCTTGGCGGCGGCGTTCGTGCTGACGCTTGTGAGCAAAGTGCTGGCGGTGGTTTCGCCGCTGGTGCTGGCCGACGGCATCAACGCTTTGTCTGCCGGCGACGCTTCCGGCGCGCTGCCAACGTTTCTGGGTTTGGCCGGCTTCTGGGCGGCGCTGCGGTTTGCCTCGACCGCCGGGCCGCAAGTCCGCGACGCCATTTTCCAGCCGGTGAGCGAAGAGGCGCAGCGCCGCGCCGGCACGCGGGTGTTCACTCATGTGCATTCGCTCTCGGTGCGGTTCCACCACTCGAAACGCACCGGCGCGGTCTATCGCACCATCGAACGCGGTATTCGCGCCATCGACTTCCTGCTGCGGTTCCTGGCCTTCAACATCGCACCGACCGTGATCGAGCTGCTGCTTGCGGCCGCGGTGCTGGGCTTCAAGTACGGCTGGATGTTCTCGCTGATCGCCGGCGGGACGGTTTTCATTTACGCCTGGGCCACGTTCGGCGTGACCGAGTGGCGCCTGAAGCACCGCCGCGAGATGAACGAGGCAGACACGGAAGCCGCGGGCAGGGCGGTGGACTCGCTGCTTAATTTCGAAACCGTGAAGAGCTTCGCTGCGGAGGCGCGCGAGAGCGAACGCTACGATCGCGCGCTGTCCTCCTACGCCGATGCGGCGGTTCGCGCCTACACGTCGCTGGTGATGCTCAACATTGTGCAGGGGCTCATCATGACGGTGGGGCTCGTCGCCATGGTCATCGGCGCGGGCTGGCTGGTGGCCCGAGGCCCGATGGGGCCGGGCGACATCACCGCCGTCATTCTCATCATGACCAACCTCTACGCGCCGCTGAACATCCTGGGCTTCGCCTATCGCGAGATCAAACAGACCTCGATCGATATGGAAAAGATGTTCGCGCTGCTCGAAGAGGCGCCTGAAGTTGCCGACGCGCCGAATGCGCAGGTGCTGAAGGCCACCCGCGGGCAGGTCGAATTCGACGCCGTCAGCTTCGCGCATGAGGGCCGCGATGTAGGTCTAGAGGGCGTGAGCTTCACTGCGCCCGCGGGCAAGACAACGGCTGTCGTCGGCCCATCGGGTGCGGGCAAGTCAACCGTGCTGAAACTGCTCTATCGCTTCTACGATCCAAGTGAAGGCGCTGTGCGGATCGACGGTCAGGATCTGCGCGATGTTACCCAAGTGAGTCTGCGCAGCGCGCTCGGGCTCGTGCCGCAGGACGTGGTGCTCTTCAACGACACGATCCGCTACAACATCGCCTATGGCAAACCGGAGGCAAGCCAGGCCGAGCTCGACGACGCTGCCCGCAGCGCGCAATTGCTCGATTTCATCGAAAGCTTGCCGCAAGGCTGGGAAACGCGCGTCGGCGAGCGCGGTTTGAAACTGAGCGGCGGCGAAAAGCAGCGCGTCGGCATCGCCCGCGTGGTGCTGAAGAATCCCGCCATCCTCATTCTGGACGAAGCGACGAGTTCGCTCGACAGCGGCACCGAAGCGGAAGTGCAGGCGGCGCTGGAAGCCGCCAGCCGCGGCCGCACCACACTCGTCGTCGCCCACCGCCTCTCCACCATTGCCGACGCCGATCAGATCATCGTCCTCGACGCCGGCCGCATCGTCGAACGCGGAACGCACGCGGGGCTCATCGCCAAGGACGGTCTCTACGCCAGCCTGTGGAAACGCCAGGCCGAAGAGCCGGAGGCGATCGCGGCGGCGGAGTAGCGATGCCGCAGGGGCGCACATGCGCCTTGTCTTCCGACCCACGTTATCCAATTGATGCGTATGCAGCCGGATTTCGCCGCGCTCCGCGATCGCATGGTCGAGCGTCAGATCGTGCGCCGGGGCGTGCGCGATGCGCGCGTGCTCGACGCCATGCGCGAGGTGCCGCGCGAACACTTCGTGCCGGAGGATTTGCGCCTCTACGCCTATGACGACGGCCCGCTGCCGATCGCCGCCGGCCAGACCATTTCGCAGCCCTTCGTTGTCGCGATGATGGTCGAGGCGGCAGAACTCTCGCCGGACGCCCGCGTGCTCGAAATCGGCGCAGGTTCTGGCTACGCGGCGGCGGTGATGAGCCGCATTGCGCGCGACGTCTACGCCATCGAACGGCACGCCGAATTGGCCAACCTCGCGCGAGAGCGCATGGAAACGCTGGGCTACGCTAATGTCCATATCCGCACGGGCGACGGCACGGAGGGTTGGCCCGAAGCTGCGCCCTTCGATGCAATTATCGCGTCAGCGGTAAGCCCCGCCGTCCCGGACGCGCTGAAGCAACAACTCGCCATCGGCGCCGTGCTCGTGATCCCGGTGGGCCGCGCGCCGGAGCAGCGCCTGCTCAAAGTCCGGCGGCGAGACGCCGACAGGTTCGAAACCGAAGACCTTGGCGCTGTCGCCTTCGTGCCCCTGATCGGCGCGCACGGATGGCCCGAAGATTCTGCTTGAGCGCGGCCTAGTTTGAGCGGCGTTCGCGCGGCGCGGGCGGCGGTGGCGGGATAATGCTCGGGCAGCCGAGCGAGGCGCCGTAGCCGCGCAGGAACGTGCGCCGTTGCTGGCCGTTGGCGACCGCACGCAGCGCGTCGCGCTCGGCGCGGCTGGCGCCGCTGATGCGGCGCACCCAAGATCGGAACGGGATCAGATCCTCGGCCGTGTTCTCCGCCGCCTCGATGGTTTGGTCTTCGACGAAGTCGCCGCTCCTGTCCCAAATGTTGCGATTGGGACCGGGCTGATAGCTTTCGGGACCGAGCACCGCGTCGAGTTGATTGATCTCGTGCGAGACGGCGGCGCAATCGGCCAGCGTCGCTGTCGAATAGGGATATTGCAGATTGCGCAAGAGCAGCGGAATTTCGGGCCGGATCAGGCCTACGTCGCGCAGCGGGATCGACGCTGCCCCAGTGACGCCGCGGCGCGTGTCCGCCGTGCGGCCGGTGGAGCAGGCGCCCAAGCCGATGCAAACCGCCACGGTCACGGCGATTGTCCCAAGCGTTCGCGCGGTCATGGTTTGCTCCCCGGCTCCGATGCGGCCTGCCTATACCTTCACCTCAATGCCGCGCCAATGCGGCGAGACAGGGACGAAGCGGTTGGGTTAAGCCCCGTTTATGCTTCCGGTCGAGGATGTCCTTCCCGAACTGCTCGCAGCGCTGGAAACGCGTAACGAGGCGGTGCTCGTCGCCCCACCCGGCGCGGGCAAGACCACGCGCGTCGCCCCCGCTTTGCTCGGCGCGGCGTGGGGCAAGGGCGGCAAGATCGTGCTGCTCTCGCCGCGCCGCATCGCCGCGCGCGCGGCGGCCGCGCGGATGGCGTTCGAACGCAGCGAGCCGGTGGGCGCGACGATTGGCTATCGCGTGCGGCTCGATTCAAAAGTCGGACGCGCAACGCGGATCGAAGTAGTCACCGAGGGCGTGTTCACGCGCATGATCCTCGACGACCCCGAATTGCACGGCGTGGCGGCGGTGGTGTTCGACGAATTTCACGAACGCAGCCTAGAAGGCGATCTGGGTTTGGCGCTTGCACGCGATGCGCAAGGCGCGCTGCGGCCGGATCTGAAGCTTATTGTCATGTCGGCGACGCTGGATGCGGCGCGCGTCTCGACGTTGCTTGGCGAGGCGCCGGTGATCGTCAGCGAGGGCCGGATGTTTCCGGTGCGCCATGTCTATCGGCCGCGCGATCCGAAGGCGCGGCTCGAGGAAGAGGTCGCCGCCGCCACGCGTGCAGCGCTCGCCGCGGAGCCCGGCAGCGCCTTGGTATTTCTCCCAGGCGTGCGCGAAATCGAACGCACCGCGGAACAGTTGCGAGCGACCGTGCGCGACCCGAACCTCGACATCCGCCCGCTCTATGGCGCGATGAGCGCCGCCGATCAGGACGCCGCCATTGTTCGCGCCCCTGCTGGCCGACGCAAAGTCGTGCTTGCGACCTCGATCGCCGAAACCAGCCTCACCATCGAAGGCGTGCGCATCGTTGTCGACGCTGGCCTTGCGCGCCGCCCGCGGTTCGAGCCGGCGTTGGGACTCTCGCGGCTCGAAACCGTCCGCGCCAGTCAGGCCGCGATCGCCCAGCGCGCCGGGCGCGCAGGTCGTCTCGAACCCGGGGTGTGTTGGCGGCTCTGGAGCGAAGGCGAAACCCGCGCACTGCCCCAATTCGAGCGGCCGGAGATATTGGACTTCGATCTCTCCGGCCTCGCACTCGATCTCGCCGCCTGGGGCGTGAGCGATCCAGCAACGCTCGCTTGGCTCGATCCGCCGCCCGCGCCCGCGTGGAACGAAGCGATCGCGCTCTTGAAGACCATTGGCGCGCTCGATGGCGACGGCCGGCTCACGCCGCATGGCGAGGCCGTGGCCCGCATGCCGCTCCCAGCGCGGCTGGCGCATATGGTGATCGTCGCCGCCCGCGACAGCGAAGCCTTGCTCGCCGCACGCGTGGCCATGGTGCTGACCGAACAGGGCCTCGGCGGCCGCAGCGCCGATCTGCGCGAACGGCTGCATCGGTTTGCGTCCGAGCGCGGCCAGCGCGCCGAAGCGGCGCGCGCGCTGGCCGATCGCATTGCGCGCTTGGCTGGGGGCGGGCGCGAGAGCGTGAACGAAGATGACGCTGGGCGTGTCTTGGCCATCGCCTATCCCGATCGCGTGGCGAAGACGCGCCAGCAGGGTTTCAGTCTCGTCAACGGCCGCACTGTGATGATTGAGGAGGGTTCACTTCTGTTGCGCGAACCCTATGCGGTGATCGCTGATATCTCCGGAACCGCAGCGCGCGCGCAGGTGCTGCTTGGCGCGCCAATCGCTTACGCCGATATCGAGGCAATGTTTGGCCACCGGATCGAGACCCGTGCCTCCGCAACGATTGATCCGGTCACCGGCGCGCTTCGGGCGCGCAGCGTGCGCAGGCTCGGCCGCCTGGTGCTCTCGGAAACGCCGCTCGAGCGCTTGTCGGGGGCCGAGCTTTCGCAAGCCCTATTGGACGTCGTATACGACGAAGGGCTCCGCCACTTGGAGTGGAGCGACGCGGCAAAGCAGACCCGGGCGCGCGTTGCCTTCATGCGCAGCTTCGAGGGTGACGGTTGGCCGGATTGGAGCGACGCCGCGCTGCAGGCCAACGCCGAAACCTGGCTGGCGCCGGCGCTTGAGGGCGTATCGTCGCTCAAAGCCGTCGACGTCTCGCGCGCGCTGCTTAATTCGCTCAGCTTCGAGCAACGCCGCCGTCTCGACGCCGAGGCGCCGGCGTGGTTCGAGACGCCTGCCGGATCTTCGCTTGCGATAGATTACGAAAGCGACGGCGGACCTGCGCTCGACGTGCGGCTGCAGGAAATGTTCGGTCAGGACAAACATCCGGCCATCGCGGGCGGCCGCGTGGCGCTCAGTTTGCGTCTGCTCTCCCCAGCGCACCGGCCGGTGCAGACTACAAAGGACTTGCCTGGGTTCTGGCGCGGCTCATATGCGGCTGTACGCACTGAGATGCGGGGCCGCTATCCAAAGCACCCCTGGCCCGAAGATCCGCTGAGCGCCCCGCCGACGCGGCGCGCCAAACCGAGAGGCTCTTGATGATCCCGACCATCGACGACGTGAAGGCCGCCGCCAAACGCATCGAGGGCATCACCGTCAAGACGCCGCTCATCCGCAACGATGTGCTGGACGAGAAGACTGGCGCGAAGGTGTGGGTGAAAGCGGAGAACCTCCAGCGCGGCGGCGCTTTCAAGATGCGCGGGGCGACTAACGCCATCGCCGCGCTTGCGCCTGAGGTGCGCGCCAAGGGCGTGCTGGCGTTCTCGTCGGGCAATCATGCGATCGCGGTGGCGACGGCCTCGAAGCTGTTCGGCGTGCAGGCGACGATCGTGATGCCGGCTGATGCGCCGAAGATCAAACTCGACACGACGCGCAGCCTCGGCGCGCAAGTGGTGACGTACGATCGCGTCAACGAGAGCCGCGAAGAGATCGGCGCGCGTCTCGCGACCGAAGGCGGGCTCTCCTTAATCAAACCTTTCGACGATCCGTTCGTGCTGGCCGGGCAGGGGACAGCCGGCCTCGAGATCGGCGAGCTGATTTCGCCCGACATCGTTTTCGTGCCCGCAAGCGGCGGCGGCTTGTCGACCGGCACGGCGCTGGCGTTGCCGCGCGCACGCATCTTCGGGGTGGAGCCGGAGGGGCACAACGACATCCAGCGCACGCTCGAAAGCGGTTCGATCCAGCGGAACCCGCCAGGCATCCGTTCGATCTGTGACGGCCTGCTGACCGAACAGATGGGCGAAATCCCCTTCGCCATCGCCCGCGAACGCTTCGAGCGCGTGATCGCGGTGTCCGACGCCGCCGTACTGCGGGCAATGAAATTTGCGTTCCAGCGTTTGAAGCTGGTGCTGGAGCCATCGGGCGCGGCCTCGCTCGCGGCCCTGCTCGAAGGCGGCGTGGACCTGAGCGGCAAGACCGTCGCCGTCATCGCCAGCGGCGGCAATGTCGATGCAGAGACTTTCCAGCGCGCGCTCGCGGCTTAAAGGAGCGCGGGTCTTCAGACCCGCATCGTATCCTGTCGAGGTCTAGTTGCGGCTCTGAAGAGCGGCGGTCCTTCGGATCAATACCCGCCGCGCTTCAGATCGCGTTCGAGTTCGATCGGCGTCGGCTGGCCGGCGAGGCGGTGGCGATAGACCTGAAGGTTCTCGGTCACGCGCTGCACGTAATTGCGCGTCTCCGAGAACGGGATCAGCTCGATCCAATCGACCACGTCCACCGACGGCGAACGTGGATCGCCGAAATCGGCGATCCATTCGCGCGCGCGGTGTGAGCCCGCATTGTATGACGCGATCGCCAAGACGTAGGAGCCGTTAAAGCTGCTGACGAGATCGGCCAGGTGCGCCGAGCCCAGTGTCATGTTGTACTGCGGATCGCTGGTCAGCGAGCCGCGCTCATAGCTCAGCCCCTCGCGCTGCGCCTGCGCGCGCGCCGTCGAGGGAATGAGCTGCATCAGGCCGTGCGCGTTGGCGTGCGACACCGCGCCGATGTCGAACTCGCTCTCCTGGCGGATGATGGCGAGCACGAGCGCGGGCTCGATGCGGCCCTGCTGGCGCACGGTCGCGGGAAGTTCGATCAGCGGATAGGCGGCGCTCGTGGCGACCACATTGCGGAAGAGCCCCGCCTTGGCGTTGCGCAGCGCGGTGCGATAATAGGACTGCTCGCGGGCGAGCTGCGACAGGAGCTCGATCTCCATCGGATCGTCGAGCGTGTCGTCGAGATAGAACGCGATCGACTCGAAGTCACGCTGGGCGCCGACTTGGCTCATGAGCCGAAGCGCACGCACCAGTTCCCGGGCTTCGAATCGCGCACGAGCCTCGTTGCTTACTTGCGCCGTCTCGGGCAGCGACATCATCGCCGTGCGGTCGCCGCGTGTGGCGGCGAGCTGGCCGTAATAGGTAAAGCTGTAGCGCGCGGCCTCATTGAAGAGCCGCTCCGCTTCCCCGCTTTGGCCCAGCGCCTGCGCCGCTTCCGCGCGCCAATAGAGCGCGCGCGAAAGGCTGACCGGCGAGGACACGTTTTCGCTCAAATGCGAGAAATGCTCGGCGGCGCGCTGCGGCTGTCCGAGATAGCGAAGGCTGAGCCAGCCCGAGAGCCATTCGGCGTCGGCGAACTCTTCGCCGGAGCGGAGGCCGTGATTGGAGACCAGCCGATAAGCCAGCTGGTAATTTCCCGCCCGCATCGCCCGCGGCACATAGAGACGGCGCTCGTCGTAGATCGCCGCACGCGCGGCGGCGGGGGCGGAAGTCGGATTGATCTCAGCCGCCATCTGCATGGCCTCGACCGGCTGGTCTGTGCGGCGGCGATACTGGGCGCGGTCATAGAGAAGGCCCGGATCGTCCTGACGCGACGATGGCACCGCGTCGATTGCGGCTTGCAGCCCGCGGCGCTGGCGCGCCTGGACGGCGATGCGCGCCTGCGCCAGGGCGCGATCGGCCGGCGAGATGCGCGAGAACAAGCGCTGCGCCGCCGTGCGCTGATCGCGCCACAACAGTCCGCTGACGCGCGCGCCGTGATCTTCCTGCGTGAACACGCCGCTGAATTCCTGCAGCGCGCGGTCTTCGGCGGCGCTAGTCAGCGCATCGTCGCGCCACGCCGTGCGTGCGATCTGCTCGGCCTCGGAGCGTTGGCCCATGTCGCGCAGCGCCATCGCCAGCGCGATGCGCCCGTCGCCGGTGATCGGGCCGCCCTCTTGCCGCAGGAAGGCGACGCGTTCGCCGGGCGAAAGACGGCTGTCGAAGATCGCCTGCTCGGCGCGGGTGCGCATTGTCGTGCGGCCGGGCCAACCCTGGAGTTCGTCGAGCGCCAGCTTGATGTCGGCGAAATAGAGCGGCGCTTCCTGAGCCGCCGCCCAGCGCCATTGCAGCATGCGGCGCACCAGCGGATCGGTGCTGCTATCGCGCAGCGCTGCCAGGCCGCCCCAATCGCCGTTCTCGGCGGCGGCGAGTCCGTCGCGCAGGCGCATCACTTCGGCCGCCGACGGCATCGGCGCGACTTCCTGCGCGTTGGCTGGCGCGGGCGTGACCATGCGCGGCAACGTCGCCGACGCGACCAGGATCGCGCCCACGGCCGCGGCCATGGCGCCGATACGGATCAGTTGGGATCGGTCCATCCACCCGCCTCGCAACGAAACAGCCTGCGGCCCGCAAACCAAGGTCGGCGGGCCGCTATTTAACCTCGCCTGACACTGTGGCAGGAATCGCGCCAACACCACCCCTCGGCAGGCAATGTTCATGGTTCACGGGTCGATTCCGGCGCTCATCACACCATTTCGCAACGGAATCGTCGATGAACCGGCGTTTCAGGCGCTGGTGGAACGCCAGATTGGCGAGGGTTCCCATGCCTTGGTTCCCTGCGGCACCACCGGCGAGAGCGCGACGCTGAGCCTGAAAGAGCACGAGCGCGTCGTTGATTTATGTGTGGAAGCAGCCGCGCGCCGCGTCCCCGTGATTGCAGGCGCGGGGTCCAACAATACCGCACACGCCATCGAGCTGGCGAAGAGCGCGAAGGCGGTGGGCGCCGACGCCGTGCTGGTGGTTTCGCCCTATTACAACAAGCCCAGCCAGGATGGCCTCGTCGCGCACTTCAAGGCAATCAACGACGCGGTCGATATTCCGATTTACGTCTACAACGTGCCGGCGCGCACCATTACTGACATCCTGCCGGAAACCATCGGCCGCATCGCGCAGCTGAAGAACGTCGTCGGCATCAAGGATGCGACGAGCGATCTTTCGCGCGTCGCCAAGCACCGCGCGTTGGCGGGCGAAATGTTCATCCAACTCTCCGGCGAGGACCCGAGCGCCATCGGCTTCAACGCCCATGGCGGGCGCGGCTGCATTTCGGTGACGGCGAACGTCGCGCCGAAGCTCTGCGCGCAGATGCAGGAGGCGACATTGCAGGGCGCTTACGACGCCGCGCGCGCGATCGATGACAAGCTGGCGCCGCTGCACAAGGCGTTGTTCTGCGAGCCGTCGCCGGCGCCGGCGAAGTACGGCTGCTCACTGCTGGGGCTTTGCGCGGACGAGGTGCGCCTGCCGCTGCTGACGCTGACGGAGGCTGGAAAAGCGCAGGTCCGCTCGGCAATGACGCACGCGGGTCTTATCTAAGCGCTATGGCCAAGAAGGACGAACCGAAGCGCAAGCTCATCGCGGAGAACCGCCGCGCGCGTTTCGATTACATGATCGAGGACACGCTCGAGGCCGGCATTCAGCTCGTCGGCACCGAAGTGAAATCGCTGCGCAGCGGGCGCGCCAACATCGCCGAAAGCTACGCCAGCACCGAAAAGGGCGAACTCTGGCTGATCAACGCCACGATTCCGGAATATCCCCCTGCCGGGCAATTCAACCACGAGCCGCGCCGCCCGCGAAAACTCCTGGTGCGCGGCAGGGAGTTGAAAAAGCTCGCCAGCGCCGTTGAGCGCGAAGGACGCACCCTTGCGCCGCTCGAGCTTTATTTCAACGATCGCGGCATCGCGAAACTGAAGATCGCTCTAGCCAAGGGCAAGAAGGCGCATGACAAACGCGAGGCAACCAAGGACCGTGAATGGAAGCGCCAACAGGGACGGTTGTTGCGGGACAAAGGATGAGAGCGGCGATCGCACTTTTTGTTGCAGCCGGGCTTGCCGCCTGCCTAGCGCCCGTGAGGACTGAAACCGTCGAGCTGGCCTGGGAGCAATGCGATGGCGCGGGCGCGCCGGAATTTCGGTTGAGCCAATGCTCAGCAGTGATTGCGTTCCCGGGGACGACGCCTGAACGGCGCGCGGCGGCGCTGATCGTGCGGGGCGCCATTCGCACCAATCAGGGCGAATACGCCCGCGCGTTGGCTGATTTCGGCCGCGCCATGCGGATCGACCGCAACAACCCACAAGCCTATTTCGAACGCGGCCTCGTCCACCAGGCGCGCGGCGCTTACGATTTCGCCATCCGCGACTTCGATTTGGCGCTCACGCTACAGCCAAACCTGCAGCCGGCGCTGGACCGCCGAGCGGAGGCGCTGCAGCTGCGCAACCAGGCGTTCTTGACTGAGCTCGCACAGCTCAACGAAGCGCTCGCGGAAACGCCGACGAATTCCGGCCTGCTCAACAACCGCTGCTGGATACGCGCCATCAACGATGCCGATCTCCCGCTCGCACTCGTTGACTGCAATGCGGCGATCCTCGCCGATCCCACCAACACCGCGGCTTTGGACAGCCGCGGACTCGTGCATTTGAAGCTGCAAAACTACGAAGCGGCGTTGGCCGATTATGAAGCCGCCTTCGCCGCCGAACCTGAACGCGGCCATTTCCTTTATGGCCGGGGCCTGGCGCGGCTCGGTCTGGGCCAGGCCGCAGAAGGTCAGTCTGATCTCGCTGAAGCTGAGCGTCTGGAGCCGGGCATCACGGCGATCTATCGCACGTATGGTGCGACTGAACCGGCGCCGCCCTCGCAAGGCGACTAGCCGAACGCTAATTCTTTCGCGCGCCCCATCACGTGTTCGAACATTTCCGCCGTTAGCCGCCGCGTCTGCGTGTTGTAGCGCGAGCAATGATAGCTCGACACCATCGTGCGCCCGCCAGGCAACGTCGTTTCCACGCCATGCCCGAACTTGGACGCGGTCGGTTTCAGACCGTGCGCGCGCAGCACGCTCTCATGCGCGATCGATCCGAGCGCCAGCAGCGCGCGCACGCTCGGCAGCGCATCGATGCGCGAAGCAAGGAAGGGGCGGCAGGTCGCGATTTCTGCCGGCGTTGGCTTGTTCTCCGGCGGCGCGCAGCGCACGGCGTTGGTGATCATCGCGCCGATGAGCGAAAAGCCGTCGTTCGGGTCGGCGCGATACTCCCCTGCTGCGAGGCCGAGCTTTTTCAGCGTGCCGTAGAGCAACTCGCCCGCGTAATCGCCGGTGAACGGACGCCCGGTGCGGTTGGCGCCCGTGCGCCCCGGCGCGAGTCCGACCACGAGCAGGCGTGCGTTCAGATCTCCGAAAGAGGGCGCAGCGCCGTTGAACCAGCTGGGCTCGGCGCGCTGATTGGCTTCACGATAGGCGACGAGCCGCGGACAGAGCGAGCAGTCCTTCGGCGCTTCCGGCGGTGTGGTGCTCACCTGTCCTCGTCTTCGGCGTAAGCATAGTCGGCGCTCGCGCGGTCGCGCGGCGGACGCCCTACCAAAGCGGCAAGGTCGGCGAGGTCAACAAAATTGTCTGCCGCGCGCCGCACGTCGTCGGAGGCCATCGGCGGATTGGACTTGATGGTGGAGATGACGCTCACACGCATCCCCTTGCGCTGCACCGCTTCGATCGCCGGCAGGAAATCGCCGTCGCCGGAGAACAGAAAGGCGTGGTCCGCAAACTCCGCCGCCTCCAGCAGATCGACGGCGATCTCGACATCCATGTCGCCCTTGAAACGCCGCCGCCCGGTCGCGTCGGTGTATTCTTTTGCCGGCTTGGTCACGAGCGAATAGCCATTGTAGTCGAGCCAATCGACCAGCGGGCGGATCGGCGAGAACTCCTGATCCTCGACCAGCGCGGTGTAATAGCTCGCACGGATGAGACGGCCGTGCCGGCGGAATTCGTCCAGCAGCTTGCGATAGTCCATGTCGAACGCGAGCGCCTTCGCCGCGGAATAGAGATTGGCGCCGTCGATCAGAATGATGACGCGTTCGTCGGGATGGATCAGGCGGTCGAGCAGGTTCATGAAACGCAATCCGAGTTGGTGGCGCACTGAGCGCGCGCTAATCTGCAAGTGATGAACGCCTCAACCCGCGCTTTCGTCGCCCTGGGCGCGAACATGCCGTTTGAAGGCGTGCAGGGCCCGGCGCTGTTGGCGCGCGCTGTGACGGCGTTGCAGGCCGCGGGTTTGATCCCGCGCGCGCTTTCAGGAGTCTGGCAGACCGAAGCGTGGCCGCAAGGCAGCGGCCAGCCCGACTACTACAACGCCGTGGCGGAGCTAGACGGCGCAGGCCTCACGCCGCAACCGCTTTATGAAGTGCTGTCTCAGATCGAACGGAACTTCGGCCGCGAGCGGCGCGTCAGGTGGGCGCCGCGTACGCTCGATCTCGATGTTCTTTCAATCGACGGCTTCGTGGGAACCTTTGGTGGAATCGAACTGCCGCATCCTCGCATGCAAGAGCGCGCTTTCGTTTTGGCGCCGCTGGCTGAGGTCGCCCCCGGCTGGCGTCACCCGCTGCTCGGTCGTTGCGCCGCCGAACTCCTCGCGGAGCTACCCCGCGGGTATCGTTATGGCCGCATTGGCGATCTTTCGGCTGGCTAGGCTGCCCCCAAGTACCCTTGCCGCATTGCGAAAAACCTCGAGACCCACTAGGTTGCCCGTTCATTCCAGCCCTGTCTGACCCAGAGGAAGCACGCCTTGGCCCGCGTAACCGTTGAAGATTGCGTAGAAAAAGTCCCGAACCGGTTCTCGCTGGTGCTTCTGGCCGCTCACCGGGCGCGCAACATTTCCTCGGGTGCGGAACCCATGGTCGACCGCGACCGCGATAAAGATCCGGTCGTGGCGCTGCGGGAAATAGGCGATGGCGCCATCACCCCCGAAGAGCTCCGCGACAGCTACGTGATGCTCTACCAGGACGTGCAGCCGGCCGCCGCCGCCGAGGACGAACAGGATCGCCTGGCGCTCGCCGCCCCGGTGGAGACCAGCGAAGACGACGTGCTGCGCGCGCTCCAGCAGGAAGCCGAAGCTCAGCGCGACGAGCGGTACTAGCCATATGTCCGGCGGTGACGGAGTCGCCGCCAAAGACCCGGCCAGCCAAGCAGCGGCAGGCGCGGGCGCAAGCCCGCGCAAGAACTATCTGCGCCAGTTCGAACTGGTCGAGCGCGTGCGCGGCTACGATCCCTCGGTCGACGAGAACCTGATCAACCGCGCGTATGTCTACGCGACGGCGAAGCACGGCAGCCAGAAGCGCCATTCGGGCGACCCGTACTTCGCGCACCCGATCCAGGTCGCCGGCATCCTCACTGAATACAAGCTCGACGCCGCCACGATCGTCGCGGGGCTGTTGCACGACACGATCGAAGACACCGACGCGACGCGGCACGAGATCGAGACCATGTTCGGCGATCGGATCGCCGATCTGGTCGAAGGCGTAACCAAGCTCAGCCAGCTCGAAGTCATCAGCGAGGAGAACAAGCAAGCGCAGAACCTGCAGAAGTTCATTCTCGCTATGAGCCGCGATGTGCGCGTGCTGATCGTGAAGCTGGCCGACCGGCTCCACAACATGCGCACGCTTTCGCATATTCCGAAGGCCGATAAGCGCCGGCGCATCGCGATGGAGACGCTGGAAATCTACGCTCCGCTGGCGCGCCGCATCGGCATGGAAAAAATGGCGCGTGAGTTGGAAGCGCTCGCGTTCCACGAAGCCTTCCCTGAAATGGAAGTGACGATCAATGCGCGTCTGGCGCAATTGCGCGTCGAAAAGGGCGCCAACGTCGCCATCATCATCCAGACTATCATGGAGGTGTTCGAGTTCGCCGGCATCGACGCGCGCGTCTACGGGCGCGAGAAGCAGGCTTATTCGATCTGGCGCAAGCTGCAGCGCAAGAGCGTCGAGTTTTCGGACTTGGCCGACGTTTACGCCTTCCGCGTCATCGTCAGCAACCCGGACGATTGCTACCGCGCGCTGGGTCTCATCCATCAGACATGGCGCTGTGTGCCGGACCAGGTGGAAGATTTCATCTCCAACCCGAAGCCCAACGGCTACCGCTCGATCCATACGACAGTGATCGGGCCGGGCAATGTGCGGGTCGAGATTCAGATCCGCACCGAAGAGATGGATCATGTCGCCGAAAACGGCGTCGCCGCGCATTGGCGCTACAAGAACGAATCTTACGGCTTTGACGAAGAGACCGCCGCCAATGCCGGTCTCGATGCGCGCGAGGTCACGCGGTCGCTGCTCGAGATTGCCGAGCATGGCGGCGAAGCCGGCGAATTTCTCGAGCACACCAAGCTCGAAATGTATTCAGACCACGTGTTCGCGTTCACTCCGAAGGGGGCGTTGATTCCGCTGCCGCAAGGCGCAACTCCGCTCGACTTTGCTTATGCCGTCCACTCCGGCGTAGGCGATCGCTGCATCGGCGTGAAGATCAACGGCATCGACAAGCCGTTGCGCACCGTGCTGCACAATGGCGACGTGGTGGAAATCGTCACCGGCGACAAAGTCGCGCCCGTCCCCGGCTATGAGGCGCTCACCAAAACCGGCCGCGCCAAGGCCGCTCAGCGTCGGCTGGACCGTCACGCCAAACGCGACGAATTCGCCCGTCTCGGCCGCGATCTCGTCGCCCACGCGCTCCACCGTTACGGCCACGAACTGGCGGACACGGCGCTGAAGCAAGCGGCCGAAACGCTGGGCAAGCACGACGAAGAAGAACTGTTCATCGCCGTCGGCGAAGGGCTGATCAAAGCGAGCGCCGTCGCCGTCGCCGCGTTCCCCGGCCTCAAGGAGAAAGTTCGCAAGGACGAGGGCCGCCGCCCGATGGAGCTTGAGAAGGCCAAGCTTTACGTGCGCGGTGGCGAGCTCACTCCCGGCGTGGCGCTGCATTTCGCCGAGTGCTGCACGCCGATCCCAGGTGATCGGATCATCGGCGTTCACACGCCGGGCAAAGGCGTCGTCATTCACACCATCGACTGCGAAACGTTGGCCGACCTCGAGGATCAAGGTGGCGAGTGGATCGACCTAGCCTGGACGCCAACGGCGCTCAACAAAACGCTCGCCGTCGGCCGCATCGTCGCGACGGTCGAAAACAAGCGCGGCGTGCTGGCGGAATTGTGCGGCATCATCGCTGAAAACCAGGGCGACATCCTCAACCTGCGGCTGGCCAAGCGCACCGTCGATTTCTTCGACATGATCTTCGACATCGAAGTGGCCGATGCCCGCCACTTGGTGAACATCCTCGCCGCCATGCGCGCGAGCAGATCGGTCAAGGAAGCCGAGCGCGTGAAGGGCTAATTGGGCCGCACCCGTACGAAGCGGCGCGCAGACAATTCATCGACGTTTTCAATCAACGCGCGGCGCACCGCTTCGCGCACCGCTGCTTGCGATGACGCCACACACCCCGTGAGGTCCTGGTGCTCCGCCCCGTCGGCGTCGGTGCGCGTCTCGTAACGCGGCGTCACGCCTTCGATGGGGCCGTCGCGCAGGATGCTGGCGCACCCGATCGAAGCGATCAGGCGCATCTCCGTGGCGGGCATCACGCCGATCGGCGCGACGATGGCGTAGCCGACCGAGGGCTTGTGCTCGTCGAACGATCCGACTTCGCCGAGATAGAGCGGGGCGTATCCATCTCCGATTTCGCGTTCGACCGCTGGAGCGAACACCACACGGTAGGGTCCGTTCGACGAATCGGTCTGCGGATGAGCGCGTTCGTGGGAGTTCGAACCGGAGACCAGATCGGCTCGCATGCTGGCGCGCCAAGCGCCGTCGGCTTGCCGGCGAAGCTCCAAGGGAGCGCATTCTTCGGCGAAACGCCTGCGTCGCAGGTTTTGTTCGGGACAGCCCTCGCCAATGCCGATCCATACTCCCTCGCTGAGCGGCGGCGGGCTGTTGGCGTCCGGGGTAAAAAGCGGGGTCTCCGCCGTGAGCTCGGCGCAAGCGGCCAGCGCCGCCGCCAAGACAATAGCCGCCACGCGTTTGCCAAGCATGAGTCGGCCTCCCGACGCGCCATTCTAGCCCTCTGACCGGCGCCCGCAATCGACGCCAAGCAGTCTAACCGCTACATAGCGGCCATGAATCAAGCGCAAGTCCTCGACGAATTCCGCGCCGCCGGCGCTTTGCTGGAAGGGCACTTCATCCTCTCCTCCGGGCTGCATTCGCCGGTGTTTTTCCAGAAGAACGCAGTGTTCATGGATCCCGCGCGCACGGAGCGGCTTTGCCGCGCCCTGGCGGAGAAGGCGGAAGCCGCGTTCGGCAAGATCGATGTCGTGGTCTCGCCTGCTGTCGGCGCCATCATTCCTGGTTACGAGACCGCGCGGCATCTCAAGGCGCGCGCCATGTTCGTCGAACGCGAAAAGGGCGAATTCCAGTTGCGCCGCGGTTTCGAGATCAAGCTCGGTGAACGCGTGCTGATGGTGGAGGACGTCGTCACCACTGGTTTGTCGTCACGCGAATGCCTCGACGCGATCCGGGGGCATCCAGGTGAACTGGTCGGCGCTGCGTGTCTGATCGATCGCTCCGGCGGCAAGGCGGATATCGGCGCAAAGCTCATCTCGCTCGCCAGCGTCAGCGCGCCTGCCTATGCGGCCGATCAACTGCCGCCGGAACTCGCGGCGTTGCCTGCTGTGAAGCCAGGTTCGCGCGGACTTGCCGCATGAGCAACCGCGTCCGGCTTGGCGTGAACATCGATCACGTCGCCACCATCCGTAACGCGCGCGGCGTCTCCAATCCCGATCCTGCGCGCGCCGCTGTGGTTGCACTTGAAGCGGGCGCTGATGGCATCACCGCGCACTTGCGCGAAGACCGGCGTCACATCTCCGACGCCGACATCGCTCATCTCGCCGATATGTTGCGCGAAAGCGGCCGGCCGCTGAATTTGGAAATGGCCGTCACCTCGGAAATGCTGGAGATCGCCTTGCGCCATCGCCCGCATGCTGTGTGCTTGGTGCCGGAGCGGCGCGAAGAGCGCACAACCGAAGGCGGGCTCGATGTCCTTGGCGGCCACAACTGGATTACGCCGTTCGTGGAGAAGCTCAGCGACAATGGCAGCCGCGTTTCGCTCTTCATCGGCGCCGATCCCGCGCAGATCGAAGCGGCGAGCCGCACTGGCGCTGCGGTGGTCGAACTGCACACCGGCGCGTACTGCGACGCCGCACGCGACGGTCACCACGAGGAAGCGGCCAAGCTGCTCGAAGGCCTGCGCGCCGGCGCTACTCTCGCCGCGAGCCTCGGGCTCGAAGTGCATGCCGGACACGGCATCGATTACGAAACCGTCGCGCCGATCGCGGCTATTCCGGAGGTGGCTGAACTCAACATCGGTCACTTCCTGGTAGGCGAGGCGATCTTCAGCGGACTGGGGCCGGCGGTCATCGAAATGCGCCGCCGCATCGACGCCGCCCGGGCAGGCGCCTAGATACCGCCCATGATCATCGGCATCGGTTCGGACATCATCGACATCCGCCGCGTAGAGAAGACCCTTGCCCGTTTCGGCGACCGGTTCACCAACCGCATCTACACAGAAAAAGAACGCGCCCGGGCCGAGCGCCGGCCGGACCAGGCCGCCGCCACCTACGCCAAGCGCTTTGCGGCCAAGGAAGCTTGCGCCAAGGCGCTAGGTACAGGCTTGAAACAAGGGGTTTTTTGGCGCGACATGGGAGTGGCGAACCTGCCCAGCGGCCAGCCCACAATGAAACTGACCGGCGGGGCTGCGCGACGCTTGGAACAATTGACCCCGCAGGGCCATGTCCCCCACATCCATGTCAGCCTAACCGACGACTACCCATTGGCTGTCGGTTTCGTCATCATTTCGGCGGAGTTGGCGCCGAAGGAGCCCGGGTCCGGGGAATGATCCGCTCGGGTGGGGAAAGATATGGCCGCGGCGGGCGCGGCCCCGCCAGTACAGACGGGCGGCCTAGAAGGGCTTATCGAGAAACGCATGAGCATGACGACGACGAGTTCTTCGACGCCTGCGATGGACGTCTTCTGGGACAACGTGAAGACCATCCTCTACGCGTTGGCGCTCGCCATGGTGCTGCGCTTCACCATCGCCCAGCCGTTCCGCATTCCCTCCGGCTCGATGCAGCCGACGCTCGAAGTCGGCGACTACATCGTGGTCACGAAATGGTCCTACGGCTACGGACGCTTCTCGTTTGCGCCGCTCGAAGGCTTGCTTCCGCAGGGCCGCCTGTTCGGCAGCCAGCCGCAGCGCGGCGATGTGGTCGTCTTCCGTCCAGAGCCGGAGCCGCAGAAGGATTTCATCAAGCGCGTCGTGGGCCTTCCCGGCGACCGCATCCAGATCGTCGACAGCGTGCTGCACATCAATGGTCAAGCGGTGCAGCGTGAATCGCTCGGCCTAACCCCGTTCGAAAACCAGGATGGGGTCATCGAGCAGATCGAAACCTTCCGCGAAACGCTCCCGAACGGCGTGAGCTACATCACCTTCAATCGCGGCATGACCGAACTTGACAACACGCGCGTCTTCGAAGTGCCGGAAGGCCATTACTTCATGATGGGCGACGATCGCGACAATTCCGCTGACAGCCGCGTGCCGTCGGTTGTCGGCTTCGTCCCCTACGACAATCTCGTCGGCCCCGCACAATTCGTGGTGGTGTCGTTCGACGGTTCGACTTCGCTCTTCCGGCCGTGGACGCTGTTCACCGGCTTCCGCGGCGAACGCTTCTTCAAGTCGGTCAATTGAGCCGCGGCCCATGAGCGGGCCGGCCAAGCACGACGCCAAGCTCGCCGAGCTCGAAGCCCGCATCGGCCATGTCTTCAAGAATCGCGCGCTGCTGCGCGAGGCGCTCACCCATGGCAGCGTGCACGAAGGCCAGAAGAAGCGCCGCGATTACGATCGGCTCGAGTTTCTCGGCGATCGCGTGCTCGGACTTTGTGTGGCCGAGCGTCTGCTGGCCGAAAATCAGAACGACCAGGAGGGCGACCTGGCCCCGCGCTACAATGCGCTGGTGAACCGTCACGCCTGCGCCCGCGCCGCGCGCGCGGCGGGATTGGGCGAGGCGCTGGTGCTCTCGCCGGCCGAGGACGCGAGCGGCGGGCGCAGCAAGGAAGCCATCCTCGGCGACATCTGTGAATCCGTGATCGCAGCGCTCTATCTCGACGGCGGCTTGGCAGCAGCGCGCGCCTTCATCGCCCGGTTCTGGGGCAGCGCCTTCGACGAAGTGAAAGCCGTGCAGCGCGACGCCAAAACGGCGCTCCAGGAGTGGGCGGCGGCGAAGAAGAAGCATTTGCGCTACGTCGACATCGATCAGTCCGGCCCCGAACACGCGCCATACTTCGTCATCGAGGCACACGTGGAAGGGTTTGAGCCGATGCGCGGCGAAGGCGGATCCAAGCGGGAGGCGCAGCGCGCGGCGGCTGAGGCTTTTCTGAGAGCGCGGGGCGAACGTGACTGAACGACGCTGCGCCGTCGTCGCCGTGCTCGGCGCGCCGAATGCGGGCAAGTCGACGCTCGTCAACACGCTCGTCGGCGCCAAGGTCGCGGCGGTGACGCAGAAGGTGCAGACGACGCGCGCACTCGTGCGCGGCATCGCCATGCGCGGCGACGCGCAGCTCATATTGATCGATACGCCCGGCGTATTCGCGCCGAAGCGCCGCTTGGACCGCGCCATGGTGGCCGCCGCCTGGAGCGCGCTCGAAGGTGCGGATGCCATTCTGCATGTCGTCGATGCGGCGGCTCATGCCGGGACAGGCAAGGGTGGGGCAGACCAGCGTTCGATCGAGGACTCGCAAAGTATTGCGTTGAAGCTGAAGGAGATGGAGCTGGCGTCGGTCCTGGTGCTGAACAAAGTCGACGCCGTGCCGCGTCCAGTGTTGTTGGAGCTGACCTCGAAGCTGGTCGAGCAGGGTCTCTATACCGACGTGTTCATGATCGCCGCCAAGACCAATGACGGCGTCGAAGACATCGCACGGGTTCTCGCCGACCGCGCGCCGGAGGGGCCGTGGCTGTTCCCGGAAGATCAGACCATGGACGCGCCCGCGCGCGTGCTCGCCGCCGAGATCACCCGCGAAAAGGCGTTTCTGCGCCTGCACGAAGAGCTGCCCTACGAACTCACCGTCGAGACTGACACTTGGGAAGAACGCAAAGACGGCTCGGCCAAAATAGATCAGACCATCTATGTTGCGCGCGAGAGCCAGCGGAAGATCGCCATCGGCGCCAAGGGCGCGACGATTAAGACCATCGGCGAACTGGCGCGCAAGGAAATGGAGGCCGCATTCGACCGGCGCATCCATCTCTTTCTGCATGTGAAGGTCGATGAAGACTGGACCGAGCAGCGCTCGGTGTTCAAGCGACTCGGTTTGGATTTCGAGGCGTAAGTCATGGTGATGCTCGTTCACGTCACTGCGGCGAAGCTCGAACCGACGATCAAACGGAGCGGATTGCGCACGCGCTACGGGATCTACGCCTTTCCGGTGCTGCCGAACTTCACGTTGACGCACCAATGGGGGCGCGAGATCATGAAGTGGAAGCGTCAGCCGATGATCGGCGTCTACTTCCGCATTCCGGATGACGAGGTCGTCCGGTTCGGCCGTTACGGAAGAGTGATGCGCACGCTGTCGGCCGCGCGAGCAGTCGGCGAAATCCGGAAGGAGGTCGATGCGCGGGGATTTCAGATCATCATCGATCGTGCGGTTACGGCCGACGAAATCGCGCGCATCGCGCCGCTGCGCGGTGTGACCGGCTGGCGCCACAAGCCGGACGCACACGGCAGAAGGCCCTGCGGTTGTCCGGGCTGCATCGCGCGCGGCGAACCGGGCGCGCGCAAGATCCGCGCGCGTTACGAAGAGGAGGAACGCCGAGCCGAAGCGGAATATCGTACAAGGACGACTGAAGAGTGAGGAATCAAACCTGAGTCATGGAATGGGTTGACGACGCCATTGTGCTCGGCGCGCGGCCGTTTGGCGAAGGCAAGCTCTTGGCCGAAGTGTTCGCGCGCGAGCATGGGCGGTTCGGCGGCATCGTCCATGCGGGACGAAAATCGCAGCCGATGCTGCAATCGGGCAATGTCGTCCATGCCGGTTGGAAGGCGCGGCTTTCTGAGCAGCTTGGCTTCTACAATCCGCTCGAACTGATCGAGCCGCATGCAACGCGGCTCTTGGACGATCCAATCGCGCTTGCGGGTTTGTCGTCCGCGGTGTCGCTGATCCGCGGCGCGACGCCTGAGCGGCAAGCTTATCCGCACCTTTATGACGCGCTGATCGTGCTGCTCGAAGCCATGCCGCACACCGACGTTTGGCCAGCGCTCTACACGCGGTTCGAACTGGGTTTGCTCTCGGCATTGGGCTACGGCCTCGATCTCACGCGCTGTGCGGTGACGGGCGAAACCGAGGGACTTGCATGGGTCAGTCCGCGCACCGGACGCGCGGCGACGGCGGAGGCCGGCGCGCCGCATGCGGACGTTCTCCTCAGGCTGCCGCCGTTCCTGGTTGATGCGAATGCGCAACTAAAACCGGGCGATGTCGCCGATGCGTTCGCCTTGGCCGGGCATTTCCTGGAGCGGCGCGTGTTCGAGCATCGCGGCGAAGGCATGCCCGACCAGCGCCGCCGACTGATCGAGCGCTTAGGCTTTGCGGGACGACTCTGATTAGCAGGTGTCAGTGCCGGGTGTCAGGTGTCAGCGCGAGCTGGCCCCTGAGCCCAAAATCTGACACCTGACACCTGGCGGCTGACACCTGGAAGCTAGAATGGCTGACGACATTACACGAAGTCCCGAAGAAGGCGGACGCATTGTAGATGAGCCGATCGGTGAGGCGCTGGCCAAGCGCTACCTCGCTTATGCGCTCTCCACGATCACGAGCCGCGCCCTGCCGGATGTGCGCGATGGTCTGAAGCCGGTGCACCGGCGCGTGCTCTACGCAATGCGGCGTCTGAACCTCACCGCCGACGCCGCATTCCGCAAGAGCGCGAAGGTCGTCGGCGACGTGATGGGCGATTATCACCCGCACGGCGACCAGGCGATCTACGATGCGATGGTGCGCCTCGCGCAGGACTTCAGTTCGCGCTACCCGCTGATCGACGGCCAAGGCAATTTCGGCAACATCGACGGCGATAATCCTGCCGCGATGCGCTACACCGAAAGCCGCTTGACCAAGGCGGCCGAGTTGCTGCTCGAAGGTATCGACGAGGACGCAGTCGATTTCCGCCCCAGCTATGACGGGTCGAAGGAGGAGCCTGTCGTTCTGCCGGCGGCGTTCCCGAATCTTTTGGCGAACGGTGCGAGCGGCATCGCGGTCGGCATGGCGACAAATATTCCGCCGCACAATTTGGCCGAGCTGATCGATGGCTGTCTGCTGCTGATCGAAAACGCGAAGGCGTCGGTGGATGATCTGCTGAAGGTCATCCCCGGGCCGGATTTCCCGACCGGCGGCATTGTCGTCGAATCACCGGAGTCGATCCGCGAAGCCTATGAGACTGGGCGCGGCGGCTTCCGCGTGCGGGCGCGTTGGCAGACCGAGGATCTCGGGCGCGGCATGTGGCGCATCGTCGTCACCGAGATTCCGCATCTGGTGCAGAAGACCAAGCTGATCGAAGCACTTGCCGCGGTGCTTGAATCGAAGAAGGCGCCGCTTCTGGGCGACGTGCGCGATGAAAGCGCCGAGGACATCCGCATCGTACTCGAACCGAAGTCGCGCACGGTCGAGCCGGAAGTGCTGATGGAGAGCTTGTTCAAGCTCACTGCGCTCGAGAGCCGGATTTCGCTCAACATGAACGTGCTCGATGCGCAGGGCGCGCCGCGGGTGATGAGCTTGAAGGAGGTGCTGCGCGCCTTCCTCGATCACCGCCGCGACGTGCTGCAGCGCCGGACCGCGCATCGTTTGGAGAAGATCGCGGCCAGGCTCGACGTGCTGAAGGGCCTGCTGATCGTCTATCTCAACCTGGACGAAGTCATCCGGATCATCCGCAACGAAGACGATCCGAAGGCGAAGCTGATCCAGCGGTTCAAGTTGAACGACGTGCAGGCGGACGCCATTCTCAACACGCGTCTGCGCCAGCTGCGCAAGCTGGAGGAAATGGAAATCCGCCGCGAGGACGCCGCGCTGCGCGAGGAGCAGAAGGATCTGGAGGGGCTGCTTGAAGACACGCGCAAACAATGGCGCAAGGTTGCGAACGAACTGAAGGAGACGCGTAAGCTGTTCGGCCCGGGCACGCCGTTCGGCAAGCGCCGCACTGAACTGGGCCAAGCGGCGGCGGTCGCGGCGGAAGTGGATATCGAGGCGTTCATCGCGCGCGAACCGGTCACCGTGATCCTTTCCGAAAAAGGGTGGATTCGCGCGCTCAAGGGGCACGGCGATCTGGGCAGCCTCCAGTTCAAGGAAGGCGATCACGCTCAGCACATCGTCCGCTGCGAGACGACCGACAAGTTGCTTGCACTCGCGTCCGACGGGCGCGCCTTCACGCTCGATGCGCACAAGCTTCCGGGCGGCAGAGGCCACGGCGAGCCGATCCGGTTGTCGATCGAGCTGGGCGACATAGACGAAGTGGTGGCGTTGTTCGTGTACGAAGAAGGCGCGAAACGCTTGGTGGCGAGTCACGAGGGTTACGGCTTTGTCGTTCCGGAGAGCGAGATGCTGGCGACGAAGCGGTCGGGCAAACAGGTGCTCAATGGCCGCGCCATGCAGGCGGCGAAGGTCGAGGGCGATCAGGTGGCGGTGATCGGCGAGCGCAAGAAGCTTTTGGTCTTCCCGCTCAGCGATCTGCCGGAGATGAACCGCGGCAAGGGCGTGAAGCTGCAAAGCTACCACGACCGCGGGCTTGCCGACGTGAAGGTGTTTTCCAAGGAGGAAGGCCTCACCTGGGAAGACAGCGCGGGGCGCGTGCGCGCGGTGCCGGAGTGGAAGGACTATCGCGGCAAGCGCGGCGGCGCAGGCAAGATCGCGCCCAAGGGCTTCTCGCGCTCGGGCCGCTTCAGCGACGTGATTGGATAGCGTCGCCGGCAAGCTTCCGCTAAAGAGGACCAGTTCGTCCGGGAAAGGGTCTCCATGACTTTGATTATCGTCCTGATCGTCCTCGCGCTGATCGCGGTGCTGGTGATCGGCATTTACAACCGCCTCGTCGCGCTCAGGCAGAACACCAATCAGGCTTTTGCCGACATCGACGTGCAGCTGAAGCAGCGCCACGACCTGATCCCGAACCTGGTCGAGACGGTGAAGGGCTACGCCGCTCACGAGAAGGGCACGCTCGAAGCCGTGATCCAGGCGCGCAACGCGGCGGTGAACGCGGAGAAGACCGGCGATCCGAAGGCGATGGGCGCGGCCGAAGGCGTGCTGGGCGCAGCGCTCGGCCGCTTGATCGCGCTGTCGGAAGCCTATCCCGAGCTGAAGGCCGACGCAAATTTCCGCAAGCTGCAGGACGAACTCTCGGACATCGAGAACAAGCTCGCCGCCGCGCGGCGTTTCTTCAACAACGCCGTCGGCGAATACAACACCGCGCGCGAGCAATTCCCGGCGGTGCTGTTCGCCGGCATGTTCGGATTCGGCCCGCGCGACTTCTTCGACGTCGGCGAAGAAAGCCGCGCGACCATGGATGCGGCGCCGCCGCAGGTGAAGTTCGGCGCATAGGGCGGACGGCGCGTGGGCGCTTACGGGCTGCAGACGCACATCTGGAGCAACAACTGGAAATCCGTGTTGCTGATGGCCGGGTTTCCGGTTCTGTTGTTGCTGTTGACCTATGCGCTTTTTCTGCTGTTCGCGGGCTTTGCCGGCTATTCGAGCGGACCCGATCCGGTCGCCGGCTATTTCATCTGGGCGGGGCAAGCGCTGGCGCAGGCCTGGCCATTTGCGATCGCCGGCGCGATCCTGTGGTTCGGCGTCGCCTATGCGTTTTATCAAAGCATCATCGACGCGGCGACCGGCGCCAAGAAGGTGGAACGGATCGCCGAGCCCAAGCTCTACAACCTACTTGAGAACCTTTGTATCTCGCGCGGCATCACCATGCCGGCGCTTCGCATTATCGAAACCGATGCGCTCAATGCCTTCGCCACCGGCGTTCATAAGGGACAGTATTCGATCACCGTAACGCGCGGATTGATGAGTGCGCTGAACGATGAGGAGCTCGAAGCCGTGCTCGCGCACGAACTCACCCACATCCGCAACGCCGATGTGCGCATGCTCATCATCGCCGTGATCTTCGTGGGCATTTTCTCGTTCGTCGGCGAGATGACGTTCCGCAGTTTGCGCTTCAGCGGCGGCGGTTCGTCGCGCCGGTCCAGTCGCGGCTCCGGCGGCGGCGCGGCGGTCGCGATCATCGTGGCGCTGGTGATCGTCGCCATCGCCTACGCGCTCGCCATCGTGATCCGCTTTGCCCTCTCGCGGAAGCGGGAGTACCTGGCCGATGCGGGCGCGGTGGAGCTGACCAAGAACCCGGACGCCATGATAACGGCGCTGCAAAAGATTTCCGGCAATGCGGTGGTGAGCGGCGCGCCGTCGGAAGTACGTGAGATGTTCATCGAGAATCCGCATTCGGATTTTGCCAGCATTTTCGCCACCCATCCACCGATCGCCAAAAGGATCGAGGCGCTGGCGAAGTTCGGCGGCGGGCGCATTCCGCAGCCGGAGGCCGCGGCCGCGCCGGCCGGCGGGCCCTGGGGGTGACGCCGCTTCTGCGCCGGTTTCTCGTCGCCGCCGCCGTCATCGCTTCGATCGCGGTGATTGCCGTGGGCTGGCTCGCGATGGGCTTTCTGTTCAGCCCGTGCCAGTACCAACTCACGCTGACGCGCGTGTCGCCGAGTGAGCGCTATGTCGCGGAAGTCTATGGCGCCAATTGCGGCATGGGCGGATCGCGCGATGTGGTGATGCTGCGTGATGTTTCCGCTCTTGCTGTGCCGAATGTGGATGGAACGCCCGGCGGTGCGATCGCCGTCCGCGATTTTACACCCAGCCAAGAGGGGGAGGATATCTTTTGGGACGGTGAGACCACATTGGTGATCCAGTACAACAGATCCGCGCCGCCCGACATTGAGCGCAGCGAATGGGGCGGGGTGCGCATCGAACCGCGGCGCGCTCCCTAAAAAAGAGGGCGCGACCCGCAAGTCGCGCCCAGGCTATGGAGCTTGGAAGCGTCACCTCACCAATGGTCGCTCCAGTAGGTGACGAAATCGCGGATGACGACGTAGGCGTCCTCCATGAATTGGCGCGCATCGGACGAAAAGACCCAGGCAAACCAGGCGACGAGCGCCACCAGCATCAAGGTGACGAAGCCGTCGCCCGCGCCGCCGACGCGGCGGCCGCTCAAGGTCGCGTACGAGGTGCGGCGCAGCGCGCTGAATGGCGCAGAGATGGCGGCATAGGCGATCGCGAGCATGACGAGCGTCAGCCACATCGGGATATCGACCGGCGGGGTCCAGCCGAGGATGTCGCCGTCGGTGGCGAGTGAGAAGAAGGCGACGAGGAAGGCAATCAGCAGAGCGGCGGTGATGACGCTGAACACGAAGGCGAAGAGGCCGGCGAACATGCGTTCGACGTAGCTTGCGGGTTGCGCGGGCGCGGCCGCGGTTTGCGGAGCCCAGCCGCCGTCCCAGGTGTTTTCCCACGAGCGCTGTTGGTGGCGCCATGAGCGCCGCCATGCGCGCTGTTCGCGCCGCCAGCTCTTGGCGCTTTCGTCGGCGAACTTGCCGTACTCGCTTTTGGCGCGGTCGATGATCTCCTGGGCGTTGAACGGCACGCCGTGGGCCGCCGCCCATTCCTGGCTCGTGTGTGCCGAGGGAATGGCGAACATCAGCACCACGTAGACGATGAGCATGAATCCCGAGGTGAAGAGCGCGCCCAGCACGAAGAGCAGGCGGATGATGTTGGGATCCAGATCGAAATAGGCGCCGATGCCGGAGCAGACGCCGGAGATCACGGCGCGGTCCTTGATGCGATAGAGCCGCTTGCGCGGGCCTTCGGGGGGGCCGCTTTCGGCGCGCGGCGCTTCGGCGTTTTCGCCGCTGCCCTCGACCGGGCCCATCTCTTCGAGGATACGCGTCATCTCATCGGCCGAGACGACGGTCTTGCCTGGCGAGAGGTAGCCGCTGCATTTGTCGGCGATGGCTTGTTCGAGATCGCGGATGATCTCGGCCTTGTCGGGATTGTCGGCGAGCGCGGCCTGCGCGCGCGAGAGATACGCGCGCAGCGCATCGTAGGCCGGCTCTTCCAGCTGATAGGGATTGCCGTTCAGATTGATGGTGACGACGCGTTCCATGGTCTCCTATCGCCCCAGGCTTTCGAGAGTGGAGGTGAGATGGCGCCAATAGGCGGCGAGCTCGTCGAGCCGGCCGGCGCCTTTCTCGGTCAGTTGATAATATTTTCGCGGCGGACCCTGGCCGCTTTCGACCCATTGGTAGTCGACGAACTCTTCGCGCCGGAGCTTCGAGAGAAGCGGGTAGAGGGTGCCTTCCTGGGTCGCGAACGGGGTGGGGGCGAGCGCCTCCAGGATGTCGCCGACGTAGGCGCTGGCGCGCCCCGACACGAAGGTCAGGATCGCGAACTCCAAAAGCCCCTTGCGGAGCCCGGCGAACTGTTCGTCGGCGACTGGCATAAGCTACCTTGTAAGAAAAAGGTATAGGGGTGTGAGAAGGTTGTCAAGCTGGGCAAGGGCGGAAAGCGCCTAGCGGCTTTAGCTCGTGTTCGGGAAGAGGTGCGCAGCCACCATGGCGAGACCCATCACATCAATGATGAGGCGCGGGTCGCCGTCGTCGTCGGCGTGGGGGCGCGCCGGCGCGATGGCGTAGCGGTGGGCTGCTTCGGGGTAGCGCCGGATCAGGCGCGGAAAGATGCGCGCGAGCCGCTGTGCGTAGGAGATCGGGTCGTCGAGGACGCGCCGCAGCGCCTCCAGGCGGAACGCGAAACGCAGAGCCGGTTCTGCTGCGCGTCGCACGCGCGGCGGCGGCTGCGGTGGCGGCGGAGGCGGCGGTCCCCAAAGCGCGCGAATGCGCGGGGCGCGGCTTTCGGGCACGAGGTGGGGATCGCGCGGTGGCGCGAACGCGAAGCGCACCGGCCAGGTTTCGGGGCGCATGAGATCGACGCGTCGTGCGTTCTTCGCGCTCGCGTTTGCCGGTATTGCGCCGGATGCAGTACGCGCCATCGGCGGCGCGGGCCGCGCTGCAAAGCGCGCAAGCCTGATCTGTTCGATCCGCGGCGCCTTGCGTCGCGCGCTTTGCTCCTCTTGCAGCAGTTGCGCTGCAAGCGCGAGCAGGAGCTTGCGTACGATCGACTCGAGCCGCGCCAACCATCCGGCGATGTCGCGTCTGGTTTCGGGCGCGAGCGCCCTACGCGCGGCGATGTCGGCAGGCTCGCCGATGGCGGCAACCGCACGCACGCGCATGGATCGAGCGCGTTTCCAGAGTGCGGCGTGTGTGGCGGGATCGGAGAGGGCGTTCATGTCTGCGCGCCAGTGTACGCGCGTGCAAACTCGGTCGGATAGATTCTCGCCGGTCTCAACGATTTCAGCGGGATGAGCTGAAAAAAGCATGGATAGGCGGGGCTGCTATCCTCGTTTCACGCCAGCATATGGGAGCGCGCATCTTAGGTGCGGTGTGGTTTGAAGCGCGGCTTCGGCGCGCGGGCGGACGGGGACGTCCGCGGTCCAGCGCGGTTGCCGCTTGAACAAGCTGGTGCTTAGCTCGCGGGCGGAGCGGGACCATGCGGCTGGTGTTGGCGCTTGCGATTAGTTTGGTGTTGTGCGCGTCGCCGGCGCTGGCGCAGCCGTTGCCGGCGAGTTTGCGATCGGCGGGCGTGACCGAGGCGCAGTGGGGGCAGGCGCAAGGCGTGATCCGCGTGCAGGCGGCGTCGCTCCGCTTGCGCGAGGAGGCGGTGCGCACACTGGCGGTGGAGATTTTCGAGGGCCAGCCAGGCCAGAGTTTCGAGACCTATATCGAACTGATCCGCGACGGCGCGGCGCGGTTGCCGCAGATTATTGCCGCCGCGCGCGCTCTCGATCCGCGCGGTGATGCGGCGCTCTCAGACCTGCAGCGGCGCGCTGTGGCGGCGGCTGAAGCGGGGCGGTTGCGCGAAGCGCTGGCGTTGCAGGACGAATATGCCGCGAGATTCCGCAGCACGCTCATGCGTGCCGTGGAGCAGCCGCTGCTCGATCTGGCGGCGAGCTACGAGGTCGCGGGAGATACCGCTTACGCCTTGGGCGATCATCTCGGCGCAGCTTCGCGGTTTGCGCTGGCCGCTGAAACCGCACCGGCAAGCGCGATCGAAACGCGTTGGCGCTATCGCGCCAAACAGGCGTTCGCGATCGGTCAAAGGGGCGACATCTTCGTCGAGCCGGCGCGGTCGGAGGAGGCTGTGCGTCTGTTCGAAACCGTGGTGTTGCCGCTCGCGCCTCGCGATCGCCGCCCGGCCGACTGGGCGCTCACACAAAACGACATGGGCGATACGCTGCGCGTGATGGGCCAGCGCGGCGTCCCGGGCGCGTTGGAGCGCGCCGCGGCTGCGATCGAGGCGGCGCTGACGGTGCGCACGCGCGAGGCCGATCCGGCGGGCTGGGCGTTGTCACAGGCAAACCTCGGCAATGTGCTCCTCATTCAAGGCGAACTGGGCTCGATCGAGTCGCTGGAACGCGCAGTCGCGGCTTACGAAGCGGCGTTGACGGCGACGACGCGCGAGGCCGATCCCGGGCTCTGGGCGGTTGCGCAGATGAGCCGCGCCATTGCGCTCGCGGCGCTCGGCGATCGCGGACAGGCCGGGGCGCTGGAGCGCGCGGTTGAGATTTTCGAGGAGGTGTTGACGGTCCGGACGCGCGCGGCCGATCCGGCGGGATGGGCGCAGACACACGCCAATCTCGGCGGCGCGCTGATGAGCCTCGGCGATCTAGGCGCGCCTGGGGCGCTCGAGCGCGCAGAGGCAAGCTATGAAGCGGCGCTGACGGTGCAGACGCGCGACAGCGATCCCGACGGTTGGGCGAGCATTCAAATCAACCGCGGCCATCTGTTCAGCATTCTGGGCGAGCGCGGCGATGCGCGCGCGCGCGATCGCGCGCTGGAGGCCTACCAAGCCGCGCTCATCGTGATGACGCGCGAGAGAAGTCCGCGCCTCTGGGCTGTCGCAACATATGGGCTGGCGCTGATTTATGGCGACACCGGCCGCACCGACGAAGCGCGCGCCGCCGCGCGCGGCGCGCTCGAGGCTTTTGAGGAGACGTCCAACACCTATTTGGCCGACGACGTGCGCATATTCCTCGCTGAACTTGAGCGTTGACGGCCGCATGACGGGCGGAGCGCCGCCATTCGTTCCACCTGGCGTTAAAGCTCGTGCTCGGCCGGCAGTGGGGGCGCTTCGCGCAGGAGCGTGATGGCGATCCTCCGGTTGCCCGGGAGCGTGGGGTCGTCGGCAAACATGGGTTCGCTGTCGGCGCGGCCGGCGACTTCGTAGATGCGGTTGGCGGGGATGCCTTGGGCGGCGAGGATGCGGCGGGCTTCGTTGGCGCGGGCGGCGGAGAGTTCGAAGTTCGAGGCGTAGCGGCCGCCCGGGGCCGAGCCGTCGGTGTGGCCGGATATGGTGAGCCGGTTCGGCAATTGCGCAATCACCGGCGCGATGGCGACGAGGAGGCGGCGCGCGCGGTCGTTGGGCGCTGCGTCGCCGGAGTTGAACATCGAGCGGCCTTCCTGATCGACGATCTGGATGCGCAAGCCCTCGGGCGTTTGCTCGACGATGACGTTTCGCGAGAGTTCGGCGACGTCGGGCATGTCCTGCATCGCCTGGCGGATGGCGATCTCGGCGCGGGAGAACTCGGCCGTCTCGCGCAGCGTGCGGGCGCGCGTCAGGCTGTCGGCGTTGGGATCGGTTTGGCCGCCGGGGGCGGTGTGTTGCTCCGCCTGGTTCTGGTCGTCGGCGTTGGAGGTGTATTGGGGTTCGGACGCCGAGGCGACCGGCGCGGAATGGCCGTGGCGGACGCCTTCCTCGGCAAAGCTCGTGCCTTCGAGCAGGCCGCCGGCGCCGGAGGAAACACGGCTGACGCTGGCGGGTGCGAAGAACTCGGCGATGCCGCGGCGCTGTTCGGGGCTGGTGGTGTTGATGAGCCACATCAGCAGGAAGAACGCCATCATCGCGGTGACGAAGTCGGCGTAGGCGACCTTCCAGGCGCCGCCGTGGTGGCCGCCGCCGCCGCCCTTTTTGATCTTCTTAATGATGATAGGGCGTTGATTGGTCGCAGCAGCCATGATCCGTCCGTTCTGGCGGAGAGCGCTAGATAGGCCGAACAGCGTTAAGATCGTGTTGAGCAGTGTTTGAATTGGGAGCCCGCGTGACGGAGCAGACCGACCCCGAACAGGCCATGCGGCGCGCCATGGGCGCTTTCGCCACCGGCGTCACGGTGGTGACGGCGCGGGGCGCCGATGGGGTGTTATCGGGGATGACAGTCAATTCGCTGACCTCGGTGTCGCTCGAACCGCGGCTGCTGTTGTGGTGCCTGGGCGACGGAAGCGCGCGCTATCGCCCCTTTGCGGAGGCAGAGCAGTGGGGCGTCACGATTTTGGATGCGAACGCCGAAGCGGTGGCGCGCCGGTTCGCGCAGGCGCCGGCGCAGGATGTGGCCGACGAGGAAGCGGAAGTGTTTGCCGGTGTGACCATGTTGCGCGGGGGGCTGGCGCAACTGGCCTGCCGCACCCACCATAGAGAGCAGGCAGGCGATCATCTGATCATCATCGGCGAGGTGCTGGACGTGCGCGTGCGCCCCGGCGATGCGCTGACATTCTTTCGCGGCGGCTACGGCGCGCTCGCCGGCCCCGCGACGACGAGACGGAGCAAGGACTAATGGCGAAGACTGCGTTCATTG
This sequence comes from Hyphomonadaceae bacterium, assembly GCA_050186235.1. GTDB lineage: Bacteria > Pseudomonadota > Alphaproteobacteria > Caulobacterales > Aquidulcibacteraceae > Vitreimonas. Next base: position 295,192 of record JBFWYQ010000001.1, read on the forward strand.
GGCTGGGCGTGATGGGCGGACCGATGGCCGGGCATCTGGCGCGCGCCGGTCACGACGTCGCCGTCTACAACCGCACCGAGGAAAAGGCGCGCGATTGGGCGCAGAAGCACAAGGGACGCACGTATAGCTCTGTCGCCAACGCGGCCGACGGCGCCGACATCGTCTTTTCGTGCGTAGGCAACGACCGTGATTTGCGCGAAGTGTTCGAGGCGGCGGCGACGACGATGCGCAAGGGCGCGATCTTCGTCGATCACACCACGGCGTCGGCGGAAATCGCGCGAGAGCTAGCGGCGAAGGCCGAAGCGCGCGGCTTGGGCTTTCTCGATGCGCCGGTGTCGGGCGGCCAAGCCGGCGCAGAAGCCGGCAGGCTCACCGTGATGGCGGGGGGCGAGGCGAGCGTGTTCGCCGAAGCGCAGCCGATCATGGCGGCCTATGCGACGAACATGACGCTGATCGGCCCGGCGGGCTCGGGACAGCTCGCCAAGATGGTGAACCAAATCTGCATCGCCGGCGTGTTGCAGGGGTTGGCGGAAGGCCTGCACTTCGCCAAGCGCGCCGATCTCGACATCGAGAAAGTGATTGCGGCGATTTCCAAGGGCGCAGCGCAAAGCTGGCAGATGGAAAACCGCTGGAAGACGATGAGCGAAGGGCGCTTCGATTTCGGCTTCGCCGTCGACTGGATGCGCAAGGATCTTGGGCTAGTGCTCGATGAAGCAGAGCGCAACGGCGCCAAGCTAGAACTGACAGAGCTGGTCGATGCTTATTACGCTGACGTGCAGGCGATGGGCGGCAAACGCTGGGACACGTCGAGCTTGATCGCGCGGCTGGAGCGTCCGAAGAGCTGAGGCGCGCAGCGCTTGGCGTGGTTAACGGCGCACCGGTTTGTAGTTGACGCTACGTACGCTTTTCAAGGTCTCTTAAACGCTAGCGTGTAGTTTACGCAATTCCTGGGTGGAGCGTTGACCTTGAACGTGAAGACTTGGACCGTTTGTGTCGTCGAGCCGAACAAGTTCGAAGCGCAGATCATCGTCGACTTGCTGCGCAACGCCGGCGTCGACAAGGTGAAAACCGTCGCCGACCAGGCCGCCGCGCTCGAATTGCTCGAAACCTATAACGCCAACGTGGTGATCGCGGCGTTCGAGATGGCGCCGCTCGATGGTGCGGCGTGGACCCGCCTCTATCGCCGCAATCATAAGCTGCCGGGCCGCAAGCAGGCGATCTTCGTCACCTCCGGCGCGTTCTCGCTCGCCATGGCCGAGCAATGCCGCCACGCCGGCGCCAATGCGCTGATCGGCAAGCCGATCTCGGCCAAGGTGCTGACGGCGACGATCACCAAGGTCTTGAGCAAGCCGCGGGAGTTTATCGATGCGGAGGGCTATGTCGGCCCCTGTCGCCGCGCCGGCATCGTCACCGCCGGCGCCCCCAAGCAGCGCCGCAAGGCCGACGCCAGCGGCGGGGCCAAGGCGGCGGTGACGCTGGAGAAGGCGGTCGAGGAACTGACCGTCGCAGCGCTCGCTTATGCGACGGACGCGCGCAAGGTCGATGCGTGCGAAGCGGCGCTCCGCTTCGTGCAGTCCTACGCGGTCAATGCCGGCGACGGCCCGCTGATGCGCGCCTGTGCGGCCTTCGCGCTGCAAGTCATCGCCCTGCGCAGTCAGCGCAATGACGCCGCGCGCGCTGCGCTCGAAATGTGCGTCAACGGCGTCGTGCAGCTGACGGCGATGTCGCCCGACAATCCCAGCGCGCGCGAAGCGGTGGCCGAAAGCGTGCGCCAGGCGGTTGCGAAAGCGGCGATGCAGCGGGCGGCTTAAAGCCGAAGGGCAGCCATCTTCGAACCCAGATGCGGGCCGGGCTCAGATTGACAGAAGCTTGGGTGCGGTTCGACACTTGCCGCTTTCGCGGAGGCGGCCATGCGCGCGTCTGTGCTTATGCTTCTGCTGGCGTTGAGCGCTTGCGCGACCGAGGGGCCTGGATCGCCGCAGACCTACCGATGCGAAGACGCCGGCGGCAATCTTCGCTCTTTCCGCTTCGGGACGGAAGGCTACCTCGGAACCGCCGTGCTTCAGGACCAGCGGCCCGATGGAACGTGGAGCGCGAACAGGTGCCATCTCCTGGCTGGGTGCGTGTGGGACAATGACAACTTCAGGGCCGGGGACGAGGAGTTCTCGTTCACCTATCGCCGCGGCGACGGACACACGGAATTCAACCTCGGTTTGAGCAACGAATTTACGGGCGTGTGCCGGCCTGAGCAGCCGCTCGGGGGCTAGCCCAACAGCTGCGCCGCTTTGGGCGCGAAGTATGTGATCACGCCGTCGGCGCCTGCGCGTTTGAAGGCGGTCAGACTTTCCATGATGGCGCGGTCTTCGTCGAGCCAGCCATTGGCGCTGGCGGCTTTGATCATGGCGTATTCGCCGCTGACCTGGAACGCGTAGGTGGGGAGGCCGAATTCGCGCTTCACGCGCGAGACGATGTCGAGATACGGCAAACCCGGCTTCACCAGCAGCATGTCGGCGCCTTCGGCGACGTCCATGGCGACTTCGCGCATGGCTTCGTCGCTGTTGGCGAAATCCATCTGGTAGGTGCGCTTGTCGCCGGGATTGGCCGTTGCGCCGCTGCCGAGTTTTCCCGAACCGATGGCTTCGCGATAGGGGCCGTAGAAGGCGGAAGCGTATTTGGCGGCGTAGGACATGATCAAAGTGTCCTGGAAGCCGGCGCCGTCGAGGCCGGCGCGGATGGCGCCGACGCGGCCGTCCATCATGTCGGACGGCGCGACGATGTCGGCGCCGGCGCGGGTTTGCACGATCGCTTGCTCGACCAGCACCTTCAACGTCTCGTCGTTGGCGATGCGGCCGTCCTTCAAAAGCCCGTCGTGGCCGTGGTCGGTGAACGGATCGAGCGCGACGTCGACCATGATGCCGACATCGGGCGCGGCGTCTTTCATCGCGCGCACTGCGGTGCAGACGAGGCCGTTGGCGTTGAGCGCTTCCTTGCCGCTCGCATCTTTCTTCGCGGCGTCGATGAACGGAAACACGGCGATGGCCGGAATGCCGAGCGACTGCGCGCGCTTGGCGGCGTCGGCGGCGGCGCGGACGGAAAGCCGCGCTGTGCCGGGCATTGCGGCGACGGGAATCTCGTCCTCGGCGCCGTCGTGAACGACGAGCGCCCAGATCAGATCGTCGACGCTCAAACGATGTTCGCGCGTCAGCCGGCGCACCCAATCGCTTTGGCGCAGCCGCCGCGGACGGGAGGCAGGGTATTTTCCGGTGTAGTTCATGCGACTCGTTCGCAACTAAGCGGCTTCCGATGCGCGCACGCGCCTCAGTTACCGGAGATCATGAGCTAAGTTACTTTGAGCTATCGCAAAGTCCTAGATCAGCGGCTACGTCACTATCACGCCAAACGAGATGCGCCGACCTTGAGAGACGCCGACAAACAGGTTTTCGAGGACGCCGTCGCCACGATCCGCGACGAGGGCCGCTATCGCGTGTTCGCCGACATCATGCGCGAACGCGGCCGCTTCCCGCACGCGACGCTGCGGACGGCGGACGGCAAGACGCGCGACATCGTGGTGTGGTGCTCGAACGATTATCTGGGCCAGGGCCAAAGCGCCGAAGTGCTCGATGCGGCGCACGCGGCGCTGGATAAGGTCGGCGCCGGCGCAGGCGGCACGCGCAACATCTCCGGCACCACCAGCTATCACGTCGATCTCGAGCGCGAGCTTGCCTCGCTGCATGGCAAGGAAGCGGCGCTGCTGTTCACATCAGGCTACGTCTCGAACGACGCGACGCTCTCGACGTTGGCGAAACTCTTTCCAGACCTCTGGATATTTTCCGACGCGCAGAACCACGCCTCGATGATCGAGGGCATCCGCCGGGCCAAGTGCGAGCGGCGCGTGTTCCGTCACAACGACGTGCAGCACCTCGAAGCTTTGATCAACGAAGCGCCGGCGCACGCGCCGAAGCTGATCGCGTTCGAAAGCGTCTATTCGATGGACGGCGACACCGCGCCGATCGAAGCGATCTGCGATCTCGCCGAGGCTTACGGCGCGATGACTTATCTCGATGAGGTGCACGGCGTTGGCCTCTATGGGCCGACAGGCGGCGGCGTCGCCGAGCGCGATGGCGTGATGCATCGCGTCGACTTCATCGAAGGCACGCTGGCCAAGGCGTTCGGCACGATGGGCGGCTACGTGACAGGGCCGGCCGCGGCGATCGATGCGATTCGCTCGACCGCATCGGGCTTCATCTTCACCACTTCGCTTGCGCCCTCGATCGCGGCGGCGGCGCTGGAAAGCGTGCGGATCGTGCGCGAGTGCCCGCATTTGCGTGACCGGCTGCAGGATCGCGCCGAGCGGCTGAAGGCGCTGCTGCGCGAAGCGGGCCTGCCGGTGATGTCTGAAAGCACTACGCACATCGTGCCGGTGCTGGTCGGCGACGCGGCGCGCTGCAAGAAGATTTCCGACATTCTGCTCTACGAGCATGGCATCTACGTGCAGCCGATCAATTATCCGACGGTGCCGCGCGGCACCGAACGCCTGCGCATCACGCCCTCGCCCTTCCACGACGATGAGCTGATGGACCGGCTCGTGGCCTCGCTCAAAGCGGTGTGGGCGATGTGCCCGGTGCATCTGACCGCGTGAAGGCGGGCGAGCCCGACGTCATTTTCGAAATCACCCGGATCGGGGAGGTGCAGCGGGTCGCGGCCGTTGATGTCGCCAGCGGCGTTGAAGTCGTCGTGCAGGCGCCGGCGAATGCGGCGCTCGCGGACGTCCGCGCGCTGGCGTTGCGAAAGCTGGAGCGGGCGCTGAAGGGACGTTAGTAGCCAGTATTGAGTAGTCAGTCGCAGCAGAACGTTTACGCGCCGCGGCGTATTGACTACTGACAATTGACCGTTGCCACTAGTCCTTGCGACGGACGCCTTTGCCGAGACCGATCTTCTTGGCGAACTCGGAGCGGCGGGCGGCGTAAGCGGGCGCCACCATGGGATAGTCCGCGGGTAGGTTCCAGCGCTTGCGATATTCGTCGGGCGACATGTTGTAAGTCGAGCGCAAGTAACGCTTGAGCATTTTCAGTTTCTTGCCGTCCTCCAAACAGACGATGTAGTCGTGCTGGACCGACTTGTTGATCGGGGCGGCGGGCTTCGGACGTTCCTGCGGCTTGCCAGCCGCGCCATCGGAAAGCCCGCTCAAGGTGCGGTGAACCGAACGGATAAGGTCGGTCAACTCTTCCGGCGAGAGCTTATTGTTGGCGACGAACGCGGCGACGATGTCGGTCGTCATGCGCATCGCGTCACCGGCGCCGGTGACCGCGAGCTCATTCTCCTCCTGCATCGAGCGGCCTTTATTTCTGAACGAATACAATGAGCTGTTTGGCGTATAGGCGCCAAACCATGGAACCGGCAAGTATAACTATCGGCCTAGGTCGGATTTATACAGTTTATGCCTCCGATTACGGGAAGAGATCAGGAATTTTGCTTACCGGCGGGGAGCGAACTATGGTCGCGACAGATTCCAACACCTGAACTTGGACCGCCCGCATGACCCAGGCCGCCGGACACGCCGCCGAACGCGATCGCTTCTTCGAGGCCTCTCTCGAGCGCGCCGACCCTGACATTCAGGCTGCGGTCGCCGCCGAATTGGGCCGCCAACGCAAGCAGATCGAACTGATCGCTTCGGAAAACATCGTCTCGAAGGCGGTGCTGCAGGCGCAAGGGTCGGTGCTCACCAACAAGTACGCGGAGGGCTATCCGGGTCGCCGCTATTATGGCGGCTGCGAATTCGTCGATGAGGCCGAGCGGCTCGCGATCGATCGCGCCAAGCGATTGTTCGATTGCACGTTCGCGAACGTGCAGCCGCACTCGGGCGCGAACGCCAATCAGGCCGTGTTCTTCGCGCTCCTGCAGCCGGGCGACAAATTCCTCGGCATGGATCTGGCTTGCGGCGGTCACCTGACGCACGGCTCGCCGGTCAACATTTCCGGCAAGTGGTTTCATCCGGTGGCGTACGGGGTGCGGCCGGACGATCATCTGATCGACATGGATCAGGTGCGCGAGATAGCGCACCGCGAAAAGCCGAAACTGATCCTGGCGGGCGCCAGCGCCTATTCGCGCCACATCGATTTCAAAGGATTCCGCGAGATTGCCGATGAGATCGGCGCGATTCTGATGGTCGACATGGCCCATTATGCAGGGCTGATCGCGGGTGGCGTTTATCCTTCGCCGCTGCCGCACGCGCACGTGGTGACGACGACCACACACAAGACGCTGCGTGGCCCGCGCGGCGGCATGATCCTCTCCAACGACGAAGACATCGGCAAGAAGATCAATTCTGCTGTCTTCCCGGGTTTGCAGGGCGGGCCGCTGATGCACGTGATCGCCGCCAAGGCCGTGAGCTTCGGCGAAGCGCTGCAGCCCGAGTTCAAACTCTACGCCAGGCGCACGCTCGAGAATGCGCGCGTGCTGGCGAACCGGCTGATCGAGAACGGGCTCGCAGTGGTGTCGGGCGGCACCGACAGCCACGTCATGCTGGTCGATCTGCGGCCGAAGCGGGCGACGGGAAAGAGCGCCGAACAGGCGCTGGAGCGGGCGCTGATCACCACCAACAAGAACGGTATTCCGTTCGATCCCGAAAAGCCGATGGTCACTTCGGGCATTCGGCTGGGCTCGCCGGCGTGCACGACGCGCGGCTTTGGCCCGGCCGAATTCCAGCAAGTCGCGGATATGATTTGCGAAGTGCTGGATGGGTTGCAGGGAACGAACGGTGATAATTCGTCCGTCGAAGCGGCTGTCGCGGCCAAGGTCGAGCAGCTGACGGCGCGGTTTCCGATTTATTGAACGAGGGAATGGGGAGTAGGGAATAGGGCGTAGGGATCACTGCGACTCTCGCTACAAGCTGTTCCCTGTTCCCCGCGAGCGATAGCGAGCGTCCATGCGCTGCCCGTTTTGTCAGAACGAAGACACCCAGGTGAAAGACAGCCGTCCGACCGAGGACGGCGCTGCGATCCGCCGCCGGCGGCAATGCGACAAGTGCGGCTCGCGCTTCACCACGTTCGAGCGGGTGCAGCTCCGCGATCTGGTGGTGCTGAAGCGTTCGGGCCGGCGCGTGCCGTTCGACCGCGACAAGCTCGCCCGCTCGCTGGCGATTGCACTCAGGAAGCGTCCGATCGAAGAGGATCAGATCGAGCAGATGATCTCCGGCATCGTGCGCAAGCTCGAGAGTTCCGGCGAAAGCGAGATCACGTCAGCGACGATCGGCGAGATGGTGATGGAGGCGCTGCATCATCTCGATTCCGTGGCCTACGTCCGCTACGCCTCCGTCTACAAGGATTTCACCGAGGCCTCCGACTTCGCCGACTTCATCGAAGAGGCGGAGAAGGCGCCGAAGCGTGGCGCGAAAGAATAGGTCCTCGCCCCGTGTGGGAGAGTACAGCGTTGGCGGAACCAACGCCGGTGAGGGGTGAGCGCGCAATGCTTGAAGGTCCTGCGCCAGCACCCCTCATCTGACCGGCGCTCGCGCGCCGGTCTGTCTTCCCCCACAAGGGGGGAAGACCTAAGACCTCAGCATGAACCGCCCGCATGTCACCTTGAAGCTTGCGACGTCGCTCGACGGGCGCATTGCCACGGGCGCGGGCGAGAGCCGGTGGATTACGGGCGAGGCGGCGCGCGCCGAGGTGCAGAAACTGCGGGCAACGCACGATGCGGTGCTGGTGGGTTCGGCGACGGTGAAGGCGGACGATCCGGAATTGCTGGCGCGCGCTACTCCGCCGCCGCGGCGCCAGCCGGTGCGCGTGGTGCTCGACACTGAGTTCTCGATCGCGCCGCTGGGACGGCTGTTCGACACGCTCGATCGCGCGACGCTATTGGTGATCGGCGCGGCCGACGGCGACAAGGCGCGCCGCGCAGCGCTGGAAGCGGCCGGCGCGCGCACCGCAGGCGTGGCGCGCGGGCCGGGCGGCATCGATGCGGAGGCGGCGCTCGCGGTTATGCTGGAACAGGGCATCGAGCGCGTGCTGTGCGAGGGCGGGGGACACCTTGCGGCGTCGCTTATCGCGGCGGAAGCCGTGGACCGGATCGAGTGGTTTCGTGCGCCGATCGTGCTCGGCGCGGAAGGCCGCGCGGGCGTTGCGGCGTTGGTGCTGACAAGTCTGGCGAGCGCGCCGGCGTTTCGCCGCGTTGCATTGCGCGAGCTCGGACCCGACATCTGGGAAAGCTACGAACGGGCTCGCTGATGTTTACTGGCATCGTCACGGCTTTGGGTGAGGTGAAGGCGGTTGAGACACTGCCGGGACTGACGCGGCTCACTATCGCTGCGCCCTACACCCACGCCGACATCGGCGCGAGCATTGCGCACGACGGGGTGTGTCTGACCGTGGTGGAGGCGGAGGCAAATCCGAACGGCATGCAGTACGTCGTCGAGGTGGCGCAGGAGAGCTTGGCGTTGACGACGATGGGTCATCTCAAGGAGGGCGACCGCGTCAATCTGGAACGCTCGCTCCGTGTCGGCGATGAGCTTGGCGGTCATATCGTGCAGGGTCACGTCGATGGGCTGGGCGAAGTGTTGAAAGTGACGCAGGACGGCGAGGGTTGGCGCTTGCGCATAAAGCCGCCGCAGGAGATTGCGCATCTGATCGCGCCGAAGGGCTCGATCGCCATCGCCGGCGTGTCGCTGACGGTGAACGAGGTCGATGACGAGGGCTTCGGCGTGCTGATCATTCCGCACACTTGGGCGGTGACGACGCTGTCCAAACTGCGCGCGGGCGATAAAGTGAACCTGGAAGCCGACATGATGGCGCGCTATGCCGCACGGCTCGTGGAAGCGCGGAGAGACACCTAGATGGCGGCCAAGCCGTCCCCGATCGATGAGTTGAAGCGCGCGATCTCGCCGATCCCCGAGATCATCGAGGAGGCGCGCGAAGGGCGCATGTTCATTCTCGTCGATGAAGAGGATCGCGAGAACGAGGGCGATCTCGTTATCCCCGCGCAGTTTGCGACGCCGGAGAAAGTGAACTTTATGGCCCGCTACGGGCGCGGGTTGATCTGCCTGGCGTTGACGCCGGAACGGACCGAGGCGCTGGGCCTCGATCCGATGACCCCGCGTAATCAGACGCGGATGGGCACCGCATTTACGGTGTCGATCGAGGCGCGCGACGGGGTGTCGACCGGCATTTCCGCGCATGACCGGGCGCTGACCATCGCCACGGCGATCGATCCGACCAAGGACCGGCGCGATATCGTCTCGCCCGGCCACGTGTTTCCGCTGACGGCGCGCGAGGGCGGCACGCTGCTGCGCGCGGGGCATACCGAGGCCAGCGTCGATATCGCCCGCGCCGCGGGGCTCAATCCTTCGGCGGTGATCTGCGAGATCATGAACGACGACGGCACGATGGCGCGTCTGCCGGAGCTGATCGCGTTTGCGCAATTCCACAATCTGAAGATCGGCGCGATCGACGAACTGATTGCCTATCGGCGCGTGCATGAGCGGCTTGTCGAGAAGGTGGCCGAGGCGCCGTTCGAGGTGCGCGGCGGCAAGGGATTCAGGCTCGTCGTGTTCCGCAACAAGCTCGACGGTGTCGAGCATGCCGCTTTGGTGAAGGGTGAGATCGGCGCCGACAGGCCGACTTTGGTGCGCGTCCATCGCATCGACTTCGCCGCCGACGTGATGGGCGGTTATGGCGGGCGCGCGGGCCTGATCGATCGTGCGGTGACGGAAATCGAGGCGGAGGGCGCGGGCGTCATCGTGCTGTTGCGCGATCTGGTGCCGGACGTGATCTCGCGGCGCTTGAAGGGCGAGCCGCTCGAGGTCGAGGCCGACGACATTCGCCGCGTCATCGGCCTAGGCTCGCAGATTCTGCGAGAATTGGGCGTGGGGCGGATGGTCGTGCTCGGCGCGCCGCAGAAGATCGTGGGCCTTGAAGGCTATGGCTTGAGCATCGACGGCTGGCGCGGGTTTGCGTCGTGAAGGACGTTGCCGACAAATCTCCGGCGCCGAAGCTGCCCGGCGCGCGTTTGCTGCTGGTGATTTCACCTTATTATCGCGGGGTCGCCGACATGATGCAGCGCGGGGCCGAGACGGCAGCGGCTGACTCGGGTGCAACGCTCGACCGCATTTTCGTGCCGGGCGCGTTCGAAATCCCGGCGGCGATCGCGCATGCGGCGCGCAGCAAACGGTACGACGGGTTCGTGGCGCTAGGTTGTGTCGTGCGCGGCGAGACCAGTCATTACGATTATGTCTGCAGCGAGAGCGCGCGCGGATTGATGGAACTTTCGACGCGCGAAGGCATCGCCATCGGCTACGGCATCCTCACTGTCGAAAACCTCGAGCAGGCCGAGATTCGCGCCGACCCGGCCTGCGGCGACAAAGGCGGAGAGGCGACGAAAGCGGCGCTTTCGATGGTCGCGATCAAGCGCCGGTTCGGAGGCGGCCCGCGATGAGCGCCAACCTGGCTCGCAGCGTCGCGCGGCTCGCCGCCGTGCAGGCGCTCTACCAAATGGAAGTATCCGGCGCGACGACAGCGGATGTCATCGCCGACTTTACTGCGGGTAAACTGCCGCGCGAGACGGAAGCATCTTACACCGACGCCGAAGGCGACCTCGATTTGTTCAAGATACTCGTCGAGAAGGCGGTCGACCGACAGGCGACGCTCGATCGCGCGATCGCCAGGCATTTGAGCAAAGGCTGGCGGTTGGAGCGGATTGACGCGGTGGCGCGCGCCATCCTGCGTTCGGGCGCCGCAGAGTTGGAGAGCCGTACTGATATCCCAGTGGCGGTGGTGATCGACGAATATGTCGAGATCGCCAAAGCGTTCTTCGATGGGCCAGAGCCGGGTTTCGTCAACGCGACATTGGATGCGGCAGCGCGCGACTTGCGTCCCACGGGACAAGGCGCATAAGCGGAGTTCATGTCCGCCGACGAATTCGCCGTGATCCGCGATCTGTTCGCACCGCACGCCACCAGCGCTGCGGCGCGGGCGCTTGCCGATGACGCCGCGGTGCTCGAGGCGAATGGCGCGCTTGTCGTAACCTCGGATACGATCGTGGAAGGCGTGCATTTTCTTGCTAACGATCCAATCGAAACGGTGGCGATGAAGGCGCTCCGGGTGAATGTCTCGGACATCGTCGCGAAGGGCGCGCGGCCGACAGCGGCGCTGCTGAACTTGACCTGGAGCGAAACCCGGCCTGCGTCCGAATTGAAGACGTTCGCTGAAGCGCTGGGGCGCGATCTTGCGTTCTTCGGCATCAATCTCATCGGCGGCGACACGACGTCGACGCCTGGCCCGCTGACGATTTCCATCACTATGTTCGGTGAACCGCTCGGACCGCGCACGCCGGCGCGTGCTGACGCCAATGTCGGCGAAGACGTGTGGCTGATCGGCGGTGAGATCGGCTCGGCGTGGCTTGGGCTGCAATTGCGCAAGGGCGAAATCGGACTCGCACGTCTGCGCATGGATCGCGACGAACTGCAGGCGCAGGCAGAGTCGCGGCCGCTGTCACATCAGATGCCAGACTATCTGAAGCTGCCGAATGAGGATTTCGATGCGGAGGCAGCGTGGCTGATGACGGCGTATCTGGCGCCTTTCGTGCGCCTGGAGAGCGCGGCGATCGTCTCGAAGTTCGCATCCGCTTCGATGGATGTGTCAGATGGCTTGGTGGCTGACGCACAGAAGCTCGCGGCCGCCTCTGGTGTCGCGCTGCTGATCGAACTCAACGCGGTGCCGTTTTCGATCCCCGCGGAGCGCTGGGCGTTCACCGGCGGCGACGTGCGCCAACTGATCACCGGCGGCGACGATTATGTTGTGCTGTTCACCGCACCCGCTGAGCGGCGCGGGGCAATCGAAGCGGCGGAAGGCAGCCAGGCGCTGCGCCTCGCGCGCATCGGCAAGGTGGAAGCCGGCCATGGGGTGATCTTTGCCAACGCCCGCGGCGAACCGATTGATATTCCGGAAGCGGGATATTCGCACAAGCTCGGCCGGTAACTTCTCGCTAACCATTGTGGCGGACGCTTCGCGTCATGAAGAAGCAGCACGCCATTGCGCGCGCGATCGCCGCGGCCATGATTGCGTCGACTTTGCTGGCGGGGCTCGCCAATGCCTCCGGCGGCGAGAAGGCCAAGGCCAAGGGCGAGACGGAAGAGGGCGAGCAGCTTTCGTCGCGGTCGATGGATGCGCCCTATCTTGCAGTCCCGGTGGTCCGGGACGGCGTGCTGGTCAACTACCTGTTCGTTTCGATCCGCATCGAGATCGCCAACGGCGTCGATCTCTGGCGCACCCGCGAGCGGGCGCATTTCCTGCGCGACGCCCTGGTCCGCGCGAGCCATGCCAACGATCTCGCCGACCCAAGCGATTCCAACGCCTTGAACGAAGCCCGCGCCATCGAGGTGTATCGGGCGGCCGCCATTCAAGCGTTGGGTGAACGGGCGGTGGGGCCGGTGACCATCGTCGCGACCTATTCGAGCCAGGGTTCCGGGATCTGACAATCCGCAGAGCTGTCCCGCCATTGCGGAATCCAGCGACTTTTGGCAGTAAGCGCGCCACCTGAGGGGGAAGCGTTTCCGCAGACGGACTGTCGCGGGGCGGCCAACCCAATTCCCCAACCCGGCGCCGTCGATCGCGGCGCGCGCCCAGGACCTCACAACATGAGCAACGATCTCATCCTTTGGCTGGTGGTCGCCGCCGGTATTGTCGCGGCGATCTACGGCTTTCTAGAAACCCAGGCCATCACCAAGGCGAGCGCCGGCTCTGACCGGATGAAGGAAATCGCCGCGGCGATCCAGGAAGGCGCCAAGGCTTATCTGAACCGCCAGTACACGACCATCGGCTGGGTCGGCGTGGGCGTCGTCGTTATTCTCGCTATCGCGTTCTGGCCGACCTGGCAGATACCGTTGGCCTTCATCATCGGCGCGGTGCTCTCGGGCGCCGCGGGCTTCATCGGCATGAACGTCTCGGTGCAGGCGAACGTGCGCACGGCCGAAGCGGCGCGCAACTCGCTCGCGGGCGGTTTGCGGATGGCGTTCAAGGCGGGCGCGGTGACGGGCATGCTCGTCGCCGGCGGCGCGCTGTTCGGTGTCGCGTTCTATTATCTCGTGCTGACGCAGTGGATGGGCCTCGAGCCCACCAGCCGCACGGTTGTGGATTCACTCGTGGCGTTGGGCTTCGGCGCTTCGCTGATTTCGATCTTCGCCCGCTTGGGCGGCGGCATCTTCACCAAGGGCGCCGACGTCGGCGGCGACATGGTCGGCAAGGTTGAAGCCGGGATTCCGGAAGACGATCCGCGCAACCCCGCCACGATCGCCGACAACGTTGGCGACAACGTCGGCGATTGCGCCGGCATGGCGGCCGACTTGTTCGAAACCTACGCCGTGACTGCGGTGGCGACGATGGTGCTGGGCTCGATCCTGTTCCGGGAAGCGACGGAAGTTGCTGACGTGATGCTGCTGCCGCTGGCGATCGGCGGCTTGGCCATCATCGCCTCGATCATCGGCACGTATTTCGTTCGCCTTGGGCCCTCCAACAACATCATGGGCGCGCTTTACAAGGGTCTGATCGCCGCCGGTGTTCTCTCGGCGATTGGTCTTGCTGCCGCGATCCATCTGACCGTCGGCTGGAGCACGATCGCGCCGAGCCTCGGACCTACGTCCGAACTCGCGGGCGTCACCGGTCAGGATCTCCTGGTTTGCGGCATCATCGGTCTGCTCGTGACCGGCGCGATCGTGTGGATCACGGAATACTACACCGGCACGGGCTTCCGTCCGGTGAAGAGCGTCGCCGAAGCCTCGAAGTCGGGCCACGGGACCAATGTGATCCAAGGCCTCGCGGTCTCGATGGAATCGACGGCGCTGCCGGCGCTCACCATCGTTGCCGGCATCGTGGCGTGCTTCACGCTGGCGGGCCTGTTCGGCATCGCCATTGCGGTGACAACCATGCTCTCGGTCGCCGGCATCATCGTCGCGCTCGACGCGTTCGGCCCGGTGACCGACAACGCCGGCGGCATCGCCGAAATGTCGGAGTTGCCGAAGGAAGTGCGCGTCACCACCGACGCGCTCGACGCCGTCGGCAACACGACCAAGGCTGTCACCAAGGGCTATGCGATCGGTTCGGCGGGCTTGGGCGCGCTGGTGCTGTTTGCCGCTTATTTCGAAGACCTGCGCTACTACGCGGCCAACCCTGCCGAGTATCGCTTCTTCGAAGGCGTGGCGCCTGACTTTGCGCTCAACAATCCGTACGTAATCGTCGGTCTCTTCATCGGCGGCTTGCTGCCGTACCTGTTCGGCGGCTGGTCGATGACGGCTGTCGGGCGCGCGGCGCAGGCCGTGGTCGGGGAAGTCCGTCGTCAGTTCAAGGAAATCCCGGGCATCATGGAGCGCACAGCCAAGCCGGATTACGGCAGGGCGGTCGACATCCTGACGCAAGCGGCGATCAAGGAAATGATCGTGCCGTCGATGCTGCCGGTGCTGGCGCCGATCGCGCTGTTCTTCGGCGTGTGGGCGATCGCCGGTCAAAGCCAAGCGCTCGCTTCGCTCGGCGCGCTGCTCGTCGGCGTGATCGTGACAGGGCTCTTCGTCGCCATCTCGATGACCTCGGGCGGCGGCGCTTGGGACAACGCCAAGAAGCTGATCGAAGAAGGCCACCATGGCGGTAAGGGCTCCGACGCCCACAAGGCAGCCGTCACCGGCGATACCGTCGGCGATCCCTACAAGGACACTGCCGGCCCGGCCGTGAACCCGATGATCAAGATCACCAACATCGTAGCGCTCCTACTGCTCGCAGTGCTGGCGCATTGGCAGGGTTGATCTGCGACAGGCTGAAAGCAAACGCCCCGGCAGCGATGCCGGGGCGTTTTTCTTGTCACTCGCTTGCGGACCCTATCGGTTCGGGCGCCCGCCGCGCTCTTCCATTTGGATCGGCGGCGCGCGGCCGACATTGCCGAGCAATTGTTCGAGGAACCCGAGTTCGCGTCCGCGCGTCGGCGTCACGTCGCTGCTGTAATTGACCAAGCGTCCGCGCTCGAGGCCGTACTTCTCGACGCCAGAAACCATGTCGCCATCGAAGCGTACGACCATGACGCGGCGCTCGGTGGTGCGCGGCGTGTAGAAGGCCATGCTCTCCTGCACGGAACTCACGTAGTACCAGGCCGTGCCGTCGAAGACCGCCGTGGTCGAGGGCGATCCAAAGCGGGCGACGACGCTGTCGCGGGTGTCGACGCCGACTTGCGGGTCGGGAATTTCCTGATTGTTGCGGTCCGGCAAAAAGCCGTTGTAGGTTTGGGTCGGCGCGCATGCCGATGTTGCTGCAACAGCTGCAACGAGAGCCGCCGCCGAAAGACGCAAGAATCCGCGCTTCATCCGTCACCCTTCTGGGCGCTATGCCCGCGTGACAGGGCCTACGGCGCGCCGGGCGGACGGGCAAGGGGGGAGCACAGGACGAGACATGCCGATCTGGCCGTTTCACCGCACGCGCGCAGATGAAGACGCCGAAACGTTGCTGGCGGCCGTCACCCAGGCGAGCCGACGGCGGGAATTCTTCGGCGCGGAGAGAGTTCCGGACACGATCGAGGGCCGGTTCGAACTGATGACGGTGAATGGCGCTCTCGCACTGATGCGGCTCCAAGCTGATCCGGATCTCCGGCCCCTGGCGCAAGTGTTCACGGACCAGCTTTTTCGCGTTTTTGACGCCGGCCTCCGTGAAGCGGGGACCAGCGACACGGCGGTGCCGAAGCGGATGAACAAAATGGCTGGCGCGTTCTATGGGCGGCTCGACTCCTACGCTTCGGCGCTGGTCGATCCGGCCGCGCTGGAGGCGGCGCTGTCGCGCAATGTCTGGCGGCTGGATTCGCACCCGTTCGCGCCGGTGCTGGCGCGCTATGTCGCAACCGCCGCGGCGGCGCAGGCCGAGGCTCCAATTTCGGCCATGTTTCAACCGGAAGGCTGGCCCCCGCTCTAGGCTGGTTTGGCTTTCCCCAGGGGCCGGACTATGGTCCCCCGCCTTCGCCAGAGCCGGCAGGGACGATCAGGACAATTACGCACATATGACGAACGGCCTCGTTCTTTCCATCGACGGGATGGGCGGCGATCACGCGCCCGACATCGTCGTCGAGGGCGTCGACATTTTCGCACGCGCTCACCCGGACGTGCGGTTTCTGCTCCATGGCGAAGCGGGCCGGCTCGAGACGCTGCTCGAGAAGCATGGGGCTGCGAAAAGCGCATCCGAACTGCGCCCGGCCGAAAAAGCCATTGCCATGGACGTGAAGGCGAGCCAGGCGATGCGCCAGGGCAAGGGTTCGTCGCTCTGGAACGCGGTGCAGTCGGTCGAGACCGGCGAAGCCAACGCTGTCGTCTCGGCCGGCAACACCGGCGCTTACATGGCGATTTCCATGTTCCGTCTGCGGACGATGGAAGGTGTTCATCGTCCGGCGCTCGCCACGCGCTGGCCGACGATGAAGGGCGGCTACACCGTGATGCTCGATGTCGGCGCAAATGTCGAAGCGGACGCCGAGCAACTCGTCGAGTTCGCCATCATGGGCGAAGCGTTTCAGCGCGCGGTCTCAGGCGAAGACCGGCCGAAAGTGGCGCTGTTGAACGTCGGCGCAGAGGACCAGAAGGGCCACGAAGAAATCCGCGCCGCCGCGAAGCTCATTCGCGAAACCGGCGTGGATATCAATTTCACCGGCTTTGTCGAAGGCGACGATATCGCCAAGGGCACTGTCGATGTGGTGGTGACGGACGGTTTTACCGGCAATATTGCGCTGAAAACCGGCGAGGGCACGGCGCGCCTGGTGGCGCAATTGCTGCGAGAGGCGCTGACCAGCGGACCTTTGGCGCAGCTCGGGGCGTTGATCGCTTATCCCGCGCTTCGCAAGCTTCGCACACGCATGGATCCTGGCACTTTCAACGGCGCGCTGTTTCTGGGCCTGAACGGCCTCGTGGTGAAAAGCCACGGCGGCGCCAATGGGCGCGGCTTCGCGGCGGCGATCGGCGTCGCCGAAAAGCTGGCGCGCAGCCATTATCGCGAAGAAATCGCCGCCAATATCGAGCGCCTCTCGCGCGCTCCTGCAAGTGCGGACGCCGGGGACGCAGGCTGATGACGCCGCGTTCCGTATTGACCGGCGTTGGCTCGTACTTGCCCAAACGCGTGTTGACCAACGACGAATTGGCGCGACGCGTTGACACCAGCGATGAATGGATCGTCGAGCGCACCGGAATACGTGAACGCCATATCGCAGCGGAGGGCGAACTGACCTCCGATCTCGCCTGCGCGGCATCGGTGAAGGCGTTGGGGGCCGCCGGGCGCGAGGCCAAGGACATCGATCTCGTCATCGTCGCGACGACTACGCCGGACCTCACCTTTCCGGCGACGGCTGCGCGGGTTCAAGCCGAACTCGGCGTCACCCAGGGCGCGGCGTTCGATCTGCAGGCAGTGTGCTCGGGATTCGTATTCGCGATGGCGACTGCGGACAATTTCCTCGCGCGCGGTCAAGCGAAGGCGGCGCTGGTGATCGGCGCCGAGACGTTCTCACGCATCATGGACTGGGAAGATCGCGGCACCTGCGTGCTGTTCGGGGACGGGGCTGGCGCGGTGGTCCTGGAAGCGCGAACCGATGCAGGCGAACGCGGCGTGATCTCGACGTTCCTGCGCACCGATGGGCGCATGCACGACCTGCTCTATGTCGACGGCGGGCCGTCGGAGACGCAGACCGTCGGCAAGGTGCGCATGGTGGGAAACGCCGTCTTCCGCCACGCCGTGGAGCATATTTCCGGCGCCATGCTGGAGGCGTGCGCGCGCGCCGACGTGGCGCTCGACGCCGTGGATTGGTTTGTCCCCCACCAGGCGAACCAGCGCATCCTCGATGGCGTCGCCCGCAAGCTCGGCATCCCGGTGGAGAAGGTAGTCTCAACGGTGGCCCTCCACGGGAACACATCCGCGGCCTCGGTGCCGCTGGCGCTGGACGCGGCGGTGCGCGACGGGCGCATCAAGCGGGGCGACCTGGTGCTGATGGAGGCATTAGGCGGCGGACTTACTTGGGGCGCGGCCCTTGTTCGAATGTGAACGGCCCCGCAATATTTGACCTAAACCTAAGAGACGATTAGCTTTTCCCTCGGATAGCGCGCAGGCGCGCTACGGAGGGGGCTCCGGTGTCAGCCAAGACCGTCACTCGCGCCGATCTCGTCGAAGCGCTGGCAAGGCGCGCGAACATGCAACGCGCCGACGCGAACCGCCTGCTCACGCGCATGCTCGAAATGATGCAGGACGCGATGGTCGAGGGCGAAACGGTCAAGCTCTCGCGCTTCGGCAATTTCAATGTGCGCGCCAAGCGCCAGCGCATTGGCCGCAATCCGAAGACCGGTGAGGAAGTGCCGATCACGCCGCGCCGTGTGGTGACGTTCCGCCCCTCGCAAATGCTGCGCGAGTTTGTGGAAAAGGGCGGCCGCGGACGCGCCAAGTCCTAGGCTCTTCCGCTTGATCTTTCCGGTCCGGGCGATGAAGGTCGCGCCCGGTTGAGCCGGAGGGTGGGATGAAGCTCAAAGTGGTGTTTGGCGCTGCGGCGCTGCTGGCGTTGGCGGCGTGCGCGAGCGCGACGGGCGGGAGTAGTGGACAAGGCGCCTCGTCCGCGCCGTTCGATCCGGCCTCATGCGCGCAACGTGACTTCAATATCTATTTCGACGAAGGCTCGCGCGAGCTGACGCCGGAGGCGCGGCGCATCATCGACATCGAAGCGAGCACAGTCCGCGGCTGCAACATCGAAAGCGTACGGGTGATTGGCCTCTCCGACCAGGACGAAGGCAACGCCGAGACGACGCGTCAGCTCTCGGTCGAACGCGCGGAAGTTCTGGCCGATTATCTCGCGCAGCGCGCCGGCTGGCCCCGCAGTCGCTTTCAGTTGTTAGCGACCGGCGAGCGCGGCGCGGTGACGGCGGAAGGGCTGGATGTGCCTGTTCGCAACCGCGCGCGCGTCATCGTCGCGGCAAGTGCGCCTTGACCTCAATTCAGCGAGACGCCTCACGATCCATGGCGGCGTGGATGTCGAGACTCTCGCGGTCGCGCCCTAACGAGGCGGCTGCCAGTAGGCGTCCGTTTCGGATGAAGCGCGCCGTGAAGTCGCCCGCCTCGATGGACCCGTCTATCTCGATGGAGTCCCAGGTCTTTGCGTACCCGACATAGCGAATGGCTTGACCGTAATGATTGCTCCAGAAGAACGGCGTGGCGCAGAAGCGCTCTCTTTCTCCGAGCATGTTAAGAGCGGCAGTCTGCCCTTGGCGCTCCGCCGCGACCCAATGCTCAACGCGGATGCGCTCGGCGAGCCTGGCGTCGGGATATTCTGCGATATCACCCGCCGCAAAGATTTCTGGCGCGCTTGTGCTCAAGTACTGGTCAAGCAGCACGCCGTTGCCGTTCGCGAGCCCTGCCGATCGGGCAAGATCGATGTTCGGCCGAACGCCAACGCCAAGCACGACAAGATCGGCGTCGATAACGCTCCCGTCGCTCAGCTTCAGTCGGCGACCGTCAAAGCTCTCTGCGGTCCGTCCGAGATGAAAGCGAGCGCCGCTCTGTTCATGCAACGCGCGTACGAACCGGCCAATCTCGACGCCCATGACGCGCTCCAGCGGAACCGATTCCGGCGCCACCACATCCACCTGTAAACCGCGTGTGCGCAATGCTGCGGCAGTTTCCAGGCCGATGAAGCTCGCGCCCACGATCGCGACGGTGTGCGCCTGGGCGGCCGCGTCGATGATCGCCCGCGCATCTGCGAGGCTGCGCAAGGTGTGGACGTTCTCTCGCGCGAAATCCGGCTGGGGCAAGCGAATGGGCGAGGCGCCCGTCGCTAGCAGCAATACATCATAGGGAAACGCTTCGCCGGAAGCGCTCGTAACGACGCGTTGGCGCGGGTCGAGCGTTCGAACCGAGACGCCGAGACGCAGATCGATCTGACGTTCCCGATAGAAGGCGTCGTCCTTGAGCGGAATCCACTCCTCGGGCGCCGTGCCGGCCAAGTAGTCCTTGGAGAGGTTCGGCCGGTCGCACGGCGGGGACGCATCCGCGCTCAGCATCGTCAATTCACCGGCGAACCCGCGCCGCCGGAGCGTGTCGGCTGCGGCGAAGCCTGCCGCGCCGCCGCCGACGATGACGATGCGCCGAACTTTCCCCCGGTAGTGAAGCGCCAGTGCTGCTTCTGTCTTGGGCGTGCGTACGAAAACGCGCTCGCCGACCACTTCCACCGTCCAACACGGCAGCGCGTCAAAAGCAGGAGCGGCCAGGGCTTCGCCCGTGCGCAAGCTGAAGCAGGCATGATGCCACGGGCACCTCACCTGATCGCCTTCGATCAGCCCGTCGCTCAGGGGCGCTCCGTAATGCGTGCAAGCGCCGCTGACAGCGAAGAACGCGCCGCCTCGCCGCGACAACAGGACTGGCTTATCGCCGACACGTCCCGCCAGCGTGGCGCCTTCGACGATATCCGCGACCGCAACGCCAAGCGTGAAATCAGGGCCAGCGGCAGCTTTGTGTTCGCTCATGTTTACGCTCCCACGTCTTCGATGCGCTCAAGCGACAAGACGTTCCCTCGGCAACGGCGGCGGGAACCTATCTGCCTGTGCGCCCATCAAAGCGGGTCGAAGCAATCGAGGTGAGATTTCATGCTGGACACGACGAAGAGGCAATTCCAGGGCGCCCTTGAGATCGGCTCGCCGCACGATTCAATACGCCTTCCGCGGCCGCCACGCGAGGCCGCTGAGGAAGCGGTGCGTACGATAATCCGTTGGGCCGGCGACGACCCGCAGCGTGAAGGCCTGGAGCAGACGCCGGCGCGCGTGGTGCGCGCCTTCGAAGAATGGTTCGCCGGCTACAGTGCGCGTCCCGAAGATATCCTGGCCCGGACCTTCGGTGAAATCGGCGGCTACAATGACATTGCTCTTGCGCGGTATCGCCGTCGAATCCACCTGCGAGCATCACATGGCGCCAATCCGCGGCGTTGCTCACATTGCTTATCTCCCCTCAAAGCGTGTGGTTGGCATTTCGAAGCTCGCGCGTCTGGTCGATGCGTTTGCGCGCCGCCTGCAAATTCAGGAGCGGCTCACCTCTGAGATCGCCGACGCGATCGAACGGGCGCTGCGGCCGCGTGGCGTGGCCGTGATAATCGAGGCCCATCACGAATGCATGTCCGCGCGCGGCGTTCGCAAGCACGGATCGGTGCTGGTGACGCGCGCTTTGCACGGGATCTATCGGCAAAGCCCTCAGCGCGAAGAGGTGACGACGATGCTCCGGGAACGTCAGGTTTGATGGGAACCTTTGTTCTGACTGCCGCATCCCATACATAAGTCAGACGTGGAGGATGCCCTTGCCCGGTCAGCCGAAGGTCGTGATCGACCATGCCGCTCTCGATGAGGCAGCGCTTGTGAAACTCGCGCGCAGCGGCGATGGGGACGCGTTCCGCGCCATCATGAAGCGGGGCAACCAACGCCTGTTCAGGGTCGCTCGGGCGGTCGTGCGAGAGGACGCGGAGGCCGAGGACGTGGTCCAGGACGCCTATCTGCGAGCGTTCGCAAATCTCGATGCCTTCCGCGGCGATGCGAGCATTTTTACCTGGCTAACGCGGATCACGATCAACGAAGCTAATGGAAGGTTGCGCAAACGCCGGCCAACGGTGGGGCTCGATCAGATCGAAGCGACGCAGGCGAAAGGCGGCGATGTGATCATGTTCCCGAACGGAGATCCGGCGCGGACGCCGGAAGCCGACGCAGCGCGTGCACAGATTCGGCGCGCCCTCGAGGCCGCAATCGACGATCTGCCCGAGGCGTTTCGCGTCGTGTTCGTTCTCCGCGATGTCGAAGACTGCAGCATCGCGGAAACGGCTGCGGCGCTCGACGTGCTGCCCGAAACGGTGAAGACCCGGCTGCATCGGGCGCGCAGGCTGCTGCGCGAGGCGCTCAGCGAGCGTCTGGCCTCCAGTATGACCGAAGCGTTTCCGTTTCTTGGCCGGCGTTGCGATCGCATCACCGAGAGCGTGATTGAGCGCCTGATCAGTGCGCAAACCCTGCGAGAAGAGACATGACCGACGCAAAATCGCTGGTGCATCACTTCGAGTAACGCACCTCCGCGGCGGTTCCCGCAGCAGGCGCCGCCATTGCGTACAGTTGTCAGCCCGCACTGGAACTTCGCCAACGACCACGCCGTTATCGAAGCATTATTCCCGCCTGCGAGGAGATGATGCGATGGCGAAGAAGGCGAAGACGGCGAGCGGCAAATCCGGTGCGAAACGGGCCAAGGGCAATGGCCGGGCTAAGCCGGCGGATGCCATCGCATTGCTGAAGGGCGATCACCGGACGGTAGAAGCGCTGTTCGAGAAGTTCGAGACTACAAAAGGGTCGAAGGCCAAGTTGCGCATCGCCCACGAAATCTGCATGGAACTGATCATTCACGCGCAGATCGAGGAGGAAGTGTTCTATCCGGCGGTCAAGGAGGTTGTTGAGGAAGACCTCTACACCGAGGCGCACGTCGAACATGACGGAGCGAAAGTGCTGATCGCGGAAATCCTCGAAGGCGATCCCGAGGATGAGTTTTACGACGCCAGCGTCAAAGTGCTGTCAGAGATGATCAAGCATCACGTGCACGAGGAAGAAATGCGCGACGGCATGTTCGCCCAGGCGCGCCAAGGCGATGTTGACCTCGACGCACTCGGCGAGCAATTGGAGCAGCGTAAGGCCGATCTAAAGCGGCTTTACGAGCGCAATGGTTTGCCGCGACCGAAGACGCGTACGATGAAGGCCATGCCGAAAGTCGAACTGGGGCAGCCGGTGGCTTGACCAGCGCCGAACCGCGCCGCCTCGCCAATGGCGCGAAGGGCGTAAGCGCGAGGGGCGCTTTCCCTCGTTGAGTATGGTCTGCGCGCCATTCCGGCTGCGCGCTCATCTCGACACGCGGTAACCGGGTGATAACCTCCCGCCGGGTGCGAGGGGATCGGTTATGGCGGAGCTGTACCGGTACGCGGCGTTCATCTCTTATTCGAGCAAGGACAGCGTTTTCGCGCGCCGGCTGCACCGCGCGCTGGAACGCTACCGCATCCCAAAATCTTTGGGTGCGTTCGACCCGATCGGGGAAGGCAAGCCGAACCGCATCTATCCGGTCTTCCGCGATCGCGAGGAGCTTTCGGCCGGGCCATTGAGCGAACTCATCGAAGCGAGCTTGAAGGCGTCGGCCTCGCTGATCGTGGTGTGTTCGCCCGCCTCTGCAGCAAGTCCGTGGGTGCAGAAAGAGATCGACTATTTCGTCAGCATCGGACGCCGCGAGCGGATATTCGCGATTATCGCCGACACGGCGCCGCTCAAGGGCGCGGCAGGCGAAGATTTGACGCTGTCACTGTTTCCGGCGGCCTTTTCCAGCACAAAAGATGACGCCGCCGCGCTCGAGCCGCTGGCAGGCGACGCCCGCAAGGGACGTGACGGTTTTCGCAGCGCCTGGCTCAAACTGGTGGCCGGCATCATTGGCGTCTCGCCGGGCGTGCTCGAGGATCGGGATCGGCGCCATCGGCGCGTGACGGCGATTCAACGCGCAGGCGTGAGCTTGCTTGCCATGTTGGCGATCGCCGCTGTCGGCGGATTGATCGCGTCCAATCGCATGGCCGAGCGCTCGCATACGCTGGCTGAACTGGCGCGCGTTGCGTCTGAGGATGGCGCCTACGACCGTGCTGGCCTCTATGCCGTCGCCGCGCTCGCCGGCTCCGATTGGCCATTGATCGGGTTCGACGCAAGCGTGGCCGAAGCCGAATTACGCCGCGCGATGATGGCCTCGCCGCTGAGGTTGTCGCTGCGAGGTCATACGGGTGGGGTGGGAGCAGTCGCGTATTCGCCCGACGGCGAGAGGGTCGCGACCGCTGGCGGCGACAACACAATCAGAGTGTGGAACGCGCAGTCGGGCGAGGAAATGCTGGTCATCCAGACTCAGGGTTCAGCTGTGCGCCTCAATTTCACGACGGATGGCGCGCGGATTGTCGGCGCAGGGTTTGAAGGCACCTGGGTGTGGGATGCAACGAGCGGCGCCACTCTATACTTTGAACCGCTGACCGAAGCGCCGCTGCTGTTCGACGCCGCACGCGGGCGGGCGCTTCCGAATCCGCGCGGGTTCTTCGGCTTCCTTGACTCTTCGCGCATGAGCCCGGATGGCGGACGCTTCGCGTCAACGGACGGACGCTTTGTGATCGTGCATGATGCTCAAACCAGCCGTGAGCTATTGCGAATCAGGGCTCACGAATGGGGTGTCGACGCAGTCGAGTTCAGCGCCAGCGGAAACAGAATTCTGTCGTCTCGGGAGCACAGTCCAACCGCCCAGGTATGGAACGCCGCCGACGGCCGCGAACTCGTCGCTGTCACAATCGAAGGCGCGATCAGCGCGGCGCGCTTGAGCGCAGACGGGGCGCGCGTGGCGGTGGCGTCGGAGAACACGGCTTATGTGTGGGATGTCGACGCCAGACGCCAGATTGCGATCTTCCGCGGCGACGACACGTTCCGTACTGAATATGGGCGCGGTGACTGGATACAGACGCTCACGTTCAGTCCCAACGGACAGTTCCTGGTCACCACCTCTCAAGACAACAAGGCCCGCATCTGGGACATCGCCGGAGGCCGGGAATTTCTGTCGCTGCGCTGGCAAGGTGAGAGGTTCTACAACATAGCCTTCAGTCCCAACGGCGCACACGTGGTGACCGGCTCATCAGAGGATGATGTTGCGCGCGTATGGGATGTATCGGACGCGCGTCTGGGGTTTCTCTTGTCGCTTCCGGACACGCTGATCCAGGCCGCCGACTATAGCCCTGACGGACAGCGCATCGTGACGATCTCCGACGACAATGTGGTGCGGGTGTGGGACAGCGCCGGCGCCACGGTCCAGACCGAGATGCGCGGTCATAGCGATGTCGTTTCCAGCGCACGCTTCAGCGCCGATGGAACGCGCATCGTCACGGCGTCGAACGACAACACCGCGCGCGTTTGGGACAGCGTGACTGGGCGCGAATTGCTTCGTGTCGGCGAAGGATTGTCCGGACCAGCGGACGAGCACAGCCCATCGATGGGCGCAGCCGATCTGGATTCAACTGGCCAGGTCCTCATCACCGGTCAATCGGGGCTGATGGATCACACCGCCCAGATTTGGGATGCGCGCACCGGCCGTGAGATCGGTGTGCTCGAGCATCCAGAACCGGTGTGGGATCTGCGTTTCAGCCGCGACGGACGCCGCATCATCACCGCGTCGCGCGACGGGTCTGCGCGGGTGTGGAGTCCGGCTGGGCGCCTGCTCTACACGCTGAGCGGCCACGAGAATGGCGTGCTGGCGGCTGAACTCAACGCCGACGGCGCGCTGGCGGTGACGAGTGCGTACGACAACACGGCGCGCATCTGGGATGTCGCGGGTCAACGCCAGATCGCGCGACTTCGTCATCTCGATCGGGTTTCACAAGCGAGCTTTAGCCACGACGGATCCAGAATCGTAACGGCGTCAGGCGATGCCGCGCGCATTTGGGATACGCGCACCGGCCGCTTTCTGGGTGCGGTGCGCATTCCGGAAGTGAGCGATGCGCGATTCAGCCCGGACGGGCGCGATTTGCTGGTAAGCTCGTCGCTTGGCGGCGCCGGGGTGTTCTATTTGAATCCCGCCGTCAATGCGGAGCGAACGGCGCTGCGCGATGTTTTGTGCGACGTCTACTTGCCCGATCGGGATGCTTCGCGCTTCTCGGATCGTGAACTGGAAGACACGCCAATTCTGAACCCCGACCTCGACGGCGATCCGTGTCGGCCCGCTGGCGCCTGGACACGGCTGCGTTGGGCCGTCGGCTTGCCGCCCTCGTGGCGTGCCGGCGCCACAGTTGCAGATGCACGCATGGGCGCGTGGATGGCGGCGTCATATCAGGATCGCCTGGCAAGCGCTGCCGTGTTGGCGCGCCGCGCCGGCCAAGGCGCAAACTCGGACGGCGAGCACAGACGCGCCGCCGAAAGACTGAAGGTCTGCATTGAATCCAGGTACTACGGCCGCGACGAGGTCTTGGCCGCGGAACTATCGTCCGATTGCGCGAGAGATTTTGGATGGGAGACGCTGGGGGCAACGCCCTGAAGGCGGTGCGGTAGCGCGAAAGAGCAGGCGATTGGTCGGAGCGGCGAGATTCGAACTCGCGACCCCTAGTCCCCCAGACTAGTGCGCTAACCGGGCTGCGCCACGCTCCGACCGACCGCGGTCGCCCGCGGGGAGCGGTGTCTTTAGCCGTCTCGGGCGGTGCGGGCAATGCGGGGCCGGCGGCGCTTGCCGCTTTCGCGGGCGTCTTCGAGGCTTTGGACGAAACTGTCGCGCCAGGCCACCACGTCGTCTTGCTCGACCCCGTCCATGAGGCTGCGCCAGCGCCTCCGGCGGTCTTCCACCGGCATGGCCAGCGCGCGGCGGATGGCGTCGGCGACATCCTCCTGGCTGAACGGATTGACGATCAGGGCATCGCGCATCTGGGCGGCGGCGCCGGCGAACCGCGAAAGCACCAACACGCCGGGGTCTTCCTCGTCCTGCGCAGCGACGAATTCTTTGGCGACGAGATTCATGCCGTCGCGGAGCGGGGTGACGAGGGCGACATCGGCGGCGCGGTAAATGCCGGCGAGTTCGTCACGACCGTGCATGCGATGGACATTGCGGATCGGAATCCAGTCCATCTCGGCGTGCAAGCCGTTGATGCGGCCCGACATGGCGTCGAGACGCGCGATCATGTCCTGGTAGGCTTCGACTTCGCTGCGGGTGAAGGTCGAGATTTGCAGCAGGAAGATCTGGCGCTTGAGTTCGGGGCTTTCGCTTAACAGCCGCTCGAAGGCGAGCAGGCGCTCGTCAATGCCTTTGGAATAATCGAGCCGGTCGACGCCCAGGAGCATGCGCCGCCCTGCTTTGCTTTCGATCATGCGGTCATAGCTGGCTTGTGCTTCCTCGCTCTGCTTCAATTCTCTGAATCCCTTCGCATCGATGCCGATGGGAAAGGCCTTGGGCAGCACGGTGCGGCCAAAGGCGATGGCGCGGCCGTCCGACATCGCCATGCCGCCGGCGTCGTGAAGCACGTAACTCAGGAAGGCGTTTTTCCACTCTTCGGTATGGAAGCCGATGACGTCGTAGTGGAAGAGCGCTTCGACCAGTTGGCGATGGCGCGGCAGCGTGAGCACCAGTTCGCGCGCGGGCCAGGGGATGTGCAGGAAGAAGCCGATGGCGTTCTTCAAGCCACGCGTGCGCAGTTCGCGTCCAAGTGGGATCAGGTGATAGTCCTGCACCCAGATGAGGTCGCCGGGTTCGATCAGCGGCGTCAGAACATCGGCGAAGCGGGCGTTCACCCGCTCATAGCCTTGACCATAGGATCGCTCGTACTGGGTGAGATCGATGCGATAGTGGAAGAGCGGCCAGAGCGTGCGGTTGGCGTAGCCGTTGTAATATTCCTCGATGTCCTGTTCTTCGAGGTCAATCGTGGCGACCGTGACGCCGTTGACCCGTTGCGTCGAAAGCTGACCGGTGAATTCCGGCGTAGAGCGCCCGCTCCAGCCGAACCACATGCCGGAATACTCTCGCAGCGCCGCCGAAATCGCCATGGCGAGGCCGCCCTGGCTCGAGGCGCCTTCGGGCGCCGGCGCAGAGACGCGGTTGGAGACGACGATGAGCCGGCTCATCGCACGCTGCTCCATGGATTGCTGAGCAACACGGCGCAATTGATCAACCCGGCGAGAGAATAGGTCTGCGGATAATTGCCCCAGGCCGCGCCAGTGGCGACGTCGCAATCTTCCGAGAGCAGGCCCGCACGCGTACGCCGTGCAAGCATCTGTTCGAACAAGGTGCGTGCTTCGTCGCGCCGGCCGACGAGGTAAAGCGCTTCGATCAGCCAGAAAGTGCAGAAGTTGAACGCGGTTTCCGGTTTGCCGAAATCGTCTTCGTTGGCGTAGCGCAAGACGACATCGCCGCGACGGAGATCGTGCTCGACTTGTGCAAGCGTGGCGAGAAAACGCGGATCGTCGGCGGCGAGAAACCGCGTGTCGATCATTTGCAGCAAGCTTGCATCCATTTCCTTGCCGCCGAACGTGGCGGCGAAGCGGCCCAATTCGCTGCTCCAGGCGCGCTCCTCGATCGTAGCCCGCATCTCGTCGGCGCGGCCGCGCCAGTAGAGAACGCGGTCGCCCAGACCCAAGCGTTGCGCTGCGTTGGCGAGGCGGTCGCACGCGGCCCAGCACATGACGGCGGAATAGGTGTGCACGGCGGCACGGGTGCGGAATTCCCAGAGGCCGGCGTCCGGTTTGGCGTAGACGTCGTAGGCCCGCTCGCCGACGCTTTCGAGGGCGTGAAAATCATCGACGCCGGCTGGACGGAAGAGTCGGGTGTCGTAGAAGGCTTGCACGGTCGAGAGCACGATCTGACCGTAGACATCGTGCTGGTGATGTTCGTGCGCCTGATTGCCGATGCGGATCGGGCCCATGCCGCGATAACCTGGCAGCGACGTGATTTCCGCTTCGGCGAGGATGGGCTCCATGCCGACGCCATAGAGCGGCTGGATGCGTCCGTTTGGCGTTGCATCGATGATGTTGCGAAGATAGCCCAGATAACCTTCGAGAATGTCGGCGGCGCCGAGGCGATTGAGGGCCTGCACGGTGTAATAGGCGTCGCGCAGCCAGCAATAGCGATAATCCCAATTGCGGCCGCTGTTCGGCGCTTCGGGGATGGAGGTGGTGAGGGCGGCGACGATGGCGCCGGTTTCTTCGTGCACGCAGAGCTTCAGCGTGATGGCCGCGCGGATTACGTCGGCCTGCCATTCAAGCGGCGTCGCCAGCATGCGCACCCAGTTGCGCCAGTAGAGTTCGGTGTTATCGCGCATCATGCGCGCGACCTCACGCAAGTTTCCTTCGAACGGTTCGTCTGGGCCGAGGAAGAAGATGTGCTCTTCCTCGAGCCGGAAGACGCGGGCCTGCAGCACATGCGAAACCGGCGCCGTCGTCGTCAGCCGCATCAGGCCGGGCACGTGGTAGCGGATATGATTGGAGCCCGTGGTGAACTCGGCGTCGTGTGTGCCCCAATTGACGGCGGGGGCAAGCCGCACGCGTATGCGCGGCGAGCCGGTTAGCGGACGCACGATGCGGATAAAAGCATTCGGCCTGTAATTGCGGTGATGGCGGCGAAAGCGGGGACAAAAGTCGACGATTTCGATCGCCCCGCCGCGCGTGTCGGTCAGCGTCGTGGTGAGGACGGGCGTGTTGCGCTCGTAAATCTGGATGGCGGAGATTTGGTCGATCAGATCGATCGCCCAGACGCCGCGCTCCACGTTCGCTGGATTCTCGCCGGAGAGCAGGGCGCAGAATATCGGTTCGCCGTCAACGCGCGGCGCGCAGGCCCACACGAAGGCGCCTTTGCGATCGACCAGAGCGCTGGCGTTGCAATTGCCTATCGGCGCGAGATCGAGATCGCCGTGACGGCTCATCGCGCCAACCCTGCTGCGAGCCAAGCCATGACGGCGCGGGTGCCGTCGAGATGGAAGCGCGCCGCCGTGGCCCGCGCGGCGCCAACCAGGACGGAGGCGCCGCCGATGGCGTTGACGGCGGCGAAGGCGTCTTCATCGGTGACGTCGTCGCCGATGGCGATGGGCGTGCGACCCGCGAAGGGCGGCTCGGCCATGAAGTCGGCGATGGCGTCGCCCTTGGTGCGTTGGCCAAGCGTGAGTTCGAACACCATGTTGCCTTCGAGCACGCTGAGGCCGTGGCGCTGCGCCAGCTCGGCGCCGGCGCGCCGGATTGCTTCGGCGGCGCCGGGAGACTGACGGTAGTGCAATGCGAGCGCTGCGCCCTTGTCTTCAATATCCGCTTCCAGCGCCCCGTTTGCTGTCATGGCGCGCGCTTCACTCAGCGCGCGCTCGATAGCGGACGTGTCGCCGCCCGCGCGCACCGTCGCTTTGCCAGCGCGCCGTTCGAAGCCATGAACGCCCGCGATGTGAATCAATACGCCTTCGAGCACGGCGTCGGCGCTGGCGATGCTGCGTCCGGTGACGAGTGCGACGGCGCCGCTCATAGCGTGCGTGAGATTGGCGAGCAGTTCACGCAACTCTGTGGTCGCGACCACCTGCGCAGGATGCGCCGCGAACTCGACCAGGGTGCCGTCGAGATCGAGAAAGAGCGCATGCCGGCGCACGTCGAGCGGCGGCGGGGGCTGAAGGCCAATCGTATGAGTCTGCTCGTGACGCACCGCGGCTCCTGGCGATTTGCTGCCCGGAAGCCGCATTGCGCCTGTCGCGTCATCTCACGCCGTCAAGCCTTGCCCGCAGCCCAGGGCCAGAGCAAACGCCTCGCAGGCAGAAAAGTTCCCCCCGCCGCCCGCCGCAAAAAGTTGTGTCGGAATTTGCCAAGCGCCGTTTCCGGCGCCGAACGGCGCCACGGCGGGAATGATGCGAAACACATGCTCAGAACGCGTTCAGCGGCGCGCCAGTAGCTTCTCGGACAACGAGACAGACGAGATCTCGTCGAAGGAAGGAGCATATCTCATGCACAAGCATTTCAAGACCGCCGCGCTTGCGGCGCTGGTGATGGTCGGGCCAGTGAGCTTCGCCGGCGCGGCCAATGCGCAAACGCGCCGCGACGTGCGCGAAGCGCGCCAGGACGTTCGCGAGGAACGTCGCGAGTTGCGCGAGGCGCGCCGAGAGCTACGCGAAGAACGGCGCGAATATCGCCACTGGAATCGGCGCCAGCACAACGGTTTCTATCTCGGCAGCCGATTCTATTATGGCGAGCCGAGCTACCGGCAGATGCAACGCCGCGACTATCGGCCGGCCTGGCAGCAATGGCGCCGCGGCGACCGGCTGTCGCAGTATCATCGCTCGCACTATCGCGAAGTCGATTGGCGCCGTGAACGCCTGCGTCAGCCGCCGCGTGGTTACCACTACGTTCGCGACGATCGGGGCGAGCTGCTGCTTGTCGGCATCGCCACCGGCGTGATTCTGTCCATCCTGCTCAACAACTAAGGTTGGAAGAGCACGATGCATCGCCGCCCCGGGGCCTCGCTCCGGGGCGGTTTTTTTTATGCGCCGCGGTTCATCCATGCAAAGAGCGGTTTCAGCGGGAAAATCCAGACGATGCCTGCGATGGCGTAATAGATAAGCTGCGCCCAGGCGGGGATAACGGGCGCAAGCACAACGCCAAGCGAGGCCGCCAAGACCGCATAGACGGCGAGATACGCCAACAGCACCGCGCAACCGGCCGCCTTGCGCTGACGCATATTCATCATGAGCTCCCGCGCGGCGGCGCGCCGCGTTTTCGTCACGCTTGCCGGGTTCTATGGAAGACGCCGTGGGACGAGCGCAAGCATGAGTGGTGAGGACATTTGGCCGCCGCGGCAGCGGCTGGTGGGCGTTTGGCTCCTGATCGTGTGCGCGTTCGTCTTCGCCATGATCATGGTCGGCGGCGCTACGCGGCTCACCGACAGCGGGCTCTCCATCACCGAATGGGATTTCATGAAGCACGTCGTGCCGCCGATGGGGGAGGCGGCGTGGACGCAGGAATTCGCGCTCTACCAGCGTACGATGGAATACCAGGCGCAGAACAACGGCATGAGCCTCGATGAATTCCGCCAGATCTATTGGTGGGAATGGGGCCACCGGTTCTTGGGCCAGACGCTTGGCCTCGTGTTTCTGCTGCCGGCGCTGTTCTTCTTTTTCACCGGGCGCTTGCGCGGGCGTTTTCGAGTGACGCTGCTGCTGTTCGTGCTTGGCGGTCTACAGGGCGCGATCGGCTGGTGGATGGTGACGAGCGGATTGTTCGATCGCCTTGACGTGAGCCCGCTCAGACTGGCGATCCATTTGGCGATGGCCTTCGCGATTCTGGCGATCGCGCTCTGGACCGCGCTCGGCGCCTTCGTGTGGCCGGCGCAGAAGACGCAAGCCGGGGTGTGGCGCTGGGCGCCTTTCGCGCTGATGAGTTTGATCTTCGTGCAAGTGATGTTCGGCGCGCTGCTGGCGGGCAGCGATGGCGGTAAAGCGTACGCGGATTGGCCAACCATCGGCGGGGAATGGATTCCCTCGAGCGCATTCGGGCTCGAGTCGTTCTGGGCGAACTTCACCGACGAGTACGCGACTCAGCATTTGCTGCATCGCTCGCTCGGCTACATCGTCGCGGTTGTCGCCGTGCTGCTGGCGCTTGTCGGCATGATCCGCGGGCAGGGCGAGGCGCGGTGGGCGCTGGGCCTGGCCGGTCTCGTTGCGCTGCTGCAGGCCGGGCTGGGGATCATCACGGTGCTTGCGGTGTCGCCGCTGTCGCTGAGCTTGCTGCACCAGGCGGGGGCGGCGGTGCTGTGGATGACGGCGCTCGTCGCCGCGCGGGCGGCGTGGCGGTAACAAGCAAGCGGTGGAATATTACCGCTATCAGAAGATATTGAATTCAAAGAAAATAAAGCGACCTATTGACGCCGATTCCGCAACGCAATAAACGCGCGCCTTCGTTTCGTCAGGACAATTCCATGCGCACCCTTTCGACGCGCTCGGCCAAGGCCTCGGAAATCACCAACGGCTGGATCGTTGTTGATGCCGAAGGCGCTGTGGTCGGCCGCCTCGCTTCCTTCATCGCGCTGCGCCTTCGCGGCAAGCATCGCGCCGATTTCACGCCCCACGTCGATACAGGCGACAATGTCGTGGTGATCAACGCGGAGAAGGTGGCGTTCACCGGCAAGAAGATGACCGACAAGGTCTATTATCGCCACACCGGCCATCCGGGCGGCATCAAGGAGCGTGTCGCGGGCAAGGTGCTCGCTGGCAAGCATCCCGAGCGCGTGCTGGAGAAGGCCGTCGAGCGCATGATGCCGAAGGAAAGTCCGCTGGCGCGCAAGCAGCTCGGCAAGCTCCACGTCTATGGCGGCGCCGAGCATCCGCACGCGGCGCAAAAGCCGGTGACGATCGACTTCAAATCCAAGAACCGCAAGAACTCGAGGATCGGCTAACATGAGCGACATCGCACAAGGGCTCGAGTCTCTCGGCGAAATCACCGGCCGCCAACCCGGCACGGGCACCGAACACATCGCCGTCGCGCGCGAGAAGAAGGTCGACAAGTTCGGCCGCGCGTACGCCACCGGCAAGCGCAAGAACGCCGTCGCCCGCGTCTGGGTGAAGCCCGGCAAGGGCAATTTCACCATCAACGGCAAGTCGAGCGACGCGTATTTCGCGCGCCCGGTGCTGCGGATGATGATCAATCAACCGTTCAAGGTCACCGAGCGCGAAGGCGAGTTCGACGTGATCGCGACCGTCACAGGCTCGGGCCTCTCGGGCCAGGCGGGCGCTGTGCGTCACGGCATTTCGAAGGCGCTGGCCGATTACGAGCCGGCGCTGCGCCCGGCGCTGAAGCACGCCGGCTTCATGACCCGCGACAGCCGCGTGGTCGAGCGTAAGAAGTACGGCCGCAAGAAGGCCCGCCGGAGCTTCCAGTTCTCGAAGCGCTAATCGCTTCCTTCTGGTACACGGGACGGGCGCTTCGGCAACGAAGCGCCCGTTTTGTTTTGCCGGCGCGCGTCCTACATCCTTCGTCATTCCAGACGGCCGAAGGCCGGTCTGGAATCCGGGGATCGTACGGCTGTGTGTTTGCCCCTGGATTCCAGATCGCGCTCCGCGCGTCTGGAATGACGGAGTGAGGGATGAGTGCTCGCGTGTTCATCGATGGCGAGGCCGGAACGACCGGGTTGCAAATTCGCGAGCGGCTCGAGGGCCGGCGCGACATCGAGGTTGTCTCGATCGATCCTGAGAAGCGGAAGGATGCCAGCGAGCGCAAGAAGCTGCTGAACGATGTTGATGTCGTGGTGCTGTGCCTGCCGGACGATGCTGCGCGCGAGGCGGTTGCGCTGATCGAGAACGGCAAGACGATCGTGGTCGATGCGTCGACGGCGCATCGGGTCGCCGATGGCTGGACTTATGGCTTTGCCGAGATGAGCAAGGAGCAGCGCGCGAGAATCGCGAAGTCGAAGCGGATTTCCAATCCGGGGTGCTATCCGACGGGGTTTATCGCACTGGTGCGGCCGTTGGTGGAAGCGGGGATCGCGCCGCGCGATTGGCCGATGAGCGTGAACGCCGTCAGCGGCTATTCCGGCGGCGGCAAGGCGATGATCGCGGAGTTCGAAAACGCCGGCGCGCCGGAATACACAAGCGTTCCGTATCGCATCTACGCGATGACGCAGAAGCACAAGCACGTGCCCGAGATGCAGAGATACGCGGGCCTCTCGCGCGCGCCCATCTTCGCGCCGAGCGTCGGGCGCTATTACAAAGGCATGCTCGTCGAAGTCCCGCTGCCGCTCTCGGCGCTGCCGGCGCGGCCGAAGCTGGCTGATGTGCGCGCCGCACTCATGCGAGCCTACGAAGGTGAGCGTTTCGTCACCGTCGCCTCGGCTGACGAGACAGCGGCGATCAAAACGCTCGATCCAGAAGGATTGAACGACACCAACCGGATGAAGCTCTACGTCTTCGGCCACGACGAAGAAGCGCGCCTTGTGGCGCTGTTGGACAACCTGGGCAAAGGCGCAAGCGGTGCTGCGGTGCAGAACCTGAATATCGCGCTTGGCTTGGAAGAGAGCGCGGGCCTGACCTAGCGGTCGGTGTAGGCCGCGATGCTTTCGTCCAAATACTTGTTGTTTGCTTCGCGTACCTTTGCGTCGGCGTCGTCATAAAGGAACGGCAGGAAGGCGTAGCGCTCGCCGCGGGTCACGGGCGTGGCTTCGTGCAGCAAGGCGCATGAGAAGACGACTGCGCCGCCAGTGGGGGCGCGGTAGGTCTGCGCGCCGAACTCCGGAAAGCGCAGATCGCCGCCGTCATAGTCTTCGGCGTTAAGATTGATGGTGACCGCGAAGCGGCGATGGGCGGTGCCGGGGGTGGTGTTGTCGCGGTGGGGCTTGAAGAAGCCGCCGCTCTCGGCGTCGTAGCAGGCGACAAGGTAGCGTTCGATGCGCGTGGGCCGCCACATGAAGGCGCGCTCGATCAGCGGTGCGAGGCGCCAGTGGATGCGCTGCTTAACCGCGTCGCAAAGTCTCTGGTCGTCGATCAAGCGATCGTTGCGGCGCTTGAAGGCGTCGTCCAGGGCGACGAACGTCCGTCCGGTGCTGTCCTGCTGCGTCACGCCGGAGGCTTCCGGCTCGCGCGCGCGGTAATAGGCGATCAACTTGGCGCAGAACTCCGGTTCGAACACGCGTGGCGCAATCAATACTGGCGCTGGCGTTTGCAGGCTGGGGGATGGCGCTGCGTTCAGCGCCCGCAAGGCGTCCGCCGCGGCTTGCAACGGCCAGATGGAGAGAACGCGGAGGCTCGGATCGAGGAGGAGCCAGCGGCCGGCTGGCTCGCGCGGATCGAGCAGGCGGCACTTCTTCGCTGCCTCCGCATCGGTGAAGACGAGCCGGGTCTTGCTCAGCGCGTCGATTTGCCCACTGGCGCGCATGTCAGTGTTGAACACGGCGACAGCGCGTTCGCCTTCATCCGATCGCTCGAGCGGAATGGCCGAGAGCGCAGCCTTCGCAGCAGGGTGTTGGTGATCGGCGATGACGCAGAGGAGCATGTAACGGCCGCCGAGCGAGCCAAGGGCGAAGCGTGGATTGCGGTTGGAGTTGGCGTGTTCGAGCGCGAGGGCTTCGCCGAAGCGCAGGGGCGGCGCGGGTTGGGTTTGCTCGCTCACACGCGGCCTCAGGCGGTGTTCGAGCGGACTTTGACGTATTCGCCGGGCGCATCGCCCAGGGGCTGCAATTCGCCGTCGCCGGGCCGGCGCGCATCGATGTCGGGTCCGCTGATCTTACGGAGCCAAGCATCCCAGTGCGGCCACCACGAGCCTGGGTGTTCGTTGGCGAACGCCATCCAATCCTCGACCGCGCCTTTGAGATTGGGGTTGGTCCAATACTGGTACTTGTTGGCCGCAGGGTGGTTGATGACGCCGGCGATATGGCCAGAGCCGGCGACGATGAACTCGACCGGGCCGCCGAACGCGAGCGCGCTGCGATAAACGCTGGGCGCAGGCGCGATGTGGTCCTCCTTCGAGC
This sequence comes from Hyphomonadaceae bacterium, assembly GCA_050186235.1. Taxonomy (GTDB): domain Bacteria; phylum Pseudomonadota; class Alphaproteobacteria; order Caulobacterales; family Aquidulcibacteraceae; genus Vitreimonas. The sequence continues at coordinate 331,194 of JBFWYQ010000001.1, forward strand.
TTTGCATGAAGATCGGGATGGTCACGTCCTTCAGCGAGAGCTTCTGGCCAAGCAGTTCGAGCTTGCCTTCGGTCAGCGCATTATCACGGTAGAACTTGCGCAGATAGAAAAGATGCAGCGCCTTCGGCATGCGCGTCTGATCTGCGTTCCAATAGAGGAGATCGAAGGGCGGCGGCTGTTTGCCGATGTAGTAATTGTCGACGACGTAGTTCCAGACGAGGTCGTTGGAGCGCAGTGCGTTGAACGTGTCGGCCATGGTCTGCGCGTCGAGCACGCCGCCGGCCTGATCCATTTTCTCTTCGAGGAATTTGATGCCTTGCTCGTCGGAGAAGACAAGCAGGTCGCCGGCGCACTTGAAATCGGCCTGCGAGGCGAAAAAGGTGGCGCTCTGGATGCGGTGGTCGCCGGTCTTGGCCATGTGGGCGAGTGTGGCCGCCAGCAGCGTGCCGCCGACGCAATAGCCCACCGTGTTCATGCGCTCGACGCCCGCGGCTTTGGCGACGGCGCCAACGGCTTCGTAAATGCCTTCGCGCATGTAGTCCTCGAAGCCGACCTCGGCCATGTCCTCGCCGGGGTTGACCCATGAGACCAGAAACACGGTGTGGCCCTGGTCGGTGAGCCACTTGATCATCGAGTTCTTGGGTTGAAGGTCGAGGATGTAGAATTTGTTGATCCAGGGCGGGAAGATCAGCAGCGGAATCTCGTGCACCTTCTCGGTCGTCGGCGCGTACTGGATCAGTTCGAATACGCGGTTGCGATAGACAACTTTGCCGGGTGTGGTGGCGACGTTCTCGCCGACCTTGTAGGCGTCGAGATCGGTCTGCGAAATCGCCAGCATGCCTTTGCCGCGCTTCAAGTCGGCGGCGAGGTTCTGCACGCCCTTCAGCAAGCTTTCGCCGCCGCTTTGGAAGAGTGCGCGCAGAGCGGCGGGATTGGTGACGAGGAAGTTCGAGGGTGAGGCGGCGTCGACCGCCTGTTTGATGTAGAACGTCGCTTTGCGTTTCGTCGCCTCATCGACACCTTCGGTGCGTTCGACCAAATCCGTGATGAACTCGGCAGTGGCGAGATAGGATTCGCGCAGCATCGAGAACGCCGGATTGGAACGCCACTCGGGGTCCTTGAAGCGCTTGTCGCGCACCGGGCCTTCGTCCGGTTGCTGGCCGGTGAGCATGTAGGCGGCATGCTTTTGCCAGATGTCGGCGTAACGCTGCCAAAGGTTGGCATGTGCTTCGCGCAGCGTTTCCGGTTGTGCGGCCAAATGCGACCACACATCGTTCAGCGCCACTTGCATGCCGAGCGGATCGGGCTGCCAGGTCGCCGCGTCTTTCGATTGCTCGATGAAGGCTGTGGAGAAGACCTGGTTCGCGCGCGTCATCGCTTGCGTCAGGTTGGAGGAAAGCTCGGCGAGGCTCTCGGCGGTCTGCGCCATGATCACTTCGTTGAGCGGGGCCGACGCGTCGGAAGGAGCGCCAGCGGCGGGCCTCGCGGCGGCGGGCGCCGGTTGTGGCGCAGCCGCGCCGGCAGCCGCTGGTTTGGCGGCGCGCTTACGCGGGCGTTTTGCGGCGGGCTTCGGCGCTGCAGGCTCTGGCTTGGCGCCCTCGGCATCCGTCATCGGATTCTCCCTATTGGCGCGATTGTAATGCCGCTTCGCGTGGTGGCGCAAAGGCAGGCTCTGGTATAGGAGACGAGATAGGGCCGGAATCGCGCCCAGGAAGATCGATCGATGCGTAGAGCCTTGGCAGTCCTGGCGGCAGCAGCGGCGTTGGCCGCATGCGTCAACACGCCGGACGGCGCGACGCCGGAATGGACGGAAGCCCAAGGCTATCCGAGCCTGCGCGAAGTGCCGGCGGGCGGCACCTCAGCGACGACCGATGCTCAGCATTGGCAGGCGGTGGAGGCGGAATTGCTGGCGGCGCGACAGCAAGTCCAAGCCAGCCCGCGCGCACAGGACACCCCGCCGGACGTCGCTGACCCGAACGCGTTTATCGACGAGGCGCGCCGCGAGATCGAACAGACACGCAGCACGCACAACCCGTACTGATCGCGCCGGCCGCGATGAGTTCGTCCGAATTTCACAAGATTCGCCGCCTCCCGCCTTACGTGTTCGAGGAGGTGAACAAACTCAAGGCGCGGCTGCGCGCCGAGGGGGTGGACATCATCGATTTCGGCATGGGCAATCCCGATCTGCCCGTGCCGAAGCACATCGTCGACAAATTGTGCGAAACGGCGGCGAAGCCGCGCACTAACCGCTATTCGGCGTCGCGCGGCATTCCCGGCCTGCGCCGCGCCATGGCCGGCTATTATCAGCGGCGCTTCGGGGTGACGCTCAATCCGGATACGCAGATCGTTGCCACGCTGGGGTCAAAGGAAGGCTTCGCGAACCTGGCGCAAGCGATCACGGCGCCTGGCGATGTGATCATCTCGCCGAACCCGTCCTACCCGATCCATGCTTTTGGCTTCATCATGGCGGGCGGCGTCATCCGCTCGATCGAGGCGCATTCGCCGGAGCAATATCTGCGCGGCATCGAGCGCGCGGTGCGCCATTCAGTGCCGCCGCCGATCGCGATGGTGGTTTGCTACCCTGCGAATCCCACCGCGCAAACCGCCGACCTCGATTTCTACAAGGACGCGGTCGCCATGGCGAAAAAGCACGACATGTTCGTGCTGTCGGACATGGCGTACTCGGAGATCTACTTCGAAGGCGAGCCGCCGCCGTCGGTGCTGCAAGTGCCCGGCGCAATGGATTGCGCCGTCGAAGTCAACACCCTGTCGAAGACTTATTCGATGGCGGGCTTCCGGGTCGGCTTTGCACTGGGCAACGAGCGGCTGATCGCGGCCTTGGCGCGGGTGAAATCATATTTGGACTATGGCGCCTATACGCCGGTGCAGGTGGCCGCCGCAGCGGCGCTCAACGGGCCGCAGGAGTGCGTCGAGGAGATGCGTCGCACTTACAAGGCGCGTCGCGACGTGCTGCTGGAGTCGTTTGCCAAAGCGGGCTGGACGCTGCCGAAACCTGCCGCCTCGATGTTCGTGTGGGCGCCGCTGCCGGATCAGTTCAAGCACCTGGGCTCGGTGGAATTCTCGAAGCGGCTGATGCAGGGGGCCGAGTTCGCCGTGGCTCCAGGCGCTGGGTTCGGCGAGTACGGCGACGGCTTCGTGCGCATCGCGCTGGTCGAGAATGAACAGCGCATCCGCCAGGCGGCGCGCAATCTGAAGAAATTCCTGCAGTCGAATGCAGCAGCCGCGGCGGCGGAGTAAGCGATGGGCAAGCTCCGCGTCGGCGTCGCCGGGCTAGGTACGGTCGGACGCGGAGTGGCGAAGCTGTTCGCCGATCCGCGCTCACGGCTCAATGAAAAGCTGGAGCTGACGGCGGTGTCGGCGCGCGATGCACAACGCGAGCGCGGCGTCGATCTCGGCGCCTATCGCTGGTTTGACGATGCCACGGTGCTGGCGGGGGATGCAGACATCGATGTGTTCGTCGAACTGATCGGCGGGGCAGACGGCGTCGCCAAGCACGCGGTGGAAGCAGCGCTGGCGCGCGGGGCGCATGTGATCACCGCCAACAAGGCGCTGATCGCGCGACACGGCGCGGCGCTAGCGGAAAGCAGCGAGAAGACCGGCGCCAGACTTCTGTTCGAAGCGGCTGTCGGCGGCGGCGTGCCGATGGTGAAGGCGTTGAAGGAAAGCGTTGCCGGGTCGCACGCGAGCAGTGTCGCGGGCATTCTGAATGGAACCTGCAACTACATCCTGACCGAGATGGAATCCTCCGGACGCTCGTTCGAGAGCGTGCTCTCGGAGGCCCAGCAGCTCGGGTACGCGGAAGCGGACCCGACCATAGATATCGGCGGCTTCGATGCGGCGCATAAACTAGCCATACTCGCCGCAATCGCATTCGGTGCGCGGCCAGACTACGAACATGTGCGCGTCGAGGGAATCGAGCGGGTGTCGCTGACGGATATCCGCATGGCCGGCAAGCTCGGATACCGGATCAAGCTGATCGCCAAGGCGACGCTGAGTGACGGCGCCGTCGAAATGCACGTGCGGCCGGCATTGCTGTCGTTCGACCACCCGCTCGCAACTGTCGGCGGTTCGCTCAACGCTCTCGTTGTTGACGCCGAGCCTTCAGGGCAGCTCACTTTCATTGGTCGTGGCGCCGGCGAAGGGCCGACGGCGGCGTCCGTCGCATCCGATCTGGTCGATCTGGCCGAGGGTCGCGCGGGATTTGCCTTTGGCCGACCGCTTGCGCAGCTCGCCGCGGCGCCGCGGGCGACGCCGCCGGAGCGGGGGCGTTACTATTTGCGCCTGCGCGTGGCCGATCGGCCGGGCGTCGTGGCGGCGATCTCGGATCGGGTGGCGCATGAGGACATCTCGATCGAGAGCTTCCTGCAGATGCCGGCGCCTAACGAGACTGCGGTGCCGATCGTGTTGACGACGCAAACCTGCGCGCGCGCAGAGATGGAAGCGGCAGTGGCGGCCATCGAGGCGCTTGACGTCGTCACGGAACCGCCGTTCGTGATGCCGGTGGAGCACGCAGGTCCCCGCTGGAGCCGGGCATGAAGAGTGTGATCACCGACGAGTTCGCCTTGACGCTGGCGCGTGCGCCGATCGCCGCGGCTATTGCCGCCGCGCGGTTGGTGGGCCGGGGCGACGAGCGCGCCGCCGATCAGGCCGCGGTGGATGCGATGCGCGCGGCGCTGAACGATGTGCCGATGAAAGGCCGCGTGGTTATCGGCGAAGGCGAGCGCGACCGCGCGCCCATGCTGTTCGTGGGCGAGGAGGTGGGCGCGGGCAAAGGCGCCGAACTCGATATAGCGCTCGATCCGCTGGAAGGCACGACGCTTGCCGCCAAGGCTATGCCGAACGCGTTGTCGGTGATCGCAGTCGCGCCGAAGGGCGGACTGCTGCATGCGCCGGACACCTACATGGACAAGATCGCGATCGGCCCGGGCTATCCCGATGGCGTTGTCGATCTGGACGAGGGCGCCGCGCAGAACGTGCGCGAGCTGGCGAAGGCCAAAGGCGTGAGCCCCGAAGACATTGGCGTGTGCGTGCTGGACCGGCCGCGCCACGGCGGCATTATCGAGGCGCTGCGCGATGTCGGCGCGCGCGTGCACCTGATCGGCGATGGCGACATCGCCGGCGTCATTCATTGCACTAAGCCTGAGACGGGCATCGACATGTATCTCGGCTCCGGCGGCGCCCCCGAGGGCGTGCTCGCTGCTGCGGCGCTCAAGTGCGTCGGCGGCCAGTTTCAGGGCCGGCTAATCGTACGAAACGATGAGGAACGGCTGCGCGCAGAACGCGCCGGCATTGAAGACCTCAAACGGCGCTACGCATTGGACGACCTCGTCTCCGACGGCGCTGTTTTTGTGGCAACGGGCGTCACCTCGGGATCGCTGCTGGATGGCGTGCGGATTCAGTCCGGCGCGATTCAGAGCCATTGCCTGATCCTCAATGCCGGGACGGGAACAGTCAGTGAGTTGCGCATACGTCAGCCCGCCTGACGGCCTTTCGCTGGCCACAAGCTGTGCCAAGCTGAACGCGACAGAGTCGATTCGGGCCGGGAATGAACAGCGCCGCATTGAAAGTCGAGGCAGGGGGCGCGTTTCTCGGCGTTGAGCGATCGCTCACCGGCCGGCGATGGCGTACGCGCGAGGCCGATCACGCTTTGGTGCAGGCGTTTGCGCGGCGGTTCTCGCTGCCGGAGATCGCGGCGCGCCTGCTTGCCGCGCGCGGCGTTGGGCTCGAGGAGGCCGAGGCGTTTTTGACGCCAACGCTGAAAACGCACTTCCCCGACCCGTCCAGCTTCGCCGATATGGATGAAGCCGCCCGCGCGATCGAGGACGCCATTGTAAGCGGCCGGCCGTGCGCGGTGCTGGCGGATTACGATGTCGACGGCGGTTCGAGCGCGGCGCAACTCGTGCGCTATTTCCGCGCGCGCGGACGCGGGCTGAAGATTTACGTGCCGGATCGGATGAAGGAAGGCTACGGACCCTCGGTGCTTGCCTTCGAACGGCTGAAGGCCGAGGGCATCGAACTTGTCATCACCGTTGATTGCGGCGCAGCCGCGGAAGCGCCGCTGAACGCAGCCGCCGGGCTCGGCCTCGATGTCGTCGTGCTCGATCACCATTTGATGAGCGGGCCGCCGCCGAAGGCGCGCGCGGTGGTCAATCCCAATCGGCTCGACTGCAAATCCGGACAGGGTCACCTGACGGCGGCAGGCGTCGTGCTGGTGACGCTGGCGGCGGTGAATCGCGAGGCGCGCAGGCGGGGTTCGCCCGGCTCGAACCATCTGCCCGATCTCATTCAGATGCTTGATCTTGCCGCGATCGGCACTGTCTGCGATGTCGCGCCGCTCACCGGTTTCAATCGCGCCATTGTCTCGCAGGGGCTGAAAATCCTGCGCAATGGGAAGAATATCGGGCTCGTCGCGCTGGCCGAGAACGCAGGACGCCGCGGCGCCGCAAGCGTTTACGATTTCGGCTTTATTCTCGGGCCGCGCATCAACGCCGGCGGCCGCGTCGGCGATGCTTCGCTGGCGACGCGACTGCTTTCGACTGAGGATGGCGACGAGGCGCGCGAATTGGCGGCTACGTTGGAGGCGCTGAACCAGGAGCGGCGCCAGCGCGAAGCCGAGATGCTGGCGGAAGCCGAGACTGCTGCGATCGCCGAAGCGGAACAGCGCGCCGTCCTCATTGTCGGATCGCATCGCTGGCATCCTGGCGTGATCGGGATTGCCGCGGGGCGTCTCAAAGATCGTTTGCACAAGCCGACCATCGTGCTCGGTGGAATCAGCGAACACCAGCCGGCGAAAGGCTCGGGCCGCTCGACGCCCGGCGTCAATCTCGGCGCAGCAGTGGCGGCGGCCAAGGAGGCGGGCCTGCTGATCAATGGTGGCGGCCATGCTGCGGCGGCTGGCCTCACGGTCGAGTGGGAGAAGGTTGAGCCCCTCAAGGACTTTCTATCGGCGCAACTCGAGGGCGAGATGCGGGCCGCCGCCGGCGAAGCGCGTGCGCTGACGGTCGATGCAGTCGGCGGCGTCGGCGCCGTGGATGTGAGCTTGATCGATGCGCTCGATCGCATTGGCCCCTATGGACAAGGTCATCCGGATCCGGTGTTGGCGCTGACGGATGTGCGCATCGCGTTCTCCAAACTGGTGAAGGAGGATCATGTCCGCTTTACGCTGGAAGATTCGCGCGGCGCGCGGGTTGGCGGGGTCGCCTTCAGGGCGATGAAGGGGCCGTTGGGCGAGGCCTTGATGAAGCGCGACGGTGTCTTCCACGCGGCCGTGCGCGTGAAGCGCAACGAATGGAACGGCACGGTCCGGGCCGAGGTGGAAATCGTCGATCTGGCGGAGGCCAGGGGATAGCTGACCGGCGGCGGGAAATGGCAGGCCCTAGGGGAATCGAACCCCTCTTTTCAGGTTGAAAACCTGACGTCCTAACCGATAGACGAAGGGCCCGCGGAACCCGTGCTTCGCGGGGAAGCGGCCATATATAGGCGCCCGCCCGCCCTGGCAAGCAGGCCTCGGGCCGCCACTTTGCCGCCCCGAGCAACGTGATAAGACCGCCGCGAAAAGGGGTCGTTCATGTCGTGGAAATTGGCTATTGGCGCTGCGCTTTTCGCCGCCACCGCGGCGCTCGGCGGCTGCGCCCAATCGGATACAAAGGCGGGCGACGGCGTGGAGGCCGCGGTGCAGACGGAAGAACTGACAATCGACACGGACAATGGGCCCGTGCGCTTCACCGTCGAAATCGCTGACGATGATGCCGAGCGCAATCGCGGCTTGATGTTTCGCGATCCGCTCCCGGACGATCGCGGCATGCTCTTCCATTTCCAGGAGCCGGAGATGGCGAGCTTCTGGATGCGCAACACGCCGTCTTCGCTCGACATCATTTTCATTGGTGTAGACGGCCGCATCCTCAACATCGCCGAGCGGACGACGCCTTATTCGGAGGACGGCATCCCTGCCGCGGGGCTGACGCGCGGTGTGCTCGAAATCCGCGGCGGCCGCGCGCGCGAACTGGGGATTCGCCCGGGAGACCGGGTGCATCACCGCATCTTTCCCAGTTAGCGTGGTTGCCGGGCGCGGGCTTGCGTGGCAAGCAGCGCGCCCAAGTCGGGGTGTAGCTCAGCCTGGTAGAGCATTAGCTTTGGGAGCTAAGGGTCGCGAGTTCGAATCCCGCCGCCCCGACCATCCTACGCTCGCGCAGCGGCGCGCAAGAGTTGCGCCTACTTTCTGAAGTTCTTTCGCACGATGGCGACGATGATCATGCTGAAGGCGGCGAGACGCAGAAGGTAGAGCCAGCTGCGCTCCTCTAGCGGCAGGCCGAGAAAGCTGCCGAGGCCTTGGTTCAAGGCGAGCAGGAAGAACGCCACAGCGAAGACGAGAAAGAAGCTATCTTTGTTCAGCGTCCAGAAGCGCACGAAGAAAGCCGCGCAGACCAGAAAGCCCATCGCAATGGCGCCGGAAACGAATTCTGCGTAGGGCATCATTCGGTTTCCCAGATGAAGCCGTAAATCATGCTGCACACTGCGGCGAACGCCGCGGCGTAACGCATCGGCAAGAGGTTGATGTCGGGAAACAAAACCAGGTCGCCCAGCACGAAGAAATTGTTTATCGCCAGGCACACGAAGCTGATCGCGCTCCAGAATAGGAGCCGCGTGCGCGTCTTGAAGTAAGACGCAAACAACAGGGCGGCGCACACCGCGCTGGTAACAAAGCACAAAGTGTAGACAAGCGCGGGCATGGGCTCAGTCTTCCTTCTTGGTGAAGCGGAACGCGTCGGCGAAGCTTTGGCGCCGCTCGGTAGGCGATTGGATAATGGCGTTGACCACAGCGACAGGGCGCTCGGCGTAAGCGCGCTCGAGACGCGCACACATTTGATCGAGTTCGGGCGCAGCTGGCGCGTAACGGCAGCGTCCGCCGTCTCGGCATTCCACCAGTTTTGCCGCCTGCAATTCGCGAATGCCGCGTCCGATCAGCGCCCCCGTTGATCGCAGCTCGCGCACGAGTTCTTCCTCGGTGAATGAGCGCGCAGCATCCTTGCGCACGAGCAGCAGCAGTTCGAGCGTCCAGGTCGAACGAATCTCGCTTCGAATGAAGCTCAGGAGGTCGGCGTCAAGCACTACCGCAGGGCCGCCCGGGTGTCCGGCGTCGTGTGCACGATACGCCCCTGCCGCCATCGCTCAGGCTTTTCAACCCCCATGATAACATTCGCGAAATATTTGGTGCTGGCAGCGGGAACAAAGGAACCATCGGCGCGTTTGGGCTCTCGCGGGGATGTGTTCGGGACAGCGGTTCCCCTGCTGCGCGCGCTGAGGCGCGGGCAGCGCTGCGTATGGTGGCGGAGACGATGCCCATGGATGCGAAGACAGCGCCAGTCCAGCCTCGGCGTGGAAATGGCAATGGGCATCGAACCGAAGCTTTGACCGACGATCAGCTGCGCGAACTCTTGCAGGCGCTTCAATCCATGAAGGTGGGCGATTTTTCGGCGCGTCTGCCGAGCGATTGGACCGGCGTCATGGGCAAGGTCGCCGACACGTTCAACGACATATCCTCATCCAACCAGCGCATGGCCGCTGAACTCGAACGGGTCGGCTTCACCGTGGGCCGCGAAGGCCGCACCAAGCAGCGCGTCCGTTTCGTCAACCGGGCGGGCGCCTGGGGCGAGATGGAAACGTCGGTCAATTCGATGATCGACGATCTGTTGTGGCCGACCGAGGAGATGACGCGCGCCGTGAACGCGGTCGCGCAGGGCGACCTTCTGCAGACTGTGCGCCTGGAAGTCGACGGACGCCCGCTCAAGGGCGAGTTCCTGCGCTCGGCCAAGATCGTCAACGCCATGATCCGGCAGTTACGCGAGTTTACCTCGGAAGTGACCCGCGTGGCGCGCGAGGTCGGCACCGAGGGCAAGCTCGGCGGCCAGGCGCAGGTGCGCGAAGTGACCGGCGTGTGGAAAGAGCTCACCGAATCCGTGAACTCGATGGCGGATAACCTGACCAGCCAGGTCCGCAACATCGCCGAAGTCACCATCGCCGTCGCCAACGGCGACCTGTCGAAGAAAATCACGGTCGACGTGCGCGGCGAGATTCTGCAGCTGAAGGAAGCCATCAACACGATGGTGGACCAGTTGCGGTCGTTTGCTTCGGAAGTGACGCGCGTGGCGCGCGAAGTCGGCACCGACGGCAAGCTCGGCGGCCAGGCTATCGTGCCGGGCGTCGCCGGCACCTGGAAGGATTTGACCGACTCCGTCAACGCCATGTGCGGCAACCTGACCGACCAGGTGCGCAATATCGCGACAGTGACCACGGCCGTGGCGCGCGGGGACTTGTCGCGCAAAATCACCGTCGATGTGCGCGGCGAAATTCTCGAACTGAAGGACACCGTCAACACGATGGTGGACCAGTTGAACTCGTTCGCCTCGGAGGTGACGCGCGTCGCCCGCGAGGTCGGCTCGGAAGGCAAGCTCGGCGGTCAGGCGCAGGTGCCGGGCGTCGCCGGCACGTGGAAGGATCTCACCGACAACGTGAACTTCATGGCCGGCAATCTGACGGCCCAGGTGCGCAACATCGCCGAAGTGTCAACCGCCATCGCCAATGGCGACTTGTCGAAGAAGATCACCGTCAACGTCTCGGGTGAAATTCTCGAACTGAAAGAGACCATCAACACGACGGTCGACCAGCTGAACGCGTTCGCCGGGGAAGTGACGCGGGTGGCGCGCGAAGTCGGCACAGAAGGCCAGCTCGGCGGTCAGGCCAACGTGACCGGCGTTGCCGGCACGTGGAAGGATTTGACCGAGTCGGTGAACTCGATGGCGTCGAACCTCACCGCTCAGGTGCGCAATATCGCCGAAGTGTCGACCGCCATCGCCAATGGCGATTTGTCGAAAAAGATCACCGTCGACGTGAAGGGCGAAATTCTGGAGCTGAAGGAAACCATCAACACGATGGTCGATCAGCTCAACGCCTTCGCCGGCGAAGTGACGCGGGTGGCGCGCGAAGTCGGCACTGAAGGCAAGCTGGGCGGCCAGGCCGTCGTGCGCGGTGTCGCCGGCACCTGGAAGGATTTGACCGACAACGTCAACTTCATGGCCGGCAACCTGACCGGCCAGGTCCGCAACATCGCCGAAGTCGCGACAGCCGTGGCGCGCGGCGATTTGTCGAAAAAGATCACCGTCGACGCCTCGGGCGAAATTCTTTCGCTCAAGGAAACGCTGAACACGATGGTGGACCAGCTCAACGCATTCGCCGCCGAAGTGACGCGGGTGGCGCGCGAAGTCGGCACTGAAGGCAAGTTGGGCGGCCAAGCGCAGGTGCCGGGCGTCGGCGGCACCTGGAAGGACCTGACCGACTCGGTGAATTCGATGGCGGGCAACCTGACCGGCCAGGTGCGCAACATCGCCGAAGTCGCCACCGCCATCGCCAACGGCGACCTCTCGAAGAAGATCACGGTCGATGTGCGCGGCGAGATTCTTCAGTTGAAGGAAACGCTGAACACGATGGTCGACCAGCTGAACCGGTTCGCCGGCGAAGTGACGCGCGTTGCGCGCGAGGTCGGCACCGAAGGCAAACTCGGCGGCCAGGCCGCTGTGCCGGGCGTCGGCGGCACGTGGAAGGACTTGACCGACAACGTCAACTCAATGGCCGGCAACCTCACGTCGCAGGTCCGCAACATAGCCGAAGTGACGACGGCTGTGGCGAAGGGTGACCTTTCGCGCAAGGTCACAGTCGACGTGAAGGGCGAAATCCTCGAACTGAAGAACACCGTCAACACGATGGTGGACCAGTTGAACTCGTTCGCCTCGGAAGTGACGCGCGTCGCCCGCGAAGTCGGCTCAGAAGGCAAGCTCGGCGGTCAGGCGCAGGTGCCAGGCGTCGCCGGCACGTGGAAGGATCTCACCGACAACGTGAACTTCATGGCCTCGAACCTCACGGGCCAGGTGCGCAACATCGCCGAAGTCGCCACCGCCATCGCTAACGGCGATTTATCCAAAAAGATCACTGTCGACGTGCGCGGCGAAATCCTTCTGCTGAAGGAAACACTGAACACGATGGTCGACCAATTGAATGCGTTCGCCGGCGAAGTGACGCGCGTTGCGCGCGAAGTCGGCACCGAGGGGCGTCTCGGCGGTCAGGCCGTCGTGCCCGGCGTTGGCGGGACTTGGAAGGACCTGACCGACAACGTCAACCTGCTTGCCGCAAATCTCACGACGCAAGTCCGCAACATCGCCGAAGTCACCACCGCCGTGGCGCGCGGAGACTTGACGCGCAAGATCACCGTCGACGTCAAAGGCGAAATCCTCGAACTGAAGAACACCATCAACACGATGGTGGATCAGTTGAACGCGTTCGCCTCGGAAGTAACGCGCGTGGCGCGCGAAGTCGGCACCGAAGGGCAGCTCGGCGGTCAGGCGCAGGTCTCCGGCGTCGCCGGCACATGGAAGGACTTGACCGACACGGTGAACGTCATGGCCGCCAACCTCACCGAACAGGTGCGCGGCATCGTCAAGGTGGTGACCGCCGTCGCCGAGGGCGATCTCAAACAGAATCTTACCGTGAAGTCGAAGGGCGAAGTGGCGGCCCTTGCCGACACCATCAACAACATGACCCGCACACTGGCGACGTTCGCCGATCAGGTGACGACGGTCGCGCGCGAAGTCGGCGTCGAGGGCCGTTTGGGCGGCCAGGCCAACGTGCCGGGCGCCGCGGGCACGTGGAAGGATTTGACCGGCAACGTCAACCTGCTCGCCGCCAACCTCACCACCCAGGTGCGCGCCATCGCCGAAGTGGCGACCGCGGTGACCAAGGGCGACTTGACGCGCGCCATCGAAGTCGACGCGCGCGGCGAAGTCGCCGAACTCAAAGACAATATCAACACGATGATCGAAAATCTGCGGCAGACCACCGACCGCAATACCGAGCAGGACTGGCTGAAGACCAACCTCGCAAAGTTCACGTCGATGCTGCAGGGGCAGCGCGATCTATCGTCGGTCGGCCGTCTATTGCTCTCCGAATTGGCGCCGCTGGTGGATGCGCACCAGGGCGTGATTTATCAGATCATCAGCGAGGAAGGCGAGCCCGCGCTGCGTCTGCTCTCGGCCTATGCGGACGACGGCGAGAATAGCCATCCGATGCGCCTGCGCATCGGCGAAGGCTTGGTGGGACAGTGCGCGGCCGATCGCCGGCGCACGCTGATCAGCGATCTGCCCGAGAACGTGACCCCGATCCGTTCTGCCCTGTTCTCCTCGCCGCCGCGCAACATCATCGTTTTCCCGGTGCTGTTTGAAGGCCAGGTGAAGGCCGTCATCGAACTTGCCGCCACAGGGGCATTCACGACGCTGCAGATGACGTTCCTCGAACAGCTCACCGCCTCGATTGGCATCGTGCTGAACTCGATCGAAGCGACGATGCAAACCGAAGGCTTGCTGGTGCAATCGCAGCAGCTCGCCGGGGAATTGCAGACGCAGCAGCGCGAATTGCAGCAGACCAACGAGCAGCTCGAACAAAAGGCGCAGCAGGTCGCCGAGCGCAACGTCGAAGTCGAACGTAAGAATCAGGAACTGGAACAAGCCCGGCGCGCGCTCGAGGAAAAGGCGGCGGAGCTGGCGCTTACTTCCAAGTACAAATCCGAGTTCTTGGCCAATATGAGCCACGAACTGCGCACGCCGTTGAATTCGATCTTGATCCTCGGCCAGCAATTGACGGACAATCCAGACGGCAACCTGACCGGCAAACAAGTGGAGTTTGCGCGCACGATCCACGGCGCCGGCACGGACCTCTTGAACCTCATTTCCGATATTCTCGATCTGTCGAAGATCGAGTCGGGCACGGTCACGGTGGAGGCGGAAGAAATCTTCCTGCAAAACCTGGTGGATCGCGTTGCACTCCCCTTCCGCCACGAAGCGGACAACCGCAATTTGTCGTTCGATGTGCATCTGGATCCGGCCATCGGGCGCAGCATCACCACTGACTCCAAGCGTCTGCAGCAGGTGCTGAAGAACTTGCTCTCCAACGCCTTCAAGTTCACCGACGCCGGCGGCGTGAGGCTCGACCTGCATGCAGCCGCCGAAGGGTGGAATCCCGGGCACCCGGTTCTATCGCAGGCGCCGATGGTGGTTGCGTTCACCGTTTCCGACACCGGCATCGGTATTCCGCTCGAGAAACAGCGCATCATCTTTGAGGCCTTCCAGCAAGCCGACGCATCGACAAGCCGACGCTATGGCGGCACCGGCCTCGGATTGGCGATCAGCCGTGAACTCGCTTCGCTGCTGGGTGGAGAGATTCAGCTACGGTCGAATCCGGGCGAAGGCTCGACGTTCACGCTCTACTTGCCGATTTCGTATGTCGGGTCGGCGCTGCCGGTGCGTCCGCAACCGAGCGCGCCAACGCAAGCGCAATTGCAGCAGCTCGCGGCACAGCGCGCACCGAGCGTTGAACGCGTGGCCGACGACCGTAACGATATTCAGCCCGAAGACAGCGTGCTGCTGATTGTCGAAGATGACCCTCACTACGCGCGGATTGTCAGCGGTCTTGCCAAGGATCAAGGTTTGAAAGTGCTGATCGCGATGACCGGAACGGAGGCGCTTGAACTCGCCCGCGCCTTCAGGCCGACGGCCGTCTCGCTCGACGTTTTCCTGCCCGACATGCTCGGATGGACGGTGCTATCGCGCCTGAAGCAGGATCCCACGCTGCGCCACATCCCGGTGCAAATGCTCACGCTGGATGAGGATCGCCAGCACGGGCTCGCCCGCGGCGCGTTCGACTTTATTTCGAAGCCGATCGCGGCCAACGAGCTCAGCGGCGCCATCGAACGCGTGCTCGATTATTCCAAACCGCGCCGGCGCCGTTTGCTGGTGGTGGAAGACGACTCCGCTGAGCAAATGGCGATCCGTGAATTAATCGCTCACGATGACGTCGAGATCGACACCGCAGCCACCGGCGCTGAAGCGCTGCGCGCGCTGCGTGACGAGGACTGGGATTGCGTCGTGCTCGATCTGCGTTTGCCGGACATGTCGGGCTTCGATGTGCTCGAGCGCTTGCGCGAGGACGACGACGTTAGCGACGTGCCGGTCGTGGTTTTCACCGGCAAGGAATTGTCAGCGGAGGAAGATGCGCGGCTGCACACCATGGCGCGCAGCATTGTCGTCAAGGGCGTCGAATCGCCTGAACGATTGCTCGACGAGACCGCGCTTTTCTTGCACCGCGTCGTCGCCGATTTGCCGCTCGAGAAACAGCGGATGCTTGAACGGCTGCATGGATCGGACGAAGACCTGATCAATCGCTGCGTGCTGCTCGTCGACGATGACGCGCGCAATATTTTCGCGCTGTCGAGTCTGCTCGAACGGCGCGGCATGCGCGTGCTTACGGCGACCACCGGCCGCGAGGCGATCGAGCTGGTGCAAACCAATCCAGACATCGCCCTCGTGCTCATGGACATCATGATGCCGGAGATGGACGGCTACGAGACCATGCAAGTGATCCGAAAAAATCCCGAGCATCGGCGTTTGCCGATCGTGGCGCTCACAGCCAAAGCCATGAAAGGAGACCGCGAGAAGTGCCTCGAGGCCGGCGCTTCGGACTATCTGGCCAAGCCCGTCAATACAGAACAACTCCTGTCGGCGCTGCGGATGTGGCTGCACCGTTGATGACGATCCAGGTGAAAAGCGCGGCCGACAAGGTCAACATACTCTTGGTCGACGATCAGCCGGCCAAGCTGACGAGCTATGAGGTCATCCTTCAGGAGCTCGATCAGAACTTACTCAAGGCGACATCGGCGCAGGAGGCGCTTGAACTGTTGTTGAAGAACGACGTCGCGGTAATTTTGGCGGACGTCTGCATGCCCGATCTCGATGGTTTCGAACTGGCGCAGATGATCCGCGAGCATCCGCGCTACCAGGAAACGGCGATTATCTTCATCTCGGCCATCCATTTGTCCGATCTCGATAGTCTCAAGGGCTACGAGCTGGGCGGCGTCGACTACGTGCCGGTGCCGGTGGTGCCGGGCGTGTTGCGGGCGAAAGTCCGCGTGTTCGTCGATCTCTATCGCAAGAGCCGTGAGCTGGCGCGCATGAACGTCGAGCTGGAGGCGCGCGTCGCGGAGCGCACTGCGGCGCTGGAAGCCGCGATTAGCCGCCAAGAACTGCTGGCGCGTGAAGTCGATCACCGGGCCCGCAACGCGCTCGCCGTCATCCAATCGATAGTCAGCCTGACGCCATCCAACTCGCCCGGCGAGTTCGTCGATGCGATCAAAGGCCGGATTCGCGCGATGGCTTCGGCGCACAATCTTTTGTCCGAGACACGTTGGCGCGGCGCCGACCTGGTGCGGCTCGTCAATGAAGAACTCGCGCCTTACCGGGTAGCGAGGGATCGGATCGATGTGAAAGGGCCGCCGATCGAGATCATGCCCACAGTGGCGCAGAATCTCGCGTTAGCGATCCACGAGCTGGCGACCAATGCGGCGAAGTACGGCGCGCTCGGCGAGCACGGCGGGCGGTTGAGCGTCGGCTGGCAGTTCCGCAACGATGAATTGGTGTTCGAATGGAACGAAGTCGTCGGCAAGCCGATTGCGCCGCCGCACAAGGCTGGATTCGGCTCGCGCGTCATCAAGTCCAGCATTGAAGGCCAGCTCAAAGGGACTGTCGAGACCACTTGGCGTGTCGACGGGCTCCTGATCACGATGCGCATTCCGGCCGTGCACTTTGCCGAATCCGTCAGTCACGCGCGCATTGCCGATGCCGAGGAAGCGGGGCCGCCCCCGATAGAGCGCATCAAAGCGCGGCGCATTCTCATTCTCGAGGACGAGCCGTTAGTGGCGATGATGATGGCGGAGCTGATCGAAGACTGGCGCGGCACTGTAGTCGGCCCGTTCGCCAGCGTGCATGAGGCCGCAACTGGATTGGAAGCCAAACTCGACGCTGCCCTGTTGGACGTGAACGTCGGCGCCGAGCTTGCGTATCCGATCGCGGAGGAACTGCGCCGCCTGGGCATTCCGATCATCTTTGTCACCGGCTATCAGTCCAACGCGATCGATCCGCGCTTTGCGACAGCGCCGGTGCTGACGAAACCAATCGAGCAAAGCGAGCTGGCGGGCGCGCTGGCGCGCGTGCTGCCGAGCCACGCCGCACTGGCGCAAGCCTAGCGCGCGAAAAGAGTACGCCGCGCTCCGTTGCCGAAGCGCGGCGCCCCCGATTTCCATGTTCGTGTCAGCCGCGTGGATACGGCTCACCGTTCTCATAGAAATACCGCCCCGATTGGGGGTCGTAGAAATAGTACCGGCCGGTGCGTTGGTCATAGCTCTGGCGGCGATTGTCGACGTTGCCGCAACGGCCTTCTTCGCGGCAACCGAGATACCAGCCGGCGGCTGCGCCGACGGCCGCGCCTGCGAGAGCGGCTTCATCATCGCCGAGAATGGCGCCGGCCGCGCCGCCGATGACCGCGCCACTCACGGCGCCTTGTTCGCTCGGGCTCATGCTGGTGCACGCGCTGAGCGCAAGCGCCGCGGCCGAAATATATCCAGTTAGCGCAAGGCGCATCGGTTCCTCCTTTTGGATGATCGATGGGTGAACGCCCCCGCGCTTGCCACGTTCCACACTCCGACGCGAGTGGCTGTGCATGGCCGACCGAGCCGCTAGATCGCGCCTATTTTGCGCCAGGCTGTGAGTTCCGACTGATCGGCGCCGAGAAGTTCCCTGAGAACGGCGTCGGTGTCTTCGCCCAGCTTGGGCGGCGCGCGATCGACTCTCGTTGGCGTTTCGCTCATGCGGATGGGACTGCTGGTTATCTCAACATCACCGCCATCGGCGCGTGCTGCAGTCTGTACGATGCCGCGCGCCACAACCTGTGGATCGGCATAAACTTGATCGAGCGTGTTGATCGGCCCACACGGAACGTCGGCGGCTTCGAGCGCGGCGACCCAAGCGCTGGTGGTTCGCGTGCGCATGATAGGAATGAGCGCGGCGGTGAGCTCGGCGCGATTGTTGACGCGGGTTTCGTTCGTGGCGAAGCGCGTGTCGGCGGCCAGATCAGAGCCGGACGCGGCGCAGAAGTCGTTGAACTGTCCGTCATTGCCGACCGCGAGGATGATGTGCCCGTCAGCGGTGGGCAGCACTTGGTACGGCGCGATCGATGCGTGCTGGTTGCCGAGCCGTTGCGGCGTTTGCCTCGAAAGCAAATAGTTTGCGCCGAGATTGGCGAGCATCGCCACCTGACAGTCGAGCAAAGAGATGTCGAGTTGCTGCCCCGCGCCGCTCCGCTCGGCATGCCGGAGCGCGGCGAGGATCGCCGTCACCGCATACATGCCGGTGAACAGGTCGGCCACCGCAACCGCGCTCTTCATCGGTTCGCCTGCGGGCTCGCCCGTCAGACTCATTAGGCCGCCCATGCCTTGGATGATGTAGTCGTAGCCTGGGCGCTTTGCGTAGGGTCCGCTTTGGCCGAAGCCGGTGATGGAGCAATACACGATCGCGGGATTGATCGCTGCGATGCTGGCGTAGTCGAGGCCATAGCGCTCGAGCGACCCCGACCGGAAATTCTCAACCAGGATTTTGCAGTGCGGGGCAAGCCTGCGCACAAGCTCGGCGCCCTCGCGCTTGGAAAAATCAATCGTCACGGAGCGTTTGTTGCGGTTGGCGGCCAGATAGTAGGCGGCATCGCCGTGGTCAGCGCCCTCTCCAGGCAGGAAGGGCGGGCCCCAAGAGCGGGTGTCGTCGCCAAGGCCGGGCCGTTCGACCTTGATTACGTCCGCGCCAAGGTCGCCGAGAATTTGCGTCGCCCATGGCCCGGCCAGCACGCGCGATAAGTCGAGCACGCGGATGCCCGAAAGGGCCTGCGGACGCTGCGCTTTGCTATCCATGAGATTGCCTCGCTTGCTCTCAGCTAGGCCCGTGGTTAGAGCGACGCCATGAGTGAAGTCAAAACGCCGGTCGTCACGGGCGGCTGCCAGTGCGGCAAGGTGCGCTACGCGCTCTACGTTGCGCCGCAGAACGCGCATGTCTGCCACTGCCGCATGTGCCAACGCGCCACGGGCGGCCTGTTTGCCGCATTGGCCGGGGCGCCGAAGAAAGAGTTCGCTTGGACGCAAGGAGAGCCGGCGTTCTTCGCCAGTTCGAACCTTGCCAAACGCGCGTACTGCCGTGATTGCGGCACGCCACTGTCTTTCAGCTACGACCTTCCGGAAGCCCGATTCTATGTCACGATCGGCTCGCTCGACGATCCCGAGCTTGCGCCCATCATTATCCAGTATGGCGTGGAAAGCCGCGTGAGCTGGGTGAAGTTCTGCGAAGCGGTGCCGAGCGAGATCACCGGCGGCGATCCGAAGGCCGCCGAGTTTCTCGCCGACATGCGGAACAACCAGGGCCCATGAGATCGCGTTTCCGCTCGCGCGTGCGGGCGCTCTATTTTGGCCACA
Organism: Hyphomonadaceae bacterium; assembly: GCA_050186235.1. GTDB lineage: Bacteria > Pseudomonadota > Alphaproteobacteria > Caulobacterales > Aquidulcibacteraceae > Vitreimonas. Next base: position 350,602 of record JBFWYQ010000001.1, read on the forward strand.
CTGAAGGAGCGGTGCGTTTCCAGGGCGTGCTGCTCGCGCTCGATCTGCTGATCATCGGCTTCTTTATCGTCAGCCAGTTCATTCAGGATCAGACCTGGTTCTGGATCGTCGACGCCGCAATAGCGGCGTTCCTGGCGATCGACTTGTTTGCGCGCTTGTTCGCGCTCGGCACGTTCAGCCGCTGGTTCAAATATCCGATCACCTGGGTCGATCTATTCGTGCTCGCGACGCTCTTGTTTCCGACGTTTCTCGCGAACTGGGGCTTCTTGCGCATTCTTCGCCTGTGGGCGGTGGTTCGGAGCGAACGATTTTGGAATGTGCTCGCGCGCGGGCGCTTCGACGACACGCACGTCGAGGATCTTACCAAGTCCATCGTCACGATGATCACGTTCATCTTTCTGGCCGCCGGCGCCACACAGGCGCTCTTTCGCGGCCATCATCCCGGACTCAATAATTTCGTCGACGCGATCTATTTCGTGGTGACCTCGCTCACGACGACCGGATACGGCGACATCACGCTCAACACGGCGTTGGGGCGCATCTTCACGGTGGTCTTGATGATCGCCGGCATCAGCCTGTTCTTCTCGATCGCCCAGAAAGTGTTCGCGCCGCCGCAAAAGATCGTTGCGTGCTCGGCCTGCGGGCTGGACCGGCATGATCCCGACGCGAAATTCTGCAAGCTGTGCGGCGACGAGCTGACGGCGCCCTTGCGCGGAACCACACGTAAGGTCAGAGGAGGGCGCGCAAGACGGTTCAAGGGCGGTTAGCTCAGCGGCAGAGCGTCTCGTTTACACCGAGAGGGTCGGCGGTTCGATCCCGTCACCGCCCACCATCCTACGACCGCGCAGCGAGATTAGGATGTCCTCCGTAGTGTTGGCGAAGGAGGACTGGTGATCCCGCGCGCGAGCTTAGATGGCGCAGGCTGAGCTTAAGCTGGGGGACCTGCCCAATCGCTTCGCCCGCGCCTGCAAACGGTGCTAACCTGCGAGTCATGAACCGGATTTCGCTCCGGATGGGGACGGCCGCGGCGGCGCTGCTTACGGCGGGCTGCGATCAGTTGGCGTTAGGACCGCCCCAAGCGGCGTCTGCACCGGCTGCCGAACAGGCGTCCACCCGCGCGATCGCCGATCTCAGGCCGCACGAGGGCGCCACCTATTCGGACTTCGCGGCAGGCGCGGGCGCCCGCTACGACCCCGAGCAACTGGGATTGAACGCGATCGATCGGGCCCGGCTCTGGCGGGCCATGGCGGCTCCGGCGCCGGCTCGGCTGGAACGTGGCGGCGGTGCGGAAGCGCTGGTTTTCAGAGGCTGCGCTCAATCGAGCTGCCAGGATGGCAGTGCTGTGGTGGCGATCGACACTGCGTCCGGCGCGGCATTCGCGGCGGTGCACGACGCGGGGGGCGCCGAAGTGTTGGCGCCGAACGACCGTGTGGAGGCGCTGCTGCGGCTGAACTCGCCAAGCCGCCGCTGGGACGACCCGGCGCCGACGCAGACAGCGGCGACAGATTGAGTGAGAGAATCTCGCTGAATGGCGCGAGTGACGGGGCTCGAACCCGCGACCTCCGGCGTGACAGGCCGGCGCTCTAACCAACTGAGCTACACCCGCGTGACCAGTTCGCGAGAGGCGCCGGAGTTAGGCCAAGCCGCCCCCCCGGTCAAGCGCGCGATCCCTCGCCAAACCAAGGGCCATATCGGGGCCAAATCGGCTGGCGTTGCCGCCGCGGCGAGACTTGCCCGGCCAAACGACGCCCACTAGCGTCCGCGCCGATTTAGCGGCTGCGGCGCCACTTACCCTGGCGTCGCGGACGCTTGCGGCTTAGGTGAACCGTATGGGCCTCGATCTTCTGGAATATGCGCCAATTTTGATCTTCCTGGCGATCGCCACGGCGATGGGTGCGGCGTTCCTGATCGGCGCCTGGGTGATCGCGCCGAAGGACGCCGACAAGGAGAAGGTGTCGGCCTACGAGTGCGGCTTCAACGCCTTCGATGACGCGCGCATGAAGTTCGACGTGCGCTTCTATCTCGTCTCGATCCTCTTCATCATTTTCGACCTCGAAGTCGCCTTCCTGTTTCCATGGGCGATCACATTGGGCGACATGCCGCAGGAGATCGGCCAGTTCGCGTTCTGGTCGATGATGGCGTTCCTCGGCGTGCTGACGGTCGGCTTCATTTACGAATGGAAGAAGGGCGCGTTGGAGTGGGAATGACGGACAAGTCCACAATCCTGACGCCGTACGGCGAAGCTGGCCGCGCAATGGCAGCGGGGTATCCCGCAAAAGAAGACGATCCGTTCTACACGGGTCTCTCGAACCAACTCGCCGACAAAGGCTTTCTCGTCGCGGCTGCCGACGACCTCATCACTTGGGCGCGCACGGGTTCGTTGATGTGGATGACGTTCGGCTTGGCGTGCTGTGCGGTCGAGATGATGCAAGCGTCGATGCCGCGCTACGATCTCGAGCGCTTCGGCTTTGCGCCGCGGGCCAGCCCCCGGCAAAGCGACGTGATGATCGTCGCCGGCACGCTGACCAACAAAATGGCCCCGGCTCTGCGCAAGGTCTACGACCAGATGCCCGAGCCGCGCTACGTGATCTCGATGGGCTCGTGCGCCAATGGCGGAGGCTATTATCACTATAGCTACGCGGTGGTGCGCGGTTGCGACCGCATCGTGCCGGTTGACATTTACGTGCCAGGTTGTCCGCCGACGGCGGAAGCGCTGGTTTACGGCGTATTGCAACTACAGCGCAAAATCCGCCGCGAAGGGAATATCGTGCGATGACGCAAGCGCTCGAAGACCTAGGCGCGCACATTCGCGCGTCCATGACCAATGCGATCGAAGGTCAGCGCGTCGCTGTCGGCGAACTCACGCTGACGGCGCGCGCCGATCAGATCGTCACGGTGATCACCTTCCTGCGCGACGATCCGCGCTGCCGCTACACCACTCTGATCGACATTTGCGGTGTCGACTATCCCGAGCGGCCCAAGCGCTTCGATGTGGTCTATCATCTGCTTTCGATGCAGCTGAACCATCGCATCCGCATCCGCGTCGAAACCGACGAAGACACCCCAGTGCCCAGCATTGCAGGCATCTATCCATGCGCGGACTGGTTCGAGCGCGAAGCCTTCGACATGTACGGCATCCTCTTCGCTAACCATCCGGACCTGCGCCGCATCCTCACCGATTACGGCTTCCAAGGCTGGCCGTTGCGCAAAGATTTCCCGCTCTCCGGCCACGTCGAAGTTCGTTACGACGCCGAGCAGCAGCGCGTGGTTTACGAACCAGTGAAGCTGACGCAGGCGTTCCGCAATTTCGACTTCCTCAGCCCGTGGGAAGGCATGACGTTGCCGGGCGACGAGAAAGCTAAACCTCCAGACGAGAAGAGCTGATGACCGGCGACCCGAACCGTCAGATATTCGCTGCGTCACCCGTGCTCCTGGTTGCGGATGTGGTCAAGGCGCACGCCTATTTTGCGGAAAAACTCGGCATGCGCTCCCCCATGATGTGGGGCGATCCGCCTCGTTTCTGCATTCCGCGGCGCGACGGCGTTTCGGTGATGCTGAATCAGGTCGATGCGGGCGCGCCGATCCATCCCAACGCACGTTATGAAGGCCGCGCCGACGCCTATTTCTGGGTTCGTGATGTCGACGTGCTCTTTGCGGAGTTCACCGCTAACGGTGCGGACATCGTCTGCGAGCCAGAAGATCAGATATACAAGATGCGCGAGCTCTCAGTGCGCGACGTCGATGGCCATCTATTGATCTTCGGCCACGACACGTCCGGCGCGAGTGAATAGACATGGCTGACGATCTCTCCAACGCGCCTCCTGAAGAAAAGCGCACCTTCACCATAAACTTCGGACCCCAGCATCCCGCTGCCCACGGCGTCTTGCGGCTCGTGCTGGAACTCGACGGCGAGATCGTCGAACGCGTCGATCCGCATATCGGACTGCTTCACCGCGGCACCGAGAAGCTGATCGAATACAAGACCTACCTGCAGGCCATCCCGTATTTCGACCGCCTCGACTACGTCGCGCCGATGAACCAGGAACACGCCTTCTGCCTGGCGATCGAGAAGCTCGCCGGCATCGAAGTGCCGCGCCGCGCGCAGATCATTCGCGTGCTCTACTCGGAAATCGGCCGCATCCTGAACCATCTGCTGAACGTTACGACGCAGGCGCTTGACGTCGGCGCGCTGACGCCGCCGCTCTGGGGTTTCGAAGAGCGCGAAAAGCTCATGGTGTTCTACGAGCGCGCTTCGGGTTCGCGCATGCACGCAGCCTATTTCCGCGCCGGCGGCGTGCACCAGGATTTGCCGGCGCAACTGATCGAGGACATCGGCGCCTGGTGCGAGCAATTCCCGGGCAAGGTGAAGGACATTGAAGGGCTCCTGACCGACAATCGCATCTTCAAGCAGCGCAACGTCGACATCGGCGTGGTGACGCCGGAGGATGCGCTGAAGTGGGGCTTCTCCGGCGTGATGGTGCGCGGCTCAGGCCTGGCTTGGGATCTGCGCCGCGCGCAGCCCTACGAAATCTACAACGAACTCGAGTTCAAGATTCCGGTCGGCAAGAACGGCGATTGCTACGATCGTTATCTGTGCCGCATCGAGGAAATGTACGAAGCGACCAAGATCATGAAGCAGTGCATCAAACTGCTGAAAGAGACGCCGGGCGTCGTGATGCCGGTGAATTCGAAATATGTCCCGCCCCGGCGCGCCGAGATGAAGCAATCGATGGAAGCGCTGATTCATCACTTCAAGCTCTATACCGAAGGCTATCACGTGCCGGCGGGTGAGGCCTACGCCGCGGTCGAGGCGCCGAAAGGCGAGTTCGGCGTCTATCTGGTCGCCGACGGCAGCAATAAGCCGTATCGGCTGAAGATCCGCGCGCCCGGCTTCCCGCACCTCGCGTCGATGGATTATCTCTGCAAGGGTCACATGCTGGCCGACGTCTCAGCCGTGCTCGGCTCGCTCGACATCGTGTTCGGCGAGATCGACCGGTGAGGGCGCCGGCATGAACGTCATCTCCGCCGAAACGCTGCTGATGCAGATGGGACTCTGGGTGCTCATCGCGATCGCGCTCGCGGTGGCGGCTACGTATTTCCTGCGCCCGAAAGTGCGCGAGCGCTTTCCCGGCGGCAAAGGACGCTACCTCACAGCGCTGATCATACAAGCGTCAGGATTCATGATCCCGATTCCGATCGTGCTGATCTTTCTGCTCGGCGCGCCGATCTGGCCCGGCTTCGACGTGCTGCTTGCGGTCGCCGCAGGCGTTGTTGTTGTCGTGATTTTGCGCATGCTCCCGATCACCGGCCCGCTCTTGCGCGATCTCGCACGCACGCGTCTCGAGCTGGCTCTCGAACGCATGGGAGGCAAACAGCAATGAGCGCCGCCGATACCGTTCAGCGCCAGTTCGACGCCTATAACGCCCAGGATATCGAGGCGTTCTGCGCGACTTATGCGGACGATTGCCTCATCGCACGCTACAGCGGCGAGACGCTGCAAGCGGGCAAGGACGCGATCCGCGCGCGCTACGCCAAGACATTCGGCGATTACCCGAAGAACCGCGCCTGGTCGGTCAATCGCATCGTCCACGGCGATGTCGTGATCGATCACGAGAAGGGCGAGCGCTCGCCGGAAGGGCCGTTCTTCGAGGCCATCGTCATCTACACCGTCAAGGACGGCCAGATCGTCCGCGTCGATTTCATTCAATGAGAGCATCATGAGCGTCCGCCGCCTTGCCGCCGAGCAACCCGCCAGTTTTGCGTTCTCAAAGGAGACGATGAAGGATGTGAACTGGTGGATCGCCAAGTATCCGCCGGAGCGCAAGCAATCTGCCGTCATCCCGGTGCTGTGGCTGGTGCAGAAGCAGGAGGGCTGGGTGAGCGAGCCGGCGATCCGCGCTGTCGCCGAGCTGCTCGACATGCCGGTGATCCGCGTGCTCGAAGTGGCGACGTTTTACACCATGTTTCACCTGCAGCCGGTCGGCAAACATCACCTGCAAGTGTGCGGCACGACGCCGTGCATGTTGCGCGGCTCGGAGGAGTTGAAAGCGGTCTGCAAACGGCGCATCGGTCCCGCCCATCACGTCGCCGACGACGGCCTGTTCTCGTGGGAGGAAATGGAATGCATGGGCGCTTGCGTGAATGCGCCGATCGTCGCCATCCACGATTACTACCACGAAGACCTGACGCCCGATGCACTCGAAGGCTTGATGGACAAGCTTGCGCGCGGCGACAAGATCGAGCCCGGTTCGGCGATCAAGCGGCAAACCTCTGCGCCCGAAGGCGGCGCGGCGACGCTGACCGATCCCTCGCTTTATGACGGCTCGCTCGCCAAGCCGGTCAAGATTCCGGGCCTGCCGGAAAAGGTGTGATGACGGCGCCCCGAAACCCACAACTGGGCGCGGTGATCCTCAAGGGCGCGTTCATCGAGGCGATTTTGCTCGTGCTCGGCGGCGCGGTTGCGCTCAACACCGGCAATTTCTTCTGGCTGATCGGCGCGGCGGTGTTCGGCTCGGTCGTGATCGTGCTGTTGTTGCTGCAAGCGGGTGCGTTCAAGGCGGACGATGACAGAAGCTGAGCCGCCTCCGCCGCCGCGGCCGGAATTGCCGCGAGTCAAGGGCAGGCTGCCGTTCGAGCCCAACCCATTCGGCCGCGGCGTCCAGCGCGGGGCGGTCTATCTCTACGCAGTGGTCGCCGCGGGACTGATCGCGGTTGCGGTTTACATGGGCACGGTGGTGGGGCATCCGCTGTTCAGCGGTTACGTGCTCGCTCCGGCGATCGGCGCGCTTTGGTTTGGGCTTCGGCTCTTCATGATGTTGGGCAAGAGATAAGAAATGCTCGCGGACAAGGATCGCATTTTCACCAATCTGTACGGCGCTCATGGCGCTGACCTTGAGAGCGCGAAGAAACGCGGCGCCTGGAACGGCACCGCCGACATGATCGCCGCCGGGCGCGATTGGATCATCGCACAGGTGAAAGAGTCAGGTCTGCGCGGCCGCGGCGGCGCCGGCTTTCCGACCGGCTTGAAATGGTCGTTCATGCCGAAAGAGGTGAAGGAGCGGCCGCACTATCTCGTCGTCAACGCCGACGAGTCTGAGCCGGGCACGTGCAAAGACCGCGACATGATGCGCCACGATCCGCATCTCTTGATTGAAGGCTGCCTGGTCGCGTCCTTCGCGATGCAGGCGCACGCCTGTTACATTTATGTCCGCGGCGAGTACGTCTATGAGCGCGAAGCGATGGAGCGCGCCATCAAGGAGGCTTACGAGGCCAAGCTCATCGGCAAAAATAACGTGCACGGCTGGGATTTCGATCTCTTCATGCACCATGGCGCCGGCGCTTACATTTGCGGGGAAGAGACCGCGCTGCTCGAAAGTCTTGAAGGCAAGAAGGGCCAGCCGCGCCTGAAGCCGCCGTTCCCGGCCAATGTCGGCCTCTATGGTTGCCCGACGACGGTGAACAACGTCGAGTCGATCGCGGTCGTGCCGACGATTCTGCGCCGTGGCGCCAAATGGTTCGCTGGCTTCGGCCGGCCCAACAATACCGGCACCAAGGTGTTCTGCATTTCGGGCCACGTGAACAGGCCGTGCAATGTCGAAGAGGCGATGAGCATTCCGCTGAAGCAGCTCATCGAAGAACACGCCGGCGGCGTGCGCGGCGGCTGGGGCAATCTCAAAGCCGTGATCCCCGGCGGTTCGTCGGTGCGTATGATCAATGCGCAAGAGTCCGAAACCATGCTGATGGACTTCGATGCACTGATGGCCGCGCCGCATCGCTCGGGCCTCGGCACGGCGGCGGTGATCGTGATGGATCAGTCGACCGACATGATCCGCGCCATTTCGCGCATCGCCTACTTCTACAAACACGAAAGCTGCGGCCAGTGCACGCCGTGCCGCGAAGGCACCGGCTGGATGTGGCGGGTGCTCGAACGCATGGCCAAGGGCGAAGCCGATCACAGCGAGATCGATTTGCTTTTGGACGTAGCAGGGCAGGTCGAAGGCCACACCATTTGCGCACTTGGCGATGCTGCGGCGTGGCCGATCCAGGGCCTCATCCGTTGCTTCCGCGGCGAGATCGAACAACGGATCGATCGCTACCGCGCTGCCAAGGGCGTGCATCAGGTGCGCGCGGTGGCGGCGGAGTGATGAAACACTTCCTCCTCATCTACGATTACGCGCCGGATTATCTGGAAAAGCGCGCTGCAGTGCGGCCGGCGCATCTCGAACTGGCGAACGCTTCCGTTGCGCGCGATGAGTTGCAGCTTGGTGGCGCGGTGCCGCAAGGTGATCCACCGTTCGGCTTGCTGCTCTTCAAAGCCGAGACCGCCGCCGTCGCCGAGGATTTCGCTCGCGCCGATCCCTACACGAGCCAAGGCGTGGTCACGTCCTGGCGCGTGCGCGAGTGGATCACGGTGGTGGGCGCGGGCGCGCTGACGAAAGTCTGAGCCCAAACGAAAACGGAGCGGCTCTCGCCGCTCCGCCTGTCGTTTAATCCGTGATCGCCGTTATTGCGGACGATTCGGGTCGCGGCGTTCGCGATCGCGCTCGGTGCGCTCTTGATCGCGATCCGGCCGTTCCATGTCTTCGCGGCCTTTGCCCGGATTTTCTTGGCCCGGTTGCGCGCGGCGCGGTTCGTTTTGCGGTGGTTGTTGATTGTTCGGCATCAGAGATAGCTCCGCTGTTGCCCGCCCTTGCGAGATCAACGTCCCCGCGGCGCCGCCGTTCCTGAAAAATGTACGCAAAAGCATGAACTTACGTCGCTACCGCGGGGTCCGCGCAGGAACCGCGGCGGATCGTTCCGCGAGCGGTGCGCCGCGACCGCCGAGCCGCGCTACGCGCCCGTCCTAAGCGCTTGGCGCGACGGACCTTTCGCCCACTTGCGGCGACGCAATAAATGGGTCATGCGGCTGGCGCGAAAGCGGCCAGACTCATGACGAAAATCCTCGTCGACGGCGTTGAAGTCGACGTCCCTCCGGAACTGACGTTGCTGCAGGCGTGCGAAGCCGCCGGCGCCGAAATTCCGCGCTTTTGCTATCACGAACGCCTGTCGATCGCCGGCAATTGCCGCATGTGCCTGATCGAAGTGAAGGTCGGCGGCAAATCCGGCCCCAAACCGGTCGCCTCCTGCGCGCAGCAGGTGAAGGACCTGCCGCCGCCGCGCGACGACATGCTCAACGAACTCGTCACCAAGAGCGCGACGGTCGACCGGGCGCGCAAAGGGGTGATGGAGTTTCTGCTCATCAACCACCCGCTCGATTGCCCGATCTGCGATCAGGGCGGGGAATGCGACCTGCAGGACCAGTCCGTCGCCTATGGCCGCGGCGGTTCTCGCTTTGACGAAAACAAGCGCGCCGTTGAAGAGAAGTTCATGGGGCCGCTGGTGAAGACGGTGATGACACGCTGCATCCAATGCACGCGCTGCATCCGATTCGCCACGGAAGTCGCCGGCGTTCCGGAACTGGGCGCCACCGGCCGCGGCGAGGACATGGAGGTCACGACTTACCTGGAAGCCTCGCTGTCGAGCGAGCTTTCGGCCAACGTGATCGATCTCTGCCCCGTTGGCGCTCTCACCTCGAAGCCTTACGCCTTCAACGCGCGGCCCTGGGAGCTCACGAAGACCGAATCCATCGACGTGATGGATGCGCTGGGGTGCAACATCCGTGTCGACGCGCGGGGCGATGCGGTGCTGCGGGTGCTGCCGCGTGTGAATGAGGAGATCAACGAGGAATGGATCTCGGATAAGACCCGCTACGCCGAAGATGGCTTGAACCGCCAGCGTCTGGATCGGCCCTACATTCGCGAGAATGGAATGCTTCGGTCGGCAAGCTGGGGCGAGGCGCTGGAGGCCGTCGCCGCAGCGTTGAAGCGCGACGGTTCGAAGATCGGCGCCATCGCCGGCGATCTGGCTTGCGCCGAGAGCATGAAGGCGACGCTCGATCTTTTCCGCGCACTCGGCTCGCCCAACACGGACTGCCGCGCGGACGGCGCTCAGATCGGCGGCGGCGCGCGCCAGGAATATCTCTTCAACTCGACCATTGCCGGCATCGACGACGCCGACGCAGTCCTGCTCATCGGCGCCAATCCGCGCATCGAAGCGGCGGTGCTGAACGCGCGCCTGCGTAGGGCCTGGCTGCGCGGCGCCGAAATTGGCGTCGTCGGCGAAGCTGGCGATCTCACCTACAAATACACCCACATCGGCGCCGGCCCGCGATCGCTCGCCGACCTCGGCGCGTTCGGCGACACGCTCAAAAAGGCGCAGCGGCCGATGATTATCGTCGGCGCGGGGGCGATTGCGCGCAAGGATGGCGGCGCGGTGCTGCGCGCGGCAGGCAGGCTTGCGGCAGGGTTCGGCAAAGATGGTTGGAACGCGTTCAACGTGCTGCACACGGCGGCTTCGCGCGTGGCTGGCCTCGATCTCGGTTTCCTGCCGGGCCAGGGCGGCAAGAGCGCAAGCGAAATGCTGAAGGGCGGGATCGACACGCTGCTATTGCTCGGTGTGGACGAAGTCGCGCTGCCGGACGCGGGCACGGTCATCTATATCGGCACGCACGGCGACGCCGGCGCGCATCGGGCCGACATCATCCTGCCGGGCGCTGCCTACACCGAAAAAGACGCTACCTGGGTCAACACCGAAGGCCGTGTGCAGTACGGCCGCCGCGCCACTTTCCCTAAAGGCGAGGCGAAGGAGGATTGGACCATTCTGCGCGCGCTCTCCGCGGTTATCGGCAAGACATTGCCCTATGACTCGCTCGCGGCGCTCCGCCAGAAGATGATCGCCGATCATCCGAGCTTCGGCCAAGTCGACTATGCGCCGGGCGCCGCAGCCGCAGCAAGCTTCGACGCTGCCCAGATCGGCGCCGACGGCACAGTCTCGAGCGAGCCGTTCAAAAGCCCGATCGCGGATTTTTATCTCAGCAATCCGATCGCGCGCGCATCGAAAACGATGGCGGAATGCTCCCGCTTGCGTGCAGGCGCCGGCGCAAAGGTTGCGGCCGAGTGATGCCGAACATCGATTACATCACCTGGTTCGGGATCGATTGGCCGACCGAGATCGAGTGGGCGCTGGTGAAAACCGGCCAAATTCTCGCGATCATGATCCTGCTGCTGATCTCGCTCGCGTTCCTGCTGCTGTTCGATCGCAAGGTCTGGGCGGCGGTGCAACTGCGCAAGGGGCCGAATGTCGTCGGGCCGTTCGGCCTGCTGCAATCCTTCGCGGACTTTTTCAAGTTCGTGTTCAAGGAAATCGTCATTCCCGCCGGCGCCAACAAGACCGTCTTCATCCTTGCGCCGCTGCTGACATTCGTGCTCGCCTTCGTCGGCTGGGCGGTGGTGCCGTGGGGCCCGGGCATTGTCATCGCCGACCTCAATGTCGGGATTCTCTACCTGTTCGCGATCTCATCGCTCGGCGTCTACGGCATTATCATGGGTGGCTGGGCTTCGAATTCGAAGTACCCGTTCCTCGGCGGTCTTCGTTCTGCTGCGCAGATGGTGAGCTACGAGGTTTCGATCGGCTTCATCCTCATCACCGTGCTGCTGCTGATGGGGTCGTTGAACCTCACCACGATCGTCAACAGTCAGAGCGATGGCATTTGGGCCTGGAACGCGTTTCGGATCGCCAATTTTGCGGAGTTTCCGAACAACATCCTCGTGGGCGTCGTGATGTTTGCGATGTTCGTGATGTTCTTCGTCTCGGCGTTGGCGGAAACCAACCGACCGCCGTTCGATCTGCCCGAAGCTGAGTCCGAACTCGTTGCAGGCTACCAGGTCGAGTACAGCTCAACGCCCTACCTGCTGTTCATGATCGGCGAATACCTCAACATCGTGCTGATGTGCGCGATGATGTCGGTGCTGTTTCTGGGCGGGTGGCATTTGCCGTGGGGATCGGTCGAAAGCCTCGGACTGGCGCCCTGGCTGACATCCGCCATCGGCATGCTGGTCTTCTATGTGAAGATCTGGATCGGCTTCTTCATGTTCGCAATGGTGAAGGCGATTGTGCCGCGCTATCGCTACGATCAGCTGATGCGCCTGGGCTGGAAAATCTTCTTGCCAACATCGCTCGTCGCCGTCGTCGTCATTGGCTATTACGTCACGTTCCTGGCGCCTGCCGCCACGACATCTGTTGCGGGGGGCTGATGCGGATGCCCGTTCTCGCCGCTCTGACTGCGCTCGGCGCCTGCGCAACGCCGTTGCCGCAGGTGGTCGAACGCGAAGGCGACACCTTCGACGTCCGTTACGACCCCGCGGCGCAGACAGCAGCCGAAGCCGACGAAAAGGCTAACGTACATTGCTCGAGTGGCGCGGCGGGCTATGTGAGCCAGCAAACCGGTTTCGACGGTTTCACCTATCGCACCTATCGGTGCGCAGTCAGATGAGGCCCGCCTGATGTCCCGCATCCTGCAGGCCGCGAAGGGCGCGTTGATGCTCGACATGGTGGGAGGCTTCATGCTCGGCATGAAGTACTTCTTTACCCGCAAGGCGACGGTGAATTATCCGTTCGAGAAGGGGCCGCTTAGCCCACGCTTCCGCGGCGAACACGCGTTGCGGCGCTATGCCAACGGCGAAGAGCGCTGCATCGCCTGCAAACTCTGCGAAGCCATCTGCCCGGCGCAAGCGATCACCATTGAGGCCGAACCGCGCGAAGACGGCTCGCGCCGCACCACGCGCTACGACATCGACATGGTGAAGTGCATCTATTGCGGCTTCTGCCAGGAAGCGTGCCCGGTCGATGCGATCGTCGAGGGACCGAACTTCGAGTTCGCGACCGAAACACGCGAAGAACTTTACTACGACAAGGAGCGTCTGCTCGCGAACGGCGATCGCTGGGAGCGGGAGATCGCGAAGAATTTGGAACTGGACGCGCCCTACCGATAGGCGGGTTCAATATCGAGGCTCCCCCGCGAGCGGGGGAGCTGTCCGCGAAGCGGACTGAGGGGGCGCAGCAGGCGCGAACGTCGGCCGGACAGGCCCCCTCTGTCGTTCGCTTCGCTCACTGACATCTCCCCCGCGCGCGGGGGAGAGGGGAGAGCGTAACGGATGTTGGCGTCCATCGCCTTCTACGTGCTGAGCGTGATCGCGGTGATCTCCGCGTTCGCGGTCATTTCGGCGCGCAATCCTGTGCACTCGGTCTTGTTCCTGATCTTGACGTTCTTCACCTCTGCCGGGCTCTTCGTGCTGCTGGGCGCCGAGTTCCTGGCGATGCTGCTGGTGGTCGTCTATGTGGGCGCCGTCGCGGTGCTCTTCCTCTTTGTCGTGATGATGCTCGACGTCGACTTCGCCGAGCTGAAGCAGGGATTCCTCTCCTACATGCCGGTCGGCGCCATCATCGCGCTGGCGCTGTTGGGTGAACTTGGTCTTGTCGCCAGCGCTGCGATGTCCGCAGACGGCGCGCCGATCGCGCTGCAGCCGGCCCAGCCGGGCGGCGTCACCAACGCCGAAGCCATCGGCCAGGTGCTTTACACCGATTATCTGCTCGCCTTTCAGATGGCTGGCCTCGTGCTCTTCGTAGCCATGATCGGCGCCATTGTGCTCACGCTGCGCCGCCGGCCTGGGGTGAAAAAGCAGGACATCGCCGCCCAAGTCGGGCGCCGCCGCTCGCAAGGCGTCGAACTCAAGGACATCCGTCCAGGGCAGGGGCTCGGCTGATGGAAGTCACGCTCGCCCACTATTTGTTCGTCGCCGCCGCTCTGTTCACCATCGGCGTGTTCGGTATTTTCGTGAACCGCAAGAACGTCATCATCATCCTGATGTCGATCGAACTCGTGCTGCTCTCGGTCAACATCAACCTCGTGGCGTTCTCGGCCTACCTGCAAAATCTGGAAGGTCAGGTGTTTGCGATGATCGTGCTGACGGTGGCGGCCGCCGAGGCCGCGGTCGGTCTCGCCATCCTGGTCACCTATTTCCGCAATCGCGGCAGCATCGCTGTCGAAGACATCAATCAGATGAGGGGCTGAGCCGGTGCAGTTCTCACCCGAAGCCCTGATCGTGCTGGTCCCGCTGATTGCAGCGGCGATCGCGGGTCTATTGCAACGCTACCTCGGCGAAAGGCTCTCGATGACGCTAACGACGGCGTCGGTGGGGCTTTCGCTCGCCCTGTCGCTGCCGATCTTCGCGGATTTTGTCTGGGGCGAAGGCCACGAACGCGTCATCGAACTCTTCCGCTTCGTCGATGTCGCCGGCTTCACCTCGACCTGGAGCGTGCGCATCGACACGCTATCGGCCGTCATGCTGGTGGTCGTGAACACGGTCTCGTTCCTGGTTCACGTCTATTCGTGGGGCTACATGAGCGAGGATCCGCACAAGGCGCGGTTCTTCGCCTACCTCTCGTTCTTCACCTTCTCGATGCTCGCGCTGGTGACGGCGAACGATTTCCTGCAGCTCTTCTTCGGCTGGGAGGGCGTGGGTGTTGCGTCCTACCTGCTGATCGGCTTCTGGTATCACAAGCGCAGCGCCAACGACGCCGCGATCAAGGCCTTTATCACCAACCGTGTCGGCGACTTCGGCTTTGCGCTCGGCATTATGGCCGTGTTCTATTTCCTGGGCACGATCCAATTCTTCCCCACTGAAGCAGGCCAATCGACGCTCTTCGCCGGCGCCGTGAACGGCGTCGACGTGCCCGGCCTGCTGCACGAGCTCGAAGGCAGACGGCTCGTCCTCGGCACGACCTATTTCGAGGCTGTCGAACTTTGCGCCGTGCTCTTGTTCATCGGCGCGATGGGCAAGTCGGCGCAGTTCTTCCTGCACGTCTGGTTGCCGGACGCGATGGAAGGCCCAACGCCGGTCTCCGCGCTCATCCACGCCGCCACCATGGTGACGGCCGGCGTGTTCATGGTGTGCCGCCTGGGCGAGCTTTATCACATGGCGCCAATCGCCAGCGGCGTGGTCACCATTGTCGGCGCGACCACCGCATTGTTTGCGGCCACGGTCGGCCTTGCACAGAACGACATCAAGCGGGTGGTCGCGTATTCCACTTGCTCGCAACTGGGCTACATGTTCTTCGCCGCAGGCGTGGGCGCCTACAACGCGGCGATGTTCCACCTCTTCACGCACGCTTTCTTCAAGGCGCTGCTCTTCCTGGGTGCGGGCTCCGTCATTGTCGGCCTGCATCACGAACAAGACATGCGCAACATGGGCGGCGTGCGGAAGCCCATGCCGATCACCTGGGCGATGATGCTGATCGGCACCTTCGCGCTGATCGGTTTCGGCGTTCCAGGGCTGGGCGGTTTTGCGGGCTTCTATTCGAAAGACGCCATCATCGAGGCGGCCTACGGCAGCAGCGGCATCGGTGCGCAGTTTGCGTTCTGGTGCGGCGTCAGCGCGGCGTTGCTGACGAGCTTCTATTCCTGGCGCCTCGCCTTCATGACCTTCGAAGGCAGATACCGCGGCGCGCATCATGCGGATCACATGCCGGGACACGGCCAGGAGGGACACGAACCCGATGCCAGCCATCATAACGATGCGGTGCGCGCCGATGGAGCGGCGCCAGCGCATGAATCGCCATGGGTGATGCTGGTCCCGCTGTTCGTGCTAGCCGCCGGCGCCATCGCCGCTGGCGCACTGTTTGCGCCGTATTTCCTGGGCGAGCATGCGGAGGGGTTCTGGCGTCACGCCGTGCCGTTGGCCCACGGCGAGCATCATGACTTCCCGGCTTGGGTGATCTGGGCGCCGTTGGCCGTCACCGTCACAGGTTTCATCTTTGCGGTGATCTTCTACCTTTGGCAGCCCGGCGCGGCGACCGCGATGGCGCGCGGGCCGGTGTGGGCGTTCCTCTACAACAAATGGTATTTCGACGAGCTCTACGACTTCATCTTCGTCAAAGGCGCGCGTGCGATCGGCGATCTCTTCTGGAAGGTCGGCGATAAGCGCTTGATCGACGGTTTGGGGCCCGATGGCGTCGCCTCTACGTCCAACTTCTTCTCGCGCCACCTGCGCCGCCTGCAGACCGGCTTTGTCTATCACTATAGCTTTATCATGCTGATAGCGGCGGTGGCGTTCGGCGCCTATGCGATCCTCGCCGGCATCGGAGGCGCGCCATGAGCGAACTCGTGGCCGGCTGGCCGATCCTCTCCATTGTCACGTTCCTGCCGGCGGCGGGCGCAATCCTCATCCTGCTCTCGCGCATGTCGGCGCGGGGCGAAAACGTCGGCTACGACAATGGCGTCAAGCTGCTGACGCTTCTCGTGACCACCGCGACTTTTGTCGCTTCGCTGTTCGCTTTCGCCGCGTTCGATGCGAGCAATCCGGCTTATCAGCTTCAGGAGAGCATTCCTTGGGCGTTCGGCGCGTCCTACGCCATGGGCGTCGATACGCTGGCAATGTCGCTGGTGCTCCTGACGACGTTCCTGACGCCGCTCTGCATCCTCGCGAGCTGGGTGATCGAGAAACAGGTCTCCAGCTACATGGTGCTGTTCCTGATCCTGGAGACGCTGATGATCGGCGTCTTCTGCGCACAGGACATCATCCTCTTTTACATCTTCTTCGAAGGCGGCCTCATTCCGATGTTCATCCTCATCGGCGTCTGGGGTGGAGAGCGGCGCGTCTACGCCGCGTTCAAGTTTTTCCTCTACACGTTGCTGGGCTCGCTGCTGATGCTGGTGGCGATCGTCTACATGATCGCCACCACCGGTTCGTCGAACATCCCGGCCATCACCGAGTATGCACAAACGACCGGGTTCGATCCGAACATCCAGATCTGGCTCTGGCTGGCGTTCTTCGCGTCGTTCGCGGTGAAGATGCCGATGTGGCCGGTCCACACTTGGTTGCCGGACGCGCACGTCGAGGCGCCGACCGCGGCGTCGGTGGTGCTGGCGGCGATCCTGCTGAAGATGGGCGGCTACGGCTTCTTGCGCTTCTCGCTGCCGATGTTCCCGGAAGCGTCGGACACCTTCGCGCCGTTCGTATTCGCGCTGTCCGTCATCGCTATCGTCTGGGCGTCGCTGGTGGCGTTCCGTCAGCTCGATATGAAGAAGCTCATTGCCTACTCGTCCGTCGCGCACATGGGCTTCGTCACCATGGGCATTTTTTCGGGCACCGAGCAGGGTATCCAAGGCGCCATTTTCCAGATGTTGTCGCACGGCGTCATTTCTGGCGCGCTCTTCCTGTGCGTTGGCGTTGTCTACGACCGCATGCACACGCGCGAGATCGCCTTCTATGGCGGGCTTGTGAACCGCATGCCGGTCTACGCCGCTGTGTTCATGCTGTTCACCATGGGCAATGTCGGCCTGCCCGGCACGAGCGGCTTCCCCGGCGAAATTCTCACCATGGTCGGCACGTTCCAGGTCAACGCCTGGGTCGCAGCGGGCGCCGCGCTCGGCGTGATTTTCTCTGCGGCCTATGCGCTCACGCTCTATCGCAAGGTCGCGTTCGGCGTGATCGAGAACCCTAAGCTCGACAAGATCGCCGATCTCGACACCCGCGAATGGGTGACCTTCGTGCCGCTCGTGCTGGCGACCCTGATCATGGGGCTCGCGCCCGCCTACGTGCTCGATTTCACCCAGAACTCTGCACAAACGATCATGTCGCAATTCGCCGGAGCTGCGCCATGAATCCCATGATCGACCTCAACAGCAGCTTGCCGCTGGCGCGGCCCGAGCTTCTGCTCGCCGCTTACGCGCTGATCGCCGCGGCCATCGGCGCCTGGCTCAAGGACCGCGCGTTCGGCGCGCTTTCGATCCTTGGCGTGATCGCGATCTTGGGCGCGGCGATGCTCTCACTCGCCTGGAGCCCAGCGGGCGCAGTCGAGATCTTTCAGGGCGCGATGGTCGTCGATGGCGTCGGCGTTTTCGCCAAGGTTCTAATCGCTGTCGCAGCGGGTGCGAGCTTGGCGCTTGGCGCTGACCATTTTATGTCGACCAAGGAAGAGCGTTTCGAGTTTCCGGTGATGATCGCGCTGGCGACGCTGGGCATGTTCGTGATGGTCTCGGCGCAGGATCTGATCAGCCTCTATGTTGGCGTCGAACTGCAATCGCTCTCGGCTTACGTGCTCGCCGCGTGGCGACGTGACGACGCGCGCTCCTCGGAAGCGGGCCTGAAATACTTCGTTCTCAGCGCGATTTCGTCCGGCCTGCTGCTGTTCGGCTCGTCCTTCGTCTACGGCTTCACCGGCTCGATCCGCTTCGACGCCATAGCGTCGGCAGTGGGCGAGGGCGCCGGCGGCATCGGCCTCATCTTCGGCCTCGTGCTGATGCTCTGTGCGCTCGGCTTCAAAATGTCGGCGGCGCCGTTCCACATGTGGACGCCGGACGTTTACGAAGGCGCGCCGACGCCGATCACTGCGTTCTTTGCCGCCGCGCCAAAGGTTGCCGCCGTCGCGCTGATGGCGCGGGTTCTCTACGAGCCCTTCGCGGCGATGACGCCGCAATGGCAGCAAGTCGTGGCGGCGCTGGCGGCGATCTCCATGGTTTGGGGTTCCGTCGCCGCATTGGTGCAGACCAACCTCAAACGGCTGATGGCCTATTCCTCGATCGGCAACATGGGTTTTGCGCTTATGGGGCTCGCCGCCGGCACCGATCGGGGACCGGAGTCGGCGCTGCTTTATCTCGCGCTCTACCTGCCGACGACCGTCGGCATATTCGCGCTCATCCTGGCGATGCGCCGCGACGGCCAGCCCGCGGAAACCGTCGCCGATCTGGCGGGCCTCGCGCAAAAGCGGCCGTGGATGGCGGCGCTGTTCACAATGCTGCTGTTTTCGATCGCCGGCATCCCTCCGTTTGCGGGGTTCATCGGCAAGCTGGTGGTCTTCCAAGCGGCGATCGACGGCCGTCTCTATTGGCTCGCCATCCTCGGCGGGATCGCGGCGGTGGTGGCGGCGGCCTATTATCTGCGCTTGCTCGCCTCGATCTGGTTTGCAGCCCCGGCAGCGCAGTTGCAGGCGCCGAGCGGAACCATCATGGTGACGGCGACAGCTGCCGCGGCGTTGAGCTTCCCCGTTCTCGTGGTGTTGCTTGGCGTGCTGCAAGGTTGGGCTGAGAACGCGGTGCGGATGAGCTTTTGAGAGAGCGGGTTCGATGATCGACGGCCAAGCGCCGGTCGAAGTCTTCGACGAGATTGACTCCACGGTCCTGGAGGCGCGCCGCCGCGCCGAGCGGGGAGAAGTTTCGCCAGTGTGGCTGATCGCCAAACGCCAATCCGCCGGCCGCGGCCGCCGCGGCCGGGCCTGGACTTCGCACGACGGCAATCTGATGGCGACGCTGCTGTTCACGACTGCTCAGCCGCCGCAGCAGATTGCGCTGCTGGGCTTTGCCACAGGGGTTGCGCTCGCGGAATCGATCGACGCCGTGATCGGCGTGGGCGCCGCTCGGCTGAAGTGGCCGAACGACGTATTCGTCAATGGGGCCAAAATCGCCGGCATCATGCTGGATTCCGGGACGCTGGCGTCGGGCGAAACCTGGGTGGCTCTGGCGTTCGGCGTGAACCTCGCCGATGCTCCCGGCAACATCGATCAACCAACCACTAGCTTGCGCGATCTTCTGCCGCCGGATGCTGCTGCGCCCGACCCGCTTCAGTTTCTGGCAGCGCTGCGGCCCAGACTCGAGAACTGGTCGGCGCGCATCGTCAGCGAGGGATTTGAACCGTTGCGGCGGGCTTGGCTTGAGCGCGTTTACGGCCTGGGTGAGGACGCGCGCGTGGTGCAGGGCGAGCTTATGCTCGAAGGCCGCATCGCCGGAATTTCCGCGCGCGGCGAACTTGAACTCGACACTGAAACCGGCCGCCGCCTCATCGCGGCGGGCGATGTCTTCCTGACAAGGGCGGCCTGAATGCTTCTCGCCATCGACGTCGGCAACACGAACACAAAGTTCGCCATCTGGGACGGGCAGTCCTGGCGCGCGCAATGGCGCGCCTCCACCGACACGACGCGCACAGCCGATGAATACGCGCCCTGGCTGCAACAAGTGATGACGCTCAACGCGCTGTCCTTCTCCGACATCGGCGACTGCATCATCTCGACAGTCGTTCCCCAGGCGCTGTTCAATCTGCGCAATCTCGCGCGCCGCTACATCGGCAAGGAGCCGATGGTCATCGGCGAGGATGGGCTGACGCTCGGCATCGAAGTGCGTATTGATAAGCCGAATGAAGCGGGCGCAGACCGCCTCGTGAACGCCGTCGGCGCCTTCATTCAATATGGCGGCCCCGCCATTGTCATCGACAGCGGCACGGCGACGACATTCGATATCGTCGCCGCCGACGGCGCTTTCGAAGGCGGCATCATTCTGCCGGGGATCAATCTCTCGCTGCAGGCGTTGCATGAAGCAGCCGCGCGCCTGCCTCGCGTCGAAATCCGCGATCCCGGCCGCGTCATCGGCAAGGATACGGTGAGCGCCATGCAATCGGGAATCTATTGGGGATCGATCGAAATGATCGAGGGCCTCTGCCGGCGTATTCGCGAAGAATACGGCAAGCCGATGAAAACGGTTGCGACGGGCGGCGTGGCGTCGCTGTTCGAAGGCGCGTTCCCGAGCATCGATCACTTCGACCAGGACCTCACTTCGCGCGGCTTGCTCGAAATCTTTCGGCGCAACGGCGGCAAGCTTTGAACAAGCCACACCCAAGCGACGAGCTCGTCTTCCTGCCGCTCGGCGGCTCAGGCGAGATCGGCATGAACCTCAACGCGTACGGCTACGGCCCTGCGGACGCGCGCAAATGGATCATTGTCGATATCGGCGTCACGTTCGGGCGTGAGGATACGACACCCGGCGTCGATCTCATTCTGCCCGATCCAAGTTATCTCGAAGAGCACAAGGACGACATCATTGCCATCGTCCTTACTCATGCGCATGAAGACCACATTGGCGCGCTGGGCTGGCTCTGGCCGCGACTGCAGGCGCCAGTCTACGCAACGCCATTCACGGCAGCGCTGGTGCGTGAGAAATTGCGCGAGCAGGGCTTGTTGGAGCGCGTGCCGCTCACCGAAATTCCGCTCAAGGGCCAACTCACGCTCGGGCCGTTCGAGATCGACTTCGTCACGCTCACCCATTCGATCCCCGAACCGAACGGCCTCGCTATCCGCACGCCGCTGGGGCTGGTCTGGCACACCGGCGACTGGAAGATCGATCCCGATCCGCTGATCGGCGAGACGACCGACGAAGCCAAGCTTCGCGCCATGGCGGAAGAAGGCGTGCTCGCTATGGTCTGCGATAGCACTAACGTATTGGTGGAAGGCTCGACGGGCTCCGAAGCTGAAGTACGCGAGAAGCTCACGGAAGTGATCAAGCGCTGCACCGGCAAGGTCGCCGTGACAGCATTCGCGTCAAATGTGGCGCGCGTCGAGACAGCGCTGCAAGCCGCGCGCACATCGTGCCGGACGCCGTGCCTCGTCGGTCGTTCCATGCACCGGATTTTCAACGCAGCGCAGAGCGTTGGCCTGCTGCAGGATGCGCCGCACGTCATCGATGAAGACGACGCCGGTTCGTTGCCGGATGAGAACGTCCTCTTCCTCTGCACCGGCAGCCAGGGCGAGGCGCGGGCGGCGCTCTCCCGCATTGCGCGCGGCGAACATCGCAACGTGACGCTCGGCCCCGGCGACACGGTGATCTTCTCGTCCCGCGTGATCCCCGGCAACGAGATGGCGATCCACCAACTCTACGATCAGTTTCTCGCCCGCGGCGTCGAACTCATCACCGCCGACACAGAACACCTGATCCACGTTTCCGGCCACCCGGCGCGGGACGAGTTGAAGCAGATGTACGCCTGGGCGCGCCCGCGCATCGCGATTCCGGTTCACGGCGAAATTCGCCACATCCGCGAACACGTGAAGTTGGCGCAGTCCCTGCAGGTGCCGGAAACAATCGCGCCCAACAACGGCGACCTTATCCGTTTGGCGCCGGGCCCGGCTGAAATAATCGACGAGGTGCCGTCGGGGCGGCTCTATGTCGATGGCGCCGTCATCATCGAGACCGAGGACGACGCCATCCGCGATCGCAAGAGACTTGCAGCCGAAGGCGCGGTCAATGTCGCCATGGCGCTGAGCGCAAAGAACGCCATTGTGGCCGGCCCCAGCGTGTCGGTGCGCGGGCTGACCATGCCTGACGAAGAGGACCTTGAGCTTGCGCTGGAAGACCTCGAGGACACGGCCAAGGCCGCATTCGTAAAGCTCAACCATGCCGAGCGTGGCGACGACGATCTCATCGAAGCGAGCGTGGTCCGGGCGGTACGCAAAGCCGCAGAGCGGCTTTGGAAAAAGCGACCGCTGGTCGACGTTTCCGTTTTGCGCCTCTAGATTAGAGCCGGGTGGACGGGGAAAAGGCCATGATTGGCAGGCTAAATCACGTGGGCGTCGCTGTGCCCTCCATTGACGCGGCTAAGGCGACCTATCGCGATCTTTACGGCGTGCCGGAAAGTGCGATGACGCCCACGCGTGAGATGCCGGAGCAGGGCGTGCGCTTTGCTTTCGTGAACCTGTCGAACAGCCAGATCGAACTGATCGAGCCGTTGGGGGAGAACAGCCCGATCCGGAAATTCCTCGAACGAAACCCGCGTGGCGGTCAACACCACATCTGTTTCGAGGTGGCGGAGATATACGCGGCGCGCGACGAGATGGTCGTGCGCGGCGCGCGCGTCCTGAACGAGCCACGCATCGGCGCCCACGGCACGCCGATCATTTTCATCGATCCGAAAAACTCCGACGGTGTGCTGATCGAACTCATGGAAACGCCCAAAGCAAACGTAAAGCCAACGGCGCCCGGATGAATCTGTTTCTCGGCATCGCCATCTACGTGATCCTCTGGTGGCTTGCCTTCTTCACCATGTTGCCGATCGGGGCCCAAAGCCATCACGAGGCGGACGAAGAGACCGTTCCGGGGGCCGAGCGCGGCGCGCCGAAGGTCCACAACTTACGCAAGAAGGCCCTCTACGCCGTGGGGATCGCGGCCATAGTGTGGCTAGGAATCGCGTGGGCCATCTCGGTAGACCTCTGGAATATGCGGCCGCATTAGGCCGCGTTGCGGGCTGCCGCGGCGCAGTCTATCCAAGCCCCCGAAAGGATGCTCCGCCCATGCATGCGCTCAAGGTCACGCGCGCCGAAGATTTTCCCGAATGGTATCAAACCATCGTCCGCGAGGCCGACCTCGCGGAACTGTCGCCGACGCGCGGATGCATGATCATCAAGGCGTGGGGGATGGGTTTGTGGGAGCGCATCCAGGGCGAACTCGATCGCAAGATCAAGGAAACCGGGCACGACAATTACTATTTCCCGCTGCTGATCCCGCTCTCCTTCTTCGCCAAGGAAGCCGAGCACGTCGAAGGCTTCGCCAAGGAGATGGCGGTCGTCACTCACCATCGCCTGAAGCAGATCGACGGTGAGCTGAAGCCCGATCCCGAAGCCGAACTCACCGAGCCGCTGATCATTCGCCCTACGTCGGAGACGATCATCGGCGACGCATTCAGCCGCTGGATCAAATCGTACCGCGATCTGCCGCTGAAGCTGAACCAATGGGCGAATGTGATGCGCTGGGAGATGCGCCCGCGTCTCTTTCTGCGCACGGCGGAATTCCTCTGGCAGGAAGGCCACACCGCCCACGTCGATGAAGCCGACGCGCGCGCCGAGACAATGCTCGCGCTCGAGATTTATCGCTCGCTTGCTGAAGAATTTCTCGCCATTCCCGTGATCGTCGGCGAGAAACCTGAGAACGAACGTTTCCCAGGCGCCGTCAGCACCTATTCGATCGAAGCGATGATGCAGGACGGCAAGGCGCTGCAGGCGGCGACCTCGCACTATCTCGGCACCAATTTCGCCGAAGCGCAGAACATTCGTTACCAGGATAAAGAGGGCGGCATGTCGCTCGCCCACACGACATCGTGGGGCATGACCACGCGCATGATCGGCGCGGCCGTCATGACGCATGGCGACGACGATGGCCTGCGCACGCCGCCAGCGGCTGCGCCCCGCCAGATCGTCATCGTGCCGATGTTGCGCGGAAAGCCCGAGGACGAGCAGCTCAAGGACTATTGCGCGGCGCTGGTCGCGGAGTTGAACGAGCAGAGCGCATTCGGCTGGCCGGTGCGCGCTTTTGTCGATCCGAAAGAGACGCGTCCTGCCGACAAACGCTGGGACTGGGTTCGCCGCGGCGCACCTTTGATATGTGAGATCGGTCCACGCGACGCCGCCGGCGGCCAGGTCACTTTCATCAAGCGCAACGCCTTGCGCGAGGGTGAGAAGATCAAGTCGCACACCCTGGCGCGCAGCGAGTTCATTGCGCAGGCGCCCGCCTTGCTCGAGAGCATGCAGAAAGAACTGTACGACGAAGCAAAGGCCCGGCTGGACAGCAATATCCGTGGCGATTTCACGACGTTCGCCGACATAGAAAAGTACTACGGAACCGACGATGAATCGGGCGAGTTCAAGGTCTGGGCGCGCGTCGGCTGGTCGCGTCCGACGGGGGCTGCGCTGGAAGACGTGGGAAACAAGCTGAAGGCCCTGAAGCTCACCATTCGCAACGCGCCGCGCGCGCAGCCGAAATCGTTCGGCGCATGTATTTTCACCGGGCAGCCGGCGGTGGAAGAAATTCTGATAGCGCGAGCCTATTGATGCAACGCAGCGCACCGTTCGGTCTGTTCGAGCGCATGCTCGCCGGCCGCTATCTCCGCGCCAGGCGTCAGCATGGCGGCGTCGCGCTGATTTCGGTCATCTCGGTGATCGCGATCACGCTCGCGGTGATGGCGTTGATCATCACTATGTCGGTGATGAACGGGTTTCGTGAAACACTGCTGTCGCGGATCCTCGGCGTGAATGGCCACGTCTATGTCGATGTGCGCAATCTGCCCGGCAGTGAAATCGAGCGGCTGGCCGCGCTGGCGCGCCAAGCGCCTGACGTCTTGCATGTCGCGCCGACCATTAACGCGCAGGGATTGGCGACGTCGCCCGACGGGCTCGCCGCCGGCGTCATCGTCCGCGGCGTCTCGCGCGAGGATTTGCAGAACCTGCCCATCGTCGCCAACAGCATCCGCAGCGGCGGCGGCTTCGAAAACTTCGAAGGTATCGACTCGCCGAGCATTCTTGTCGGCGATCGTCTGGCAGCCTCGCTCGGCGTCAGCGAGAGCATGGCGATCTCCATTCTCTCGCCCCAAGGCGCCGCGACCCCGTTCGGCCTCACGCCGCGGCGCAAGTCGTTTCTGATCGGCGGCGTCTTCAGCGTCGGCATGGCCGAATTCGACTCGGCGCTCATCTACATGCCGATCGAGCAGGCGCGCATCCTGTTCAGCCGCGGCGACGGCGCCGATGAACTGGAAATCCGCATTCGCGACCCCGACCGCACCGTGCCGGTGATGATGGAGTTGCGGGATCGTCTCGGCCCCGATGTCACGATCTACGATTGGCGCGCGAAAAGTCAGGGTCTTTCGGATGCGCTTGTTGTCGAGCGCAACGTGATGCGCCTCATCCTGATGATCCTGGTGGCGATCGCGGCGCTCAACATCGTCACCGGCCTCATCATGCTGGTGAAGAACAAGAGCCGTGACATCGCTATTTTGCGCACCATGGGCGCCACGAAAGGCGCCATTCAGCGCGTCTTCTTCATGGCCAGCGCCAGCCTCGGGGTCATCGGGCTCAGCCTGGGGCTGCTGCTGGGCATCGGTTTCTGCCTCAACATCGAGGCGATCCAGAACTTCATTCAGGACACGACTGGCTTCGACGTCTTCCCGGGCACGGTCTATTCGCTCGAGACCTTGCCTGCGCGCATTGAGTGGGACGAAGTGATCGGCATTTCATTTTTTACCATCTTCGTAACCTTCTCGGCGACGTTGGCGACGTCATGGTGGGCGTCGCGCTTCGATCCGGTGGAGGCGCTGCGCTATGAATGACGTCCGCGCGCCGGTGCAGTCGATTCTGCGGCTGGACAATGTCAGCCGCGTTTACAAGTCGGGCAGCGGCGAACTGACCGTGCTCGACGGCGTTGAACTCGACGTGGCGGCTGGCGAAATCGTCGGCCTGGTCGGACCTTCGGGCTCGGGCAAGTCGTCGCTGCTGCATGCCGCGGGCATGCTCGAGCGCCCGAGCGGCGGCGAAGTCTGGATCGACGGCCAGCCCGGCTGGGATCTGAGCGATGGGGAACGCACCGACATCCGCCGCAACCGCATCGGCTTCGTCTACCAGTTCCATCATTTGCTGCCGGAGTTCGACGCGATCCACAATGTCGCGCTGCCGGCGCTGATTGCTGGTCGCAGGCGCCGCGAAGCGATGGCCGAGGCCGAACGTCTTCTCGGCGTCATGGGGCTGGGCCAGCGCATCCATCACCAGCCGGCGCAACTCTCCGGCGGTGAGCAGCAACGCGTCGCCATCGCCCGCGCCATGATCAACAACCCAATCCTGATCCTGGCCGACGAGCCGACCGGCAACCTCGATCCGGATACCTCCACCGTCGTGTTCGCGGCGCTTTCGGACCTTGTGCGTAAGGAGGGCGCGGCCGCTCTCATCGCCACGCACAACCTGGAACTGGCCAAATACATGGACCGGGTGATGGCGTTGGATCACGGCAAACTGGTTCAGCGCCGGTAAGAGGGGTTCGGCGACCGTTCCAAAACGCTTATCTTTGGGCCAGAGAATCACATGGCCACGCCCTTTATCCATCTCCGCGCGCGATCCGCCTATTCGTTGCTGCAAAGCGCGGTGCAGGTGAAGACGTTGGCGAAGCTTGCCGCCAAGAACGCCATGCCGGCGCTCGGGCTGACAGACGCCAACAACATGTTCGGCGCGCTCGAATTCTCCGACGCCGCCGCCGAACTCGGTGTCCAGCCCATGATAGGCGTCACCCTCGACGTGCGCGGCGAACACGGACTTTGCGGCACGCTCGCGCTGATCGCGCAGAACACCACCGGCTACGCCAATCTGATGCAGCTTTCGAGCGCGGCTTATCTCGAAACCGAGTCTTACGACGAACCGCACGTTCAGCTCGCGCGCGTGCTGGCTCATCCGGATGGACTGATCGTTTTGACGGGCGGCGGCGACGGCCCGCTCGCGCCGCTTATCGCCGATGGAAAAGGTGACGTCGCTAGCGAGATGCTGAAGCAGCTGAGCGACGTATTTCGCGATCGCCTCTACGTCGAACTCCAGCGCCACGGCGAAGTGATCGAGGTCGAGACCGAAGGCCCGCTGCTGCAAATGGCCTACGATCTCGGACTGCCCATCGTCGCCACCAATGACATTCGCTTTGAAAAGCGCGCCGATCATGGCGCGCACGATGCGCTCATGTGCATCGCGGCGTCGTCTTATCTTGGCGAAGAGGATCGCCCTCGGGTCACGCATCAGCACTATTTCCGCTCCGCCGAAGAAATGGCGGAGCTGTTCTCCGATCTGCCGGAAGCCCTCGAGAACACGGTTGAGATCGCGCGCCGCACGGCGTTCAAGGTGGAAAGCCGCAAGCCCATTCTGCCGCGTTTCGACACCAAGGGCGGGCGCGATGAGGCAGCGGAGTTGAAGGCGCAAGCGGAGGCGGGCTTAAAACAACGTCTGAAAGCGCTCGGCGACAAACTCGCGGCGCCGGTCGCTGAATACGAAAAGCGGCTCGCCTACGAACTGAACATCATCACCCAGATGCAGTTTCCGGGTTACTTCCTGATCGTCTCGGACTTCATCAAGTGGGCCAAAGCTCACGGCATTCCTGTCGGTCCCGGCCGCGGTTCAGGCGCAGGCTCGGTCGCGGCCTGGGCGCTGACCATCACCGATCTCGATCCGCTGCGCTGGGGTCTGCTGTTCGAACGCTTTCTCAATCCCGAACGCGTTTCGATGCCGGACTTCGATATCGACTTCTGCCAGGAGCGCCGCGGCGAGGTCATCGAGTACGTCAAGAACAAATACGGCGAGGACCGCGTCGCCCATATCATCACTTTCGGCACGCTGCAGGCGCGCGCCGTGCTGCGCGATGTCGGGCGCGTGATGCAGCTGCCGTTCGGTCAGGTCGACAAGCTCGCCAAGCTCGTGCCAGCGAACCCGGCGAACCCGGTGACGCTTGCGCAGGCGATGGAGATCGAGCCGAAGCTGCAGGAGGCGCGCAAGAACGAAGCCGAGGTGCGCGAACTGATCGACACCGCGCTCCAACTCGAAGGCCTCTATCGCAACGCTTCCACGCACGCCGCAGGCGTCGTCATCGGCGACCGGCCGCTGATAGAACTGGTGCCGCTCTATCGCGATCCGCGCGCGCATCTGCCGGCGACCCAGTTCAACATGAAGTGGGTCGAGGCGGCAGGCCTGGTGAAGTTCGACTTCCTTGGCCTCAAGACTCTCACGGTCATCGACCGCGCCGTGAAATTCATCCGCGATCGCGGCGAGCAGATCGATCTCGATACCGGCGGTTACAGCGATGAAGCCACCTACCGACTGATGCAATCGGGCTCGACCTTCGGCGTGTTCCAGCTCGAAGGCCAGGGCATGCGCGATACGCTACGCAAGGTGAAGCCAACCTGCCTCGAAGACGTCATCGCGCTCATATCGCTTTATCGTCCAGGCCCGATGAAGAACATCGACCGCTTCGCTAATGTGAAGCACGGCCGCGAAGCGCCGGATTATCTGCACGACAAGCTGAAGCCGATCCTGGAGGAGACATACGGCGTCATTGTCTATCAAGAGCAGGTGATGCAGATCGCCCAGGTGCTTTCAGGATACACGTTGGGCGAGGCCGACTTGCTGCGCCGGGCCATGGGCAAGAAGCAGCCGGCCGAAATGGCCAAGCAGAAGTCGCGCTTCATCGAAGGCGCCCAACAGCGCGGCGTCAGCCAGGGTCTCGCGTCGCACATTTTCGATCTGGTCGAGGAATTCGCCGGCTACGGGTTCAACAAATCCCACGCTGCCGCTTACGCCGTGGTCGCCTACCAAACCGCGTATCTCAAGGCGCATTTCCCCGTCGACTTCATCGCCGCCTCGATGAGCCTCGATCTATCCAACTCGGACAAGCTCGCGAGCTTCGTGCAGGACGCCAAGCGCATCCACGTGACGATGCTGCCGCCCGATCTCAACAAGTCGGAAGCCGATTTCAGCGTCGAACGAACCGGCGAGGGCTTGGCCGTGCGCTACGCGCTTGGTGCGGTGCGCAATGTTGGGCTCGCCGCCATGGAAAGCGTTGTCGCCGAACGCAAGCGCGGCGGACCGTTCAAAGCGCTCTACGATTTCGCCGAGCGCGTCGATTCCAAATCTGTAAACCGCCGCCAGCTCGAGAACCTCGCTAAGGCGGGCGCCTTCGACGCAATGGAGCCCAACCGCGCCCGCGCGCTCGCTGCGTGCGAAGTTATCGCCGCTTACGCCCAGCGCGTCGCCGAGGAGCGCGCCAGCGCCCAAGCGAGCCTTTTCGGTTCGGAAGAGCCCAGCGCGCGCCCCGCGTTTCCCAAAGCGCCGGCCTGGTCGGCGCAGGACCGGCTCGATGCCGAACGCGAAAGCGTCGGCTTCTACCTTTCCGGGCACCCGCTCGCGGACTTTTTCGTCGACGCCGGCGAGCGCTATTCGAGTTACGCCGACATCCTCGAAGAGGGCGAGACGGAGCCGCGCGCCTACATGATGGCCGGCGTCATTCGCCGGATTCAATATCGCCCCGCGATGTCGGGCGGCACCTTGGCGTTCGTGTCGATGTCCGATCCGACCGGCGACTTCGAAGGCATGATCATGCCGGAATATGTCGCCGCCGCGCGCGATGTGCTCGAAGTCGGCAAGGCGTTCGGCTTCCGCGGTCGCGTGCGCTGGCGTGACGGCGATCTGAAGCTCGCCGCAGATTCTTTCGAACCGGTCGAGGCCGCCGAAGCCCGGATCGGCGAGGATTTGCGCATTGTCGTGAAGGAGGGCGCGCCGCTCGGATTGTTGGCGCAAACGCTCGCCGCGCTGCCCAAAGCGCAGCCCGGGGAGGCGCGTCCGCTGCACCTGATCTTGCGCCTCAAAGACGGGCGCGAGATCGAGGTGAACACCAAGCGTCTGGCGTCCGCCAGCCCCGCCGCCCGCGCCGCTCTCAAGGCCGCGCGCGGCGTGGAGCGCGTGATCTGAGGCGCCAGTTTGCGCCTCGTCGAAGATTTCTCCCGAAACGCGCGCAAGCCCTTGTCGCGCTGCGCGCAACCCTTTCAGATGGCCGGCTCGGAAGGGGGAGCCCATGCGCCAGAAATTGCGGTCGTTCATCGCGCTCATCGCCACGCTGAGCCTGGCGGCCTGTGCGACGACACAAACGGACTCCGAAACGGACGAGGGCCCCGCGCCGTTCGCGTCGACCTATAGACCGCGCCCGTCGACGCCGACGCTCATCCGCAACGCCACTGTGTTCGACGGCAATGGCGCGGAGTTCGCCAATGCCGACGTGCTGATGCGCGATGGCCGCATCGTTTCCGTCGGGCAGAATCTAAACGCGGACGGCGCGACTGTGATCGACGGCACGGGCAGGTTTGTCACGCCCGGCATCATCGATGCGCACTCGCATTTGGGCGTCTATCCTTCACCTTCGATCAACGCGACCTCGGACGGCAACGAGATCACACAACCGAACACTGCGGAAGTCTGGGCCGAACATTCTGTGTGGCCGCAGGATCCCGGATTTTTGCGCGCCGTAGCAGGCGGGATCACCACGCTGCACATACTGCCCGGTTCGGCTAATCTTTTTGGCGGCCGCGGCGTCACCCTGCGTCCGGTGCTGGGCGCAACGACCGTCCAGGAGATGAAATTTCCTGACGCGCCGCAGAGTCTGAAGATGGCATGCGGCGAAAATCCCGCACGCGTTTACGGCGCCCGCAATACCTCGCCTGCGACGGGGATGGGCAATGTCGCCGGCTATCGCCAGGCCTGGGCCAACGCCGCGCGGTATGCACGCCAACTGGAGAACGCCGAGAACGGCGAAGGCGAGCCGCCGGACCGCGATCTTGAAATGGACACGCTTGCGGGCGTCCTGAACGGCGACATCATCCTGCAATGGCACTGCTACCGAGCCGACGAGATGGCGAATGCGATCGAGATCGCGCACGAATTCGATTTCGAGATCGCCGCCTTCCATCACGCCGTCGAAGCCTACAAGATCGCCGATCTGTTGGAAGGAGAGGGCATTTGCGCCGCGATGTGGGCAGATTGGTGGGGTTTCAAGATCGAAGCCTATGACGGCATTCGCGAGAACATTCCTTTCGTCGACGCCGCCGGCGCCTGCGCCATCGTGCACTCCGACAGTGAAGTCGGCATACAGCGCCTGAACCAGGAGGCCGCCAAAGCCATGGCCGACGGCCGGCGCGCTGGCCTCGAAATCACCCGCGCGCAAGCTTGGACATGGGTGTCGCGCAACCCGGCGCGCGCGCTCCATATCGACCACGAAACCGGCACTCTCGAAACCGGCCGCCGCGCCGATGTCGTGATCTGGTCCGCCGATCCACTCTCGAGTTACGCGGTGGCCGAACGCGTCTTCATCGACGGGGCCCTGATCTACGAACGCGGCGCCCAGCGCGATCCGCCGTCCGATTTCGAACTCGGCCAAAGCTACACCAGGAGCGCCCAATGAGAATCCTAGCCGCGCTCCTCGCGGCCGCAGCGCTCGCCGCGCCCGCCGCCGCCGAGACCGTGCTCATCAACAACGGACGTGTCGTCACCAATGGCGCCGCCGGTGTGATCGAGAATGGCGACGTGCTCATCGTCGACGGCCGCATTAGCGCCGTCGGCGCCAGTATCGCAGCACCCCGCGGCGCCCGCGTTGTCGAAGCGCAGGGCCGTTTTGTTACGCCCGGCGCGTTCGCTGCGATGAGCGAAGTGGGTTTGAGCGAGATTTCCGGCTCAGGCGCGCCCAATGACGCCGACATCGAAAGTCCTCTGGTTTCCGCCGCCGCGGATGCGGGCCGCGCGTTCAATCCGAACGTCACGGCGATTCCGGTGACGCGGATCGAAGGCGTTACTCGCGCCGCCATCGCGCCGACCGCGAACGGCACGATCTTCGATGGCCGTGGCGCGCTTGTCTCGATGAGCGGGGAGCCGGACAGCGTGTTCCGAGAACGCGCGTTCATGGTGGTCGAGCTCGGCGAAACCGGCGCCGGCCGCACCGGCGGCTCGCGCGCAGCGCTTTGGCCCGCCTTTGAAGCCGCACTCCGCGATGCGCGTGAATATCCAGGTCGCTATCGCAGTGGCCAGGGCGGCGCGGTGTTGAACGAAATCGACGCTGCTGCGCTGCAACCCTACGCGCGCGGCCAGGGTTTCTTCCTCGTTCACATCGAAAGCGCAGCCGACATCCGCCGGCTCATCGCCTTCAAGCGGGCTAATCGAGGCCTGAACTTCGTCATCCACGGCGGGGCGGAAGCCTGGCAAGTCGCCGATGAGCTCGCCGACGCCAACATCCCCGTGATTCTCGATCCGCTGGCCAACCTGCCAGATCGCTTCGAGCGCCTCTCTGCGCGTCTCGACAACGCCGTGCTGCTGCATAGCGCCGGCGTGAAGTTTGCCATCGCGCCGCAACCGGGCACGGTTGACGCGCATCAGGCGCGGCTTGTGCTGCAATTGGCTGGCAACGCCGTCGCCAATGGCCTCCCGTGGGACGCAGCGTTCGCAGCGGTCTCGCGCGGCCCGGCCGAGATATTTGGCGCGAGCAACCTCGGTCGTCTGGAGCGCAATTATCTGGCTGACCTCGTGATCTGGGACGGCGACCCGTTGCAAGTGACGTCCGCGCCGACGGCCGTGTTCATCGAAGGCGTCGAGCAATCGCTGACTTCGCGCCAGACCGCGCTCCGCGACCGCTACAACCCGCGCAACCGCCAGCGCTGAAAGCAGGGCAGCACCGCCACCGCCGCATCGGGTCTCAGGCTTGCGAACGCCGCGCACGCCCTCTATATCCGCGCCTCACTTCGCACGCGGGAGCGGCGGGGCGGTCTGAAAGCGGCCGTTTCCTCCATCCGGTCCTAGGACAAAAATCCTAGGTACGTCCCGCGGCGGCAAACCGGAGAAGAACGACACATGGCGCTGCCTGAATTCAGCATGCGTCAGCTCTTGGAAGCTGGCGCGCACTTTGGTCACCAGACCCACCGTTGGAACCCGAAGATGGACCGCTTCATCTTCGGCGAAAAAGCCAACATCCATATTCTCGACCTGTCGCAGACGGTGCCGCTGCTGCACCAGGCGCTGCTGAAGGTGCGCGAGATCGCCGCCAACGGCGGGCGCGTGCTCTTCGTTGGCACCAAGCGCCAGGCTGCGGATCACATCAAGGCTGCGGCGCAACGCTCGGCGCAATATTTCGTCAACTCGCGCTGGCTCGGCGGTACGTTGACCAACTGGCAAACGGTGTCGAAGTCGATCGCGCGCCTGCGCGAAGTCGAAGCCATCATCCAGGGCGGCGGCGTCGGCCTGACCAAGAAGGAAGTGCTGAACCTGCAGCGCGAGCGCGACAAGCTCGATCGCTCGTTGGGCGGCATCGCCTCGATGGGCGGCATCCCGGATCTGATGTTCGTGATCGACACCAACAAGGAAGCGATCGCGATCCAGGAAGCCAAGAAGCTCGGCATCCCCGTGGTTGCGGTCGTCGACTCGAACTGCGATCCCGATGCGGTCACGTTCCCGATCCCGGGCAACGACGACGCCGCGCGTGCGATCCAGCTCTATTGCGACTTGATCGCTGACGCAGTGCTCGATGGGTTGACGGAGAGCCAGGTCCGCGGCGGCGCCGATATCGGCGCTTCGGCCCGTCCGCCGGTGGAACCGGCCGTGCGTGAACGTCCGCCATCCGGCCCGGTCGAGAGCCCGATCGATGGTCCGACAGGCGCGAACTACTAAATAACTGACGAGAGAAGTCTCAGGAGCGAGAAAATGGCGGAAATCACCGCTGCGCTGGTCAAGGACCTGCGCGAAAAAACCGGCGTCGGGATGATGGACTGCAAGAAGGCGCTGGCCGAAAACAATGGCGACCTCGAAGCGTCGATCGATTGGCTGCGCGCCAAAGGCCTGTCGAAGGCCGCGAAGAAAGCCGACCGCGCCGCCGCCGAGGGCATCGTGGCCATCGCGCTCGCGGCGAACCACGGCACCGTCATCGAACTCAACTCGGAAACCGATTTCGTCGCCCGCAACGCGGACTTTCAGAAAGCCGCCGGCGCGTTCGCGAAGCTCGCGCTGAAGGCTGGTGACCACCAATCG
Source organism: Hyphomonadaceae bacterium (assembly GCA_050186235.1). Classification (GTDB taxonomy): domain Bacteria; phylum Pseudomonadota; class Alphaproteobacteria; order Caulobacterales; family Aquidulcibacteraceae; genus Vitreimonas. The sequence continues at coordinate 384,637 of JBFWYQ010000001.1, forward strand.
CTGCTGGACGCGGTGCACGAAGGCCAGAAGGTTTCGGATGCTGTCACCAACCTCATCGCCACCATCGGGGAGAACATTACGCTGCGCCGTTCGGCCAAGCTCAACGTCGAGAACGGCGTGATCGCAGCATATGTCCACTCAAAAGTGGATGGGACCGATCATCTCGGCCGCATCGCGGTGTTGGTGGCGCTGGACTCGACGGGCGACAAAGCCAAGCTCGAAGCCTTCGGCAAGAAGGTCGCGATGCACATCGCCTCGGCCAATCCGCTGGCGCTGAACGAGAGCGACATCCCGGCCGACCGCGTCGAGCGCGAAAAGTCGGTGCTGCTCGATCAGATCAAGGAGGACCCCAAGGCCCAGGGCAAGCCCCAGCAAGTGCTGGACAAGATGCTCGAAGGCCGGATGCGGAAATTCTTCGAGGAGTCGGTGCTGGTGAAGCAAACCTTCATCATGAACCCGGATCAAACCGTCGAAGCGGCCGTAAAGGACGCCGAGAAGGAAGCTGGCGCGCCGATCAAGATCAAAGGCTTCATCCGCTTCGCGGTGGGTGAGGGCGTTGAGAAGCGCACCGATGATTTCGCTGCCGAAGTGGCGGCGATGTCAGGCAAGCAATAATTTCGCTGCAAAGGCGGATTTTAGGGCGCGGGCCGTAAGGTCCGCGCCCTTTGGTTTTATAGGCAGTTCCCTGGCGGCGCGGGCTGACTCCGCGGCCCGCGGTGGTCTATAGATTCTGTCTCATGAGCCTCGCCGAAACCCGACCGAGCCCCAGCGGGCTGCGCTACAAGCGCGTGCTTCTGAAAATCTCCGGCGAAGCGCTGATGGGCGAGGGCCAATTCGGCATCGACACCGGCGTCTGCGAGCACATCGCCCAGGCCGTACTCGCCGCCGCATCTTCCGGCGCCGAGATTTGCCTCGTCATCGGCGGCGGCAACATCTTCCGCGGCGTCCAGGGCGCCGCCAAGGGCATGGAGCGGGCCAGCGCCGATTACATGGGCATGCTCGCCACCGTCATGAACGCGCTCGCTATGCAGAACGCGATCGAACGGCTCGGCGGCCAAGCGCGCGTGCTGTCGGCCATTCCGATGGTCACGGTCTGCGAGCCCTACATCCGCCGCCGTGCGCTCCGGCACATGGAGAAGGGCCGTATCGTCATCTTCGCGGCCGGCACCGGCAATCCGTTCTTCACCACTGACACAGGCGCCGCGCTCCGCGCCGCCGAGATGGGCTGCGATGCGCTGTTGAAGGGCACCCAGGTCGACGGCGTCTACAGCGCCGATCCGAAGAAGGACAAAGCTGCGACCCGTTACGACAAGCTCAGCTACCATGAAGTGCTGGCGCGCGATCTCAAAGTAATGGACGCTTCCGCCATCTCACTGATGCGCGACAACGGCATTCCAATCGTGGTGTTCTCCATCCATACGCGCGGCAGTCTGGCCGACGTCTTGCACGGCCGCGGCGTCTGCACCACCATCACAGACTAGGGACGAACCTCATGGCAGCCTCGCCGCCCTTCAAACTCGACGACTACAAGAAGCGCATGGATGGCGCGATCACGGCGCTGAACCACGAATTCGGCGGCCTGCGCACCGGGCGCGCTTCGCCGTCTTTGCTGGATCCGATCAAGGTCGACGCCTATGGCGCCGAGTCGCCGCTGACGTCCGTTGCAAGCGTCAGCGTACCCGAGCCGCGCATGATTTCCGTCAACGTCTGGGACAAGGCCATCGTCTCGGCCGTCGACAAGGCGATCCGCGCCGCCAATCTCGGTCTCAATCCCATCGTCGACGGCCAGACCCTGCGCATCCCGATTCCGCCGTTGACCGGCGAGCGCCGCACTGAGCTGGCGAAGGTCGCCAGCAAATACGCCGAGCAGCAGCGCATCGCCGTGCGCAACATCCGCCGCGATGCGATGGAGCACTTGAAGAAGCTCGAGAAAGAGCACGCCATCAGCGAGGATGAACACAAACGGCACAACACCGAAGTGCAGAAGGCGACCGACGATCATATTAAGAAGATCGACGAGACGCTGCACACCAAGGAGCAGGAGATCATGCAGGTATAAGGCAGTGGGCAGTGGTGACTAGGCCGTAGTTGCGGCTGCCGCTCTCCATACTGCCGATTGCCTATTGCCTAGTTCCGATATGGCTCAGCCTTCTCCAACCCAGGCGCCGGCGGACATTCCGCGCCATGTCGCCATCATTATGGATGGCAACGGCCGTTGGGCGAAGCAACGCTCGCGACCGCGCACGTTCGGTCACACAGAGGGCGTCGAGGCGCTGCGACGCACGGTTGAAGCCGCTGGCGAGGCTGGCGTCGAGTATCTCACCGTCTTCGGCTTCTCGACCGAAAACTGGCGCAGGCCCGCCGAAGAGGTGAACGCGCTGTTCGATCTCTTGCGCCTCTACGTGGCCCGCGATCTCGACAAGCTGGTGAAGGAAGGCGTGCGCGTGCGCGTTATCGGCGGCCGTGACGGACTGCAGCGCGATATCGCGGAGATCATCGAAGGCGCCGAAGCGCGCACCCGTCACAACAGCAAACTTAATCTCACCATCGCGTTCAATTATGGCGGCCAAGACGAGATCGTGCGCGCCGCACGGCGGATCGCCGAAGACGTGAGCGCAGGGAAGCTCGCGGCGAGCGACATCGATGCGAAGCTGTTTGCGTCTTATCTCGACACCGATGAGTTGCCGCCGCTCGACGTGCTGGTGCGCACGTCCGGCGAATTCCGCCTCTCCAACTTCATGCTTTGGCAGGCGGCCTACGCCGAACTTGTTTTCCTCGACGTGCTTTGGCCGGATTTCGGCAAGGACGCACTGAACCAAGCCATCGACATCTATCGCCGCCGTGACCGGCGTTATGGAGGGGCGGCGCCTGACTCCGCCTGACGCCGTCAAAGCAGCGCCCGTGCGTGGCGACTGGTCCGATCTTGGCCCGCGTATCGCATCAGGGCTGGTGCTGGCGTCGCTCGGCGTCGCTGCTGCTTACATGGGCGGACCTTGGCTCGCCGGCGCGTGCGGCGCGGCGGTTGTAGCCATGAGCTACGAATGGGCGCGCATGAGCGAGCCGGAGGCGCAGACGCCTGCCTTCATGTTCTCGCTCGCCGGTTCGCTTGGCGCCGTGATGTTTTCGAGCTGGCAGTATCTGGCGCTTGGCGTCGGGTGGCTTGTGGCGTGTGCGCTTGCCTCGGCGACGCGACGGCGCAGCCTCACCAGCGTGATCGAGACCGCGGGAGGGGCTATTTATATCGGCCTGCCGTGCGCGCTCTTCCTATGGCTGCGCGACCGCGCGCCGGAAGGGCTCGAAACCATTCTCGCACTCTTCGCCATCATCTGGTCGGCCGACATCTTCGCTTATTTCGGCGGCAAGCTGATTGGCGGCCCAAAGATCGCCCGCGGACTTTCGCCGAACAAGACTTGGTCCGGCATTGCCGCCGGAACTTTGGCAGGCGCGGCCGCTGGGTTCGGCTGCGGCCATCTGTTCCAAGCCGATCCCTCGCTCCACGTGCCATGGTTGCTGATCGGCGCCCTGGTGGCGTTCACTGGATTGATGGGCGACTTGTTCGAATCCTTCCTCAAGCGGCGCTTCGGCGTCAAAGACGCAAGCCGGCTCATTCCCGGTCACGGCGGCGTGCTCGATCGCATCGACAGTCTGATGGCGGCGACGTTGCTCGTCGGCGCCGCACTCGCATTCGGCCCGCGTGCGACCTCCTTGCTGTTCGGAGCCGGACTGTGACCCGCACGGTCTCAATTCTGGGCGTCACCGGATCGGTCGGCCAATCGACCATCCAAGTGATCGAAGAGCTGCGTGGCCAGGGCCACCAGATTGCGGTTGAAGCTGTCACCGCCGCCAGCCGCCTCGACGCGCTGGCGGACGCCTGCCGGCGGCTGAAGCCCAGGTTCGCGGCGGTCGCCGACCCGGCGCTCCTGACTAAGGCGCGCGAGGTCCTCGCCGGGCTCGATGTCGCCATAGGCGCAGGTCCATCGGCCCTCGAAGAGGCGGGCGCTCGTCCTGCGGAATGGGTGATGTCAGCCATTGTCGGGGCGGCCGGACTCGCCCCGACAATGGCTGCCGTGCGCCGTGGCGCGCGTGTTGCGCTGGCGAACAAGGAATGCCTCGTCTGCGCCGGCCCGCTCTTCATCGAGGCGGCCAAAGCCCACGGCGCGACGCTCCTGCCGGTAGACTCCGAGCACAACGCGATCTTTCAGGTCCTTACGCATCCCGATCGGGTCGAACGGCTGACCCTGACCGCCTCAGGCGGCCCCTTCCGGACCTGGAGCCGGGAGCAGATGGCGGCGGCCACCCCGGCCCAGGCCTGCGCCCACCCGATGTGGAGCATGGGCCGTAAGATATCGGTCGACAGCGCCACCCTCATGAACAAGGGGCTTGAGCTGATCGAGGCGTCGTATCTCTTTGGTTTTCCAGCAAAATCTATCGATGTCATTGTCCATCCGCAGAGCACAGTCCACAGCCTGGTCCACTACATCGACGGCTCGGTTCTCGCCCAGATGGCCACACCCGATATGCGCATTCCGATCGCCTACGCGCTGACATGGCCGGACCGGGCGCCGGTATCTGCTGCCCGCCTCGACTTGGCGCGGACGGCGCAGCTCACATTCGAGGCGCCGGACGCCGCCCGCTTTCCTGCGCTCGGCCTCGCCCGGACTGCGCTCGAGCGGGGGACAGCGGCGACCACTGCGTTCTCTGCGGCCAACGAAATAGCCGTGGAGGCCTTTTTGGAGGGCCGCATCGGCTTTCTCGACATTTGCCGCACGGTCGAGGAAAGTCTGATCCGTCTGGAGGGTGCCGAGGGAGGGCTGCTCGCAAGAATGCCGTCATCTTTCGATGACGTGGCGGCGGTGGATCAGGCTGCGCGGCGCGCGGCGCGTCTTATTGCGGGAAGCCCGGCGGCGGCCTAAAGGCTGACAGCGCCTTAAGAAAATCAATCGGCGCGGGAAGGAAGCGCACAGGAATGGACGTTCTCCAGAACATCTTGATTTACGCTGGCGCGTTCGTCGCCGTGCTCAGCGTTGTGGTGTTCGTGCATGAGTTTGGCCACTTCCAGGTCGCGCGCTGGCGCAAGGTCGCCATCGACACTTTCTCGATCGGTTTTGGAAAGACGCTGTTGGGCTGGCGCGACAGACACGGCGTGCAATGGAAGGTGGGCGCCTTGCCCCTCGGTGGCTACGTCAAATTCGCCGACGACGCCGACGCCATGTCGACCGGGCCACGCGAGAAGATCGAAGACCCCGCCGTGCTCGCGGAAGCGCGCAAGAAGGGACTCTTTCACGCGCAGCCCCTGACGACGCGATCGCTTGTGGTCGCCGCGGGGCCGATCACCAATTTCATCTTCGCGATTTTCGCGTTTGCGCTGCTGGCGCTCATCATGGGCCGCGATGTGACCGACCCCGACGCGCTGCCAGCGCGCATCGCTCTCGTCGCGGACGGAAGTCCGGCCGCCGCCGCAGGCCTTCAACCGAACGACATCATTCTTTCCGTCGACGGGCGCGCCACCGCCAACTTTACGCAATTGCAGTCAGCGATGGCGCAAACGACGCAAGAGCGCGTGTCGCTGCTGGTCGATCGCGACGGCCAGCGACGCACTATCGAAGTGACGCCGCAGCGCCGCGGCGAGTCTCGTATTCTCGGCGTCTCCGGGCCGATGGTGTTGCCGAACGAGCGACAGGTGACGCGCTACGATCCGCTCGAAGCGTTGCAGGTCGGCGCTAACAACACCTGGCAGATCGTGGCTCAGACCGGCGCTTACATCGGCGGCGTATTCACGGGACGTGAGTCCGGAAATCAGATCGCTGGTCCGCTGGGCATCATCAGTGTGTCCGGTCAAGTTGCAACTTCAGCACTCAACGCGCCCGATGACGCCGACTGGGGCGGCAAGTTGGGACTTTTGGCGCTCGCTCTACTTAATTTGGCCGCAGTGCTGTCCGTGGCTGTCGGGATCGTCAACCTGTTGCCGATTCCGATCCTGGATGGGGGACACCTGTTGTTCTATGCGATCGAGGGGCTCCGCGGGGGCAGGCCATTGCCGCCGGCGGCGCAGGAATGGGCCTACAGGGCCGGATTCGCCGTGATGGCGAGTCTGTTCTTATTCGCAACCTGGAATGACATCACGAGGCTCTTTCCGGGTGCGCAGTAGCAGCGCCGCGTCCTTGTCTTTCGGGGCGGGATAGGGTCTTAAAAACCAAGACGCTGGGGAGCGTCGGAGCGTCGAGGGCTTGATGAAGCGGGTACTGCGGGATGTAGCGCTCGGCGCGCTGGGTTGCGTCGCCACGGTGGGCGCGGGGGCAGGCGCGCTATTGGCCGCTTCCACGGACGCCTATGCGCAAGAAAACCAGACCGCTGCGCCGCAGGCGGCGCAGCCTTCGGGCGTTGCCATTCGCCGCGTCGTCGTGGAGGGCAATCAGCGCATCGAGCCGGCGACGATCTCGTCCTACCTGCAGATCGGCCCCGGCGACACGTTCGATCCCGAGCGCATCGACATGTCGATCAAGACGTTGTTTGCGACCGGCCTCTTCGCCGACGTGCAGATCGAACAGCGCGGCGCCGATCTCGTGGTCTCCGTGATCGAAAACCCGATCATCAACCGCGTCATATTCGAAGGCATGCGCACGCTCGACGAGGAAGACCTCGAAGACGAAGTGCAGGCCCGCCCGCGTTCGGTGTTCACGCCGGCGCGCGCACAGGCCGACGTTCAGCGCATCATCGAAGTCTACCGCCGCAACGGCCGCTTCGCCGCACAGGTGACGCCGCAAGTGCGCGAACTCGATCAGAACCGCGTCGATCTCATCTTCGAAGTCGATGAAGGCCCGGTCACCGGCGTCCGCGACATCAATTTCATCGGCAACGAAGTATTCTCCGACCGCCGCCTGCGCGACGCAATCGTGACGGACGAGTCCACCTGGTGGAATTTCTTTTCGAGCAACGACAATTACGATCCCGATCGCCTCGAGTACGACCGCGAGCAACTTCGCCAATTCTACAACAATCGCGGCTATGCCGATTTCCGCGTCATTTCCGCTGTCGCAGAACTGACGCCCGATCAGCGCGACTTCTATATCACCTTCACCGTCGACGAGGGCGTGCGCTACGAGTGGGGCGAGGTGCGCATCCAGACGGAGCTTAATCGGCTTCCGGAGAACCTCCTGCGCGCGGCGAATCCGATCCGTCCCGGCACCGTATTCCGCGGCGAACAGATCGAAGACGCCATCGATGCGATGACCTACATTGCGGGAACGGTCGGCTACGCCAACGTGCAGATAACGCCGCAGGTCGAGCGCGATCGCGACAACCAGATCGTCAACATCACGTTCGAGGTCGATGAAGGCCCGCGCGTGTTCATCGAACGCATCGACATCGTGGGAAACACGCGCACGCTCGACCGCGTCATCCGTCGCGAAATGCGAGTAAGCGAAGGCGATGCCTTCAACCGCGTGCTGCTGGATCGATCCCGCCAACAAATTCAGAATTTGGGCTTCTTCGATGAGGTCACGGTCGAAGATTCCGATGGCTCGCAACCGGATCGTTCCGTAGTCACGGTCACCGTCGAAGAGCAATCCACCGGCGAATTTGCATTCGCGGCGGGCTACTCATCGACCGAGAGCTTCCTGTTCGATGTCTCCGTCACAGAACGAAACTTGCGCGGCCGCGGCCAATTCCTGCGTCTGCGCGCGTCCTCCAGCGGGCAGCGCCAGCAGCTCGACTTGCGCTTCACCGAACCGCGTTTCCTCGGCCGCGAAGTGTCGGCTGGTTTCGATATCTATTCGCTGCGCACGGACTTCTTGGATCAATCCTCGTTCGAAAACCAATCGACCGGCATCGGCTTGCGCACGGGCTTCCGCATCGGCGAGCGCACCAGCTTAGGCATCACGTATTCGCTGATCCAAGACGACACCGAGATCGCTGATGTGTTCGTCGACCACGACGCCAACATCCTGACGCCCGACGTCAATCAGTGCGACCCCGTCAATGCTGGTCGGCCGTTGCTGTGCGACCAGGAAGGCACCTTCCTGACATCGGTCCTCGGTTACACCGTGAACTGGGACCGCCGAGACACGCCGATCCGGGCGACCCGCGGGTTCGACCTCCAGTTCAGCCAGGACGTGGCCGGTCTCGGCGGCGAGGTGAACTACATACGAAGTGAAATCGAGGGCGGGATCTATTACGGCCTCCCGTTCGGATTCCGCGCCAGCTTCCGTGGCAGCGCCGGCCTGATTTCAGGCTGGAATGGCGATACGGTCCGGATCAACGATCGCTTCTTTAAGGGCGGCTCGTCCTTCCGCGGCTTCGACGTGGCCGGGATCGGCCCGCGCCAGCTTCTTGTGGACGATGTGACTGGCGTGGTCGTGGAGGAAGGCGATGCGGTCGGCGGCAACGCCTACGCCATCGGCACGCTGCAACTGGATGTGCCAGTGCCGTTGCCGGAAAGCTTCGGCGTGGGAGGGGCGCTATTCGTCGACTTCGGCACGCTGGGCTATCTGGATGCGGCTAACCGGCAGATCGTCGATCTGCCTGGCGCCAACCGCCTCATTGTTGACGATTCCGCCAGCTTAAGAGTGGCGGCAGGGGTGTCAGTCTTCTGGGACTCGCCGTTTGGGCCTGTGCAATTCGATTTCGCACATCCCATTCAGCATGAGGACTACGACAATCTCGAAGAATTCCGGTTCTCGACCCGGACACAATTCTAAGGAGATACGCGGTATGCGTGTGGTGAGTACGTTTTCTGCGGCCGCCTTGGCGGCGGCCGCTCTCGCGGTGTCGTCCGATGCTGAGGCGCAGCGCAATCGGGGCGGCGGGACAACCGCTGTCGTCGTCAACTATCAGCGTGTCGCCGCTGAATCGGCGCTGGGCCGCGATATGCAAGCCAAGCTCGCCGCATTGCAGCAACAGTTCGCAACTGAAGCCCAGGCGCTCGCGCCCGAGCAGCAGTCGCTTGAGCAAGAGCGCCAACGTGTTGCTCAGGCCACGCGGAACCTGTCTGCGGAGCAGATCCGCTCGAATACGCAGTATCAGCAATTCGCACAGCGCCTCCAGCAGTTCGAAGGCCGCGCCGGCCAGCTGCGCGGTGACATGGAATGCTCGCAGGCCATAGCCCTGCGTGACTTCGGCAATCAGATTTCGCCGATCGTGCGTGCGGTGATGCAAGAACGCGGCGCCGGTATCGCCATGAACGCGGCCAACGTTTCGGTCGTGCTGCCCGAATTCGACGTCACCAGTGCAGTGATTCAGCAGCTCGACCAGAACCAAAACACGCGGGTGGCCAACGTGGCCCGGCATTCGGTTTCGGAATGCCAGGCGCAGCAGCCCGCTGCGGCCCAATGATCGGGAACAGACGGTGACATCGGGCCTCGGCGGCGCCAGATAGTCGGCGCATGATCGATCCCCGCTTTTACGAGGCGCTCGGACCGGTGACGGTCCGGGCGCTTGCGCCTTCTGCGGACATCGGCGGCGACGCCGAGCGCGAAATCATGGGCGCCGCGCCCGCCGATCGGGCCGGCCCGAGCGATCTCTGTTACTACGAAGCCAAGAAGGGCGCGGCGCTAGAAAGCGCACCCGCGGCCTGCATTATCCCCCCGGCGCTGGCGCACCTCGCACCTCGAGCGGGCGCGCTTATCCTCACCGATCGTCCACGCTCCTTTTTCTCCCGTCTCGTCCCGGCCTTGGTCCGCCCGCGCGGTTTCGCGTCGGGCGCAGCGATCGATCCTGCGGCCAAGTTGGAAGAAAGCGTCCGCGTCGGCGCAGGCGCGGTGATCGGCGCCGGCGCTGAGATCGGCGCCGGCGCCGAGATCGGGCCGAATGCGGTCATCGGTCCCGGCGTCGCCATCGGACGCCGCTCTAAAATCGGCGCGGGAGCGCACATCTCGTTCGCGTTGATCGGCGATGACGTGAACATCCTCGCGGGGGCGGCAATCGGCGAGCAGGGCTTCGGCGTCGCCGGCGACGCTTCCGGCCCCGTGGACGTGCCCCACCTCGGCCGCGTCGTGATCCAGGACCGCGTCACGATCGGGGCCAATTCATGCGTCGATCGCGGCGTCTTCGACGACACCATTATCGGCGAGGGCGCCAAGATCGATAACCTCTGCCACATCGCCCATAACTGCATCATCGGCCGCGGGGTGCTGATCGCCGCGTTCGGCGGCATCTCGGGCTCCACGCAAATTGGCGACAGCGTCACTTTGGGCGGGCGTGTTGGCGTGGCGGATCACCGCAACATCGGCGCGGGCGCAACCCTTGCGGGCGGCGCCGCTGTGTTCCAAGACGTGCCGCCAGGCGAGGTCTGGAGCGGATATCCCGCAAAGCCGCTACGAAAATGGCTGCGTGAAGCAGCGTGGCTGAGCCGTCGAGCCGCAGGGGCGCGCGATGAAGGCAAATGATCTGACCGAACAACAGAAGACCACGGACGACGTGATCGAGATCGGCGAAATCCTGCGCCGGCTTCCGCACCGCTACCCGTTCCTGCTCATCGATCGCGCCGTCGACTACGTCCCCAACAAATCGATCCGCGGCATCAAGAACGTCACCATCAACGAGCCGTTCTTCCCTGGCCACTTTCCGGGCGCGCCTGTGATGCCCGGCGTGCTGCAGATCGAAGCTTTGGCGCAGACCGGCGCCGTGCTCATGTCGAAAACCTTGAACGCCGACATCACCAAGCACCTGATTCTGTTCATGTCGGTCGAGAACGCGCGCTTCAAGAAGCCGGTCATGCCAGGCGACACGATGGAGATGTTCGTCGAAGTGCTTTTCCAGCGGCGCAACATCTTCAAGTTTCGCGGCCGCGTCGAAGTGCGCGGCGAACTTGCCACCGATTGCGAATTCGCCGCCATGAAAGCCGATCGCCCGCAGGATTCGCTATGAGCGCAAAAATCCATCCAACCGCCGTCGTCGACGACAGCATCGAACTCGGCGCCGACGTCGAGATCGGCCCCGGCTGCGTGATCGGCCCGAACGTGAAGATCGGGGAGGGCACGAGACTCATCGCCCACGTCTTCATCGAGAGCCACACTGAGCTCGGCAAGAACAACACCGTATTCCCATTCGTGGGCTTGGGTGGTGCGCCCCAGGATCTTTCCTACAAAGGCGAGCCGACCAGGCTCGTGATCGGCGACAACAACGTGATCCGCGAACACGCGACGCTGCACCGCGGCACTGTGCGCGGCCGCGCCGTCACCACGATCGGCAACGATTGCCTCATCATGGGCAATTGCCACGTCGCCCACGACTGCATCGTCGGCAGTAATGTGATCATGGCGCAAACGGCGACGATCGGCGGCCACGTGCAGGTCGGCGACTACGCTTTTCTCGGCGGTCTATCCGGCGTCCATCAGCACGGCCGCGTCGGCCGCTATTCGTTCGTCGGCGCCTCGGCGCTCATGACCACCGATTTGATCCCCTTCGGCTCCGCCATCGGCAACCACGCCCATCTCGGCGGGCTGAACGTCGTTGGTCTTAAGCGCCGTGGTTTCACCCGCGAACAAATCCACGATCTCCGCGCGGCCTATCGCCTATTGTTCGCGGAGGAAGGCACTTTCCAGGAGCGCATAGAGGACTGCGTCGAGGCCTACGGCGCCAATCCGCACGTGATGGAGATCGTCGATTTCATCCGCGCCGACGCTGCGCGCAACCTCTGCATGCCGCGCGATTGACATGAGCGGCTGGCGCAAGCTTGGCGTGATTGCGGGCGGCGGCGAACTGCCCGTCGTCCTGGCCGAGCATCTGGCCGCAACGCAGCGCCCGTATTTCATTGCCCGCATAACGCCGGTGGCGGACGCGGCGCTCGAGCACCATCCCGGCGTTTCACTCGGCCTTGGCGCCATGGGCGGCCGCTTGGATGCGCTACGCGCCGCGGGTTGCGACGCTGTGGTGCTGATCGGCCAGGTGGCGCGGCCCGATCTGAAGACCCTCGATCTCGACGATGTCGCGCGCGCGATGCTGCCGGCCTTGGTGGCGGCGATGCCGCAAGGCGACGATGCGTTGCTTCGTGTCTTGCTCAACGAACACGAGCGCGCCGGCTTCCGCGTCCTGGGCGTCGAGCAGGTGATGAGCGATCTGCTGGCGCCGGCGGGCGCCTGGGGCGCAATCGCGCCCAATGCTGCACAGATGAAAGACATCGCCAAGGCCGCCAGGGTCGCCGCCGCCAGCGGCGCGTTCGACATCGGCCAAGCCGTCGTCGTCTGCGACGGTCTCGTGCTGGCGGTCGAGGCGCAGGAGGGCACCGACGCGATGCTGCGCCGCGTCGCCGAGCTTCCGCTGACCCTTCGCGGCGCGTCGCAGGCGCGCCGCGGCGTGCTCTTGAAGCGTCCAAAACCGATCCAGGAACGCCGCATCGATCTTCCGACCATCGGCGTGCGCACCATTGACGGCGCGTCCGCTGCCGGCCTCGCCGGTGTCGCGGTCGAAGCCGATGGCGCCCTCGCGGTCCGGCGCGCCGACCTCGTTGCCGCGGCCAACCGCGCCGGGCTCTTTGTCTATGGCTTCACTCGCGCCGAAATAGGCGAGACTTGAGCAAGCGGATCTTTCTTGTTGCCGCGGAAGCGTCAGGTGATGCGCTGGGCGCCGATCTCGCGCGGGCGCTGAAGGAGCGCGACCCTGCGCTCGACCTGCAAGGCGTCGGCGGCGCGTTGATGGCGGAACAGGGCATCGAGAGCCAAGCCGACATCAAGGGGCTCGCCATTCTCGGTTTCGTCGACGGATTTCTGGCCTATGCACGCGTGAAGCGCGCCGTGGATGCGACCGTTGCGGCCATCCTCAAAGCCAAACCTGAGGTCGTCGTTCTGATCGACTCCTGGGGCTTCACACTCCGCGTCGCGCAGGGTGTGCGCGCCGTCGCGCCCGCGATCAAATTGATCAAGTATATCGGCCCCCAAGTCTGGGCCACGCGCCCCGGCCGCGCGAAAACCCTCGCCGCCGCCGTCGATCATTTGATCTGCATCCACGATTTCGAAGTCCCGTTCTACGAACCCTACGGTCTTGCCTGCACTGTTTCGGGGCACCCCGCGCTCGGCCGCTACAAGCCCGGCGATGGCGCCGCGCTGCGCGCGCGTCAGGGATTTACGGCCAAAGAAAAGATCCTTCTGGTCTTGCCCGGAAGCCGCACCGCCGAAATCCGCCGCATCGGGCCCACGCTTTGGGCCGCCGCCGAACTGCTCGATCGCGACCGCGACGTACGCATCATCACCGTCGCCGCCAACAGCGTGAAGAAACAAGTCTCAGAGCAGGTGCCTGCCGCCGTTCGCATCGTCGACGAACGCGAAAAGGAAGACGCCTTCGCCGCCGCGACGGTGGCGATCGCGGCCTCAGGCACGGTGACGACGGAAGTCGCGCTTCAAGGCACGCCGGTGGTTGTCGGCTACAAGCTCGGCTGGATCACCTGGGCACTGGCACGGGCGTTTCTGTTCAAGGCTAAGTACGCCTCGCTCATGAACGTCGCCGCCGACGCCGAAGTTGCGCCGGAATTCCTGCAAACGCGTTGCACGCCTGAGAATATCGCGGCCGCGGCGGCGCCGCTGCTGGACAGCGAAGACGCGCGCGAAGATCAGGTTCGCCGCCAGGACGAGGCGCTCGCGAAAATGGGACGCGGCGGCACACCGGCCGCCGAGATCGCCGCCGATGCTGTACTTAGAGCGATATCAGTTTAGCGTTTGCTGCGCGGAACATAGTCGCGCTTGGGCGCGCCGGTATAGACTTGGCGCGGACGGCCGATCTTCTGGCTGTCGTCCTCCATCATCTCGGTCCACTGCGCGATCCAGCCCACGGTGCGCGCGACCGCGAACAGCACGGTGAACATCGAGGTCGGGAAGCCCATGGCCCGCAGCGTGATGCCCGAATAGAAATCGATGTTCGGATAGAGCTTGCGGCTGACGAAGTAGTCGTCGTTCAGCGCGATCTTTTCGAGCTCCATCGCCACTTTCAGCGTCGGATTGTCCTCGCCGCCGGTTTCCTTCAGCACGGCGTGACAGAGCTTTTGCATCGCCTTGGCGCGCGGATCGTAGTTCTTGTAAACGCGGTGGCCGAAGCCCATCAGCCGTACATCGTCGTTCGGGTCCTTCACGCGCCGGATGAAATCAGGGATCTTGTCGGCCGTTCCAATCTCCTCGAGCATGTTGAGCGCCGCCTCGTTGGCGCCGCCGTGCGCAGGCCCCCACAAACAGGCGATCCCCGACGAAATACACGCGAACGGATTGGCGCCCGAAGAGCCCGCCAGACGCACCGTCGATGTCGAGGCGTTCTGTTCGTGATCGGCGTGCAGGATCATGAACACGTCCATCGCGCGGGCCAGCACCGGATTGATCTTGTAATCCTCCGCTGGCACGGCAAAGCACATGCGCAGGAAGTTCGATGAATAATCGAGCTCGTTGCGCGGACTGACGAAGGGCTGGCCGATCGAGTATTTGAACGCGCGCGCGGCGATGGTCGGCATTTTGGCGATCAGCCGATGGCTGGCGATGGTGCGCTGCACCGGATCGTTGATGTCGGTCGAGTCGTGATAGAACGCCGCCAGCGCCCCGACGGTGCCGACCATGATCGCCATCGGGTGCGCATCGCGCCGAAAGCCCTCGAAGAAGCGGTCGAACTGCGCGTGCAGCATCGTGTGATAAGTGATGTCGCGTTCGAAGCGCTTGTATTCGGCCTCCGTCGGCAATTCGCCATTGGCCAGCAGGTAGCAGACTTCGAGAAAATTGGAGTGTTCGGCCAGTTCGTCGATCGGGTAGCCGCGATAGAGCAGCACGCCCTCGTCGCCATCGATGTAGGTGATCTGGCTTTCGCACGAGGCGGTCGAGGTGTAGCCGGGATCGAACGTGAAGACGCCGCCCTGGCTGTAAAGTTTGCGAATATCGACGACGTCGGGGCCGACGGATCCGCCATAGACAGGCAGTTCGAGCTGCCGGTTGTTCACGGTGAGTGTGGCCGAAGGCTTCTTGACGATTTTGCTTTCCATCGACGTGTCGTCCTCAAATCTGATCGGCGATCCGCGCCAGCGCTTCTTCGCGTCCCAACAACTCCAATGTCTGGCCCAGGTCCGGCGAGGGCGCGCCACCTGTGAGCGCCGCCCGCAAGCCGGGGCCGATTTGTCCTAAGCCAACGCCTTCAGCAGTAGCGAAAGTCTTAAGCGCGCCGCCTAGCGATACATGGTCCCACGCAGGTTCTTTTTCGAGTGCGCCGCGCAAGCGCCGAAGACGCTGCTTGAACTCGTCCTTCATCAAGTTTTTCGCTGTGTCGTCAAGCATTAGCGGTCGTTTCGCCAGCAGGAAGCGCGCCTGCTCAGCAAGCTCCGGAATGGTCTTTGCTCGCTTTTTCAGCACCGGTATGGCGCGCGTCAGAGCAACGCGTGACTCCACGCTCAACGACGCATCATTGCGCTCCCTGAGATGCTCTTCGACGAGGCGCATCACACGTGCGTCATCTGCGATCGCAAGGAAATGCGCGTTGACGGAATCGAGTTTCTTGAAGTCGAGCCGCGATGGCGCCTTGCCGATCTGGCTGATCTCGAACTGCGGGACTGCTTCTTCCTTGGTGAGAATCTCGTCGTGCCCCGGGCTCCACCCCAGCCGCATGAGGTAAGCATTCATCGCTTCGGGCAGGTAGCCCATGTCGCGCCACTCATGCACGGCCTGAGCGCCGTGTCTTTTCGAGAGCTTCTTGCCATCCTCGCCGTGAATCAGCGGCACGTGCGCGAACAGCGGCGGCGTCCAACCCATGGCCCGATAGATCACGATTTGCCGTGCGGCATTGGTGAGGTGATCGTCGCCGCGGATGACGTGGGTGACGCCCATGTCGTGATCGTCGACGACGACCGAGAGCATGTAGGTCGGGTTGCCATCCGCGCGCAGCAAGACAAGATCGTCGATGTCGCGCGCCCTGATGCGCACATCGCCCTGGATCAGGTCCGCATTGACGATCTCGCCCTCGTCCGGCGCCCGCAGTCGCACCGTGAACGATGCATCCGCCGTCGGCGGCGCCTTTCCATCCCGATAGGGCGAACGCAGCGCCCGCCCTTCGGCGTGCGCCTGGGCCCGCACCGCTTCCTGTTCTTCTGCGCTCATGTAGCAGCGGAACGCGGTTCCGCGCGCGATCATCTCCTCGGCCGCCGCGCGGTGGCGCGGGGCGCGTTCGTACTGATAGGTGATCTCGCCATCGTGCTTGAGATCGAGCCAATTCAGCCCGTCGAGGATCGCCGCGATCGCTTCGGGCGTGGAGCGCGCCCGGTCGGTGTCCTCGATCCGCAGCAGGTACTTGCCGTCCATGCGCCGGGCGAACAGCCAGTTGAAAAGCGCCGTTCGCGCGCCTCCGATATGGAGGTAGCCTGTGGGCGAGGGGGCGAAGCGCGTGACGACGCTCATCGGGGAGAACGCAGGCTGGGCAAAGCGCGCGCGTGGTAGCACGTGGGCCGCGTTCTCTCCTAGACGCGCCCTGAGCGGCGTATGGGCGCTTCAGCGCGACCGTTGGATACTCTGGTTGCCTCCCGCCATGATCGCCGGCAGCGCCGCGTGGCTGCTTGCGCCGACGGACCCCTCCGTCTGGATCGGGCTAATCGCGCTTATCCTCGCCGCCGCCGCGTCCGCCGTCCTCGCCGCGTGGCCGCATGCGGCGCCGACCGGCTGGCTGTTGACCCTGCGCCAAGTGCTGGCCGGCTTCTTTGCGCTGATCGCCGCAGCCGCCCTTGGCGCTATCGCTGCGCACGTGCGCACGGCAATCGTCGCGCAACCTGCTTTCACCGCCGCTGACAAACCGCTCGCCGTCGAAGGCTGGGTCGTCGCCAATGACGCCAGCGACAACGGCCCGCGACTGCGCCTGCTGGTGCGCAGCATCGAGGGCGTGGCCGAGCCGCCGCGCTATGTGCGGATGGCGGTGAGCGACGCGGGCGTGCTCACGCCCGGGCGAAGCGCCCGCTGCCGTGGCATCCTCGGCCCGCCGTCAGGGCCGATGGCGCCCGGCGCTTACGATTTCGCCCGTCGCGCCTTTTTCGAACGTCTCGGCGCGACCGGTTTCGCCTTCGGCCGCTGCCGTCCGGCCGATTCCGAACCGCCGCTCAATTGGCTCGATCGCCAACGTCTGCGGCTTGCAGCAATGCGCAGCGACCTTTCTGCCGCGATCTACGCGGCCGCGCCGGGCAGGGGCGGCGCCATCGCTGCAGCGCTCGTCAGCGGCGACCGCAGCGCTATCGACGCCGACACCAACGCCGCACTCCGCGATTCTGGGCTTGGACACTTGCTGTCGGTCTCCGGCATCCACATGGGCGTCGTCGGCGGTCTCGTGTTTGCAGTGCTGCTGTGGACGCTCTCGCTCATCAGCCCGATCGCATTGCGCGTTTCGGTGAAGAAGATCGCCGCGGTCGGCGCGCTCATCGTGCTTGCAGCGTATCTGATCGTCTCCGGGTCGAGCGTGCCGGCCCTGCGGTCGTTCGTCATGGCATGCGTCGCCTTTGGCGCGATCCTGCTCGACCGCCCGGCCATCTCGATGCGCGGCCTAGCGCTCGCAGTCTTTATCGTCGTGATGATTTTTCCCGAGTCCGTGCTCGAACCCGGTTTCCAGATGTCGTTCGCCGCGACCATGGCGTTGGTGGCGCTGTTTGAGATGCTGAAGCGCGCACCGCACGAACCGGCGTTGCCGACGCCTGGGCCGCTGATCGGCGCTTTGCAGGCCACCACGCGCGGCATTGGCGGAGTCTTGCTCATCTCTTTCGTCGCCGGCATCGCGACCGACCCTTTCGCAATTTATCACTTCCAGCGCTTCGCCGTTTATGCGCTGCCTGCGAACCTGATCGCCGCGCCGATCATGTCCTTCCTGGTGGCGCCGATGGCTGCCGTGGCCGCTATTCTCGCGCCATTTGGGCTTGCCGATCCCGCACTCGAACTGATGGCCAGCGCGCTCGATCTTATCGCCGCCGTCGGCCAGACCTTCGGTGAGCGCCCCGAAGCGGTCCGCGCCGTGCCGAAGCCGCCGGATGTCGCGTTCCTGCTCTGTGCGTTCTCGCTGCTTTGGGCTTGCCTGTGGCGCGGCGCACTGCGATGGCTCGCCGCGCCCGTCTTCGCCGCCAGCGTCGCGCTTTATGTTGCTGCGCCGATGCCGGTCGCGGCGTTCGACGCCGATCTTCGCGCCATCTACGCACGCAACGACGGCCGCTGGACCCTGCTTGCCGCCTCCGGCCGCTCCACCTATGCGCGCGATCGTTTGGGCTCGATGCTTGGGCTTTCGCCATCCGAAATCGAGCGCCTCGCGCCGCCCGAGAGGTGCGGGGATACGTTCTGCATGTGGCGGACGGATCGCCGCGCGCTCATTCTCGCGCGCGACGCTGCGGCGCTGGATCAAGCTTGCGTCGCCAGCGCAATCGTCATCGTTTCAACGGACACGCCGACGGGCTTCGTCTCACGCTGCCAGGTCGCCGCGCTGATCGACGCGAAGAGCATCGCCGAACTGGGCGGCGCGACGATCACGGAAACACCCTTGGGACCGCGCATCGCGCGCGCCTGGCCGTCCGCAATACAAAGACCTTGGACTCCGCGCGCCCTTGGCGGCGATCAGGAATAGCGGCGCATCATGGCGACGAGCTTGCCCTGGATGCGCACGCGGTCCGGGCCGAAGATGCGCGTCTCGTAGGCCGGGTTCGCCGCTTCCAGCGCAACCGAATTGCCGCGCTTGCGCAGCCGCTTCAGCGTTGCTTCTTCGTTGTCGATCAGCGCCACGACGATGTCGCCGCTGTCGGCCGTCTCGGTGCGTTTGATCAGCACGACATCGCCATCGAGGATGCCGGCCTGGATCATCGAGTCACCTTTGACTTCGAGCGCGAAATGATCGCCCGAGCCAAGCAACTCTTCCGGCGCCTGCACGCGGCCAACTTCGCTCTGGATGGCCTCGATCGGCACACCGGCTGCAATCTGGCCGAGGATCGGTATGCCGGCGGCCGCGCCGTTGCTGCGGCCTTCACTGACCACGGCGGGACGGAACGACTGGCGGCCCTTGGGCGGGGCGGCGGGAGCTGCACTGTCGGGCATTTTCAACACTTCGAGCGCGCGCGCACGATGGGGCAGGCGGCGCAGAAAACCGCGTTCCTCGAGCGCCGTAATCAGCCGGTGGATGCCTGACTTGGACGCCAGGTCGAGCGCCTCTTTCATTTCGTCAAAGGACGGAGAGACGCCGGTCTCTTTGATCCGCTCGTGAATGTAGAGCAGCAGTTCCTTTTGTTTCGCTGTCAGCATGACCTGGGACCAAATGGTGAACGATATTGCGTTCTATATCCGTTCCGCAAGTCCGGTCAAGTCCAGTTTAGTTAACGGCCAAGTAGTGTGCGCGTCGCCGCCGCCACATCGTCCTGGCGCATCAGACTCTCGCCGACGAGAAATGCTCTTGCGCCGGCGCGCGTCAGCCGCTCGATGTCGCCATGCGTGAGGATGCCGGATTCGGAGACCAGCAGCACTTCACCAGGTACGCGCGCGGCTAGCCGCTCGGTCACGGCGAGATCCGTCTCGAAGGTCGCAAGCGAGCGATTGTTGGCGCCGATCAGTTTGAAACCCAGCCGCAGTGCGCGTTCCACTTCGCGTTCGTCGTGCACTTCAACCAGCGCATCCATGCCGAACGCATCGGCGGCGTCGCTCAGGTCGGAGGCAAGCGCGTCATCGATCGCCGCCATGATGATCAGGATTGCATCGGCCCCGATGGCGCGGCTTTCCACGACTTGCCACTCATCGATCATGAAGTCCTTGCGCAACACGGGCAGGGCGCATGCTGCGCGCGCGGCAACGAGATAGTCCTCATGCCCCTGAAAGCTCGGCGCGTCCGTTAGCACCGACAGACACGCCGCCCCGCCATCTGCATAGGCGTGTGCAAGTTGAGCTGGATCGAAGTCAGCCCGGATGAGCCCTTTCGAAGGGCTGGCTTTCTTGATCTCGGCGATCAGCGCCGGGCCACCCGTCTGCGCTCGAAGGGCACGCGCAAACCCGCGCGGCGGACTTTGCTTTCGGACAATCGCATCAAGATCGGCCTGCGCGCGCTTACGCGCGGCCACTTCGTCGCGCTTGTACGCAATGATGCGCTGGAGCACGCTCACGGTGCGCTCCGCGTCACGTCAACAAGCCGCTCCAATGCTTCGCGCGCCGCGCCGCTATCCAGAGATTGCGCAGCGATCGGCCAAGCTTCCGGCACGTCCTTCGCTTTACCGGCGACAACGAGCGCTCCGGCTGCGTTCAGGATTACTGCGGCTCGATGGCCTGGCTGGCCGGCGCCATCCAGCAGCGCGCGCATTTCCGCGGCGTTCTCAGCGGCCAGCCCGCCGCGAATGTCGGGGTTGATCTCGGCGTCGACCGTCGCCTTCAAAACGGTCACCGCGCGGCTGTCGAGCACCGCCACGTTGTTGGCCTCGCGGTGCTGTGCGGAGAGTTCGTCCAGTCCGCCCGCGCCATGCACCACCCAAGCGCGCTCGCAACCGAGCTCCCTCAACGCATAGGCCACCGGCTCGATGAAATCGGCGCTGAACACGCCCATCAACTGGCGCCTCACGCCGGCTGGATTGGAAAGCGGACCCAGCAGATTGAAAATTGTCCGCTTGCCGAGTTCACGCCGCGCCAGCGCCACGTGGCGCATGGCCGGGTGATGGTTCTGCGCGAACAGAAACGCGACGCCGGCTTCGCGCAAACAGCGCTCCATCGTTGGCGCGTCTGCTGTGAGCTTCACGCCCAGCGCCTCAAGCACATCAGCCGCGCCTGACTTAGAACTCATCGCCCGGTTGCCGTGTTTCGCCACGGGCACGCCGCAGCCAGCAACCACGAACGCGACAGCCGTGGAGATGTTGAGCGTATGGGCGCCATCGCCGCCTGTGCCGCAGACATCGATGGCGCCCGGGGGCGCCTCGATACGCAGCATTCGTGAGCGCAGCGCCCGAGCGCCGGCCGCAATAAACGGCGGATGGCCCATGAGCGGCATAGTCAGCATCAGGAAGCGCTTGATATCCTCGTGGGCGGCTTCGCCATCCATGATCTCCGCGAACGCGCCGTCGATGTCGGCGGCCGTTGGCGCCGACTCACCGCCCTTCAGCGTTGCGAGTGTGGACGCGAGGCTCATCGCAGCCCTGCTGCACTCAGGAAATTGCCTACGATCGCGTGTCCATGTTCTGACGCGATCGATTCCGGGTGGAACTGCACGCCAAATACCGGCCTCGTCGTGTGCGAAAGTCCCATCACTTCGCCATCGGCGGTTTGCGCATCGATGCGAAGCGCAGCAGGAAACGTCGCCCGTCTTACCGCCAGCGAATGATAGCGCGTTGCGCGGAAGGGCGAAGGCAGACCGCGAAACAGGCCACCGCCGCGATGGCTCACGTCGGAGACCTTGCCATGCATGATTTCCTGCGCTGGCGCCACCTCGCCGCCGAACGCTTGGCCTATCGCCTGATGCCCAAGGCAGACGCCGAATATCGGTAAATCGTCCGGCGCAGCAGCCAGCAACTCAAGACAAATGCCGGCGTCGTTCGGCGTGCATGGCCCCGGCGACAGGATCACCGCGCGCGGCTTTCGCTTCAGCGCATCGGCAGCCGAAAGGGCGTCATTGCGCGCGACTTCGGCCTTCACGCCGAAATCCTCAACGTAATGGACGAGGTTGTAGACGAAGCTGTCATAATTATCGATGACGAGGATCATAGGGGCCCTGCCGAAAAAGCGTGCAAAACGAAGCCGATCAGCGTTCGTTCGCGCGCCATCGAGAAGCGGGGACAGGCCGGGCAGTCTTGCGGGCGTACCATAGCTGAAAAGCAGAGCGTGCAAACCGAGTTTCGCTTGGACTATGCTGTCTTGCCGGCCCAGGGGATCAGCATGCGTTTCTTCAGTATCGATAACATCGAAGAACTCGACTTCAACAAGCTCGTGCGCCAGCTGCCCGGCGGCGGCGGCTGGAACCCCTTCAACACCCGCGGCGCCTATATCCGCGCCATTCTCGAATCGTACCCGCTGCTACAGCAGTATGAGATCAATACTCCTATGCGGCTCGCACACTTTTTGGGCCAGGGGCTCGTCGAAACCGGGTGCCTCGCACATCGCGCCGAGAATCTGAATTACTCGGCCGAACGGCTGCGCGCCGTATTCCCGTCGTACTTCCCCACCGACGAAATTGCGCGCGAGTATGAACGCAAGCCCGAGCGCATCGCCAACTACGTCTATGCGAACCGACTCGGCAACGGGCCGCCTGAATCGGGAGATGGCTGGCGCTATCGCGGCCGCGGCTTCTTCCAGCTCACTGGGCGGGAAAACTATCGCAACTATGGGCAGATTGCAGGCTTCGATCTGGAGAACGATCCAGAACTGATCGAGCGAGATTTGAAAAAGTCGCTTCAAGTCGCGGCGGCGTATTTCAAGCATGTCGGTCTTGGCGCTTTCGCGGACAGTGACGACTGCGCCGCCGTCTCGCGCGGCGTCAATCGCGGCAATCCTCGCGCGAGCCGTCCCGCGCATGGCGAAGCCGATCGCATCCTTTGGACCAACCGCGCCATCGATCTTGTCCGCGACCCCCAAGCTCTGCTTGTGCGCGCATCGAACGACGGCGTCTTGCGCATTGGCGCGACCGGAGAGCCGGTGAAAGAAGTCCAACGTTGGCTGGTGGCGCTGGGCTACGCCATTGGACCAATCGACGGCGTGTTCGGTCCAGCGACGCGGCGCGCGCTCGTCTCGTTCCAGGAAGAACACCGGCTCAACATCACCGGCACGGTCGATGAAGCCACACGAACGGCGATCAAAACCGAACTCAACATGGCGCCGCAAACCATCGACATGCCCGCTGTCGTCCCTGCGCCCGCACCAGAACCGGCGCCGACGCCAGAGGCGCCGGCGCCAAGTGCCGGTGATCCGCAGCCTGCGCCAATCGCCGCCTCGCCAGAACCCGCGCCGTCAGCGCCCCCCGAACCGTCGCAGCCTACGCCCGCGCCGGTCGAAGCCGCTCCCGTCGAAATCGCGCCGACCACTCCCGCCACCGATGGTCACGCCGAAACGGCGCCTGCCGCGCCTCACGCCGAGCCTGCGGCAAATGGAGGCAATGGCGCGGCCGCCGCAGCGCCGCCGACGAACACCGAGCCAACGTCCGCCGCGCCGCGCGAAACGCCGCAGGGCGAGCAACCGACGCAGAGCGCTTAAGCGAAATGGCGGAGCCTTCCGGCTCCGCCATTGCCCATCAGCCTGCGTGTGAGGCTCAGCGGCCGCCGCCGAGCGCTTCCAATTGCGCGCGATTGAGATCGGCGGTGCTGTAGCGGCCATCGCTCACCGCGGCTTGCACCGCTGACGGCAGCGCCGCGTTCGCAGCAGCTTGAGAACTCGCGGCAGCGCCGGCGCGCGACGCGGCGGGGCCGGCGTTGGCGGCCGCTGCTGAATTCGCACTCACCGAAGCGCTGGCGCCGGCGTCCTCGGTCGCTGCGTCGCCGGCGGCGGCGGCCGTATCGACGGCCTCGTTCGCCGCATCGGCCGCAGTTTGCGCGGCCGGGCGCGCGTCCGGCGTCGTCACCGTCGCGCCGGCGCTGGTTTGACCGCTCGCCGTCGCTGGATCGGCTTGCGCGCTCACCGCGCCGCTCGCTTCTCCTGTCGCTGTTTGCGTCGCCGTCGCGGCCTGGGCTGCATCCGCAGCTTGGTCCGCCGTCGTGCGGGCTTCCTCTTGTGTGCGCTCGCGTGCTTCATCCGCCTCTTCGGTGACCGTGCTTGTGTCTGCGCCGACTTGAGCTTGTGTCTGGCTCGTCACCGTGCCTTGGGTTCCTTGTACCGTGCCTTGCACGGTTTGATTCACGCCGCCGACGACTTGCGCGAACGCAGGTGCTGCGAGTGCGAGCGCGGCCGTCGCCGCCGATGCGATCAACAACTTCTTCATGTCGATTGTCTCCCGAGAGAAAGCCAAAGTTCCGGCTTGAATGGACAGGAGACAACGCACGAGCGCCCGTGCAGGCGCCGCGCGCGCGCCTAAATTGACCGTAAGCGCGGAACTTCTGTCAGGCGTACCGCCACGCTTCGCTCGCGGCGCGGAACAACGCGCTGGACTTGTGCAGCGTCTCCTGGAATTCCGCTTCCGGGTCGCTGTCCAGCACGACGCCGCCGCCGGCCTGCACATGGAGCACGCCATCTTTCACCACGGCAGTGCGCAACGCGATGCAGGTATCCATGTCGCCGCCGGCGCCGAAATAACCGACGCCCCCGGCATAGACGCCGCGCCGGTGCTTCTCGACTTCGTTGATAATCTCCATCGCCCGTACTTTCGGCGCGCCTGTCACGGTGCCGTGCGGAAATCCGGCGAGCAGAGCGTCCAACGCCTGGAGGCCCGGCGCCAGTTCGCCTTCGACATTGGAAACGATGTGCATCACGTGGCTGTAGCGCTCGATGGTGAATGCTTCGGTGACGCGCACGTGCGCAGAGCCCGGGCCCGCCGCGGCTGCGTTCGAGCCGGTTTTGGCGCCGCGCAGGGCGACGCGGCCGAGGTCGTTGCGCGCGAGGTCTACCAGCATCAGGTGTTCGGCCCGTTCCTTCGGATCGGCGAGCAGAGCGCGCTCGAATTCATGATCCTCGGCTGGCGTCGCGCCGCGCGGCCGCGTGCCGGCGATGGGCCGGATCGTCACCGTGTCGCCGCGCAGGCGCACCAGAATTTCCGGGCTCGACCCCACAACCGCGAACGCGCCGAAGTTGAGGTAATAGAGAAACGGCGACGGGTTGAGACGGCGCAACGCGCGATAAAGCGCAAACGGCGGCGCGTCGAGCGGCGCCGAGAAGCGCTGGCTCGGCACCACCTGAAAGATATCGCCGGCGCGGCAATAGTCTTTGCAGCGCGCCACTAACGCTCGGTATTCGTCCGCCGTCGTGTTCGACCTGGGCGCGATCTCGCGCGCTTGCGCGGCGGATCCGCGCTTGCGCGGCAACGGCCGCTCCAACGCGCGCCAGACGCGTTCGAGCCGAGCGCGCGCGGACTCATAGGCCGCCTCTGCGTTCTGGCCTGCGCGTTTGCGCGCCGGCGTGATGAGCGTGATCTCGCTCGTTACATTGTCGAAAACTGCCACGATCGTGGGACGCACCAGGAGCGCGTCGGGCGAGCCGATCGGGTCTGCATCCTTGTCCGGCAGCCGCTCGATGAAACGCACCATATCGTAGCCCAGATACCCAAACAGACCGGCCGCCATCGGCGGCAAGTGTGCAGGCAGATCGAGCGCGGAACGCGCCAGCAGCTTGCGCAAGCTTTTCAGCGGCGCATCGCGCTGCGGACGAAAGGCGGTGTCGGCAAAGCCGCCGCGGCTCGCTTCGGCGATGCCATCGCGCACACGCCAAACGAGATCGGGCTTGAGCCCGATGATCGAATAGCGGCCACGGAAATCGCCGCCTTGCACACTCTCCAGCAAGAACGAGCCCGCTTTGCCTGCGCCGAGTTTCAGAAGCGCCGAGACCGGCGTCTCCATGTCGCCGACGCGGCGCATCCAGAGGACGCCGCCGCCGCGAGCGTGTATCGCCGCATAGTCGGCCAGCGCCGGTTCCAGCGCCGCCAGCAGGTTCATTGCGCCTCTTCGCTCGTCGCGTTGGAGGGGGCGAACACCCGCTCGAGCAGCCGCTCATTACGTTGTGGCCGTGCCCGCGCGATCACGTCGCCTTGCAGGGCCTCGGCGGTGCTGTTGAGCAGACCGCAGAACGGGGGCGCGCCTTGCTGCAGCGCCTGGGGAACGCACGGGCGCTCGGCGTAAACGCGCGCGGCCTCGACGGCCTGCGGCTGTTGCGTGAGGTCGGGCCGATTGATCTCTTCCACCAGCGCCACCAGCACGCCTGCGCCGTTCGGCGCCACTGCGCTCACCGCTTCGCCCTCGCGCACGGCGAAGAGTTGTGCGGCCAAGCCGCGCGCGGGTATCGCTTGCGCGCCCCGCCGGTCAACCGCGCGCGAACTCACCACCACGCGCGCACCGTTGGCGCGCGCCGCTTCGGCCAGGGTCTGCCCGCCGCGGATCGCAGCGACGATCGTCTCGCCCAGTTCTGTGAGGCGGGTGATGCGCTCGCGCTGGATCCAGGCTTGTGTGAGTTCGCTGCGCACCTCAGCAAGCGGACGCACCGATGCTGCAATGATGCGATCGACGCCGGCCATAACGTCGCCATTCTCGCCCACGGGAATGAAGTCCGTTGCTTCGCCTTCCGCCGTCTGGAAGGCCGCCATCAGCACTTCTTCGTGCCCGGCCAGCGACTCGACGGGCGCGCCTTGCTGGTCCTGTCCGCTTTCGGTGACGGCGGAAACGGTGACAAGCGGCAGGCCGCTCTGCCGCGCCGCATCGGCCAGCGCTGCACCGCTTGCGCGCGCATCTTCGAAGCTCGCGATCGCAGCATCCAGCAAACTGGCGGCTTCGTCCTGGGCGATCGCGTCGTGAATCTGTTGGCGATATTCGGCGAAACTCGGCGTCACTGCGGGCGTCGAAGCTTCAACGCGAACCACCACGAACGGCGACAGCGATCCGCGCGCGACGATGGCCGGCCCGCGCACCTGAGCGCGAAACACTGCGTCGGCGACCGCACTGTCGGGCACTTCGTTGCGCGCCTGGTTCTCTCCGCGCGTGATTTGCAGGTTCATCGCCGTGGCGACCGATTGCGCGCTCTCGCCGCGATTGAGGCGCGCCGCGGCGTCGTTGGCTTGGGTCTCGTTGGCGGCGGCGATGCGCACATAGGTGCGTCGCTCGGGCTGCACCAGCGCCTCCGCCCGCGCATCGAATTCCTGACGCAGCCGCGCTTCCGGCACGTCGACACGGGCAACGAAGTCGCTCGGGCGCGCATACACCAGCGTCAGCGTGCGGAATTCGGGGACGCGCAGGTTATCTTGATTGTCCTCCCAGAACGCCTGGATCTGCGCTTCGGTGGGCTGGGGGATGGCGCCTGCGGCGCTCGCCGGCGCTTCGGCGACCGAGACGACGCGTTGCTCGGCCGTGTAAGTGTAGAGCAGAGCGCCATAGCTCGCGGGTGCGCGCACGCCCGCGACCATCGACTGCATCACCATCTCTGTGGTGAGATCGCCGCGTATCACGCCCTCGAATTCCTCACGGCTATAGCCCTCGCGCTGCAGGAAATCGCTGTAGGCGGTCTCATCGAAATTGCCGGTCACTGCATTGCGCGTAGCGGGAATATTGCGAATGAAATTGGCGACCTGGGTGTCGCTGGTGCTGACGCCGATGCTGTCGGCGAACCAATACATTGCAAGCCGCGCGATCATGCCCTCGAGCACGCGCCGGTGCTGGCCGGCGTCGATCGCGTCCTGTCGGCTGACGTTGGCGCCCTGCGCGCGCGCGTTCCGTATGGTGAGGTCGAGTTCGCGCGAGAGCTGCGGCGGCGTAATCTTCCGGTCGCCGACCTGAGCGACGTACGAGTTCGCATCGAACTGCAGCCCGCTGCTCGGAATGAGGAAGAGCACGGTTGCGATGCCGATCAACGCCACGATGATGGTGGCGATCCAGCCGCGCGTGAGATTCCGAAATTGCAGAAGCATGAGGCGTTCCGTATGCGTGAAGGCGCCGGACCATAGAGACGCCCCCGAAGCGGGGCAATTGCCGCACGCCGCCGCAGCGGCATGCAGGGGGAAACGGAATGGGCTCGCGTAAGCCGTTGATTGCAGGAAACTGGAAGATGTTCGGCCGTATGGGCGACCTGGCTGAGATCGGCGCCCTGGCGGAAACGATCGCTCCCGCCGCCGCCAAGATTGACGTCCTGATCTGCCCGCCCGCCGTCTATATCCCCCCCGCCGCCTGGCAGATGCGGGGCAAGCCGATCCTTATCGGCGCCCAGGATTGCAGCGCCAACGCCGCCGACGCCGCGCGCACGGGCGAAATCAGCGCCGCCATGCTTGCGGATGCGGGCGCCAAGTACGTCATTGTCGGCCATTCCGAGCGCCGCCAGAACCACAAGGAGGGCGACGATCTCGTGCGCCAGAAGGCGGAAGCGGCAATCGCCGCAGGCCTTATTCCGATTGTCTGCGTCGGTGAAACCCAAGCCGAGCGCGCCGCCGGCAGGGTGGCGGATGTCGTGAGCCGGCAGGTCCGGTCGAGCGCGCCGGGACAGGGCGGCGCCTTTGTCATCGCCTATGAGCCGGTCTGGGCGATCGGCGGCAATGCGACGCCGACTTTGGCCGAAATCGGCGAAGTCCATGGCGTTGCGCGCGAAACCTTGGTCGGCCAATTCGGCGCGCGGGCGAATGAAATGCGGATTCTCTATGGCGGATCGGTCGGACCGAAGAATGCGGCGGAAATATTCACCGTGGACGGGGTGGATGGCGCCCTTGTCGGGCGTGCGAGCCTGAAGGCCGCGGACTTTTCGGCCATAATTCTCGGACACCCGGCTGCGGCCTAGGGATGCGCTGAACCGGGCTGGCGTTTAAGGTGGGGCTCAGCTATTGAGCGCCCTTTCGCGCGCGCCCATGTTTGGGGCGCGAGCCAAGCGGCGCGTGGGAGACGGCGGCAGCGATGGAATTGATCGTTTTGAGCATCCATTTGCTCGTGTGCATCTGCCTGATCGGCCTGGTGCTGTTGCAACGTTCCGAAGGCGGCGCTCTCGGCATGGGCGGGGGCGGCGGCGGGTCGCTGATGACAGGCCGCGGCGCCGCCGATGCGCTCGCCAAAATGACCTCGGTCGCCGGCGGCTTCTTCCTGGTGACCTCGCTCGGCCTCACCATGCTTTCGGGCGCGGGCGATGCGAACGCCGGCCGTTCGGTGCTCGACCTGATCCCCGAGCAGAGCGCGCCAGCGACGCCAGCGCCTGTGACGCCGGCGCCCGCGCCGGAAACGCAGCCTGACGCCTCGCGTCCCGATCCGACTGAAAGCCGCGCCCCCTCAAACACGCAACTGGTGTCCATCGGCCCGCGTGAAGCGGCAGCCTCGACACCGGCGCCGAGCGCCGCAACGACACGTGCGGGCCCGATCGACCAGCGTCCGACCACCACAGCATCAACGACGCCGCCGTCGACGACCACGACGCAACGGGCGACGCCCGCAAACACTCAGCCGCGCACGACGCAGCCTGCAGCGACAACTCGTTCCACACCTCCAACGACACAACCGCAGACGCCCATGCGCACCAATCCGCCGCCGGCGACGACAGCGGTGACCGGCATCGATCTCACGACCGATCCACAAATCGGAAGCGAATCGAGCGAAACTGCCCCGGTTGTTCGGCGCGAACGCGCCGGCCCCGACCAATAAGCCGATAGGCCAGGCTGGGGCAGAACGCGGCCTGGGCGAAACGGAAGGATAATGGCGCGCTACGTGTTCATTACCGGCGGCGTGGTCTCTTCCTTGGGGAAGGGCATCGCCTCCGCCGCCCTCGGCGCTTTGCTTCAAGCCCGGGGATACCGGGTCCGCCTCCGCAAACTCGATCCTTATCTCAACGTCGATCCGGGTACGATGAGCCCGTATCAGCACGGCGAAGTCTTCGTCACCGACGACGGCGCCGAGACCGATCTCGATCTCGGCCACTACGAGCGTTTCACCGGCGTCAGCGCCACGCAGGCCGACAACATCACCACCGGTCGCATCTATCAGGAGATCATCGCCAAGGAACGCCGCGGTGATTATCTGGGCGCGACGGTGCAAGTGATCCCGCACGTCACCAACGCCATCAAGGATTTCATCCTCTCCGACCACGGCGACGCCGACTTTGTGCTCTGCGAAATCGGCGGCACGGTCGGCGACATCGAAGGCTTGCCGTTCTTCGAAGCCATCCGCCAGCTCGGCCAGGAGCTCGATCCCGGCCAAGCCGCGTTCGTGCACCTAACGCTGCTGCCCTACATTCCGTCAGCCGGCGAGATGAAGACGAAGCCGACGCAGCACAGCGTCAAGGAGCTGCGCTCGATCGGCATCCAGCCCAACATCATTCTCTGCCGTTGCGATCGCCCGATTCCGGAAGACGAGAAGAAGAAGATCGCGCTCTTCTGCAACGTCCGCGAAAGCGCCGTCATCGAAGCGCGCGACCTGCAAACCATCTACGAAGCGCCGCTCGCCTATCACTTGGCCGGCCTCGACACGGAATTGCTGAAACATTTCGGCGTCGCCGTCGCGCCCCAGCCGGACCTCGCGAAGTGGGAAACGATCGTCCATCGTCTCAAGGCGCCTGACGGCGAGGTCACCATCGGCGTCGTCGGCAAGTACACCGAGCTGAAAGACGCCTACAAATCTCTGATCGAAGCGCTGCACC
Source organism: Hyphomonadaceae bacterium (assembly GCA_050186235.1). Taxonomy (GTDB): domain Bacteria; phylum Pseudomonadota; class Alphaproteobacteria; order Caulobacterales; family Aquidulcibacteraceae; genus Vitreimonas. Next base: position 414,789 of record JBFWYQ010000001.1, read on the forward strand.
ACGGCGGCGTCGCCAACAACGTCAAGGTCAACATCCGCTGGATCGAAAGCGAGAAGTTCGAAGAGAAGGGCGACGCTTGGCACGAAGATCTGCACGGCGTGCACGGAATTCTGGTGCCGGGCGGCTTCGGCGAACGCGGCAGCGAAGGCAAGATCGCTGCAGTCACGTTCGCGCGCGAACACCAGGCGCCCTTTTTCGGCATCTGCTTCGGCATGCAGATGGCCTGTATCGAAGCCGCGCGTAATCAGGCCGGCCTCAAAGGTGCAAGCTCGACCGAATTCGGCGCCGCCAAGCACCCGATCGTCGGTCTGATGACCGAATGGCTCAAAGGCAACGAACTTGAGAAGCGCGCCGCCGAAGGCGATCTCGGCGGCACCATGCGTTTGGGCGCCTACAAAGCGAGCCTCGATCCCGAGAGCAAGGTCGCCGCCATCTATGGCGCTGCCGAGATCAGCGAGCGTCACCGCCATCGCTTCGAGGTGAACACCAAATATCGCGACAAACTCGAAGACGCGGGCCTTATTTTCTCCGGCATGAGCCCGGATGGCTTGCTCCCGGAAATCGTCGAACGCCGCGACCATCCTTGGTTCATCGGTGTTCAGTATCACCCAGAGCTGAAATCACGTCCGTTCGAGCCCCACCCGCTATTCGCGAGCTTCATCGCGGCCGCAGTCGAGCAAAGCCGGTTGGTCTAAGCCAACTTTGGCTCACGCCTTTCGCGGCGGGACGACCTCCTTGAAATCCGGATTGCTCTTCCAGCCGGGCTCGACGGGCGCTGCGCCCGCAACCGGCGCGTACTTGGACGGCGCGCCGGTTTCGAGATCGGGGATGTAGCGAGGGCAGTTCGGAAAGATGTGCTCTGGCGTCACGCGCACCAGCGCCTGCGCGCCAACGAATGTCGTCATCAGCGGATCGTCGAACGTGATCTCGGCGCGGCCGTTGACGCGCACCCGTTTCGGCTTGTCGCCCATGGCGATGAACAGCATGCCGATGTGCGGATTGAGGCTGATATTGCCGAGGCTGCGGAACATCCCGTTGCCGTCGTAGTCCGGAAACACCAGCAGCTCCGGCGAAACGACACGGACGAATCCCGGCGCTCCGCCCTTGAAGGAGCAATCCGGCCGCCCCTCTGCATCCGCGGTGGCGAGAAAGAAGAAGCTCGACGCCTCGATGAAGGTCTTGTCGTCCTCGCTGAAGGCGCTGCGGTGCAGCTTTTCCTTCAGCCGATCGGCCAGCGCGGTCGAGCCGAACCGCGCCTGCAGCGCGCGGCTGCCGTCGTGATAGAAGTCCATCGTTCGCTCCCGCGACGCGCGCGATCCTAGACAGAATGTCCGCATCGCACTAGGCGAAGCGAATGGTCGATCTTCTCGTGCTCGCTCAAAGCGCCGCCGAGCCGCCGGAAACGGGCGGAGGCACGGTCGTCGCGCTCTTCGTCGTCATCGCGGCCGTCGCGCTTTGGATCGCCTTCCGCGCCTTCATTCGCGGGCTGCAGGCGAAGAAGACCGAAACCAGAACCGGCGGCGATTTCGCCGGCTATGCGCTCGAAGCGCTGGTCAACGCCGCCAAGCTCGATGGCCGCGTCAACGATCAGGAAAAACGCGCCATCGCGCTCGCCATGCGCGAGATCGCCGGCGAGGCGTTCGAAGCGGTCAAGGTCGAGGAGTGCTTCGCGCGGCCAGGCCTCAACAAGGATGAGCTGATCTCCTTTCTCGCCACTCGTTCGCGCGCATTCACCCGCGATCAGAAAGTGGCGCTGTTGAAGGCGCTCATGGCCGTCTTCGTCTCGGACGGAAAGTTCGACGAATCCGAGCACAGCGCATTGGTGGATTACACCGCGGCCATCGGCTTCGACCGTCAGGGCGTGCCCGAAATGCTGCGCGGCTTCACCCGCGGCAGCATCACCTAGCTCGTCAACGGGCCGCGCAATGGCGCCCAGCGCGGGCGTGCGCGCCGCAAAGCCGGTTAGGGAGAGGAAGAGGACACGCCGGTGCCTCGACCCACCTCATCGGCCGGGGATGCATCCAATCGGTTGACCGGCTGCATCCTCCCAGCAGAGGCGGGCGCGAGCACCGCCCTCCAGGCGCGCCCAAGGGGCCGTCACTCGAGAGGCAGGGGAGTACCTATGAGATTGATTTTGGCGGCGTCCGTTCTGGTTTTGGCGAGCACGGGCGTTGCCCAGGCTGAGATCCGCAACCTTTCCGGCTTCACCGCAGTGGACGCTAGTGCCGGCGCCGACGTCGAGGTCGTCGTTGGGGGCGGCTTCAGCGTCGAAGTGACTGGCCGCGACGCCGATCGCATCGTCACGCGCGTGGCCGGTGATACGCTGCATGTTCACCCCGTCCGTGGGTGGTCCTGGCGCGGTCCACGCGACGCGCGCGTGCGCGTGACCTTGCCCCGCGTCTCGGGCCTCAGCGCTTCTAGCGGCGCCGACCTCACGGCGACGGGCGTCAACGGCGGCGCGATTGAGCTTTCATCGTCCTCAGGCGCCGATCTCCGCGTCAGCGGCAGGTGCGATGCGTTTGAGGCCGACGCCTCGAGTGGATCCGACATTCATGCCGCCGAGCTGCGCTGCGAACGCGGCAGCGTAGATGTTTCGTCCGGCGCCGACGCGCGGGTCTATGCGAGCGGCCGCCTCGACGTCGATGCGTCGAGCGGTGGCGGCGTCGTCGCTCACGGCAATCCGGGCATCGGCAATATTTCCCTGTCGTCCGGCGGCTCGCTGCGCCGCGCCGATTGATCCTTCAGGAGCACACAATGCGCGCACAACTCATCGCCGCCGCGGTCTTCATCGCGCTCACAGGCGCCGCCAGCGCGGAAACCCGCGACGTAACCGGCTTCACGGGCGTCTCGGCCTCCGACCGCATCCGCGTCATCGTCGCCGTCGGCGAAAGCTACCGCGTCGACGTCACAGGCAGCGAAGCCGACAAAGTCAGCACGCGCGTCAATGACGACGGCACGCTTCTCATCCGCCGCACCAACCGGCGATTCTGGGGAGGAACGCCTGCGATTGATGCAACCGTCCGTATCGCCATGCCTCGGGTGGAAAGTCTCGGGTCATCTCGCGGAGCCGAGCTCAGCGCAACGGGCGTGACGGCGCAAGCCATGTCGCTCGCCGCATCGATGGGCGGCGAGCTTGAAGTTGCAGGCGTCTGCAACACTCTCGAAGCTGCGGCGTCGATGGGCGGCGTGATCGATGCTGAGGCGCTGCAATGCGAGAACGCCGACGTCTCCGCCTCGATGGGCGGCGAAGCGCGCGTGTACGCCAGCGACCGGATTGACGTTGCCGCGACCATGGGCGGCGCCGTGCAGCTCGCTGGCGGTGGCCGGAATGGCGACGTTGCGCTTTCCATGGGCGGCACGCTGGACCGCGACTGATCCGGAACATCGGCGGCGGGCGGGCGTTGGTTCCCGCCATGAACCCCGCCGCCGAAACCACTGAGGCGCGCGCCGCTGATGCGCGTGCGCCGCGCCGCGTCCGCAAGGCGCTGGTGCTTCTAAACGAAAAGGCAGGCGGCGTCGGTCCAAAAGCGGCCGCTGATTTGGTCGAGGCGCTCACCGCATCTGGCGTCGAGCAGCTAACGATCGTCGACGCGACGCGGATGTCGCGCCGCCATTTTCAGCGTGCCGCACAATTCGACGCCATCGTCGTCCTCGGTGGCGACGGCACTGCGCGCGCCGCCGCCGAACTTGCCCCGCGCAGCGGTCCGCCGCTGATCCTGCTGCCTGGCGGCACGCTCAATATCCTTCCAAAGGCGCTCTATGGCGACCTCGCTTGGCCCGAAACCGTCGCCGCTGTTCTCGAACGCGGGGTGGAAAGACGATTGCCGGTGGGTCGCGCCAATGGCGAGGCCTTCTACGTCGCCGGCCTGTTCGGCCCGCCCACGCTGCTCGCTCGCGCCCGAGAGTCCGTTCGAGAGGGTAAACCGTTGCAAGCATTGGCGCGTTTTCGCCATTTCCTGAAGCGGTCGTTCTCGCGCAGCATCCGCGCGCGCGCCGGCAAGGACAAGATGCGCAAAGCCGAAGGCATCGGCGTCTTGTGCCCCAGTTTTTCGGGCGGCATCGAAGCCGATCACCTCGAATGGGTGCGCCTCGACGCCAAGCATATCCTCGATCTCGCCCGCGTCAGCCTACGCGCCATCACCAAGGATTGGCGCAACGATTCCACCATCGAGATCAGCCGCTGCGAAACCGGCGACATCTATGCGCCGGGCATCATTCCCGCCACACTGGACGGCGAACCGCGGACCTTTCTCTCCTACGTCCATATCAGTTTCGACAAGCGTGGCCCGAGAGTGCTCGCGCTCGACGAGGAGTAGGGTGCTGCAACTCGTCCATCTCACCGACCTTCACTTTGGCTGTGAAGACAAGGCAGCGCTCACAGCGGCGATGAAATATGTTCGAGATATTAAGCCGGACGCCGTCATCGTCACCGGCGATATTTCCAAAGACGGCCTTCAAGTCGAACTCGACAACGCCTGCCAGTGGATGCGCGAGCTTGAAGCGCCGTGCATGCTGACGCCCGGCAATCACGACGTGCCGTACTATGAGATGTGGGGCCGCCTGTTCTACCCGTGGGACCGCATCCGGCGCGCTCAGCACGGCATTCAGTGCGAAGCTTGGCACACCGACAGATTCAGCATCGTGCCGGTGAACACGGCCCGCGCCTGGCAATTCCGCTTCAATTGGGCCCAAGGCGAGATTTCGCGCGGCCAAACAGCGATCGCCGCGGCCGAACTGCAGCGCGCCCAACCCGGCGCGCTGCGCATCATCATCACCCATCATCCGCTCGATTGGCCCAACGACGCGCCGATCAAGGGCATCACCCGCGGCGGCGTCCGGGGCTTGCGCAGACTGGCTGACGCGGGCGCCGAACTCTTTCTCAGCGGACACCTGCACTTCGCGTCCGCGCGCCTGTTTGAAACGCGCGCACTTTCGGTGACGAGCGGCACGCTCTCCCAGCGCGTCCGCCATGAGCCATGCGCCTTCACCGTCATCCGACGTCCCGCACCGGACGTGATCGAGACTGAAGTCGTCCACATCCGCCAAGGCGTCTGTGAGACCGCCAGCGTGCGTCAGTTCCGGCTGAACGCGCCGGAGCGCCCGGGCGCGCCGGCGGATCTGCACGCAAAAGCGGAAATTCAAGGCTAACGCCCGTCAACCATCGGAACGGGCGCCGTTCGCGCCCGTTGACCCTCCAAATCACAAAGGAGGTTCCGATGCGCTGCGATGTTTGCGGCAACGACTACGACAAGGCGTTCCAGGTCACCGCGGCCGGCAAGACCATGACCTTCGACGCGTTCGAGTGCGCCATTCATGCGCTCGCGCCGCGCTGCGGCCACTGCGAGTGCATGGTCATCGGCCACGGCGTCGAGGCCGATGGCGTCATCTATTGCTGCGCCAGTTGTGCACGCCAGCGCGGAGAGCACGACTTGAAAGATCGCGACAACTAGCCGCCGCGCGTATCGAGGTCGGGATCGCCCAGGCCGGTCTCGTGCTCGCTGATCAGGTTGATTCCGAGTGCGTCCGCGCCGCCTTCGAGATAATCTCCCAGAAGCGGCATGCCCATCAGATAGCGAGCGGTGGGCGCTTGCCTGCGCTCGCGCGCGGCGGCGAGCGCTTCACGCCATTCGGATGCGCCATAATCGCCGCGGCCCAGCCACGCCAACGCGACCAAACTCGCTTTCGCTTCTTCGCTGAGCTGCCTGATCGCCGCGCTCAGCTCGCGCTGCACCGGATTGTCACGCTCGTCTTCGAGGGCGTCGACGAAGCGATCGTCGACGCTGTCCGACGCATCGGTGGGATCGTCGCTCGCGACCAGGCCGTCGAACGCCTTCGCCTTCAGCACGATGTAGGCCAGGGTTTCGCGATCGACGGCAAAGTCGGAGGGCGGCTCTACGATCTCGCGGCGGATCGTCATCAGGCGCGTCCTTCGATCGATTGGCTGCGTTCGCCGCCAGGGCGGGTGATGCCCTCAAGCGCTTCGCCGGCTTCAGCTGCACGTGCGTCGGCGATGTCTGCGAGCGAGATGATGCCGACGAGGCGCTTGTCGACATCCACCACCGGCAGACGCCGCACCTGGTTCTCGGCCATGTTCTGGGAGATGTGCCCGAGGTCTTCGTCCTCGTGGCAATAGAGCACGTCGTGGGTCATCACTTCGCCGACGGTGCAGTCCGGACCCTTGCCGACCCCGATGGCCCGGATGGCGATGTCGCGGTCGGTCACCATGCCGGCGAGGCGGTCGCCGGCCGCCACGGGCAGGGCGCCGATGTCGGCGTCCGCCATCAGGCGCGCGGCCTCCTTGATCGTCGTCTCCGGGGAAACGGTAATCACGTCCCGACTCATCGCGTCTTGCACAATCATGCTCTGGCTCCTGCGCAGCGGCCCCAGCGCTCCTTAAGGCGAACGCGACCTTCCGCCGGGGGTTCCGGGCCGGCGACAGGCTTGCCGGGGGCCGCTGTTTGGCCTATCAGCCCCGCTTTCCCGCGTGGGACCCCGCGCCGGAATCCAGGAGTTTTCCGGCCATGGCCGTCCCGAAGCGAAAAACCAGCCCATCCCGCCGCGGCATGCGCCGCGCTCACGACAAGCTGGCCAAGAACACCTACGTCGCCGACGCCGAATCTGGCGAGCTGCGCCGCCCGCACCACATCGACCTGAAGACGGGCCGCTATCGCGGCAAGCAAATCCGCAAGCCGAAGGAAGATTGAGGCGTCAGGTCTGCGGCCGCGCAAAGACGCCATCGCGCGCGCGGCCTTGAGTTTTGATCGGACGCAGTTCAAACGCCTGGGCACATTTTCCTGCCCAGAGAGACACCAATGACCGGCATCGCCGACATCACTGGCCGCGAAATCCTCGACAGCCGTGGCAATCCGACCGTTGAAGTCGATGTCTGGCTGGAGGACGGCTCGATGGGCCGCGCCGCGGTGCCCTCTGGCGCGTCCACCGGCGCACACGAAGCCGTCGAAAAGCGCGACAACGAGCCGGATCGCTACCTCGGGAAAGGCGTGCGTGACGCCGTCGAAGCCGTCGGCGGCGAGATCGCCAACGCGCTTCTGGGCATGGACGCGGAGGATCAGCGCCGCATCGATGGCGTGATGGTCGAGCTTGACGGCACGGACAACAAAGCCCGTCTCGGCGCCAACGCCATCCTCGGCGTTTCTCTCGCCGTCGCCAAAGCCGCAGCCATCAGCGCCGGCCAACCGCTCTTCCGCTACATCGGCGGCGTACAGGCGCGCGTGCTGCCGACGCCGATGATGAACATCGTCAATGGCGGCGCCCACGCCGACAATCCGATCGACATCCAGGAATTCATGATCATGCCCGTGGGCGCGGACTCCATCGCCGATTCCGTCCGCATGGGCTCTGAAGTGTTTCACACGCTCAAGAAAGAACTGAAAGCCGCCGGCCACTCGACCAATGTCGGCGACGAGGGCGGCTTTGCGCCCAACCTCGCCAGCGCCGATGACGCCATCGGCTTCATTCTGAAATCGATCGAAAAGGCCGGCTACACGCCGGGCGAAGACATCGCGCTCGCGCTCGATTGCGCTTCGACCGAATACTTCAAGAAGGGCAAGTACGAGCTCGCCGGCGAGGGCAAGTCGCTAGCGCCCGAACAGCACGCCCAATACCTGGCCGATCTCGTCAACCGCTTCCCGATCGTCTCGATCGAAGACGGCATGTCGGAAGACGATTTCGACGGCTGGCGCGCGCTCACCGAATTGATCGGCGACAAATGCCAGCTCGTCGGCGACGATCTCTTTGTCACCAACATGAAGCGTCTCGAAATCGGTTTCGAGAAGGGCCTTGCCAACGCCATCCTGATCAAGGTCAATCAGATTGGCACGCTCACCGAAACGCTCGACGTCGTCGATATGGCCCAGCGCGCCGGCTACAGCGCCGTGATGAGCCACCGCAGCGGCGAAACTGAAGATTCCACCATCGCCGATCTTGCCGTCGCCACCAATTGCGGCCAGATCAAAACCGGCTCGCTCGCCCGCTCTGACCGCACGGCCAAATACAACCAGCTCATCCGCATCGCCGAATTGCTCGACGATTCCGCCGAATACGCCCGCGCCACAACCATCGTCGGGCGCTAGGCCGCACCCCAACGCGCACGCCAGATCGACTTGCAGTTCCTCCTCAGCGTGGACATAGCGTCCGCGTCGTCCCAAACTGGTTCGCGCGAGGGAACTTATGACGGCGGTGAGCGCGGAAAGGTCCGATACACCGATCTGGCTGCGCGCGGGCGAGCTCTTGCTCGCGGCGATCGTGTATTTCGCGCTCGCTCGCGCGAGCCTCTATTTCGCGACGATCAACGCCAGCGCCACGCCGATCTGGCCGCCGACGGGGCTCGCCATCGCCATGCTGCTCGTGCGCGGCAACGTTCTGGCGCCTGCGATCCTCGCCGGCGCACTCGCCGCCAACTACGCTGTCACGCCATCAATACTAACCGCCGGCGCAATCGCCGCCGGCAACACGCTCGAGGCTGTGGTCGCTGCTTTCCTGCTCAATCGCTGGGCCCAGGGCGAGCGCGTTTTTCAATCGCCGACGGGCGTCGGCAAGTTCGCGCTCGTCATCACCGCCGTCGCGGCGCCGCTCAGCGCGAGCATCGGCGTCACCGCGCTCGCCGCCACCGGCTACGCGCAGTGGAGCGAGTTTCTGCCCGTCTGGATCACCTGGTGGCTCGGCAATCTCGCCGGTGGCATCCTCACGGCGCCTGCTGTCGTTTTGTGGGCGAGAACCTTCCGCGGCGAAGAGCCGGTTCACGTCACGCTCGACATTTTCACGGCGTTCGCGATGGCGCTGATCGTTGCAGTGTTGGCGCTCAGCCCGATCTCCATCGTCCCCGCCGCGAGCCGCGGCGCCATCGCGTTTCTGGTCATTCTGCCGCTGCTCTGGTCTGCGCTGCGGCTGGGGTTGCGCGAAACGGCCACCATGGCGCTCCTCATCTCGTGCTTCGCCGTCTGGGGCGTAGTTGCCAACGCGAGCCCGTTCATCCAGCCGACGCTCAACGGCTCGCTGCTGTTGCTTGTGGCCTTCATCGTCGCCGCCACGCTGCCGAGTCTCGCGCTCGCAGCCGAACGGCGCGCGTCACAAGCGCTGCTGGATGAAACACGCCAGGAACTCGTGCAGGCGCAAAAGCTCGAAGCCCTGGGCCAGCTCACCGGGGGCGTCGCGCATGATTTCAATAACCTGCTCGCGGCCATCACCGCCGGCCTGCGAACGCTCGAACGTCAGAACGCGGAGCGCCAGAAGACCGTCGAACTCATGTCGCAAGCGCTCGATCGCGGCTCTGGGCTGACCAAGCAGCTGTTGGCGTTCGCGCGCCGCGAGCCGGTGCGGCTCGAACGCATCAGCACGGTGGAAGCGCTGCAAAGCGCCGAAGCGTTGATTGCTCAGTCGATGAACGAGGGCGTCCGTTTCGAGATGTATGCAGCGCCTGGACTTTGGCCGGTCAAGGTCGATCGCAACCAGTTCGAGCTGGCGCTGCTCAATCTCGCCGTGAACGCCCGCGACGCCATGCCGGACGGCGGCACGCTGACCATCCAGGCCGAAAATGTCGTTGATGGCGATCAGAACAACGTCGTCATCAACGTCATCGATACCGGGGTAGGGATGAACGAAGACGTTCTGGCGCGCGCCTTCGAACCGTTCTTTTCCACCAAGGCCGCAGGCGCAGGCACCGGCCTGGGACTGGCGCAAGTCTACGGTTTCGTCACCCAATGCGGCGGTGCGATCGCCGTCGATTCCGCACCGGGGCGCGGCACGACCGTCACCATCACGCTGCCGCGCGCCTAAAGATCGAGTGCAGCGCGCGAGGCCGTGGTCAGCACGTCGTCGCGTACGAAGCCATTGCGGCCGTCATCCAGGCTGACCCGCAGCCACCAATGACCGCCCGCGCGCACCTTGCCGGTTGCGTTCATCGCCGCGCCCGCCGGCAGGCGCACCAGCAGATTCGCACCACGCCGCGGCTGCGTGCGCAGATTGGCGCCGGCGCGGCCGGCCTCGATCTGAACCGCCGGCTCGATTGCTTGAATGTTGGAGGCGATAGTTGGCGTCGTCGTGCGCTCAGGCGAACTCCAGCGCACCACATCTTCGCGCACAAAACCGACGCGCTCGTCCGGCATCACCACGCGAAACCACCAGCGTCCTTGCACATTGAGCCGCCCCGTGACGCGCAGGCGCGTGCCTTGCGGCACATTCGCAAGCAAATCGCCGCTCGTCAGCGGATAGTCGCGCACATTGGCGCCGCCGCGAACCGCGACGAGGTCGCGCTCGGGCGCGATTTCCTCCACCGCGACCTGCATCGGCGAATACGGTTCTTCCTCCGGCGCAATGCTGGAGACGACCGCGGACGCATCGCCCAGCATCGAGCGCACTTGCCCGGGCAAGCCCGGAACGAAAATCACCGCGAGCACGGCGGCGGCGAACAATCCGAGCAGCCCCGCGCGAAACGTCGGAAAACGCGGCCCTTGCCGCTGTGGAGGAAAATACGTCTGCACCTGCGCCTCTGCGAGCCGTTGCGCCAACTTGCGATCTTCCCGTTCGCGCCGCGCTTCGTCCTTACGTTGACGCTCCGCCGCGCGGCGCGCTTCGCGCCGCTCGCGCTCGGCTGCGTCGGATCGGGCTGTCGGACGCAGCGCCGCCAGAAGACGTTTCTGGCCGTCGAAAAAGCCCGAGTGCGGCACGGCGGGGTCGGAATAGAAATAGATGTAATCCACATCCGCCGAAGCAGGTGGCGGACTGGCGCCGGCGAGCGGCGCTGGAAGCACTGCAATGACGCGTTTTCCGAGCCGTTGCGCTTCCGCGACGTCCCATGCGCACGCATCCGTGTGCGCAGAACTCGGGGTCAGCACCACGACGACAGCATCGGCTTCGTGAATCAAGTCGCCCCGATCCGGGCCGATCTCGTTTCTGTCGCGGCTGGCGTACACGCCGTTGTCGTTGAGAAAGCCGCCCAATTGGTCGGCGAACGCCGCATCCGGGCGTGCGCAGGAGACGAACACTTTCGTCCGCGTTTTCGACGCAACGTCGTGGGCCATTCGAGAAACATAGTCCGGCGTCCGGCGAGGGAAAAGCGCCGGCGGCGGTGCGCCAGTGGCGCACGCTCCGGCTTAACGGCGGCTGAACGGGATGACCGCGATGTCGTAGCTGGACTCGATCGCCACGCCGAAGACAAAGTCGCCGCTGACCGGATCAACGGTGAAAGAAGCGGCGAACGAACCGTCCGCGTCCAGGACGCGCCGCACGGGGCCGCCCGCGATGGCGCGCGAAAGCACGCGCACTCCGCCTTGCTGGGGATTGTCGATCACGTAAATGTTGCCGCCGCTGACGGCCCAGTCACGGTTCGAGTGCAGCAGCGCGTTGTCGCGGCCGGGCCTGAAATCGGGAAACATGAGGGTCGGAGCGGCCCCTGGTTCCAGACGCCAAATGCCGTTCCGTTCGCGGTGGACCGCGAACACGCCCTCTGGTGTTTCGATCGCGGTGAACCAGCCATGATCCGAAATCGGCTGCGGCTGTGCGCCGGCGCGCAAATCTAGGCGGTAGAGGCGCGGTCCTTCTGGGTCGAGCTGGGCAAACACCACGCTCCGCCCATCTGGAGCAAACGTGGGATTGCCGATTTCCAAGTCACTTCCGACGTCGACAGGTCGGATGACGCCGCTGGTGACATCAATGAGGAACAACTGACTACGTCCCTCATGGGCGCCCGTATACGCGAGCTGACGCCCATTGGGCGCCCAGCGCAGATCGTCGGGGGCGGAACCGACGATCTGAACCAGCCGGCGCGGCGCTTCACCCGGCGACTGAAGATAGAGCCATTCCCCCGCTTGGCCGCGCACGAACGCGAGCACGCCTTCCTTTGAGAAATCGGCGGCATGGTCGAACTGATTGCCTTCAGTGATCGCGCGAACGCGCCCGCCGCCAGCGCGCCAGAGATTTGTCGCCCTGTTCTCGACTTGCACCGCCAGCAATCCAGGCGCCACCTCCGGTCTGGAGAGATACGCAAGACTGGGCAAGAGTTGTCGGCCGGCGCTGCGCCCGTCGGCGCCGATGAGCCACAGCTCCGTGCCTGACTCGGCAGGCGACTTGACGACAAACAGATTGTCCCGATCGGCCCAGGCTACCTGCGCCCACGCTTCGCCGTGCGTGATGCGCGTCAGTCGCTGCCGGCGCAGATTGTAGACATGCACGTCACCGATTTCAGTTGTGAGATAGCGTACAAACGCGATGCGATCTCCGTCCGGTGACACCTGCATGGCCATGTCGCCCATGCCTGTCGCGATCGGGGGCACCAGATCGCGCACGCCTCCCGTCGCCAAGTCGAGCAGGCGAATGCGGGACGGCCCCCCCTCGCCTGTATCCGAAAAGACGATGCCGCGGCCATCGGCCATCCACTCCAGACGGTTTGGGCCATTGCCTTCGCAACCGCCCACTTGGCGGTCCAAGCCGTTTGGAAACTCCCGAACCATGATCTGACAGTAAGTGTATCCGCCCTCCAGAAACTCCCGGCGGTTCCAGCGGGCGTAGGCCAGCCGGTCGCCGGTCGGCGAAAATGCGGGCAAGGCTTCGTTGTAATCTGGAGTGTCGGTGAGCCGCGTCTCCTCACCGCCGGAGACATTGCGCATGACCAGGTCGGAGCGATCCCAGAGCTGTTCGCCTTGCTCAAGTGCATAGACAATGAAACGGCCGTCCGGCGATAGCGCGGGAGAGACCTCCGGCCGGCTCGAATACGCCACCAGCTGCATTGGCGCGAGTTCGTATCTGGTCGATTGCGTCAGCGTCACTGCGGCAACAACCACGACAAGCGCAGCCGCTGCTGCGCCGATCGCCAGCACACGCCAACGCCGCTTCGCAAGCGTCATTCCTCGTCGACGCCAGTCTGACTTGGCGGCGCCCGGGGTGAACGTGTGCGCGTGCACGGTTTCGCGCATCCTCGGCAGTTGTATCGGCCCCAGCGGCGTGAAGCGGGCGTCGATCTCGCCGCGCAGCTGCGATTTGAGCGCATCCGAGATCACCAGCGCATTCGGCGCGGCCTGCGCCACCAGCCGCGCCGCGACATTGACGCCGTGCCCCATCAGGTCGCCGCCGGTGACCATCACCTCGCCCAGATGCGCGCCTGCGCGCACGCGGGGCAGGGCCGCAGCGGGCGCCGCCGTTTCTTCAAGCAGCGTCACCGCCGCCCGCACGGCGGAACTCGCCAGCGGGAAATCCAGCATGAAGCCATCGCCGGCGGTGTTGAAAACCCGCCCGCCATGCGCTTCCGCCAGTTCGTAGACCCGCGCGCGCAGAGCCGCGACCCGGCGGGCCGCGCCCACCTGGTCGCGTTCGGCCGCAGCCGAGTATCCCACCGCATCCACTGCGAGGATGGTGGTCAGCTTGCGCGTCTCATCCGCGGCCGTCACGTCGCGCTCCCGTTCGACGCTTGCCCGAGTGCTCTCTTGTATCCGGTTACACGCGCGCCTGCGAGCCGGTGACGGCCGTCACATCCAAATGGCTAATACGCCCCTAGCTTCACCTCACCGCTCACGCGGCGACGAAAGGAGCCCCGCCAATGTTGATCCGGTTTGCCTGCATCATGCTCGCCCTCACGGCCTTCGTGCCGGGCGCCTTTGCGACGCTCACTCAAGCGGCGCACATCGTCGCCTGAGCGGCCTTCCTTCCTGAAAACTCCGGCCGCGGATGCTCTCCGCGGCCGTTTTGTGCGCATCGCTGCGAAATTTTTTTCGTTAACAGGCAGGGACTCCATCTGGAGTCCGGTCGCCTTGGCAGCCACCACATCTTGCGCCATTTTTCTAAGTTGCTGATTCAACGAGATTCTTTGGACTCGTTTTGTTCCGCAAGTTCCTGATTCCGTAAAGATTTCATTAAGGATCGAGACTCATTTTGCCCGGCTCTTGGGGTCGGTACGATGTCGAAACGTGGAGCCCCGCTTGTGAGCATCGGTCTCGGAGCGGCGATCCTTTATCTCGGCGCGCATGCCGTCACGGGCCGTCAGGGCCTCGTGGCGTATGTCGACCTGCAAGCTCAGCAACGCGTGCTCGAACAGCGCGTAACCGAACTTACGGCTGAAGAGGCCGCGCTCGAAGCACGCGCCGAGCGCCTGCGTCCGGGGCGCATCGACGCCGACTATCTCGAGGAGCGCGCGCGCATTACGCTGGCCGCCGGCGACAGCGAAGAGATCGTCTTCGCCCTCGACTAATCCTGCTGCGTTGCAGCATCGCAAACCTTTCTGGCGAGCCAAGTCATTCCCGCATAAGAGGAACGCGCGCCGCACCGTGGACTTCGCGTCTGCGTGCGTCATGTCGTGGACGCGGAGGATGAGCACCGATGGCCAAGGGCAACGGCAAGCAGACCGCGGAAGCGACCAAGGACGAACTGCTTCAGTACTACCGCGACATGCTGCTGATCCGCCGCTTCGAAGAGCGCGCCGGCCAGCTCTACGGCATGGGTCTCATTGGCGGTTTCTGCCATCTTTATATTGGCCAGGAAGCCGTCGTCGTCGGCATGCAGGCTGCGCTCAAGGACGGCGACCAGGTCATCACCGCCTATCGCGATCACGGCCACATGCTGGCCGCCGGCATGACGGCGAACGGCGTCATGGCGGAACTCACTGGCCGCAGCGGCGGCTACTCCAAGGGCAAGGGCGGCTCGATGCATATGTTCAGCATCGAGAAGGCGTTCTACGGCGGCCACGGCATCGTCGGCGCGCAAGTCTCGCTCGGCACGGGCCTCGCCTTCGCCAACAAGTATCGCAAGGACGGCAAAGTCTGCCTGACCTATTTCGGCGATGGCGCGGCAAACCAAGGCCAAGTCTACGAGAGCTTCAACATGGCCTCACTGTGGAAGCTGCCGGTCGTCTACATCATCGAAAACAATCAATACGCCATGGGCACCAGCGTGCAACGCTCATCGGCCGAAACGAAACTGCACAAGCGCGGCATGGCCTTCGCCATTCCGGGCGAAGAAGTCGACGGCATGGATGTCGTCGCCGTCCGGGAAGCGGGCCTGCGCGCCGTCGAGCATGCACGCTCGGGCAAGGGGCCGTTCCTGCTCGAAATGAAAACCTACCGCTATCGCGGCCATTCGATGTCCGACCCAGCGAAATATCGCACCAAGGAAGAGGTCGACGAGTTCAAAGCCAAGCGCGACCCGATCGAGCACGTGAAGAAGCTCATCACCGACGCCGGTCACGCTTCGGAGGACGAACTCAAAACCATCGACCGCGACATTCGCGCCATTGTCACCGAAAGCGCGACCTTCGCCCAAGAAAGCCCGGAGCCCGATCCGAGCGAACTGATGACGGACATCTACAACGAAGCCTAAGCCTGCGGGGGCAAAGCAACATGACGCCAGAACTTACCTATCTCGCCTACACGATCCTTCTCTTCTTCGTGATCGTGTTCATCCAGGCCAGCGCCGGCATTCGCCAGCACGGCGGTCTGGTCATGGCCAACAACCGCGACAACCTTCCGGCCCCCAACGTCTTCTGCGCCCGCGCCAAGCGCGCCGTCGACAACATGCGCGAGAATCTCTGGTTTTTCGTACCCGCCGTGTTGATCGCGGCCATCGCCGGCATCTCCAACCAATGGACCATCCTCGGCGCGCAAGTCTTCTTCTTCGCCCGCATCGCCCATTCCGTCACCTATCTCGCCGGCTGGCCGTTCATCCGTCCGCTCTTCTGGTTCGCGGGCATTGTCGGCTGCGCGCTCATTTACCTTGCTCTCTTTGGGATCCTCGTCTGATGACGCAAATCCTCATGCCCGCTTTGTCGCCGACGATGGAGGAGGGCAACCTCGCCAAGTGGCTGGTCAAAGTCGGCGACAAAATCGAACCGGGCCAGGTCATCGCCGAGATCGAAACCGACAAGGCGACGATGGAAGTCGAAGCCGTCGACGAAGGCACGGTGACGGCGCTGTTGATCGAGGAGGGCGCGCAGGGCGTAAAGGTCAACACGCCGATCGCGGTGCTGGATGGTGAAGTCGAAGCTGAACCCCCGCCCCCTCGCGGGGCGGGGGCAGGAGTTGGGGGGCGTGCAGAACAGAGCACGCCATTGACGCCCGCGCCGTCTTCTGTTCGCCCCCCCGCCCCAACCCCTCCCCCGCAAGGGGGGAGGGGCTCAATTGCGCAAGCCGATCCCGAACTGCCCGCCAACACGCAAATGCTGAAAATCACCGTACGCGATGCGCTGCGTGACGCGATGGCGGAAGAAATGCGCGCCGACGATCGCGTGTTCCTCATGGGCGAGGAGGTCGCCGAGTATCAAGGCGCCTACAAAGTCAGCCGCGAATTGCTGCAAGAGTTCGGTCCGATGCGTGTCGTCGATACGCCGATCACCGAACATGGCTTTGCGGGATTAGGCGTTGGCGCGGCGATGGCGGGGCTGAAGCCGATCGTCGAATTCATGACCTGGAATTTCGCGATGCAAGCCATCGACCAGATCATCAACTCCGCCGCCAAGACGCTCTACATGTCCGGCGGCCAGATCAAATCCTCGATCGTTTTCCGTGGCCCCAACGGCGCGGCCTCACGTGTCGCCGCCCAGCACAGCCAGGACTATTCGTGCTGGTACAGCCACGTCCCCGGCCTGATCGTCATCGCGCCCTACGACGCCGCTGACGCGAAAGGTCTGCTCAAAGCCGCGATCCGCGACCCGAACCCCGTCGTCTTCCTCGAACACGAAATGCTCTATGGCGCGGAGTTCGAAATCCCCGACGTCAAGGATTGGGTCGTCCCGATCGGCAAAGCCAAAGTCCGACGCCAAGGCGTCGACGTCACCATCACCGCACACTCGCGCATGGTCGGCCTCGCGCTCAAAGCCGCCGACGAACTCTCGAAGCAAGGCATCGAAGCCGAGGTCATCGATCTCCGCACGCTGCGCCCGCTCGATGCCGACACCATCCTTGAAAGCGTCCGCAAGACCAACCGCATCGTCACGGTCGAAGAGGGCTGGGGCCAATCCGGCGTCGGCGCCGAAATCTGCGCGCGCGTCACGGCCGACGCCTTCGATTATCTCGACGCGCCGCCAACCCGCGTCCACCAAGTCGACGCGCCCTTGGCCTACGCCGCCAACCTCGAAGCGCTGGCGCTGCCAAGCGTCGACAAGATTATCGATGCCGTGAAAGCGGTGACGTACCGGTGATCTACCGCGGCGCATGCCATTGCGGCGTGGTCAGCGCCGAATACGAGACGAACGCACCGGTACGTCTTCGCCAAGACGACTGCGGCTTCTGCTCCTCGCGCGGCGTGAAATCGGCGAGCGATTCCAAAGGACGCCTGGAACTCACCGCAACCAAGCCGCTCAGCCGTTATCGCTTCGGCCACAAGACCGCTGACTTCCTCATCTGCCCCGATTGCGGCACGTACGTCGCCACGCACATGGAAAGCGAACGCGGCCCCATCGGCGTCATCAACGTCGTCGGCCTCAATATCAAAGACCTGAAGCATTTGCCCGCGACCCTCACCAGTCTTGAAGGCGAGTCCGTCGAAGAGCGCCTCGCTCGCCGCATCGCGCGCTGGACGCCACTGACGCTCACCGAGGCCGCGCCATGAACGAAGCCGAAGTCGTCGAGCAATTGGTGGAGTTCACCAACATCCTGATGGTGGGCGTGTCGCTCATCTTCTCGGTGGTCTCGGCCTATGTCGTTGCACTCAACTACTTCATCGGTTCCTCGAACTTTCGCGCCCGGCTGGGTTCCTTTCTCTTTGTCACGCTCATCCTCGGCATGCTCATGGTGACGATGATGGGGGCGCAGGCCACGCAGGGCGGATTGATCGAACGTCTGCGCGAACTCGACGCAGAGAACCAGTTGACCGCCGCCGGCCGGGCCGTGCTCGCCAACGCACAATCCACCATCGCCGGCAATCTCAGCATCGATGCGGTTATCCGTCTGTGCGTATGGGTGGGCCTCGCCTTCGTCTACGTGGCGCTCGCCTATCTCACCTTCATCCATAAATGGACGCCGGACGCCATTCCGGTCACCATCGAAACCCGGTCTTCATGAAACCGCACTGTCCCACCCGGAGCGCGCCATGACCGAAGGCGAAGTCGTTGAGCAGATGATCGGCTACATGAGCCTCTTGCTGCTGGGCGTGTCTTTGATTTTTACCGTGGTCTCGGCCTACATCGTCGCGCTCAACTACTTCGTCGGGGAGGCGCTGTTCCTGGCTCGCCTCGGCGCGTTCGCCTTCATCTCGCTCATTCTGGTCTTGCTGCTGGTGGTGATGATCGGCGCCGAAGGGGTACATTCCGGATTGATCGATCGCCTGCGCAGTCTGGAGGCTGCGGGCGATCTCACCGAAGCTGGCCGCGGCGTGCTCGCCAACGCCAGCAATGGCGTTGATGACATTGTTCGCGCGCTGCTCTGGCTCGGCATGATCTCCGTCTTCGCCGCGCTCGCCTATATGACCTTCATTCATCGCTGGAAGCCCGACGTCGTCAACGTCGCGCTCACATCGCGGAAAGCTCCTTCATGACCACGCAGATCACCATGCCCGCGCTGTCGCCGACGATGGAGGAGGGCAATCTCGCCAAGTGGCATGTCAAAGCCGGCGATAAGATCGAACCCGGCCAGGTCATCGCCGAGATCGAGACCGACAAGGCGACGATGGAAGTCGAAGCCGTCGACGAAGGCGTGATCGCCGAAATTCTGGTGCCGGAAGGGAGCCAAGGCGTGAAGGTGAACACGCCCATCGCCACGCTCGCCGGCGAAGGCGAAGCCCCGCGTGCTGCGAAGCAGGAAGAGCCGCTGAGAGCCGAGCGCAAAGAACCCTCTCCCCCCTTGCGGGGGAGAGGGCAGGGTGAGGGGGGGCGCGCCGACGCGCTTTCGCCGCAGGCACAACCTCAACCCTCCCCCCTTGCGGGGCGGGGCAGGGAGGGGGGTGCGGGCGGTGATCTCTCCGGAAAAGGCGCCGCCGTTACCCCCATCCCCGGCCCCGCCCCGCAAGGGGGCGGGGAGAGAGTCTTTGCTTCTCCGCTTGCGAAGCGATTAGCCGAACAGGGCAACATCGATCTTTCCGGCATGCGCGGCTCAGGCCCCAACGGCCGCATCGTCAAAGCCGACATCGAAGCCGCTGCAAAGTCCCCACGCGCCGCACAAGCCCCGCAGCAATCGCGCGAAGTCTCCAAGCCCGCGCCGGCGCAAGCGCCAGCGCCCGCATCGCTCGAAAGCTACGGCATCCGCCAGGGCAGTTACGATCTCGTCCCGCTCGATCTCATGCGCAAAACCATCGCCAAGCGCATGACCGCCTCCTTCCGCGACGTGCCGCACTTCCCGCTCACCATCGATCTCGAAATCGACGCGTTGCTGAAAGCCCGCGGCGAGATCAACAAGCGCTTCGCCGACAATGGCGTGAAAATTTCCGTCAACGACATGTGCATCAAGGCCGCGGCTCTCGCGCTGAAGCTCGTGCCTGAAGCCAACGCCAGCTACACGCCTGACGGTATCGCCATTCACCACCATGCCGACATCGGCGTCGCCGTCGCCATCCCGCACGGCCTCATCACGCCGATCATCTGGGCCGCCGAAACCAAAGGCCTGGCGCAAATCAGCGCCGAAATGTCCGATCTCGCCCAGCGCGCGCGCGAGCGCAAACTGAAGCCGGAAGAATTCCAGGGCGGCACCTTCACGATCTCGAACATGGGCATGCTCGGCATCAAGAGCTTCGCTTCGATCATCAACGAACCGCACGGCATGATCATGTCGATCGGCGCCGGCGAGAAGCGCCCCATCGTCAAGAACGACGCGCTCGCCATCGCCACCATGATGACCGTCACCGTCACCTGCGATCACCGCGTCGTCGACGGCGCGCTGGGCGCAGCGTTCCTGAAGGCATTCAAGAGCTTCCTCGAAGACCCGATGGCGATGTTGCTCTAGCGCCGCATCTCCGCCTCCACCGCCGCCAGCAGCTGCGTGGCCCGCGCTTCGCGGTCGCGGCCGATCTGAGCGGCGACGAACATGGTCGACATCCAGAAGCGCAGCTCCGCCATTAGCGTGCGGTCGCTGCGGATTGCATTCACGATTGAGCCCGCCCGCGCTTCGCTCACCGGCGAGGCGCAATCCAGCAGCTCCTGGCGCTGCGTTGCGTCCGACCGATAGCAGTTCGCCCAAACGTAGTCTTGAACGTCGAGGGGAATGACGCCGCGGATGTGCTCGCGATAGGGCGGGCGCTCGGTCAGCACCGGATTGGCCGCGTTGGTGTAATAGCCGGCGAGCGCATTCCTGAGGCCCACGTCGCCGATCAGGTGCAACTCACCTGCGCTCGTAAGTTCGTCGTAGGTGACGCTGGTGGTGTAGTATTCGGCGAGTTGGCTGGCCTGAAAGTAGGAGAGCAGCAACGTCCACTGGCTCGCGCCGCGCGCATCACCGGATTCGGCATAGGCGAGCGCGGAGCGGCCGTAATCCGACACCTTACGCCAGAAGCTCATGCGGTCGCGGTAATTCTCCAGATCGCTCTCGATATCGGCATGGATGCGTTCGAGATACGAATGTGCGCGCTGCCGATCGACGCGCGCCTCGTTCCAATTCGCCGCCTGCAGGCCGACGAACACACCCACCACGACGATGACGAAATCGATCGCGATTGCCGTCCATTCCTGCTTGCGCAAATGCTCGATCACGCGCCGTAGTAGCATCTAGCCTCCCGTTCGCCTGCCTAGCTCGACATCGCCTTCAAGCCATCGTGACGATGACTTTTCCTTTGTGGCGCCCACTGCCGAAGCGACGGAAAGCCTCGGCTGCTTGGGCCAGTGGGTAAATCGAGTCGATAACGGCTTTGATCTTGCCTGTTTCGACCAGTCCGCCAAGGAAGACCAAATCCTTGTTCGGCTTGAGCATGACGAAGCGCATCCTCTTAGGTCTCCACAACGGGGCGAAGGCAAGCAACATCAATCCAATGAGCAGGTTTCCGCCCATCGTGGCATAGAGTCCCCCTGGTGCGAGCGCACGCATATAAGCCCAGGGCGAGCGCTTCGTCATCGCATCGACGATGAGATCGTATCGCGCCGGCCGCTTCGCGAAATCCTCGCGCTGGTAATCGATCACTTCATCGGCGCCGAGTTCGCGCAACATTGCCAGTTTCTCGCCCTTGTCGAGCGCCGTCACGTGTGCGCCCCGTAACTTGGCCAGCTGCACCGCGAAGGTGCCCGCGCCGCCCCCGGCAGCATGCACCAGAATCCGTTGGCCCGCTTGGATCTGACCAACGTCAATCAGCCCTTGCACGGCAAGCATGCCCGCCTGCGGGATCGCCGCCGCTTCTTCGTAGCTTAGGCCTCCGGGTTTACGTGCAAAACTATGTTCGGACGCGCACACGTACTCGGCCAACGCGCCAAACCCGCTCTCGCAGAGATCGCCGAACACGTCGTCGCCGGCTTTGAACGCCGTGACGCTTGAGCCGACAGCTTCGACGCGCCCGGCGACATCGCACCCCAGCACGCGGCCCTTGGGACGGAAGAGGCCCTCCATCAGGCGATTGACAATTGTCCCTTGCAGCATTTGCCAATCCCAGTCGTTGATCGACGCCGCACGGACGCGCACGAGCACTTGGTCGTCTCGTGGCTCGGGTTTTCTAACGTCGAGGATACGCAGCACATCCGGCGAACCGTATCTCTCACGCACCACCGCCTTCATAAGCTCAGGCTCGCTCATGGCGGCCATTCTGCTACCATGGCGCCCAGGAGCAAGTGCAATGCCCGAAGTCCGCATGTCCGTCGGCAAGGCGCTGATCGGCCGCGAGGAAGTGGCGCCGAATTTCGAAGTCCGCGCCGATGGCGCGAGTGGCGGCGCGCTGATCGGCGAGGTCACCATCTCGACCGGCGGCGTGCGCTGGCGCGCGGCGCGCACGCAATCGGCCCACTTCGTCGACTGGGAGCGCTTCGCTGCGCTGATGGAGCAGCAGCCGCGCGAGAGCTGAGACGCCGCCGTGAAACGCCGATAGGGCCACTCTATCCGGAGGATAGATTCCAGTCTTTCCAGGTTGGACCGCGCGCTTCAGCGCGCATTTTCTCAATGATCTCAGGATGGAGATGACAAGGCGAGCTGAAGCTCGCGCTCCAATTTAGGTTGGATTTGCGCCCGCCAATCCGACCGACTTGAAACGGCGTTACAATGCTCGCGATCATGTCGACAGCATCCGCCCCCATCACCTTCGCTCCGCCCGCGCTTTGGGCTATGGCGCGCACCTTCCTGGTCACCTTCTTCGCTCTGTTCGGCTCGCCCCAACAGCTCGCCGAAAAACACACGCTGACCGGCAAAGCCTACAAACTAACGCTCGACTGGCTGCGCGCGGGCGAAGCGTTGCTGCGCCGGCTGCTGCTGATCGAGGCTGCGCACTACGACAAACCCAACCTCCGCCCGTTGCTCCACGAGCGCCGCGCACGCGTACGCCGAGCGATAACATTCTATCCTGACCAGCCCGAAGCCTGGCGTGTGAGCTTCCGCATGTTCGTCACATCGCGCCGCGCGCCACGCCCGCCGCTCGCAAAGCGGCCGGAAAAGCCGCGCTTGTCACGCGAAGAACGCTGGTGCTCTGAGCACTGGCCGCGGCCGACCTTTCATTCCGCATGGTCGCTCGCCGAACGCGTCGAAGCCATGCTGCGCGTCTTCAACAATCCCGAACCCTACGCCAAGCGGCTCGCACGCCGGCTGCACGCCACGCCGCACCGCGCCCGCGCGCTGCTACGGCACCCCGCGAACGCGCCCGGCCTCATCGGCTCCGAAAGCTTCGCTGCAACCGCCGCGCCGTGCGATGAAGCGCGCCGGCGCTTCGAACCGGGATAGGGGCCATGTCGCGCCACGCTTCACTACCACCCGGCGCCATCCGTCGCACGGGCTGCGGTCGGCTGTGCAAATCGGCTCGCACCGGCGGCGGCGCGCCGATAGACTCGCCGACTCGGAGAACAGAATGTTCGCAACCCTCATCCAAACGGCCGGACTCTGGTTTCTGATCGCGTGTGCGGTCGAAGCCGTCGCGGTTTTCGCCGAACAGGCCGGCGCCGCGCGATCTCCCGAAGACGATGCCCCACGCAATGGCGCCGTCGCGCTCGTCGCATTTCTGCTGACGCTGATCACGCCCGGCCTGCTGCTCGCACACGGCTTTCTCAGCACCCGGGGGCACGACGAAACGCTACGCGTAATGGCGATCGGCGCGCCAATCGCCGCGGTGCTTGCAGGCGCGCTGCTCGGCGCGATTTTTGGCGCCGCCGCCAAGGCTGCTGCGCCCGCCATGCGCAAGCTTGCCTTGCCGCTCGATCTCGCCGCGCTCGCGCTCACGGTCTACGCAACGCTGCCGAGCATCCGCATTTTGATAGAGGCCGCGCAAAACGGCGGCGTCATTGTCACGAATTAGGCGGCTTGGCCGGCCTGGCGCAACTTCTTGGTCACCATCACCGAGAGCTGCTGCGTCACTGTCTGGCGCAGCTCGACCTGCGAGTTCGGCAATTCAGCCAACTGCACGATCGCATCGAGATGAGCTTGCACCACGTCCGTATTCAACGCCGCCTCGGCGCCCACGCCTTTGATGTAGTTGAACAGGGAAGAGGAGGCCGACATCAGCAGCCGATCCTTCATGTCGCCCGCCAGCGCACTAAGCTGGCCGCAGGCCAGCCCCAGATCGCGCAGCGCATCGGCGTCGCCGGGCTTCAGCGCCGTCAGCAAAGCGCCGATGCGCTCGCAATACATCCGCGCCAGCCCCTTGCGGATTTGCACTTCCGGCGCATCCGCCTGTTTGTCGTTGCTGTCGAACATGCGCCGCCGCGGCCCGTCATATTCCCCATGGCCCGGACGCCGCCGGCGGCAGGGGCCGACATATCTGCCGCTCTCGACGAAGTCGCGCTTGCGCCGCTGCGTCTCGCGCACGCGGCGGAGCAGGGTTGTAGCGGAAAAAGGAATCTGCACGAACTCATCGACGCCGGCGCGGCGCGCACGATCGATATCGCTGGCGCGCCCGCGCTCGGTGACCAGCACGATCGGCATACGGCGATAGGCCTCGCCCGCCGCGCCGGCGCGGATGCGCTGTGTCATCGCCACGCCGTCGGAGCCATCCATATCCCAGGCGGTGACGACGACATCGGGTTGGAAGAACGGCAACAGCTCGATGCAATGATCGCCATTGTCGGCATGCTCGACCACGACGTTGCGCATCGTACGCAACGTTTCCGTCGTCAGGCGCCGTTGAAACGGCCTGGCCTCGACGACCAGAAACCTCAGCGCTTTCTGTTTTTCCGCCCGCCTGTCCGCCATAGCGCATCAAGCCATACCCGAGGGGCGTTAAGATTTGTGGTAGCAAGCTTCAGCATTCAGCGTAAACACGCCGTGAATCGGTTAAACGGCTTCAATGCTCTCGTTGCTGCTTGCGTCCTTCGTGACCTTCTTCGTCGCCATCGATCCTGTGGCGATGGCGCCGATGTTCACGACCATGACCAGCGGCATGACGCCGGAATGGCGGCGGATGATGGCGTGGAAATCCGTCGCAATCGCCACGGGCATTCTGCTCGCCTTCGCGTTCGGGGGCGCCTGGCTGTTGGAACAAATTCACGTCTCGATCGACGCGTTCCGCATCGCCGGCGGTTTGCTGCTCTTCCTGATCGCCGTCGACATGCTGTTCGAAAAGAGGTCGGAGCGGCGCGAAGAGCGCGCCGAACAAGTGGCCGCCGAGCAGGCCAAGCATCCGGGAACTCAAGACGACATTTCCGTTTTTCCGCTCGCCATTCCGCTCATCTCCGGCCCGGGCGCGATCGCTTCAATCATGCTCTTCTTCGCCGAGCACGAAGACCTCGCCAGTCGTGGCGTCATCCTCCTGGGCGTCGGCGCCAATCTCGCCCTCTGCCTGATCGCCTTCCTGGCGGCGGGCCCGCTCTCGCGCATCATGGGCGAGACCGTCGCCTCTATGCTCACCCGCATCTTCGGCATCCTGCTCGCCGCGCTCGCCGCGCAGTTCGTGGTCGATGGGATCAGGAACGTGTTCGCGATAGGGCAATAGGGCAATACGGCAATAAGGCGGTAGGGAAATCCAACGCGAACCTACTGCCCTATTGCCCTATTGCCCTATTGCCTTACTGCCCTATTGCCTTCCTCCATGAACACATCCTTCGACGTCATCATCATCGGTTCCGGTCCCGGCGGCTACGTCACTGCGATCCGCGCTTCGCAGCTTGGTCTGAAGACGGCAATCGTCGAGCGCGATCGCTTGGGCGGCATCTGTCTCAACTGGGGCTGCATCCCGACCAAGGCGCTGCTGCGGAGCGCCGAAGTCTATCGCAACGCGCAACACGCGAAGGACTTCGGGCTTTCGATCGATGGCCTGAAGTTCGATCCCGAAGCCGTGGTGAAACGCTCGCGCGGCGTGGCTGGCCGCATGGAAAAGGGCGTCCAGTTCTTGATGAAGAAAAACAAGATCACAGTGATCGAGGGTGAAGCGCGGCTGGAGAAGGGCAGCGCCGCACCGAAAGTGATCGTCAAGGGCAAGGACGGCAAAGATGCAACTTACGAGACCAAACACGTCATCCTCGCCACCGGCGCACGCGCGCGCGAAATTCCCGCGGCGGGCTTGAAGGCCGACGGCAAACGCATTTGGACCTATCGCGATGCGATGACGCCGCCCTCATGGCCGGAATCGCTCTTGGTGTTCGGTTCGGGCGCCATTGGCATCGAGTTCGCCAGCTTCTATGCCGCGTTCGGCGTGAAGACGACCGTGGTGGAATTGCTCGACCGCGTGCTGCCGGTCGAGGACGAGGAAATTTCCGCCTTCGCCAAGAAGCGCTTCGAGAAGGAGGGGCTGAAGATCCTCACCTCCACCGAAGCGAAGTCAGTGAAAGCGACAGCCAAGGGCGTCGAAGCGATCGTCTCCAACAAAGGCAAGGAAGAGACGCTGACCGCCTCACACGCCATCGTCGCCGTCGGCATTGTCGGCAACACCGAAGGCCTGGGTCTCGAACCGCTCGGCGTGAAGACCGAGAAGGGCCATATCGTCACCGACGGCTACGGCAAGACCAACGTCGCTGGCCTCTACGCCATCGGCGACGTCACCGGCGCGCCCTGGCTGGCGCACAAAGCGAGCCACGAAGGCATCATCTGCATCGAAGCCATCGCCGGCCAAAAACCGCATCCGATGATCAAGGAGCGCATTCCGGGCTGTACGTATTCGCACCCGCAAGTCGCCAGCGTCGGTCTCACCGAGGCGAAAGCGAAAGAAGCGGGCAGGGAGGTTCGCGTCGGCCGCTTTCCGTTCGTCGGCAACGGCAAGGCCATCGCGCTCGGCGAAGATCAGGGCATGGTTAAAGTGATCTTCGACGCCAAAACCGGCGAACTTCTCGGCGCCCACATGATCGGCGCCGAAGTCACCGAACTGATCCAGGGTTATGCCGTCGCCATGTCCTGCGAAACCACCGAACACGAACTCATGGAAACGATCTTCCCCCACCCAACGCTCTCAGAAATAATGCACGAAGCCGTGTTGGATGCGTACGGTCGCGTGCTGCACGTTTGATGGACTGGCAACACTACCTCCATTTCATGCAAGCACTTCGCGCAAACATGCTGCGCGCCGAAAGTAGCCTCGCGGAACGAGGCTATCGGTTCAACGAAATTGCGGTGACGGAGCCGACGGTTGAGCGAGCCGAGACTATTGCGCTGATCGAAAGCAGTGGGCTGCGCATGCCTGCAGCACTGAAAGCATTTTACGAAGTCTTCGGCAGCATTGATTTTGAAGGAGCACCGCCGGCAGACTGGGAAGGATGCGACTATCCCGATCCGTTGTCGGTTGTTCCTCTCGATTTGAAGTTCTGGCGCGGCGAACTCGAACGCTGGACCGAGGAGAACGAGCCGCGCTTCACTCCTCAATTCGCCGGAGACCAAATCCACAAAGCCGGTTTCAGCGGCGGTGGATATTATTTCGACTTTGACGGCGCTGACGATCCGTTGCTGATCGCCGAGGATCTGCCAGAACGCTTCACCGCGTACTTAGCTCTCTGCAACGAATGGGCTGGGTTTCCGGGACTGCGTCATTGTCCCGAGCACACTTGGCCGATTGCCAAAATTAAGCGCGGTTTCGTCGACTTGCCCTAAGCCCTTCGTCCTCAGCGAAGCGCTCCGCCGCCATGCGGTGGGAGTCGCGAGCCAAGCCCAGCAGCGTTTCCCATCCTTCCTTGTTGTTCGGGAGGAGTCGTTTAAGCCCCCATTGTGGAGTGACGATGATGCAGATTCAATCCTTCAACGCGCCGAGTGCCCCGCAGGGCTTTCACGCTCAAGTGTGCGCCGTGGAGGGCGCGACGCGGCTTGCGTTCGTGAGCGGCCAGGTGCCGGCGACGGCGGAGGGCGCCGTTCCCGAGAGCTTAGCCGAGCAAAGCCGGCTCATCTGGCGCAATATCGAGGCGCAGCTCGCTGAAGTGGGCATGAGCCTGGACAATGTGGTGAAGGCGACGACGTTTCTCTCAGACCGCAAGTACGCGATCGAAAACCGCGCCATCCGCAAAGAGATCATGGGCGCGCGCAAACCCGCGATCACGGTGATCATCTGCGGACTTTTCGATGAGAAATGGCTGCTGGAGATCGAGGTCGTCGCTGCGGCTTAAACTACAAGCCGTCATTCCGGCCGAGCGAAGCGAGAAGCCGGAACCCAGCGCCAAGTGAAAGTCGGCCGCTTTCCGTTCGTCGGCAACGGCAAGGCCATCGCGCTCGGCGAAGACCAAGGCATGGTCAAAGTCGTGTTCGACACCAAGACCGGCGAACTCCTCGGCGCGCACATGATCGGCGCCGAAGTCACCGAACCGTCCAAGGCTACGCCGTGGCGATGTCCTGGGAGACCACCGAACACGAACTCATGGAAACCGTCTTCCCGCATCCCACGCTTTCAAAAATGATGCACGAAGCGGTGCTGGATGCGTACGGAAGGGTGCTGCACGTTTGACTTTGGGTTGCCGGCGATATTGCTAAGCCGCCTTCTGCTCAGCAAACCGCTCCGCCGCCATGCGCTGCAGCACGACGTAGTCGGTTTTGCCGGAGCCCAGCACGGGGATTTCGTCGATCACGACGATGCGCTTGGGCACGGCAAGTTCGCTTGCGCCATTGGCCTTGCACCAGGCTTGCAGCTGTTCGGAAGTGGCCGCTTCATGGTCGGTAAAGAGGATAATGCGTTCGCCCTTGCGCGAATCGGGCAGCGCAACCGCCGCATGCAAATGATCCGGCCACACGGTCTGCGCATAAGCTTCAACCGCGTTCAGCGACACCATCTCGCCGCCGACTTTGGCGAACCGCTTCACGCGGCCGAGGATGCGAATGAAGCCGTCTTCATCGACGTCAACGACATCGCCGGTGTCGTGCCAACCTTGCGGCAACAGATCGATGCCGAAGGGCTTGGTCGGATCGAGATAGCCGCGCATCACATTTGGCCCGCGCACGTAAAGCCGCTGCCCGCCCTCGATGCCCGGCACTGGTTCGAGCCGCCACTCGATGCCGGGGATGAATTGACCGACCGTGCCGTGCTTGTTAGCGCCGGGAATATTCACCGAGATCACCGGCGAGGCTTCGGTCGCGCCATAGCCTTCGAGCAGTTCGACGCCGAAGCGCTGCAGGTAAAGCTCGCGCGTTTCCGGCTTCACCCGTTCGGCGCCGCAGACCATGAGTTGGATGCAGCTCAAATCGCCGTCAGCGGCGTTGCGCGCATATTGTTGCGCGAAGGTGTCGGTGGCGAAGAAGACGTTCGAGCCGGTGTCCTTGATGAGCTTTGGAATTTCCTTCACCTGCAGCGGCGAGGGAAACAGGAACGTCTTGTGGCCAGTGAACAGCGGCAACATCACGCCGCCGGTCAGCCCGAAGCAATGGAACATAGGCAGCGGGCAGAAGAACGACCAGTTCGGATCGAACGGAATATGCGCGTGCGCCTGTTCGACGTTGGCGACGATATTCGCATGCGAAAGCACCGCGCCCTTGGGCGTGCCATAGGAGCCGGAGGTGAACAGGATGACGCCGGTGTCGTCGGGGCTGCCCTTTGCCGCGAACATGCGCGGGAACGAACCTTTGACCAACGCGATGATCTTGTCGCCCATGTCGATCGTCTTGCGGACGTCTTCGAGATAGATGAGCGTGGCGAACTTCGAGAGTTCTCGTTCGAGGTCCTCGAGCCCCGCCTTCTTGATGAAGACGCGCGAGGTCAGAATCTTTTTCACATTCGCCGCTTCGCAGGCCGAGCGCAGATTCATCGCGCCCGCCGTGAAGTTCAGCATGGCCGGCGTGCGCCCGATCGCATGCAGCGCAAAGAACGTCACCGTGCAGCCGACGCCCGTCGGCAGCATGATGCCTGCGGTTTCGCGGCGCCTGATCAGTGTGTCGAGCTTGCCGCCCAGCGCGAAGGCTGCTCGGACGATATCATCGTAACTGAGCACGCGCCGCTCGTGATCTTCGAGAATCTTGTGCTTGCCGCCTCGTGCGTCGCGCGCCCGGAGCAGGGCTTCGAACAAGGTGACGCGCGTGCGCGCCAGCTCGAACGGACGTTGCGCCATGGACGTTTGCCTCCGAACCGTTTCTTTCCGCCTGAGCGTCCTGGAGAAAGACGCCGACCCCGTGATTATTGTTTCATGGTTGTAACAGACCCTAGCGGCGTGAATAAGGCTGGGCAAGTGACAGGCGATGTAACCCTTTGGCGGCGCAGGGGAGGTTTGCCCCTGAGGCGTTGCGGGCAGAGGCCGGGAGGGTCATGTTGAGGTCCGTGACGACGCTGATCGATTTGCGCCAGGGAGGCGAGCCGAGCCGCCCCCGCCATCCTGAAAAGGAGGGCCGGCCGGACAATGCTTCACCACGAAAGCCCGACTGGATACGGGTCAAAGCCCCCACAAGCCTCGGCTACCACCAGACCAAGGAACTGGTGCGCGCGCTGAAACTTCACACCGTCTGTGAAGAAGCTGGCTGCCCCAACATCGGCGAATGCTGGAGCGTCAAGCACGCCACTTTCATGATCCTCGGGGGCATCTGCACGCGCGCCTGTTCGTTCTGCAACGTGGCGACAGGCAGACCGCTGCCGCTGGATCCGAACGAACCGGAGAACGTCGCCTTCGCTACCGCGCAGATGGGGCTGCGCCACGTCGTTGTGACCTCAGTTGACCGCGACGATCTCGATGACGGCGGCGCCGATCATTTCGTGCAGACCATCGCCGCGATCCGGCGCGCCGCGCCTGAGACGACCGTCGAAATTCTGACGCCGGACTTCCTCCGCAAACCGGGCGCGGCCGAGCGCGTGATCGACGCCAAGCCAGACGTGTTCAACCACAATCTCGAAACCGTGCCGCGCCTCTATCACTCGATCCGCCCGGGCGCGCGCTATTACCAGTCGCTACGACTGCTCGACTCGGTGAAACAGCGTGATCCGCAGCAGTTCACGAAGTCGGGGCTCATGGTGGGGCTGGGTGAAGCCAAGGACGAAGTGCTCCAAGTGATGGACGATCTTCGCATCGCCGGCGTCGATTTTCTCACCATCGGCCAATACCTGCAGCCGACCAAGAAGCACGCGGCAATCGACCGGTTCTGGACACCGGATGAGTTCAAAGCGCTCGAAACCATAGCTTACGCCAAAGGCTTCCTGATGGTCTCCGCCTCGCCATTGACGCGCTCGTCGCATCACGCCGGCGAAGATTTCGCACGCTTGAAGGCTGCGCGCTCGGCGCAGGGGGCGTGACGACCGCGCCGATGTTCGATTCCTGACATGGCGCGCACGATCATCGAAGCCCAACGTGTTCTGCCCTACGCGCCGGAAGATCTGTGCCGGCTCGTCGGCGACGTCCGCGTCTATCCGCACTTCGTGCCGTTCCTGCAGCACATGCGTGTGACGACAGAAGAACCATTGCCGGCTGGTGGCTGGAAAGGGATCGCGGAAGCCGACGTCGGCTGGCAGGCCATCAAGGTGCGTTTCTCGACAGCGGTGCGCTGCGAGCCGGAGAAAGGGGAAGTGGAGGTCGGCCTCGTCAAAGGGCCGCTGCATTCGTTGGCCAACCGCTGGTGGTTCAAAGCGCACGAGAACGGCGCGCATGTGCGCTATTGGATCGCTTACGAGTTCAAGAACCCCGTGCTGCAGGCGGCGATTTCGGTCAACAAGGACAAGCTCTCATCGCGCATCATGGCCGCGTTCGAACGCGAAGCGAAGCGCCGGTTGGGCTAGATCAACTGCTTCATCAGGTCGAGCGCTGCAGCAACGGTTTCAGCCTGGATTTCGTGGCGGCCGATGTCGCCGAAGCGCTTCTCTTCATGCAGCCTCTTGCCGCCACGGCGCGCTGCCGCGATGTGGACAAGTCCCACGGGCTTCTCCGCCGTTCCGCCGTCCGGCCCGGCGATTCCGGTCACCGCAACGGCGATGTCCGCTGGGCTATGCGCTAGCGCGCCTTCCACCATCGCCAAGGCCACCGGCTTGCTGACCGCTCCATGCTGCTTCAGCAGATCGGCGGGCACGCCGAGCAGCTCCATCTTCGCCTCGTTCGAATAAGTGATGAAGCCGCGTTCGAGCGCGGCGGAAGCGCCGGGCACCGCGGCGAGTGATGCGGCGATCAATCCGCCTGTGCAACTCTCGGCCGTGGCGATCTTCAGGCCCTCGGACTTCGCAGCATCGAGCAGCCCGCTCGCGCTCTCATTACTCTTGTTCGCAACCATATGCCGATACTGCCGGGCGTGCGGCGAATGTCCATTCCATAACGCGCTCCGTGATGGCAGAAGCGCGCCGAAGCGGGAGGAAACATGCAAGCGATAGCGCGGAAGGCAGCGGCGCCGGTGTTTGCGCTGGCGCTGTTTTCGAGCGCTGCGCTGATCTTTGTGCTGCAGCCTCTGTTTGCGCGCATGGTGACGCCGCTTCTGGGCGGGTCGCCTCAGGTCTGGAACACGTCGATGGCCTTCTTCCAGGCCGCTTTGCTTGCAGGCTATCTCTACGCGCACCTGCTCGCACGCGTGAAGGATTTACGCATCCAGGCCGCCGTGCATGGCGGCGTGTTGCTGGCGGCGTGGTTCGTGCTGCCGATTCATGTGACGGCTGCGCTCGGTGAACCCAGTTCCGAGCATCCGGTCTGGTGGCTGATCGGCGTGCTTGCGCTCTCGGTCGGCGCGCCGTTCGCTGCCGCGTCTGCGACCGCGCCATTGCTGCAAGCCTGGTACGCGCGCACGGGCCGGAGCGACGCGAGCGACCCGTACTATCTCTACGCCGCCAGCAATCTCGGCAGCTTCGGCGGCCTCTTGGCCTATCCAGTAGTGATTGAACCATTGCTCGGCGCGCAGGCGCAGAGTCTCGCTTGGTCGATGGGCTACGTCAGTGTCGGCGCGCTCATCGCGCTGGCGGCGGCTATGGCGATTGCGGCGCATGGCGAGACGCCGAAGCCGCTCGAACACATTGGCCTCGCGCCGAGCTGGCGTGAGCGCGGCTACTGGATCGCGGCGGCGGCGGTGCCGTCTGCGCTTTCGCTCGGCGTAACGCTGCATATTTCGACCGACGTGGCGTCAGCGCCAATGCTCTGGGTAGTGCCGCTGGCGCTCTATTTGCTGACCTTCGTGCTCGCCTTCGCGCGCGGTAGCGAAAAGATGGAAGCCGGAACGCTCTTCATCCACCCGATCGCGCTCGCGCTGATGCTCATGTCCTATTACGCGTCGGGCAATTGGGTAGGCTCGGTGTCCGGCATTCTGGCCGGCTTCTTCTTCAGCGCGCTGATCTGCCATTTGGCCCTCGCGCGCTCGCGCCCCAGCGCAGACCGGCTCACCGAGTTCTATCTGTTCGTCTCGCTCGGCGGGGTTCTCGGCGGCGCATTTGCGGCGCTGTTTGCACCGCTCGTTTTCAACAACGTCTACGAATATCCGCTGGCGCTTGCGGCGGCGTGCCTCTTCCGCCCGCGCGAAGACAGCGACATGCCGCGCCTTGTCGACGCTTCGCTCGCAGCGGCAGTGATGGCAGGCCTGCTGGCGGTGCTGTTGTTACGCTGGGCGGCGCTCGATGCGACGATCATCCTCGGCGCAATTGGCGCGGCGGCAGCGATGATGGCGGCCGGCTGGAGCGACGAAAGCCGGCCCGCGGCCTATCGTTATGCCTTCCTCGCGGTCGCCGCGGCGCACGCCGTTCTCGTCATCTACATCGCGTTCAATCTGCCGAGCGTGTTCGTCGAAGCGACCGTAGGCGAGGAAACGCGCACGGTTGCGCGCCAGCCGTGGGGCTCAATCCTGATGGGGACGAGCTTCTTCGTGCTCGCTTTCGCCGTCCACGGCACCATCCTGCCGCGCAAGGACAACAAGCGAATCGCCGATCTCGGGCTCGGCGCCGCACTTACTTCGGTTGTGCTGCTGCTTATCCTGCTGGTGCGTGCGGGCGGGGTCGATGCTAACCTGCTCACGGTGACGGGCATCCTGTTCTGTGGCGTCGCGGTGTTCTTCAATCGCGGGCGGCCCTGGGCGCTCGCAGCCATTGTCCTCATTGCGTTCGTCATCATCTTCATCGACGAGAACCGCGGCTCGCGGATCCTCACTCAAGAGCGCAGCTTTTTCGGCGTGCTGCGGACGCGCGAGTTCGCCGATCGCGCCAATCCCAATACGCCGCCGTTGCGCATCCTCATGCACGGTACGACCATCCACGGCGCCCAGATCGCCCATCCCGATTTCGAACGAGAAGCGCTGACTTATTACAATCCCCGCACTGCGCTGGGCGAAGCGATCCTCGCCGGCTTGAGCACCGGAGCGGCCTCGCATCTGGCGCTGATCGGTCTCGGCACCGGTTCAACCGCATGCCTGATGCGGCCCGATGACGAACTCACCATTTTCGAGATTGATCCTGCGGTGGTGCGTTTGTCGGCGGCGCCCGGCGGCGATTTCACCTACGTGCCGCTGTGCCAGCCCCAAGCGCGGATCGAACTGGGAGACGCGCGGCTCCAGATTGCGGAAGAACCGGACGGCGAGTTCGATGTCATCGTCGTCGATGCGTTCTCGTCGGACGCGATTCCAGCGCACCTGCTGACGCGCGAGGCGATCCAGCTCTACCTGTCGAAGCTCAGCGACCGCGGCATCGTCATTCTGCACTTGTCGAACCGAAATTTGGCGCTGGTGTCGGAAGCGGCGCGCGTGGCGCGCGATCTCAACGTCCCGTATCTCTATCGGATCAGCGACAAGTTCGAGCAGCCGCTGGTCTCGTACTATGGCGGGCTGGCGGCGAGCGTGATGATCATCGCCAAGTCGCCTGAAGTCATGGGCGCGCTCGCGCTCAATCCGGACTGGCGCCAGATCGAAGCGCCGCCCGGGCGGCCCTGGACCGACGATTACATCAATGTCCCGCGCGCGTTGTGGGATGGACTCACCGGCGCCGAGACCTGCCGCATCTACACTTATCTCGAAGAGTGCCAGCCAGAAGCGGCGAACGCGCCGACCGACGAACCTAACGCGGCAGCTCAACCGACGCCGTAGCCTGAGCCGCCAAGCCTTCTTCGCGGCCGAGGAACCCCATGCGCTCCGTCGTCGTGGCCTTTACGCTGACGCGCTGGATCGGCAGCCCCAGCACCTCCGCTGTCCGCGCTCGCATGGTTTCACGATGAGGGCCGATTTTCGGGCGCTCACAGAGAAGCGTGATATCAGCATGTACGATCTGGCCTCCAGCTGATCTTGCGAGTTCGACTGCGTGGCGGAGGAACATTTTAGAATTCGCGCCCTTCCACTTTGGATCGCTGGGCGGGAAATGGGCGCCGATATCGCCTTCTCCGATGGCGCCTAGGATCGCGTCGACCAGGGCATGCCACCCCGCATCTGCGTCCGAATGTCCGACAAGACCTTTCGTGTGCGGAATGCGCACCCCGCAGAGCGTGACGAAATCACCGTCGCCGAAGCGATGCGCATCGACGCCATGACCGACGCACGTGACGCTTCGGCTCCGCATCAGCCGCTCGGCCATGTCCATATCCTCAGCATAAGTGATCTTCCTAAGCCTTGGGTCGCCCGGAATGAGCACGGCATCGATGCCGTAAGCCCGCACGACGGCAAGATCGTCAGCCATGACGGCGTCGACGGACAGCGCGGCGTAGGCGGCGCGAATGACGTCGGCGCGAAACGCTTGCGGCGTCTGCACGCGCTGCACGTTCGCGCGATCGACGTCGGCAAGGATTCGGCCGCTTCCATCGGTGCGGGCCAGCGCATCCGGAATCGCGATCGCCGGCGCTGCCGCCGGGAGGCCTTCAGCCAGTCTCGCTTTGAGCGCCCGCACTACGCTCTGGCTCAGACCTGGCCGCGCCGCATCGTGGACGAGGATCGCGTCGGCCGGACCGACCGCCGCGAGGCCGGCGCGAACCGATGCCGTTCGGGTTGGACCGCCATGAACGATAGAGACGGCGGGCTCGTAGCCGCCGAGTGCGCTGCGGCAGAGGTCTTCGTGCTCGGGCGCGCATACGACCACGATCTGCTCGACTTCGCCGGATAGGCCGGCGACCGACCATCGGATCACCGGAACACCCATCAACGGCCTGTATTGCTTGGGCAATTCTCCGCCGGCGCGTTCACCCCGGCCTCCCGCCACGATGATGGCGGCGGTCCTCATGCTGGGAGAATTCCGTCAGCCGAATGTTGCATCGCAGCATAAAACCCTTGGCGCCTGCTTTTTAGGCGCCTTAAGCTCCCCACGAAACGGGGTGATGAGTGTTCGCTTTGAACGAAAAACCGCCTCTTGTCTCGCTCGCACCAATGGCTGGTGTGACGGACATCCCGTTTCGCCGTCAGGTCAAAGCGTTCGGCGGCCAATACTGCGTTTCCGAAATGGTGGCGTCCGACCAATTGGCGCGGG
The DNA here is from genome assembly GCA_050186235.1 of Hyphomonadaceae bacterium. Classification (GTDB taxonomy): domain Bacteria; phylum Pseudomonadota; class Alphaproteobacteria; order Caulobacterales; family Aquidulcibacteraceae; genus Vitreimonas. The sequence goes on from JBFWYQ010000001.1 coordinate 450,549, forward strand.
CGCGGATCGACATGATCCGCCGCGCAGCCGGTGCTGACGTGATCTCACCGTTGGTGATCCAACTCGCGGGACGGGACGCCCACTGGATGGCTGAGGCCGCCAGGCTCGCCGAGGCGGCGGGTGCGGATGTCATCGACATCAACATGGGGTGTCCGTCTAAGAGCGTGACGAGCGGGCTCTGCGGTTCGGCGCTGATGCGCGAGCCCGATCACGCAATACGCCTGGTGGAAGCGACGATGAACGCGACCAAGCTGCCGGTAACGCTGAAAATGCGTTTGGGGTGGGACGAGAAATCTTTGAATGCGCCGGAACTGGCCAGGCGCGCCGAAGCCGCCGGTGTGCGCATGCTCACGATACACGGCCGAACACGCAGCCAGTTCTTTGGCGGCGCAGCTGATTGGGCGGCGATCGCGCCGGTGGTTCAGGCCGTGCGTATCCCCGTGATCGCAAACGGAGACATCGGCACGGCGGCGGATGCACGGCGCGCGCTTGAGCTTTCCGACGCCGCCGGCGTGATGATTGGGCGGGCGGCGCAGGGCAAGCCGTGGCTGCCGGCAGCGATCGAGCGCGCGTTGAAAGCCGGCGGGGAGGTTTCGCCCCCACCCCGGGCGCGGCTGCTACAGAGTTTGCTCGCGCTCTACGACGACACGCTAGCATTCTATGACGGCGGGCTGGGCGTTCGCATTGCGCGTAAACACATCGCCTGGATGATTGATGCGGAGTTTGGCCCGGAGGCGCGCGAAGTCCGGAAAGAGATTTGCATGCTCGTGGACCCGCGCCGCGTGCGAGAGGAGTTGGTTCGGCTGTTCGATGGCGGCGTGGACCGGGTGGCGGCATGAACGATCCGGTCCTCCGTCCGATGCAGCAGCGCGCACTGGCGCCGGACGCGGAACGCTGGCTCGAAGCATTGCCCGCGCCGGTGCTCGGGATTGATGCGGGTGAGCGCATTCGCTTCGTGAATGCGGCGGCCGCTGAATTGTTGGCCGGTGTCGGGCGCGGCCTGCTCGGACGTCGTCTCGACGAAATATTTGGCAACGACGCGCCGATCATCGCGCTGGCGCGGCGCACTCTGACCGGCTCGAGCGGTGTGGCGGAAGCGGATGTCGCACTCGTCGGGCCGGGCTTCGCGTTGGGCCGCGCTACAGTAGCCGCCGCCCCGGTAGGGGAGAACGGCTACATCGCGCTGGTGATGACGCGACCGCCGCGGGCGCGCGCTGCGCCGCCCGCCGCGGCCAGTTCAGCGGCGCGCACCTTGGCGCACGAGGTGCGCAATCCGCTCGCCGGCATCCGGGCGGCCGCGCAACTCATTGCGCGGGTGGAGGATCCGGAATCATCGGCGCTGGCGAAGCTGATTGTAGATGAGGTGGATCGCGTCCGCCGGCTGACTGACCGCATCGATCCGCTGGGCGCAGTCGAGCCACCGCGTTTTGAGCGCTTCAACATCCACGAAGCTCTAGATCGGGTGCGCAAATTGATCGGCTCGAGCGCGCCGCAGGTGATGATCCGCGAACGCTACGATCCGAGCCTGCCGCAGGTGCGCGGCGACCTCGATCAGCTTATCCAAGCCTTCCTCAACGTCGCGAAGAACGCCGCTGAAGCGGTGGCCGATCAGCCGGACGGCGAGATCGCAATTTCGACGTCCTATCGATCGGGCGTGAAATTCCGCTCGGCGGCGAGTGGGGCGGCGCGAGCGCAGCTCGAAGTGCAGATCGTCGACAATGGCCCGGGCCTGCATCCTGACGTCGCCGATCGTCTGTTCGAAGCGTTCGCGACGACCAAGAGCGGCGGAATGGGGCTTGGGCTCACGGTCGCTGCCGACATTATCGCCCGCCACGACGGGCGGATCGAAGTCGAGAGCGCGCCTGGCCGAACCGCTTTCAAGATTCTCCTGCCCATCGACCCGGACGAAACCCCATGAGCGCACGCATCCTCCTCGCCGAAGACGACAACTCGCTGCGGCTCGTTCTGTCGCAGGCGCTCGGCAAGGAAGGCTACGATGTTCGCGCCACCGGGAACGTTGCAACGCTGGCGAAGTGGGTGCGCGACGGCGAAGGCGATCTGGTGCTGAGCGATGTGTATATGGGCGACGATTGCGTGTTCGACGCGCTGCCGGCGATGCGCATGGCGCGACCGCATCTGCCCGTGATCGTGATGAGCGCGCAGAGCACGGTGAGCACCGCGATGGGCGCCGCAGGAGCGGGCGCTTTCGACTATATGCCGAAACCGTTCGATCTGGACGATCTGATGACGGCGGTTAGGCGCGCGCTCACCGGCGGCCCCGACGCGAAGACGCGTGCGCAGGCTTCAAAGGCGGAGAAAGAGGAACGTCTGCCGCTGATCGGGCGCTCGGCGCCGATGCAAGACGTCTACCGCGTGATGGCGCGCGTGGCCGGCACCGATCTCACCGTGCTCATCGAAGGGGAGAGCGGCACCGGCAAAGAGCGTGTGGCGCGCGCCATACACGATCACGGACGGCGTGCGAGCGGGCCGTTCGTCGCCATGAGCCTTGCCGGCGCGCAATCGACGCAGCTCGAACGCGAGCTTTTCGGCCCGCAGGGCAAGTTCGCGCATGCGCAAGGCGGCACGCTGTTTCTTGAAGATATCGACGAACTGCCCTCGGACTCGCAGACACGTCTCGCAGGCCTGCTGCACGCGGAAGAGCCCGGCGATCGCCCCGATGCGCGGCTCATCGTTTCATCGCAGCGCAATTTGGCTCAGCTGACGCGGCAGGGCGCGTTCCGGCAGGATTTGTTCTATCGCTTGAACGTCGTCGTCATCCGCATGCCGCCGCTGCGCGAGCGGCTGGAGGACATTGGCGATCTCGCGCGTGCATTTCTTGTGCGCGCCAAGCGCGAGGGGCTGCCGGACAAGTCGATCGACAACGCCGCGATCGAACGGCTCAAGGCGCATAGTTTTCCGGGCAATCTTCGTGAACTCGAAAATCTGCTTCGTCGTGCCACCGCGCTCAGCCCCGCGAGCGTCATCACCGCGCGTGAAATTGGCCGTGAACTAGGGCACGCCGACAATAACCTCTCGCCGGAGGAAGCGGCGGAAGGGTTCGAAGCCGCGGTCACGCGTCGTCTCGAAGGCGAATTCGCTGCTGCCAGCCCTGGCCTACCGTCGCCGGGGCTGTATGATCGGCTCCTAGCCGAGATGGAGCGGCCGCTGATCAACCAGGCGCTCCAAGCCACGCGCGGCAATCAGATTAAGGCCGCGGCGATCCTTGGGATTAACCGCAATACCTTGCGGAAGAAGATCCAAACCCTGGGTCTGCCTACTGGGCGAGGCGATTGACCTGAGCGTGATATTGGTTCAACACCATGTGGCTTCTCAGCAACATGGTGACCCCCGGCCATGGCAGAAATCACGGCAAACGAGCCGGCGGACGCCGCCGTTCTCAGCGACCAACCGCAAAGCCGCAGCGCGTTGACGTTTCTCGTGGGCTTCGGCGTCGCCGGCGCGATGACGGCTGTCGCCACGGTTACCTTGTTGATGGGAGACGGGCTCGCCGGCGAAAACAACGGCCTCATCCGCGCGCTGTTGATCGCAAGCCTTGTGATCTCAGCCGGGCTGGCCGGCATTCTCGTCCATCGCATCTTGCGCGTCGCGCGCGCGTGGCGCGCGGCGGCGACAGGCGCGCGTTTGCATTTGCGCTTCGTCACACTGTTCAGTCTTGCTGCACTCGCGCCGGCCATCATCGTCGCGGCGTTTCTGGGCTTCACGTTCACGCAGGGCGTCGAACGGTGGTTCAGTCAGCGGGTCGAGAGCACGATCGAGAACGCCGCTGATGTCGGGCGCGCCTATGTCGAACTCGCCTCCGGCGGTCTCGGCGGCGAAGTACAAGCGATGGCGGAGGACTTGAACAACGCCCGTCGCGGTTTGACGGACGATCCCGAACGTTATGCTGCGTTCTTGCAGCTGCAGGGTGAACGCCGCGAGCTCTCTTCGGTCTACGTCATCGACAGTGGCGGCGGCGTGCTGGCGGGGGGCGCTGTTATGAACGACGCGGCGCCGTATCGGGCGCCGTCCGCGGAAGCGTACGCAACAGCAAATCTAGGCCAAGTTTCGGTTCGCTTCGACCAGGACAACGATCGCTTACGCGCGCTCTACCGGCTCTCCGCCTACAATGACGCTTACGTGCTGGTGTCCAAGAACTTGGAGCCGGGGCTGGTGGCGCAGCTGCGGCAGTTCGAAGAATCCGTGAATGAATATCGCGCAGCGCGATTGCAGCAGAACTCGCTGCGCGGCCTGTTCGGCATGGCGTATTTCTCGACGGCAGTCCTGCTGCTGTTGGCCGCCGGTTGGGTTGGGCTCACCAGTGCGACGCGCGTGGCGGCGCCGATTGGCCGCCTGGTTGGCGCAGCGCGTCGTGTGGCGTCGGGCGATCTGAAGGCGCGCGTGTCAGTGGGGGAAGAGCGCGACGAAGTGGATGCGCTCGCGAGCGCGTTCAACCGCATGACCGCACAGCTTGAAACGCAGCGGCGCGAGCTAGTGACGGCGCAGGAGGATTCGGAGAATCGCCGCTCGTTCATCGAAGCGGTGCTGGGCGGCGTGAGCGCCGGCGTGATGGGTCTCGACAATAATGGGCGCATCAGCGCAGCGAACCGCTCGGCCGTGCAGTTGCTGGGGCTCGAGAACACCGACATCATCGGCCGGCGCCTGATCGATCTCGCGCCAGAGTTCACCGATCTGCTCAACCAACCGCCCCCCGCTGCGGAAATGCCGCCGCAGCGCGTCGATCTGATGCGCGAAGGGGGTTCGGTGAATCTGAGCGTCCGCATGAGCCCGGAGGCCGATGGCGGCCTCGTGCTCACCTTCGACGACATGACGAAACTGATTTCGGCTCAGCGCCAGGAAGCCTGGAAAGACGTGGCGCGCCGGATCGCCCACGAGATCAAGAACCCGCTTACCCCGATTCAGCTTTCGGCAGAGCGGCTGCGCAAGAAGTACAGCGCCGAGATCACTTCGGATCCCGACACTTTCGCCAAATGCACCGACACGATTCTGCGGCAGGTCGCCGATATCGGGCGCATGGTCGATGAGTTTTCCTCGTTTGCGCGCATGCCGACGCCCGTTCTGGCCTTCGCCGACATCAGCGAGGTTGCCCGTTCGACTGCCTTTGCGCAGCGGCTCGTATTCCCGGACGTGCGGATCGAGGTTGAAGGCGTCGATCGGCCGATCGGGCTCGTGAGCGACGAGCGTTTGATCGGCCAAGCGCTGCTGAACTTGATCAAGAACGCGAGCGAGAGCGTGCAGGCGCGGCGTGAACGCGACGGCGAACCCAAGGATGGTTTCGTCATCTTGCGCCTGCGCGATCTGGATTTCGGCGTGCAGTTCGAGGTGATCGACAACGGGTTGGGCTTCCCGGAAAAGGATCGTCACCGGTTGATCGAACCATATGTCACCACGCGCACCAGAGGCGCGGGCCTCGGCCTCGCCATCGTCGCGCGCATCATCGAAGACCACGGGGGGCTAATAGAGTTGGACGACGCGCCGGGCGGAGGGCCCGGCGCAGTCGTTCGTTTTGTTCTCCCTAAACGCGGCGAAGACGCCATCGAGTCCGCTGCAGAACATGGCGCAGGAGCCCCCCGATGACCCAAGACATTCTCGTCGTCGACGACGAAGCTGACATCCGCGATCTCATCTCCGGCATCCTCGAAGACGACGGCCACCAGGTGCGCACCGCTCGCGACAGCGACGAGGCGCTGAATGCGTTCGGCAAGCGCAAGCCCTCTCTGATCGTGCTCGACATCTGGCTGCAAGGCAGCCGGATGGACGGACTCGACCTGCTGGCGAATTTCAAGGAGATCGATCCCGAAATGCCTGTCGTGGTGATCTCCGGTCACGGCACGATCGAGACAGCGGTCGCCGCGATCCGCAAGGGCGCATACGACTTCGTAGAGAAGCCGTTCACCGCCGATCGGCTGCTGCACGTCGTCTCACGCGCGCTGGAAGCGACGCGGCTGAAGCGCGAGAACGCCGAACTTAAGGCGCGGTCGGCAGCGAGCGACAACCTGGTTGGTTCATCGCCGGTCATGGCGGCGTTGCGCGCGGCCATCGACAGAGTGGCGCAGACCAATTCGCGCGTGCTCATCGCCGGGCCAGCGGGCGCCGGCAAGGAGCTTGTAGCGCGCCTGGTGCACGAGCGCAGCCCGCGCGCGCAGGGCGCCTTCGTGGCGATCAACGCGGCTTCGATCGCGCCTGAGCGGATGGAAAGCGAAATTTTTGGCGAAGAGGGCGCGGACGGGCGGCCCAAGAAGATCGGCGTGTTCGAACAGGCGCACATGGGCACGCTCTTTCTCGACGAAGTCGGCGACATGCCGCTCGAGACACAATCGAAAATCCTACGTGTGCTCATCGATCAACGCTTCAAGCGCCTGCATGGCGCCAACGACGTGCAGGTGAATGTGCGCGTGGTGTCCTCGACATCACGCGATCTGAGCGGCGACATCGCCGCCGGGCGTTTCCGTGAGGACCTCTATCATCGCCTGAACGTCGTGCCGCTGAGGGCGCCGAGCTTGGCCGAGCGTCGTGAAGACATTCCCGAATTGGCGGGTTATTTCGTTGGCCGGCTCGCAGGCATGTCCGGCGTCCCGGCGCGCCAGATCGGCGAGGACGCGCTTGCGGCGCTGCAGGCGGCCGACTGGCCGGGCAACGTGCGCCAGTTGCGCAACGTCATCGAGCGCATTCTCATCCTGGCGACGGGAGATCCCAACACGCCGGTCACGGTCGATGCGCTGCCCGAGGATGCTTGGCCGCAAGCTGGATTCTCGAAGCGCGATGGGCTGCAACAAGTGATCGGCCTGCCGCTGCGCGATGCGCGTGAACGGTTCGAGCGCGAATATCTCAACGTTCAGATTACGCGCTTCGGCGGCAATATCTCGCGCACCGCTGCGTTCATCGGCATGGAGCGTTCGGCGCTGCATCGCAAGCTCAAGTCGCTGGGCGTCGATCCGCCCGGGCGCAACGGCACCGAGGCCGAATGAGCCGCGTCGCCTATGTGAACGGCGTCTACCTGCCTCTGCGCAACGCCAGGATTTCGATTATGGACCGCGGCTTTCAGTTTGCGGATTCGATCTACGAGGTTTGGGCGGTGCGCGGCGGGCGCATGTTCGATGTCGACGAGCACATGGCGCGGCTACAGCGTTCGCTCGCTGAGTTGCGCATCACGCCGCCGATGAACGAAGCGTCGCTGATGGCGGTGATGCGCGAGACCATGCGGCGCAACCGAGTGCGCGAAGGGATCGTCTATGTGCAGGTGAGCCGAGGCGCGGCTAACCGCGACCACGTGTTTCCGGCGGCGCACACCAGGCCCACGCTTGTGGTGACCGCGAAGAACCTCGATCGTCACGCCATCGCCAGACGCGCGGCGGCGGGCGTCAGGATCATAAGCGCGCCGGAGACGCGCTGGCGGCGGCGCGACATCAAATCAGTGAACCTCCTCCCCAACGTGCTGGCGCGCCAGGGAGCGAAGGAGAAGGGCGCGTTCGAAGCGTGGTTCGTCGACGAGAACGGCATCGTCACTGAAGGCACTTCCTCCACCGCATGGATTGTCGACGCCGAGGGGGTTTTGCGCACGCGAGAGTTGTCGCACGAGATCCTCCACGGCGTCACACGCGCTGCAGTGCTGAAGCTGGCGCAAGAGCGGCAGATGAAGGTGGAGGAACGCCCGTTCTCGATCGAAGAAGCGAAAGCGGCGCGCGAAGCTTTCATCACGGCGGCATCGAATGCGGCCACAGCCGTCGTTGCCATCGATGACGTACAAATCGGCGATGGCCGGCCGGGTCCTGTCACACAAGCGTTACGCGCCGCTTATTTGGGCGCCTGAGCGATAATCGCCTCCGTTCCGGTTGGCGAACGCCGCGGCGCACCCTATAGCTGCTATCGCAGCCTCGCGTTCGACGGGGCGCCATAAAACTCAAGGAACATGGGGGCTAACACCATGGATAAGAAACAAAACCTCCAGGACACGTTTCTGAACGCGGTCCGCAAGGCCAAGACGCCGCTCACGATCTTTCTGGTCAACGGCGTGAAGTTGCAGGGCGTCGTCACCTGGTTCGACAATTTCTGTGTGCTGTTGCGCCGCGACGGCCAGGTGCAGCTCGTCTACAAACACGCGATCTCGACCATCATGCCGGGCGCTCCCGTCCAGCTCTTCGAAATCGACAAGGCCGCTGATGAAGCTGACGGCTGAGACGCCGATCAAAGATTTGAACAAGGCCATCGTCCTGCGCCCGCTCGCGAGCGCGGAGGAAAGCGTGCGCGACGGCGAAGCGCGGCTGCTGGAAGCTGTCGGTCTCGCACAGGCGCTCGGGCTTGAGGTGACGAGCGCTGAGGCTGCGCCGCTGCGTCAGATCAGTCCGCGAACGTATTTTGGTTCGGGGCGTGTTGAGCGGTTGAAAGATCAATCGGAAGAACTCAGCGCCGGCGTGATCGTCGTCGACGCCGCGCTCTCGCCGGTGCAACAACGCAACCTCGAGACGGATATCGGCTCGAAGGTGATCGACCGCACGGGGCTGATCCTCGAAATCTTCGGCCTTCGCGCGCGCACGAAAGAGGGCAAGCTCCAGGTCGAACTGGCGCGCCAGGGTTACGAACGCTCCCGCCTCGTGCGCACATGGACGCACTTGGAACGCCAGCGCGGCGGCCTGGGAAAAACCGGCGGCCCTGGCGAAACGCAGATCGAACTCGATCGCCGCATTATCGCCGACCGCATCATCAAGCTGAAGAAGGAGCTGGAGGACGTGCGGCGGACGCGCGGGCTGCAACGCCGCGCCCGTGCGCGCGCGGGCCTGCCTGCCGTGGTGCTGGTCGGATACACGAACGCCGGCAAATCGACGCTGTTCAATCGCCTCACGCAAGCGGGCGTGCTGGCGCGAGACATGCTGTTCGCAACGCTCGATCCGACGGCGCGGCAAGTGAAGCTGCCGACCGGGCGCGCGGTGATCATGAGCGATACGGTCGGCTTCATTTCCGATTTGCCGCACGAACTGGTCGAGAGTTTTCGTGCGACGCTCGAAGCGGTGACTGAGGCGGATTTGCTCGTGCACGTGCGCGATATCGCCCATCCGCAGAGCGAGGATCAGAAGGCCGACGTGCTCGCGGTGCTGGGCCAGCTCGAGAGCGACGCGGGGCGAAAGATGCCGCCGGTGCTCGAAGCCTGGAACAAGATCGACTTACTCGATGACGCGACGCGCATTGGCCGCATGCGCCGCGCAGAGGCGGCGGCGGAGGGGCAGGGCGCCCTGCCCCCCGTCGCGCTCTCGGCGGAGACGGGGGAGGGCTTGGACGCCCTGCTCGCGGCGATCGACCGCGCCGCCTTCTCCGCCACGCGTGTCATCACCCTCACCTTGCCTCCGAACGATGCCGGGCGCGTGCGCGCCCAGATCGCGGCGGCTGGCAAGATTCTCGAAGAAAGCACCGACGAACACGGCCATCACACTTTGCGCGCGGAACTGCTGGTGGCAGACGCTGCGCGCTTTGCGCCGCTCGAGCCCCTGCCCGAAGAACTGCGCCCAGCGGCGGAGTAGGGGCGCACTCGTCATCCTGGGGCGCACGTAGTGCGAACCCAGGATGACGAGTTCAATCGGCGCGATTCAGGCGCTCCACCAGCTCCGCCGCGAACGTGCTCAGCGTGTCGTCCCTTGCGCCCATGATGACGATGCGGTCGCCGGGTTCGGCGAGTTCGATCAGCTTGTCGCCGCAGGCGTTGCGTTCGGCGAAAGCAAGCGCTTGCAGATGGCGGGCGCGCACGCCGGCGACGATGTGTTCGCTGGTGACGCTGCGGTCGACGGTGCCGCCGAAATAGACTGGGTCCGGCATAATCAGCACGTCGTCGTCGGCCATGCGACCGGCGAAGACGTCGATGAATTCCTGGCGCATCAGCTTCAGCGGGCCGAAGCCATGCGGCTGGAACATGATCAGCAAGCGGCCTGGAAAGGCATGAAGCGTGTCGAGCGTGGCGGTGATCTTGTCGGGGTTATGCGCAAAATCGTCGATCACGGTGACGCCGCCGGCTTTGCCGACGATTTCGAGCCGGCGTTTTGTGCCTAAGAAGCCTCTGAGCGCCTCAGCCGCATCTTTAAGCGAAAGTCCGTAAGCGCGTGCCGCGGAGAGCGCGGCGAGGGCGTTGGCGACATTGTGCTCGCCAGGGACGGCGAGGTCCACCGTCGCCGTGTGTCGCGTGTCCTTCTCCAGCACATCGAACGAAACGCCGTCGGGCGCTAGCCGGATCTCGCTGCAATGGAGATCGGCGAGGCCGCTGCGCAGCGAGAACGTGCGCATGCGCGTGCGCGTCTTCATCAGCAGCGCCGCGGTTTCTTCGTTGTCGAGGCTCAGGACCGCGATCTCGGCCTTGTTGACGAAGGCAGCGAACAGCGCGCGCAGCTCGTCCATGCTCTTGTGGTCGAGAGCGATGTTGTTGACGACGGCGATCGTAGGCTCGTAGCGGGCGATGGAGCCGTCGCTCTCGTCGACTTCGCTGACGAAGGCGTCGCCACGGCCGACGAGCGCACTGGCAAAGAGGGCATCGGGCGTGACGAAGTTCTTCATCACGGCGCCATTCATGACGGTAGGATCGCGGCCGGCGCGGTGGAGCATCCAGGCGATCATCGCCGTGGTGGTGGATTTGCCGCTGGTGCCGGCGACGCCGATGCGCACGGGCGCGGAATTGAACAGCTCGGCTAGCAGCTCCGGCCGCTTCATGTCGCGCGCGCCGATGCGCTTGGCGGCGACGACATCGCCGACAGTGTCTTCCACCGCCGCCGAGCGCACGAGAATCTGATCAGCGCTGGTGACGCCAGAGCCGTCTTGCGGGAAGAGGGCTATGCCTTGGGCTTTGAGGTATTCGAATTTCGCGCCGAGGCGGCCCTGGTCGAGCGAACGGTCGGAGCCGGCCACCTGATGCCCGCGCGCGCGCAGAATGAGCGCCAGGGGCAGCATGCCCGAACCGCCGACGCCGCTCATGAAATAGGATTTGGCCTGACTCATCGGCCCCGGTTATGACGAGAAACGCCGCTCACCGGCAAGGATGTGAACACAGCAGTTATGGCGCCCTCGATCCGCATTGGCGTTGTCGCGCCGGCCAACCGCATCGATGAGGATATCGCCGCGCGCCTCAAGGCGTTCGCAACAGACAGTTTCCTCGATCGCGCGCCGGAAATCGTTGTCCATCCGCAATGTTTCCTGAGCGCCGGGCATTTCGCCGGCGACGATGACGTGCGCCTGAGAGCGTTCGTGGATTTCGCCAACGACCCCTCGCTCGACGCGATCTGGTTTGCCCGCGGCGGCTATGGCGCGTGCCGAATTGCCGAGGCAGCGCTGGCGCAATTGAACGGCGCGTCGCGGGTGAAGACCTATCTCGGCTATAGCGACGCCGGCGTGCTCCTGGCCGGGCTCTACAAGAACGGCTACGCCAATCTTGCGCACGGACCGATGCCGACAGACCTGATCCGGGCAGGCGGCGAGGGCGCGGTGAAGAGGGCGCTTGCCTGGCTCATCGACCGCTCCCCTGAGAGCCTTGAGCTGAGCGTCATCTACGAAGGCAAAACGGCTGCGTTCAACATCGAAGTTCTGGCTACGATCGTCGGCACTTCGCTCGAGCCCGACTTGAGCGATCACGTGCTGATGCTGGAAGAGGTGGGGGAGTACCTTTATCGCATCGACCGCGCCCTCTTCCACATCACCTCTTCCGCCAACGTGCGCCGCGTAAAGGGGATCAAGCTCGGGCGCGTGAGCGATATCATCGAGAACGACAAACCCTTCGGCGCCAACGAAGAAGAGATCGTACGCTACTGGTGCGCGAAGACCGACATTCCCTATCTCGGCCGCGCCGACATAGGTCACGACGTTGAGAACAAGGTGGTGCCGTTTGGGGCGTTGAAGCGTTAGTCGAAGGAGTAGCGCTGCAGCCGCAGTCTGTGCCACAACCAAATCAACAGTACCACCGCCCCAGCAAATACAGCGAGCTCAACCCAGCCGTCCGTGCCCGCACGAATGAGCATGAGCACCGTGCTTACCAGTAACATCAGGCCGATCAGTTGAGCCGTCAGCGCCAGCGTACGCGGTAGTAGCCTCACGTCTTTTCCGCCCGCTTGGCCTCCAGCCATAGCGCTTCCATCTTGTCGAGCGGCTGCGGGCCTGTGCGGCCAGCTTCCGCCAGCGCACGTTCGATGTACTGAAAGCGGCGCGTGAACTTGGCGTTGGCGCGCCGGAGCGCTTCTTCAGGATCGACTTTCAGCTTGCGCGCCAGGTTGGCCATCACGAAGAGGATGTCGCCCATCTCTTCGGTGAGCGCTTCGTGGTCTTCCCTCGAGCGCGCGTCGTGCAGCTCGGCCAGCTCTTCTTCCAACTTCTCCAACACCTCGTCCGGCGTCGGCCAATCGAAATTGATGCGCGCGGCGCGCTTGGTGAGCTTGTCGGCGCGCATCAAAGCGGGAAGGGCCATGGGCACATCCGCCAGCAGCGAGGTGCCGCTGGCGGCGCGCTTCTCGGCTTTCAGCGCCTCCCAGGCCTGGGTCTGCTCTTCAGCGCTGCGTTCGATCTTGTCGTCGAACACGTGCGGATGGCGTTCGATCATCTTGTCAGCGAGCGCCTGGGCGACATCAGCGAAGTCGAACGCGCCTTGCTCCTCGGCCATGCGTGCGTGGAAGGCGACTTGAAACAGAAGATCGCCAAGCTCTTCCTTCAGCGCCGGCAGATCCTGACGCTCGATTGCATCGGCGACCTCGTAGGCTTCCTCGATCGTGTACGGCGCGATGGTCGCGAAGTTCTGCTCGATATCCCACGGGCAGCCGTGCTCAGGATCGCGAAGCCGCGCCATCACATCGAGCACGGCCTGCGTCGCGGCGGCATTGCGGGCGAGGGTTCGCAAGCTACTTTCTCTCACCTTTTCAGTGCTTTGCGTCGCCATTCTATTCTCGCATAAGATAGATTATGAGAATCGATACCGACTCAGATCGGATAATCGCCAGCCCAGCCATCGTACGCGGGTTCGACGCCGGCTGGCAGCCTCGCCTTCAGCGCCTGGTAGTCGAGATCGATGTGCATGTTGGTCAGCAGCGCCTGTGCCGGCTTCAGGCGCGTGATCCATTCGAGTGCGCGCTCGACATGAGCGTGCGTCGGATGCGGCGTGTCGCGCAGCGCATCGACGATCCAGAGCTTCAGGCCGTCGAGCTGAGCGAACGTCGTCTCAGGCATCGCCACGAGATCGTTCGAGTACGCGATCGATCCGATGCGGAAGCCGAGCGACTTCGAGAAGCCGTGATCCTGTTCGAGCGGCAGGACCTCGAGCGGCCCGCCCGGGCCATCTACGGTCACAGGCACGAGCGGCGTCATCTGGCCGGCGTCACGCGCGATTGCAGGATAGCCGCCCTCGCTGACGAACGCATAGCCGAAGCGCTGCATGAAGCTCGCGCGCGTCGCGGCGTCGATCAAGGCCGGGATCTGGCGGCGCTGCTTGATGAAGAACGCCCGGATGTCGTCGAAGCCATGAATCTGGTCGGCGTGATCGTGGCTGATGAGGACGGCGTCGAGATGCGACGGTCCTGCCGCCGCCAGCTGCTGACGGAGTTCAGGCGGCGTGTCGATCAACACGGTGGTCGCCTCTTCCGGCCTGTCCGCCTCGCCCGACCATTTCTGCAGCAACAGCCCACAGCGTGTGCGCCGGTTCTTGGGTTCGTTTGGATCGCACGCGCCCCAGTCGCCGGTGGCGCGCGGGACGCCGCCGGACGAGCCGCAGCCCAGGATTGTGACGCGCAATGTGCCCATTAGCGGAGGCCTCGCGGTCCGAGCTGGTGATGACTGCGCTCCCTCATGGCGTCACGCGCGGGATGGTTGGGAAGAGGCGGTGGAAGTTATCGGCGAGCAGGGCGCTTGCCGCCTCTTCGCTCAAACCTCTGAGCTTCGCGAACGCGGTTTGCACCTCGGCGACGTGCTTGGGCTCACAGCGTTGGCCGCGGTGCGGGACAGGGGCCAGGTAGGGGCAATCGGTCTCGACGATGACGCGGTTCAAGGGCACCTCCCTCGCGATGGCGCGCACGTCGTCGGCGTTCTTGAAGGTCACGATGCCGGAGAACGAAAAGTACGCGCCGATGGCGAGCGCCCGGCGCGCGAGCTCAGGCCCGCTTGTGTAGCAGTGCATGAGGATGCGGAGAGGGCCCTTCCCCGCCTCCTCTTCCAGCAGTTCCGCCATGGCCGCATCCGCCTCGCGCGTATGGATGATCAGCGTCTTGCCGAGCGCATGCGCGGCCTTCGCGTGGACGCGGAAAACGGCGACCTGGTCTTCGAAGGGGCTGAACTTGTAGTGCTGATCGAGACCGGTTTCCCCTACCCCTACCACCTTCTCGTGGCCCCCTAGTTCAATCAACCGCTCGGCGGTCAGATCGAGGTGATCCTTGGCATAATGCGGATGTGCGCCGACGCTGGCGTAGATATCTTGGTGCCGTTCGGCGATGGCGATGACTTCGGGAAAGTTCTCGATCTTGTCGCAGATGGTGATCATGCGGGCGACGCCAGCTTGGCGTGCACGCGTTATGACATCGACTCGATCGGCGTCGAAGGCGTGATGGTGCAGGTTCACGTGACTATCTATCAGGAGCGTCACCGGCGCGTGGCTCCCGCGCGATCGAGCACGCCGGCGGCGCGCGCTAGCGCGTGCCGGGGATCCATGTCGAGGCCTTCGGCTTCGTCGCGCAGCGTCTCCAGGGCCGACCAGGCTTCGGCCCAGTGTTCGCCGCCCTGCTCCACGCCGGCAGCGCGCGTCCATTCGCCGGCCAGTTCGAGAACGCCCGCGAGCTTCTCGAACGGCTCGCCGCTCATTTTGTCATAGAGCCCGCCTAGCAACAGCGCCGATTCACCGCGTGCGATCTGGGCCCGCGCTCGCTTGGGGTCAGCGCCCGCCGGATCGACGCCTTGCGCTTTGAGAGCGATCGCGCGACCGGGACGGCCCTTTGCCAACGCAACGATGCCGGTGTCGGCGCCGCTGGCGTTGCGTACCTGCTCGTCACTTAGCGGCCTGAGCGCCAAGCGGCGGCAGCGCGAACGGATCGTCGGCAGAATGGCGCCCGGCGCGTGACACACCAGCAGCAGGATGGAACGCGCGGGCGGCTCTTCGAGCGTTTTCAGGATCGCGTTGGCGGCATTGCGGTTGAGGTCATCGACCGCATCGACGATCGCGACGCGCATGCCGCCTTCTGAGGGCGCCAAAGAAAAGAAATGCCCGAGGTCGCGCGCATCGTCGACGGCGATCTCGCGGCGCGGCTTGCCGCGTTCGTTCAAGCCCCGGCGCAGCACGAAGAGATCGGGGTGTGAGAGTGCAGTCACGCGCCGCGCGATAGTATCTTCGGGATCGACGTCCAGCGGCCGCGGACCGGTGCGCTTGGCGCCGAGCGCGGCGCGCGCGACGCGATAAGCCAATGTGGCTTTGCCCACGCCTTTGGGCCCAGCGAGCAGCCAGGCGTGATGCATGCGTCCCCCGCGCAGGCCCTCGGCGAACGCCTCTTCCTCGGCCTCGTGACCGGTGAAAGAGAAGGTCTCGCGCGGGTGCGGCGCGCCTGGTTCCTTGTCCAGTTCGGGGGCAGGCTTTTCCGCCTTCATCACGGCCTTATGAAGGGCCGAAGAGGGTCAAGCGCAAGCCTTCCCAGGCGCGGACGAACCAGTTGGCGCGGCCGATGCTGCGCCCTGCCGCGAGCGGAAATTCTTGCGTCTGAAAATTGGGGCCGGCAATGACGAGGCGCGCCACGACATCGCCATCGGCGATTGGCGCCCGCAGCGGTCCGTCATAGACGATCTTCGCAGTCAATCCTTCCTGCACGCCGCGCGGGCCGCCTATAATGATGTTTTGCTGCGCCACCAGCGGCACAGTTCCGCGCGAGCCCAAGCGCACGCGCGCTGCGCCCACTTCCTCGCCAGCGGCCGCCACCTGTGAGATCGAGAAATCGTTGAACGCCGCGCTCATCAGGCGTTGGGCCTCGGAGTTGCGCGACGCCATCGTCGGCAAGCCGTTGAAGACGACGATGCGGCGCTGCCCGTTGAGCACCGCCGATCCGATCAAGCCGTAGCCCGACTCATCGGTGTGGCCGGTCTTCACGCCATCGGCGCCGGCGAAGGCGCCGAGCAGCGGATTGCGGTTCTGCTGGGTGCGGTTGTTGAACGTGAACTGGCGGCGGGAATACACCGGATAGAATTCCGGATAGGTGGCGATCAAATAGCGTGCGAGCCGCGCCAAATCAGCCGAACTGATGCGCTGTTCTGCGTCGTCGACGCCGGTGACATTCCTGAAACGGGCCGACCGCAAGCCGAGTTCTTCCGCCCGCCGGTTCATCAACGCCACGAACGCCTCCTCCGAACCGGCGATGCCCTCGGCCAGCACCACGCACGCATCGTTGGCCGACACGATGACGGCGCCTTGCAGCAGATCGCTCACCGCGACTTCGGCGTCGATCGGCAGGAACATGTGCGAGCCGGTCGACATTGCGCCGTGCTCGCGCCAGGCATACTCGCTCACGCGGAAGCGGGTGCTCATCGTGATCTCGCGCGCGCGGAGCTTCTCCAGCACGATCAGCACGGTCATGAGCTTCGACATCGACGCCGGCGGGATCGGCGCGTCGCAATCCTGGCAGAGCAGGATCGCACCCGATGCGCCGTCCATGATGGTCACGTGCTGCGCCACAGCCGGCGGCGGAGGCGGCGCCGGCGGGCGGCGCAAACGGCGACGCTGTGCATCGGCGTCGGGCGCGAGCGCCAGCACCAGGAGCGCGATCAAAGCAAACGCGCCAAGCTTGCGCTGTGGAGACATCCGTTCCGCCGAATCGTTAGCGCGTTACGCGCAGGCCCAATGAAGCAGACCGGCGGAGCGCTTTCACGTCAACAAACTGGGGCGTCAGCGCGCTGCGACAACGGTGTCCGCGTAACCGAGGGAACTCAGTGTTCGACGGGCCGCGTCGGCCTCCTCGCGGCTCGCCCAGGGACCAAGCCGGACGCGAAACAATTCTACCCCGGACGGTGTCGATCGGACATCGATCGTCACGGGTCCGGCCGCAGCGATCTCAGCGCGGACGCGTTGGGCGTTCGCCGGATCCGAATACGCGCCCACCTGAACGAAGTAGCCGCCCACCGGCGGGGGTGGCGCGGCTTCCACAGGCGCGTCCGCGAGCTCGACGTTGTCCACAGGCGGCGGGAGCAGGGAGCGTGGCCCCTCTTCCGTCACCGCCGGTGAGGGGGCGGCGGGGACTTGTGTGGAAGCGGGGGCAGGCGTGCCGTCCGCATTAACGCGGCGCGGCGCGGGGCCTAGATAACGAACGTGAACGCGAGCGTGGCCGTTCTGCTCGAAGTCCAAAGCTTGCGCGGCGCCAAGCGAGAGATCGATCAAGCGATTGCCGACAAACGGCCCGCGATCGTTGACGCGAACGATGACTTCGCGGCCGTTCTCGAGGTTGGTGACTTGCACGAGGCTGGGGATCGGCAAGGTCGGATGCGCGGCGGTGAGCGCGTTTTGATCGAACGGCTCCCCGCTCGCCGTCGGCCTGCCGTGGAATTGCTGACCATACCAAGAGGCCGTGCCGGTTTGCTCGTAACCAGGTTCCGGCGTCGGCACGTACCAGCGACCGCTGGCCTCGTAGGGAGGGCCGACACGCTCGCGTTCGAGCCAGGGCTGGGCGCCTTGCTCTGAAACTGGCGCGCTCTGCACCGGCCCAATTGGTTCTTGCTGCGTGTGCACTGGCGCGGGCGCTTCCGCCGGATCCGCTTCCTCGGTCTCGGCATCGATCGCCGGTTGCTGGATGATCACGGGCTGCGCGCGCCGCGCATCGGGCCGGCGCAAGTCGATGACGGCGCCGCGCGATCGGCGTTGCGAACCGCCGTAACCGTAGGAATTAGGGTCACCCCCCGAAAGGCCGACCGCGCCGAGCGATGCTGTCTCTGTCGCCGCCGCGTTCGCAGCGCTCCCCTGCCCGGCAAATGTTATGGGTGCGCGCTGGGCCGCAGCGCTCGTGGCGAACGCCATGAAGCCGAGGCACGTGACCAGAAGTGCGCGCGGACGAAGCATCAAGGACCCCAACGCAACGAATTGCGACGCGACGTTATAAGGGCGCGGGCCTTTAGGCGGCGTAAGGTTTTATCGTTATTTCAACTTCATCACTAACTGGTGTTCACCAACCCGACGCGCTCAGCCTGCATCCACTGAAACATTCAGCCAGGCGAAGAAGGTCGCCAAGCAGTCCCTCTGTTGCGGCGGCATATATTCGAAGTTCCGACCGCGATCGATGATTTCCCAGAAGTCTTTGTTCTCGACGCTTTCGAGCTGGCGCTGAATGTTGCGCATCCTTTCGACCGGTTCGTCGCGCATGTCGCGCGCGATCGTGCGCGCACGTTCTTCTTGGCCGCTTGCGATATAGTAGGCGGCGAGCTTGACCTGGGCCTTGCGCACGCCCATCAGCGCACGCTCCTGGCCGCGCACGAAGGGCGGGCGATCGAGTTCAAGGAAATCGTCGAGGATGTCTTTCTCGGCGGGCGACCCCAGTTCGTTTGCGTGCTGCGCCAGCGCCGAAAGATCGTAAGCTACCGTCTCGGTGACGAAGCTCAGATCCATCTCGAAGCTCACCAGGCCGTAGTACTTCATGTGTTTGACGCCATCGCTTGCGGCGCGGTGCTGACCCTGGGCCAGCATGGATTCAATCAGCTTCCGGTACTGGTTCAGCACGTTATAGGCAGTGCGCACGTCGCGCGCGTTGAGTGTCGAGCGTAGATACGAATTGAGGAAGCGGAACACGAGATTGATCAGCGCGACGTCATTGGTCCGGCCCGCGGCTTCGCCAATGTAACGCGTATCGATGGCGATGACGTAGTTGATGTCGCGCATCGAGCTCAGCGCTTCGTTGTAGATACTCAGATACTGGCGCATCACTTTCCACTCGACCCAGGTGCGCCGTGTTTCCAAATCGCCAAGCGACTCCGAGTCCATCGCCACGAAGTCCGGATTGGTGCGGATCTCGGGCCCGATCGAAAACCACGCTTCGCTCGCCTGTGGCTTCACCTTGAGGTACTCGATGGCGAAGTCCTTCAACGCATCGGCCGCAGAACTGGCGATGATTTTGTCCTTTCCTGAGATCGAGTTGTTGGCGATGTCGGTCAATTCTTCGAGCGAAAACAGCATTTGCGCCTGTGCCTCGAAGCAATTGTCGTGGTCCGACTTCAGGGCGCCGCTGCTGGCCCGCGCGATGGCGTCGCTGCGGATGTGCCGGATCAGATTTTGCGGCTCCAGGAACCAGAACACGTATCCGAAATACGGCATCATGATCACAAGGCCGCCCATCGTCATGCAGAGCATCGCGATCAGAGTCAGGCGCGGCACATAGTTGGATTGAACCGCCGAGCTCAGCCATGCGCCAACAACGCAGGTGACGACGTAATAAGCGGCGACGCGGATATTAACGCGGTCACGCAGGAACATCCGCGCCACGCCGGTGTAGCGATCGGCGGACAATTGCACGATGATGCTGACGATGGTGATGACGATGCCGAAGACGGCCACGCTGATGCCGGCGAGCGCCGCGACCTGGTCAGAATCCGGATCAAAGGAAAAATAGCGCGTAAACGGGCCGTTGAATTCCACAACGCCGCGGAGCGCTTGCGCGAAATAGTGATCTGTTGAATAGAAAAGCCAGAAGACGATCAGCGCTGCCCAAGCGAGCACCGCCGTTTGCAGCGCGAACTTCCGGAACGTCTCCCTGCGGTCGTTGACCGCGCTCATGGCGCCGACGTGCCGGCTATGCGCGCCGGGAGGCCGCCTGCATCACTGAGCGCGATCGATGGCACTTTTGTCCCGTTAGATGCTTTCCAACCGCGAACTGACAATACCGGCGATGATCACCGCTGCATAGCAGGCGAACATGAGCGCGGCGAACTCGGCGCCGAGCGAGGCGTCGAGATTCGGAAACAGATTTCTGAAGCTGTTGATCTCGTAGATGCCGACGAGAAGACCCGGCACCGCCATGATCGAGGCGGCTTCGGCGCGGTCTGTGGGCGCAACGCGCAGAATTTTCAGGAAGAGATAGGTGATCACGAGCAGCGCCACCGGCAACGTCATGAAGAGCCAAGACACGCCGCCCGGACCGGTGGTGAATACCGTTTCTCCGACAAAGCGAAACGCGAGCGCGATACCGATCCAAAGCACAAAGCCGACGGCCATCCAGCGAACGATCATGACTTACCCCTCTATTGGCGCAGCGGCGCGCACGTTACGAATTCCCAATGGACCCCGCAATGGCTGCCGAAGTTGCCGCGGCCCGCAAAAGCCCAACCAATTCAAAGAAGAGGGTGCGCACGCCTGGCTCCTTCGCAGGCGCACACAAACGCCTCCCTTTCGAGATTTTCATTGACCTAGTCCGAATATTGGCGGCAATTCAAGGTGCGCGGTTTTGAATTGAGTAGGAAAGCGACATGTCAACTGCACTGTCGAACAATGCAAAACTGGGCATAGCTGCAACCAGTCTGGTTGCTCTTCTGGCCGTTGGCGCGGTCTCAATCGGCATTCTCTATCCGCCACAAGGCGGATCAATCTTCGGCACGATCGCGCCGGTGGAGCGTTATCGCTCATCGCAAGTCAGCGATACTGACGTGACGCTCGGCGATCAGTCCGTCCCGCAACTGATGCAGACCGATGCGTTTCATCTGATGGTGAACGATCCATCGTTCCGCGCATTGGCGCGCGATCCGGGATTTGCGGCCCTCGCCCAGAACCCGGCCGCGCTGGCGGCGATGGCTCGGGACGCGCAGGCCTTTGCGGCGCTTGCTCGCGATCCACAAGCTTTCGCGGCGCTTGCCCGCGCTGCACAAGCCGGTGAAGCCCAATCAATGGACGCTCAAGCGCGCAATGCCGAAGCGTTCACGGCGCTGGCGCAAAATGCACAGGCCTTCGAGATCATGGCGCGTCAGCCGCAAGCGTTTGCGGTCATGGCCCGCCATCCGCAAGCGTTCGAGGCGCTCGCCCGCCACCCGCAGGCTTTTGCGGCGATGGCGCGTGAACCGCAGGCGTTTGCTGCTTTCGCCCGCAACGCCGATTTCGCGGCGGCTGCACGCAATCCGGCGGCCAACGTCGCCATGGCGCGTGACGCCGCAGCGTTCGAAGCGTTGGCTCGCGACGCCCAGGCGATGAGCGCTTTGGCGGCTGACGCGCAAGCGTTCGACGCCTTGGCGCGCGACGCCCAGGCGTTCCAGGCGCTGGCACGCGACGCGCAGGCATTCAACGCCATGGCGCGTCAAGCTCAAGCCTTCCAGGCGATGGCCCGCAACGCCGAGGCTTTCCGCGCATTGGCGCGTGACGCCCAAGGCCTCGCCGCCATGGCCCGCAACGCGCAAGCGTTCCAGGCGCAAGGGGCCGCAGCCCGCGGACTCGACGCCCAAGCGACCGCGGCGCTCGCCGCCAATGCGCAGGCGTTCTCGATCATGGCGCGTGAGCCGCAAGCGTTCGCGGCGATGGCGCGTTATCCGAATGCGTTTGAAGCCCTGGCCCGCCACCCGCAGGCTTTTGCCGCCATGGCGCGCAACCCGCAGGCGTTCGAGGCCTTCGGCCGCAACGCCAATTTCGCGGCCGCGGCGCGCGACGCGCAAGCCAATGTGGCAATGGCGCGCGACGCCCAGGCGTTCCAAGCGCTTGCCCGCGACGCGCAGGCCATGAACGCGTTGGCCCGTGAGGCGCAGGCGTTCGAAGCGATGGCGCGCGACGCGCAGGCATTCCAGGCCCTGGCCCGCGACGCGCAGGCATTCGAGGCGATGGCCCGCAACGCGCAAGCGTTCCAAGCCATGGCTCGCAACGCCCAAGCGTTCAACGCGCTGGCGCGTGACGCCCAAGGTCTCGCCGCCATGGCGCGTAATGCTCAGGCCTTCCAGGCTCAAGCCTCGATCGCCCGCAACGCTCAGGGCCTCAACGCCCAAGCGATGCAGGCGATGGCGCGTTATCCGCAAGCCTTCGAAGCAATGGCGCAGAACCCGCAGGCGTTCGAAGCGCTGGCGCGTAATGCTCAGGCGCTCGAGGCGCTGGCCCGTAACGCCGAGGCTTTCACGGCTCTGGCGCGGCAGCCGGCGTTTGCGGCGTTGGCGCGTGAGCCGGCCTTCGCGGCGTTGGCGCGCGACGCCAACTTTGCGGCAGCCGTTCGGGCGAACTGACGTGACGTGGCACGCCGCGTCGAGCGAGGCGCGGCGTGGCCGTCTGTAAAGCGTGCTAGGTGGGGATGGTGGGGGTCCGCACGCTCTTATATGCCGCTGCTCTGTCGCTTGCGCCGGTCCTCTCAGCGCAGGCGCAGACGGGCGCCACCACGCCCTCGCCGCCGACCGGCGCCCAGACGCCAGACGCGCCCGCCCCTGGCGACATAGCGGCGCCACCAACCAGCGACGAGCCGCCGGCCCCAGAACCGCCGCCACCCAGCCGCGCGCCGGACGACATCCCGCTGATCGATCTTTCGGTGCTCGAAACCGAAAACCTGCGCCTGCTCTATTTCGATCCGTCCGAGACTTACCTGACGCCCTATGTCGGCCGAAGCTTCGAAAACGCGCTTGCGTTCGAGCGGCGTATTTTCGACTGGGAGCCTTGGGATCAGGTTACGCTGCTCTTGAAGGACTTCGGTGACTACGGCAACGCCGCCGCGCGCTCCTCGCCTAACAATGCGCTTCTGATCGACATCGCCCCGCTCAGCCTCGCCTATGAGACATTCAGTCCGGGCGAGCGCTTCTACACGCTGACCAATCATGAAGTGACTCACGTCGCGCTCATGGATGTCTGGAACGAGCGCGACGCGATGTGGCGGCGCATTTTCTTCGGCAAGCCGATGCCGGTCGAGGAGCATCCTGAGACCATTCTCTACAATTACCTCGCCACACCGCGCGTTAACGTCCCGCGTTGGTTTCTCGAAGGCAGCGCCGTGTTCATGGAGACATGGATGGCGGGCGGCTTCGGCCGCGCCCAGGGCGCCTATGATGAGATGGTGTTCCGTTCGATGGTGCGCGACGACGCGCACTTCTATTCGCCGGTCGGTCTAGAATCCGAAGGCATCTTCGTCGACTTCCAAGTCGGCGTGAACGACTATCTCTACGGCACGCGCTTCTTCAGCTATTTGGCGATGCGCTATACGCCGGAGCAAGTCGTCGCGTGGCTGCGCCGCGACGAAGGCAGCGCGGCCTATTACCAAACGCAGTTCCGGCGCGTGTTCGATCTACCGCTCAATCAGGCCTGGCGCGATTGGATCGCCTGGGAACACGAGTTCCAGAATGCGAACCTGACGGCGCTGCGCGCCCATCCGCTGACCGATGGCGCAGCACTTTCGCCGCGCGCGCTCGGCTCGGTCTCACGCACCTTCGTCGATCCTCGCACCGGCGACTTGATCGGCGCCTTCCGCTATCCAGGCGTCATCGGCCATGTCGGCGTGCTCACTCCCGGGAGCGGCGACATTCGCCGCCTCACCGACATCAAGGGCGCGATGCTCTATCGCGTCACGTCTCTTGCTTATGACCCAGCGACGAACACGGCGTGGTACACGACCGACAATTACGCGTATCGCGACATCATGCAGATCGACGTCGCATCCGGCGACCAACACATGGTGCTGCGCGATGCGCGCATCGGCGACATCGTGTTCAATCCGGCCGACCGATCGCTCTGGGGCCTCAGACACCTGAACGGATTCGTCACGCTGGTGCGGATTCCCGAGCCCTATACGAGCTGGAATCAGGTTCACACGTTTCCGTTCGGGCGCGTGCCATTCGACCTCGATGTTTCGCCGGACGGCTCGATGCTGTCGATGTCCGTCGGTGAGATCAACGGCGACCAAGCGGTGCACGTCTTTCGTATCGCCGACTTGGATATCGGTGCAACGCCAACGCCGGTCGCGAGTTTCAGCCTCGGCCAGGCAACACCTGAAGGTTTCGTGTTCTCGCCCGACGGCCGCTATCTCTATGGCAGCGCCTACTACACCGGCGTGTCGAACATCTATCGCTTTGAGATCGCGACACAGGAGGTCGAAGCAGTTTCTAATGCCGAAACCGGCTTCTTTCGTCCGATCCCGCAAGCCGATGGCTCGCTCATCGTTTATGAGTACACTGGCCAGGGTTTCCAGCCTGTCACTATCCGCCCCGCGCCGCTCGAAGATCTCGGTACGATCCGATTCCTCGGCACGGAAATCGCGCGTACCCATCCGGTGGTTACGACCTGGACGGCAGGCTCTCCATCTCGGGTCGATCTCGACAGCTTGATTACCCAACGCGGCCATTACCTGCCGCGCGATGAGATGCAATTGGGCGCCGCCTATCCGATCGTTGAGGGCTACCGCGGGCGCGTCGCGGTTGGCTATCACGCGGTGTTCGAGGATCCGCTGCAGTTCAACCAATTGCACGCCACGCTATCTTACCTGCCGAACTCGCCGTTCGACGATCAGGACTGGCATTTCGACATCGAATACAAAACGCTGCGCTGGCGTTTCCGATATTGGCACAACGACGCCGATTTCTACGATCTGTTTGGCCCGACAGAGCGCGCCCGCGCTGGCGACGCCTTCATCGTCGGCTATCACAACTCTCTGATCTACGATCCGCCGCGCCAGCTCGATTTCAGCGTTGACGCCGCTTACTACACCGGCCTCGACACGCTTCCTGCGGCGCAGGAAGTCTCAACGACATTCGACGAGCTCGGGTCTCTCAACGCCGAACTTACCTACACGAACACGACGCGTTCGCTTGGCGCCGTCGATCATGAACGCGGTTGGCGCTGGAATGTGGCCGCCGGCGCCGATCATGCTAACGGCGAGTCCTATCCGAGCCTGCGCGCCGGCGTCGATTTCGGCGTGCCGCTGCCGATGAATAATTCGTCCGCTTGGCTCTACGCGGCGGCCGGCACGATCGGGGGAGACGACGCCAGTCCGCTCAGCGCCTGGTACATGGGTGCGTTCGGCAACAATTACGTCGATGATCGCGAGATCAAACGGTATCGCGAATTCGATAGTTTCCCGGGTTTCGAGATCAATGCGATCGAAGCGCAGACGTTTGTCCGCGCCATCGGCGAACTGAATCTGCCGCCGGTGCGGTTCGAGGACATTGGCGTGGCCAGTCTCTTCCTGAGTTCGGTGCGCCCCGCCCTCTTCGCCGGAGCGCTCGAGGCCGAGCCGCGCACCGGGGAACGGCGCTCGCTGCAAACGCTCGGTGTCCAGACCGATTGGAATTTCACAGTGGCGCACCGCTTGCCGATGGTGCTCTCGTTGGGCTACGCGAGAGGCTTCGAAGACGGCGAAGCCGAGAGTGACGAAGTGCTTGTGTCGCTGAAGATCATGTGATGGACGCAGACCTGCTGATAAAGGCGTTCATCGCGCTTGCGCCGGTCGTCGTGCTGCTGTTCGTTTTCGACCGCCTGGACGCCTTCAATCTGATTAACTTCTGGGAGATCGCCGTCCTGCTGATTGCAGGCGGCGCGCTCGCGGCGCTGAGTTTTCTCGCCAATTTGCGCGTGATGGACGGCTTTCCGATCGGCTTCAGCGCGTACAGCCGTTACGTCGCGCCCATTGTCGAAGAGAGTATGAAGGCGGCGCCGATCATCTACCTGTTTGCGCGCAATCGGCTGGGATTTAAAGTGGACGCGGCCATAGCCGGTTTCGCCGTCGGCGCCGGATTTTCCGCCGTCGAGAACATCTGGTACTTGTTCCTGATTACAGACGCCAATGTAACGGCTTGGCTCGTCCGCGGCTTCGGCACGGCCATCATGCACGGCGGGGCCACGGCCATCTTCGCGATCATCTCGCACGAAATGACCGAGCGCCAAGCCGAAAGTGCGGCTGCGCATTACCGTTTCGATCCGCTGCTTTTCATTCCCGGCCTGCTGATCGCGATGGCGATCCACTCGGCGTTCAATCATTTTCCACACCAGCCGCTGGTGGTGATGGCGATGACGCTGCTGCTGGCGCCGGCGACGATCTTTCTGGCCCTCATTCGCAGCGATCGCGCAACCCAACAATGGCTCAAGACCGACAAAACCGCGCACGAAAAGATGCTCGCCGAGATTCGCGCCGGACACTTCGCGGAAAGCCCGCGTGGACAGGCGGTCAAGGAGGCAGCCGTCCGGCTCGGTTCAAAGTCGGCGTCCGACGCACTTGCTTATGCGGAGCTGAAAACAGAACTTATTCTCCGCGCCGAGGAGCTGATTTTCGCGGCCCAAGCCGGCACGCCTTCCGAAGTGGGCGCTGCCGACCGAGAGAAGTTCGCGAACTTGCATGCGCTGGAACGCAAGCTCGGCCGCTCGGTCGTGGCGGCAATCGAGACGCAACTCGCCTTCACCCGTAACGACCTCTGGGAACTCGACCGCTTGCGCAAACGGGCAAGAAACGCCGTTTGACCGGGATCAGAACCGGACGCCAGCGGCTGCGATGGCGTCTCGGCGGAGGGAGTGGGATTCGAACCCACGGTGGGCTTGCACCCACGCCGGTTTTCAAGACCGGTGCCTTAAACCACTCGGCCATCCCTCCGGACCGGTGGCGGGTATCAGCGCCGGCGCGGCTTCGCAAGGCGCTGAACGTGCCGCCGCCCAGGCTCTTACCAGCGGAACGGCGTGCGCAGCGAAACCCGGACGTCGGGCGCATCCTCGGTGACGCCGAAATCGACGCCGGTAGAGATCGTCAGCCTCTCAGTGGCGCGGAACGAGAGGCCGAGCTGCATCGTCCCAACCTGCAATTCCGGCGATTCCTGATTGATCATGACTCCATTGGCGTCGCTGATCTCCGTCTCGGTCGGGAGCACGTAGGCGTGCGAGTAGCCGATCGAATAGGAGAAGCGCGGGTTAATGGCGAAGCCGAACCCAAAGCCGAAGCTGATCGAATCACCCGGATCGACGTGGCCGACGGTCGCCTGGCCGATCGTACGGTCGATGTCGTCGCCGATGTTGTGCAGATAGGCCGCGTTGGCGAACAGCACGGCGGGATCGGTTGCATAGAGCGCCGAAACGCCGCCCTGCACGCCCCAGAAGCCCGAGCCGGTCGCCAGCTCGGTGGCCACGCCTTGGGCGTCGCGCTGGACGTCAAAAGGCCCCAGCCCCGTGTCGGACTTCACTCGTGCGCTCGCTACGAAGATGGGCGCGCCGTTGCGGCCGCGGTTGAGCTGGTAGCGGGCCGAAGCCTCCACGTCGCCGATCTGGGCGCCATCGAGTTCGTAAGTGCGCATCGTGGTCGTGCTACCGTTGGCGAGCGTCGTCACGCGATCGTGGCGATACAAGAACGGTACGCGCGCTTCGACCTCAAGCCGGTCGGTGATAGCGTAGCGGACGGCGGTGGAGGCGGCGACGGTGTCACGCGCCGTGTCGTTGGCTTCGATCAGCCCGATATTGATGCCGGTCGTGACGGCGACGCCGCGGAAAATGAAGCGGTCGCCGGAGCTGCGGGAGTATTCGACCGACGGCTCGATCACGAGCCGGCCGCGGCCCAGAAGGGCGTTCTGCCCTTCCGGAAGCGCTTCCACCGTCGAGACATGCGTCTC
This sequence comes from Hyphomonadaceae bacterium, assembly GCA_050186235.1. Lineage (GTDB taxonomy): Bacteria > Pseudomonadota > Alphaproteobacteria > Caulobacterales > Aquidulcibacteraceae > Vitreimonas. The sequence goes on from JBFWYQ010000001.1 coordinate 478,047, forward strand.
TTCGGGCGGCGCTTCGCCGACCGGACCTTGGGGCGCGGCGGCTGGCGTTGCTTCAGGCGATGTACTGCCGCCTTGTTCTGCTTGGATGAGATTGCGCGACCGCTGCCGATTGAGCGGGATGGGCTCATCAGCGGCGAAATCGCGGTAGCTCGGGCCTGCATTGGGCGCGCCGGCGCCTCGATTGTCGTCGAGATCAGCCGCGTCCCCCCGCGACATTTCGTTAAGTTCGCGGCGCTGCCGCTCGAGGATTTCCTGTTGCTCCAGCAGCTGTTGCTGTTGCGCGCGCAAGAGGCGCTCTTGTTCGTCCAGCCGCTGCTCCTGGCGCTGCAGCAACTCAAGAACACGTGAAAGGTCGGGACCTTGCACCGCATCGGCATGCGCGCTTCCCGTCCAGAAGAAAGCGCAAGCGGCAATCGCGCACGCGGCCAACTTGGCCGCGCGACGATTCACCGTCCGCTTCATTCCGGCACGAAGCATCACCAGACCCACGTTGGAGAGCTGCCCATGGCGCCCCCTCTGCACGAATTATTCCGGTGAGCTTACCTGTGAGGTGATTAGGAACGGTGAACGCGCGAGAAAATCTGCGTTACGACGATTTCGTCTTCGATTCACACCTGTGAATACTTGCGAACCCCGCGCCTCTCCCCTCTTGTACATCTTGTGTGTGGAGGAGCGGCGGAGGCGCTTGGTCATCGTAAAGCGTTTACGAAGCTTGCTTCGGTTTTGACCGTGATTTCGTCGAGTGAGACGCCGTCGGCTAGTTCGAGCAGCTTCATCGGTTGTGAACCATGTTTGTCGATCTCGAACACGCCGAGATCGGTTATCACCAGATCAACCACGTTCACGCCCGTCAGCGGCAGCGTGCACTTCTTCAAGAGCTTAGGCGCGCCATCCTTCGACGTGTGCTCCATCACCACGACGACGCGCTTGACGCCCGCGACCAAGTCCATCGCTCCGCCCATGCCCTTCACCATCTTGCCGGGCACCATCCAATTGGCGAGGTCGCCGCGATCGGTGACTTCCATGGCGCCGAGGATGGAAAGGTCGATATGGCCGCCGCGTATCATGGCAAAGGAATCGGAGGACGAGAAATATGAGGTCTTCTTCAGCGCCGTTATGGTTTGCTTACCGGCGTTAATCAGATCGGCATCGACTTCGTCGTCGTATGGGAAAGGGCCCATGCCTAGCATTCCGTTCTCCGACTGCAGCGTCACTTCCATCCCCTGCGGGATGTAGTTCGCCACAAGCGTCGGGATGCCGATGCCGAGGTTCACATAGAAGCCGTCGCGCAATTCCTTGGCGGCGCGTTGAGCAAGTTGATCGCGGGTCCACGGCATTAGGCATTCTCCCGCTGACGCACCGTGCGCTGTTCGATGCGTTTCTCGAAACTGCCCTTAACGATTCGATCAACATAAATGCCCGGCGTGTGGATCGCGTCGGGATCAAGTTCGCCGGTTTCGACCAGGATCTCGACTTCGGCGACGCACTTCTTGCCGGCCGTCGCCATCATCGGATTAAAGTTGCGCGCAGTCTTGCGGAAGATCAGGTTGCCTTCCTTGTCGCCTTTCCAGGCCTTGACGATGGAAAGGTCCGCGACGAGGCCGGTTTCGAGCACGTACGCTTCGCCGTTAAACACTTTGGTCTCTTTGCCTTCGGCCACCAGCGTGCCGACACCGGTCTTCGTATAGAACCCCGCGATGCCTGCCCCCCCGGCCCGGCAGCGTTCTGCCAGAGTGCCTTGAGGGTTGAATTCGAGTTCCAACTCGCCGCTCAGATACTGGCGGGCGAACTCCTTGTTTTCGCCGACATAACTCGAAACCATTTTCTTGATTTGCTTGGTTTCAAGTAGCAGCCCGAGGCCCCAGCCGTCGACTCCTGCATTGTTGGAAATCACCGTGATGTTCTTAACGCCGGTGTTGCGGAGCGCGATGATCAGGTTTTCGGGGATGCCGCAGAGGCCGAAGCCGCCGCTCATAACCGTCATGCCGTCGAAGGTCATGCCCTCGAGCGCGGACTTCGCGTCCGGGTAAACTTTGTTGGCCATGGAAGCCGTTTACGTAGCGGCGCGTTGCGGCGCAACATGCCGCGACGGATATGCAAGTTTCACAAACGAATTGCGCCGGCGGCTGAGCCGGCCGCCGGCGCTTTCGCTTCATCCCTAAGGTGGGATGAGAACCTGGCCCCGGTACGAGCGAGGGACGAAAATCGTCCGGAACCGGGGATGATAAAACACCACCCCGGCTGAACCCGTGCTGAAGCGGAAAATCAGCTTGGGCGGGCCGAAATTCCCCACCGATCCAGGATTTTCGCGGCGTCCTCCCCGGCGCCGCCCGGCGGTCCCTGAACGGCGGAGGGGGTGCGCGAAAATCTGGGGGCGGGGGCAGGCTGAATCAGTCCGGCGACGTCCACGAATGTCTCCCGGGCGGCGTTGTGAGGATGGCTAGGCGCTTCCGCCATGGAAAGCACTGGGGCGAAACAGACGTCCGTGCCTTCCATCAGCGCCGTCCATTCGTCGCGCGTCTTGGTTGCCATGACCTCGGCCACCTTCTGAGAGAGGGCTGGCCAATCCGCCTTGTTCATCTGCGCGGCGAACGCGGGATCGTCCTTGAGGCCGGTCTTCTCCAGGAGCAGCGCATAGAATTGGGGTTCGAGCGATCCGATCGACACGAACTTCCCGTCCTTGGTCTTGTAGACGTCGTAAAACGGCGCGCCGCCGTCGAGCAAGTTCGCATCGCGCTCGTCGTTCCAAATTCCGGACGCGCGCAAACCGTAAATGACGCTCATGAGCGAGGCCGCGCCATCCGAGATCGCAGCGTCGATCACCTGCCCTTTGCCGGACTGCTGCGCTTCATAGAGCGCCGCACACACCCCCATCGCCAGATAGAGCGAACCGCCGCCATAATCGCCGACGAGGTTGAGCGGCGGCGACGGCGCGTCGTCCTTTCTACCCATGGCATGGAGCGCGCCTGAGATCGCAATGTAGTTGAGATCATGACCGGCCGCTTCCGCGAGCGGGCCAGTCTGCCCCCATCCCGTCATGCGCCCATAGATCAGCTTCGGATTGCGTTGCAGCGCTTCATCGGGGCCGAGACCCAAGCGTTCCATCACGCCCGGTCGGAAGCCTTCGATCAGCACGTCCGCCTTCTCGATCATCGCCAGCGCAACGCCGACGTCATTGGCGTCCTTGAGATCGAGCACGATATGGCGCCGCCCGCGCGCGGGAATGTCGTTTTTGAATGTGGGCCGCCCGCCCTTGCGGTCGATGCGCACGACATCGGCGCCCATGTCCGAGAGCAGCATGCAACAGAACGGGCCCGGGCCAATGCCGGCGAACTCGACAACCTTGACGCCTGAGAGCGGACCCTGACCCATCGCGCATTTACCCTCGCGGTTTCGACCTGTGCTATCTCGCTGTACTTATACTTGTTCAAGCCGCGCCGTCGCGGGGCGCCGGAGCGTTAACTTTGCGGATTGTGGTGAGAGCCGCTGACGCGCGCATGGCGCGTGACGCCCAAGCGTTGCTCGCCAGCGCCGCCATCGAAGCGGCGGCGATCACGGGCCCTTACCGCCCCGCTCCGGATGGCGAAGACATTTGCATCATCCCTGCCGCGAGCGAAAACGCCGGCGAGCTTGCACGCGCCGCCGCCACCTCCGAACGCCCGCCGATCGCCTGCCTGGCGGGCCACAGCAACGCCGCGCCGCCGCCTCTTGGACTGGGAGACACGACCTCATTGTCCGGGGCGATCACATTGGACGCGCCGCCCAAGCTGTTGCGGGGACAAGTCGATGCGTGGATACGTGTCGCCATCGCCGAAGAAGAACGCGCTCGTCGCGGCCGGACTGCCGCGAAGATAGGCGTCACGTCGCCGCAAGCGCCTGAGCCGCGCAAGCTGAAAGCGCTCTATATCGGCGCGCCGAGCTCGATGTTTCTGGCGCTCGAGCGCGTGCTGGCCGAACAAGGCGGTCTCGTCGCGGCGGCCTTCACGTCGTACGCCGGGTTCGACCACCTGCATGATGAGCCGTTTGACGCCGTCGTCCTCAATGGCGCGCACGATCCCAGCACGGCTGTATCGCTCTGCGCCGCGCTTCGGCGCAACGCCACGCTCTATCACTTGCCGACACTTATGTTGACCAAACCCGGCGACACCGCGACCGCCGCCGCTGCTATCGATCGCGGCGCCTCGGCGATCTGTGCGCAGACGATGCCGTGCTCGGCGAGCCTCGGCTGGTTGTTTGAAGCGGTGCGTCGCGAACGTCGCAGACGCGCCGCCGAACACGAGATGCGCGCGTTCCGGGATGTGATGGGCGATGCGCGCACTGGCCTGTGGCAGCGCGCGCCATTTGACGCCCATCTGGCGCGCCTTGCCGCCGATCATCACGCCAACGGCCGCCCGCTCAGCATGGTGGTGCTGCGCGTGACGCCAGCAATAGGCGCGCGAGAACCGGCGGAAGACGTCTGGCGGAAGGGCTTCATGGAGATCGCATCACTAGCTGCCCGCCTTATGCGAGACGCCGACAGCGGCACGACTCTCGGCGGCGATCTCATAGCGCTTGCCCTGCCCGCCTCGTCGCTGCGCAGCGCCCGTCGCACGGCCGAGCGCATTGCGTCGGTTGCCGAATGCACCGCGTTCGCGTCGGGCGATGGCGGCGCCGGCCCGCTCGTGTTCGAGCAGAGCGTCGTCGAGCTTCAGCCGGGGGAAAGCGGCGCCGGCATGCTGGCGCGTGCGCTACACGCCATCGAAGTCGAGAGCATACCGGCTTAGGCGGCTTTGCGCGCCGCCAGTCGTGACAAGGATTCCAGCACGCCGCGGAGCGCTTTGAGCCGTTGCGTCGCTTCCGGCCACCCCCCCTGCACCACGAGCTTTCCGTCCGGGCGCATTTTGTAGTCGTCAGGCCGCTCGGTGATGAAGCGCACGAGCGCCAAAGGATCAGGAAAACCGATCTCCCGGAACGTCAACACCGCGCCTTTCGGTCCGGCATCGAGTTTCGAGATCTGGCAGCGCCGGCAAAGCGCTTTCAGCGCCGCCACCGCAATCAGCTGATCCGCTTCCGGCGGCAATGGGCCGAAACGGTCGATGAGTTCGGCGGCAAATGCCTCGCGCTCCTGATCTGAATCGAGGTCTGCAAGCCGGCGATAAAGCGCCAGGCGCACCGTCAGATCGGCGACATAGTCCTCCGGTATCAGCACCGAGGCGCCGACATTGATCTGCGGCGACCAGGATTTTTCGCTGGCGGCTTCATCCGTGCCGTCTCGCAAGGACGCAACCGCTTCCTCCAGCATCGATTGATAGAGTTCGACGCCGACTTCGCGGATGTGTCCAGATTGTTCTTCGCCGAGTAAATTGCCGCCGCCACGCATGTCGAGATCGTGGCTCGCCAGCGTGAAGCCGGCGCCAAGATTGTCGAGCGAGGACAATATTTTGAGCCGCTTTTCCGCGCTCATGGTCAGCGCCTGCTCAGCGGCGGTAGTGAGGTAGGCGTATGCACGGAGCTTTGAACGGCCGACGCGGCCGCGCAACTGATAGAGTTGCGCCAAGCCGAACATGTCGGCGCGGAAAACGACCAAAGTGTTGGCGCGGGGGATGTCCAACCCGGACTCGACGATGCTCGTCGACAAGAGCACGTCGAAACCGCCATCGTAGAAATTGGTCATAATCTCGTCGAGCGCACCCGCCGCCATCTGGCCGTGGGCGACGGCGAACGTCACCTCGGGCACATTGCGACGCAGGAACTCCGCCGCCTCGTCGAGGTCGGCGATACGCGGCGTTACAAAGAAGCTTTGTCCGCCCCGGTATTTCTCGCGCAACAGCGCTTCGCGGGTTGTCACTGCGTCGAAGGCCGTGACGTAGGTCCGCACCGCCATGCGGTCGATCGGCGGTGTGGTGATCAGGCTCATCTCACGGACGCCGGCGAGCGCCAGCTGCAGCGTGCGCGGAATTGGCGTTGCCGAAAGCGTCAGCGCATGCACCTCGGCGCGAAGATCCTTCAGGCGCTCCTTGTGCTTGACGCCGAAGTGCTGCTCTTCGTCGATGATCATCAGCCCCAGGTCGCGGAACTTGATTGTCTTCGACAGCAGCGCGTGCGTGCCGACAACGATCTCGACTGTGCCGTCGGCAAGGGTTGCCTTGGTTTCCGCCGCTTCCTTCGCGCTCACCAGACGGGAGAGCTGACGCACGCGCACCGGCAAGCCGCGGAAGCGCTCGGAGAACGTCCTGTGGTGCTGACGGCACAGCAACGTCGTCGGTGTGACCACGGCGACCTGTTTGCCGGTCATCGCCATTAGGAACGCTGCGCGAAGTGCGACTTCGGTTTTTCCAAAACCGACATCCCCGCAAATGAGCCGATCCATCGGCCGTCCGGCCGCTAGATCGCTCACCACATCGTCGATGGCGGCGAGTTGATCGTCCGTCTCTTCATACGGGAAGCGGGCGCAGAATTCGTCCCAGAGCCCTTCCGGCGGCGCGACTGGCTCGGCCACGCGCGTTGCACGCAGTGCTGCGATGCGCAGCAATTCCTCGGCCATGTCTCGCAGACGCTGCTTCGCGCGCGCTTTGCGGCTCTGCCAGGCGACGCCGCCCAGCTTATCGAGCTGCGCCTCCGCATCTTCGGCGCCATAGCGGCTGACCAGTTCAATATTCTCAACGGGCAAATAGAGTTTGTCGCCGCCCGCGTAGGTCAGATCCAGGCAATCATGCGGCGCGCCCGCGACATCAAGGGTCTTTAGGCCTTCGTAACGACCGACGCCGTGATCCTGGTGGACGATGAGGTCGCCCTGGTTCATCGCCGCGGCTTCGGCAATGACGCTCGCGGCCTTGCGCCGTTTGCGCGGCCGCGCCAGACGATCGCCGAGAATGTCCTGCTCGGCGATAAGCGCGAGCTGATCTGTTTCGAAGCCATGCTCGATCGGAAGCACTGCGAGCGCATGCGCAGCCTTCGGCAAGGCCGAAGTCTGCCGCCACGATTCGCTGCGCACGACCGCTTCAACGCCGTGATCGCTCAAGACGCCGGCCAAGCGCTCGGCCGAACCCTCGGACCAAGCCGCGATGACGACCCTCTTCTTGGCTTTTGTCAGCGCTTCGATGTGCCGGGCGGCGGCTTCAAAGACGTTGACGTCAGCGGTCTGCCGTTCCGGTGCGAAATCTCGGCCAGGGCGCGCGCCGAGATCCAACTGTTTCTTGGCGTCACTGTCGAAGTGGGTGAAGCGACGGACGGCGCGCGAGGCAAGCGCAGCGGCCATGGCGTCGTTGTCGAGATACAGCAAATCTGGCTCAGGCGCCCTAAACGGCGCGCCGCCGCGCGGAGTGGGGGCGGACTTGCGGGAGTCGTAGTGGTCTCTGGCGGTCTCGACGCGCTCCTTGATGGCGTCCTCCGCAAGGGGATCGAACGCGACAAGCGCTGTATCGCCGGCATAATCGAAGACGGTCTCGAGCCGCTCGTAGAAGAACGGCAGAAACTGCTCAACGCCTTGACGCCTGATGCGTGCGCTTACGCTGTCGTAGAGCGGATCGCTGACGGCGCCGAAGGTCTGCGTAAAACGGCGACGGAATTGAAGCACAGTGAGGTCATCGAGCAGCACCTCGCTGACCGGCGTCAGCAGCGCGCTCTTGAACTTAGCCTTCGAGATTTGCGTTTCCGGATCGAAGCCGCGGATCGTCTCGAGCGTGTCGCCGAAGAAATCGAACCGGAACGGCTCCGGCGCGGCTGGTGGAAAGACATCGATCAACCCCCCGCGCACGGCGAACTCACCAGGCGCCCGGACGGTCGATGCACGCGAGTAGCCGTTGACGACGAGGTACGCCTCGAGCTGCTCCATCGAGGCATCGGCGCCGGCTTGGGCCGCGAATGCGCCCTCCGCCAACCGCCGACGAGGCGGCACGCGCTGCGCAACAGCAGACGCTGTCGCCACCACCAGGAGGGGCGCATCCTTCTCGCCACGACGCGCGAGGGCCGTGAGCGCGGCGCAGCGTTGGGCCGCCACCGCCGCAGCCGGTGAGATGCGGTCGTACGGAAGCGTGTCCCATGCGGGCAGACGCAGCGTTTCCATCTCGGGCGCAAAGAATTTCGCGGCGGCCTCAAATTGCGCAGCGCGCGCTTCGTCACGCGCCACGAACACCGTGACGCCGCCCCGCTGCCTCGCCGCTTCCGCCAACCCCGCCGCATCCACACCCTCGGGCGCGCCCGAAACCACCAGCGCGTCCTTCGACCTCGCCAGCGTCTCGATCAGCTTCTGTGGAAGGGCTGGGTCTTTCATCAATCCGGTTTGGCGCCCATCTCGAAACGAAACGCACGAATCGCGGCCAACACCAGCGTGTCGTGTTCACGCGGTGCGGGCGCCTGTTCTGTCACCCACTCGTAGACCTCTTGGTCCGGCGCATCGAGCAAGCGTTCAAACGCGTCCAACCCGGTTTCATCGAGATCGGCAAGGCGCCGGTCCGCGAAACCGCCCAGAATCAAGTCAATCTCCCTAAATCCCCGGCGCCACGCGCGGAATTTGAGTTTCTTGCGGCGGTCGTCCATGGGCCTTGTGGAGTAGGCAAAACGCGAGGGGGCCGCGCTATAACCCATATGGGGCGTGGAGTCAGCGCCTCCTGAGCCGAGATGAACGACGCCGCCCTTTCCCCTGCGAGAGCCGTGCTGGACGCGTTGCTCAAGCCCGCGCGCCCACCGAAAGGCGCCCGAAGAGAGACCATGGACCTGATCGCGAAGGTGGCTGGTGGGCAACTTGTCCGCGACCTCGTGTTCCTTCCGCCCAACAGCGCGATTGACCGGCGCCTGCGCGTGCCGATCGGGGAGACCACTGAGGGCGACATCGCCACGATCGAAGCCGAAGTCGACGGCCACATACCCTCTCGGCGGATCGGACAGAAAATACTGCCGCACCGTGTCCGACTGCGCGACGAAACCGGCTTCCTCACTATCGCCTATTTCCGCGGGGCAAGAGAGATGCTCGAGCGCATGTGGCCGATTGGCCAAAAGCGGATCGTCAGCGGCGAGATCAAAATCTACGACGGCATGCGGCAGATGCTGCACCCGGATCACGTCGTCGATCCAAGCAGAGGTGAGGCGCCGCCCACCGTGGAGCCGATTTATCCGCTCACACAGAACCTGACTGGCCGCACGCTGGCGCGCACGCTCCTCGACGCGCTCGACACTGTGCCGGAAGCGCCGGAATGGCTGGAGCCGTCAACCGTGAAAGCACACGATTGGCCGGACTTCCGGACGGCGCTCGAACATATTCATCGCCCCGCATCGCCCGAAGATATTCTCCCGCACGGCGCCTTCCGCACGCGGCTCGCATACGACGAACTGTTTGCGCGCCAGTGCGCGCTGCGCCTGCGGCGCCAGCACCGCCGTAAGGAGCCGGGCCGTGCGATCGTCGGCGACGGGCGTCTCAGCAACACACTGATCGCGAGCCTCCCGTACGCGCCGACCGGCGCGCAGCGCCGATCCGTGAACGAGATCTATGCAGACATGAGCGAGCCCGCGCCAATGCTGCGGTTGCTCCAGGGCGACGTGGGCTCGGGCAAGACGCTGGTCGCAGCCCTCGCCATGGCGCGCGCGGCCGAAGCGGGCCTGCAGAGCGCGATGATGGCGCCTACCGACCTCTTGGCCCGTCAACACGGCGGGACGCTGGCGCCCTTGTTGGGGGCAGCGGGCATCGAAATGGCCGTTCTGACGGGCCGCGATAAAGCGAAGGATCGCAAAACCATTCTCGACCGGCTGGCCGACGGCGAAATTCACGTCGTGGTCGGCACGCACGCGCTCTTCCAGGAAGACGTCGCCTTCAAGGACCTCGGGCTTATCGTCATCGACGAGCAGCATCGCTTCGGCGTGTCCGACCGCATGCGCATGGTCGCCAAAGGGTTCGCGCCGCATGTGCTCGTCATGAGCGCGACCCCCATTCCACGCACACTCGCGCTCTCCATTCACGGCGATATGGATCTGTCGGTGCTCGACGAAAAGCCGCCGGGTCGTCAGCCAATCAAAACGGCCACAATGCCGACATCGCGCATCGCCGAAGTGATCGGCGCCATCGGCGACGCTGTGAAGCGAGGCGAACGGGCGTATTGGGTCTGCCCGTTGATCGAGGAGAGCGAAGCGGTCGATCTGCCGGCCGTGATCGACCGGCATAAAGAACTCCAAACCTATTTCGGCAAGGGCGTGGAAATTGTTCACGGTCAAATGAGTGCGTCGGCGCGCGAAGCGGCGATGGATCGCTTCCGCTCCGGCGAGTCCTTCCTCTTGGTGGCGACGACCGTGATCGAAGTCGGCGTCAATGTGCCGGAAGCGACCATCATGGTGATCGAGCAAGCTGAGCGCTTCGGCCTAGCTCAGCTGCACCAGCTCCGCGGCCGTGTCGGCCGCGGCGACAAGCAAGGCTCGTGCGTGCTGCTTTGGAAGCCGCCGCTCGGCGAAGCCGCCAAGACCCGCCTCGACGCCATCCGCCGCCACGACGACGGCTTCGCCATCGCCGAGATCGACTTCAAGCTGCGCGGCGCCGGCGACGTCCTCGGCACGCAGCAATCCGGCCTGCCACCGTTCCGCCTCGTCAGCCCCGAGGCGCACGCCGGCATGCTGGGCGCAGCGGACAAGGAAGCGCGCCTGGCGATCGAGCGCGACCCGGATCTGAAGACGCCGCGCGGCGAAGCGATCCGGCTCGTTCTTTCCGCTTTCGGCTATGCAGATGCGGCCGAATTGGCGCGCTCCGGCTAGGGCGCTTGCAATTTCAGGCCACGTCCGCTTTGTGCCGCCATCCAATGCCCGCGAACCCGCCTATCTCCTGCTATATCCGCGCCAAGAACGAAGAGCGTCTGATCGCTGAAGTCATCACGGCGGCGCGTCAGATCGCCGATGAGGTGGTGGTCATCGACTCGGGCTCGACCGATCGCACCATCGAGCTGAGCGAAGCCGCCGGCGCGCGCGTGGTGCCGTCTCCGTGGCTGGGCGGGGGCAAACAAAAGCGGCTGGGCGAGGAGGCAACCAAGCACAACTGGCTGCTCGATCTCGATGCGGATGAAATCGTCACGCCGGAGTTGGCCGCCGAAATGCGCGCGCTGTTCGAGAATGGGAACGAGCCCCCCTGCCCGGTCTATCAGTTCGAACTCGTCACCAAACCGCCGGTCGGCCAGCCCTGGTGGAATGCAAGCGTCGTAAAGCGCAATCGCTTCTACGATCGCCGTCAAATCCGCGCGCGCGATCACGCCGGCTGGGACCAACTCGAAATTCCGCCCGGCATGAAGGTCGGCAAGTTCAAGCACAAGATTCTGCACGTCTCCTTCACAGGTCTCGAGCAATTGCAGGACAAGTTCAACAAGACCTCTTCTTCGCGCGCCAAGAACGCCGACCTCAAATCGTTCTGGTATCTCGCGCTGCGTCTTCTGTTCGCGCGTCCGTTCTATTTCCTGAACCACTACGTGCGTCGCGGCCTCTGGCGCGAGGGCTGGTACGGCTTCGCCGTCGCCAACATCGCCGCCCACGGCCGTTGGCTCAAAGACGCCAAGATGCTGGAAATCTATCTGCGCCGCCGCGACGAAGCGAAAGCGATCAAGAACTAGTCATCCGCCTCCGCTCCCCGTGCGTAGGAGGGAACAGCGCTGAGTTCCCACGTTTGTACCTGCGAACGGATGCTTACATGAAGTCCCTGCCAGATCAGCCAAAACAACCGGTGCGCGCCAGTTCCGCGCTGGTCGGCGGCCTCGACGCGCCCCCCAGTGCAAAAGCAGTGTTGTTTGCGATGCTGCCGTTGCGGGGCGGTGTCGCAGAAATCACGCTTCCTGATGGGGAGACCCTGGTGTTCGGGGATGGGGCCGGCCCCAAGGTCGACTTGCAGATCCGATCCTATCGGTTCGCGCGCCGTGTGCTGTTGAGCGGCGATATCGGGTTTGCAGAGGGTTACATGACAGGCGAATGGGAGAGCCGTGATCTCGCCGCCTTGTTGACGTTGCTTGCCGCCAATGTCGAGCGCTTCACGCGCTTGCTGGAGGGCGGCACGATCGGCAAGGCGCTGCACTGGCTACGGCACCTATCCAACGCCAACACCAAACGCGGCTCGCGTCGAAATATTTTGGCGCACTACGATCTCGGCAATCGCTTCTACGAAACCTGGCTCGACGCCTCGATGACCTATTCCGCCGCCCTGTTCGACGCGAAGGTGCGTGACTTGGAAACAGCCCAGCGTGCTAAGTATCGGGGGCTCGCGGAACACCTGGACCTGCAGCCGGGCGATCATGTGCTTGAGATCGGTTGCGGTTGGGGCGGCTTTGCCGAACTTGCTGCGCGCGAGTACGGTGTCCGTGTGACAGGCATCACGATCAGCGATGAACAACTGGCTTACGCGCGCGCACGTATGACAAGAGCCGGCTTATCCGATCGGGTCGAGATCCGCCGTCAAGATTATCGCGATGTCGAAGGCCAATTCGACAAAGTCGCATCAATCGAGATGTTCGAGGCGGTCGGCGAGAAATATTGGCGCGCCTATTTCGACAAGATCGCCGATGTCCTCAAGCCAGGCGGCAAGGCCGGCCTTCAAATCATCACCATCAAGGACGAGCTTTTCGATAAATACCGCAGACGCGCCGACTTTATTCAGCGTTATGTGTTTCCCGGCGGCATGCTCGCAAGCATCGACCGGTTGAAGGAAGAAACGGCGAAGGCTGGGCTGGCTTGGCGCAAGGCCGAGGCGTTCGGTCATTCTTATGCCGACACGTTGGCCGAGTGGGCGCGCCGGTTCACTGCAAAATGGAACGACATCCGGGCCATGGGCTTCGACGAGCGGTTCAAACAGCTCTGGCTGTTCTATCTGAGCTATTGCGAGGCCGGGTTCCGCGCGGGGCGCACGGATGTCGTCCAGTTGGCGCTTGTAAAACCCGGCTGATCATCGTCGGCGGTTGAAGCGGCCGCAATGGCAGCTTAGCGTTCGCCTCATGACCGACCCGATCGTCACTACCGCCTGGCTCAATGAGCATCTGCGTTCGCCGGATATTCGCGTTATCGACGCGACCTGGTTCATGCCGAACGACCCACGCGACGCCAAGGCGCTTTACGCCGAGCGCCGCATACCAGGCGCGATCTTCTTCGACATAGACGATATCGCCGACACAACCTCCGATCTGCCGCACATGCTGCCGCCGCCGGAGAAGTTCGCGTCGCGCATGAAAAAGCTCGGCATTGGCGATGGCGCGCGCATCGTCGTCTACGACAACCATGGCCTGATGAGCGCTGCGCGCGTATGGTGGACTTTCCGCGTGTTTGGACATGAAGACGCGGTTGTCCTCGACGGTGGTTTTCCAGCCTGGGAACGCGCCGGCTATGAGATTGAAACCGGTTCGCCTCCGCCACGCATGGAACGCCACTTTACAGCGCGCATGCGCAGCGACCTTGTCAGCAGTTTCGCCGATGTGAAACGCGCCATCGAAGGCGCCCGCACGCCGATTCTCGATGCGCGCGCCGCGCCGCGTTTTCGTGGCGAAGCGCCCGAGCCGCGCGCGGGATTGCAGAGCGGCCACATGCCAGGCGCGTTCAATGTGCCTTTCTCCTCGCTGCTTAATGGTGATGGCACGGTAAAATCAGCCGCAGAGCTGACTGCGATTTTCGCCCAATCGGGCGCTGACCCCAAAGCAGCGCCGATTTGCACTTGCGGGTCCGGAATTACGGCTGCCGTGATCGCGCTGGCGCTGGCGCGAGCCGGACGCTGGGACGCTTCCGTGTACGACGGCTCCTGGGCCGAGTGGGGCGCCCATCCCGACGCCACCATCGTTACGGGGCCATAAAGATGGCGTGCGAGGAAACGGACGGTGAAAGGCGGCGCCTGCTGCGGACCGTCGCCGTTCTTGCGAGCATGACGGACGACGAGCTCAATCGATTGCTGACGGCCACGTCCTGGATTTCCGTAAGCCAAGGTCAGGAGGTCCTCTCGCACCTCACCTCTTCGACGCAGGTCTATTTCCTCATTGAAGGCGTGTTCCGGGCGCAACTGACGACGGCGCACGGCAGGACGGTTGCGATCCGCAAACTTCACGCCGGCGCGCATATTGGCGAGATCGCGGCGCTGACCGGGGCGCCGCGGTCGGTAAGTGTCATTGCGGAATCGGACGGGCTTGTCGCCGAATGGTCAGCCGACACATTCCAGCAGGCAATGGAGAGCAACGCGCTCTTCGCTCAGGCGATCGCTGCGTCACTTGCGCGTAACGTCGTGCTGCTGACCGACCGCTTGTTCGAACTTGCCGCCCTCGAAGTTCGCTTTCGCCTCTATGCGGAAGTGTTGCGCCTTGCCCGCCGAGGCGAGCACACCGGGGAAGGTATTTTAGTGCGCGACACGCCGACCCATGAAATGATCGCCGCCGCCATCGGCGCCCAGCGCGAAGCTGTGACGCGGGAGATGGGCCAGCTTGCAACTGATGGCGTGATCCAGCATGGACGGCGGGAGTTACTGATCAAGGACTTCGAGCGGCTGCAATCAATGGTGCAGCAGCGGGCGGGACTGACGGCCACGCAGCTCGTCGACTGGGAGCTGTGAGTCTCAGAGCCGCAGCGGGGCCAAGTCTGCCTCGTTGACGAGTTCGCTCACGAGCGCTTCAGGGCTCGTGTTCTCAGACCTCTCGGCGGCAAACGCCGGCAGGCGAGCGATCAAGGCTCGGTACCCAGGCTCACTTTGGCCAAGATCCGCGCGCGCCAGGACCGAGGCAAGACGCTGCGCGCGCTCAACATTGCCCATGTCAGCCTCGATCTCCGCAATGCCGAGCAGACAGCGGATCAAGAACGGGGGCGCGCCGAACTTGAGCGCCAAACGCATCGCCTGCACCAACCTGATCTTCGCCTTGTCGGGTTGATCTTGCTTTCGCAAGTCGGAACCGATCGCCAAGAGCGCTTCGATCTTGTGACGGAGATCGCCGGTTTGGATGGCGCAAGCAAGCGCCTCCTGATGATAGCGAATGGCGCTCGCGCGCTCGCCCATCGCCGCGGTCACGCCGCCGAGTTTTGTCAGCATACGCGCTCGATGCTGCGGATGATGCACGCTCTGTTCGAGCTCGACGCTGCGCAGATACCCCGCTTTCGCGTCCTCCAACCTGCCCTCAGCCGCCGCCAGATCGGCGGCAAGCGAATTGACGATCATCAAGCCTGTCTTGTTCATAGTGCGTTCGCAGAGATGAAACGTCTCCTTGATGCGCTGGCGGGCGCGCTCGTAGTCGCCGCTCTGAATATGGAGGATGGCCAACGAGGCATTCGAGTAAAAGCACCCGAGACTGTCTGCACGGGCGCGCCGAGCTTCTAACGCCGCTTGGTAATGGACGAACGCATTGTCCGTGTCTCCGCACGCATGCGCGACCAGCCCCAACGCTTGGTTGGCATGCGCGCGTGCTGCCACATCGCCTCCCAGCGCCAAAGCAGCGTTTGCGGCGCTCGTCGCCTCGTCAAGATCGCCCAGTTGCACCAGACAATTGGCACACAGAGCGCTTAGATAAGCTTCGGTTGGCTCATGACCTGTGCGAATTTTGAAGTAGGCGATCGCATCACCATACCGCGCGCGCAGGACGAGTGCGTAGAACAACGGCTCGATCGCCTCCTCGATCTCTTTCCATTGCTGGTGTTCTAGAGTGTGACGCCAAGCCGCAAGGATATTGGCGTTCTCGCGCTCGATGCATGCGATCGCCGCATAGTGATTGTCCGAAGCCGCATTGGCGAACGCCGTCACCACAACTCCCAGATAATAGTCGGCATGCAGCGATCGCGCCTCGTGCTCGGAAACCGCCGAGGCCGTCAGCCGCTCCCTGGCGTATCCCTTGATGAGAGGATGCAGCGTGAAGCGATCACCGCCTGTTCGTTCAATCAGGCCCTTCTGCTCAAGGGCCAACAGCGCGCCGAGCTCGAGGCCGCCGCCCTGCTCCGCTCCGATGGCGTCGAAATCGCCAGCGAAAACCGCCAGCCGCATGAGGCCGCCCCGATCGCGCTCACTGAGCGTCGCCCACGATCCCTCGAACACCCGGCGTATGCTGCGGTGACGATCAGCCGGGTCTGCGTCGTTGGTCTCGAGAAAATCGAGGTCGTCCCTCACGCGCGCAACGATTTCTGAAAGCGGCAAGACGCGCCGCCACTGTGCGGCCAAGCGCAGCGCCAGCGGCGATCCGCGCAGAAGACCACACAAGTCACGAAATGCGTGGTATTCCACCTTGTCCAGCGTTAGCCCGGGACACGCCATGCCGACTTCGTGCGCAAACAGCTTGAAGGCAGATGACTCCACAAGTTCGAGATCGCTCGCGCCTGGGATCGGAAGGCCGGCCACCCGATACACGGCTGCATCCGCCGTCGGCAGCGGTGCGCGGCTAGTAGTCAATACGCGCAAGAAATTGCGTCCCGCCCGCATGGAGGCAATGAACGACGCCGCCTCCAACGCAACATCGTCGACGTTGTCCAAGATCAACAGACCTCGCTTCTCGGCAAGATAACCTTTCAGCTGTTCGATCGCGGGCGCGACACCCTGCAATGGAAACCGAAGCGCCCGTGCGATGGCGGCCATCAGCTCGCTGCCGTCCGATACAGTTTCCAAGGGAACGAACCAGACCGGCCAGCGCTCGTGGACAATCGCGCCGAGCTTGGCGGCGAGGCGGGTCTTGCCGTTCCCGCCCGGACCCACGAGACTGAGAGCGCGCGAGTGCTGGCTCTCGAGAAGCATCATAAGCTCCTCACACTCTCGCTCCCGTCCGAACATAGGCGTCGAGAATCCAATTACGGCAGAAGCGTTTTGCACGCTGGTGGGTGGTGGCGGGAAGTCGGTGCGCTGCATGTCGCGATGCGCCAAACTGAACAGACGCAACGGCTCGTCGATTCCCTTGAGCCGGCAGAAGCCGAGATCGCTGAGCCAGCTGCCGGATGGCAGGCTGAACGCATTCACCGCCGCGGTGCTGAGAGTGATCTGACCGCCCCAACTGCTTTCTGTAATGCGCCAGGCGCGGTTGATCGCAATCTGCCGCGAGAGTGCGGAAGCCTCGTCGTCGGCATGCACGCCCACCCGCACGGCGAGAGCGCCGACCGAACTCCAATCTTGCCGTTGCAGCGCCAGTTGAATCTCAAGGGCGCATTCCAATGGGTTTCCCCCTGCAAACGTTGCGAGGACGCCGTCGCCGGCACGGTCTTTGATGACGCCGCCATGGCGCACGACAAGCTCGTCAATGATCCGGTTGTGCAGAGCGACCGCATCGGCCATTTGCGACGGCGCGCGTTCCCACCGCTCGGTGCTGCCATCGATATCGGTGAAAAGATAGCCGCCCATGCCTCTGTGTATAACGGGCGCGAGGCAACCGACAACCAGCCGCCCATGGCAAAAGCATGCCGCGCCTATCTATCCGGCGTCGCGATTTTCGCCTGAGCGCGGCCAGCAACGGCCATCGCCACCCCGGCGAGCGCCAGCGCGGTCAGCGCGAACGTCCATTCAAACAAGCTGTCTGCCGCCGCCGCCAGCCTGGCCGCATGTACAACAGGCAGCCACGATAGGTACATGACGCCGACCATCCCGGCGGAGAGCGCCGCGCGGCGCCCGAGAACGCACGCCAAGCCCGCAACAGCGTTTATGCCGCCGGTGAACCAGGGCCAGTGTTCGCGCCACGGAATCCACTCCGGAATGAGCGTCGCGATGATGTCCCGGTGCAGGAGATGGACAGCGCCGAAGAACAACAGCGCCACGCCGAACACCACACGCAGTATTGGCCACCCGCGTCCTTCGTCCCACCGCCAAATCGCAAACGCTGCAAAGATGCCTGCCTCAGCAGCGGGAACCCAGGACACAACGTCATCTGCGCTCACCACCGCGGCGATCGCGGGGACGACCATCGCGCTCCAGAGCACGCCGAGCAGAAGCGCCGCGATGCTGTTGAATTGTAAGGAGACGGCGGTCAAGGCAAGCAGCGCACCAAGGCCGCGCGCGAGCCAGGATGGCGCGGCTTCGGGCAACTGATGTAATCCGGGCAATGGCGCGGCAAAGATCACCTCGACTAGGCCAAGACCCGCAAGCGCCACGGCGGCGGCGGAAACGCCGATAGGGGTTAGGTTCATGCTGAGCCTCCGGGCAGCGAGCATGAGATGCGTCCGCGGCTGAGGCTGGCCCATTTCGGACCCGCAAGGCAATTGGCGACCCCGGCGTGACTCGAACACGCAACCGTCCGCTTAGAAGGCGGATGCTCTATCCAGTTGAGCTACGGGGCCTGCGCTAAAGGCAGTAGGGGAATGGGGCAGTAAGGCAATAGAGAGTGGCCGCAGCAAGGATATCTCACATACCCCCCTGCTACCCTATTCCCGTATTGCCCTCAGTGCGACCACGGCTCGCGGCGGCGGAAGGCGAAGTTGTCGCTGTAGGCCTTGATCTGACGTTTGGCCTCCGGCGGATCGATGACTTGATGCGGGATGCCATGAACGCGCGCGAACTCGATCGCCGCGTCCTTGGTGTTAAAATCCATGCGGACCTGGCCGTTCGGGTCGGCGCCGCTGATCCAACCCATGAGCGCGTCGGGTCTCGGCGCGCTCGTCAACACGAATTCGAGCCGCCACTTCTTCGTGGCCGCCTTGCCCGATTGCATCGCATTCTTCGCGGGTCGATAGATTTTCGCCAGCATTCGCCTTGACCTCGTGGCGGCTGGCTACACGTGCGCGTCGCAAATGAAAAGGGCGGCCGTGACGGCCGCCCTCTCCATTAGCCGCAACCACCTCAGATCGCTTCTTTCAGCGCCTTGCCGGCGCGGAATTTTGGCCGCTTGCCCGCAGGCACCACGACCTCTTCGCCGGTCTGCGGGTTGCGCGCCTTACGCTCCTTGGTCTGAGAAACGAGGAACACGCCGAATTGCGGCAATCTCACCTCGTCGCCGCGCTTCAGCGCCGCTGTCAACGATTCAAACACTGCATTGACGACTTCTTCGCCCCGTTGCTTGGACTCGCCGATGCGTTCGGACACGTCGGCAACGAATTCTGCTTTGTTCATGAGTGGAAGCCCCTATCCCGCTTATCGATCAAGCGCGCCGACTCCGGCTGCATCGATGCCGGACGCTAGGGGGATTTTCCCGCTAGGCCAAGCAAAACACGGGATTGTTGCGGTGCGAAAACGGACGTGAAGACGGGCGGCGCACCCCCTAATGGGGGCGCGCGCCTTCGGCATCGCCGTCGCCGCCGGTGCGACGCGTTTCGGCCAATTCGTCTTCGTCGGTCCATTCGACAGGCGTGAGCGGGCGCGTCAGCGCACGCTGCAACACCTCGTCGACGGTTGCGACGGGAACAATTTCGAGGCCCTGCTTCACGTTGTCCGGGATGTCGGCGAGATCCTTCTCGTTGTCCTTCGGGATCAGCACCGTTTTCACGCCGCCACGGAGCGCTGCGAGCAGCTTTTCCTTGAGGCCGCCGATCGGCAACACGCGGCCGCGCAACGTGATCTCGCCGGTCATAGCGATGTCCTTGCGGATGGGGTTGTTCGTCAGCACCGACACGATCGCCGTCGCCATCGCCACGCCCGCCGATGGGCCGTCTTTCGGCGTTGCGCCTTCCGGCACGTGCACGTGAATGTCGCGGGAGCGGAACACGGGCGGCTTGACGCCGAACTGGATCGAACGCGCGCGCACGTAAGACGACGCAGCCGAGATCGACTCCTTCATGACATCGCGGAGATTGCCGGTGACGGTCATCGCGCCTTTGCCCGGCATCGCCACGGCTTCGATCGTCAAGAGATCGCCCCCGACTTCCGTCCAAGCGAGGCCCGTGACGACGCCCACACGATCTTCGAGATCGGTTTCGCCAAAGCGGAATTTCCACACGCCGGCGAACTCGGGCAGATTCTCAGCCGTGATCTCGACTTTCTCGGTCTTCTTCTGCTCGAGCTGTCGCACCGCTTTCCGCGCGAGGTTGCCGATTTCGCGTTCGAGCGAACGCACGCCGGCCTCACGCGTGTAGCGGCGGATCAGATCGCGCAGCGCATCTTCAGACACGCTGAACTCTGTCTTCTTCAGGCCGTTGTTCTCGTACTGCTTCGGCAGCAGGTGACGCTTGGCGATCTCGAGCTTCTCATCCTCGGTGTAGCCGGGGATGCGAATGATCTCCATCCGGTCCAGCAGGGGCTGGGGCATGTTCAGGCTGTTCGCGGTGGTGATGAACAGCACATCGGAAAGATCGTAGTCCACTTCGAGATAGTGGTCGTTGAAGGTGTTGTTTTGTTCGGGATCCAACACTTCGAGCAAGGCCGCCGCCGGATCGCCGCGATAATCGGCGCCCAGCTTGTCGATCTCGTCGAGCAGGAAAAGCGGATTGCTGCTCTTGGCCTTCTTCATCGACTGAATCACCCGCCCCGGCATCGAGCCGATATAGGTGCGGCGGTGGCCCCGGATTTCCGCTTCATCCCGCACGCCGCCCAACGACATCCGGACAAAATCGCGGCCGGTGGCCTTGGCGATCGAACGTCCGAGCGAAGTCTTACCGACGCCAGGCGGACCGACGAGACAGAGGATCGGCCCGCGCAGCTTGTTCGTGCGCGCTTGCACCGCGAGATATTCGAGGATGCGGTCCTTGACCTTCTCGAGACCATAATGATCTTCGTCGAGCACCGTCTGCGCAGCGTCGATATCCTTTTTGATCTTCTTCTTGTTGCCCCAGGGCAACGAGAGCAGCCAATCGAGATAGTTGCGAACGACCGTCGATTCCGCGCTCATGGGCGACATCTGCCTGAGCTTTTTCAGCTCGGCTTCCGCCTTCGTTTTCGCTTCCTTCGACAGTTTGGTGTTCTTGATCCGGTTTTCGAGCTCGGCGATATCTTCGCGGCCTTCGTCGCCGTCACCGAGCTCGCGCTGGATCGCCTTCATCTGCTCGTTCAGATAGTACTCGCGCTGCGTCTTCTCCATCTGGCGCTTCACGCGATTGCGGATCTTGCGTTCGACTTGCAGCATCCCGACTTCGCCCTCGATCAGCGAGAGAATGCGCTCCAACCGCTGCGGCACGTCGGCAAGCTCAAGCAAAGCCTGCTTGTCCGGTATCTTCACGCTCAGATGTGCGGCGACGGAATCGGCTAGCCGCGAGGGTTCGGTGATCGCACTGATCGCCTGTTGCACTTCCGGCTGGGATTTGCGCGAGAGCTTGGTGTAGTTCTCCCATTGATCGACTACCGCGCGCGCGACGGCGCGCGCCTCCGACGTGTCGGCATTTTCGTCCGGCAGCTCTTCGGCCTCCGCTTCGAAATAGCTTTCGTTCTCACGGAAGTTGGTGATCTTCGCGCGGTAAGCGCCTTCGACCAGGACGCGAACCGTGCCGTCGGGCAGCTTCAGTAATTGTACAACGGTCGCCACCGTGCCGACGGTGAAGATGCGATCCGTGCTCGGCTCGTCTTCCGAAGCATCCATCTGGGCGGCGAGCAAAATCTGCTTGTCCTTGCGCATGACTTCGTCGAGCGCGCGGACCGATTTCTCGCGGCCCACAAACAGCGGCGCCGCCATCTTCGGGTACACGACTATGTCGCGAAGCGGCAGAACGGGGAAAACACGGCTCTCGGCCATCTAGTGCTCCTTCACCGGGACGTGTGTCGAATGTCAGCCCACGCGCCCGATCTTAACGTTTGAAAATGTGGAAGCGTTCGCGGGCCGCTTCAAGTGTCGGCGAGACACCTCCGTGTGGAACGCGCCGGCAAGCCAAGTTCCATGGCGGCTCAGCGCATAGAACCCGACGATTCGGGCTAACGTTCAGTTCGGATTCAGCTTGCGGCGCCTGCGCCGTCGCGGCGCTCTGAATAGATTTGAAGCGGTTTCGCGCGGCCTTCCACAACGTCAGCCGAAACGACCACCTCTTCGACGCCACGCATCGACGGCAGCTCGAACATGGTGTCGAGCAGGATACTTTCGAGAATCGAACGCAGGCCCCGCGCGCCGGTCTTGCGGGCAATCGCCTTGCGGGAGATGGCGCGGAGGGCTTCGTCCGGGAACGAGAGCTTCACGTTCTCCATCTCGAACATGCGCTGGTACTGTTTCACCAGCGCGTTCTTGGGCTCGGTGAGTATCGTCACCAGGGCCGGCTCGTCGAGATCCTCCAGCGTCGCCAACACCGGCAGACGGCCGACGAATTCCGGAATGAGGCCGAACTTCAACAAATCGTCCGGCTCGATCTCACGAAGAATCTCCCCCGTGCGCCGGTCTTCTTCGTCACGCACTTGCGCGCCGAACCCGATCGAAGATCCCTTGCCGCGCTGACTGATGATCTTGTCGAGGCCGGCGAAGGCGCCGCCGCAGATGAACAAGATATTCGTCGTGTCGACTTGCAGGAACTCCTGCTGTGGATGTTTGCGGCCGCCTTGCGGAGGCACGCTCGCAACCGTGCCCTCCATGATCTTCAGCAGCGCCTGTTGCACACCTTCGCCCGACACGTCGCGCGTGATGCTCGGATTGTCGGACTTGCGCGAAATCTTGTCGACTTCGTCGATGTAAACGATACCGCGCTGCGCGCGCTCGACGTTGTAATCGGCAGCCTGCAGCAGTTTCAGGATGATGTTCTCGACATCCTCTCCGACATAGCCTGCTTCAGTGAGCGTGGTCGCGTCCGCCATCGTAAATGGCACGTCGATGATCCGCGCGAGCGTCTGCGCCAGCAGCGTCTTGCCGCAGCCCGTCGGGCCGATCAGCAGGATGTTGGATTTCGCCAGTTCGACGTCCTGGTTCTTCGAGGCGTGGTTCAGGCGCTTGTAGTGGTTATGCACCGCCACCGAGAGGACCCGCTTGGCGTGGTCTTGGCCCACCACGTAATCGTCCAGCACGCCCTTGATCTCTTTCGGGCTGGGCACGCCTTCCTTGGACTTGACCAGCGAGGTTTTGTGCTCCTCGCGGATGATGTCCATGCAGAGCTCGACGCATTCATCACAGATGAACACGGTCGGGCCGGCGATGAGCTTGCGGACCTCGTGCTGGCTCTTGCCGCAGAACGAACAATAGAGAGTGTTCTTGGACTCTCCGCTGGTCGTGGCTTTGCTCATACGCGATCCTTCAAGGGCCGTCCGGGACCACAGGTAACGGGCGAAAACGGCGGGCTGATGGCCCCCGATAACTCCCCTGCTAACAGATGGTTGACCACGATCCCTTTCAAAAACGTTGCACTGCCCGGCTGCCGGCCGAGGCAATTCGATCATAGCAAGGTTGGGGCCGCAAGCAGCCCAGACAGGCGCCCAGAGCCGTCCACCCAGCGAACATCCGCCTGTTTAAGGGCAAATCCGCTGCTCATAAACCACGAATACGGCAAGGCCCGCCCTACGTGGCCCCGTCCGACCGTCTGTTCAAGCTCGGACCGCGCCCACGTTATTCCTGGGTGGACGGCATTAAGCCGGGGCCAAGGCTATCCACCATCCGGCGGGTGATATCCCGCTGCTGCCAAACCTCCCTGGGGGCGGTCCTGCGGGCGTTATAGAGCCCATCCAGATAGGCCTCGTCCCATTCGGTCATCGCCGCCTGCGCGGGCCGCCCGGACTGGTTGTCGTTAAAGAGGTTCAGAATGCTGGGGATATCGGTGGTTTCCCCGGCCGGGTCGAGTTGGGCCAAGGACACCATGGCCACGTAGTCCGCCAGCGCCTGAAACTGGAGGCCTTGCGCCTGGCGGGCGTCGACAATGATCAGGACCCGGAGGAAGTCTTGCCTAGTGCCACGCCGGAGCCGGCCGGGAGGTTGACCAGAACGCACGACGCGCATCCCGCCATTGCCGGTATCGTCAGCGAGCTGCTGCCCGTCGGCCGAGACGGTTTGGTTCACGTGCCACCAACGCACCGGGGCGGAGGACGTCGTAAAATCCTCTAGCGGACCCCGGCCAAGGGTGCTGACGCCGTTTGTTGAATAATACGCGACCAATTCCCGGTACTCGTCGACGATGCCTTCCGCGAACCGGCTGGCGTCAGGCGTAACGAAGATCAGAATGTTGGCTTTGCAGCCCGCTCCCTCGGGCTCGAGCCTGACCTGATGCGCGCGCTGAGCGATCCGGTCGGCCATGTATTGCATCTGGCGCGCCGGCAAGCCGGCGACGAGCGGACAGATCTTCCGGTCCCAGCGCGCCATCTGACGCTCGCTGCTGGGCGCGACAGCGACCTCGCCGACAAACTCCCGCACCATCTCGCGCAGCCGTTCGGCGACCACCACGATATCCTCATCCGATTGCGGCGCCTGCGCCGCAGCGGGCACGGCCATGATGCAAAGCGAAAGCGCCGCAAGCGCAGCTGCTGCGATCGTACGTTTCATTGCTTCCCCTTATCCGGGCGGGCGCCGTTCGCCAGCCATTCGCCTGCTGATTTCGCGCACTTGTTGGCGCGCGCTGGCCGCATTGCGGGTGCTGCGATACAAGCCTTCGATATAGGCCATATCCCAGTTTGTCATTTCAAACGCCGCATTTTCGGGATCGTCGGCGAAGAGATTGAGGACGGTCGGATAGTCGCGTGTCTGCGCCCGCGGATCGATCTGCGCCAACGTCACCATGGCGATGTAGTCGGCGATAGAATCGACCGGATAACCCGCCGCACGCTGGCCGTCGACGATCACAACCACCCGATTGAAATCTTGCCGCTCAGCAGCGCGAATGCGCGTACCCTGCGAACGCACAGCCTGCACGCCAGTGAGCGCATCCGCGTCCGGCGGCTCCATCGCGTCCATTTCGGGCGGCGGCGGCGATCGGTTGCCCGCTTGGTCGCTGCCTAGTCGGTCACCGTCGGCGCCGCGGGTCTGCGTGACGTGCCACCAGCGCACCGGGCGCGATGTTTCGGCGAACGCGGTCAGCGCTTCGCGGCCGAGAGTGACGATGTGCTCTTCGTGATAGTACGCAAACAACGACTTCCGCTCCTCGACCAGTCGGCGCGCGAAATCGTCGGCCTCGTTGGCGAAAAACACGAACACGTTTGGCCGACAGCCCTCACGTCCCGCGTCAAGTCCGACGGCTTCGGCGCGGTACGAGATTCGGTCCACGATGTACTGGCCTTGTTCTTCAGCGAGGCCCGCCACGCTCAGGCAGATGTCGTCGTTCCAACGCGCGATTTGATCCACAGAAGGCGGCACCGCGGTGATCTGCTCAACGAACGACTGAATTTGCTCCGGTCGTACGCCGGTGACCACTATGTCCGGCTGCGGCGGCCCCTCTTGTTGCGCGTCCGCCTCGTGACTCGCCGCTCCCACCGTTGCGAACGCCAGCACCAGCGCAAATGAACGCCACATCGCCGATCCTCCCGGACCCAGCCTAAGGTGGGGTCCGGGAAAAATCGAGCCGCAGCTCAAGCGCTCACGTTGTTATGAACTGCCGTTGCCGATCATGCGGCCAGCAATGTCGCTCTGCTGCATTTGCAGGGAGGCCGAATCCCGGTCGGTGGCATAAAGCGCGTCCAGATAAGCGAGATCCCAATCCGTCAACTGGTTCGCGGCGGAGCCGCGAGAGGCAAACAGATTCATAATGCTTGGGTAACCAGATGCGTCGGCGTCGGGATTGACCTGCGCCAAAGTCACCATTGCGATGTAGTCCGCCAGCGCGGCCAACTGCACGCTGCCAGTGCGCCGCGCGTCGACGATGACAATCACGCGCGCGAAGTCCTGACGCGTCGTGCTTGTCAAACGCGAGCCGGTTGAACGCACGACCTCAGACGAAAAACCTCCGGCGCCCATGCTGGTATTTTCGCTGCTCAATATCTCCCCGTCAGCGCTGACCTCACGCGTTACGTGCCACCAGCGTACAGGACGTTCGGTGTTGATGAACGCCGTAAGCGCTTCCTGGCCGAGGGTGCTCACGCCAGTCTCGTAACGATGGGCGAACAGGCTGGGCTCGTTGTCGAACATCTGCTGCGCCATCGCGTTGCCGTCGGGCGCAATCATGATCGTAACGTTCGGCTGACAACCGCTGGCGCCAGGCTGCAGCCCTACGCCGTAAGCGCGTTGGGCGATGCGGTCGGCAATGAACTGACCTTGGCGCGCCGGCAGGCCCGCGACGCCGACGCAGATGGCCCGATCCCAACGCCCCAGCTGGTCCGATGTTTGAGGCGCGATCGCCACCTGGGAAACGAAAGCCTGCGCCCGCTCGCGACTCGCGGCGGTGACGACAATATCGGCGTCGGCTGAGGTCTGAGCGGCGGCCGGACCACATGCGCTTATCGCGGCCAACAGCAGCACGGGGCCCCAAATGGGCATAAACGTTCTAGGTCTGGACATATGGGCTCCTCCTCGCGCCCAAACCGCCGCGTTGAGCCTACGAGGCTGATCGAGTCGCACACATCGCGATGCGATCAGCGCCGGTATTTTACGACAAACGGCGCACGCGGTTGCGCGCGCCGTTGCCGCGTCAGTCACGTTGGCCGGTTCAATTCTGGCCGACGCTGCCGTCCATGCGACGGGCGATCGACGCCAGTTGACGACCGGACGCGTCGCTGCGCGCGTTGTAAAGGCCCTGGAGATAGGCCACGTCCCAGTTCGTGAGTCCCGTCGGCGGCGTTGCACTGGCGTTGAACAGGTTGAGGATCGTCGGGTAGTTCGCGGTCTGCGAGTCCGGATCCAGCTGCGCCAGCGTCACCAGCGCGACATAGTCCATCCAGGCGCCTGCCGGCACATTGGCTACACGCCGCGCATCCACTACGACCAGTGCGTAGCTGAGGTCGTTCCGCACTTCTGCGCGCGTCCGGGTTCCGCTTGTGCGCACACCCTCCGCGCCCTGAATGTCCAGTGGGCTGCCTACATCGCCCGCACCGACACCGGAGGCGCCGCCGCTGCCGCCGCCGGACGCCGCCATGGCGGCGGTTGTGCCGCTGGGCCGGCGCGCCCGCGCTGCATCAGGGCGGATGCTGCCGACGCCGCTGGTGGAAATGTGCCACCAGCGGATGGGCCGGGGCGTGTTGGCGAAGTCTTCCATGGCTTCGCGCCCCGCCGTGATGCGGCCGTCGTCGCCCTGAAAGCCCAGCAAGTCGCGGCGCTGGTCGACGATCTGGCGCGAGATGGCGTCGGAGTCCGGCGCGTAAATCACCATGACGTTGGCGCGGCAACCCGGCTCGCCGGTCCGCAATCCCACAGCTTGCGCCCGCGCCGAAATACGATCGACGAGCGCCTGCGCCTCGGCAGGTGCGAGGCCAACAGCGCCCACACAGACGCGCTGGTCCCAACGCGCCAGAGCGTTGTCGTCATCGGTCCGAAGCGAGATCTGATCGACGAAAGCGCGCGTGGAGGACTGATCTTGCGCAACGGCGGTGACGGTAAGGCAGACGACTGCAACCAGGGCCGCCGGAATCTGAACGAAACGCATGTACTCACCCCTAATTGAAGGCGTGAGCGTAACGTCCCTTATCCAATGAAACAATGCCGTCCCGCTGGACGGCGCCAAAGCTAAGCAGCACCGAACCCGGCGTTCTCTGGCAGTTCGCGCTTTTCGTAAACGCGGTCGACAATGCCGAAAGCGCGCGCCTCTTCGGCGGTCATGAAGTGATCGCGATCGAGTGTCTTCTCGACGCGCTCGTACGGTTGTCCGGTATGCTTCACGTAAATTTCATTGAGGCGTCGCTTGGTGGCGATGATGTCTTCTGCATGGCGCTCGATGTCCGACGCCTGACCGCGGAAGCCGCCCGAGGGTTGGTGAACCATGATGCGCGCATTCGGCAGCGCAATCCTCAGATTCTTCTCGCCGGCCGCCAGCAGCAGCGACCCCATCGACGCGGCCTGGCCGATGCAGACGGTGGAGATCGGGCTGCGGATGTACTGCATCGTGTCGTAGATCGCGAGGCCGGAGGTGACGATGCCGCCCGGGCTGTTGATGTACATCGCGATCTCGCGCTTCGGATTCTCGGACTCCAGGAACAGAAGCTGCGCCGTCACCAGGCTGGCGAGGCCGTCTTCCACACCGCCGGTGACGAAGATGATCCGCTCCTTCAAGAGACGCGAGAAAATGTCGAACGCCCGTTCGCCGCGGCTGGTCTGTTCGACCACCATCGGAACGAGGTTGGCGTAGGTGGCGATGGGATCGAACGACGACATGGTGACCTTTCGAAAGCGCCCGGAATCAACGATCCCGGCGCGCCTCATATTTGACGCTTAGCCGCGCCCCGCAAGCCCCGCCTGCTGCGCCGGAGGCCACGGGCTACTCTTCCGCCTTGGCCGCCTTGGTTTTCTTGGTTTTCTTCGGCGCGGGCGCCGGAGGCTCATCGTCGGCAAACAGCTCCTCGCGAGTCACGGTTTGGTTCGTGACGTTAATAAGCTCCATCATGTAATCGACGACCTTCTCCTCGTAGAGCGGCGCGCGCACCTGGGCGACCAGTTGCGGACTGCGCCGGTAGGCCTCGAACACCTGCTGCTCCTGGCCCGGGAAGTTGCGCGCTTGCACGGCGATGGCGCGGCCCACCTCCTCGTCGGACACCTCGAGCTTGTGGCGCCGGCCAATCTCGGCGAGCAGCAGCCCCAAGCGCACCCGGCGCTCGGCAATGGCGCGGTACTCCGTCTTGAGTTCGTCCTCTGACTTGCCCTCATCGGAGGGATCGATGCGGCCCTGCTGGCGGTCTTGCTCGATCTGGCGCCAGATTACGTTGAACTCGGCATCCACCATGCGCGGCGGCAGCTCGAAATCATGCGTCGCATCGAGCTGATCGAACAGCTGGCGCTTCGCCTTCGCACGCGATTGTTGGTTATGATCGTTCTCGATGCGCTGCTTCAGCGCGTCCTTCAATGCGTTGAGGCTGTCGAAACCGATCTGCGTCGCCCAGGCGTCGTCCGGCTCGCCTTCCTTCGGTCCACGCACCTCTTTCACCTTGGTTTCGAAGTCCGCAGCTTTGCCGGCGAGCGAGGCGACCGGATAATCGTCAGGGAATGTCACCTTCAGCGTGCGCTCGTCGCCGGCCTTCGCTCCGATCAACTGCTCTTCGAAGCCGGGAATGAATCGGTTCGAGCCGATGATCATTTCTTGATCGTTCGCCGTGCCGCCGTCGAACGCTTCACCATCGATACGGCCGAGGAAATCGATGACCAGCTGATCGCCGTCCTTGGCCGCGCCCTTTTTTGCTTCGAAGCCGCGCTGCGCTTTCGCTAGTTCGGTCAGCGCTTCGCCGACTTGCTCGTCCGTTACCGCAGCCGTCGGTCGCGTGATCTTGATGGTCTTCATGTCGACCGGCTCGAAATCCGGCATGACTTCGAGCGAGAGTTCGAATTTCAGGTCTTCGCCACCGGCCATCACCTTTTGAATGTCGCTCTTCACGTCGAGCGATGGCTCGGAGGCGGCGCGAATGTTCGCCAGGCCTTCTCGCGTCGAGGACTGGACAGCCTCGTTGATGATGTCCTGCATCATCCCCGGCCCATAGACCTTGCGGATATGGCTCGCCGGCACCTTGCCGGGGCGAAAGCCATTGATGCGCACGCGGGGCTGCACTTCCGCGATCTTGGCGTTGAGTTTTTGCTGCAGTTCGGCCGCCGGCACGACGACATCGTAAACGCGCAGAAGACCTTCAGACCGGCTCTCGGTGAGCTGCATAAGACGTGCTTTCGACATGCGCGCCGAAGCTGCAAACCTCCGCCCCGGCGCAAATTCAGGAAAGGCGGGCTTATGGCACTCCGCCCGGGCAGAGTCCACGGGCGGGAGTGCGGCGCGGCGTCAGCCGTCCGAAGCTCGCCGTTGGGATCAACCGGTCCTCCTTCGCCGGGGGCTTCGGAGCACATCCTACCCTCGCTTCGCGAGCGTAGGATGGTGCGGACGGCGGGAGTCGAACCCGCACGCCTTGCGGCGCTGGAACCTAAATCCAGTGCGTCTGCCAGTTCCGCCACGTCCGCTGGATGGCGGCTGCTTTAGGGGGTGCCGCAGCAGGCGTAAACCGCCCGCTGCCGTCTAATTCCAGCCGCTCGAAGACGCTTCAGCCGCCACTTCGTTCGTTGGCCGCGCGATCAGGCCATTTTGCGTGATGCGTACTTCGTAGCGGGCGCCGTCGGCCATCGGCATGTAGGCGCCCGAGCCATAAAGCGTATCCACGAGCGGTGCGTATTGGCTGTACTCGCGCGCCAGCGGCCACAGATCGATGCCGGATTGGCGCGTGGGACGAATGTCGTAGGCGCTGCGTTCGGCGTTCAGCTCTTGCTGGGTGTCGGTGTAGCGGCCGGAAAAGCGGTCGAGACGATACTGGGAGTCCAGGCCAATCACGTTGGCCCATGGCTTCCACCGCAGCACGCGCGCTTCCATGCGCCATTCGTCGCCATGGACTTCGAAGGTTCTGGTGATGCCTTCCGGATCCTGTTCGGTCGGCGGCTCGGTCACCACCGCGTCGAACAATTGCGGGCCCTTCTGCGTCAGCTCGATCGTGGCGACCGGGCGCTCATAGGTGAGCCGGTGATAGCTCTGGACATTGAGGCCTAGTAGGCCCACCAACGCGCCAATGCCGAGGAACAACGCGCCTCCGAGGACGCCGCGCCCGCCCTTGAAGGGCCGACCACGAAACATCCAGCCGAGGCCGCTCAGCGCAAAGGCCAAGCCGATGACGGCCACAAAGCCGGGGATGATCCACCACCACCAAACCATGTTGTTCTCCCCCTGAAACGAGCATGCGTCCCGCGCCAAGGGTTATCGTAAAAACTGGGGCCGCAGAAGCTCCGATCAACCGTCGGGGCGCCGGCGCAACGACGCCGGCGCTAACTCGTTGAGAATCTGAACCAAAATCTCCGGCAGGTCATCCGCTGTCAGGCCCGGGCCGAACGCTTCGGCAGCCCGTCCGTGCAGCCATGCCCCCGCCGCGGCCGCCTCGAAACTGGCCATGCCCTGGGCGATCAGCCCAGCAATCAACCCGGCCAGGACGTCCCCCGCCCCTGCGGTCGCAAGAAACGGCGTGCCGGTGGTGTTGACGATGGCGCGCCTATCGGGCGCCGCGATTACGGTCGAGGCGCCTTTGAGTAGTACAACACAGCGGGCGTAAGCCGCCGCCGCCCGGGCGGCGTCGATCGGGTGCTGCGAATGGCTCCAGATTCCCGGGAACGCGCGGCGGAACTCGCCAATGTGAGGCGTCAACACATCGTGCGCCTCCAAGCCATGCGTCAGCGGCGCGAGCAGCGTGATGGCGTCAGCGTCCAGCACCAAGGGGCAACGCGGTTTCGCGTTCAGCGCCGCCAGCAACAGCTTGTAGTGCGCGTCGCTCGTGCCGAACGCCGGGCCCAGCACCATGGCCTGCGCCGTCCTCGCCGCCTCGCCGTAGCTCGGCTCCCCCGAAGCTTCGCGCAGCATGATTGCGGTCAGCTGCGCGGCGTGTTCGGCCAACGCGTCGCCGGGGCTCAGCACCGTGACCAGACCGGCGCCGCTGCGCAGCGCCGCGCGCGCCGACAGCCGCGCCGCGCCTGAGCGCGCGTTCCCGCCGCTGGCGACAATCGCGTGTCCACGTGCGTGCTTGTGCGCATCCAATTCCGGCCAAGGCAGCGACCACAGCTCGGGATCATTCTCGAAGAGCGTGACGTTCTGCGCAGCGACCACGCTTTCAGGCGCACCGATATCGGCGACAACCACGTCGCCGCACCAGGCTCGGCCCGGCATCAGCACGTGAGCGGGCTTCTTGCGGACAAACGTGACGGTTAGCGCCGCCTCGAAACATACCTCGCCCAGCGGCGCACCGTCGTCGCCGTTCAGACCACTGGGTAAGTCAACCGCGACAACACGTTCGGGAAAGCGCGCCGAAAAGCGGGCTAATCGTACAGCTTCGCCGGCGAGCGGCTTTGATAAGCCGGCGCCGAACAGCGCGTCGATGAAGAGTTCTGCCATCGGGCCTTCTTCAGCGATGGCGCGGGTATCTCCATGCCAAGCCGCCGCTGCATCTGCGGCGTCGCCGCGCAAATTTTCGCGTGGGACGAGCGTTTCGACCCACACCGGCCAGCCCATTGCCTTCAGATGGCGCGCCGCCACCCAGCCGTCGCCGCCATTATTGCCCGGGCCACAAAGCACAGCGGTCCGCTGTTGAGGGAAGCGGCGCACGATCGCTTCGGCCACGGCCCGCCCGGCATTCTCCATCAAAGTTCGCGTCGCTACGCCCGCTTCGGCGCTGGCGGCGTCGATGGCGCGCATCTGCTCGACGGTGATAATCTCGCGGCTCATCGGACATCGTCGATTTGCATCGTTGCGCCGAGCGCGACAAGACGCAGTGCTCCGTCATCGACGGCAATAACGGTGATCGACGCGTGATCGGGCCGGCAGACAATGGTCTCTTCGCGCCCCATGGCCGCGCCGGTGATGACATTGATGCCGATGAAGTGCGTGAACACCGCCGTGTCCGCGCGCAGCGAGCGAATGAACTCGAGCATCTCCGCGCGCCACTCGTGCAGACGTGGTTCGAGCGTGGTCCAGGTACGCCCCGGACGCGCTTCGCGCCATGGAAAGCGCGTCTGCAGCCAGACGGCTCGATCTTCCACCCCGTCATCTGCGACGATCTCACTGACTCGCCGCTCCAACACCGGCGGGAGGCCGCGCCATCGCGCATACGGCGCCGCCGTCTCCCGGCAACGCAGCATCGGCGAAGAAACCACGTCCAGAGGTCCGAACCTCCGCAGCATCTCCGCCGCAGCCTCGGCCTGAGCCGCCCCGATCTCGGACAAACCTGGATCGCTGCCGGCGCCGCCCCAGGTCTGGGAGGGCCGACCGTGCCGGATAAGAAATACGCGCACCATTCGTGCACCTTATGCTGCCGGTGGTTCGGCGCCAGCCGCCGACTTGAGCAGCGGCGCCTCGAAAAGAGGCGCCCGCCGCGGCCGGTCCAGGCGCAGCAGCCCTCTAACTTCCAGACTCAAGCAGGGCGGTTCAAGACGGGCCAAGCCGCGCTCGAGTCTTGTGGATAAAGGGGATGCTCCGGTGAAGAAGATCGAAGCCATCATCAAGCCGTTCAAACTGGATGACGTAAAAGAGGCGCTTCAGGAAATCGGGCTGCAGGGCATGACGGTCGTCGAAGCCAAGGGCTTCGGCCGTCAGAAGGGTCACACAGAACTCTATCGCGGCGCCGAGTACGTCGTTGATTTTCTGCCGAAGCTGAAAGTCGAGGTGGTGGTGCCTGACGAGCAGGTCGAAGCCGCGCTGGAGGCAATCCAGAAGGCGGCGAAGACCGGCAAGATCGGCGACGGCAAGATCTTCGTGCTCGATGTGCAGCAGGTCGTGCGCATCCGTACTGGCGAAACCGGACCGGCGGCGGTCTGATCGCCAAACGAGCAAGTGATTCTCGGGCGCCGGCCGGACCGAGACGGCCGCGCCCCGCATAAGTTCGACAAACACGCTCGGGGGAGTTTCCGATGTCAGACGAAGTTCTGAAACTGATCAAGGACAAGGAAGTCCAATACGTTGATCTTCGGTTCAACGATCTCCGCGGCAAGATGCAGCATGTCACCTTCGACGTGTCGATGATCGACAAGGACATATTCACCGAAGGCACGATGTTCGATGGTTCATCGATCTCGGGCTGGAAGGCGATCAACGAGTCCGACATGGTCATGCGCCCTGATCCCAAAGGCGCGCACATCGACCCGTTCTATCAGCAGACCACGCTCGCAATGTTCTGCGACATTCTCGAGCCGGGCACGCTGCAGCCCTATTCGCGCTGCCCGCGCGGCATCGCCAAGAAGGCGGAAGCGTATGTGAAATCGTCGGGCGCAGGCGACGTTGCCTATTTCGGCCCGGAAGCCGAATTCTTCGTCTTCGACGACGTGCGCTGGTCGACCGATCCGAACAACACCGGCTATTCGTTCGATTCGACCGAACTGCCGTATAACACCGGCAAAGCTTATGAGGGCGGCAATCTCGGCCACCGCCCGGGCCCGAAAGGCGGCTACTTCCCGGTGCCCCCGATAGATTCGCTGCAAGACATGCGCGGCGAGATGCTCGAAATCATGGGCCAACTGGGCTTGCAGCCCGAGAAGCATCACCACGAAGTCGCGCCTGCGCAGCACGAACTTGGCCTCAGGTTCAACACGCTGACGCAAATGGCCGACAACATGAACTTGTATAAGTACATCATCCACCAGGTGGCTGCATCATACGGCAAGTCCGCGACCTTCATGCCGAAGCCCTATTTCAAGGACAACGGCTCGGGCATGCACGTCCACATGTCGATCTGGAAGGGCTCGAACAACCTGTTCGCCGGCGATCGCTACGCCGATCTCAGCGAAACGTGCCTCTACTATATCGGCGGCGTCATCAAGCACGCGCGCGCCATCAACGCGTTCGCGAACTCGACGACGAACTCCTACAAACGTCTCGTGCCCGGGTACGAGGCGCCGGTGTTGCTCGCCTACTCCGCGCGCAACCGTTCGGCCTCCTGCCGCATCCCGCACGGCACGGGCGCGAAAGCCAAGCGCGTCGAAGTGCGCTTCCCCGACCCCGCCGGCAACATGTATCTCACTTACACCGCACTCTTGATGGCTGGCCTCGACGGCATCGAGAAGAAAATCCACCCAGGCGAGCCGCTGGACAAGAACCTCTACGACCTGCCGCCGGAAGAACTGAAGGACGTTCCGACCGTCTCGTCGTCACTGCGCCAGGCGCTCAGCGCGCTCGACGCCGACCGCGACTTCCTCACCAAGGGCGGCGTGATCAGCGACGACCTGATCGACGCTTACATCGATCTCAAGAAGGAAGAACTCGACCGCTTCGAAACCCACCCGCACCCGGTGGAGTTCGACATGTACTACAAGGCGTAGTCACCGCGTCTTCGACACCAAGGGCCGGAGAGCAATCTCCGGCCCTTTCTTTCTCAGCGCTGCCGGCGTGCTGCGAAGATATCGAGTTGGGCCTGGAAAGCCGCAGCGCGCTCGGCGTTCTCGGCCTGAGCGGCGCGAAATTCTGCCGCCCGCGCAGATGCTTGCGCATTGAGAGCACGCACTTCCGCTGCGCGGCAATCCAGCGTGGCTTGAGTGGCTGTGCGCCAGCCTTCGTATGCGGCGACCGCGGCCTAGATCTGCTGCACAGTTGCGGTCGCGCCATCCGGTGGCGCCGGCGCCTCCGTGAAAGCAGCGCACGCAGATGGGGCGACGGGCTCGGCCGGCGCGGTGGTCGTCTCCTGCGCATGCGCACTCAACGTCAGCGCCAGCAGCGCCGCGGCAACCCCAACGTATTTCATCTTGCCAGCTCCGGAGGGTCCCTCGCCGAAAACGTAGCCGCCTCTGCGCGCGCAAGGCAAGCGGGCCGGAGCAGATGCTCCGGCCCGCCACGCTCCACATTCTGCCAGAGCGCTTAGAAATTGAACGAAGCGCCCAGCGAGATCGCGTCGGCGTCGTTGGTATCGCCTTCCATGCGCGTGTAGTCGGCGCGTATGCCGATGCCTTGGGTGGCCTGCCAGCCCAAGCCGACGCCATAGGCCAAGCCGTCATCGTCAGCATCGCCGAGCGGTGTGTCGACTTCGATGGTCTGATAGCCGACGCGGCCGTGCGCAGAGAATCCGGAATCGCCGAACGGCAACCGTCCCACAGCATAGGCGCCGAGCGCATGATTGAGTTCGACGCCTTCATCGTCGTCGATTCCAAACGTGCCTTCGCCTTCGACGCCCCAGTATGGGCTGAAATTGTATCCCAGACGGCCGGTCACGCCGCCGACCTCAGGTCCATCGAGATCGTACTGCGTGTAGGCCGCGCCCGCGTACCATTGCGCATGCGCAACGGCCGGGGCGGCCATCAGCGCTGCAGCCGCGACCGCGGCCATCATTGCGAACTTTTTCATGCTTGCTGCTCCTCGTCCTTCTGAGAGCGGCCCCCGCATGCCGTGACGGCGTGCAAACGGCGCTTGAAGCAGCGTTGTTTCGTGCGGAACTGCGATTTTCTTGCCCGACATGAAACGGCGTGTCCTCAGAGACACTTAATTCCCCCACTACGTGTCATTTACTCCCCGGATACCGAAGCCTGCTCGGTTCCAGCTCAGAAGCGATCATTGCTGGAGGCGTGCGAAGCGCCTTAAGGAACATTCATGGCGCAAGCGCAGAAGAAATCTCCGATGCCCAAAGACGGCGACGAAAAGCTCTGGGAAGAAGGTCTGTTCGGCGAGAGCGATCCGCCGCCGCCCGCCGCCAAGGACGGCTACACCGCAAAGGATATCGAAGTCCTCGAAGGCCTCGAACCGGTTCGCAAGCGTCCGGGGATGTATATCGGCGGCGTCGACGAGCGGGCGTTGCACCACCTCTTCGCCGAGGTGCTCGACAATTCGATGGACGAAGCGGTCGCCGGCTTTGCCGATCGTATTGAAGTGGAATTCGAAGCCGATGGCACGCTGCGCGTGACCGACAATGGCCGCGGCATGCCCGTCGATCCGCACCCCAAGTTTCCGAAAAAGTCCGCGCTCGAAATCATCATGACGGTGCTGCACGCAGGCGGAAAGTTCTCGGGCAAAGTCTATCACACCAGCGGCGGCCTGCATGGCGTCGGCGTCAGCGTCGTCAATGCGCTCAGCGACAAAGTCGAAGTCGAAGTCGCCCGCGACCGCAAACTCTATCGCCAGACCTTCTCGCGCGGCGCGCCAACCTCGAAGCTCGTTGAGGTCGGCCCGGCCCACAATCGCCGTGGCACCACCGTGCGCTTCCACCCAGATGCTGAAATCTTCGGCAAGGGCGCCGCGTTCAAGCCCGCGCGTCTGTTCCAAATGGCGCGCTCGAAGGCTTACCTGCAGCGCGGCGTGCAAATCCGCTGGAAGTGCGCGCCCGAGCGCATCACCGAC
This sequence comes from Hyphomonadaceae bacterium, assembly GCA_050186235.1. GTDB lineage: Bacteria > Pseudomonadota > Alphaproteobacteria > Caulobacterales > Aquidulcibacteraceae > Vitreimonas. The sequence goes on from JBFWYQ010000001.1 coordinate 514,677, forward strand.
GACACGCCAACGGAAGCAGTCTTGCACTTCCCGAACGGCCTTGCGGACTTCCTGAGCGAACTCACCAAGTCGAAGCGCGCCGTCGTCACCGAGCCCTTCGCAGGCCGCACCGAAAAAGAAGGTCCCCACGGGCGCGTCGAATGGGCGATGACCTGGGTGAGCGACGGCTTCGGCGAAGCCGACGGATTCCTTCGCTCCTATTGCAACACCGTCTACACGCCCGATGGCGGCTTCCACGAGGCCGGCTTCCGCGCCGCCATCGCGAAGGGCCTCAAGGCCTACGCCGAACTGCGCAACAACAAGAAGGCCTCCGTCATCACACAGGAAGATGTGATGAACACGGGCGCAGGCCTCGTTTCCGTCTTTATCCGCGATCCGCAATTCGAGGGCCAGACCAAGGGCCGCCTCGTTTCGACCGAAGCCGCGAAGATCGTCGAGCAGGCCGTGCGCGATCCCTTCGATCACTGGCTCGCCGCCAACACGCAGGAAGCCAACCGCCTGCTCGATTGGTGCATCACCCAGGCCGAAGACCGCATGCGCCGGCGTAAGGAGAAGGAAGTCTCCCGCCAGACCGCGACACGCAAACTCCGCCTGCCCGGCAAGCTCGCCGATTGTTCGCGCGCCGGCGAAAAGGACACCGAAATCTTCCTGGTCGAAGGCGACAGCGCCGGCGGCTCGGCCAAGCAAGCGCGCAACCGCGAGACGCAAGCCATTCTGCCGTTGCGCGGCAAGATCCTGAACGTCGCCAGCGCCGGCGCCGAGAAGATGAGCGGCAACCAGGAACTTTCCGATCTCGCACTTGCGCTCGGTGTGCAGATGGGCGCGAAGTTCAAGCTCGACGATCTCCGCTACGAGCGCGTGATCATCATGACCGACGCCGACGTCGACGGCGCCCACATCGCCTCACTGCTGATCACCTACTTCCACAAGCAGATGCCGCAGCTCATCCGCGCCGGTCGCCTCTACCTCGCCATGCCGCCGCTCTATCGCATCACCGCCGGCAAGGAGAGCATCTACGCCCGCGACGACGCCCACAAAGAAGCGCTGCTCAACGGCGAGTTCAAAGGCCGCAAGACCGACATCTCACGCTTCAAGGGCCTGGGCGAAATGATGCCGGCCGACTTGAAAGACACCACCATGAACCCCGCCACCCGCACGCTCGCGCGCGTGGTGCTGGATGAAAGCGGCGCACCGGATTTCGAAGTGCTGATCGAAACGCTGATGGGCAAGAAAGCCGAACTGCGTTTCAACTACATCCAAGCGAACGCAAAGTTCGTGGAGGATGTGGACGTTTAGGGTCGTCCATCGTGGCAGATGAACTCCTCTGGTTCATCGCCGGGCACCCAAAGATATTCCCTGAAGGCGCGGAACGCCTGACCTTCTAGCCCTAGGTCCTCGCTCTGAGTGGCCAAGACCATCGCCAGAGCCATCTCGTACCCAATTTTTGCCTCGGCGGTTGGGGCACCATCAATCATGCCGGACAACGCGCTTAGATGTCGGTTTCGTTGCCAAATAGGTTGGTTTCGCATTTCAACAATTGGGGTGTACCGAACCGCCTCCGCCCAGGCACACTGCGCTGAGACACATACGTCCGCCATTTGATAGTCGTCTAAGCCCATTGTCCTGAGCCACACACGATCCGCCGTTGTCGACAGTGTAACACGCGCGAATGACCACCAGAACGCGCGCTCGTCGCCAAATACGTCGTTGTTCGGGCCATGTATGACGCATGAGACCAATTCGCCCGAATTCGTTCTCACGTTGACAAACACGCACTCTGATTCATCCCGGGGAACTCGCCGTAGTATCTCTTGATCCAATGCTCTTCGATCAGGGACAACCTCACCGTCCACGGCGCTAACGAGAACAATGCCGACCGGCGCAGCGCGCAACCTTACTCGCTTCTCTTGGCCCTGAAGGGGAAGCGCTCGATCAATATCCGCGTTCGCGAGCTTCTTGCGGACACCCTCGATCAGACGCGCCATTCCTGACGGACCGGTCTGAGCACGAAGGTCAGCCGTTTGTATGATGTTGAACGGCGGCAAGAGCGCCACGTCATCAAGGCGACCAGCCACAAGGTTGTTCTTGTTAAAGGCGAGCTCGGCTTCAGCCTGCACCCATCGGCTGCTCCATGATCTTGTCGACCAGAGGACGACCACGCAGCCTGCTGAGTCCAAAGCGTTCCTGATCGCATCGGTCCATTGATCACCGGCGACCAGCCCACGATCCCACCACACGGACCAGCCCTCCGCAGTGAGCGACTCGACAACAGCACTTGCCGCGTCGCGATCCTCTCGGCTGTAGCTGACAAAAATGTCTGGCAAGGCAGGATATCCCCTACACTAGCTTATCACCAACTAGGCAGTGGCATCAGATGCCCGCCCAACATTGACTTTCTCCACAAATCCCCCGTTTCCGCGCTGTCCGTTGTACGCGCCCCTGGGGCTGCTCGCCCTTGCTGAAGCGGACACACCAGGCATCGAAAATGGGCGCGACCGACGCGTCGCTAAAGCCTGCGCAAATTGACCGCGAACGTCCGCCCCAGCGCCCTGTCCGACTTCACATCGAAGCTCAGCCGATCGCCCCGCGCCAACCCTGCAAAGCCCGCACGCTCGACTTCGCTTGCGAAGACCGCAATCGCATCGCCGCCCGCATCCGGCGCGATCGCGCCGCGCCGTCCGTCGTATGAAACAACCGCGCCGATCACGCCGCGCCCATCGCCGCCGCCAACTCGCGCGGCAAGAGCACGCCGTCGATACCATGCACGACTCCGTTACCCGCGTTCAGATCCGGCTTGACGACCCGCGCAGCATTGACCCGCACGCCGGCCTTTCCGTCGATGATCACATCGCCGCCCGCGCGCATAACGGCGCGGATGCGCTTGCCTTCGAAGCGGGCCATCGCCACCCGGCCGGCAGCGAAATGATAGCCGAGCACCTGATGCAACAGTTCGCGATCCTTCATCACCCTCGCCAGCACTGACGGTGAGAATCGCTTGAAGGCGGCATCCGTCGGCGCAAACAGCGTGAACGGCCCGGTTCCTTCCAAAACGCTGATGTGGTCACTTTCCCGCAGCGCAGATGCAAGAGTGTGAAAGCCGGTTCGATCGGCAACGCTCACGACAGACAGCATCAAGTAACAATCATAGGTTTGAGTGGTGCCTTGCTCAGCGCGCCTCATAAGCGGCACGCGCCTTCTCATATGCGGCATAGAGCTCGCGCAGTTTCGAGCCGGGCTCCCCCATTGCGCGCCCGTCGAAACGAGCCAGACCCGCTTCGCGCGCACCGAACACGGCGGCAACCTCGGCCATCCACGCACGGTCCGCCGCGGTTGAATCCTTCAACAGCGTAAGCCTGCTCATGAGACCTCCTTCAATCGCTTGATCTCCGCCCGCAGTTCGCTCTCGTTGAACACTTGGCCCGTGTCCGTGTCGCGGATGCGAATAAGGCGCATCCCGCGCCGTTCGAGTCCCGCGGCCCAGCCCAGCGCCGTCTTCGCGTCGGCAAAGGTCTGGCTGCGCTCGAACCGCAAGCCAGCCCCCGGCGATGAATTGACGATGAAGGGCATGTCGCTCCTGTTTAGACCGCTGGCCGGCCCGGCGATGTCGTGTAACTGAATTCGGACGAGCCCGGCACATGCTCGCCGTATCGCACTGCGTAGTCCGGCCCCAAAGACCGGGCCAGACTCTCCGCCTCAACACTCGAAGTGAAGATGCCCGCCAGGTGCCATGGCTGCAGGCGCAGGACGCCCCAGCCGCGTTTCAACATCTCACCAGGGATCGGCATCAATTCCTCATTTCGTTTAGCGCGCGCCAGCGGCCGCCCATCGCGGGCGGCAAAAAGCATTGGTTCTTGTTGCTGATGCGCGAGCCTAGCATGCCTCGCAGCGAAATGTCGGATTATTCTCAGGCCATCCGTCCTGCCACCACCGGCAATATTGGCCGCGTTCATTGACTTTTCATACAAATCCCTCCATGTGCGCGCTGTCCGTTGTGCGCGCCCGAGGGCGTGCTCGCCCTTGCTGGACGTCCCGCTCACTCAATCCGGAGAAGCTGGACCGATAGCGCCAACCATGCGGCCCGCTCCTTCGCGTCCGAGGCGAAGCCAAGCGCGCCCCCAAGTGAGATTGAATGTCCTCTGAAAATTCAGCGCCCGAAAGCGCCCAAGAACTGCAGACCCAATCCAAAACCTTCGACGATCTTGGCCTCTCGGCAGACACGCTGCGTGCGGTGCACGAGAGCGGCTACAACACGCCGACGCCGATCCAAGCCGCCGCCATTCCCGAAGTGCTGAAGGGCCGCGACATCCTCGGCATAGCCCAAACCGGCACCGGCAAGACCGCGGCCTTCGTGCTGCCGATGATCGACATCCTTAGCGCCGGCCGGGCCCGCGCCCGGATGCCGCGCACTCTAATTCTTGAGCCAACACGCGAACTCGCGGCGCAAGTGGCCGAGAATTTCGACAAATACGGCAAGTATCAGAAGCTCACCAAAGCGCTGCTGATCGGCGGCGTGTCGTTCGGCGATCAGGACGCGTTGCTCGCGCGCGGCGTCGACGTGCTGATCGCCACGCCCGGACGCCTGCTCGATCACTTCGAACGCGGCAAGCTCCTGCTCACCGGCGTGCAAGTGATGGTCGTCGACGAAGCCGACCGCATGCTCGACATGGGCTTCATTCCCGACATTGAGCGCATTTTCAAACTGACGCCATTCACGCGCCAGACGCTGTTCTTCTCCGCCACCATGCCGCCCGAGATCACGCGCCTCACGCAAGCCTTCCTGCACAATCCGCTGCGCATCGAAGTGGCGAAGCCCGCCACCACCGCCGCGACCATCACGCAACGCGTCGTCATGCTTCCAGGCGGCGATCCGCGCACCCGCCGCGCCACGCTGCGCGCCACGATGCAGAGCGGCGAGGTGAAGAACGGCATCGTCTTCTGCAACCGCAAAACCGACGTCGACGTCGTCGCGCTTTCACTGAAGCGCCACGGCTTCAACGCTGCCCCCATTCACGGCGACCTCGATCAATCGCTGCGCACCAAGACGCTCGACCGTTTCCGCTCCGGCGATCTTCAATTTCTGATCGCCTCCGATGTCGCCGCCCGCGGTCTCGACATCCCGGATGTCTCCCACGTCTTCAACTACGAACCACCGCGCCACGCCGAGGATTACGTCCACCGCATCGGCCGCACCGGACGCGCGGGCCGGCAAGGCGCTTCGTTCACGCTCGTCGGCCCGCAAGACAAGAAAAGCCTCGACGCGATCGAGAAACTCACCGGCAAGCCGATCGAAAAAGCGCAAATCGAAGGGGTGCCGGAAGCAGCGATCGGCGACCCGCGCGACAGCGGTGGGCGCGGGCGCCGCGCCGAAGAGCTGAAGAAAGAACACGCGCGCCGCCTGAGCGAAAAGAAGCAGCGCTATCAAAAGCGCGATGAGAGCCGTCCAACCGCTTCGACCGAACCGGTGGAGAGCACTGCGCCGCGCGACGCTGAACCACGCCGCGAACCGCGCACGCCGCGCGCCGAGCCACCGCGCCGTGAAGAGCGGCGCCCGCCGCGCGAAGACAGGAGCCCAGCCGTCACCGGCTTTGGCGACAGCACGCCCGCTTTTCTCAAGCCCAAGAAGTAGCTCTACGGTTTAAGGCGCGCATCCATCTGCTTCTTGAACGCCGCGCCGTAGGGCGGACGCAGGATTGAAAGAAGCTCGCTCGAAATTTGGCGATAGACCGCCTTCTCGTGGCTGAACTCGAGGAAGCCGCGATGGCCGTGATAGGCGCCCATGCCGGACGGGCCGACGCCGCCGAAGGGCAGATCGTCCATGGCGAAGTGGAAGATCACGTCGTTGATGGTGACCCCGCCCGAATGCGTGCGTGTCAACAGCGCTTCGCTCTCGGCGCTGTCGTCGCCAAAATAATAGAGCGCCAGCGGCCGCGGCCGCGCGTTAATTTCTCCGATCGTGTCGTCGATCGCCGTGTAGGTGCGGATCGGCAGGACGGGCCCAAAAATCTCTTCCTGCATCACCTGCATCTCGTCGGTCGCATTCAAGACGAGCGTCGGCGGGATCTTGCGATGCTCCTGCTGGTTGAAATCCTCGTTGGCCGGATTGATGGTGACGATCTCACCGCCTTTGGCGCGCGCGTCGGCGATCAAGCCAGTAACGCGGTCATAGTGGCGCTGATTGATCATCGCGGTGTAGTCGGCGTTGTCCTTGATCGCGGGATACATCTTCGCTACCGCCGCTTTGGCTTCGCGCACGAACCCATCGACGCTTTCCTGCGGCGCCAGCACATAGTCCGGCGCCAGGCAGATCTGCCCGGCGTTCATGGTCTTGCCCTGCATCACGCGCGCCGCCGCCTTGGTGAGATCGGCGCTGCGTCCAATCACCACCGGCGACTTGCCGCCGAGTTCGAGCGTCACCGGCGTCAAATTGTCTGCGGCCGCTCGCATGACATGGCGCCCGACATTGGTGGCGCCGGTAAAGATCAGATGGTCGAACGGCAGCGCGGCGAACGCTGCGCCGACATCGGGTCCGCCCTGAATCACGGCAAGCTCGTCCTCATCGAAATAGAGGTCGATCGTCTGCGCCAACAACGCCGAGACGACTGGCGTGAACTCCGATGGTTTCAGCATCACCCGGTTGCCGGCCGCGAACGCGCCGGCAATGGCGTCAAACGCCAGCGACACCGGAAAATTCCACGGCGAGATCACCCCGACCACGCCCTTCGGCTGGTAGCGCACCTCCGCGCGTGCGCCGAACAGGCCAAGGGCGGACGGCGTCACATTGCGCTTCTGCGGCGCCATCCACTTTTCGAGATTCGCCCGCGCCTGCTTCAGCGGCCCGATCGCGCCGGCGACATCGGTGAATGTAGACATCTCCCGCGAGCGAGCGCCGAAGTCAGCGCTGAGCGCATTCAAGAATTCGTCCTTGTGATCGAGGACCAGGTTGATCGCTCGCGTCAGCCTATCCTTGCGCAACCGCGCATCCGGCGGCCCTTTGCTGGTCTGCAGCCGCTTCTGCAGTTCCAGGATCGAAATCATGCGGGCCTTGGTCTCTTCGATCGAGGGCTGGACCGGGCGGTTCATTTCGGGCTCCCAATGCTCTAGCGCTAGGTCTACCGCTTACCCTTCACGTAAGCGCAACTACTGATTTTTCACCACATCCCTTGGGGCATTTACCACTCGTCCATATCCTCCCCGCTAGCGTCGCTGCGATTGCAGATTCCTTCGGGGCGCTCGTTCGCGTGACAGATCAAGACATCCTGATGCAAGGCCCCGCCGGCGCGAATGTCGCGCTGGAGACCATCGACCTGATGCGGCTGCACGGCGTGCCGCCGACGAGCGCCAATTACGAGGTCTGGCTTACGTACCGACTCGGCCGCAACCAGGCGCTTCGGGACGCCATCGACACGCGCATCGCGGCGCGGACGCCGTTCACCGGAGAAGAGAATGCTAAGCTCCACGAGCAATTCTTCACGGGCCTCGGCGCCTCCGCCCAGATCGTGCTGGCCGGTGAGAGAATCGCCCGTGATCTGGGCCAAGTCGTTACATTCCTGAAGGACGCCGAGGAGCGCAGCGGCGACTACGGCCGCACGCTGGAAAATGCGGCGACCGACCTCAACCGCGGCCTCGGGCCCGACCAGATCCGGCAGGTTGTGGCGAGCCTCGCGGCCGCCACGCTCGACATGGCCAACCACAATCAGACGCTCAATGAGCAGCTGAAGAAGTCCACCCAGGAAATCGACACGCTGCGCACGAGCCTCGAATCCGTGCGCGTCGAGTCGCTTACCGACAGCCTCACCGGCCTCGCAAATCGCCGTATGTTCGATGAGACGCTGCGGATGCGCATCGAAGAGGCGAAGTCCCAGCACAGCGAACTCGCCTTACTGTTATGCGACATCGACCACTTCAAGCGCTTCAACGACACTTGGGGCCACCACACTGGCGACCAGATTTTGCGCTTCCTCGCCAGCGCAATGCAGGCGCATGCCCGCCCAGATTTCCTCGTCGCCCGCTACGGCGGTGAAGAGTTCGCGGTGATCATGCCGCGGATGAGCCAGCGTGTGGCGCAGCAGACCGCGGAAGCGCTGCGCGAGGCCATTCAGGCCAAGCGGCTGCGGCGCCGTTCCACCAACGAGGACTTGGGTCAAGTCACCGTTTCGATCGGCATTGCACGACTGCAATCGGGCGATACCCCCGCCGGCCTTGTCGAGCGCGCCGACGCGTGCCTCTACGCCTCCAAGCGCAACGGCCGTAATCAGACGACGACCGACGCCACGCCGGTGCTTTACGTCGCGTAGCACTACCGTTCCGGCAGCATATCGCCTGGCTTTGAAACTCGGATAGAGTGATCCCGCGCGTCCAAGCGTGGGAGAACACCATGGCTAAAGCCAAATACGGCCTCGAGCACGGCGTCGCCCTCATTACGCTGAACGATCCCGCGACCTTGAACGCGATCTCCGTCGATATGACCGAGGAGCTCACCGTCTTCTTCACTCGCGCCACTGAGGAAGCGCGCTGCGTGGTGCTTACCGGCGAGGGCCGGGCGTTCTCGTCTGGGGCCAACTTGGCTAGCGGCGCGCCGCCCGTCGACGCTGACGGTCAGCCGGATCTTGGCGCGGTTCTCGAACAAACGTTCAATCCTTTCATCACCATGTTGCGCGACCTGCCCATCCCCTTTGTCACCGCCGTGAATGGCGCCGCAGCCGGCATTGGTTGTTCGTTCGCGCTGCTTGGCGATCTCATCGTCGCTGGCGAAAGCGCCTACTTCTTGCAAGCGTTTCGCCGCATCGGCCTCGTGCCTGACGGCAGCGCCACCTATCACCTGCCACGCATGATCGGCCGTGCACGCGCCATGGAAATGATGCTGATGGGCGAACGCGTCCCCGCGAAGCAGGCCTACGAGTGGGGCTTGGTGAACCGTTGCGTGCCAGACGCCGACCTGCTCCCGACGGCGAAGGCGCTGGCGCTCGAACTCGCAAACGGTCCGACTAAGACGCTCGGCATGATCCGGCGCCTAACCTGGGCTTCGCTCGACAGTACCTGGGAAGAGCAGATTCAAGCTGAACGACAGGCGCAGCGGCTGGCCGGACGCACCGAGGATTTCCGCGAAGGCGTGCAGGCGTTCTTCCAGAAGCGGCCGGCTCAATTCAAAGGCACTTAACCTCGTCATGCTACACTGGGCCGTGCAAGAAATCGCGTGGCTTCTGGAGCCGATCGGCATTTGGCTGCAAGGCGGAACCTGGGCGGAGATCAAGTCCTCCCAGGGGTTCGTGGCGCTCCTGCTGCTCTCATCAGTGCTTGTGCCTTCGTCGCTCATCGCCGTCGGCATTGGTACGACGACTTGGCGCGAGACGCCGCTGGCTCAGTGGTTTGGCGTCGACCCGCGTGAGCCTGACGGCGACTGGGCCCAACGCGCGCGCGATCTCGACAAGGATGGCTGGGCCGACTTCTAGCGCTTGACCCTCTTGTCCTTCGCGCCCCTCTTCGGCGCTTTCGCCGCCGCCTTGGCTTTCGCGATCGCCAGCGCTTTGCGCCCCCATTTTGCCGCTTCGTCCGGATCGTCGAGCGCACTGTCGGGCAAGCGCCAGTAACCGAGGTCGACCTTCTCGCCGGCGCGCGGCCCGCTCTGCGGCTCCCACACGAAAGGCCCGCAACCTTCCGCGCTCAGCTCAGCTTTCAGGGCATCGTCGGCCTTGAGATAGATTGCATCGTCGGCCAGCAGCAGGAACATGACGCCATCGGCATAGCCTCCGGCGCCGCCGAACATGCGCTTGACCTGAACAGGACCCATGCCGGCGAACAGCTCCTTCACGAATTCGTGGAAGCTGTCGGCCATTGGTCAGGCTTCCGCTTGGGCCGGCACGATGGTGACGCTTTCGCCGCAGCCGCAGGCGTCGGTCTGGTTCGGATTGCGGAAGACGAACTTGGCCGAGAGTCGTCCAACCTCGTAATCTATCTCGGAGCCAAGCAGGAACAGGACGGCATCCGCAGCGACGAGGATTTGCACGCCCTTGTCTTCAACCAGCTCGTCAAACTTCTCCGGCGCCTCGGCGTAGGCCAGCGTGTACTCCATCCCCGCACAGCCGCCATTGTTGACGCCCACGCGCAAGTAGGCCTTCTCGCCCTTGGCGATGATCTCTTTGACGCGCCCCGCAGCAGCTTCCGTCAGGGTCACGATCTTAGGTCTAGGTCTGCGCGTCATTGCCTACAACATGTTCAGTTCGAGCTTGGCTTCGTCGCTCATGCGCGCCGGGGTCCAGGGCGGATCGAACACCAGATCCACTTTCGCACCGGTTACACCGCGCACTTTGCGCGCCGCCGCTTCGACCCAGCCCGGCATTTCGCCGGCCACCGGACAGCCCGGCGCGGTCAGCGTCATTTCGATATCGACAAAGCCTTCGTCATTGATGTCGACCTTATAGATGAGCCCCAGTTCATAGATATCAACCGGGATCTCAGGATCGAACACCGTCTTGAACTGCGCCACCAGATCATCGGTGATGCGGTCGAGCTCGGCTTTCGGCAGAGCAGTCGGCGGGGAAACGGATCCGTCCATCATCATCTAGCTCAGAAGTTTCCGCGCCTTGTGCAAGGCCTCGACCAGCGCGTCGACTTCTTCCATGCGATTGTAGCAGGCAAAGCTCGCTCGCGCCGTTGCAGTAACGCCAAGACGCTGCATCAGCGGCTGCGCACAATGGTGTCCAGCACGGATGGCGACGCCCTGCTTGTCCAAAATCTGCGCCACGTCGTGGGGGTGCGCGCCTTCGACGGAGAAGGCGATGATCGCGCCTTTATCCGGCGCCGCACCGTGCAGCTTGACCCAATTCAGTTCGCGCAGTGCCTCCATGGCTCGATCGCGCAACGCCGCCTCATGCGCCTCGATGCCGGCGCGATCCTGACCGGTGAACCAATCGATTGCGGCCCTGAGGCCGATTGCTTCGATGATTGGCGGCGTGCCGGCCTCGAAACGATGCGGCGGCTCGTTGTAGGTGACGCGCTCGCGCTCGACGATATCGATCATCTCGCCGCCGCCTTCAAAGGGCGGCATAGCGGCAAGCAGCTCGCCTTTGCCGTACAGCGCGCCAACGCCCGTCGGGCCGTAGAGCTTGTGGCCGGTGAACGCGTAGAAATCCGCGTCGATCGCCTGAACATCGACGGCGCCGTGCACGGCCGCCTGACAGCCGTCGAATAGCACCGCCACGCCCTTGGCGTGGGCGATCCGCGTGATCTCCGCGGCAGGCGTCCTCACGCCAAGCACGTTGGACATGTGCGTAATCGCGACCAGCTTCGTCCGCGGGCCGATCAATGCGTCGAGGGTCAGGAGGTCAATGTCGCCGTCTTCATCGATGTCGAGCCATTTCAGCACCGCGCCCTTGCGCTCGCGCAGCAGATGCCACGGCACGATGTTGGAGTGATGCTCCATCACCGAGAGCACGATCTCGTCGCCCGGCGTCACGTCGAGCCCTGCGGCAACGATATTGATCGCCTGCGTACCGCCCTTGGTGAAGATGATGTTCTCCGGCGACGGCGCACTGATGAAGCGAGCGACCGTGGCCCGCGCGGCCTCGAACGCCTCGGTGGTTTCATTCGCAAGGGTGTGCAGGCCGCGATGAACGTTGGCGTAGGCGCCGCGCATCTGCGCCGCCATCGCTTCGATCACCGCCTCCGGCTTCTGGGCGCTGGCAGCATTGTCGAGATAGACTAAAGGCCGGCCCTGCACTTCACGCCCGAGGATAGCGAACTGCGCACGCGCGGCATCGACATCGAACGGACGGCGGATCAGCGGCGCGTTCATGGCGTCCCTCCTTCCGTTGCCGCGAGTGGAGGCGCACCGGTCGCCAGCCATTTGCGCATGAGCTGACTCAACTCGTCTCGTAGCTCTTCCGGCAGCGTAGCCGGGATCGTTTCCGCCAAGAACGCTTCGATCAGCAACGCGCGCGCTTCGGCTTCTGGAATGCCGCGCGAGCGCATATAGAACAGAGCGCGCTCATCCAGGCCTCCCGCGGTATTGCCGTGCGCGCACTGCACGTCGTCGGCGTGAATCATCAGTTCCGGTTTGGCGAAGATTTCCGCGCCGTCCTCGAGCAAGAGCCCCTGATGGTGTTGGCGCGCATCGGTCTTCTGCGCCCCGCGGTCGACGACGATCTTGCCCTGAAACACGCCGCGTCCGCCTTTGCGGGCGACACCCTTGATCAGTTGGCGGGTCACGCCGCCTGGCGCCTTGTGTTCGATAACAGACGTCAGATCGGCATGGCGGCCGCCGCCCGCGAGATAAGCGCCGTTCAGCGTCACTTCCGCGCCCTCGCCTTCAACGCTGACGTGCGACTCGATGCGCGCAAGCCGACCGCCGAACGCCAGTACGAACTGTGTGTACTTGGCGCCTGCGCCAAGGCGCGCCCGCGCGATCGAAAGCGGCAGATCGGCGCCCGTCTGAATCACGACCCGCGTTAAGGCCGCGCTCGGCTCCAGTGTGAAGTCAAACGACCGCGCATCCATAAAGCGGTCGTCATCCATGCGCTCGACGAACAGCAGCGACTCCCCCCGCTTCACCGTCGATCGCTGCGTGCCAGGCGCCAGGCGCTCAATGATGTCTCGCCCATCGCGCAAGACGTGCGGCTGGTCGCCGACCGCATTGCGAAGGTCGGAATACTTCCACGCCTCGTTGCGGCGGGTGGGGAGTTCGGCCGCGATGCTCACGCCGCCCTCAGATATTTATCGTAGCCCTCGCGCTCGAGTTCGAGTGCAAGCTCGGGCCCGCCGCTCGCGGCGATGCGGCCCCGCGCCAGCACGTGCACTCGGTCCGGCTTGATGTAATCGAGCAGCCGCTGGTAGTGCGTAATCACGAGCAGGCCGCGATCCGGGGCGCGCGCCGCGTTCACGCTCGCGGCGACAATCTTCAACGCGTCGATGTCGAGACCGGAATCGGTTTCGTCCAAAATCGCGAACTTGGGTTCGAGCACTGCTAGCTGGAGCGCTTCGAACCGCTTCTTCTCGCCGCCGGAGAAGCCGACATTCAGCGGCCGCTTCAGCATCTCCTGATCGATCGCCAGCATCTCCGCCTTGGCGCGCAGCAGTTTCAACAAGTCCGGCGACGCCATTGGTTCGAGTCCGCGCGCCTTGCGTTGCGCATTGAGCGCCGCCTTCAAGAAGGCGATCGCCGACAGCCCCGGAATTTCGACCGGGTACTGAAACGACAAAAACAGCCCCGCAGCGGCGCGTTGCTCGGGTTCGAGCGCCAGCAGATCTGCGCCGCCGAGCGAAGCAGCGCCCTTGGTCACCTCGTAGCCGTCGCGGCCGGCGAGCGCATATGCCAACGTCGACTTCCCCGATCCGTTCGGCCCCATGATCGCGTGCGTCTCGCCGGCCGGCACGCTCAGCGTGAGGCCCTTGATGATCTCGGCGCCGCCGACGGCGACATGGAGGTCCTTTACATCAAACACCCTGTTGCCTGTCCTTCTTGTAGTCAGCGACGGTGCGCACGGGATCGCCGTTCGCCCTCGCGGTAAGGATGAACCAGCCGCCCGCGACAATAGCGACGCCGGCGAACACAAGTATCCCCATGAACAGATCGCCGCTCGCACCGAGCCACGCGAACGCCACGCCACCTGCCGTCAGCGCACTCACGAAGATCAAAGCAACGGCGTAACCCTTCCAATGCACCGGCGCGTACGATTGTCGCGGGTCCTTCAGCGGAAAGCGCCGTGCGAACCAGTATTCGCGCTCACTCATGGGCAGAGCCCCGCGGTCCATTGCCCCGCCTCGCCGCCGCGCGCGCACTGGGTGCGGCGATAGGCGTTGGTCGGATACCAGCCATCCGCCTCGCGCCGGAATTCGATCCGCACGTGACCCGCAGACACAGAATCGTCCTGCAACCCCGAGCGTACGATATCCGCGATGGTTTGATCGGCGCTGGTTTCACGAACCGTAAGATGGACGACCGAACCCTCAGTCGCTTCAGGCCCCAACAATGGATCGAGCGCCTGCATCACCTCCGGCGCGCCGAATACGCCAACCTCGCTGGGCTCGATTGCGGTGAACGCATCGTTCGGGGCGCTGAGCAGCGCGGCATCCACCGGCGGCAACTCTGCGCGCGCTGGATCGGTGACCGAGGGCGCCTCGACGGGCGCGGCCGAGCCTTCGGCCTGCTGATCGCCCTGTTGCTGACCGCACGCCGAGAGCACGAGCACCGCCGCCGCTAAAAAAGCGCTCATGGGCTTTTTCGATATCACCCGTATACCTCCGCCTCCGACGTTGCGCAGAAATGGGCGCGCGCCTCCTCCTCGCTCATGTCGAGCGCCGGCAGCCCCGGCGCCTCCTCGATCGCGCATTGAACACCAAACACGCGACCCTCTGCATCTTCGCCTTCCGCGCTCACATTCAGCGTCACCAAAAGCTCAAGCGCTTCCGCGCCGACGCGATAGAACGAGATTCCCCACGAACAGCAGCTCGACCGCGCCTGCGTCGCCAGATACCCTTCATTGGTTCGGAGGATTTCGACAGCTGAAATCTCGCCTGCGCGCCGGTAGGCGCCTTGCGCCACCCGATAAATCCAGACCCCGTAACCGGTGTTAACGTTGCCGCTATAGAGCGGGATCAGCACATCGGCGCGGCCGTCGCCGTCAATGTCTTCAATGTTGGCCGGCAGATACTCGGACACACCCTGTTCGACGAAGGTCTGAACCACAGAGCCATTGTCGCGGAGCACTTCGACGCGAACGTCGCCACCATCGGCGCCTTCCGCCATCTCTTCATACGTGACGCGCAGCGTCGCATCGCCGGCTTGCAGCACGCATGCGGCCGGAGGCGCTTCGCCAGCCACACGCGCCCACTCCGTGCAAGGCATGAGCGCAGCAACATCCGCCCGCTCGACCGCGGGCGCGCTGCAGGCGGCGAACAAAAATGCTGGCGCAGCCAGGAGCGCCTTCATCCGACGCTCCCTTCGAGGCTGACTTCCAACAGCTTCTGCGCTTCCACCGCGAACTCCATCGGCAGCTTCTGCAGCACTTCGCGGACGAATCCGTTCACCAGCAGCGCGACCGCTTCCTCCTCCGGAATGCCGCGCGACCGGAGATAAAAGAGCTGGTCGTCGGAGAGCTTGGTGGTCGTCGCCTCGTGTTCGAATTGCGCATCCGGCGTGCGAGTCTCGACATAGGGCACGGTGTGCGCCGAACACTTGTCGCCAATTAGCAGTGAATCGCACTGCGTGAAGTTGCGCGCGCCCTTGGCTCTGGCATGGGCTGAGACGAGACCGCGGTAAGCGTTGGACGAACGCCCGGCCGAGATGCCCTTGGAGATGATCCGCGAACGCGTGTTGCGTCCCAGATGGATCATCTTGGTGCCGGTATCGGCCTGCTGGCGCCCGTTGGTGACGGCGATCGAGTAGAATTCTCCTGAGCTCTCTTCGCCCCGCAAGATGCAACTTGGATACTTCCACGTGATCGCCGAGCCCGTCTCCACCTGCGTCCAGCTGATCTTCGACCGCAGACCGCGGCAATCGCCCCGTTTGGTGACGAAATTATAGATTCCGCCTTTGCCATCCGCATCGCCCGGCCACCAATTCTGCACGGTCGAATATTTGATCTCCGCGTCATCGAGGGCGACCAGTTCGACCACCGCCGCATGCAGCTGGTTCTCGTCGCGCATCGGCGCAGTGCAGCCTTCGAGGTAGGAGACGTACGCGCCCTTGTCGGCGATGATTAGCGTGCGCTCGAACTGGCCAGTGCCCTCCGCATTCATGCGGAAATAGGTCGAAAGCTCCATCGGGCAGCGCACGCCCGGCGGCACGTAAACAAACGAGCCGTCGGAGAAAACGGCGCCGTTCAGCGTGGCGAAGAAATTGTCCGAGGTCGGCACCACCGAGCCAAGGTATTCCTTCACCAACTCGCCGTGTTCGCGGATCGCCTCGCTCATCGAGCAGAAGATGACGCCCGCTTTAGCCAGTTCTTTCTTGAACGTGGTGACGACGCTGACGCTATCGAACACCGCGTCGACCGCGACCTTTGCGGCGCCCTCGACGCCCAGCAGCACCTCGGCTTCCCTCAGCGGGATGCCGAGCTTTTTGTAGGTATCGAGGATTTCCGGATCGACGTCGTCGAGACTCTTGTACTTCGCGCCGGCTTTCGGCGCCGCGTAATAACGCGCGGCCTGATAGTCGATCGGCGGATAGTGGACGAGCGCCCACGCGGGTTCGTCCATCGTTTGCCAGCGCCGAAACGCCTCCAGCCGCCACGTGAGCATCCAGTCGGGCTCACCCTTCTTGGCAGAAATGTAGCGGACGATGTCTTCGTTGAGGCCTGGCGGCGCCAGTTCCTGCTCGAGCTCGGTGACGAAGCCGTGCTTGTATTTCTCGGCTTCGAGAGCGCGCGCGGCTTCCACCGTGCCCTTGTCGATGGTTTCCTTCACCGCACTCATGCCGCTGCTCCGCGGTTGCGGCGCGCAGCGACTTTGCTCAGCGCATTGAGCACGTCCTCGACATCCGACTCTTTCGATTCGTGGCCGAAGCTCACGCGCAGCGCAGCTTTAGCCAGATCGGCGGGAACTGACATCGCCGCGAGAACGCGGCTTGAGCGCACCTTGCCCGACGAACACGCGGCGCCAGAACTGATCGCCACGCCTTCAAGGTCCATGGCGATCACCGCGGTTTCCGCAGCCAGACCCGGCAGCGCGAAGTTCGACGTGTTCGGCAAGCGCGGTGCGCTGGCGCCGAAGACGACCGCATCGCTTGGCAAGCGCGCTTCGAACCTATCGCGTATCGAGGCGATACGATGGCTTTCGCATTCCATCCCTTTCAGCGCCCACTCTACCGCCGTGGCGAAGCCGACGACAGCCGCGCCGTTCTCCGTGCCGGGCCTGCGCCCGCGTTCCTGGCCCCCGCCAAAACGCGTCGTGATGAACGGCGCACCGGGTGCAAGCACAAGCGCGCCGGCGCCCGGCGGGCCGCCGATCTTGTGGCTAGAGACCACGACGTAGGTCGCATCGAGATCGGCGATGCTGACCGGGATGCGGCCCAATGCCTGCGCGGCGTCCACGAGCAGCATCGCGCCGTGCTGACGGCACAGCGTCGCAATCTGTGCGATCGGCTGGATCACGCCGGTTTCGTTATTCGCCAGCTGCACCGCCGCGAGCGCCGGCTTCGGCGTCATCGCCAATAGCCCTTCGAGCGCTCGAAGATCCAGCAATCCCCCTGGGTCAACCGGTGCGACATGCTCCGAGCGCACCGCGCGGCGCGCGTGCTCAAAGACCGCATCGTGCTCGACTGCGGAGACGATCAGCGACGCCGTATCCGAATTTCCCAATACCAAATGCAGCGCTTCCGTCGCGCCCGAGGTGAACACCACGTTCTCTGCGCTTGCGTCGAGCGCGCCCGCGATCCGTTCGCGCGCATCTTCGATCATCGCGCGCATGCGCCGGCCGACGCTGTGCACCGAGGATGCATTGCCGCCCGCCGCCAGCGCGCGCGACATCGCCACCGCCGCTTCCGCCCGAATCGGCGCGCCGGCGTTGTAATCGCAATAGACGGGCGTTTTGGTCATGAAACTATTCCGCAGCGACGCGCGCGCCGCCGTCGAACCGTTGCTCCAGCACGTCGGCGAGAGAGACCGACGCGAGGAAGACTTGGATGCGGTCGCCCATTTCCTGCCAAAGGCCGTGAGCAATGCAGCGGCCGCTGCGGCCGATGCAGGATTTCGCCGAGCCTTCTTCGCAGCGCGTGGCTTTGATCGGCTCGTTCACCGCTTCGATGATGTCGGCGATCGTCACCAGCGCGGGCCCGCGCGCCAGGCGATAGCCCCCGCCCGGTCCGCGCACGCCCGAGACCAAGCCGGCGCGGCGCATCTTGGCGAACAGTTGTTCGAGGTAGGAGAGGGAAATCTCCTGCCGGCGCGCCACCTCCTGCAGCGGCACGGCCCGCTCTACGCCACCGTGCAGCGCCAGATCGGCCATCGCCATGACCGCATAGCGGCCCTTCGACGTTAAACGCATGCGTCTACCCTTCCGCCTCGCACGCCCCCAAATTGATGTGCTAGAAGCCGCCGCCTTCGGGGACCGGGCTGGCTCTGTCGTTCAGCTAAGATACCTGAGTGTTTTGGTCAAGAATAAGCCGCCCGGGTTTTCAGGGCGAGTTGGGGTCTAGGAACGAATGCCGGAAGTGATTTTCCCGGGCGCAGCCGGGCGTGTTGAAGGCCGCTACCAGGAACCTCCGAAGGAAGGCGCGCCCATCGCCCTCATCCTTCATGGCCACCCGCGCGCCGGCGGGTCGATGCAAGACCGGGTTACCGTCCAGCTCTACAAGCTCTTCGCCGATAAAGGCTTCGGCGTGCTGCGATTCAATTTCCGCGGCATTGGCCGCAGCCAGGGCGTCTTCGACAACGGCATGGGCGAACTTTCCGACGCCGCCAGCGCGCTCGACTATCTGCAGAGCATGAACCCAAACGCCGAGCAGTGCTGGGTGGGCGGCTATTCGTTCGGCGCCTGGATCGGCCTCCAGCTGCTGATGCGCAGGCCTGAGATCGACGGCTTCGTCGCAGTGGCGCCGCCCGCCAACCACTACGACCTTTCGTTCCTCGCGCCGTGTCCCGCCTCCGGCGTCATCATCTACGGTACGCGTGATAGCGTCACGACTGCCCAGGACATGGAACGCGTCATAGGCCGTATCCGCACGCAAAAGAACATCAAGGTGGATGGCGCATCGATCGAAGGGGCCGATCACTTCTTCCGCGGCCGCGACCCGGGCGAAGATCACTTGCCGGACGTCGAACGCCACGCGCGCGAATATCTCGAGCGGCGCCTCGCAGCGCCGCCCAGGCCGCCGACATCTAAGCGCTAATTACTCGCCGCCTCCGCCGCGGAGGAACGCCGGCTTCGGGCCATCGGAAAACCCTTCACGACCGCCTGCGTCACGGTCTTCCCGGGGTTGGCGTTCGCGACGGGGCTCGCGCGCTTCGCGCGGTTCGCCGCCTTCGCGGTCGCGACGCGGTTCGCGATCGCCTTCGTTGCGCTCACGGCGCTCATCGCCGCCTTCGCGCGCCTCGTAACCGCCGCGCTCGCCATCGGAACGGAAGCGGCGGCGATTGCGGCCGCGGCGGCGTCCGGCGCCTTCGCCGTCACCACGCTCGCCGCCATCGCGAGCATCGTCTTGGCCCGCAAACTCCACGTCAGGCTGCTCTTCACCTTCGGTGCGCGCTTCTGCTTCCTCTGCGCCTTCGGTGTCCGGCGCGCCTTCTTCGGCGCCTTCGAAATCCGCGCCTTCGGAGAAGCTCTGCTGCGGCTGCGGCACGGGCGCGGCCGGCTGCATTGAGCGCACAAGGCGGAAATAGTGATCGGCGTGCTGGAGATAGTTTTCGCTCAGCACACGGTCGCCAGAACTCTGCGCGTCGCGGGCAAGTTGGAGGTAGCGCTCATAGATATGCGAGGCCGGTCCTCGGACTTTGGTGTCCGGCCCATTGCTCTCGAGCGTGCGGTTGGGGTGGTGATGACCGCCTTGATTGCCGTGGTAGTTGCCACCACCGCCGCCCGGCTTGCGGCCGCGGCCCCGCTGACGCTTCATTGGAAGTTCACCATTGTGCTTAGGGTCCATTTCGGCGCCGCGCGTGACCGAGGGTCAGCCGCGACCAGCGCCTTGAGTTTAAAAAGCCCGTTCGTTGTGGGCCGTACCGAGCAGCGCCGAGCGCTGCGATTTAACCTCTTACTGAGGGAGCCGCCGGCGGCGCTCCAACGCCTGCCAGCCTATCGAACCGACGACAAAGCCCCTCCGCCATCGATTCCGGCTCCGAACTTAGTGCTTCCCGGGGACCGATCCAAGGCCTTTTTCCAGACCGGAGGATGATGCCGCATTCCCCACAACAACGCGGGGAATGCCCTGGAGGTCCCGCCAAGGTTCGGCCGGGATGAGTCCAATGGCTTCGGCCATCGCGCGTACAGCCTCAGCTTGGCCCAGGCCAACTTCCAGCGCGAACGCCCCGCCTGGCTTCAACAGGCGCGGCAAGCTGGCGACGATGATGCGGTAAGCGGTCAGGCCGTCCGGCCCGCCATCGAGCGCCACGCGCGGTTCAAAGCGCGAGACTTCCGGCGCGAGCGTGTCGATCTCGGAGGTCGGAATGTAGGGCGGATTAGAAACGACGAGATCGAAACGATCGGCATCGAGATGTTTGGCCCAATCGCTTTGCCGAATGTCCAGCCGATCGAAGACGGCGAGTTGATCCGCATTGGCGCGCGCCACCGCAAGCGCGGCTTCGCTGATGTCGACCGCAACTCCCGTCGCGTTGGGCCGATCCTTGAGCAGCGCAAGGATGATCGCGCCTGAACCCGCGCCGAGGTCGAGTATGCGATGCGGCGCATCGGCCGGCAGCAACGCCTTGAGCCCCGCTTCGACCACGAACTCCGTTTCTGGGCGCGGCGTCAGCACGTCTGCGTTCACGGCGAGATCGAGCGTCCAGAAGTGTTTGCGGCCGATAATATGGCTCACGGGCTCACGGGCTTCGCGCCGCTTGGCAAGCTTGTCTACAGCGTCCACTTGAGCCGCCGTCACAGCCCGGCGCGGATCGGTGACGATTTCCAGTCGCGAAACGCCCGCCCCTGCTTCCAGCAGCAACCGCGCATCCAGCACCGGCGTCTCGACACCGGCCGCTTCGAGACGTTTGCGGACATTGGTCCAGAGCGAGACGAGCGTCTCGCTCACCCCTCCTGCTCCATTGCTGCGAGTTTCTGCGCCTGCTCTTCGGCGGCCAGCGCATCCAGAACCGGATCGAGCGCGCCTTCGATGACTTCCGCGAGATTGTAGAGCGTCAGATTGATGCGATGATCGGTGATCCGGCCTTGCGGAAAATTGTAGGTCCGGATGCGTTCGCTGCGGTCCCCGGAGCCGATCTGGCCCTTGCGGTCGGCGGCTCGTTCCGAGGCTTGGCGCTCTCGTTCCGCATCGTAGAGCTTGGTCTTCAGCATCAGCATCGCCTGCGCCCGGTTTTGGTGCTGCGACTTGAGCTGGCTGATGACGACAATGCCTGAAGGAATGTGCGTGATCCGCACCGCCGAGTCCGTCTTGTTGACGTGCTGACCGCCGGCCCCGGACGCCCTCATCGTATCAACACGGATGTCCTTGTCGTCGATCACGATATCGACGTCGCCGTCAGGCTGCGGCAAGACCGCCACAGTCGCGGCGGAGGTGTGGATGCGCCCCCCCGCTTCGGTTTCCGGCACGCGCTGCACGCGGTGGACGCCGCTTTCGAACTTCAGCCGCCCGAACACACCTTTGCCCGTGACGCTCGCCACCGCTTCTTTCACGCCGCCGATTCCGGTCTCGGAAATGTCTTCGAGTTCGAACTTCCAGCCGCGTTTGCCTGCATACTTCTGGTACATGCGCAGCAGGTCGCCCGCGAACAACGCCGCTTCTTCGCCGCCGGTGCCGGCTCGAATCTCAAGGATCGCGGAGGCGCTCTCGTCCTTGTCCTTCGGCGCCAGCAGGATGAGCGCGGCTTGCTCCAACTCGGGCAGCCGCTCCTTCAGCGATTGCAGTTCTTCATCGGCAAGCGCCGCCACATCGCGGTCGCCGTCTTTCGACATGGCTTCGAGATTGCTCATCTCCGCGCGCGCCGAACGCACCGCTGCAACCGCTTCCACCAGCGGCTTCAGCTCCGCATGCTCTTGGCCGAGCCTGACGATTTCGGCGCCATCTGTGGCGGCGGCGAGACGCGCCTCAACACGCTCGAACCGATCGACTGCCTGCGATAGGCGCCGTTCCAATCTGTCGTACGCGGACATGAGCTACATGATGGTGGAAAAAATCTCGGGCTCGACTTCCGAGATCTGCGGCTCGTCGAATGCAATCACATCGGTAGCCCGGCGCGCATAGGGAACGATGACTTCGACCGCACGGCCATTGGCGCCCTCGATGTGGAAGCAGAGCGCGGCGGCGTCATCGACGCGCGAACGGCCGTCGAACACCAGCCCAGCGGCGATAAGCCCGTTTTCCTGTTCGTCCTGGCGGAAGCCCGCGATCAAGCCCGAGATGTGATCCTGCGGCGCCGAACGGTCGATCGGAAGATCGACATTGGTGTGAATTTGCTCGCCAGTCTTGCGGATGCCGGCCCCGAACGGCGCAAACGATGCGCCCTCCTTCAGCGCGCGGTGAGCGGTATCGAATAAGTATTCGTACGTGTCCTGCAGATGTTGCTGCAGCATCGCTCAGCCCTTCGCTTCGCGCAGTGTCCTTGCGCGATCCTCAACCAAACTAACGATATGGTCGATCATCTCGCGGTTGTCGACCTTATGATCCGCTTGACCTGCGACATACATCATGCCCGAGCCCTTGCCACCGCCGGTGAAGCCCAGATCGGTCATGAGCGCCTCGCCGGGGCCATTCACGACACAGCCGATGATGGATAGCGTGATCGGCTCCGCGACGTGCGCAAGCCGCTTTTCTAGTTCATCCACCGTGGCAATGACGTTGAATCCCTGCCGCGCGCAGGACGGGCACGCGATAATGGTCACCCCGCGTTGGCGCAGACCGAGCGATTTCAGCAGATCGTTGCCGACCTTAACTTCTTCGACCGGGTCGGCAGCTAGCGAAACGCGGATTGTATCGCCAATGCCCGCCCACAGAAGCGAACCCATAGCGATTGATGACTTCACGGTGCCGGTTCGCAGCGCGCCGGCTTCGGTGACTCCCAGATGCAGAGGCGCATCTGTGGCCTCTGCGAGCGCATGATACGCCGCAGCCGTCAAGAACACGTCTGACGCCTTGACGCTGATCTTGTACTCTCGGAAGTCGTGCTCTTCGAGCAGCGCCGCGTGATAGAGCGCGCTCTCCACCATCGCCTCCGGGCACGGCTCTCCATACTTTTCGAGCAGGTGGTTCTCCAGCGAACCGGCGTTGACGCCAATGCGGATCGAGCAGCCATGATCCTTCGCGGCCTGAATCACGTCCTTAACGCGCTGGGTGTTGCCTATATTGCCGGGATTGATGCGCAGGCACGCGGCGCCTGCCGCAGCCGCTTCGATTGCGCGGCGATAGTGAAAGTGAATGTCAGCGACGAGGGGAACCCTGGCTGCGCGGGCGATCTCCGCAAACGCCGCGGTGGAAGCTTCGTCGGGGCAGGACACGCGCACGATGTCGGCGCCGGCCTCCTCCAACTGCCGGATTTGATTGATCGTCGCCGCCGCATCGGCGGTGACGGTGTTGGTCATAGACTGCACCGCGATTGGCGCATCGCCGCCCACGTCGACCGAACCGACGCGGATCTTGCGCGAGCGCCGTCGTTCGATCCGGCGCCATGGCCGGATGTGGTGCAGGTCGGCGGCGGCGCCGTCCATGGGCCGTTTCCTTTCAAGCCGGAGATAGCGCGCGCCCAGGCCTGCTAACAGCTCCGGCGGCTGTGGCTTAGCTGCGGGGCGTGACGATCTCAGCCTGGGTCAGCGGCTGGATTTCGTCGATCTGGCGGCCCAGAACGGGCATCCCTGTCGTGCCCAACAGACCCGCCGGAACGCCATTCACGAACAGCTCGAACGCACCGCCGTCGCGGGCATGGAGCGTCCAGCCCGGGCTTGGATCGGGCCGGTAGACATCGCCCGCCCGCAGGGTCCGCGAGAGGAACACCGTGCCATCGGGGCCCCGCGCCTCCAGCCAGCCGTCCGTCACGGCGCGAATTTCGACCACGCGCGTCTCAACCGCGCCGGTAGCCGCAGGCACGACGCGCTGGCTGCCCGCAAGCGGGGCGCCAGCCACAACTTGCTCGCTCTCCGATCCCAGCTGCGCGTCTAGGGCTCTCCAGACCACAAAGCCGGCCGCTATGATCACAAGGACCGCCGCCGCGGCCCACGGAGGCCGTTGTCGGGGCTTGGAGGTAGGATTGCGAATGGGCTTGGTTACATCTTCCCGGCTGAGCGCACATTCGTCCTGAAATTGATCGACGATGGCTTTTTCTTCGATGCCGAGTTCGCGCGCATAGGACCGCAAGAACGCCAAGGCATAGGCTTTGCCCGGCAGCAGCTTGACGTTCATGTCCTCGAGCGCCTCGAGGAATTCTTTTCGGACACGAATGCGGTCTGCGACCGCCTCGAGCGTCCAGCCCCGCTGCTGCCGCGCTTCGAGGAGCTTGCGCCCAGCGCGCCACGCGCTGTCGAGCACTGGCGGCGACGCCTTGGGCGCCGGACGTTGCGCTCGCGTATCGACCGGCTCGGTCGCCGGCGGGTCGGTGGGCACGGGTTGCAGCATCAGTCGAGCGGTCCCTCCTCAAGAGACCATACGTTTACAAAGGCAAATTTTGAGCCACCGAGAAAGACTAATCACGAATCAAGCATAGCTCAACGCGGCCGATACACGCGTTACAGCGCATAGCCGGCGGCCGCCGCAAATTCTGTGAGTTCATCGCGGATCGAGGGGCGGTTGCGGCTCATCAAACGCGAGAGCGCGCGCTCCACGTCATGCACTTCCATGGAAAGAATAAGGCGTTTGACTGGCCCTATGCCGGAGGCCGGCATCGAAAGACGGCGGAAACCCAGCGCAGTAAACGCCATTGCTTCGAGCGGACGTCCCGCGGCTTCACCACAGATGGAAACTTGCAGGCCGGCGGCCTCCGCGTCGTCGCGAATGCGTTTCAGCAGCCTGAGCGCCGGCGCGCTGAGGATGTCGTAACGATCGGACACGCGCGCGTTGCCGCGATCGGCCGCGAAGAAATATTGCATCAGGTCGTTGGTGCCGATGGAAATGAAGTCGGCCCGGCCCTTGAGGTCGGGAATGGAAAACGCCAGCGCCGGCGCTTCGACCATGACGCCCACTTCGACCAGGGACGGCGGCGGCCGTCCGTTCTGCCGCGACCATTCCAGTTCTCGATCCACCAGCGCGCGGGCCGCCTCGAACTCCCCGACCGTCGTGACCAGCGGAAACATGACCCGCAGGCGCCGGCCGGCGGCGGCGCTGATCAGGGCGCGGAGCTGATAGCGGAGCAGCGCCGGGCGATCGAGGCCGATGCGGACCGCGCGCCAGCCCAGGGCGGGGTTCTCCTCTCGCTCGGCCGCTACGTAAGGCAGCACCTTGTCGCCGCCGAGGTCGAGCGTGCGGAAGGTCACCGGTCGCAAGCCGGCTGCGTCCAGAACATCGCGGTAGAGCGTCGTCTGGCTTTCGAGCCGCGGCAGCGTCTCGGACACCATGAACTGAAACTCGGTACGAAACAGGCCGATGCCTTCGGCGCCCGCTTCGTCGAGATGATGCACATCGAGCGCCAGCCCCGCGTTCAGCAGCAGCGTGACACGCTCCCCGTCCTGGGTGACCGGCGGAATGTTGCGGAGACGGGCGAACTCCTCGGCGCGCGCGGAGCGCAAGTTGATGCGCTGCTTGTAGGTGTGGACGAACGCTTGCTCGGGGCGGAGCCGCACTTCGCCGCGTTCGCCATCAAGCACGATGCGGTCCCCGCCTTCGACACGCGAGAGCAGGCCGTGTAGCGAGCCTACCATCGGAATGCCGAGAGCTCGGGCTACGATCGCCGCATGAGCCGTATTGGCGCCTTCCTCGAGCGCCACGCCCTTGAGCCGCGCCCCGTAGTCGAGCAGCTCCGCCGGGCCCAGCTCGCGCGCGATGAGGATCGCATCCTCGGGCATTGTCTGCGCAGCACCGCCATGGACGCCCGCAAGGGCGCGAAGCAAGCGGTTATCCAGGTCTTCCAGATCGTGCATGCGCTCGCGCAGATACTGATCGCGCGTCGCGTTGAACTTGGCCCGGTGTTCGCCGCGGACGCGCTCGACCGCCGCGTCAGCGGACAGGCCCGCGCGCACGCCGAGCTTGAGCTTCAGCTCCCAACTTGGATCGCTGGCGAGCATCAGGAACGTCTCTAACACTTCGCGCGAGACGCCTGAAATGCGCCCGGGATCGCCGTCAAGCATGTCGGCGAGCGATTTGCGGACCTGTTCGAGAGCTGCGTCGAGACGTTCTTCTTCCTTGATCGGGTCGTCGGCGATCACGCGTCCCAGCGGCGCGTGAGGTTCGTGCAGCACCGCCGTGCCGATGCAGATGCCGTCGGAAAACGATTTACCGACCAGCAGCTCCGGGCGGCTCGGCAGCGCCTCGACCTCGGCGATCGCCGTGAGGTCGCCGAACGCGCCGGACGCGACCATTTCCGCCAGCACCATGGCGATGGTTTGCAGCGCTTCGACCTCATCTTCGCCGTACTGGCGCGCGGCGCGGTTCTGCACCACGAGCACCCCGAACGTACGTTCCGAGCGAACGATCGGCACGCCGAGAAAGGCGCTATACGGATCCTCCCCAGTTTCGGGGCGGTAGGAGAAGCGTTCGTGGTGCGGTGCGTCGGCAAGATTAAGCGGCGCCGCCTGCTCGGCGACGAGGCCGACGAGCCCTTCGCCCATCTTCAGGGTCGTGCGATGAACGGCCTCAGGTTTCAGGCCTTGGGTGGCGAAGAGTTCGTGAACTTCGCCGCGCTTCAGATAGATAGAGCAGACGTCCGCCACCATGGTCGAGGCGACCATGGCGACGAGGCGATCCAGGCGCTCCTGCGCCTTGCCGCCGGCTTCCATGATCTCCCGCAACTTGCGCAGGAGAATCCGGGAGCCGCCAATGTTGGCCGGACCTGCCATCGTGTCTCAGCGCTCTCCATTGTCGCGGCTCAAGCCGCGTCCAAACCATAAGCCGTATGCAGCGCGCGCACGGCAAGCTCAGTATACGCCGCGTCGATCAAGACCGAGATTTTGATCTCCGACGTGGCGATCGCTTCGATATTGATGCCCTTTTGTGCAAGCGCTGCGAACATGGTGCGCGCCACGCCAACCTGGCTGCGCATGCCGATGCCTATGACGGAAACCTTGGCCACATCGCGGCGGATGTGCACTTCCTCCACGCCGATCTTCGCCTTGACGCTCTCGATGGCCTCGACAGCGCGCGACGCGTCGCGATCCGGGCATGTGAACAGAATGTTCTGGCGCTCGGGCTGCCGGGCCTCGCTTTGCACGATCATGTCGACGTTGATATTGGCCTCGGCCAGTTTGCCGAAGATTTCGGCGGCGACGCCCGGGTGATCCTCGACGCCCAGCAGCGTGACCTTGGCTTCGTCGCGCGAATAGGCGACGCCGGAAACAACCTGCTTTTCCACGATTTCATCCTCAGCACACACGAGCGTGCCGGGATTGGGCGCTCCCGGCTCAACGAAACTAGAGAGCACCCGCACCGGCACCCGCTTGGCGAACGCGAGTTCAACGGAACGCGTCTGCAGCACTTTGGCCCCGGCAGAGGCCATTTCGAGCATTTCCTCATAGGAGATTTTCGGAATCCGCCGCGCCTTCGACACGATGCGCGGGTCAGTCGTGTAGACCCCGTCCACATCGGTGTAGATGTCGCAGCGCTCCGCATTGAGCGCCGCGGCGAGCGCGACCGCCGAAGTGTCCGAACCGCCTCGGCCCAGCGTCGTAATACGGTTATCGTCGGTTATGCCCTGAAAGCCCGGCACGATGGCGACGACGCCCTCGTCCATCG
Organism: Hyphomonadaceae bacterium; assembly: GCA_050186235.1. Taxonomy (GTDB): domain Bacteria; phylum Pseudomonadota; class Alphaproteobacteria; order Caulobacterales; family Aquidulcibacteraceae; genus Vitreimonas. Next base: position 542,143 of record JBFWYQ010000001.1, read on the forward strand.
ACGCGCCGATCACCTTTTCAGGAATGTCGGCGACGCGCGCTTTGGCGTGCGCCCCGTCAGTGCGGAACGGAATCTGCCAATTCTGCCAGGAGCGCGCTGGAATACCGAGCCGTCGTAACGCAAGCGCAAGCAACCCGGTGGTCACCTGCTCGCCCGCCGACACGACGACGTCGTACTCGTCGTTGAAGTCGCCGGCGCTCATCGGCGCATTGGACCCGCCCTCGCCGGCGGCGCCGCGCGCCAGGCCCACGAGCCGGTCGGTTTCTCCCGCCATGGCGGAAACAACGACTGCCAGTCCCTGGCCCGGCTTGCGCTCGGCCGCGACGATGCGAGCGACGCGGGCGATGCGGTCCACGTCGCCCACGGACGTGCCGCCGAACTTCATCACCACACGTGACATGAACTCGAGCCGTGATCCGAAAGCTTCAGCGCGGCATTAGCACGCTTCCAGGCTTTGGCGATACGCCTTGACCCGCCTCGTTCCCGCGCCGATCTGAGTCGCGCATGGCAACCACGCTCGACCCCGCCGAGATCGAGAAGTTCTCCAAGCTCGCGGCAGAGTGGTGGAATCCGAAGGGTCCGTTCGGCGCACTGCACCGGATGAATCCGATCCGCCTCCAATACATCCGCGATCTGTCGCTAAAACACTTCGCGCGCGGCGCACGCCATCCGCTGGATGGCGTCACAACGCTCGACCTCGGCTGCGGCGGCGGCCTCGTTTCCGCGCCGCTCGCACGCATGGGCGCCAAGCTCACCGCAATCGATGCTTCCGAAGAGGCCATCGGCGCGGCGAGCGCCTACGCTGAACAGGCCGGCCTCCATATCGACTTCCAAGCTACGACCGCCGAAGCCCTTGTCGAACGCGGCGCGCAGTTCGAGTTGGTGACGGCGCTCGAAATCATCGAACACGTCGCCGACGTAAATGCGTTTCTCGCCGCGGCATCAGCTCTCGTCGCCCCTGGCGGCCTGCTCATCCTCTCCACCATCAACCGCACGCCGAAGGCCCGCGCGCTCGCCATCACCGGCGCCGAACGCATCCTGAAATGGGCGCCTGAAGGCGCGCACGATTACGACAAGCTCGTCACGCCCGAAGAAATCCGCACCGGCGCGCCGGCGCTGCAATGGGATGAGCCTGTCGGCATCACCTACCAACCGCTCGGCAGCGGCTGGTCGCTGTCGCGCGACATCGACGTGAACTACATGATGGCGGGGCGGAAATCCTAGAGTCATTCCGGACGCGCGGAGCGCGATCTGGAATCCAGAGCAACGCCGAGATCTACGATCCCTGGATTCCGAATCGGCCTTCGGCCGTCAGGAATGACCCACGGCTAGTTCAGTTTCTTCGGCTGCACGGGCGCCAATTCCGGCGGCAGCGGTGAAGCGGGGATGCCTTCTTCCGCCAGCTCCCGCGCCTCTTCCGGCGTAGCTTCACCCCAGATCGCGCGTTCTTCGCTCTCGCCCGCATGCATCTTGCGTGCTTCGTCGGCGAACTTGTCGCCGACATAATCGAAATTGTCCTTGATGTGCTCGCGCACCTTCGCCGCCATCGCCATGGCGACAGCGCGTTCTTTCTTCGCTTCCTTCGAACGCGCGGTCCGCACCGAAGGCGCCATCGGCGCTTTGGTCACGTGCTTGGAGCCGCAATGCGGGCATTCGACCAAGCCGGCCTCCGCCTGCTTGTCGTAATCGGCGATCGAGCCGAACCACGCCTCGAACTCGTCGCCGTTCTCGCACTTAAGATCGTACCGGATCATGGCCCAGTGAAATTTCGTCCGCCCTGCCACGCCGGGATTTTCGCCCGCGCGGCCTCCACTGCATCTAGGTCGAGATCGGCGACAATGAAACCCGGCTCGTCATGGTCGAGCTTCGCCAACACCTTGCCCCAGGGGTCGATGATCACGGAATGGCCCCAAGTCGTGCGGCCATCCTGGTGCTTGCCGCCCTGCGCCGGTGCGATGACATAGCAATGCGTTTCGATCGCCCGCGCCCGCAGCAATGTCTCCCAATGCGCCTGACCCGTCGGCGCCGTGAACGCCGCCGGCACCGCGATCACTTCCGCGCCCGCTCGCGCCAGCGCGCTATAGAGCGGCGCGAAGCGCACATCGTAGCAGATCGTGAGCCCTATCTTCGCATCCATCGGCCCCGTCACGATCACCGCCTGCGAGCCGCCCTCGAACGTATCGCTCTCGCGGTAGGTCTCGCCGCCGCCCAGCGTCACGTCGAACAGGTTGATCTTGTCGTAAGTGGCGACAACCTTGCCGCTCGGGTCGAACACGAACGAACGGTTGAACACCTTGCCGTTGCCGGCATCGGTCGAACCGGAGCCCAAAAGCAGCCAAACGCCCAGTTCTGTAGCGACGGCGCCCCAGGCCCTGATCTCGCTGTCGATCTGCGCCGAGCTGATCGTCTTCAGCATTCGCGCCTTATCGCGATCGAGCACCATCGTGCACTCGGGCGTGGCTATGAAGCGCGCGCCGGCGGCCGCGGCTTCGCGCAACAGCGGCATCGCCGCTTCGCGGTTTGCGGCAGGCTCAATCCCCGAACGGAGTTGCACGGCGGCGGCGCGGAGCTTGCGCATCAAGCGCCCGCCAGCAAAGGATCGAGCCCGCCGCGCTGTTCGAGCGCATGCAGGTCGTCACAGCCCCCGACGTGGTACTCGCCAACGAAGATTTGCGGAAACGTCCAACGCCCCGAGCGCTGGATCATCTCTTGTCGCGTCTGCGGACACCCGGTTGCGTCGATCTCCTTCACTTCGACCCCCTTGCGCTGCAGCAAAGCGACAGCACGCGTACAGTACGGGCAGAAGGCGCGCGTGTAGACGGTTACCTGGGCCATATCCGACTCGAAGATGTCAGATAGAAATATCAATTGGCCTAACAACACGCGCCAGGGTAACTGCATGCACTTCTGCAGCCCCAGCTTTACGCAATGCACGGGCGCACGCCTCCAAAGTCGCTCCGGTGGTGAAAACGTCGTCAACCACCAGGATCGTTTTGCCGTCATGGCGGCCCCAAGCCTTGATCGCGCCGCCCACGTTCCTGCGCCGTTCCGAGGCCGAGAGGCCAGCCTGACTCTTGCGCCGCTTCACCCGCCGCAGCGCACCCGGCTTCCACGGCTTGCCGCCCGCTCGCGCCACGGCCTGCGCGAGCCATGCTGCCTGATTGAAACTGCGCACCGCCAGCCTGGTCCAATGCATTGGCGCCGGCGCCACGTAATCGGCTTTCGCCAGAGCATCGGCAGCGGCGGCGCTCATCCACTTGGCGAACACCGGCAGTCCGTCACGGCGCCCGCCGCGCTTCAAATCGAGGATCAGGCGCCGCGCATGATCCTCATACGCCAGCGCCGCCCGCGCGCTGTCATAGGCGGGCTTTCCCGCCAAGCAGGCGCCGCACTTGTCGCCTGGGCTGGCGCCGTCGGGCAGCGGGAAGCCGCAGCACGCGCACTGCGGATCGGCAAGGAACTTCAGCTCGCCCCACAACTGCGCCTCGATCACGCCGGGACGATCCACGATCGCCTCGGACAGCAGCGAGCGCGGCGGCCAGATCAGGTCCGACAGCCGCGAGATCACGCCGCGTTTCCGGAACGCGCCCGCCGCGCGATAGGATGAGCCCATGAACGATCCCGCCTCGGGTCCATTCGAGCCACGGCTCGTGCGCCAGCGCAAGCGCCGCGCTCGCGCCACGTTGCGCGGCGCGGCGTTCCTGCACCAGCGCGTGGCGGCGGATTTGGCCGATCGGCTGGAGGCGATCCCTCGGCCCTTCTCGCGGACACTCGTTCTTGGCGGCGGAGGCTTGTTCTCCGAGGAGGTCCGCGCCCGGCCCGCGCTATCGGAGCGGATCGGCGCGATGCTCGAAACCGATCTGGATCTGATCGATCCCGAACAACTGCCGTTCGCTGCCGGCGCATTCGATCTGATTGTCTCGCCACTGACGCTGCACTGGATCAACGATTTGCCTGGAGCGCTCATCCAGCTGCGCCTGGCGCTGAAGCCGGACGGCCTCATGTTGGCCTCGCTGTTCGGCGGCGACACGCTCCACGAATTGCGTCTTTCGCTGATTGAAGCCGAGTCGGAATTGACCGGCGGTGCGGGCCCCCGCGTCTCGCCCTTCGCCGACCTGGCCGACATCGCTGGCCTGTTGCAGCGCGCCGGCTTTGCGCTGCCCGCCGCCGACCGCGACGTCGTCACCGTGCGCTACGCCGATCCGATGCGCCTCTTGGCCGATCTCCGCGCCATGGGCGAAACCTCAGCACTGCGCGAACGCAGCCCACGCGCGCTAAGCCGCCGCATCCTCGCCCGCGGCTTCGCGATCTATCGCCAGCGCTTCTCCGACGACAACGGCCGCGTCCGCGCCACGTTCGAAATCCTGACCGCCACCGGCTGGTCCCCCCACGAAAGCCAGCAACAGCCGCTCAAGCCTGGAAGCGCGAAGGCGCGGCTTGCGGATGCGCTCGGCGTAAGGGAAAGAAGCGCCGGGGAAAAGGCCGGCGAATAGGCCCGCGTTTGACGAAGCGCGCTCAATGTGCAGGCTCGCCGGGGAGACAGCAAATGGCGGCAACGCGTGAGATGGTCGCGGCGTACTTCTTTGGCGGCGACGCCGAAGCCGCCCGCTGCCTTTACGAGGGAAATCGCGACTCAGTCGCAGTCCATGTGCCGGGCGGCGCCAAGCAGAATCCGCTGCTGTCCATCGACTGGATGCCGCATATCGGCACGCTCTTGGACAATCACGACATCGGTCCGTTCGAATTCGATGTTATCCTGAACGGCGTCGCCGCACAGACGCGCGACCTGCTCGACGCCAAGTCGCAGCCTTCAGCCGAGGCCATCGACAAAGCCTTGCGTCAAGGCGCGACGCTGCGCCTCTATGGCGTCAGCCGCTTCGAACCGAGATGCGCCGCACAGCTGCAGTTGCTGCGGCGCGTGCTCAATCGCGAAGCGTTCGTCAATCTCTATCTGACGCCCGCACGCTGCCCCGGCCTCAAGCTGCACTTTGATTTGGAAGACTCCCTCGTCGTCCAGGTAAAAGGCGAGAAGCTCTGGCGACTGTATCAGGCCAGCGACGGTCCCCGGTATCCGCGAGCGCATCCCGTCGGACCGCCCGCGGTTCAAAGCGAACCATCGCAGATCGTCCACATGCGTACCGGCGACGTCCTGTTTGTGCCTTCTGGCTTGGCGCATCTGGTGGAAACCCGCGACAGCGCCTCGCAGCACGTCACGTTTGGCGTATCCGTGTCACGCCAGGTGGATATGCTGAGCGGGTTGCTCGACCAGTTCGCCGCCACGCAAGACGAGCTGCGCCGCCCAATTCGCGGCGACGAGCAAGTGCCGCCTGAACAGCTCGAAGAATGGGTCCGCCGCTTCCAGCTTTGGTTGGGTGAGTCAGCCAGGCAAGGTTGACGTTCAAATCTTCTCCGAAATCCGGATCGCCGCGCGGCAGCCAAACTTGATCACCGCCGACAGCACCGGATAGGCCGGCGCATGGCGGGCGCCCTGTTCGATCGCGGTCTCCTTATGGCCGATCTCGTCGGCGCGGAATTTGTCGACCAGATATTTGAGTTCGGTGTCGACGCCCTCCAGTTCTTCGCTCTGGCGCCCGTAATGCTCTTCGATCACCTCTTCGACCGCTTCCGTGCACGCATGCGCGGCCTCCGCGCCCATCAACGCCGTGACCGCGCCCAGCCCGAAGCCGGCGACGCGCCAGACCGGCGCCATCAAGGTGGGCCGAACGCCGCGTTCGGCGATCAGCCGGTCGAACGTCTTCAGATGCTCCTGCTCGCCAGCTTCCATATTCTGGATGATTCGCGCCGTGTGCGCCTTGCCCTCGATGCGGTCGAACACCGCGCGCTGACCGCGATAAATCTGCACCGCACCGTACTCTCCGGCGTGATCGACGCGGATCATTTCTGCAAGCCGCCGCTCAGCGACGCTCTCGCCGGGCATCGGCGGATGCGGCCGGCTCATGGCTCACGCTTTCCGCTGAGCGCCACGGCGAAGCTCGCCAGCGCCAGCAGCAGCGAGATGATGGCGTTGTAGCCGGCCATCGAAATCCCCATCAGCGACCAGACGATTTCATCGCAGCGCGGCAGGTTGAGCGTGTCGCCAATATTGTCCCAGCTGAGATCGCCCGGATCGACGGCGCCGCCGACATCGCACTGCGCCACCACCCACTTCTGCTCGACCGCGACGTGATACGCCCCCATCGCGGCGCTGCCGAGAAGCGCCAGGCCAATCGCCACTATGGCCCAACCGGTCCAAGCCGGCCGCACGCGCGTCACGATCAACGCCAGCACCGAAACGCCGATCACGCCCCAGTGCCAATAACGCTGCTGCAAGCAGAGCGGACACGGCGCCAGGCCGAGATAGTTCTGAAAATAAAAGATCGCCGCGGCCAGCATTGCGCCGGAGGCGAGAAGCGTGAGGAACAGCCAAAGCGGACGAAGGCGAGCCAGCATACGATCAGTCTAGCCTACAAACTCATGTCCGTTATGCGGCGCGGAGCCGCGATCCCACCCCGGAGGGGAGGGTGTCACCTTGCGCGAAAGCGGAAGCTGACGGGTGGGGCTGCCTGCCGACATTGGCGCATCCGCCCCACCCGTCGCGAAGCGAGCTTCGCGACACCCTCCCCTTGCGGGGAGGGATTGCGGTTCAATGCAGATCACGTCTCAATGCATGAACCGCAGCGCCAGCACCGCGCCAACGATCACCACCGCAACCACAACAAGCACCAGCCCCATCCGTTTTTCCATGATCGGCGCGATCTGCGGGCCGAACCTTTGGAAGATCCAAGCCACGACGAGGAAACGCAGGCCGCGTGTGATGATCGAAGCGACCACGAAGATCGGCAGCGAGAAGTGCATCGCGCCCGAAAGGATGGTCACCAGCTTGTAGGGAATGGGCGTCAGACCCTTTAGGAAGATGAACCACGCGCCCCACTGGTCGTAGAACGCGCGCAATTCCATTTCGCGTTCGCCGCTGTAGCCGAAGAAGTTGAGAATGTGCCGGCCGACCTGCTCCATCAGGAACATGCCGATGGCGTATCCGAGGAGCCCGCCGAGGACGGAAGCGACCATGCAGGTCAGCGCATAACGGAGCCACTTCGACGGCTCCGCCGCCGCCATCGGGCCGAGCATCAGATCGGGCGGCAGCGGGAAGAACGAACTCTCCGCGAACGACACCACGAAAAGCGCCCGCTCCGCATTGGGAGAACGGGCGGCGGACATCATGCGGTCTTTCATGCTGGCGAGCATGGGCCGTGCCGCTAGCACGGTTCGGACCAAAGGTCAGGCGGCGCTACTGCGGCCAATTTGACAGCGCGCCTCGCGGCTCTTAACCCTCCTGCCCCGCGCCAATGGCCATAGCCCCAGTGGCGGAATCGGTAGACGCAGCAGACTCAAAATCTGCCGCAGGCAACTGCGTGCCCGTTCGAGTCGGGCCTGGGGCACCATCCTAAGCGCAGGGGGAGCGCATGACCGATGAGACCATGGCCGGCGAGGACACCGGCTTTGGCCGCATCGGACGATGGGTCGGGCTCATTTTAGGACCCGTCCTGGCGCTCGGCCTGCAGCTGCTCCCGCCCCCGGAAGGCCTTTCCGTCGAAGCCTGGCGCGTTGTCTCACTCGCCGCCTTGATGGTGGTCTGGTGGGTCACCGAAGCGATCCCGATTTCGGCCACCGCGCTCATCCCGCTTGCCGCGCTCCCGCTCATCGGCGCGGCGTCGATGAAGGACGCGGCTGCGCCCTACGCCGACCCGATCGTCTTTCTGTTCATCGGCGGCTTCATCCTCGCCGCATGCGTCGAACGCTGGCGCCTGCACGAGCGCATCGCGCTTTCGATCGCCTCGGTTGCAGGCGGACGCCCCGTCATGCTCGTCGGCGCATTCATGCTCGCCTCGATGCTGATCTCGATGTGGATTTCCAACACTGCGACTACGCTCATGCTCGCGCCCATCGCTATCGGCGCCGCGCGCGCGATGACCGGCGGCGGCAAGACCGACCTCGCGCTCGGCGGCGCGCTGACTTTGGGCGTTGCTCACGCTGCCACCATCGGCGGCGTCGGCACGCCGGTCGGCACGCCAACAAACCTCATCGCCATCGCTTTCTTCGAACGCGCCGGCGAACCCATCGCCTTCATCGATTGGATGACGCGCGCCCTCCCGCTCATGCTGCTGATGCTGCCGGTGGCGTGGTTGCTGTTGTGTTGGCCGCTATTCGGGAAAGGCCACACGCGCTTTGAAGCTATTGGCGCGGTGGTCAAAGAAGCGCTCCGGGCGCTCGGACCGATCACCCGGCCCGAGGCCAGGATCGGGATCGTGTTTGCGATCGTCGCCCTGGCCTGGATGCTGCGCACCGAGATCGTCAAGCTGCCCGGCCTCGGCGCGCTCAGCGACACCGGCGTCGCGATCGTTGGCGCCTTGTCTCTGTTTCTAATCCCTTCCGGCCGCGGCAACGGCGAAAAGTTGATCGACTGGAAGACGGCCGAACGCATCCCCTGGGGCATCGCCGTTCTGTTCGGCGGCGGGCTTGCGCTCGCAGCGGCGATGGAAGCCACCGGGCTCGCGGCCTGGATCGGCGACTACATCGCCAATCTCGACGGCGTCTCGGCCTTCGCGTTAGTTGGCCTGCTGGTGGTGACGACGATTCTGGTCTCAGAACTCGCAAGCAACGTGGCGACGCTCACTTCGATGCTTCCGGTCGTCGCCGCCGTCGCCACCGCGACCGAAACGCCGCTGCAGCAGCTCGCGTTTCCGGTGGCGCTGGCGGCGAGCTTCGCCTTCATGCTGCCGGTCGCCACCGCCCCCAACGCGATCGCCTATTCTTCTGGTCTGCTGACTTTGAAGCGCATGTTGGCCGTGGGCTTCGGGCTCAACATTGCGGCGATCGTGCTGATCATGACCTTCGCGACGTAAGCCGTGGCCTTTACCGCTGAGCGGCTTATGTTGGGCGCATGACCAAACGCAGCCAATCCGAAGCGGAAGCCGCCATCCGCGTGTTGATCGAATGGGCGGGCGACGATCCCGATCGCGAAGGCCTGCTCGAAACGCCGGCACGTGTCGCCAAAGCCTATCGCGAACTGTTCGCCGGCTACGGCGAAAACCCGCGCGACTATCTGGAGAAGACGTTCGAAGAAGTGGGCGGCTATGACGAATTGGTCGTCCTGCGTGACATCCGTGTGGTCAGCTTCTGCGAACACCACATGCTGCCATTCATCGGCAAGGCGCACGTCGGCTATCTGCCGACCAACCGCGTCGTCGGCATTTCCAAGCTGTCGCGCGTCGTCAACGCCTTCGCGCGGCGCTTGCAAATCCAGGAAAAGCTGACCGCCGAAATCGCCGAAGCCATCAACGACATTCTGCAACCGCAGGGCGTCGGCGTCATGATCGAGTCCGAGCACTCGTGCATGACCATGCGCGGCGTCAACACGCCCGGATCGAACCTCATCACCTCGCGCCTCATGGGCGTCATCCGCGACGACCCGCGCACGCGCGAAGAATTCCTGCGCGTCGCGCGGGGCGGCTAGGCGCCTGGCTCGTAACGCGCATAGACCGACCGGCGTCCATCACGGCTGAACGCAATCACGTCGTATCCATCATCGGGCACATCAGGCGCTTCCATGCCTGGCGAGCCGATCGGCATTCCGGCGACGGCCAGACCGCGAATATCGGGCCGCTCCGACAGAAGGCGAAGAATCTCGCGCGCCGGCACGTGGCCCTCGATCACGTATCCTTCGACCTCTGAAGTGTGACACGAGGCCAGATCCGCCGGCACCCCAAGCCGCTGCTTCAACGCAGCCATGTTTGCCTCGTCGGTCATCGTGGTTCTGAAGCGACCGGTGCGCTGCATCACCGCCGTCCAGGTATGGCAGCACCCGCAGCTTGGATCCCGCCGCACGCTCATCGCGTACGTGCGCGCACTTTGCGCGCACGCAGCGGCAGGCGCGAACGCCGTGCTCACGCCCAACGCAAGAAATCCGCGTCGGCCCACCTCTATCTTCATTTCCTCTCTCTCAGCGCCAGCGCCTCAGCCCGATCCCAGAACGCCTGCGGCAGATCGAGACCTGAAAAACGCTTCAGCTCCTGCACCAGCGTCGGTGACGTGACGTTGATCTCGATCAGCTTGCCGGCGATCACGTCAATGCCGGCGAACAGGATGCGCTCGCGCTGCAACAGTGTCGCGACGCCTTTCGCGATGCGGCGATCGTCGGCGTCGATCTCCGCCCCCTGCGCCACGCCGCCCGCGTGCAGATTGGCCCGGAAATCTCCGCCCTGCGGCAACCGGCGAACGGCGCCAAAAACTTCGCCATCCAGCAGAAAAACACGCTTGTCCCCGCTAGACACGGCCGGAAGGAATTCTTGCGCAAGGATCGGCTCGCGCCCGGCTGCCTCGATGAACTTGAGCGCCCGCGCGCGGAAATCGGCGTCGCTTGATCTTAGTTTGATCACGCCGTCGCCGCCCATGAGATAGAGCACCTTCAGCACGACCTGGTCGAAGTGCTTCGCGAAATCCTCGAGCGCCTCGACGTCCCGGCCCACCCAGGTCTTCGGCGTCAGCTCCGGAAAATGCAAAATCGACATCTTCTCGGAGATATTGCGCACGCCGAGCGGCGGATTGATCACCAGCGCCTTGGTTTGTTCGAGCAAGTACGTGTTCGACACATAGCCCATATCGAACGGGGGATCCTGACGAATGAGGATCACGTCGAAATCGTCAGCCGTTCGCACCGTTACTTCGCGCTGTACATAATGGCGCTGCTCATCCAGGCACACATCGACGCGCCGCGCCCGCGCTTTAACAACCCCTGCGTCATAAAAGAGATCATGCGGCGTGAACCACCACACTTCGTGTCCGCGATTCTGCGCCTCGATCATCAGCGCCAGCGACGTGTCGCGCGCGACCACCATCGTCTCGATCGGGTCCATCTGAACGGCGATGCGAAGCGACTTCATCTAGCTCGCCTGCGCCTTACGGCCGTTGCCGCGGGCGTTGCGCAATTGCTCCGCGATCAGAAACGCAAGATCGAGCGCCTGCTGGCCGTTTAGCCGTGGGTCGCAATGGGTGTGGTAGCGGCTGGAGAGATTTTCCTCCGTCACCGCCGAGGCGCCGCCGAGGCATTCGGTCACCTGCTGACCAGTCATTTCGACATGGACGCCGCCGGGATAAGCGCCCTCGGCCGGCAGAATATCCGTGAACGCGCGCGCTTCGGCGAGGATGCGATCGAATGGTCGCGTCTTGAAACCGCTCGCCGTCTTCAGCGTGTTGCCATGCATAGGATCGCACGACCACACCACGTTCCGCCCCGCCTTCGTCACCGCGCGCACCAGCTTTGGCAGGCCGGCTTCGACCTTGTCGGCGCCGAAGCGGCAAATCAGCGTGAGCCTGCCCGGCTCATCGCTCGGATTGAGGATATCGATCAGGCTCAGCAGCTCATCCGGATCGAGCGACGGCCCGCACTTCAAGCCGACTGGATTCCTGATCCCTCGCGCAAACTCCACATGCGCGCCATCCGGCTGACGCGTGCGATCGCCGATCCACACGAAATGCGCGCTAGTGTCATACCAGTCGCCCGTCGTCGAATCGACGCGCGTCATCGCCTCTTCGTAACCGAGCAGCAGCGCCTCATGGCTCGTATACACATCGACGTGGCGCACCTGCGGCACGCTCTGCGGCGTGATCCCGCACGCTTCCATGAACGCGATCGCCTCGGAGATGCGATCAGCGATTTCCTGATAACGCTTGCCCTGCGGGCTATCGGCGACGAAGCCGACCATCCAGCGATGCACGTTGTGCAAATCCGCATAACCGCCATTGGCGAAAGCGCGGATCAAATTCAACGTCGCCGCCGATTGCGAGTAGGCCTTGATCAGCCGCTCCGGATCTGGCCTGCGCGCCTCTTCGGTAAACTCCATCGCATTGATGTTATCGCCGCGATAGGAGGGGAGCGTGACGCCATCTTTCGTCTCGGTCAGCTCTGAGCGCGGCTTGCCGAACTGGCCGGCGATGCGGCCGAGCTTCACGACCGGCCGCGACGCCGCGAACGTGAGTACGACGCTCATCGCCATCAAGGTGCGGAATGTGTCGCGGATATTGTCCGGGTGAAATTCCTTGAAGCTCTCGGCGCAGTCGCCGCCCTGAAGCAGGAACGCCCTGCCTGCGGCGACGTCGGCCAAGCTCGCCTTCAGCATCCGCGCTTCGCCCGCAAACACCAGGGGCGGATACGACCGCAATTGCTGCTCGACCCGCGTGAGTTCAGCCGGATCGGGATAGTCCGTTGGAATGTGCTTGGCGGGTTTGGCGCGCCAGCCCGATGGGGTCCACTTGTCCTTCATTGAGCGCCAGCCTAGCCGAACAAACGAGGCGCAAGCGAGACCTCCATGGGGAACATGGGCGCAATCAGGGGCGTGACCAAGAACCACACCGCCACGGCGACGAGAGTGGCAGCCATGGCGGACGCGAAATAGAGCGCAGCATAGCGCCAGCCGCCGGTCACAAGAGCGATCACGCCCTTGGCCAGCGTGTTCATCAGCACCGCGATCATCACCGCATGCGCGCCGAGGCCTGGCTCGAGCCCGCCACGAACGAGACTGCCCGTAGCGAGCGTCACAGCGTCGACATCGGCAACACCCGCCGTGGCCGCAAATGGCAGCAGTCCCGCTTGACCGTAGGCGTCGGCAACGATGCGCCCGACAATAATGACGCCGCCCAAGAACACTGCGAACTGAGCCACCGACCAAAGATCCAGTGGACTGCGAAGCTTCTGCGCCGAATCGCCGCTATCGCCCTCGCGGTCGAAATAGCGCATTGCGAATGCGCCGACTGCAAACACGAGTACGGCCGCAGCCAGCGCGGGGCCGGCCTCGGGCAGCACCGGCATTGCCGTGATCGCAAGCAGAACGAAGACGCGCGCAACGCTGATCGCCGCAGCAATCGCCGCCGCCGCGCCGCCGACCATCGCGTGCGTCTCGCCCGCGCGCACGCGCCGTCCGAGTTCGGCGGTGACAATAGTTGAAGACACCAACGAACCCGCCGCCGCGCCGGCGAGCACGCCGATGTCGCCGCCCAGCACGCGCACCGCGACATAGCCCGCAAACGAAGCGCCGGCGACCAGGATGGTGAGCAGCCAGAGTTCGCGGGGATTGATCGCATCCCAGGGATCGATGGTCCGGTCAGGCAGGAGCGGCAGCGCGATGAACGTGGCGCCCAGGATGATCAACGCCGATCGCAGCTCCTTCCAGGTCACGTGATCGAGCCAGCCATGCAGTGCGTCTTTGAACGCCAGCAGACCGACGAGAACGACACCCGCCGCAGCAGCAATCCGCAGATCGCCCCACATCGCATAGACGCCAAGGGCAAAGACCAGGAGGCCGGCGATAGTGCCCGTCACCGAAAGATCGTTGTCGTGCTGGCTCTCGCGCACTTTGAAGGTCACGAAGGCCGCGCCGAAGACGAGCGCGATCGCCGCAAAGCCGATTTCCCCCACGGCCGGCAGCATCGCGCCGGTTATCCCGCCCATGAGCCCGATGACCGCGTGAGTTCTGAGCCCCGCGGCACGCGCGCCCTCGGGGGCGTCGCGGTGTTTCCAGCCGCGCTCGACGCCCACCAGGAAGCCGATGCCAAGCGCCATCGCCAGGCGCTGGAACATCTCGATCAGTTGAGGGTCCGGCATAGTTGTGAGTTTTGGCCAAGCCGCCGGTCGTCGCCCAGACCCCGCGCCTCAGAGGAGAGCCGGGCGCCGCATGGACAAGGCGTAATGGGCCCGACTAGGGTCGCCCAGAGGGTGGGGCGGGACATTCATGGCGGCTACGGCGTACCTCGCCTTCGAACCTGAAGATGCGGATCCGGCGCGCGGCGTCGCCGCCGAAATGGAGACCCACGGCTGGACCGTGGTCAGCGCCGGGCCCGATACGCGCATTGACGACAATTTGGCCGCCCTGGTTCAAGCCATTGGCGGCGCCGCAATCGTCGTCGTGCTGGCCTCTCCGGCCGCGCAGGAGAGCGCCTGGGTACGCCGCGAAGTGGCGGCCGCGCTCAACAACGGGCGGACCATCATCGTCGTGCAGACCGCGGAGCTCACTCCGGACTCATGGATCCGCCAAACGCTCGACGCGGCAGCGTTCATCGATCTGCGCGCCGGCGCGCGATCGGAAGTGCTGGCGCAGATCATCGACCGCGCGCGGACTGCAAGCGGGCGCGGACGCGTCATCGCCATGCTCAATATCAAGGGCGGCGTTGGCAAGACCGTGCTGGCGGCTAACCTGTTCGCAGCCGCGCACTTGGCCGATAAGCGCGCGATCAGCTTCATCGACCTCGATCCGCAACACAATCTCACGCAATACTTTCTCTCGCCGGGCGAGCGAAATCGCATTCGCGATCGCAACCACACGCTCTACGGCATCTTGAACGCGCGTGGCGACCACAGCACGCCGCGCAGCGACTTCGGCGCCATCTCGATCCCGCTCAACCGCGCCAAGCGCAGCAAGGGGCCGAACTTCGAACTGGTTGCAGGCGACGAGCGTTTGTTCGAATTCACCCTCGACACGCGAGCCGACCGCGACAAGGCGGAAGCCTTCACCCGCTTCCGCGCGCTCATCGCAGCGCTGCGCACCCGCTCCGACGCCGTGGTCATCGACTCTAACCCGTGCGCGACCTTTCTTACGCGTTTGGCGATCACCACCGCCGATCACATCGTTGCCCCGGTCAGGCCGGAGAAATATTCGCTCACCGGATTGAACATGCTCGAACACGTTGTGCGTGAGGTCAGGGGAAGGCCGTTGCGGCCGGAAGAATTCTCCGTGCTTCTTAATGGCGTGAACGACCGCACCCGCTCTGGAGAAACAGGCGACGCCGATACGCTGACGCGGGCCGAGATACAGAACGCGCCTTTCTTTGGCGGTGCGCTGTTGCCCGACGAAGTGCCGTATTCCGCCGTGCTGCGGTCGGCGCCAACAGACCGCTTCGCGGCTAACCCGATCAACGTCACCGCGATGATGCGCGTCGGAGGGCGCCCGGCCAAGGAGGCGTTGACGCGCGCCGCGGCAGCAATCCTGCGCCGGGCCGCGCCATGAAGGCCGAGGACGCCAAGGCCCTGCGGGCCGCGCTCGGGCGCCGATCTCGCGCAGAGTTGAAACGGCTCTTTGCGCTGGTGCGTGCGCACCCCGACCGCGCGCTTCTGGCTGCGGCGCTCCCGTCGAAGAAGAAGGCGTCCAAACGCAAGCCCGATCCATTGGTGCGCGAACTTGAACAGACGCTGAAGCCCATCATGGGTCCATCGCACGAGAAGGCCGATCTGCTGGTCGAGCACATCGCCAGGAAATACAAACGCAAGCTCGCTTACCAACCCAAAGGCTTGGCCGACGCAGCGCGCCAGTTGCGCACCAGATTCAGCGACGCCCAGATCAGCGCCGGCGCCAGAAGCCTGGTCGCGAAGCTGAGTAAGCTCTACGGCGGCAGCAACGGCGTCGTGTAACCGCGCCTTCGGCCTGGACGAATGTGGCGGCGTCCACCAGGTTAACCGCCATGACAAGCTCCACCGCCGGTTTCGATCTCACGCCGCCCAGCGCCGACGAACGTTCTCGTATGGAGGCAAGTCTCAACGAGGAAGAACGGCGCGTGCTGCTGCATCACGGCACCGAGGCCCCCTTCTGCGGCGGCCTGCTCAATCAGAAAAAGCCCGGCGTCTATTGCTGCCGCCTCTGCGGCCTGCCCCTTTTCCGGCAGGATACGAAATTCGAAAGCGGCACCGGCTGGCCCAGTTTCACGGCGCCCTTCGACCCCGCTCATGTCGTTGGCATCGAGGACAATTCCTACGGGATGCGCCGCGTCGAGACGCGCTGCGCGCGCTGCGACAGCCATCAGGGCCATGTCTTCCCGGACGGCCCACGCGCCGCGGGCGGGCTGCGCTATTGCATCAATTCGGCAGCGCTGACGTTTGTGCCGGACGGCGAAGCTCTGCCCGATCCGCTCCACCGGTCGGAGCGCCTGGCCGCCTAGCGCGGCGGATTTGAAATTCGCCCAATGCTGCTAGCGGGCGCGGAGCGAATTTCAAATCCATGAGCCGCGCTAAAGACTTGTAGAATCTAGAGCGCCTTCCGGACTTGAAAATGCGACAAGCGCCTGACCCAACCCGGGGTCGCATTTCAAGTCCGGCGCTCTAGTGGCGTGCTTTCTTCAGTTGTTCGATCAGCCGGTCCAGGTCGCGCCGCATCGCGTGCGTAATGACCTCTTCGGCCTCCGCTTCCCTGAACGTGCTGAGCGCGCGGGAGACCACGCGCCCAACCAGAAGGCAGGCCTCGTTGGTGTCGTTTGTGAATTGGCGCGCCTTGGCGGCAAGCTCGCCCTGGCGCGAAAGGATGGCCGTCACAGGCTGCGTCATGGACGCTCTCCGGCTGTTTCAGGCCGGACAGCTCCCCCAGTCCGCACGGCAGATAGGGCACGATAGCAGAGTTTTCCCCATTTCGGAGAGGCAATCGTGGTGTCTGGCCAGTTTTTAAGATCGCGCCCGGAACCGACAAACGTTTGTTAAGTCTAACAGCGTGCAATGCGTGAGCTGTCTTGACGCCGTGAAAGGTTCGGCGACCATGTCCGCGACGTGACGAAACCCTTTCCGACCAAGAACCTCCGGTTCTTTCTGACGGCGCCGTCGCCATGCCCCTATTTGCCGGGGCGGAAAGAACGCAAAGTTTTCACCGCGCTGGACGGTCTGGACGCCGGCTCGCTGCACGACGTGTTGACCAACGCCGGCTTCCGCCGTTCGCAGAACATCGCCTACAGGCCCTCATGCGATGCGTGCGACGCTTGCATCTCCGCCCGCGTGCCGGTGGAGCGCTTCGAGTTCACCCGCCGTTGGCGCAAGATCATGCTGCGCAACGCCGACCTGACGCGCAGCCTGCGCCCGGCGCAGGCGACGGAAGAGCAATTCAGGCTGCTGCGCCGTTACCTCGGTTCACGCCACGCCGATGGCGGCATGGCTGAGATGACCTTCACGGACTTCGCGGCGATGGTCGAAGAATCGGCAGTGCATACGCACGTTGTCGAATATCGCTATTCGGCCGGGGCCAACCGCGGCGCGCTGGCGGCGGCCGCACTCGTCGATGCGTTGGGCGACGGGCTCTCGATGGTCTATTCGTTCTTCGATCCCGACGACGCCCGCCGCAGCCCCGGCGTCTACACCATCCTCGATCATATCCAGCAGGCCCGCGCGGCAGGGTTTGGCTACCTCTATCTCGGCTACTGGATTCCGGGCTCGGACAAGATGCACTACAAGGCCGAGTTCCGTCCGCTTGAGTTACTGCTCGGCGGCGAGTGGCGGCCCTACGAGCCCGTCGAGTTCTAGCTTACTGCGGCGCCTGCTGCTCAACGAACGCGCATTGCTGTGCTTGGCCCAGTTCATAGAGGCGTTGCCCGCGCATGATTTGCGGCATGATCGCCGACACGCGTTCGATCATCTGCATCCGCTCCGCCATGCTCTGTTGCGCTTGCTGCTGGTACTGCGCCGCCTGCAACTGCTGCTGAGCCATTTGCGCATAACCGAGCCCTGGAATGAACGAGCTGGCGATGCCCATGAAGATGTTGGTCGCAATCTGTGCGCGCATCTGTCCCTGCACTTCATTCATCCGGTCCATTTGAGCCTGTGCGTGAGCGCCGTTCGCGGCGACGGCCGACTGCACGGCGGGATCCTGCATGCTGGAGACCATCTCGCCCTCCAGCTGTTCGCAGCTCAGCTGGTCGTCGCCGGGGCGGCTGGCTTGGGCTTGCGCGGCGGCCATCGACTGCTCGAACGCGGCCATGTCGCCATAGTCCTGCGCGACAGCGGTGGGCGCGGCGCAAGCCAGCGCGAACGAAACTGCAGTGCTGAGAAGAAGAACACGCATGGGACCTCCTCCGGGTCGCGCCGACAGATGGGGATGCGGACGACGGCGCGAGGTTACGCTGGTCACGAGCGGCGAGAAAGGAAGATTGCGCCGGGTGACTCGCCCGCGAGCAGTTCCGCTGCAACGGCGCCTCGCTTAGTGTCCGGGCACGGAGGAAGGCATGGACGAGAAACCGCGCAAGGCGTTGTGGAAAGCGGCGGAGATTCCGGCGGCGATGCGGCCCTTCACGCAGAAGCTCAATCCGAACTCGCTGTTCCGCGCCGCCGGTCTGTCGCGGCTGGCGGGGATGACCCGCGCGCACGTGAGCCTGGTGCGCCTGCCCCCGGGCAAGGACAGCTTCGCCTATCACGCCCACATGCTTGAAGAAGAATGGATCTACATCCTCTCAGGCCGCGCCCTCGCCGATATCGACGGCAAGAGCGCCGAAGTCGGCCCCGGCGATTTCATGGGCTTTGCGACGCCCTCTGCCCCGCATCTGTTGCGCAACACGTTCGACGAAGAGTGCGTCTATCTGATGGGCGGCGAGGACAAGCCGATCGATGTCGTCTCCTATCCGGACCTCGATAAACGTTACCTCTTGATGCAGACCGAGAAAGGCACGGAATTCTACGAGCTTGGCGAACCGATAAAGCCGCTCGGCAAGCCGGACTAGAGCACCACGCCTTCACGCGTGCGCGCGCCGTCGGGCGCAACGTACCGGAAGCTCGCGCAAATCGCGCTGTTGAGCGCTTGCGGGCCTGGCGGCTCTTCGCCGCTGAACACTAGCATCGACACGACCGTCGCGCGTTCGTCGTAAGTGAGCGCCACGTATTGCGGCGCGGCGGCGCCGCAGAGGCCCACGACGCCGGCAGGCACGACTTGCTCGGTGACGCGGCGCAGTTCGACGGAAAGGTTCGCCGGACCCAGCACGGCGGCGGCGTAGCTGTCGCCGTTCTTGGCGATGAGATCGCCGCCGCGGCGGGGATTGAGCGTGCGCGTATAGAGGATGACGCCGTTGCCGAACGAAATGCCGCTACGCTGGATGACGATAGCGCCAGTGATGGCGCGGGCGGTGTTCGATGATGGTTTGTAATCCCCCAGCAGCACGCGCGCCTCATCCGCCGGCGGCGGCTCGGGCTCTGGCGCAAGCGTAACGCCGCAAGCGGCAAGCGCGAGCGCAAGGATGGCGGCGGCGGGGAAACGCATGGGCCGGTTCTAGTCCCGCACTGCTTCGGCCGCGATGGCCCCCATCGCAAAACACCCGGTCTTGGTCGCCAAAGCCGTAGCAGCCAATACGAACGCCGCATCGAACGATCGTTTCGTCGCATTTACGACGGTGCGATCAATCGACGCCGTAAAGGGAGGCCGCCGCTTCATGCATCGGAAAGACTACAGGCGCGGCAGCGCGGGCCGCGCCTGCAGATAAGAGCGCTCCTAGCCCTCGCGCAGCGTGATCACGCCCACGCCGGCGGCGAGCGCCAGACCGGTATTGCCTTCCACGCTCACCGGCTGCAGCGCAATCGAGCGATCGAGGCCGCCGACCAGCACGTTGGCGCCGAGGCCGAGACCGACGGTCGCCTGCGCAGAGACGCCGCCATAATCGCCCTCGAGCGCGCCGCGCTCCATGTCGGAGGTCGGCGCGAACACCGCCCACACCAAAGTCGCGTCGCTGGTGTAGCCGATATCGAAGCCGTAACGCGACAATTCACCGATGTAGCGTTCCGTGCCGCCGTCAGTCGGGTGAAAATCGCAGGTCATGTCGCGGCTCGAAGCGATGACGGCGCCCCAACCTTCTTGCACGCGACAATCGAGGGTGCCGATGTTGACGCCGCTGCCGGCGGCGTTTGCGCCCGGCGCCAGCGCTATCAGCGCGACTGCGGCGATGGCCGCCTTTAGAATTGATTTGTTACGCATGGCAGTGCTCCTTGCGTTGCTGTGCGAGCAGGCAACGGGGCTTTTCGCGGGTCCGTTCCGGGAACAAGCGGCCCACCGCCGTCAAGTGCGGCGCCATCGCAACAGCGGAACTTCGCTTCTTACGCGGACCTGTGCGCGACAAGCCTATGAGCGTTCTGGCGCCGTCGTCCCTCTCCCGCATTTGCGGGAGAGGCTAGGTGAGGGTGCGGCGTGGAATTCTCAAGACCAACGCAACGCTAATCATGCACCACCGGCGCTCCACCCTCACCCTGCCCTCTCCCTCCCAAAGGAGGGAGAGGGTTCATGGCAGCGCGACCCGCCGCGAAAAGAGTGTGTGTCACCCTTCCCGCGTTGAACCTTTGGGCCTGGGACGTATGATGCATCATGCAGTATACAGAAGCATTCGAAGCACTCGGATACACGTTACCATCACCCCGCCAAGATTGGAGTGCCGTCAACGAGAACGGCGTCTGCCTTTCACTTTGGCGCACCGAACTAGCCACTCTCGATCGTGTCCCGTGGTTCGATACCAAGCGTCACGGGCGGCCTATTGAGCTGTGGGGCTTTAAACCAGGTAACAAGCTGCGGATTGCACACATACAAACGGCGATCGCCGATTTTAACGGCTTTGTCGACGTCGTCTTGGTATCGGGCGCGCCCGGCGGCAGTTACGAGGACGCCTCACCGTGGATCAGTTCACAAAGAAAGGCGCGTTGGCGCATTCTCGACCACGATCCTCAAACCGGACATTTCGAGACAAAGGTCATTCCCGATTAGGCGCGGCAGCGTGGGTGTAAGCACGGAGGAATTGGGTGATGGAGGCTTGCGAACGCAATTAGCATTTCACCAACCGGCCGCTTTCACCCTCCCCGCACCAAGGAGCTAGAATTGCTAGTATGATCTTCGAATTGGTCACGCTCCTCGCCCTCCTCCTTTCGGCCACCTGTTGGCTCGCAAGTGCTCTCGTGCCAATTCCGAAGCGCGTGGACGTGAGCTTTAGCGGCACGGGGGCAGACGTGGACCGCCTTGTGAAGGGTTTGCACCTTCAATCGCGGCTAAATGCGCTCGGCGCGGTCTTCGCGGGCATCGGGGTCGTTTGCAGCGCCTTCGGTTAGGCCCAAGCGCACGCCAGCAAGGCTATGGCGACCATCCGCTGAACATTTCTCACGGGCTACGACCAGCTGTATCATTCCACAATGACTGCGAGTCGAACGTACATCTGCGAACCCGGAGCATGCGACGCTGATGCCGACGGTGTCTCGTGGTATCGCGAAAAGCGCGACATTTGGACCGAGTGGTTTTCCACCGACCAACATTCCATCTGGAATCAGCTTTCCGGAATGATGTGGAACGACACGGTGTTTCGCACACTGAATGAATCTCGGCGTCTCGCGTACGAATCCGGGGAAGGACGCTCTGCAATGAACTCGGTCATCCGAGAACTTCTCGACGACGGATACGTCGCCTTCCAGACGGCTGCAATTCGCAAGCTAATCGAACCAGCTCAAAGGCAAGCCTCCCGACAAATCATCTCGCTTCGTCGTGTTCTGGACGACATGCAAGCATCCCGTACCCAGCTAACCCGCGAGGTCTTTGTTTGCTTCGACGGTGCGCCTTACGACTACGATACTGCGTATGCCGCCTATCTAGCGACCAACCCCGAATCGCCGGGTTTCACAGGCGTGCCGACAACGGGCCCCGCTGCGTTCGGTGATTGTGCCCGTGCCCATAGCAAGTTTGATAAGCTCGCCGGAACCGATCCCTCGACACGTTCGCGCGCAGATTTGATCGCGCAAGGATACTTTGATGCTCACTACGCAACGCTCGCTGCTAGCGGAGCGGATGGCATCGCGGACTATTGCAACAAGTTTATCACCCACGCCGCCGATGCCGCCTCTCGCAAGACGGCAAAAAGCGAAACGGTGTCCCTCCGACTCTTCGAAGACTGCCACAGAAAATTATATAAAATCGCGTTCGCGCTCTATGCGGACGTACTCACCGACACTGAGCACATGCTGGCAACCCTCTCTGTCAGACATCCATGCGAGAATCTCGACCAGATTTGGTCAAGCGAAGCCGAATTGCAGAAGCTGTATCGCTTCTACGACGATCGCACTGAGTTCATCGACGGATGGCGTACCGACAACTATTGATTCACAGCGGAATATTGTCGTGCTTCTTCCAGGGGTTCTCTAGTTTTTTGTTTTTAAGCGTCCCCAGCGCGCGGATGATGCGCTTCCTGGTTTCCCGCGGCATGATGACATCGTCGACGTAGCCCAGGCTCGCCGCCACGAACGGATTGGCGAAGCGGTCGGAATATTCCTTGGTGCGCTGCGCGATTTTCTCCGGGTCTTTCAGGTCGGCGCGGAAGATGATTTCGACGGCGCCCTTCGCGCCCATCACCGCGATCTCGGCGGACGGCCAGGCGTAGTTCACGTCGCCGCGCAGATGCTTCGAACTCATGACGTCATAGGCGCCGCCATAGGCTTTGCGCGTAATCACCGTCACCTTCGGCACCGTGGCTTCGCCATAGGCGAAGAGAAGCTTGGCGCCGTGTTTGATGAGCCCGCCCAGCTCCTGTTTCGTGCCCGGCAGGAAGCCAGGCACGTCGACAAAGGTCACGATCGGGATGTTGAACGCATCGCAGAAGCGAACGAAACGCGCCGCTTTGCGTGAAGCGTCGATGTCCAAGACGCCCGCCAGCACCATAGGCTGGTTGGCGACCACGCCCACGCTCGACCCGTCGAGCCGAACGAAGCCGGTCAGGATGTTCTTGCCGAACTCGGCGCCGATCTCGAAAAAATCGCCTTCGTCGGCAACCTTCTCGACCAGCTCCTTCATGTCGTAGGGCTTGTTCGGATTGTCGGGGATGAGGCGGTCGAGCGAGGTTTCCTCGCGCGCGACGTCGTCATAGTGCGGGCGCGTCGGCGGCTTTTCGCGGTTGGAGAGCGGCAGGAAATCTATCAGGCGCCGCATTTGCGTCAGCGTCTCGAAATCGTTCTCGTAGGCGCCGTCGACAACGCCGGATTTGGCCGCATGCACGCGCGCCCCGCCCAGCTCTTCGTGGGTGACGATCTCGTTGGTCACCGTTTTCACAACCTCGGGGCCGGTGACGTACATGTAACTCGTGTCCTTCACCATGAAGATGAAGTCGGTCATCGCCGGGGAATACACATCGCCGCCCGCGCACGGCCCCATGATGACGCTGATCTGGGGGATAACGCCGCTGGCCAGGATGTTGCGCTGGAAAATATCGGCGTAGCCGGCGAGGGATTCCACGCCCTCCTGAATCCGCGCCCCACCGGCGTCGAAAATGCCGACGATCGGCGCGCCGTTCTTCATCGCCATGTCTTGCACTTTGCAGATCTTGGCCGCGTGTGCACCCGAGAGCGAACCACCAAACACGGTGAAGTCCTTGGAGAACACATAGACGAGGCGCCCGTTGATCGTGCCCCAGCCGGTGACGACGCCGTCGCCCGGGATTTTTGTTTTCTCCATGCCGAATTCGTGGCTGCGGTGTTCGACGAACATGTCGAACTCTTCGAACGAGCCTTCATCCAGCAATAGCTCGATCCGTTCGCGCGCCGTCAGCTTGCCCTTGGCGTGCTGCGCCGCGTGCCGCTTTTCGCCCCCGCCCGCCCGCGCAGCGGCGCGCTTTTCTTCCAGCTTGGAAATGATGTCTTTCACGGGGCGACTCCGGCGCAAATCGTTGCGTCGGGGTTACCCCCGTGACCCGACCCGCGCAAGCTGCGCCTAGTGGCGCTTGGCTTCCAGGCGCTCCTGCAGATTGGGCATGTTCGGCCAGCGGCGGAGGGCGTCATCGTAGAGCGCGCGCGCTTCGGCGTGACGGCCGAGTTGTTCCAGCGCTTCGCCGCGATTGATCGCCAGCACCGGCATCTCGACGCCCTGCGCGGCGATGGAATCGAACATGTCGAGCGCTTCCTTGGGGCGGTTGAGCATCAGGAGCGCCGCGCCGCGGCTGTTCTGCGCATTCAGATGCCGCCAATCGATGCGCAGCGCTTCGTCGGCGGCCTGCAGCGCTTCTTGGGCTTTGCCTTGCGCGCGCTGCGCGCACGAGAGCGCATCCCAGCCATCGGCGCTCGGGATTTTCAGCGCCTCCATCGCTGCGCGCTCGGCCTCGGCCGGACGCCCCGCATTGTAGAGCGCCAACGAAAGCGCAACGAAAATGTTGGGCCAGGTTGGATCGATCTTGCTCGCGGCAGTGTAGGCGTCCACCGCCTCGGCGTGCTTGCCGGCCGCCGAGAGAATGTGGCCGAGCGCAATATTGTGGCGCAGCGACTTGGGCTCGGCGTTGAGCGCGCTGCGCATAAGTTTCTCGCCGCCGGCAAAATCGTTCTGCGTCACGCGCGCCATCGCCATGATGTGCAGCGCATCGCCGGGCGCCTTGGAGAGATCGCGCCATTGCTTGGTGATGACCTGCTCGGCGCCGGCGGCGTCGCCGCGTTGCAGAGCGGCTTCGGCTTGATCGAGGGCGGCGTCTTGGTTCATCGGGCGTCTCCTGGGCGGCCCGTTATGGCGTGGCCGGCGGGTAAAACAAGCGGCCGCGTCAGGCCGGCACGACATCGAACGGCGCCGTCATGCGCTCGCCCGCCGAGAACGGGATGGTGCCGTGCCACATGTAGGACGGGAAAAGCACGAGCCTTCCCTCCTTCGGCTGAACCACCTTCTCGATCGTGCAGCCGGGCGTCGGCCAACGCGGCTCGCCGAACTTGATCCAGCCTTCCTGGCTTTCGCCGGAGCGGGTCACTTCGGGCAGTGACACATAATAGGCCGAACTGATCCAGCCTTCAGGATGGAGGTGATTGATGTGATAGCCCTTGGCCCTCAGCTTCACCGACCAGCAGCCGGCGAGCTTGAACCGCTCGCTCTTGCGCCCGCTCCAGGGATGATCGGGGTCTTGCATCGTAGCTATGTAGGCGCGGATCGGCGCTTCGAGCGCTTGGAGGTATTGCTTGATCACCGGCTCGTCGATGGTGAGCAGGCTGCGCGTCGTTTGCGAGCCGTGGCGCAGCGACTGGTCGAGCGGATGTGTCTCCAACACATGCATGCGATCGAGCGTTTCGCGCAGCGCGGCGTTGAACTCGGCCATTGTCGCATAACCGGGCGGCGCTTCGAGGTCGTAACCGCGCACCATGAGTTCGTAATCGCAAAGCCAGTGATAGCGTGCGTCGCTCAACTGGCGCCACGCCATCGCCTGGTAGGCAATCCAGTCGCCGTTATAAGGCTGCGCCGCACGAAGCGGCTCGATTTGCCGCAACGCCTCTTGCGCGCGGCTCAGGCGCAGCAGCGCGCTGATCAAATTGCCGCGCATGAACGGGAGTTGCGGAAGCCCCGCGACGGCCCTTGTCAGCAAGGGCAGCGCCTCGGCCGTGCGGTCCATCTCGTCCAGCACCACGCCGAGCGCGCCCTGGATCTGGGGATCGTCCGGGGCGCGGCGCAGGCCCTCGCGCAACACCGCTTCGGACTGTTCGCGCTGATCGGCGCGGCGCAGCAGATCGGCGCAGCCCAAGCGCAGGAACAACGCGTCCGGATAGCGCGCGACCGCGTCCTCGTAGTCGCGCGCGAAGGTTGCGCCCTCCCCGCGCATCCAGCGCGTGCTGGCGAGCGCGTTCTGCAGGCCCTGATCCTGAGGCCAGCGCTTCACGCCATCGGCGAACGCTGCTTCGGCTTCTTCGACGCGCGTCAACCCCAGCAATGCGACGCCGCGATTGAGCCAGAGCGGCGCCGCAGCCACGCCCCGGGCGACGAGGCTGTCGAAAGTCGCCAGCGAATCGGCATAGCGCCCCAGCCGCGAAAGCGTCAGCGCCCGGCCGTGCTGCGCGACGACATTGCCTGGCTTGAGTTTCAGCGCTGCATCCGCCGACGCCAGCGCCTCTTCCAACCGATCCTGCGCGCGCAGTGCGTTGCCAAGAACGTCATGCGCCTCGGCGCTTGGCGCGAGCACCAGCAATTGGCGCGCGCTACGCTCGGCTGCGGCAAAGTTGCCGGCGTTCAGCGCGGCGCGCGCTTCGGCAAGGAGAGCGTCGGGCGTCATGCGCCGATCGCCGCAAGGAAGCGTCCGAGCGCTGCGAATTCGGCGCGCTGGCGCTCCAGCCTGGCGCGCGCTTCAGCATCTTCGCCCCATTTCTCGAGACTCCATAGATTGTCGAGCGCGGCGGCCTCGAACGCCTCGGCCGGAGTGACTCGCCCCCGGAGCAGCGCGAACGCGATAAGCGCCGAGCCGGCCAGGCCCGCCGCCTGCGCGAGCGCGGTCAGGCGGAAATCGTCGAGTGCGTCGGCGTGAGCGGACAGCGCCGTCAGCGCTGAGTCATCCACGTGCACCGCCATCACACCCGCAACCACGGGCAAGGCCGCGCCAAGGTCCGTTGCGCCCCACGCCACCAGGGGATCCCAAAGCGTGCATTGACGCGCGACCAATTCGACGGGGGCTTCTGCGCGATGGCAGCACAGGTCCGTCTTCGCGAACGAAACCACATAATCGATGAGATTGGTGCGGCTCTTGGATGCCCAATCGATCGCCGCGAATGCGAACTGGCTGACCGGCATGGTGGAAGGCGCTACATGCTCGCCCTGGGCGGCCCATTCTTCGGCGCACAGCTCTGCAAGCGCGCGCGTAGGCGCCACGAACAAGGCGCCGCCGGGCGTGCGCAGCGTGCGCGCATCGAGCGCCACGCCGAACCCTTGCGCGGAAGGCATGACGGTCGCGGTCTTGTAGAAACGGCGCGGGAGCGTCGGCGCGTCGGTCAAAGCGGCTCACCGTTCTTGCGGGTATAGCCTCCGCCGCCGGAATAGCGGCCGGACAAAAATTTCATGTCGATGTCGGGATACTCGCCCCAATCCTCGTCGCTGCGCGAGCCGACGACGAGCAGCTTTGCCGGTTTGCTCGAACGGTTCTGCAGACAATGCCCATTGCGCTCGCCGGCCTTGAAGCCAGCGCAATCGCCGGCGCGCATCACCGCTTCGCCGCTGTCATCGACGAGAACGACTTCGCCTTCGAGCACGTGCACGAACTCGTCTTCGTGGGAATGCCAGTGCCGCTGGCTCGACCACACGCCGGGCTCGAGCGTCACCAGGTTGACGCCAAACTGCGTGAGCCCGGCCGCGTCGCCCACGCGCAGCCACTTGCGGTCTTTGCAGGGTGCGTCATGAGGCGCGGGATAGCGCGTCCCCTGACCTTTCGGTGCGGATGCGAGATCGATCTTCGGCATGGGGCTCCTCCTAGCCGATCATATGCCATGGCGCATCGGGGCGCGCCGCCGCATCGTCAGCCTGGGATCACGTCAAACGCCATGCTGAGCCGCTCCGAGCCTTCGAACGGCACAGTGCCGTGCCACATGTAGGAGGGAAACAGCACCAGTAGTCCGGGCTGCGGCTCAATGAACTTTTCCGGTCCGCACTTGGCCGGCGGCCGGTTGGGTTCGCCGAGCTTGAGAAAACCCGCCCGCGCATCGTTCGGCCGCTCGGCCGGCATGTTGGAGACGTAATAGGCCGAACTGATCCAGCCGCGGTCATGGACGTGATTGGGCTGATAGCCGCCATCGCTCAGCCGCACGGACCAGAGCCCGCCGTAACGGCAATGTTTGCTGCGCCGCGCACCGACGGCGTCGTTTTCCGGCAGTCGGTTGATGTAGTCCCGCACGGCGATGTCCATGGCGGCAAGGAAGTGCTTGATCACCGGCTCATCTAGATTCAGCAGGCTGCGTCCAGTCTGCGAGCCATTCGGAATGTACTGGTCGAGCGGATGCGCATTGGTCTTGTGCTGCGCACGCAGCAGCGCAGCGAGGCCGGCGTTGAACGCCTGCGTGGTAAAGAAACCTTGCGGCGGCGGTATCTCGTAAGTTCTGACCAGACGATCGTAGTCGCACCACAGGCGATACTCCGGATGGTCCAGCAGACGCATCGCGGTCGTTGCGCAGGCGATCAAGTATTGTTCGTGCGGCTGCTCGGCGCGCAGGTCTTTGACGATGCCGAGCACCTCCTCAGGTTGCCCTGCACGCAACAAGGTCGACAGCAAGTTGCGCTGCGCACTGCGCGACGGCGCAATTTCAGCCGCGCGTCGGAAAACGCGAAGCGCATCGAGCGGGCGGTCCAGTTCGTCGAGCACGACCGCCATTGCCGTCAAGAGTCCCGGCGTGTCGGGGGCCATGCGCAGCGCCTCGTCAAGCACCGACAGCGCCTTCTGATTATGCCCGCCGCGATGAAGCGCATCGGCGCACGCGAGGCGAAGCGCAAGATCGTTCGGCCGCTCCCTGATCGCCGCCTCGTTCGCGGCGACGCAATTCTCACCTTCGCCCGACAGCCATCGCATGCGCGACAGCGCCGCGTGCAGCGCGGTCACCTGCGGCCATTGCCGGACGCCGGCTTCGGCTATGGTCTCCGCATCCTTCTTGCGGCCCTCGGCATAAAGCAAACGCGCATAGCTTAGCGCGAGATCGGGTGTGTCGAGTTCCTGCCTCGCCAGCTTCTCGAACACCGGCAGCGCCTCGGTGTTGCGGCCGACCTTCTCCAGCGCCGCAGCGTAATTGTAGCGCAGCCCCCGCAATCCGGGCGAAAACTTCAGCGCGGTTTCGGCGCTGATCAGCGCATCTTGGTGCCGCTCCTGGGTGCGCTGCACCGTGCCCAGAAGCGTCCAGCTCTCCGGTCCCGGCGCGAGCGAGATGTAATCGCGCGCCTCGCGCTCGGCGCCCGCAAGATCGCCCATCGCCATCAGACAGCGCACGATATTGACGCGCACCATCAGGAATTCCGGCATCAACGCAGAAGCCGCGCGAAAGACGCGCACCGCTTCCTCATTGGCGCCCCGCGCCTGCAGCACCAGTCCGAGTTCATTATAGTAATTGCCGGAAGTCAGATCGTGCGCGATCGCAGCGCGGAAATAGCGTTCGGCCTCACTGAGCCGCCCTTGCGCCTTCTTGATCTGGCCCATCAGATGCTGAACCGGCGCATCGGCCCTGAACTGGTGCAGCACGGGCGACAGAATCTGCTCAGCGCCTATCGCATCCTTTTGGTTCAGCAATTCGCGCGCGGCGTTGACGAATGCATCGGCCTCGAGCGCGCCTTTCATCTCGCGCCCTCGAACGGCTCGAACGGGTCGCGCGCTTCGCTCTCGTCAAAGCCCAACGTGTTGAACGCCGCTTTCATGTGTCCGGCGAGCTTGGCGATGACCTTGAGTTCCCCGCCCGACGGGTGCGGCATGCGGATCGCGCGTGCGTGCAGCAACAGCGCGCCGCCGAGATTGTTTGGCGTCGGCCGATCGCATTTGTATTTCGGGTCCCCGGCGATGGCGTGACCCATTTCGGCCATGTGAAACCGCAATTGATGCGTGCGCCCTGTCACCGGGCGCAGCGCCACCCACGCCGCACGCTGCGCGGCCTCGGACACCACCGCGTATTGCGTCACCGCATGCACCGCGCCTTCATCGGTCTGAACTGCGCGCACCATCATCTCGCGGTCCGCGTCGCGCGGACCCGGCGCCTTGCGCATCCACGAGCGCAACTCACCCACCTTGGGCCGCGGCGAGCCGACAACGATCGCCCAGTAAATCTTGTCCGTGTCGCGGTCGCGGAACGCCTCCGCCAGGAACGCCGCGGCGCGCGGATGGCGCGCGAGCACCAGGCAGCCGGATGTGTCGCGGTCCAGCCGATGCACGAGTTTCGGCTTCTTCTCCGCATCGAATTTCAGACCCTCGAGCAAGGCATCGAGATGGCGCGGCGTCTTCGTTCCGCCTTGCACCGCGAGCCCTTGCGGCTTGTTCAGAACGATCACGTCGGCGTCGCGATGGATGACGAGCGAGCGCACGTACTCTTCGTCCTTTTGCGAGATGGCGCCCGGCGGCGGGCGCGCAGGCGCCTCAGGCAACGGCGGGATGCGCACGCTCTGCCCGGGCGTGACGCGATCTGACGCCTTCACGCGCGCGCCATCGACGCGCACCTGGCCGGTGCGCACGAGCTTCTCGACTTGGCCTTGCGTCAGCTGCGGATAACGACGGCGCAGCCAGCGGTCGATCCGCGCTTCGCCATCGTCTTCGCTGACCTCGACGGTCTCGACCGACCTCATAGTCGCCCCAGAATGAGCCCCGCCCAACATCCGCCGGCGCTCAAAATCACGGAGGCGGCGACATAGAGCATGGCGAGGCCGGGTTGATGCTCCATCAGTCGCACCGTCTCCAGCGAAAACGCCGAAAACGTGGTGAACCCGCCGAGAACGCCGACACCTAAGGCCAGGCGAACCATTTCCTGCTCGGGCCCGGTCCGCGCCGCGAGGATGCCCATGGCCACGCAGCCGGCGATGTTGACGATCAGCGTCCCCCACGGAAACGCCAAACCGAACCAGCGCGCCACGCCAACGCCCACACCGTAGCGCGCGAGCGCGCCGACCGCGCCGCCCACCGCCACCAGCAGCACCTGCATCATCCAGCAGCGCCCATTCGGGCACGCAGATTGCTCTGCACCGAACGCGCATCATAGGCGTTCGGATCGTCGGGCTTCGTCCCTTCGCCGAACCGAATTTCCAGCGTGGCGCCCCGCGCCCGTTCGCCGGCTTGGCGTCCGCCGAGCGGCACGTTGATGCCGACGCCCACGCTCGCTCCGCTGCGCCGGCCCCAAGAGCCGCCGCCGACTCCGATGCCGACGCTCGATCCGCCAGAGCGCGTCATGGTCTGATCCGTGGTGCGGCGATCGACCCAAAACCACTCGCGCCCGTTCTGCAGCGTGAGTTCGGCGGCGCGCAACAGCGCGTAATCCTGGAGCACGGCGGCATCGGCGCCGCCGGGCGCCCGATAGCTGACGAAATAGCGGTTCGACTCGATCTGGGTCTCCGAATACCCGAGCGCTGTCGATGTCGGAGCGGCGGTGTAAGGCGGAGGCGCTGCTGTCGCGCAGGCGCCCAGCGCAAGCACAGCTACGAACACTATGGTGCGGATCATAGACTCAATCCTCTGCAATCCCTCGCCGCCAGTCTAACAGGTATCTTACGCAGCAGCCGTCTCAAGCCCTAGTGATCGAGCCGCATTCAAAAAGTCGGACGGCGGCAGCGCTGAGAACGTGCGCCGCCCGCCCTTGGGATGGGGAATATCCAAACTGGCCGCGTGCAGCATGAGGCGCGGAATCTCAACTGCGCCAATGCGGTAGAGCCCGCCATATTTTCCGTCGCCGGCGATCGGACGCCCAATCGCAGCAAGATGCGCCCGAAGTTGATGCATCCGCCCGGTCTCCGGAATGAGCTCAACTAGCGCCGCCTCAGGCGTGGCGGACACGGTGCGGTAGCGCGTGAGCGCTGCTTGTCCGTCCGCCGCGACCTCCATGACATCCAGCCCACGACGCGACGACTTTTTCAGCGCCAGCGCAATTTCGCCGTCACCTGGCGTCGGGGCGCCGCCGCAGACGATGGCGAGATAAGTCTTCTTCGTATCGCGTCCCGCGAACGCCGCCGACAGGAACGCCGCCGCAGGCTTGGTGCGCGCCGCAACGATGACGCCGGAGGTGTCGCGATCCAGCCGATGCACCAGCCGTGGCCGCTTGCCGTTCGATTTGGCGAAGGCGGCAAGCAGGTGTTCTAGACTACGCGTGACGCCGGCGCCTCCCTGCACGGCAAGACCCGTCGGCTTGTCGAACACTATGAGCGCAGAGTCCTCGTAGATGACCAAGGCGCGCGCGCGGGCAGCGTCTTCCGGTGCGATCGGTGGCTTCATGTCGGCGCGGCGGGTGATGCAGGCGCCTCAATGCCCAGCAGCGCCAGCGTCTCGCGCATGAGCGGCCCGATCTCCGTATGCAGCACCAGGTCGGCGAGAACATCGAGTTCGGTGGGCTCGCGATTGACGATGACGAGTTCGGCCCCGTTCTGCTTCGCTTCGATCGGAAGCCCGGCGGCGGGGTAGACTACAAGCGAGGACCCGAGCACCAGGAAGAGATCGCAGGCCCGCGCCTCTTCACTCGCGCGCTGCATTTCGAGCTCGGGCATGGCTTGCCCGAACGAAATCGTCGCCGTCTTGAGCCGGCCGGCGCAATGCGTGCAGACGATCTCCTCGCCACGTCGCCAGGGCATTTCCAGCAGATCGAGTTCGTGGCGCTCGCCGCAATCGAGGCACTTGGCGTAGGACGCGTTGCCGTGCAGCTCGATGATCCTGTCGGCTGGCGCGCCGGAGTCTTGGTGCAGATTATCGACGTTCTGCGTGATGATGGCGCTGACCTTGCCTGCATTCAGCAACGCCGCAACGGACAGATGGCCCACGTTCGGGCTCGCGCCCGTCCAGCCTGCGGAGCGGTTGAACACGCGCGTCCACGCTTCCTTTCGCGCGTCCGCCGAGCGCACGAAATCCTGAAACATGATCGGCTTCATCTTGCTCCAGACGCCGCCGGGGCTGCGGAAATCCGGAATGCCGCTTTCCGTCGAAATGCCCGCGCCGGTGAAGACGACGGCGCGCTCCGATGCGGCGAGAAGGCGCGCCAGCGCTGCGGCGTCGCTCATGTACGCTCGTTTCTCAACTTGGCCCAATGCTCCAGCCGCTCTTTAATCGCGCCTTCGCGGCCACGCCCTTCCGGCTCATAGAAGCTCCGCCGCGCCATGCCGTCGGGAAAATAATTCTGCCCGGAAAAGCCTTCCTCCGCATCATGGTCGTAAGTGTAGCCCGAGCCGTACCCCAATTCTCTCATTAGCTTTGTCGGGGCATTGCGTATGTGCATGGGCGGACCCAGCGTCCCGGTCTCGTGCGCCGCCTGTTTCGCTGCGCCCCACGCCTTGTACGCCGCATTCGATTTCGGCGCCGTCGCCAGATGGATCACCGCCTGCGCCAGATGCACTTCGCACTCGGGTTGTCCCAGAAAGTCCACGGCGTCTTTTGCGGCAAGACAAATCATCAGCGCTGTAGGGTCCGCCAAGCCTACGTCCTCGGACGCGGCGCGCACCAAACGGCGCGCCAGGTAAAGCGGCTGCTCGCCACCGGCCAGCATCCGCGCCAGCCAATAGAGTGCAGCGTCGGGATCGGAGCCGCGAATGCTCTTATGCAGCGCGGAGATCAGATTGTAGTGCTCTTCGCGGTCCTTGTCGTAGGCCGGGGCGCGCTTCTGCAGCAGTTCGCCCAGCGCCCGCGCGTCCAGCGGCGCCTTCGGCGCGAGCGCGAACAGCTCTTCGCTCAGCGTGAGCAGATAACGCCCATCGCCATCAGCCAAGTTGGTGAGCGCGATGCGCGCATCCTCGGTCAGCGGCAGCTTTGCGCCCATCGCCGCCTCGGCGCGCTGCAGCAACTGCTCCAGCGCCGCCTCATCCAGCCGCTTCAGCACGAACACCTGGCAGCGCGACAGCAACGCCGCATTGATCTCGAAGCTCGGGTTCTCCGTCGTGGCGCCCACCAGCGTCACCACGCCCTGCTCCACATACGGCAAGAACCCGTCCTGCTGCGCCCGGTTGAAGCGATGGATCTCATCCACGAACAGCAACGTGGCCTTGCCCGAGGCGCGCCGGCCTTTCGCTGTCTCGAACGCCTTCTTCAGATCGGCGACGCCGGAAAACACCGCGCTGATCTGCTGGAACTCGTGACCCGTCTCTTCCGCCAAGAGCCGCGCGATCGTCGTCTTGCCGACCCCGGGCGGCCCCCACAAAATCATCGAGCCCAAGCGCTTCTGCGCCACCATGCGCCCGATCGGCCCCTCGGCCTTCAGCAGATGATCCTGGCCGACCACCTCATCGAGCTTTTTCGGCCGCAGCCGCTCGGCCAGCGGCGTCGGCGCGCCCTGGTCCAAACCTGCGGCGTGGAATAGATCGGTCATGCCGGCGAACATAAGCGTTCCGAGGGAGAGAAACGATGGCTGAAGCGACCTCCGCCATTCCAACTGGCGTCTATCCGTACCTCACCGTCAAAGGCGGCAAGGCCGCGCTCGATTTCTACGCCCGCGCCTTCGCCGCGAGCGAGGAGTTCCGGACCTATGGCGAGGACGGCGAACGCATCATGCACGCGCGATTCCGCGTCAACGGCAATGCCATCCTGCTCTCCGACGACTTCCCGGAATTCCGCGGCGGGGGCGAGGCGCCTCAGCCCGCCGGCGTCACCATCCATCTCGAAGTCGACGACGCCGACACGTGGTGGAAACGCGCTGTTGACGCCGGCGCCGAAATCAAGATGCCGCTCGCCGATCAATTCTGGGGCGACCGCTACGGCCAGCTCCGCGACCCCTTCGGCCATTCCTGGTCCATCGGCGCGCCGGTGAGGAAGTGAGTCCGTGGTGCGTGGGGACATACACTCTTTTCGCAGCCGGTTGAGCTGGCTCACATCGCGAAAAGAGTGTGTGTCCCGACTTACTCAGCAGTTCGTCGGGCTCGACGCACCCGTCGAGCCGATAGGCGCTTGAGACGCTCCCTTTGCCATGGTGCAAGGCGCCGCACACCTTGTGTTGACTTGAGTCTCTGACATTCTCCCAGTTGCCGCACTGCATTGTTTCGCACGCCAATCGACTGCTGACGCTCATGCGGGATACACAGTCTTTTGAGTAGCTCAGCGTAAGCGCAAGCGAGACGCCGGAATTCCCGGGAAAGGTGGATAATTCAGCCTCTATCCACGCCCTTTCTGCGCCAACGCCCTGAAAACAAACGATCGCCGCAAAATCAATCCGACCGAGTTGCTGCGGCCGTACAATGCCCGCGCATGAAGCAGAACCAGCCCCCGATCAACCAAGCCCGCCTCGAAGCGTTCATCGCTTCGGGGTTTGCTTTGCTGGGCTGGCTGCTCCGCGCTGTACTGCGTCTCGGCCTCAGCGGCCGCAGCGCCAAGCTCAAGCAGACGCTGAGCCTCGCCGAGCGCGCCGTCGAGAGCACGCTCTTCTGCAAGGCGCTGGTGCTCTACGGCCCGGCGCCGCGACGCCGTCCGCGTTTCACCCGCATGAAATATCGCCGCCTGGCGCTGTTCTTCAAAGGCGCCCGCATCCGCGCCCGCAAGGCCGGCGTGCTCGCGCGCATCTTCGCGCTCATCGACGCGCTCGCGCGCCCCGATCGCGCCGTCGCCTATTTCCTGAAACGCATGCGCAAGGGCCTGCGCTTGACGCGCCGCATCCCCGCGCCCTGCGCCGCCGATGCGCTCAGCTGCGCTTTGCGCTCCTTGCCTGCGCTCCCCGACACGTCTTGACCCCGAGGACCGCCGGCATCCAGCCGGCCGTCTCTCTCGCCACGCGCCAACGCCTACGTTTGCGCACCCATGCCGGCTGGAAGCCGGCGGTCCTTAGAGCCAATCCTGCCGCGCGAAGCAACGCTTCGCCGCGTGCGCCGGCGCGCGTCTAGAAGCGCAACTCCGCGCGCTGGCCGTTGCGTTCGACGCCGATGGTCCAGGTCTGCGACTGCGCCATGGCGCGGTCGAGTTGGGCTGCTTCGCGGATGGGCTGGCCGTTGACTTCGTCGATGATGTCGCCCGGGCGGAAGCCGATGCGCGCGGCGACCCCGCGCTGATCGAGCGCCTGGATGAAGACGCCGTCGGCGAACGGATCGAGCCCGGACGCTTCCGCCGTCGCCGGCGTCAGTGAGACGACGCGCGCGCCGGAAAGCGGATGGCGCCCGGTGAGTTCGCGCGCTTCCGGCGCGCCGCCGGGCGGCGCTTCGGCGTTGGCGGTCAGCGTCATGCGCCGCCCGCCGCGCAGCACGGTGAGCGGCACGCGCGTGCCGGGGCGCTGCGTTGCAAACTGATAGCGAACGGCGCCGCTGTCGCGCACTTCGGCGCCGGCGACTTCGAGGATCACGTCGCCGTTGCGCAAACCCGCGCGCTGGCCGGCGGAGCGCGGATAAAGCTCCGTCACCAGCACGCCCTCAGGACGCGGGAGTCCCAGTTCGCGCGCACGCTCCTGCGTCACCGTTTCCAACCGCGCCCCGAGCCATGGCCGCACGACGGTCGTGCCGCCGGAGACCGCGGACTCCACAACCCGGCGCACCATCTCCGATGGAATCGCAAAGCCGATGCCGTTGGAATCACCCGTGCCGGAATAGATCGCGCTGTTGATGCCAACCAGGGCGCCGCTCATGTCGACAAGAGCGCCGCCCGAATTGCCGCGATTGATGGCCGCATCCGTCTGGATGAAGAAGGCGTAGTCGGAAATACCGACGTCGGTGCGCGCCAGGGCGGAAATGATGCCGCTGGTGACCGTGCGTTCGAGCCCGTACGGATTGCCGATCGCCAGCACCAGATCGCCGACTTGCGCGTCGGCGGTGTTGGCGAACGCCAATGTCGGCAGCCGCTCGCCGCCCGGGCTGATGCGCAGCACAGCCAGATCGACACGCGGATCCGCGAGCACCAATTGCGCATCGAATTCACGGCGATCGGCCAGCACCACTTTCAGCGATTGGGCCCCGTCGATGACGTGGTTGTTGGTGACGATGATGCCGTCCTCGCGCACGATCACGCCGGAGCCGAGCGCGTTCTCCACCCGCGGCGCGCTGAAGCGGCCGAAGAACGGATCGCGCGCCATCGAGCGCACCACCCGCTGGGCGTAAACGTTGACCACCGCGGGTCCCGCACGCGCGGCCACCGGCGCGAACGAAAGCTGCATGTCGCCGCGGCTCGACGGCGCTGCGCGCACCAGCGGCTGGGCTTGCACCAGTTGCAGGTAGGGTTCGCCGTCCTGCTGCGCGGGAATCGCCCGCTCCGTCACCATCGGCGACACCGCGAGCGCGCCGCCGGCAAAGCCCGCAATCAGCGCCGCGTACGGCGACGCTTTCAACAAAGTGGCACGGGTGATCTTCATCGCTTCCTCGCCCAAATTTCGCGGCTCCGCATGTGGCGCGGGCTCTGGGCCAAAACATGGCGTTTAGTGGTATCAAGGGAGCTTCAGGAGGGCCGATGATCCGCCTTATCAAACCGTTCGTCGCATTGCTGTTTCTGGCCGCCTGCGCCTCGCCCGAGCGGGCGCCAACCGCCGCCCAGATGGCCGCGGCGGAAACCAGCGCCGCCGCGCTCGTCGAGGAATGGGCGCGGGCCGGATCGGAGGGCCGCTGGGACGACGTGGCGGCGCTTTACGCCGACGAGCCGGGCTTCGCCTGGATCGAGCAAGGCGAGAACCGCTATGCCGACCGCGCGGCGATCGAAGCCGGCATCGCCCAGGTGCGCGCCTCGCAACTGCAAGTGCACACCGTGGTGAGCGATGTCGTCGCCACCGCGCTTTCGCCTGACGCAGCCGCGGTTCGCGCCCATTATTCCATCGTCTTCGGCGATCCCGCTCAAGGCGGTTATTCATTCGACGGCATGCTCACCGGCGTGGCTGTCGAACGCGACGCACGTTGGGTGTTTCTGCAGGGCCATCTCTCGAGCCCGCCGCCGCGCGCAGCTAATCCGCCGGAATAATCTCGCTCATGGCGGCAAGCAGCGCGCGCCAATGCTCGGCCTGGCGCAACTGGAAGACGTGCAGCGGAAAGGCATGGCGCGCCGCATGCTCCTGCGGAATCGTATCCCAGCCGCGATGTTCGACGGTGACCCGCGTTTCGTCGCCGATCGCTTCGAAGCGCACGTCGACATGGGTTTGCTGTTCGGGCGAAAATGTCGCCTGGCGCCAGGTGAAAGCGAGATGCTCTCCAGGCGACCAGAACGTGATGCGGCCAATCTCGAACGTCTTGCCGCTTGGCAGATCACTGACGAGCCGCCCGCCTTCGCCCGGCTCGAACCTGAGCCGCCCGTCGCCCAGCGGCGTGATCTGGAACAACGCGTTCGGCCGCCACCAGGCGGCGATTTCTTGCGTGAAGATTTCAAATACCTGCAACGGCGTCGCCTTCACGCGCAGCGAGACGATGACCGCGCTCACTTGCGCTTCTTTTCCACGTGCGCCTTGAACGATGCCAGTTGATCGCTCCACATCCGCTCGGTATCGGCGAGCCACTTTTTCAGATCGGCCATCGCGCCTGCCTTCAGCGTATAGATGCGCACGCGCGCGTCGAAGGCGGGATGTGTTTCCTCAACCAGCCCGCTTTGCTTCAACTCACGCAAATGCCTGCTCATCGCCGGCGCGGGAAGCCCGAGCGCGTCAGCCAGCTCCCCGGCGCGCCGGGGGCGCTGTCCAAGCAGCTCCACCACGCGACGCCGATACGGATCGGCGAGCGCGGCGAGCGTTGCGTCGACGGTGCGCTTCACAGCCGCGTCTTGGTCTTCAAGCCGCCGCCCGCGGCCTTGTCCCATTCCGCCGGCGTCATTTCCTGCACGGTGACGCCGAACGTCCAGATGTGACCTTCCATGTCGCGCGCGCGATAGGTGCGGTCGCCGTAGAATTGCGTCGAGGGTTCCTGCATGATTTCGGCGCCGGCTTTGCGCGCGCGCTCGCAGTGGCCGTCGATGTCCTCGCCGCGCGCCAGCTGAACGTGGACGGTCTGCGTGTTCTTGCCATTGACGGACTTGGGACTGCGATGATCCTCGCTCCACTCATTGCCGATCATGACGACGCTATCGCCGTACTTCATTTCCGCGTGGGCGATGTTGTCGTTCTCATCGAGAATGACCATCAGCGGCTCGAAGCCGAAGGCGCCCTCGAGCCAGCGAAATGCGGCTTTCGGATCGAGATAGCATACGGCGCTTGAAAGGCCCTTTGAGCGGTAAAATTCGGACATGCGGAACTCCTTCCCACACTCATTAATATTTCTACAATTCGTTAACTATACAGTCAAATGAAATGGGCCGCCCTCGCGGACGGCCCATGATCGCCGGTCCAAAGACCTCAATCTTCGGTATAAATCGCTTCCGGGCGCGGGCCGCTGTCTTGGCCGAGCGCTGCCTCGTCGCGATCGACGAACTCGATCACCGCCAGCGGGGCGTTGTCGCCATGGCGGAAGCCGGCCTTCAGCACGCGGGTATAGCCGCCGGCGCGGGCCTTGTAGCGCGGCGCGAGCGTCTCGAAGAGCTTCTTGGTCTGGGTTTCGTCGCGCATGCGCGAGAGCACGATACGGCGCGAGCCCAGATCGCCCTTCTTCGCCAGCGTCACCAGCCGCTCGACCACCGGACGCAGCGCCTTCGCCTTCGGCAGCGTCGTCACGATCTGCTCGTGCTTGATCAGCGAGGCGGCCATGTTGGCGAACATCGCCTGACGGTGGCTGGCCGTGCGGTTGAGCTTCTTATGTCCTGCACCGTGACGCATCGCAGCTACCTTAAATCTGGTCTTCGTATTTCTTGGCGAGATCTTCGATGTTGTCCGGCGGCCAGTTCTCGACGGCCATGCCGAGGTGGAGACCCATCGACGCCAGCACTTCCTTGATCTCGTTCAGCGACTTGCGGCCGAAGTTGGGAGTGCGCAGCATTTCGCCTTCCGACTTCTGAATGAGATCGCCGATATAGACGATGTTGTCGTTCTTCAGGCAGTTGGCCGAACGCACCGAAAGTTCGAGTTCGTCGACCTTCTTGAGCAGGGCCGGGTTGAAGGGGAGATCCGGTTTGTCGCCGCCCTCCTTCTTCTGCTTGGGCTCTTCGAAGGTGATGAAGACCTGCAGTTGATCCTGAAGGATGCGCGCGGCGTAGGCGATCGCATCTTCCGGACGCACTGCGCCGTTGGTTTCGACTTCGATGATCAGCTTGTCGTAGTCGAGCACCTGACCTTCGCGCGTGTTCTCGACGCGATAAGCGACGCGGCGGACCGGCGAGTAGATCGAGTCGATGGCGATCAGGCCGATCGGCGCATCGTCGGGGCGATTTTGTTCGGCCGGCACGTAGCCTTTGCCATTGTTGATCGTCAACTCCATGCGGATCGAGGCGCCGTCGTCGAGCGTGCAGATGACGAGATCGGGATTGAGGATCTCCATGTCGGAGACGGTCTGGATGTCGCTCGCCTTCACTTCGCCCGGGCCGGACTTGGTGAGCATCACGCGCTTGGGGCCTTCGCCGCGCATGCGGATAGCGACTTGCTTCAGGTTCAGCACGATGTCGGTGACGTCTTCGCGCACGCCCTGGATCGAGCTGAATTCGTGCACGACGCCGTCAATCTGCACCGACGTGATGGCCGCGCCCTGCAGCGACGAGAGCAGCACGCGGCGCAGAGCGTTGCCGAGCGTGAGGCCGAAGCCCCGCTCCAGCGGCTCCGCAATCAATGTGGCCCGCTTCGCCGCATCGTAGGCATGCTCGATGACGGGCTTCTTCGGACGGATCAGTTCAAGCCAGTTCTTTTCGATCGACATTCAATTCTATCCATCAACGAACGCGCCGGAGGGAGGACGCGCGCTCCTGGAAAATTATGTTAGACGCGGCGGCGCTTGGGCGGGCGACAGCCATTGTGGGGGATCGGCGTCACGTCGCGGATCGACGTCACCGTGAACCCCACCGCTTGCAGCGCGCGCAGCGCGCTTTCGCGGCCGGAGCCCGGACCTGACACGTTAACCTCCAGCGTGCGCATCCCGTGTTCCATCGCCTTGCGGCCCGCGTCTTCGGCGGCGACCTGCGCGGCGTAAGGCGTCGACTTGCGCGAGCCCTTGAAGCCCATCGTGCCGGCGCTCGACCACGAGATCGTATTGCCTTGCGCATCGGCGATCGTGATCATCGTGTTGTTGAATGACGCGTTCACGTGCGCCACGCCCGTGACGATGTTCTTGCGTTCGCGCTTCTTGACGCGTGCTGCTTCCTTGGCCATCGCGGGCGTTCCTTACTTCTTCGTTGCTTGCTTCTTGCCGGCGATCGGCTTGGAGGGACCCTTGCGGGTGCGGGCGTTGGTATGGGTGCGCTGGCCGCGAACGGGCAGACCTTTGCGGTGGCGCAGGCCGCGATAACAGCCGAGGTCCATCAAGCGCTTGATGTTGGTCGCGGTTTCGCGGCGGAGGTCGCCTTCGACCGTGTAGTCGCGGTCGATGGTTTCGCGCAGCTGGAGAACTTCGGCGTCGGTCAATTCGCTGACGCGGCGCTCAGGCGTGATGCCGACCTTCTCGGCGATTTCCTTGGCGTGGGCCTTGCCGATGCCATGGATGTACTGCAGCGCGACGACGACGCGCTTCTGGGTCGGGATATTTACGCCGGCGATACGAGCCATGTTGGCCTTGCTCCAAACGCAATGGACGCGACGCCGCCGGACCGTTGGGTCCGGGGGGCATCGCGGTTAGGTGTTCGCGAAGTGGGCGGTCTTAGACGGGGCGAAATGCCGCGTCAACCAGCCGAAACGCGTTGCTGTTGCGGCGTTTCCGCCGCTTCGGAGGCGTCAAATCGGGCGCGGGCGGCCTCAATACAAGGGGTGTGCTGAATGGCCCATTCGCCGAGGGCAGAAACCGGGACAAGCAGGTCGCGGCCGAGGTCGGTCAGCGCATAATCCACGCGCGGAGGGATGGTTGGCGTAACCGTCCGGCTGACCAATCCATCCCGCTCCAGATTGCGGAGCGTGAGCGTCAACATACGCTGCGAAATACCGCCAATGATCCGCTTGATTTCATTGAACCTTCTGGGTCCCTCGCCAAGCCTGGAGATGATCAGCACACTCCACTTGTCGCCGATCCGGCCCAGAATGGCGCTAACCGCCCGGCAGTCGTGAGACTCGATATCGGAAACACGGCTGTGACTTGGTACCGTCGTTGTGCGTTCTTGAGCGGATTTCATGGTCACTCATATAGCCCAGGTTACTAAGTGTTACCAGGGGTAGAGAAATGACCACCAAAGTCGCCGTCATCGTGGGCAGCCTACGTAAGGGCTCCGTGAACCGCCTGTTCGCGCAGGCCCTGGCAAAGCTCGCCCGGCCCAGACTGGACCTGCAGATCGTCGAGATCGGCGGCCTGCCACTTTACGATCAGGACCTGGAAGTCGAGCTGCCCGCCGCCGTCGTGCGCTTCAAGCATCAGATCGAGAGCGCGGACGCCGTCTTGTTCGTGACGCCCGAGTTCAACCGCTCGTTTTCGGCGGCGCTCAAGAATGCAATCGAATGGGGCAGCCGTCCGTGGGGCAAGACGTCTTGGGCCGGCAAGCCCGCGGCGATCGTCGGCGCCACGCTTGGCGCTGTCGGCACAGCAGCCGCGCAATCGCAGCTCCGCTCGGTGGTGAGCGCTGTCGGAATGGCGCTCAGCGCGCAGCCCGAAATCTATCTCAACTTTCGCGAGGGTCTGATCCAAGACGGCGAAATCACGGACGAGAGTTTCGTGGTTCTTCTGAAGGACTGGGCGGAAAAATTCGGCGACTGGATCGCGCGGTTCAAGACGCCTGTACTGAGCTTCTAGTGCGCATCGAGCGCGGCCGAGATGGACGTGGCCACCTCTTCGATGTCGGCCATGCCGTCGACGCCGCGCACTTTGTCTTGGCGCTCGTAATAGGGAATGAGCGGCGCGGTCTGCGCGAGATAGGCGTCGAGACGAACCTTGAAGCTGTCGGGATTGTCGTCCGCCCTACCCTCTTCCGCGAAGCGCTTGGCGACGCGGTCGAGCAGCTTTTGGGGGTCGACTTCGAGGCGCACGACGCGATCGATCTGCTTGCCGTGGCGGGCCAGCATGGCGTCGAGCGCCTCAGCTTGCGCGACCGTGCGCGGAAATCCGTCGAAGATGAACCCCGCCGCATCCTTGTTGCTGGCGAGAGCTTCTTCGATCAACGCGATGACGATCTCGTCCGAGACCAGCGAACCAGAATCCATGATCGCGGCGACTTTGGCGCCGAGTTCGGAGCCCGATTTTCGCGCCGCGCGCAGCATGTCGCCAGTGGAGAGTTGAATATAACCCCGTTCGGCCGTCAGGCGCTTGGCTTGCGTTCCCTTTCCGGCAGCAGGCGGGCCGAACAGGATAAGGTTCATTTCTTCACGATCCCGGCGCCCGACCCGCGCAGCTTCGAGCGCTTGATCAGCCCTTCATACTGGTGCGCAACCAGATGCGACTGGATTTGCGCGACCGTATCCAAAGTCACGGAGATGACGATGAGGATCGACGTGCCGCCGAGATAGAACGGGATCGAGAAGCGCGAGATCAGGATTTCAGGCAGCAGGCAGACTGCAGTGATGTAGGCGGCGCCGATCACGGTGAGCCGCGTCAGCACGTAATCGAGATATTCAGCCGTCTTCTTGCCGGGGCGAATGCCCGGCAGGAAGCCGCCGTATTTGCGCAGGTTGTCGGCCGTTTCTTCCGGGTTGAACACGATCGAGGTGTAGAAGAAGCAGAAGAAGACGATGCCGAGCCCATAGAGCAAAATGTGGCCAGGTTGACCGTAGCCGATATAGCCCTGAAGCACGTTCACCCATTCGGGCGTGTTGGCGCCCATGCCCGCGAAGCTCACGATCGTCTGCGGCAGAAGCAACAGCGAGGACGCAAAGATCGGCGGGATGACGCCAGCGGTGTTGATCTTCAGCGGCAGGAACGAGCTTTCGCCCATGAACATCCGATTGCCTTGCTGACGTTTCGGATACTGGACAACGAGACGCCGCTGCGACCGCTCTATGAACACAATGAACCAGATCACCGCGAGCATCACCACGCCAAGCGCAATGACGGCGAACATGTTGAGGTCGCCAGTGCGCGCCAGCGCCAGAGTCTGCATGATGGTGTTCGGCAGCTCGGCGACGATGCCGGCCATGATGATGAGTGAAATGCCGTTGCCGACGCCGCGCGCTGTCACCTGTTCGCCGAGCCACATTAGGAACATGGTGCCGCCCGTCAGCGTGATGACGGTCGAGGCGATGAAGAACACGCCAGGATTGATGACGACGCCTGCGCTCGATTGCAGGCCCATGGCGA
Source organism: Hyphomonadaceae bacterium (assembly GCA_050186235.1). Classification (GTDB taxonomy): domain Bacteria; phylum Pseudomonadota; class Alphaproteobacteria; order Caulobacterales; family Aquidulcibacteraceae; genus Vitreimonas. Next base: position 585,540 of record JBFWYQ010000001.1, read on the forward strand.
TGCCGTAGGACTGCACGACCGCCAGCACCAGCGTGAGATAACGCGTGTATTGGTTGATCTGCTTGCGCCCGACTTCGCCTTCCTTCTTGAGCCGCTCGAGCGATGGCACCGACGTCGACATCAGCTGCATGATGATGGATGCAGAAATGTAGGGCATCACATTCAAGGCGAAGATCGCCATCCGTTCCACGGCGCCGCCTGAGAACGTGTTGAACATGCCGAGGATGCCGCCGGCCTGTTGCTGGAATGCATTAGCGAACGCGGCCGCGTCGATGCCAGGGATCGGGATGAACGCGCCGATCCGGTATACGATCAGCGCGATGATCGTGTACCAGATGCGCTTCTGAAGCTCGGTGGCTTTGGCGAACGCCGCGAAATTGATGTTTGCGGCTAGTTGTTCTGCGGCTGATGCCATGTGGGCGCGCTGCTCCGACTTCTATCCGGCGAGGCCGGAAAACTCCCCGTCCGGAGAGCGAACCTTAGGCGGTTGCTTCTTCCGCCGCAGGCGGGTTCAGCAGTGTCACCTTACCGCCCGCCTTTTCGACCGCGGCGACTGCCGCGGCGGAAGCGCCGGAAACGGTGATGTTCACTTTGGCTTTCAGCTCGCCGCGCGCAAGGAGGCGCACGCCGTCTTTCTTCCGGCGCAGCACGCCAGCTTCCACCAACGTGTCTTCGGTGATCTCATTCTTGGCGTCGATCTTCTTGTTATCGATGGCGTTTTGCAATGTCGCCAGATTGATCCAGGTCGTGCGCTTGTGGTTCAGCGCGTTGAAGCCGCGCTTCGGCATGCGCATGTGCAGCGGCATCTGGCCGCCTTCGAAGCCATTGATCGACACGCCGCGGCGGGATTTCTGCCCCTTCACGCCGCGCCCGCCAGTCTTGCCCTTGCCGGACCCGACGCCGCGGCCAACGCGCATCAGCTTCTTGGTTGAGCCCGGATTATCGGCCAGTTCGTTCAGTTTCATCGCACTTGCTCCGACGGCGAGGCCGTCTCGTTATTTCATCACTTCAACCAAGTGCCCAACCTTGCGGATCATGCCTTGGATTGAAGGCGTGTCCTCGAGTTCGACGACTTGGTTGGCGCGCTTCAGGCCGAGGCCCAGCAGCGTCGCGCGTTGATCGTTCTCACGGCGGATCGGGCTGCCGACGCGGCGCAGCTTGATCTTGCCCCCGCTCTTTGCGGCTTTCTTCGCGGTCGCCATCTATCAACCCTCCGCCGGGACTTCGCCCATGCTCGCGCCGTCCTTACGGCGGCCGACGAGATCGGCGACCTTCAGACCACGGCGGTTCGCGACCTGGCGCGGCGAGCTTTGTTCTTTCAATGCGTCGATCGTGGCGCGCACCATGTTGTAGGGGTTCGACGAGCCCTTCGACTTGGCGACGACGTCGGAGACGCCCAGCACTTCTAACACGGCCCGCATCGGGCCGCCGGCGATCAAACCCGTACCGGCCGGCGCTGCGCGCAGCATGACCTTGCCTGCGCCCCAGCGGCCATTGCCGTCATGGTGAAGCGTGCGGCCTTCGCGAAGCGGCACGCGGACCATCGACTTCTTGGCTTCGTCGGTGGCTTTGCGGATCGCTTCCGGGACTTCCCGCGCCTTGCCGTGCCCGTAGCCGACGCGGCCCTTCTTGTCGCCGACGACGACGAGCGCGGCGAACGCGAAGTTCTTGCCGCCCTTCACGACCTTGGCGACGCGGTTGATGGCGACGAGTTTGTCGACAAGCTCGCCATCAGCGCGCTCTTCGGTCGCTTGCGCGTCGCGCTGGCCGCGGCGCGGACCACGCTCGCCGCCTGGACCACGGCCTGCGCCGCGTCCGCCGCCCGGGCCGCCGCGACGCGGACCGCGCGGGCCGCGCGGGGCGCGCTGTTCTTCCGGAGCAGGGCCTTCAGCCGGCGGGCCGCCTGCGGTTTCGTCGGTCATCTCTACTTCCTCAGAATTCGAGACCGCCCTCGCGGGCGGCATCGGCCAGGGCTTTCACCCGGCCATGGAACACGTAACGGCCACGATCGAACACGACCGACTTCTTGCCCGCTTTCATCGCTGCGGCGGCGATCAGCTTGCCGACTTCGGCTGCGCCGGATTTGTCCGAGCTCTTTTTGCCGGACTTCTTGAAGGCTTCATCGAGCGTCGAGGCCGAGGCGACGGTGACGCCCTTCACGTCGTCGATCAGTTGCGCCGAAATGTGCTTGGACGAACGAAAGACAGAGAGGCGCAGACGGCCCCCGCCGGCAAGCTTTTTCAGCCTGCTGCGATTGCGCTGGGTGCGGCGCTCAATTGGAGTGATTTTCCGGACCATGGCTTACTTCTTCTTGCCTTCCTTGCGGCGGATGTATTCGCCGGCATAACGCACGCCCTTGCCTTTGTAGGGCTCCGGCGGACGGAACGAGCGAATTTCAGACGCAGCTTGGCCGACGGCTTGCGGATCGATGCCGCTGACCTTGATTTCAGTTGGCTTGCCAACCGCTACCGTGATGCCTTCCGGCGGCTGGTAAACGATCTCGTGGCTATAGCCCAAATTGAGCTGCAAGTTCTTGCCTTGCATCGCCGCGCGATAACCGACACCGGTCATTTCCAGGTTCTTTTCGAACCCTTCGGTGACGCCTTTGACGTTGTTGGCGATGACGGCGCGCGTTGTGCCCCAGAGCGCGCGGGCGCGCGTGGTCTCGTGACGAGGCTTCACCGAGATTTCGCCGTTGCCGAAAGCCACTTCCACATCGTCGTGGGCGCGGAAGTTCAGCGTGCCCTTGGGGCCCTTCACGCTCACGTCCTGGCCCTTCACCGTGACGGTGACGCCATTGGGAGCCGGGATCGGTTTCTTGCCGAGGCGGGACATCAGTACACCTCGCAGAGAATCTCGCCGCCGACGTTCGCGTCGCGGGCGGCGTTGTCGCTCATCACGCCCTTCGGGGTCGAGATGATCGAGATGCCGAGGCCGTTGCGGACCAGGCGGAGATCTTTGATCGACGAATAGACGCGGCGGCCAGGCTTCGAAACGCGCGTGATCTCGTGGATTGCGGGCGTGCCTTCGAAATACTTCAGCTCGATCTCGAGTTCCTTGCGGCCCTCGCTTTCGATCTCGCGGAAGTCGCGGATGTAGCCTTCGTCTTTCAACACTTGCAGCACGCGCGCGCGCAGCGTCGACGCCGGAGACGTCGCCTTCGAGCGCCCGCGCAGATGCGCGTTGCGAATGCGGGTGATCAGATCGCCGACGGGATCGTTGATGTTCATCTATCGACGCTCCCTTACCAGCTCGACTTGACCATGCCCGGGACCTGGCCCTTGGAGGCCAGATCGCGCAGCGCGATCCGCGAGAGTTTCAGCTTGCGGTAGAACGCACGCGGACGGCCCGTCAGTTCGCAGCGGTTTCGGACGCGGGTCGCCGACGAATTACGCGGCAGTTGCGCGAGCTTGAGGCGCGCGGCAAAGCGCTCTTCCAGCGGAAGGTCCTCGTTGAGCGCGGCGGCGCGCAATTTGGCGCGGCGTGCGGCGTACTTTTTCGCCAGGCGCTCGCGCTTCTTGTTGCGTTCAATGGAACTGGTTTTGGCCATTCTCTCTACTCTCTCCCGGTGCGTTCTGGGGTGGACCGCGTGCGCGATCAGTTCCGGAACGGGAAATCGAACTCTCTCAGCAAAGCCTTGGCTTCGGCGTCCGACCGCGCAGTGGTGCAGACGACGATGTCGAGGCCCCAGACCTGATCGATCTGGTCGTAATTGATTTCAGGGAACACGATGTGTTCCTTGATGCCCATGGCGTAGTTGCCGCGGCCATCGAAGCTCTTGGCGTTGAGGCCGCGAAAGTCCTTCACTCGCGGCAGCGCGATTGTGACCAGGCGATCGAGAAATTCGTACATCTGGTCTTTGCGCAGCGTGACCTTGGCGCCGATGTTCATGCCTTCGCGGAGTTTGAACGCCGCGATCGACTTGCGCGCCTTCGTCGTCACCGGCTTCTGGCCGGAGATCGCGGTCAGCGCTTCGATCGCCGAGCTGAGCTTCTTGGAATCGGCGGTGGCTTCACCGACGCCCATGTTCAGCACGATCTTCTCAAGACGCGGGATCTGCATCTCGTTGGTGTACTTGAACTCGTCCTTCAGCTTGGCGCGGATCGACTTCACGTAGCGCTCTTTCATGCGCGGCGTGTAGTCGGCCGGCTTTGGCGCGCGCGGCTTCGCGACCGGCGCGGCTTGCTTGGCCTTCTTGTCGCCGCCCTTCTTGTCGCCTTGGGGCTTGTTATCAGCCTTCGGCGCAGCCTTTTCCTTTTGCTGCTCGTCAGCCATCGATCTGCACTCCAGAGCCTTTGGCGATCCGCACTTTGCGGCGCGCGGCGCCTTCGCCCACGAATTGATACGAAATGCGCGTCGCCTTGCCCGTTTTCGGATCGCGTAGCGCGACGTTCGAGGCGTGCAGCGGCGCTTCCTTGGAAATGACGCCGCCGTTCGGATTGGCGATGTCGGGCTTGGTGTGGCGCTTCACCATGTTCACGCCTTCGACGACGACGCGGTCTTCCTTGGTCAGCACCTTGAGAACGCGGCCCGAGCGGCCCTTGTCCTTGCCGGCGATGACGATGACGGTGTCGTCCTTACGGATGCGGGCGGTCATTTAGAGAACCTCCGGCGCGAGCGAAATGATCTTCATCTGGTTCTTCGCGCGTAGTTCACGCGGCACCGGCCCGAAGATACGGGTGCCAATCGGCTCGCCTTGGTTATTGATCAGGACCGCTGCGTTGGAGTCGAAGCGGATGGTCGAGCCATCCTTGCGCTTGATGTCCTTGGCGACGCGCACGACGATCGCCTTGTGCACGTTGCCCTTCTTAACGCGTCCGCGCGGCATCGCTTCCTTCACCGACACCACGATGATGTCGCCGATGGTGGCGTAGCGGCGCTTGGAGCCGCCGAGCACCTTGATGCACATCACGCGCTTGGCGCCGCTGTTGTCGGCAACGTCGAGATTGGTTTGCATCTGGATCATGGCGTCATGCTCCGACGCGGCCGACCACTTCCCAGCGCTTCAGCTTGGACTTGGGCGGACACTCTTGAATCTCGACCTTTTCGCCGGTCTTGTAGGCGTTGGCTTCGTCATGGGCGTGGAACTTCGCCGAACGACGAACCGTCTTCTTGAGGAGCGGGTGCAGATAGGTGCGTTCCACCTGCACGACGACGGTCTTGTCGCCTTTGTCGCTCACAATCGTTCCCTGCATCACACGGCGCGGCATGGCTTAAACTTTCGCTTTCGGTGACTTCTCACGCAACACGGTCTGCACGCGCGCGATGGCGCGGCGGACTTCGCGGATGCGCGAATGCTTCTCGAGTTGGCCGGTCGCTTGCTGGAAGCGCAGGTTGAACTGCTCCTTCTTCAGCGAAGCGAGTTCGTCTTTCAGTGCGGCGGCGTCCTTATCGCGGACGGATTTGATGTCTTGGGTTGCCATGATCAGAGGCCCTCAATCCGCGAGACGATCTTGGTGCGAACCGACAGTTTCGCGGCGCCGAGGCGCAAGGACTCGCGCGCGACCGCTTCCGGGACGCCGTCGACTTCGAACATGATCCGGCCGGGCGCGACGCGCGCAGCCCAAAATTCCGGTGCGCCCTTGCCCGAACCCATGCGCACTTCAACCGGCTTCTTCGACACTGGCACGTCCGGGAAGATGCGAATCCAAACACGACCCTGGCGCTTCATCTCGCGCGTGATCGCGCGGCGCGCGGCTTCGATCTCGCGCGCGTTGACGCGGTTGGGCTCAAGCGCCTTCAAGCCGTACTCACCGAAGTTGAGTGCGGCGCCGCCCTTGGAGTTCCCTTTGATCCGGCCCTTATGGGCGCGGCGGAACTTGGTTTTCTTAGGCTGCATCATGGCGGGTTAGCCTTCCGAATCCGAGCTGGCTTCTTCGCCACCGCGCGGCGGACGGCGGCCGCGGCGCGGACGATCGCCCGGCGGGCGATCGTCGCGCGGACCACGCGGGCCGCGGTCGTCGCGGTCGCGACGCTCACGGCTTTCGCCGGTTTCGAGCGAACGCTTGTCCTGCGCCATCGGGTCGTGCTCGAGAATTTCGCCTTTGAAGATCCAGACTTTCACGCCGATCTTGCCGTAGGCGGTGTCGGCTTCAGCGAAACCGTAATCGACGTCGGCGCGGAGCGTATGCAGCGGCACGCGTCCTTCTCGGTACCATTCCATACGCGCGATTTCCGCGCCGCCCAATCGGCCCGAGACGTTAATGCGGATGCCTTGCGCTCCCAAGCGCATCGCCGATTGCATCGCCCGCTTCATGGCGCGGCGGAAGGCAACCCGGCGCTCGAGCTGTTGAGCGACCCCTTCGGCGACGAGATTGGAATCGGTTTCGGGCTTACGCACCTCGACGAGGTTCAGGTGCACTTCCGCGCCTGGCGCCATCTTCGCCAGATCCTTGCGGAGCTTCTCGATGTCGGCGCCCTTCTTGCCGATCACGACGCCGGGCTTTGCGGTGTGAACCGTGACCCGGCACTTCTTCAGCGGCCGCTCGATGATGATCTTCGAGATACCTGCGGCGGCGAGCTTCTCGCGCAGGAATTTGCGGATCTTGATGTCTTCGTGCAGCAGGCGCGCGTAGTCCTTCGTGTTGGCGTACCAACGCGAGTCCCACGTGCGGTTGACGCCGAGGCGCAGACCGATTGGATTGACTTTCTGACCCATTAGGCGGCCTCGGCTTTTTCGGGCTGCTTCGAGGTGTCGCGCAGCACGATGGTGATCTGGGAGAAGAGCTTCTCGATGCGCACGCCGCGGCCCCGAGCGCGCGCATGCATGCGCTTCATGGTGATGTTCTTGCCGACATGCGCCTGCGAAACGACGAGGCTGTCGACGTCGAGGCCATGATTGTTCTCGGCGTTGTCGATCGCCGACTTCAGGCACTTCAGCACATCCTTGGCGATCCGCTTTTGCGAGAAGCGCAGCTCGTTGACGGCCTTCTCTGCGGAGAGACCGCGGATCGACTGGGCGACCAGGTTCAGCTTTTGCGGGCTGATGCGCAGCGTGCGCAGCACGGCCTTGGCTTCGTTCGACGCTTCACGGCGGCGGTTCTTGCCGTCCGGTGCGCGCTGCTTTTCTCTCGCGACCGCCATGGCTTACTTCCTCTTGGCCTTCTTGTCGGCGCCGTGACCGAAATAGTTCCGCGTGGGCGCGAACTCGCCGAGCTTGTGGCCGACCATGTCCTCGCTCACGAGCACCGGCGTGAATTGCTTGCCGTTGTGAACCTGGAAGGTGAGGCCGACGAATTGCGGCATGATGGTGGAGCGGCGCGACCAGGTCTTGATCTGCTCACGACGGCCGCTGCCAGCGGCTTTCTCAGCCTTCTGGAGCAGATAACCGTCAACGAACGGGCCTTTCCAAACAGAACGCGGCATTCGCTTAGCTCACTTTCTTCGAGTGACGACGACGGATGATAAGGCGATCCGACGGCTTGGTTTTGCGGGTCTTCGGACCGCGCGTTTTCTTGCCCCACGGCGTGACCGGGTGGCGGCCGCCGGAGGTCTTGCCTTCACCACCGCCGTGCGGGTGATCGACCGGGTTCATGGCGACGCCGCGCACGCTCGGTTTGCGGCCCAGCCACATGGTGCGGCCGGCCTTGCCCCAGACTTCGTTCATATTGTCGGGGTTCGACACCGCGCCGATCGTGGCCATGCAGACGTCTTGCACCATCCGCACTTCGCCCGACGCCATGCGGAGCTGGGCGAAGCCAGCATCGCGGCCGACGACCTGCGCATAGGTGCCGGCCGAACGCGCCATTTGGGCGCCCTTCAGCGGCTTCAACTCGATGTTGTGAACGATCGTGCCGACCGGGATTGCCTTCAGCGGCATCGCATTGCCCGGCTTCACGTCCACACGCTCGCCGGCGACCACGGTGTCGCCGACCTTCAAGCGTTGCGGCGCAATGATGTAGGCGAGTTCACCATCCGTGTACTTGATGAGCGCGATGAACGCGGTGCGGTTTGGATCGTATTCGAGGCGTTCGACCTTTGCTTCAACGCCCCATTTGCGGCGCTTGAAGTCGATCTTGCGATAGGTGCGCTTATGGCCGCCGCCGGTGCGGAACGCAGTCACGCGGCCGGCATTGTTGCGGCCGCCGGATTTCGTCAGACCCTCAGTCAGCGCCTTCACCGGCTTGCCTTTGTGCAGCTCGGCGCGATCGACGATGACCAGTTGACGCCGGCCCGGCGAGGTCGGACGGAATGTCTTCAACGCCATCTCAGAGCCCCGTCGTCACGTCGATTGAATAGCCGTCGAGCAGGGTCACGACCGCGTTCTTGTGGTCGGAGCGCTTGCCCGGGACGCCGCGGAAGTTCTTCGTCTTGCCTTTGCGGACGATGGTGTTCACCGCGCCGACTTTGACGTTGAAGAGCTTCTCGACGGCTTCCTTGATGTCTTTCTTCGTCGCCGAAAGCGGCACGCGGAAAACAACCTTGTTCTGTTCGGACAGAATGGTCGCTTTTTCCGTGATCACCGGCGCGAGAATGGTGTCGTAATGTTTGTTGAGCGCGCTCATGCCGCGGCTCCTTCAGCTTCAGTTTTCTTCTTCGGCGCAGCGCGTTTCTTCGGCGCGGTCGTGGCTTCGCCGGTCTTGCCTTTGAAACGCTCATGGATCGCGGCGACGGCGTCCTGCGTCAGCACCAGCTTGCCGGCGCGGAGGATGTCGTAGACGTTGAGGCCGGCATTCGGCAGCACGTCGATGTGGGCGATGTTACGCGCGGCGCGGGCGACGTTGGCGTCGACGGTCTCGCCGGCGATGAACAGCGCTTTTTCCAGCTTCAGCTTATCGATCGACTTCTGCAGCGCTGACGTCTTGGCCTCCTTCAGCGTCAGCGCGTCGATCACGACGATATCGCCGGCGTTGGCTTTGGCCGAAAGCGCGTGCCGCAGCGCAAGCGCGCGGAATTTCTTGGTTAGATCGTGCGAATAGTCGCGCGGCAGACGATTGTGCGCGTGACCGCCGCCACGGAAGATCGGCGCGTTGGCTGCGCCGTGACGCGCCTGGCCCGTGCCCTTTTGCTTGTAGAGCTTCGAGTGCGAGCGCGAGACTTCGCCGCGGCTTTGGGTCTTGTGCGTGCCGGCGCGGCGCTTGGCGAGCTGGTACTTCACCATGCGCTGAAGGATATCGGCGCGGACTTCCTTGATACCGAAAATAGCGTCGTCGAGGTCGACCGAGCCGCCCTTCTTGCCATCGAGAGTTTGAACGTCGAGTTTCATGTCCGCCCTCACTCAGCCGCTGCTTGCTGACGCAGACCAGCAGGCTTCGGCGCCTCCTTGGGAAGCGCGGCCTTCGCCGCATCGCGCACTTCGACCCAGGAGCCTTCGGCGCCCGGCACCGCACCGCGGACAAACAAAAGTCCGCGCTCGGAATCGACGCGGACGATTTGCAGATTTTGAGTCGTGACGCGCTCGTCGCCGAGGTGGCCGGCCATCTTCTTGCCTTTGAAGACCTTGCCCGGATCCTGGCGCTGACCGGTCGAACCGTGCGAGCGGTGCGAAACCGAGACGCCGTGCGTGGCGCGCAGACCGCCGAAGTTCCAGCGTTTCATGGCGCCGGCGAAGCCCTTGCCGATGCTGATGCCGGCGACATCGACCTTCTGGCCTGGGACGAAGTGCTCAGCCGAGATCACCGCGCCTATCGGCAGCAGATTGTCTTCCGAAACACGAAACTCGCGAACGATCGCCTTGGGTTCGACCTTGGCGCGTGCGAACTGACCGCGCTCGCCAGCACTCTTGCGCTTGGCCTTGGCGGCGCCGGCGGCGAGTTGAACGGCGTTATAGCCGTCGCCTTTGGCTTCACGCGCCGGCGCTTTGCTCTTCTCGTTCTTGCGCGACTTCTTCGGCTTCAGCGCGACCGCTTCGCCTGCGGAATTCTTGTACTCCTCGGCGTTTACGGTGCGGCGGCCGACGACCTGGCAGCCGGCGAGATCGAGCACGGTGACCGGAATGTGCGCGTTGTCTTCACCGAAGACACGCATCATGCCGACCTTGCGTGCGATGACGCCGGTGCGGCGCGTGGGCTCTTTGCTGGCCATCGTGATCAACCCAGAACTTGAATCTGAACATCGACGCCGGCCGACAGATCGAGCTTCATCAGCGCATCGACGGTCTGCGGCGTCGGTTGAACGATATCGAGCACGCGCTTGAAGGTGCGAATTTCGAATTGTTCGCGGCTCTTCTTATCGACGTGCGGCGAGCGGTTGACCGTGAACTTCTCGACGCGCGTGGGCAGCGGCACCGGACCGATCACGGTCGCGCCCGTGCGCTTCGCCGTCGACACGATCTCCTTCGCGGAAAGATCGAGCGTTCGGTGATCGAAGGCTTTGAGCCTGATTCGGATGTTCTGCTGCATCATCGCCAAGTCTTCCCAAATTCACCTGCGCGGCGACTTGCATCGCCGAACGCACAACACGGCGGCGCGTCCGTTTGGGATGCGCCGACGAGAAAAACGCCGCCCGAGACGGACGGCGCTTTGAAAGAGTGGGTCGCAAAAAACGCTGGCCCTACGGGACTTTCCGTCCCGCGCGCTCGACCTCGCTTGTCCCGAGGAAGCTGCCGCGTAGCTTGCGAACCGCGTCTAAGCAGAAGCTTACGGCCGGCTCGAAGGGCGGTGTCCTATAGAGGCGGACGGGGAGCGTCAAGGCCGCTTTTTTGGCGCTTTTCAGCTTCGCAGCGAGCCCTTCACTGCGGCGTGCGGCCTCCGCTCGGTTGGCCGCCTATGATGACATCGCCTGAGCCCCAGGACTCTTCGCGGACGCTTCCGGTCACCGCCTGCGCCGTCACGCTTCCGGATCCGGCGATCTCGGCCTCGATATCACCGACGGTTCCGTTCACGTCGACATCGCCGGAACCCACGATTGAGACATTGAGGCGCTCCACCGGGGCGGCGATGGTCACGTCGCCCGAGCCAGCGAGGTCAATCTCGGCGTCTGTGACCGCGCCGCCTTGAACACTAACGCTTCCAGAGCCTGCGCCATCGGCGCTGAGGCCACCGGTCAGCGAAGCCATTGTAACCGAACCCGACCCGGCAATATCAACCTCTGCATCACCTGATACCGCACCGACGGTCACGTCGGCCGAGCCTGCAACGTCGGCGTTCAGGCCGTGAGCCGAACCGGCGCGCACGTTGCCGGAGCCTGCGACATCCATTTCCAGCCTTCCGGCCACGTCACCAGCCGTGGTGCTGCTGCAACCGCTGACATCGAGCGAAAGCTCTTGGGTGGCGCCGATCTCGGTTGTGCCGGCGCCGCTGCGGTCCACATGCAGCGCACGCGGCGCGCGAATGGTGATGCGAGGCATATCCGTGGCGGCGAAATGGCCCTCGCCATAGCCGCGGACCGAAGCGCCGCCGTCTTCGTCGCAATCGCGGACCCGGCCGCGGAGTTGTCCATCGATGAGGACGCGTCCGCCGTCAGCAGCGACCGTCGGCATCGGGAGCTTGCCGGCCGAATTGTCGATTTCGACCGCGAAATCCGTGCGGTCTTCGGGGATGATGGTGACAACCGCCGCCATGTGCCGCAGCCGTAATTGGCTGCCTGCGAAGGATTGCGCAGCCATCGTGCCGGGGGCGACAGCAACAATCTCGGAGGTTCCGCGAATGCCGTCGCCGTCATCGATATCGACATGAAAATTGGCCCAGTTGGCGCCGCCGAAGACCGCGCCGACGCCGAAAATGATGGCGATCGCGATCGCCGCCACGAATACGAAACGTTCCATCCACGTCTCCCTCGCGCCCTGATGAGGCGTTGTATGGCTAGAATGATGCCGGCGCACCCGGCCTTGGATGCGCCCTCGCGTTAATAGGTTGAATCGGGCCGTCTATTTCTCGTCGAAACGGCCGTCACCGCTTGCCGTCGCCGACGCAGTCACCGAGCCACCACAAGCAGAAAGGCCCCGGAGATCGCTCTCCGGGGCCCTCACGCGCTCGCGTGAGCGAAGCGATTACTCGACGATCTTCGCGACGACGCCCGAACCGACGGTGCGGCCGCCTTCGCGAATGGCGAAGCGGAGACCTTGGTCCATGGCGATCGGGCTGATCAGCTCGACGACCATCTTAATGTTGTCGCCCGGCATGACCATTTCGACGCCAGTCGGAAGCTGGACGATGCCGGTCACATCGGTGGTGCGGAAATAGAATTGGGGACGATAGTTAGTGAAGAACGGCGTGTGGCGGCCGCCTTCTTCTTTCGTCAACACGTACACTTCCGCCTCGAACTTCTTGTGCGGCGTAATCGAGCCCGGCTTGGCCAGAACCTGGCCGCGCTCGACGCCTTCACGGTCGACGCCACGCAACAGCGCGCCGATGTTGTCTCCAGCCTGTCCTTGATCGAGCAGCTTGCGGAACATTTCGACGCCCGTGCATGTCGTCTTCGTCGTCGGACGGATGCCTATGATTTCGATTTCATCGCCGACTTTCACGATGCCCTTTTCGACGCGGCCGGTGACGACCGTGCCGCGGCCCGAGATCGAGAACACGTCTTCAACCGGCATCAGGAACGGCTGATCGAGCGGACGCGCCGGTTGGGGGATATACGTGTCGACGGCGGTCATGAGGTTCATGATCGAGTCTTCGCCGATCGGCGCGTCGCGGCCTTCGAGCGCCGCCAGCGCCGAACCCTTCACGATTGGGATGTCGTCGCCGGGGAAATCGTAAGAGGACAGAAGTTCGCGGACCTCCATCTCGACGAGATCCAGCAATTCCGAGTCGTCGACCATGTCGACTTTGTTCATGTAAACGACCAGAGCCGGCACGCCGACTTGGCGAGCGAGCAGGATGTGTTCGCGCGTTTGCGGCATCGGGCCGTCGGCGGCGGAGACGACGAGGATGGCGCCGTCCATTTGAGCAGCGCCCGTGATCATGTTCTTCACGTAGTCGGCGTGACCGGGGCAGTCGACGTGCGCGTAGTGACGCGCTTCGGTTTCGTATTCCACGTGAGCCGTATTGATGGTGATGCCGCGCGCCTTCTCTTCCGGCGCCGCGTCGATATCGGCATAGGACATGGCTTTAGCGCCGCCCTTCTTGGACAGCGTCATGGTGATGGCCGCCGTGAGCGTCGTCTTGCCGTGATCGACGTGGCCGATCGTGCCGATGTTGCAGTGCGGCTTTGTCCGCTCAAACTTTTCCTTGGCCATTGTGAGGTCCTGTCTCTCCGGCGTCTAAATAGCTCGTCGGCGCTAAGGCCCGGCCGAAGCGCGCGTAAGGTGCGGGTCTTTAGCCGCACTTGGGCGAACGTCAAGCCCTGCAAGGCCTTGGCGCGCCGATCCGGCGCGGCTAATGGTCTTCCCGCGACGGTCGTCCGACGAGGACGCGAAAATGGGAACGCGGTGCGAGGTTTCCGACCTCAACTCCGCGGCTGTGCCCGCAACTGTAAGCGGCGAGCGCTTCCGCCATCATGCCACTGGGCCTGAACGGTCCCGGGAAGGCGGCGGAAGCGCGCTTGAGCCGTGAAGCCAGGAGACCAGCCGCCGCACGTCGCTCGTTCGCCCGGCCGGGTCCAGCCGCACGAACCGGATGTCTCCGCAGCAGCGACGCGGGCGGCCCCGCGCGAGTCTCGCGCCCCGCTTGTCGCTGTGAATGCGCGCCCGAGGGGACGAGGCGCGTTGCAAAAACGGGGACGCTCCTATGCGCCTTTCATTCGGTGCGGTTCTGCTTGCGACAGTTCCTCTCATCACCCTGCCCGCGTTGGGACAAGACGCCGACGACGAACTCATCGTCACAGCCACACGTCAGCGCACTGAAGCCGAACGCCTGCCCGCCGACGTCGATGTGATTGACGTCGATCAAGCCCGCGGCCGCGGCGTGGCCTCCCTCGCCGACGCGTTGGCGAACACGCCCGGTCTAAACGTCTCGCAGAGCGGCGGGTTCGGCCAGCAATCCAGTCTCTTCTCCGGCGGCGCCAACTCCAACCACACCCTCGTTCTATTCGATGGCATCCGCCTCAACGATCCGTCGACACCGGGCTCTACGTTCGACGCAGGCCAAGACACGCTTGGCGGCCTGACGCGTATCGAGATCGTGCAAGGACCGATGAGCGCCGTGTATGGGTCGGACGCCATCGGCGGCGTCGTCAACGTCCTGCCGCGCCATGGCGGCGATGGATTGCTCAACGCAGACCTCAATGTGTGGGGCGGTTCATTCCACACACTTGCGGCGACCGCGGCCATCGACGGAGCGCTGGGCCGCTTTCGCTATGCATTGACCGGCGAATCCGTGGCGACGGACGGCTATGATCTCGTGCCCGAGCGCATGTCCACACACACCGGCAATGACGACGGCGCCGAGTCCACAACGTTCACCGGCGTCTTCGATGTGGCGGTCACCGACAGGTTTGCACTGGACCTCTTGGTGCGCCACCGCGCAGCGCGCGCGGATTTCGATGCGTTTGCTTTTCCGCCGCCTTCGTTCAACGAACGGCGCGTCGACGATTCCGATCTAGAAATCGCCCGCAACGAGCTCACTGTGGGTCGACTCGGCGCTGACTGGCGATTGAGCGATGCGCTTTCACTGCGAGCGACGGCGGGGACGCTGCGGCAAGAGCGCGAGGAGCGCGATGGAGGCGTTTCAACGGCGACGTTCGAGGCCGCGCGCTACTTTGCCGATCTCACTGCGAATTGGCGGTTCGCAAACACCGGCGTGCTGTCCAACGCCGGCGTGCTCGCCGGGTTCGAGGCGCAGTTCGAGGAAGTCGACATTGATCAAGGATTCGCCGCGGTGGCCGCCGATCGAGAGCAGCGCGGCGGGTTCATCACCGCGCAGGGAGACATCGGCTCACTCACGTTGACCGGTGCGGCGCGCACGGATGACTTTGAGGGCTTTGGCGCACAAACGACCTGGCGCGTCGGCGCATCGTATGCGCTGAACGACGGGCTTCGCGCCTACGCCGCCTACGGCACGTCCTTCCGCGCGCCGACGCTCTACGAGCGCTTTGTCGCCTGGGGCAACCCGACCCTCAACCCCGAGCGAGGAGCAGCGTGGGAGATTGGCGGCGACGCGCGTTTTGCGGCATTCGGACAAGACGACGGCATCGAGTTCGGCCTTGCCTACCGCAGCGCCGAGATCGAGGATCTGATCGATTTCGACGCATCCTTCGTCTACGCCAACATTGACGAAGCGGACATCGACAACGCCGAGGCGCGCATCGCATTGCGCCCAGCTCCTTGGCTCACGGCGCGCGTCGCCTACGTGTTTACCGACGCGCGTGACACCGCTGCGGGCACGCCGCTTCTGCGCAGACCCGACCGGGCCTGGACGGCCTCGTTGGATTTCGACCACGGTCCCCTCACAGCGCAGCTCGCGTGGCGCTTTGTTGGCAAACGCCCCGACCAGATCTATGCGGACGACGGTTTCTGGACCGGTGTCGGCGTCACGCCCGAGTACCATGTGTTGCGTGCTTCTGCGGCGTGGCGGTTCGCACCGGGTGCTCTGATCTACCTCGCAGCCGACAATCTCGCCGATGAAGCATACGAGCCTGTCAACGCCTTCGCCGGCGCGCCACGTAGCGTGAGGGTCGGTGTACGCCTGCAGCCCGGGAAGTGACGCCGCTGCGGTTGGCGAGGGCGACGCATGAGCCTAGCGTCCTCATGTCCAAGCACAGGAGGACGCCAATGGCAGTCGCGAAAGTGATCGAAGTCACCGCAGGCTCGAAAAAGGGGCTGGAGGACGCCATCGAACAAGGTATGGCGAAAGCATCGGACACGCTCGAAAACGTCGAGGGCGCCTGGATTCAGGACATCAAGGTCGTTGCCAAGAACGGCAAGATCAGCGAATGGCGCGTCAACATGAAGGTGACCTTCGTGTTGAACTAAGGTTCCTGCGGCGCGCCGACGACGAGGGTAAGATCGTCGCCGATGACGTTCTGAGATCCATCGAGACAGAGCGATTTAAGCGCGCCGTTAGTCTCGCCGCTGGGCAGCAAGTTCGGCCGGTACCAGTGCCGGCTGAGCGATACTTCGCCCGCAAGCGGCTCGCCCACCGGCGACCAGGTGGCATCCAGGCGCTGGCGTGCGGCGTCGGTGCGCGCCCAACTCGGGTACGTGTCGGCGACATGCATGAACTGGACGTGCAGGCTGCCGCACGGATACTGGCCCCATTGCATGTCGGTGATTTCAACGACGCGCCGCTGCGCATCGGGACAGAATTGAGGGCGCGCGCCTCCGTAGGGCGTGCCTCGGAGGTAACGGTCGCCTTCGGCTGTCAGCGTGTATTCGACCACGCCAGCGCCGAGGTCGGGCCGCTCAACCGCCGTGAGGAAGCCCATGTCGACGAATTCGCGCATCCGCGATTGGCTGGCGGCGGCAAAGTCCGCGCCCCAGTCGCTGCTCATGCGGTCGTAGCGTGCGTAATAGACATTGCGGCGTGTGCTGGCGTCGAGCCAGAGGCCCGGCCACGGAAAGCAGATCGGCGCGGCGGTCACGAGGCGCTGCACGGCGGATTCGACTTCTGCGCGATCGACCGAGCTTTCAACGCGCTCTATCACCGTGTTCGCCGCGCCGGTGCGCACGGCAAGCGGCATGCGTTCGAACTCGTCGCTCGACGGCAAATCCATATTCGCGCAGCCGGCGGCTAACGCGAATCCCAGCACTGCACCCGCGATCCGAGGGATCGCCCTTGCCAGCGGCATCGCCGCCTCCCCTCAAGGCCTCAGGAACGGCCGAGTTTAATCACGCGCCCGTGATAGCCGCAAACGCCCACGTCTCCCGCGCTGCGATTTGGGTGGACAGCTTCGCCAACGAGGCAAGCGGTGCTTACGAGTTCGTCAGGATGGAGCGGGTAGAGGGAATCGAACCCTCGTCTTCAGCTTGGAAGGCTGCGGCTCTACCATTGAGCTATACCCGCAACCGCTCAGGCCCGTTTGAGCAGATGCGGGAGGCGTAAGCCAGCCGAAGCTGCGCGCGGGATTGACGAGCCCTCCTTCGCCAAGGCTACGTAGGGCGGCCTTCGCTTTACGCTGCGCGCAGCGAAGGCTGGTGGAAGGGGCTGGATTCGAACCAGCGTACGCTCTCGCGGGCAGATTTACAGTCTGCTGCCATTAACCACTCGGCCACCCTTCCCCAGGTGTCAGATATCGGGTGTCAGGTGTCAGTGGCTTGTGACACCTGCTAACTGACACCCGGCACCTGAATCGGAGCGCGTCATATAGCTAAGCCCCCTCCCCCGCTCAAGCCGGACCGACCGCGGCCTGTGAACCCGCTGCCGCGCCGGCAGTTCGAGGAGGAGACCGGCGGGCCGTCCTGGATCTGGGGCGTGCATGCCTCGCTTGCGGCATTGGCGAATCCCAATCGGCGGATCGAACGCATCGTCGCCACGCGAAACGCCGCGTTGCGCCTCCCTGACGGCGCAGGCGCGCATATACTCGATCCCGATGCGATCGATGGCATGCTGCCGCCCGGCGCTGTGCATCAGGGCGTTGCTGTGCGCGCGTTTCCGCTCGAGCCGCTGGAACTCGAAGCTGCCTGCGCGCCTCCGGACGGGCGCAGCGTTCTGTTACTCGACGGCGTGACCGATCCGCAGAATGTCGGCGCTGCGTTTCGTACTGCTGCGGCGTTCGATGCGCGGGCGGTGATTCTCCAGGACAGGAAATCGCCGCCCCTGACCGGCGTCCTCGCCAAAGCGGCCGCCGGCGCGATCGAGATCGTGCCGCATGTGCGCGTCGTGAATCTCGGGCGCGCAATCGAGACCCTGCGCGCGATGGGGTACTTGACGGTCGCTCTCGAAGGCGAAGCAGACCTCAGCATAGCTGACGCGCTTTCCGATGGCCGCGCCGCCGCGCTTGCGGTCGGCGCCGAGGGCAAAGGCTTGCGGCCCGGCGTCGCAGAAGCGTGCGAGAAGCGCGCGCGCATCCCTATCGCGCCGGCGATGGAGAGTCTGAACGTCGCCGCAGCGGCGGCGATCGCTCTCTATGAAGCGAAGCGTTCGCGCTAGTGCGCAGCGGCTGATCTGCGAAAGACCAAGCTCTTCAGCAGGAAGAAGATGCCCGTGATGACCATGTAGCCAAGGAACAGGACGAGCGCGCGCGTCCAGAAGCTTTCCTGCATCAAGTCCGGCGGCAGCGTCAGGTCGCCGCCCCCGCCTGCGAGCACAGGCGCCAATACTTCGATGGCGATGTGAACGATCGCAGCCACGAGCGCGATCGGAATCCACTGTTTCCACGATCCCATGAAGATCACCGCCGCCAGTGCGATGAGCAGGCCCTTGGGATTGTTGATGTTGGCGAATCCGTCGCGCAGCCACGCAACGGCCTGGTCCACATATTCCATTCGCCCCTCCGCGATGCTTCGGGTCCCGTCCCCGCCGGTTCCCGGCCGGATTTTTAGGAGCCGGTTCGGGTTCCGTCCAGCCAAAACCCGCCGGTTCAACTGAGTTCGCGTGTCATCAGCACATCGTCGACATAGACGGCGCCAATCTTGATCCCGCCGGGGATGCGGCCGGTTTCGCGAAAGCCGGCCCGTTCGTAGAGCGCCTTCGCATGTGCGTTCACGCCGTTGACCCAAAGTGCGATCCGCGTGGCGCCCCTGGCTTGCGCGGCTCGGATCGCGGCGTGCATCAGGTTGCTGCTCGCGCCCGATCCGCGCGCATCGGGATGCACGTAAACCGCGTGAATCCAAAACGTGTGCGCAAGCGATGGGTACGGTAGCGCGTCGATGGTGAGTTTGCCAACGAGGCGATCGCCGTCAAATGCGCCCCATGCGTCGCCACGGACGAGCATTGCTTCCACATCAGCGTCCGGTCTCGCCGCATCTGTCGCCGCCACATCGACGAAGCCTTGCGGTGATTCTTCCATGCCGAAGCGATGCAACGCACGGTACGCCGCAAGGTCGGCGCCTGTGAGTTGTCGGACGATCATGCGCCAGCGCCGCCGAACCGCGCTGCAAGCTCGGCCACCTGCTCGTCTTCGATCTTCTTGAACAGCACGTCGGGCGGATTGACCTTGTGGCCGCGCGGCAGCGCGTCCCACACACCGCGATCGTCGGGCTCCGGCCACATGCGGTGCGCTTCGGGCACGCCCAGCGCATCGAGCACCGTTTTTGCCGCGTCCGGGATGAACGGCTGCGCAAGGATGGCGAAGAGCGCGGCAGCGTTGAGCCCGGTGCGTACCCCGACCGCGGCGGCGTCTCGATCGGTTTTGAGCGCAGTCCACGGCGCAGCAGCCTGCAGGTATTCATTGCCCGCGACCCAAATCGCGCGCAGCTCGGCCGCAGCTTTGCGAAACTCCATCTGCTCGTGCGCGCGTGTAAGCGCCGCGAGGCGTTCTGTGAACTCCTTGGCGAGCTTCTCCTCGTGCGCGCCCGTCGCGCCGCCATCGGGCACGGCGCTGTCGAATTTCGAGGCGGCGAACCGCGTGATGCGGTTGACGAAATTGCCGAACACGTTGGCCAAATCCGCGTTCACGGTCTGCTGGAATTGCTCCAACGTGAATGCGGCGTCCGAATTCTCCGGCGCGTTCGCCATCAAATACCAGCGCCAGTAATCGCTCGGCAGAATTTCGAGCGCCTGATCCATGAAGATGCCGCGCTTCTCGGAGGTCGAGAACTTGCCACCATACCAGGTGACCCAGTTGAACGCCTTCAAGCGGTCGACGAGCTTCCACGGCTCGCCGCTGCCCATGATCGTCACCGGGAAGCTTACAGTGTGAAAAGCGACGTTGTCCTTGCCCATGACCTGAACGTAGGTGACGTCCTGGGCGCCTTTGTCTTCGCGCCACCAACGCTCCCAATCGCCGCCGGTCGCCTCCGACCACTCAATTGTCGCTGCGATGTATTCGATCGGCGCGTCGAACCAGACGTAGAACACCTTGTTCTCGAAGCCCGGGCGAATCTTGCCATCCTTGGTGACTTTGATGCCCCAGGAAAGATCGCGTGTGATCGAGCGATCGATCAAACCCTCGTCCAGCCATTTGTAGGCGATCGAGCGCGCGAGCGCGGGCCATTCGGTCGATTTGTCGACCCAAGCGCGGATGCGGTCCTGCATCAGCGGCTGTTTGAGGAAGAGATGCGCCGTGTCTCTTGGTTCGATATTCGTCGAGCCGGAGATTTTGGAGCGCGGGTACTTGAGCTGGATGGGATCGAGCAGCGTCTGGCAATTGTCGCACTGATCGCCGCGTGCGCGTTCGAAACCGCAAACCGGGCATGTGCCCTCGACATAGCGATCCGGCAAGAAGCGCTTGTCGTCTATCGAATAGATCTGCTTCGAGACGCGTTCCTCGATCAACCCGTTCTTCTCCAGGACTTCGCCGAAATGCTGGGTCAGCTTGTGGTTCGGCAGATTCGAGGAGCGGCCGAAATGGTCGAACGACAGTTTGAAACCGTCGCAAGCGTCCTTCTGTATCCTGAACTGCTCGGCACAGTAGGTAGCGACGTCCTGTCCCGCTTCCGCGGCAGCGAGTTCGGCTGGCGTGCCATGTTCGTCCGTCGCGCAGATGAAGAGCACTTCATGGCCCTGCAGACGGCGGAAGCGCGCATGAATGTCCGAAGGCAACATCGAACCGGCGAGATTGCCCAGGTGTTTGATGCCGTTAATGTAAGGAAGCGCAGAGGTGATCAGATAGCGGGCCATGTGTGAGCGCATCTAGGGCGGGAGGGTATGCTCGTGCAACTGCACCGCACGCGCGTGACGCTGCGGCTTCGCATTTGCCCCGGAGGGCGGGGACGCGGGACCGCCCGCGTGCGCGATGGCAGGGAAGAAGGAACGCTTGCGCATCCCGCGTCCCCGCGATCGATTTTGCGTCAGCCTGACGCCGGCGGACCTGTTCGATCCGTGGCGCTTCGGCCGGCGACGAGCGGGCCTGCCAATCTTCAGGTCCCGGACCCGCCGGTTTCAAGCCCCGGCGGCAAGTCTCGCTCCGATCGCGTCCGCTTCGCATTCGAGGCTTGGATCCAGAACGCCCCTCCGTGAAACGGCATGAACACAGTATCGCATGGTTTGAAGTCGGTCGGATTGAATCCCATGCGAGGCTTGAAGTTGCACGCAAATTGGGCGCGAAAGCGGGGGATAGAGAGCGTCTCTATCCCCCTTTCTCTCAAGCGATCGGCGTCGCCTTCAGCGTCGCATACGCGTTCGCCATCTTGGTGTCGTACTGGTTGGTGGCGTAGCCGGGCCCGTTATAGCGGCTGGCGAAGCCCGCCCAATCGAGACGCTGCAGCTCGTCGGCCAAGCCATTGGCGCGCACGAAACCTTCGAACGCTTCGAGCTGATCGCGTTCCGAACGCGCGAGTTTCGAGACGTAGTCGTGCGCGTTGGCCATGCCGAGGTTCGGATAATTCTGCCCGAGCACCTGGAAGCGGCCGTAGCTTGCGCTTTGCAGAGCGGCTTCCGGATCGAGCGAATATGCCAGCGTCAGCTGATCCCAGCGTTCGGCCTGCGTGCGCGGATAACCGCCCGGCGTGCGGTTGGAGATGGTCGGATGACTCGCGTCAAACCGCGAGTTGGTTTTGCGCGAGAAGAGATGGCGTTCGAACAGGATGACCGGGCGCCCGTCCGGCGCGAAGCCGCCTAGCGGACCCGATTCGACTTGCGCCACTGCGGCTGCGGCTTCCCACTCGCAGCCCAAATTGACGGCGATGGCTTCGTAATCGGCGCGGCGGAGCGGCGCAGTGTCCTGCACCCGAAGTGTCGCGAGAAAACCGCTGTCCGTCGCCGGCGGCAGCGCGGCGTAGGCGCGCGCAAGCGCATCGGCGTACGCGGCCGCACCAGGACCGCCTTCGTATGTCCCCGCAAACGTCGACCAGTCCCGCCGTTGCAACTCGTCGGCCAAGCCTGCGCGACCGACATAAGCTTCGAACGCAGCAAGCTGGCGCGCTTCGGACTTGGCAAGATCGGTGACGAACTCGAACACGCTCCCATAGCCGGCGACGGCGAAATAGCGGCCGGGCAATTGGAACGCGCCCCAGCTCGTTGCGCCCAGTGCAGCGTCGTCATCCAGCGCGTAGGCCTCGGCGAGCTTCTGCCAGCGCGTCGCTTGATTGCCGCCAAGCGGCGCACGGTTGTTGTTCGAGATCGTTGGGTGCGACGTGTCGAAACGGTGGCTGCTCAGTTCGCTGAAGTGGAACGGCTCGAACGAGATGAGAATCTTGCCCGCCGAGAAGCCCGGTCCTGCGCTTTCCACGCGCAAGATGGCCTTCAGCGTGTTGACATCGACGCCCAGACGCTGCGCGGCCGCGGCGATGTCGGCATCGCTCAAACGTGTCGCGTCCTGCGCGCGCAACGCGTCGAGAGAGAAGCCCGAAGGCGGGCCTGATGGCGGCGGTGGAGTTGGCGGTGTTGCGGGCGGCGGCGGCGGCGCTGGTGGCGTGGCCGGCGGCGGCGCGGGCGGCGTGGCGGGAGGCGGCGGGGGTGGTGTCCGCGGCGGCGGTGGCGGCGGAGAACGCGGCGGAGGCGGAGGTGGGGTTCTGGGACGCGAGCGGCCACGAGTTCCGAAAATTGCTCCGAAAATTGAGTCCCAGAAGCTCATGCTCATCCCCCAATTTCATAAGGCCGCTCAAACGCCGTCGTCGCGCAGCGTCGTCCCAGAGCAGCGTTCGCCTTAGCCATTTCTAGGGCGGGCGGCAAACCACATGTAGGCGAACGCGGCGCTTTCGCGACGGCGCGCAAAGTGGCAAAAGCGCCCACCGCTTCGCCGCCATAGCTCAGCTGGTAGAGCACCTGATTTGTAATCAGGGGGTCGGGGGTTCGAGTCCCTCTGGCGGCACCGCGGTTCCCAGCGCGACGCCGCGGCGCTTGCGCGGCGCGACGCGGCGCATGAAGGTCGCGTCAGCCATCACGGGGGACTTCGCTCATGCGCGCACTCGCTATCGCCACTTTGCTCGCGCTCGCCGCGTGTGGACAACCGGCGCCATCATCCGACGGCCAATCGCCCGCACCGAGCCCACAACCGGACGCGGCCGCGCTTCAGGCCGAGATCGCGACGCTGCCCGCGCCCTACAACGAAGCGAACTACGAAGCCGGGCGGCGCGTTTTCGCCCAGTGCCGCTCCTGTCACGTCGTCGAGGCGGGCGCGCCGCACCGCGTCGGGCCAAACCTGCACGGCGTATTCGGGCGCGAGATCGGAACGGCGGAGGGCTTCACCTATTCGCAGGCGGTGCAAAATGCGAACTTCGTTTGGAACGCCGAGCAACTCGATCATTGGCTGCAGAACCCGCAGACCTTCCTGCCAGGCAATCGCATGGCCTTCGCCGGCGTGCGCGATGAGACGCAGCGGCGTGACCTGATTGCGTTTCTCATGGTTGAGTCGGCGGTGGAGTAGCTATTCCGCGGGC
This sequence comes from Hyphomonadaceae bacterium, assembly GCA_050186235.1. GTDB lineage: Bacteria > Pseudomonadota > Alphaproteobacteria > Caulobacterales > Aquidulcibacteraceae > Vitreimonas. The sequence goes on from JBFWYQ010000001.1 coordinate 608,779, forward strand.
CGTGTTGCCGCCTGTCCGTGCTCGTAGGCTTCGATCTGCTTTGCCGTCGCTTCGGGCGACTTGGTGAAGCGCGCGAGCAGATCGTAGAACACCGGCACGACGAAGAGCGTCAGCATCGTCGCCACCGCCAAGCCAAAGAAGATCACCGTGCCGATGGTCGTGCGGCTTTCGGCGCCCGCTCCATGACCCATGATCAGCGGCACGGTGCCGGCCATGGTGGCGATCGAAGTCATCAGCACCGGACGGATGCGTAGATCTGAAGCTTCGAGAATGGCTTCGCGCACGCTCTTGCCTTCGTCGCGCAGCTGGTTGGCGAACTCGACGATCAGGATGCCGTTCTTCGCCGCCAGCGCGATAAGGATGATGAGGCCAATCTGGCTGTAGATGTTGAGCGTGTTGTCGAAAATGAAAAGGCCGAACAGCCCGCCCATCAAAGCGAGCGGCACCGACAGCATGATGACGAACGGGTGAACGAAACTCTCGAACTGCGCCGCCAGCACCAAATAGACGATGATCAACGCAAAAGCGAAGGCGAAGCCGATGGCGCCTGTCGCCTGCCGGAATTGGCGGGCCTGTCCAGTGTAGTCGATGGAGATGGGCTGATCGCCTATCTCCTCGGTGGCGATGGTCTCCAGCACTTCCATGGCATCGCCGATGGCGTAGCCGCCGGGAATCGAAGCGCTGATCGTGACGGCCGCCTGCCGGTTCAGGCGACGCCGCTCGGAGCTGTCGCCGACGACGCGAAGCGACACGATGGTCGAAAGCGGCACCAGTTCGCCGCTGCGGTCGGAGCGGACGAACTTGTTGGCAAGGTCGGCGATGTCGGAGCGCTCATCGCGCTCGGCCTGAATGTAGACGTAATATTCCTCGCCCCGGTCGGTGATGGTGTTGACGCGGCGCGCGCCCATAGTCGCCTCGAGGGTGCGCCCGATCGCCTGCACCGAAACGCCGAGAGCTGCCGCCCGCTCGCGGTCGATGTCGACCATCACCCGCGGCGATGTGGGTTCGTAATTCATGCGCGGGCGCAGGAAGTTGGGATTTTCGCGCAAACGCGCCATGATCCGCTCTGCAGTTGAGGCTAGCGGTTCGTATTCAGCGCCGAGCAGCACGATCGAAGCGCCGTCGCCGCCGCCGCGCTGGAACGCGTTCGGCATGATGACGCGGATTGTGGCGCCGGGAATCTGGCTCATACGCTGATTGAGTTCGGTCATAAGGTCCGCGGCGGGGCGGCGCTCGCCCCACGGCTTCAGGAACATCATGGCAAAGCCGCTGGAGAAGCGGTTGGTGCCTGCATCGCCAAAGCCCGGCAGCACCACCATGTAACGGGCGATCTCGCCGCGCTCGACATATTCGGCGAGCGTCGCCTCCACCTGCTCCATGACCCGGCCCGTGTATTCAAAACCGGACCCTTCGGGCGCGTTGACGAACGCCATCATCATGCCGCGGTCTTCCGCCGGCGTCAGTTCTCTGGACAATTGCGTGAACAGAAATCCGCCGACGAGCAGCACGCCCGCGAACACCACAAAGACGATCGGTTTCGCCACCAAGGCGGCTTCGAGCGACGCGCGATACGAGGCGCGCAAGCCGTTGAGCGCGCGATCGACAAACCGCGCCAGCGGCGTCGATTGGCTCGCCGGCTTGAGCAGCTTGGAGCACATCACCGGCGACAGGGAGAGGGAGGCAAAGGCCGAGATAACGACGACCCCAGCCACGGTGATCGACAGCTCGACGAAGAGTTTGCCGACGTATCCGCCGACGAAAAGCATCGGCGCAAACACGGCAACGAGCACGGCCGAGGTGGCAACCACGGCGAAGAAGACTTGCCGCGCTCCGCGCTGTGACGCCACTAAGGGCGGTTCGCCCAGCGTGTCGAGGCGTCGTTGTGAGTTCTCGAGCACCACGATCGAATCGTCGACCACGAGACCGATGGCGAGCACCAGCGCCATCAAGGTCAACAGGTTGATGGTGAAGCCGAAGACCGCGAGCACCAGGAAGGCGCCGATCAAACAGACCGGAATGACGGCTGTCGGAATGAAGGCGGCCCGCCATGAGCCCAAGAACAAGTAGATCACCAAAACGACCAGCAGCGTCGCTTCGAGCAACGTTTGAGCGACACGTGAGATGGCCTGGTCGATGAACACCGTTGCGTCGTAGGTGAGGTTGATCTCGGTCCCTTCCGGCAAAGTCGGGCGGACGCGCTCCACCTCGGCCTTCACCAGCCGTGCGACATCCAAAGCGTTGGATTGCGACTGGCGCACGATGCCGATGCCGACCTGATCGAGGCCGTTGCCGCGGAAGATGCGGCGTTCTTCGACCGGGGCGAACTCGATGCGGGCGATGTCGCCGAGGCGCACGACGGCGCTGTCGTCGGCGTCGCCCGCCCCGCGCAGCGGCAGGCGCATGAATTGCTCGGGCGTCTCGAATGGGCGCGTGACGCGGACCTGATAGTCACGCTCTTGGCTTTGAACGTAGCCGGCGGGCAGATCGAGATTTTGCGCGCGGAGCGCGCTCTCCACATCCTGCACCGTGATGCCGCGCGCCGCCATGGCGTCGGTGTTGAGCCATATGCGCAGCGCCCGGCGCGCGTCGCCGCCGATCTGAACGTTCGCGACGCCGTCGATGACGCCAATGCGGTCGACAATGTAGCGCTGGGCGAAGTCCGACAACTCCACCAAATTCATGGTCGACGAACTCAGGCTGAACCACATGATGGCCTGGGCGTCGGAATCGGCCTTGCTGATCACAGGCTCGAGCACGTCCGCCGGCAGACTGCCGCGCGCGCGACTGACGGCGTTGCGGACATCATTGGCGGCGTCTTCGAGGTCGCGGTCGAGGGTGAATTCAATGTTGACCGAAGAGCGGCCGTCGCGGCTCGTGGCGTTGATGACGTCTACACCCTCGATGCCGGAAAGCTGGTCTTCGATGACGCGCGTGATCTGGGTTTCGACCACTTGCGCCGACGCGCCGGGATAGGATGTGCTGACCGACACGACGGGCTGGTCGACGTCTGGGAGTTCGCGCAGCGGCAGCGTGGTGAAAGCGATCAAGCCGAAGGCGATGATCAGCAGCGAAAAAACCGTCGCCAGCACCGGGCGGCGGACGGAGAGATCCGACAGCGTCATTGATGAAGCTTACCCGCCGCGCGGGCGCAGCGGCAGCGCGCCCTGGGCGCCGGGCTGGGCGCCGCCAATCTGAACCGGCTGGCCGGGACGCACGCTCTGCACACCTTCTGTAACGACCGGGTCGCCGACGTTGAGACCGTTGAGCACCTCGGCCATGCCGCCTGCACGCTGGCCGGTTTGGATGCGAACCAACTCAACGGCTTGAGCGCCTTCGCGCGCAACCACGCGGTAGACATAGGCGCCGTCGATCTGATCGAGGATGGCGATTTCGGGAATGGCGAGCGCCTGGCGCGGATTGGAGCGCACGTCGACCGTCATCAGCATGCCGGGGCGCAGCGTGCCGTCCGCATTCGGCAGGATGGCGCGCACGCGGACCGTGCGCGTGTTAGGGTCGACGCGGCTGTCGACGTTGGCGATTGCGCCGGTGAATATGCGGTCAGGGTAGGCCGACGTGCGCGCGGCCAGTTCGACGCCGGGCGTCACGCGCGCGATTTGCGTTTCGGTCACCGTGAAGTCGAGCTTGATCTCGGAGGCGTCGTCGAGCGTGCCGATTTGATCGCCAGGACGCATGTATTGACCGGGGCTTGCGGTGCGGAGGCCGACCACGCCGGCGAAAGGCGCGCGGATAGTACGATCGGCGATGCGCGAACTGCCGGCGGTTAAGCGCGCTTGTGCAGCTTCCGCCGCGGCCCGCACCGTGTCGAGTCGCGCCTGGGATGCGAAACCGCGGTTGAACAATTCCTGGGTGCGGCGGAGATCTTCCTGCGCCGCCTGATTGGCGGCGCGGACTTCTGCGAGATCGGCCGCCTGCTCGACGCTCGACATTTCGACCAGCACTTGGCCAGCGCTGACGCGATCGCCGCTTTCGAAACGGATGCGCCGAATGGTGTCGGCGACCTTGGGCGTCAGCACGATGCTCTCGCGCGCCTGGGCTGTGCCGATCGCCTGAAGCCCGTCGGTAAAGGTGTGGATGCCCGCGGCGACCGCGAGCACGGTCGGTGCGCCGCCGCGTCCCTGCCCAGCTGGAGCAGCGCTCGCGGCGCCCTCGCCACCGGAGAACACGGCGTCCGTGAGCGACTTGCCGGCCACAACTGTAAGCATCAGGACGAGCCCAGCGAGGACGACCGCCGCGAAGCCAAAGCGCCTGACCAACCCCACCAACATTCTGTAATGGTTCCTACACACCAAGTTTTGCGGATGTGTGACTGGTTCCGCGGAAAGTCCAGCCGCCCAGCAATCAATCGTCCGGCCGACCCCACAACCCTAGCACAAGGGTGGGTTCGGGGGCGCCGCCATCGATCCGCGCGCGCAGCCCAAGCTGAACGCCCCGGCCGCTGCGGCCGAATCGGACCACGGTCAGTTGGGCCTTCACCGTTTCCTCGCCGTCGACCGGGGCGTCAAAGAAGACCTGCCCCATGGTCAACCAATTGGGGCTGGGCCGATAGCCTGCCGTCACCTCGGCGCGACCCCCTTCGCACCCGTCGCTCAATGCACGCGCCGCAGTCTCGACGTTGAGAAAGCCGGTTCCGCCAAACGATCTCCCGCCTAACCAGCGCAACTCGGCGCCGCCCTCGCTGCAATCGCCTTGCGGATGGGATACCCAGAGCGCGCTCGCCTGGACGGCCATGACGTTCTGGTCATCACGGTAAAAGGCTTGCTTGAACCCGAGCGTGGCCTCGGCGCGCCACCCATCGACGGTGTCGTAATTCGTCTCGCCCCACGTCGCGAACACCAGGGCGTTCTCATCGCCGAAGGGCGCTTCGTAATAGCCCGCGCTTTCATAGAACGGCGCGTCGTTGCGGTCGCCGACGCCGGCGGTGACAATCTCCTGGCCGCCTTCGGGCGCGATCCAAGCGCCGGCCGCAGCCGGCGCCGGAGACAATGCTGCAACGACTGCTAGGAGTCGTAGCCCGGCGATCGCCGGTCGAGTTTCCGCTTCAGCCCCGGCCACGCCAGCCCCGCCACCATTCCCAGACCTTTGCTCTGCCCGACCGTCTCCAACTGAGCGGCCTCCGGCGCGATCAGCACGTTGTCACGCCCGCCCGAGACGGCGTTGACCTGCTGCGCGCACGCGCGTTCGAGAAAGAAGATGCCGATGAAGGCTTCCGCGGCGCTGCCGCCGATCGCCATGGTGCCGTGATTGCGCAGCAGCATCATCTTCTTGTCGCCGAGATCCTTCACCAGGCGCTCGCGCTCGTCCAGATTGAGCGCGACGCCCTCATAGTCGTGATACGCAAGGTTCGGGATCACCAGGAGCGAGTTCTGCGAAATCGGCAGCAAGCCGTCCTTCTGCGCCGAAACCCCGACGCCGGCGTCTGTATGCAAGTGAATGACGCACAGCGCATCTTCGCGCGCGCCATGGATTGCGGAATGGATCGTGAAGCCGGCCGGATTGATGTAGTATGGCGTCGGCGCAACGATGTTGCCCTCAAGATCGACCTTCACCAGCGACGATGCGGTGATCTCTTCGAAGAACATCCCGTACGGATTGATCAGGAAGTGATGCTCGGGACCGGGCACGCGCATGGAGATGTGCGTGAAGATCATGTCGTCCCAGCCATGCAGCGCCACCAGCCGATAGAGCGCCGCACAATCGACGCGCGCGCTCCATTCCTCGGCGCTCACCCTGCCCTTGAGGGATGTTCCGGCGTCATCGGCCATCGGTCGCGCTCCGTTCGTGACTGTGTTAGGAAACACTAGGCCCGCCGGGCCGATAAGCAAAGGCCATCCTCTCCCCATGAAGCTCTCGTTCACCGCCAGCGCTCGGCCCGAGGCGCAAGAGGCGTTGCGGCGCCTGCGTCATGTCTATGGCGAGGCAGGCGAAGGCGACGCGGACGTGATCGTGGCGCTGGGCGGAGACGGCCACATGCTCGATACCCTGCGCGGGCGGCTCAAAGACAAGAAGCCGGTCTATGGCATGCACCGGGGCACGATCGGCTTTCTGATGAACGAGTACAACGAAGTCGACTTGCCCGAACGGCTGGCGAAAGCGGAGCCGATCCGAGTGCGGCCACTGGTGGCGCGCTGCGAAACGGCCCAGGGCATCGTCGAGGAACGTGCGTTCAACGAAGTATCGCTGTTCCGGCAAACCGCGCAGACAGCAAAACTCCGCATCCTGATCGACGGCGCCGAACGGCTAGCGGAGCTGTCCTGCGACGGCTTGATGGTGGCGACCCCGGCGGGCTCCACAGCGTACAACTTTTCGGCCCATGGCCCCATTCTGCCGATCAATTCGCGGCTGCTGGCGCTGACGCCGATAAGCGCCTTCCGGCCCCGCCGCTGGCGCGGTGCGCTGCTGCCGCACAGGGCTGTCGTTCGCGTCGAGGTAATCGACGCAGCTCACCGGCCAGTGAGCGCAACGGCAGACAATGTCGAAACCCGCGACGTGCGTGCGGTCGAAATCCGTGAAGACACCGCCGCGGCGCAGACGCTCTTGTTCGACCCCGGTCACGCGCTGGACGAACGTATCGTGCGCGAACAGTTCGTGGTCTGACGCGACGCCGTCAATATTATCTTCACCAACCCGGCGTCACGTACGGGAATGGTCCAGCGCCATCCCAGTACTTCTCGTTGCCTGAGAGGAACGACAACCTTTTGTTCGCCGGGCGCGACAGGCGAAGCGCCGGCACGCAAGGCGGAACTCATCGATCCGCGCGATCACGGCCTGCGCACGATCCAATTAAAGAAACCCATTTTCGACGCCGGCGCGATTGCGCGCGCCGATGAAGCGCTCGAAGCCATGGGCGAGGATATGGCCGCCTGGCTTCGGGCGGATGTCGACCGTCTGCAGGCGGCGCGGCTGCGCGCCGACGCCGTCGGCTGGAATGTGTCGTCGCAGGAAGACGTCTATGCCATTTCCCATGATCTGAAGGGTCTCGGCGCGACCTACGGGTCGCTGCTCGCCACGGCCATTGCCGCTTCGCTTTGCCGCCTGATCGAAACCGACGCCGGAAAGATACTGGCCCAGCGCGATCCCTCGCTGGCGCGCGCGCACATCGACGCCCTGCGCGCGTCGGTGCGGAACGGCATCAATTCTACTGACGATCCGATCGGCCGGTCTGTGCTGCAAGCTTTGGAAACGCGCGTGGCGGCGCTCGGCGTCGCGCCGCGCTGAGGCTAACGCCAGCTTTACCTTCTTCGTCCGCCCGGCCTTAACCGTGCGCGTGTCATAAGCGCCGGTTCCATGAACGTCATTCCGTTCCGCCCGCGGGCAGCCGAGCCCGAGCCGCTCGCGTTTGCCATCGGCGCGCGCGTCGATCTGCGCGTGGGCGCGTTGGCGGCCGGCGTCCTTCGTCCGCTTGGCCCGGCGAAGGACGCTTTCGGATACTCGAACTTGGCGCGACTCATTCGCGGCGCGAGGATGGCATGGCTCGAACGGGGCGCACATGCTGTGCTCACGCTCGCGCTGCCAGCGGAGCTGCAGAACGCGCTCGAAGCCGATCTGCTGAATGAAGCGGCGATCGAGGCAGGCTGCACGCGCACGAGCCTGAATTTCCAACTGCACGAGCGTCAGGTGGTGATGGCTGGTCCTGCACTCGCCGAAGAATTGCGCGCGCGCGGCTGGAATGTGGTTCTACGCGGCGATGCGGAATGCCCCCTGCCGTTCGGCGCTAGGGCGCGCAATCTCTATTACGAACTCGTGATCGAAGCGCCCGCGTTGCCCGATCCCTTTCTGGCTATGGAGGATGGAGACCGCTCGCCGCTGGGCCGCCGGCTCCTTGCGGCCAAAGCAGCTGGGCTCATACTCACCGCTGAATCTGTGCTCACGCCGATGCATGCACGCAAGCTGGCGATCGCCGGATTCGACCGCGGTGGCGGCCCGTTTGCCGAAGCAGGATTGCGCTAGACAGCGACGCGTTCGGCGTGCAGCCCCGACGCGTCGAGCTTTTCCATGAGATAATCGAGATCTTCCTTCGGCACCGATTGGAAAAGCGTCAGCGTCCGCTCCAGCATGCGCCTCCGGAAGGTGACGCGGTCGCGTGCAACGCCTTCGCGGTCGATCGAGTGGTACACATCGATGGCGGCGCGGAAGGAAGGGAAGAGACGCGGCGGCAGTCCGGCGCGGTCGAACGCCGCTTTGAGCCCCAAGGGGCCGCTATCGTGCATTAACAGCCACATGCGCTGGTGCGAGATGCCGCCGAGTTCGGCCATCGCGTACTCGACGAAATCCACCTGCCCCAGGCAGAGCCCGCGCATGATCAGCGACGGCGTCAGCCTGCCGTTCAAATTGAGCTGCTGCACGAACTTGCCCAGGTCGCGCTGGCGCCCGGCTTGCTCGACAATGTCGAGCGTCGCTCGTTCCCGCGCGCCCATGGCGAGATCGATGGCGATCTGCGGGGGCAATTCGTGATTGTTGACGAGATAGTCGAACAACTCGCCCGTCACGGTGGCGACAAGCTTCTCCGTCACGCTTACCGGCAGGCTCTCACGATGCACCATCGCCGTGGTGATCGAAGACAGGCCTTCGAAGCGGGTTAGCGCCGTTTCAAGGCCGTTCTCGTCAAAAATCGCATTGTCATTGGCGAGAGCGCGTTCGACCGCTTCAGGAACCGCATAGGTCGAAAGCGCCCCCGTCACGGTGACCGTGATGTGCTCGCGGCTGGCGACCGCGACCTGCTTGTTCGGCGGGCAGGCGCGGATGATGGCGACCAGGTCCGCATCGTTCAGCGCCGGCGAGTTCATGATCACGGGCAGCGCGATCGAGTCGACATCGCGCGCGAGCTTGTTGGCGATCTCGCGCGGCAGTTTGGGCGAATTCTTGAGCGCAATCGCGAGCGCACGCCGCACCAGAATGGCCGCGTCCTGCGCCATGATCGCGATGATGCCTTCGGCATGCGCGCGTTCCTCTGGGGAAAGCTCGGCCTCTTCGATGCAGCGGCAAATCTTGTGCGCCGCGTGCGCTCGCTCATCCTCGCTCGGACCCTTGATCAGGGACCGGATGTCGCTATCGGTGAGATTGGCGCGCATAGTGACGATGGACATGGTCAGCGCTCACGCTCCAAGGCGGGCGGCGACTCCCGCCGCACCCGTTGGAACCAACGTCGCGGGCGTCCCTTAACGAAGCCTTGATCCGCGAAATATTGCGAAGGGGAAACGGCCAATGCTCGAAGGACTGAAGATCGTCGAGATGGCCACCTATGTGGCAGCGCCCGGCGCTGGCGGCATAATGGCCGATTGGGGCGCTGACGTCATCAAGGTCGAACCGCCCGGCGGCGATCCAATCCGAATGTTCTTCTCGTCGTTGGGCGTTGAGGAGAGTGAGAACCCCGTGTTCGACATGGACAACCGCGGCAAGCGCGGGATCATTCTCGATACGTCGAAACCAGCGGGCCGCGATGCGCTGTTGAAGCTGATCGATGGCGCCGATGTGTTTCTGACCAATGTGCGGCCCGGCGGATTGGCGCGTGCCAGCCTCGATCCAGACACGGTGATGCGGCGCTGCCCCAAGCTCATTTACACAACACTGACAGGCTACGGACTCGAAGGTCCGGACGCCGATCGGCCTGGCATGGATCAAGCGGCGTTCTGGGCGCGCTCGGGGCTCGCTGCGATGTTTCGCCCGAAGGGTGGCGATCCGGTGATGCTGCGCACCGCATTTGGCGATCATGTCGCGTCGCTGGCGATCGTGGCGGCGGTGATGTCGGCGATGTACGAACGCGCGAAGACGGGCAGAGGGCGGCTGATCGATGCGTCGCTCTTGCGCGCGGCGCATTATGCGGGCTCGAGCGATCTGGCGATCCAGCATACGCGTGGCCGCATCGCGTCGAACCGGCCACGGGTGAATGCGCCGAACCCGCTGATCAACTATTTCCAGACCGGCGGCGGGTGCTGGATCTCATTACTGCAGCGCCAGGGCGAGAGGGACTGGCCGAAGCTGGCGCGTGCTTTGAAGATCGAGCATCTGATCAGCGATCCGCGTTTCGCCAACGGCCGCGTCCGGCGTGAGAATGGCGCGGAGCTGGTGCCCCTGCTGGACGAAGCTTTTGCATCGCGCACGTTCGACGAGATCGCTGCTGCGCTCGATGCGGAAGAAATGATCTGGGCGCCGGTGCTGACGGCGGCGGAAGCCATCGCCGATCCGCAGGCGATCGCGGCGGGCTGTGTGGTGGAGACGCCCAAGCACGACGGCGGCGTAATGAACGCGCCGGCCGGACCCGTGCGGTTTTCGGGGTACGAGGACGGGCCAAAGGGCCCCTCCCCGCGCGCCGGCGAACATACGCGCGCCGTGCTAGCGGAAGTTGGCTTCAGCCCCGGCGAGATCGACGCGATGTACGCAAGCGGCGCGGCCGCCTGAAATAAAGCTGCAATGGAGCCTGCCTAGCGTTCGCGCGAGGGAGAAACGCATGCGCTGGTTGTTGGCGCTGCTCGTCGCCGCATGCACGAGCGCGGAAACGATTAATCCATCCGCGCTGAACGACGCCACGTTCGATCGCGAGGTTGCAGCGCGCTTCCAGTATGGACCGCCGGCGCCAGCGCCTACAGAGGTCGACGATCAGCGCGCCGGACAGATCGCCGACGCCGCCTACCTCGCGCGATTTCCGGAGTTCGATCGCGCCTATTCGCGCTCCGCCCGAGCCGAGGCGCAGCGCCTCCTCGCGCGGCTACAAGCCGAAGCAGGTCACCTGACGCACGAACAGTTTGTGTTGCGCATAGCCGAAATCGCGGCGCGGGCCGACAACGGCCACACCTCGATTGGCGAGAACGCGTTCAAGAAGAACACGCCACGGCTGCCGCTCCGCACGTACGAATTCGCGGACGGGCTTTACGTGGTCTGGGCCACGCCGGAACTCACTGACCTCCTGGGCGCTCGCATTGACGCAATCGACGGGCGCACCATCTCCGCGGTTCACGCTGGCCTGCGCCGCTATTCCGGCGGTACCCGCGCGCACCGCGTGCGCATGCAAAGCGCAATCCTTGAGTCGCCGGCGCTATTGCAAGCGGCAGGTTTGGCAAACTCTCGCGACGCGCTAACGCTGCGCGGCGTGTTGGAGAACGGCGCGGCGTTCGAACGGCGCATCCAAGCGCAAGAACGCGACCGCTCAGCCTGGGTGTCCAGTTCGCAGCGTTTGCTCTTTCCGACTTGGGAGGACGCGCCGATGCAAGGCCTCATGCGCGATAGCGACGTGCTGCCGATCTATCTGCGTCATCGCTCCAATCTCTTCTCACTTGAAGAAGCACCCGAACGCGGCATCTACATCGGGCTCAGCCACAATGGCGATGCGGACGAGAGCCCGATCGCGGTCTTCCTGGAGGGCGCGCTGGCGCGGGTGCGCGCAGAGCAGCCAGCTTATGTTGTCGTCGACATGCGGATGAATGGCGGGGGCGACTACACCACGACCTACGACTTTGCGCGCGCATTGCCCGAGGCTGCGAACGGCGCGCCGATTTACGTGTTTACCTCGCCATGGACGTTTTCTGCGGCAATAACGACGGTGGCTGCGCTGGAGACGTTTGGTGGCCGCCAGGTGATCATTGTCGGCGAACCGGTCGGCGATCGTCTCGATTTCTGGGCCGAAGGCGGGACGTTCGACCTGCCGAACGCATTCGTGCAGGTGCACTACGCATCGGGCCGCCATGTCTATAACGGGCCGTGCACCGATCTCGATCAGTGCTTCTGGCTCAATTACCGCTATCCGGTGCGCGTGCGCTCGCTTGAACCGGATATTGGCGCGCCGTTGGCATTCGCCACCTATCGTGAGTTTCGCGATCCGGCGATGGAAGCCGTGCTGGCGCGGGAAGCTAGCCGCCGCTCGTCCGCGCGTACGCGCTGAGCGCTTCCAGCGGATTGCGTTGCTGGGCGTCTTCTTCGTTGTTGCGCAGCAGCGGCAACAGCGCGAAGGCGAACAGCGCTTGCGCCAACGCAGGCGACATGGCTTCGCCATCGCGCCCATACTCGAGCCGGCCGCTCTCTTGCACCGCGTTCACGCTTGCGTCGGCGTCGAGGTGCAGGCGGTCGAGCAAGGCTTGCGCGGTGCGCGGCTGGCCGTTGGCGTAAAAGAGCCCGCGATTGGCCGCGGCTTCGCGCGGGAAGATCGCCGCCGCGCTCGGCGCGTCCTGTTGTGCAGCTTCGATGAGTCTGAGCGCGCCGTTCGGGCCCATCACGTGGGCGGCGTAAAGTTCACCCGCGCCCGGCGCGCGCCCGAGCCTCGCCTGCAGCGTCGCGGCGTTCTCGCGCGCCAGTTCCCCCGCCATCCGCGCTGAGATTTCCGGGTCGCTGCGCAGCGCCAGAATCTCGCGTCGCGCGTCCGCATTGGCGCCGTTGCGCAGCGCCGCCGCTTGCGCGAATAGCCCGTGATCGGCGCCGTGACGGCGCACCATGTCGAGCCAGGTGCTTTCGATGAACTGGAAGAGCCCCGTCGCGCTCGACGTGCCGGCGCGTGCACTGGGGTTCAGCGCGCTTTCGCGGCGCGCGGTTTCCACCAGCAGGGAAAAGTTCACGCCCGTCGCGTCTGCGGCGCGGCGGATCGCGGCGCGGACCGCGTCTGACCCGGCTGGCGCGATCGGATCGCTCATGGCGTCCGGCCTCCGCCGTTTTGGTAAACGGCGCGTTAAGCCGATCAACTCGGCAATGCAATGATGGCGCTAGTAGCTCTTCGGCAGGCCGAGCACCCGCTCGGCGATGAAGTTCAGGATCATCTCGCGGCTCACCGGCGCAATGCGTGCGATCATGGCTTCGCGGAAATAGCGCTCGACGAAATATTCCTTCGCGTAGCCCATGCCGCCATGTGCGAGCACGGAGCTTTCGCAGGCGCGGAAGCCGGCCTCGGCGCCGAGATACTTTGCAGCGTTGGCTTCGGCGCCGCATTCTTTGCCGGCGTCGTAGAGCGCAGCGGCTTTGAAGGTGAGCAGGTTCGCGGCCTCGAGTTCGGCCCATGCTTTCGCCAGTGGATGCTGGATGCCCTGGTTCTGCCCGATGGGCCGGCCGAAGACGACGCGTTCTTTCGCATATTGAGCGGCGCGGCGCAGCGCGGCGCGACCCAACCCGATGGCTTCGGCGGCGAACAGCACGCGTTCGGGATTGAGACCAGAGAGCAGAATCTTGAAGCCTTGCCCCTCCTCACCGATCAACTCGGCGTTGGAGACTTCGAGGTCTTCGATGAAGAGCGTGTTGCACTCCACCGCCTTGCGGCCCATTTTCGGGATCGGTTGCGCTTCGATGTGATTCCGATCGAAATCGGCGTAGAACAGTGACAAGCCCTCCGTCGGGCGCTTCACTTGATCCTTCGGCGTCGTGCGCGCGATGATCAGAATCTTGTTCGCGCGCTGTGCGTTGGTCGTCCAGATCTTGCGTCCGGTTATCCTGTAGCCTTCGTTCATGCGAACGGCGCGGGTTTCGAGGCTCGAGGTGTCGAGGCCGGAGTTCGGTTCGGTGACGGCGAAGCAGGCTTTGTCGCGCCCGTCCATCGCCGGTGGCAGGAAGCGATCCTGCTGCTCCGGCGTGCCGAACTTCACGATCGGCATGAGGCCAAAGATGTTCAAGTGAATGGCGCTCGCGCCGGAGAAGCCGGCGCCGGATTCCGCCACCGTCTGCATCATCAGCGCCGCTTCGGTGAGGCCGAGGCCAGCGCCGCCGACACGCTCGGGCATCGCCACGCCAAGCCAGCCGCCGGCGGCGATGTCGGCGACGAACTCCTCGGGAAACTTGCCGCTTTCGTCTGTTTTTAGCCAGTAGTGGTCATCGTACTTGGCGCAGATTTCCTCGATCGCGTGCTTGATCGCGGCTTGCTCTTCGGTGAGGTCGAGGGCGAACGTCATGCGTCGTTGAATCTTTCTGGCGATAGCGCGGCCCATTCGGGCGGGATTTGTTGGCCGAACACATACGCCGTAATGATCTCGGCCGTAATAGGCGCCATGAGCCAACCGTCACGCGAATGTCCTGCGGCGATGTAGACACCCTGTGGCGTCGGGCCGATCAGCGGCCAACCGTCGGGCGACATTGGGCGGATGCCCGTCCAAACCCTGCCCGTAGGCCTGACCTCTCCGGGCAGCAGATTCTCGGCGGCGGCGGCAAGTTTGCCGACGGCTTCCTTGTTCACGCCCCAGTCGTAGCGGTCGTATTCCAAAGTCGCGCCCAGGACCGCGTCCTCGCGACGGTCGGCGATGTAGAAGCCGCCGGCGCGGAGGTTGGGGCCGAGTTTGCGCTCAAGTTCGATTTTGACGAGGTGCCCCTTTCCGCCGCGGACGTGTTTCAGCGCCGGGATGCTGGCCTTGATCTTGTCGGTAGCCCACGCTCCGGGCGCAAGCACAATTGCATCGGCCTCAAACACCCTGTCCTCATGGGTGGTGACGCTGTTCGCCGTGACGCTGGAGACATCGGTATTGTAGTAGCGCAGCACACCCAAAGCATGCGCCTGCATGGCAAGACCTGTGAGCACGCGCAGCGGATCGGCTGTGGCTTCGGCTTCAACGAAGAGTCCGTGTTCGACTTTGGCGCGAAAACCGGTGTGCTTGCGGAACGCGGCGCCGGAGAGCGAGATTGCCTTCTGGCCAAGTCGCGCGGCGTTGCACGCAAACGCTTCGGCTTGCGCCTGACTGTCGCGCACGACCACCGCGCCGTCGAAGCGGACGCCATCGGCCCACTCAGCGCCGTCGCGCAAGAATTTCCACAGCGCGAAGGACTCCAACGCGAGCATCTCGTGCGGGCTCGGCGTATCCGCGATCGGAGCGAGCATGCCTGCCGCGGCAGCCGAAGCGATCGGGGTGTAGTAGGTCGGGTGTTCGTCGCCGCTATCCAGTAATTGGACGCGCGCGCCGCCCTTGCGCAGGCGCACCGCGCAGAAGAGGCCAATGGCGCCGCCGCCGACGACAATCACCGATTTCATGGGCGCTCATGTCGGCTGAAACTTGCGTCCAGGCAAGCGGGCGCGACGGCGCGCCGCGTCAGCTCTTGCGCGCAACTGCTGCGATGGCTTCAGCGCCCGCAACCAACAGAGCTTCGGGCGTGATCTGGCGCCCAAGCGCCTTGGAAAGATCTCTTGCGGCCGTCTCGAGCCGCGCCCAAGCCTTCAGCTCCACACGAACGGTCTTGAACGCGGCGCGCTTGACTTTCTTCGCTGGCGACTTCTTGCGTACCGCCGCCAGCGCCTGTTTCATGCGATCGACATGCGCGCGGTCTTTGTCCTTTTCGACCTCAGGCAGAGCAGCATATGGCTTGAACAGCTCTTTCGGCTGGCTCTTGTCGTTCTTATTGCGTTTGATCCACGCCTGATGAACGTAATTGGCCGCCGCTTCGCGATCATCAGGGAAGCGCTGCACCGCGACGTACGCGTCTCGGGCGGCGCGCTTGTTGTCATCCTTTGCGCGCTTGTCGAGCTTCGACCATGGTTGATTGATATCAACCATGACTCCCCTACGCATGCGCATGCGTGGCTGGCCCCGCTGATCGGGGTTGGTTTTCAGGAAGGCTCTGCGCCAGGCGTCGTGCGATCGCCCGGAGAAATAGTCTATCGCCGCCTCCATCACTGGATCGGGCTTCTTGGTCTTACGCGCGACAGCCATCCCCCAGCCTAGCAACAAGTCTTTAGGAAAACGCAAACCGGTTCGCCGCTCAGGCGGGGCGCCACTCAGGCAGATCGAATTTCGGATCGGGATAGGTGGCGTCGACGAAGGTCTTTCCGGCCGCGAGACCGACCTGCAGCAAGAGATCCATGTTGGTCTTTTTGCCGTTGTCCATGAGATCGAGCGCGTCCAGCGTTTCGGCGTCGAGTTCGCGCCCCAGCAGGCGTTCGAGCTGGGTCATGGGCGGCACCGGATCGCCGCGCCGCTTGGCTTTTGGTTTGGTGTCGAGCATCACATCCATGCGCTGATAGTCGAGCAGCGGGACGCCGGTGATGCAGACGCCGCGCATGTCGCCGATCTCTGAGTTTACGCGCCACGGCTTCTTAGGTTCGGACATCGCCTGCAGCATCATCACGCCTTGCACTTGCGTATCGTAAACCATAGCGCGCAGCGCGTGCACGCCGCGCAGGCCGGGTGGAAGCCCTTGAAACGCCCTGCCGTCAATGCCGGGCCGGCGCGATCCTGTGCCGCAGGAGGTCATCATCAGCAGGTCGGACCCGCTTCTCCAACCGAACTTGTAGGAAGGCTCGAGCGCCAGCATAAGCAATTGCATGCTGGGATTGTTATTGGCGCTGACGGCGCCGTCCACGAAATAGCCTTTTTGGATCGGCCTGCGCTTTTCGTCGAATTCGATGTCGATGGTGATTTCGTCGAAGAAGGTCGGCGCCGCGGCGCTCGCGAGCACGAGATCGATCAGCCGGTACCGTTTGTTCGGGAAAACGCCAGTATCGCCGGGCGGATCGTAGAATTGTCCGAGCGGATGGTTGGTGACGACCCAAGCCGAGCCCGTGTCGATGCGCTTCGCATGGATGGCGAGACCGGTTTTCAAGTCTTCGGAGCCCAGCGTCTTGGTTGTGAGCGTCGAATAGAGCGCACGCCGCAACTTCTTCGACTCGAACTTGCACTGCAGAAAGACACCGTCGCCGGCACTGCGGCCGAACACTTCGGGACCGAGGCGCATGTAGAGGTTGATAAGCTCATCGACGCTCAGACCCAAAGCAAGCGCCGATGAGATGATGGCGCCGGTCGAAGTGCCGCCAATCAGATCGTAGTAGTCAGAGAGCCGGAAACCGGATGAACCGCCGGCGCGGCGGCGCAACTCGTCCTCCAACGCCTTCAACATGCCGAGCGTCAGCACGCCCTTCACGCCGCCGCCATCGAGCGCAAGAATGCGCTTCGGCCCGGTATCCGGCGAAAGGTGCTCGAACAACGTTTTGGACATGTGTCCCCGCCCGGCTTTTCTAGCCGCGCCGGCGGCTCAAAAGAAGACCAGCGAGGCCGGGTCGCGGCCCAAATGCGCGGCTTTATACTCGGCGACGAGGAATAATCCCCCGGCAACGTAGATTGCGCCGCCTTCCGCCTTTGCCAGGGCGAGCCGGCGCGCATCGATGACGGACTCCGCCAAGGTGATCTCGGCGGTGGAATTCGCCGCCTGGGCGTGCGCGGCGATGTTTGCCGCTGGCGCGCCCTTGTGGTGGGCGGCGGCGCAAATGATGTCCGAAAACGCCGGCGCAAGGCGCGCCAGAATGGCTGACGCTTCCTTGTCGTGCGACACCCCACAGACAAGCACCGCCGGGCGCGCGCCGCGCATCGATTCAAATCCTTCCAGCGCGGCGGCGACACCGTCGGGCGTGTGGCCGACATCGATTACTTCAAGCGGATCGGCGGACAGCACTTCGAGCCGGCCTGGCCAACGTGTGAAGGCAAAGCCGGCGTGGATTTGCTCACCGTTCAGCTGCACCTGCTCTTGCGCGAGCCAAAGTGCGAGCGCCGCGTTGCTGCGCTGATGCGCGCCCGCGAGCGGTGCGTCGGCGAGCGGCGACGTGATGGACAATACGACAGCGTTAGCCTCGCACCAGCGTTCGATCGCGGCGCGTACGATGGCGTCGCCGGCGACGGAATCGCCAATTGCCAAGGCGTGACCGCGCGCCACAGCGGCGATTTTCTCCAATGCGATGGCTTCTCGCGTTTCGCCGAGCAAGGCGGTGTGTTCGAAATCGATCGATGTCAGCACCGTATGCTTTGCTTCAATCAGCCGAATGGGATCGAGACGGCCGCCGAGGCCCGCCTCCCACACGGTGTGCGCGCAGCCGCGCGCGGCGAACCAATCGGCGGCTATGAGGAATAGGAATTCGAACCCGCCGGTCGCCGCGCCGAGTCGACACGCCTCGACGGCATCCATGACACGACGCCAATGGCGAACCAGTTCGGCATCGGTGATGTCGTCGTCGCCGATGCGGAAGCGCTCGCTCAGGTCAAGGAGATGCGGTGATGTGAAGAGGCCGACGTCTGGATTGGTCTGCGCGATCAGGGCGGCGGCCATGGCCGCGGTCGAGCCCTTGCCGTTGGAGCCGATGACGGCGACGGCTTTCTCGCTGAAAGCGCGGAGATCGATGCCTAATCGCGCGGCGACAGCTCGGACACGATCCAGGCCCGGGCTGTCGCCGAACTTCGGGTACGGCACGCGCCAGATATTCATTTGAGCGCCGCTTCGATATTCGCGCGCCAGATCGTTTCGATCAGATCCCAGCGGCCGTGGTCCTCAAGCGTTGCGATCATCGGGTTCGAGTTGATTTCGATGACGGCGAGGCCGGCGCCTCCTCGATCGAACAAGTCCACGGCTGCGAGGGAAAGCCCGATCGCCGTGGCCGCGGCGACTGCGAGGCGCGCCATCGGTTCGGCTGCGCCGTCGCACAATGCGCTTGCACCGCCGCCCGCGGCGCGATTTGCCGGACCTTCGAGCGTGATGACGCCATACGGAATGTCCTCGGGTCCTAGCAAATGACCTTGCGCGTCGCGTCCGCGCGGTTTCGGCGGCGGCGATTCAGATTCGCGCGGTAGTGATTGAACCAATTCGCGAAGCGTCCGCCGTCCATCGCCCCGCACCTGCGGCAACGATTTCTCGTACGAGAACAACGCTTCGCCATTCAGCACGAACACCCGATGTTCGGGCGCCTGAATGTAGGGCTGGACGAGAATGGCGAAGTGTTCGCGCCCGACGCGTTGCGTGTAGTCTGCGAATGCCTCGACGTCTTCGATCACCTCGGCGTAGAGACCATTCGACGCCGAGATGGGTTTGCAGAAAAACGGATACTCGGCCGTCGCTGCAAACGCCATTGCGTTTTCGAGTTCGCGCCCCGGCGATCGCATGTCGCGCCAGCGCGTCGTCACGAAGAACATGCGGCCAGGCAGCGTGGGCACGCCAGCCTGCCTCAACGCTTCCGCGCAGAAGGCCTTGTCGCGCGCAAGCGAGGCAGCGCGCGCGTCGTTGAGCGCATAAGGCGTGCCGGCGCCGGCGGCAAATGTCGCGCGCCGCGCGCCATCGCTGACTTCAAAAAGATAGCCATCGGCCCCGTCCAGCGATCGAAACGCATAACCGCACGCCTCAGCGGTGTGCGCAGCATAGCGCGCGTGTGCGCTGAGCAGTGTCTCGCTGGCGGCCAGCTCCTCCATTCTTTCAAACACTTAGGTACGCCTTGCTTACGCCGAACCGCAGCGCTAGCTTCCGCGCCCCGAAATGTGCCGCCTTAGCTCAGTTGGTTAGAGCGCTGGATTGTGGATCCAGAGGTCCCTGGTTCGAGCCCTGGAGGCGGTACCATTCGGCTTGTCCCATCATTGAACGCCCTATACCGGCCCCCAACCCTGTTCGTTGATATAGTTGCGGATGCGCTGGATGCGGTTGTCGGGGTCGGGGTGCGTTGACAGGAACTCCGGCGGCCGTGAACCGCTGCCGCGCATGAGCTCCCACAGCCGGATCGATTTCTTAACGTCGAACCCGGCCGCATGCATGTAGCGCAACCCGATGATGTCGGCTTCGGCCTCCTGCTCGCGTGAGAAGGGCAGGCTGAGGCCCACTTGTGCGCCAAGGCCCAGCGCCGCCATCGCCAGCTGGCTATTCACTTGAGTACCGACGACTTGCAGGCCGAGCTGGGTCGCATATTCGCGGCTGTAGCGTTCGGCGGCATGGCGACCGGTGACGTGACCGACTTCGTGGCCGAGCACCGTCGCCATATGGTCTTCATCCGAGGTGAGCTCGTAGAGACCGCGATAATATCCCACTTGGCCGCCCGGGAGCACAAAGGCGTTCTTGTCGTTACTGTCGAACAGCACGAACTCCCAGTTCTGATTGCCGCGCCCAGCCGCCTGCACGATGCGTCCGCCCACGTTTTCGAGACGCCGCTGCGCCGCAGCGTTGTTCCACGCGCGCGTCTGCTGACGCAGCTGCGCCCAGGCGCTGAGCGAAGCTTGCTGCAATTGCGCGTCGTCGACGATGATGAATTGCTCACGTCCCGTCACCGGATTGGTGGTGGTGGCGCAACCGGCCGACGCAACCACCGCAGTTGCGGCGGCGCCCTTCAGCAGCCCGCGCCGGTCGAGCGCGTGGAGTGAGGAATGGACGGCGTCCGTCCCGCAGAATTGTTGGCACATGATCGAGTGTCCTCCTCGGGCCCGCTGCCGCCTCGCCATGATATTTTCGGTCACTCGGCCGCGGAGGCAAGGGCTGTTTCGCGGCGGGGCCCAATTGGCGGCCCTGTCGTGCGAGAGGCTCGATGCACAATTGGGGTGATGGTGCCTGGGGCCGGAATCGAACCAGCGACACGCGGATTTTCAATCCGCTGCTCTACCAACTGAGCTACCCAGGCGAGCCGTCCGGAGGCCGGAGGCCTGCCGCGGAGCGTGGCTCTATAGCGGGGCGACCCGTCTGTGTCCACGCCGGCGCCAGGTGGCCAATTTCGGTTTCCGTTTCAACGCGACGCCGCCCTGGCGGCCGCCTGCACCTGGTCCACGCGCGGCTGGATTTCCCGCTGGGCGCGGTCGCTCAAGTCATGGGCATAGGTGAACTGCCCGAAGGGACCGCGCGCGGAGAACGGCACGACGACGCCCCCGCGCGGCGACCGCGGGGCGAGCCGGGCGTCGAGACGCCGGTTCGGCAGGTCAATCAGGATAATGCCGGGAATGCGCAGGTCTGGCGTGTTGAAGGACAGGTTGTCCGAGGCCAACACGCCGTTGGCGATCGAGAATGTCGAGGAAAGGCCGTGGAAAGGGGTGCGCGCTTCCGGCGCGATCAGTTCGCCTCGCAGCGCATTGCGGATCGTGGTGGCGACGCCTCCGAGATCGACCCCGTGCAGTGCGCCTGACACGACTTCGAGATGCGCGTAGCCATGCGCGCTGGCGATCATCTCGCTTTGGGTGCGGCCAGAGACGGTGAGGTTGAGATTGAGCTCCGACCGGCCCTCGATGTTGGAGAAATTGATGGCGTCGGTCAGGAAGCGTCGCGCATCAAGATTGGTGAAAGCCAGATCCTGGAATATTCGCGTAGCTGGCTCGCGCGCATCGATCTCGAAGCGCCCACGCCCGGAGCCGCCGTAAAGCGTCAGATTGTGCACCGTCGCGGCCATGTAGCCGTTGTTAAGCACCGTGTTGAGGCGCGCGCTGTCGATGCGCATATGCTGGAACAAGACGGCGTGCGTCACCAATTCCAGATCGGCGTCGAACGCTTTGAGCCCTGCGAAATTGATCGGCGTTTCGCTCGCTTCCGCGCGCACGTCTACCGCGCGCGGCGCCGCCTCGACCGTCGCGATCTCGGCGGTTGCTTGCGGCGCTGTCTCGCCCGCTTCCGGCATGGCGGCGGCGACTTCGGCCTGTTCGACCGGCGCTGGCGGCGGGGCTTGGCCGGACAGGTAGGGATTGAGGTCGAAATCGAACAATTCGAGCCGACCGGAGAGATAGGGCCGTGAATTGACTTCCGAGAGAACGAAGTCGCCGCGTCCGCGCACTTGGTCGATCGAAAAACCGGCGTTCGAGAAACTATATGCGCCGCCGCCGATCGTCAGCCGCCCGGTGACGGCGAATTGCTCAAAGCCAACTGCGTTCTGCAGCGGCGTGCCGGTCCAGGCAGAAAACTGGCGCAGGCTTGGGCCCGACGCACGCACAGTGCCCGCAAGTTCGCCGGAAGTGGCGATGGTCTGACCGCTGAATTCCGCCGTCAGCAATTCGCTCTCGAGGTCGAGCGTGATCTGAGTGAGTTCGCCGCGAATGGCTGCGCCGGGACGCGCGACGCTTGCGTCGAGCTCGATTCGCTTTTCATTGAAAACAAGCGCGCCTTCGACGCGCATGGGCGCCTCCAGCCCAGCCAAAGCGGTCCGCAGGTTTGCCTCGCCAATGACCCAACCGGCGCCTTGGCGGGCATCAAAGAACGTTACTTCGCCATTGATAGTGCGCACTTCGCGCAATGTGGTGCGGCTGATGTCGACGCCAGGATCAGGCGATGGCGCCGGCGGCGGGCCATCGCCGCGGCGTGGCGTCAGAAGCCAATTCGGCTTGCCTTCCTGATCGACCTCAAGCGCGATGCGCGGCCGCTGCAGCACAAGTCGACTCACATTGACCTGACGGTCGAGCAGCGGCCGCAGTTCCACGCCGATGTCGATCTCGTCGGCCGCCATCAACGCCGGCGCCCTGCCGCCTTCGACATTCGCTAGCGTCACCTCTCGCGCGCGCAAGCCGAGCACCGGCCAGTAACTTACGCCAACATTGCCATTGATGGTGAGATCGCGCCCGGTTGCGTTTTCCACCGCGCGTTCGACTTCGCCGCGCACGTCGAGCCGCAGGACCAGGTACGCCAATGCCCCCGCCGCCATCAGCGCCAGCGCCACCAGGCTGCCGACGATGATCATCGCGATCCGCTTCCAGCTCATGTCCGCTTATCCCCACCGTAGTCAGGCCATCCTAGCCGCTGGCGGATCGCCCCGGAATAGCTATCTAGGGGGCCATGACCCAGCCCACCCCCGTTACCGTGCTCACAGGCTTTCTGGGCGCGGGCAAGACTACGCTGCTCAACCGCATCCTGACTGAACAGCACGGCAAGAAGTACGCCGTAATCGTCAATGAGTTTGGCGAAATCGGCATCGACAACGATCTCATCGTCGATGCGGACGAGGAAATCTTTGAGATGAATAACGGGTGCGTCTGCTGCACAGTGCGCGGCGACCTCATCCGCATCATTGAGGGGCTAATGAAGCGCAAAGGCCGCTTCGATGCGATCCTGGTCGAGACAACAGGTCTGGCGAAACCCGCGCCGGTTGCGCAGACATTCTTCGTCGACGCCGACGTGCGCGCGAAGACCGCACTCGACGCCATCGTCACCATCGTCGACGCCAAACACGTGCGTCAGCAACTCGAGACCTCGGAGGAAGCAGCAGAACAGATAGCCTTCGCCGACGTCATCCTGCTGAACAAGACCGACCTCGTCTCGAAAGAGGAATTGACCGTGATCGAACGGCTGATCCGGCAGGTCAATCCGACCGCGCGCCTGCACAAGATGCAGCGAGGCAATATCGGATTGGATAAAATTCTCAATCTGGGCGCGTTCGACTTGGAGCGCGTAACCGAAATCGATCCCCACTTCCTTCCCGATCACGCCTGCGACGACGCGTGCGCGCACCATGAACATGGCCACCACGACCATGATCACCAGCACGATCACGTCTCGGCCAGCGGCATCAGCAGCGTTTCTCTCGCCACCGACAAGCTCGTCAGTCCCGAGAAGCTGTTGCCGTGGCTCAACGAGATCACCCAGGCGCGCGGGCCGGACATCTTCCGGCTCAAGGGCATCTTCGCGTTCCCCGATGAGCCGAAGCGCTTCGTCGTCCAGGGCGTTCACATGATCGTCGAAGGCGACACGCAGCGTGACTGGCGAGAAGGCGAAGAGCGGGTGTCGCGTCTCGTCTTCATCGGGCGCAATCTCGACCGCACCGAACTGGAGGCCGCTTTCGCCGCGTGCGCGGCGTGACCGCGCAAGTGTACGAGGACGGCCGCAGGCTGGCGTTGGGCGCCGGCGCTTCGTCCGTACATTGGGTCGGCGGCGAGGCCTTGTATGCGCTGAACGATGGCGCGGTGCTCATCGCCGCAAGCGAAGGCGAGATGCGGCGGATTTCTGCTCATGACGGCGTCATTCTGTGCGCCGCCTTGCATCCGGACGGCCGACATCTCGTCACCGGCGGCGATGACGGCGCGCTGAAGAGCGTTGCGCCGGATGGTGCGGTGGTCACACTGGCCGAATTGCGCAAATGGGTGGATCACGTTGTCACCAGCGCTGTGTCTGGTGTGATCGTCGCCAGCGCCGGCAAGGACGCCGTGGTGTTCAAGGGCGGCGGCGAAGCGCATCGCTTCACGCATTCTTCAACGATTGGCGGGCTGGCGCTCGATAGCAAAGGACGGCGGCTGGCCGCGGCGCACTATGGCGGCGTCACGATGCGCCTCGCGCTCGCACCCGACGATAAAGGCAACGTTCTGAAATGGGCCGGATCTCACCTTGCCGTAACGATCTCACCCGAGGGCGACTATGTCGTCACCGGCATGCAAGAGAACGCACTGCACGGATGGCGTTTGCCGGAGAAGACCGACTTGCGCATGGACGGCTACCCCGCAAAGACGAAGAGCTTCTCGTGGGACAAGCGTGGACGCTGGCTCGCGACGTCCGGCGCGAACGCCGCCATCGTGTGGCCGTTTGCCGGCAGGCTGGGCCCGCAAGGCAAGCCGCCGCTGCAACCAGGTGACCGCGGTGTTCTCGTCACCGCGGTCGCGTTTCACCCCACCGATGAGGTGCTCGCCATCGGCTATGCCGATGGCGCGGCGATCGTCGCGCGTTTCACCGATAATATGGGCATGGAACTCGATGAGCCCGGCGAAGGCGCCGTCACAGCGCTCGCCTGGGCGCCGGACGGCAAGAGCATAGCGATCGGAGACGAGGCCGGGCGCGGCGCGATCGTCAATGTTGGCTAGCTTCATTCGGCGGCATAGCGCATGGACTGGTGGTCAGCGTCGCGATCAAAATCGGTGATGTAGTCGCGGGTCAGCGGCAACGCGGCGCGGTCTTTCACCATTTGGATCTGGAACACGACGAGCGCGCCTTCACGGAAACCCGCCTCAGCGCCGGCGAGATAGAACTCCCACATGCGGCAGAAGCGCTCGTCGTAAAGAGCGCGCGCCTTTTCGCGATTGGCGGCGAAGCGCTCGCGCCACGCCTTCAGCGTCTCGGCATAGTGTAACCGCAGCACCTCCACATCCGAGATGATCAAGCCGGACGTCTCGATGGCGGCGGCGATCTGCGACAGCGCAGGAATTGTGCCGCCGGGGAAGATGTATTTTTCGATCCAGGCGTTGCCGCCGCTGGGGCCATCGATCCGGCCGATCGTGTGCATGAGCGCCACCCCGTCCCGCCTCAGAAGACGGGCGATCGCGGCGAAATAAGCGCCGTAATGCGCGGGGCCGACGTGCTCGAACATGCCGACGGAAACAATGCGGTCGAACTCGCCTTGCACGTCGCGATAATCTGCAAGGTGGAACCGCACACGTTGCGCTAAGCCGCGCTCGCAGGCTCGGCGGCGTGCTTCTTCCAATTGCTCAGTCGACAACGTCACCCCGAGCACATCGGCGCCATGCTCCTCAGCAAGGGTCAGTGCAAGCCCGCCCCAGCCCGAACCGATGTCGAGCACGCGATCGCCGGGACGTATCGCCAGTTTGGCGGCAAGGTGGCCCTTCTTCGCTCGCTGCGCCGCCTCCAGGTCTAGCCCAGGCTCGCGAAAGTAGGCGCAGGAATACTGCCGGTCTGCGTCGAGGAAAAGGCGAAACAGACCGGCCGAAAGATCATAGTGATGAGCCACGTTGCGACGCGCGGCGTCGCGTTTGTTGCGCGGCCGCCCGCGCCATGGGCGGCGGCGTCCGACGTGCTGGAGATTGCGAGTTGCGACGGCCAGGAAGTCGTAGAGCGTGCCCCGTTCGACAGTGAGCCCGCCATCCATGTAGGCTTCGCCCACCGCCAGGCCCGGCCGGCGCGCGATCCGCAGTATCGTGGCGTAGTCGTGAATGTGGATCATCGGCGGGTCGGGATCGTTGCCGACGGAAAAAACGCGTCCATCCGGTCCGCGTATTGCCAGCGAACCGTCGCGAATGATCTTGTCGAGCAGGTCCTGCAACATGCGAAACGCCTTCAGGCTCCCCGCATTCCAACCATGATTTAGGATCGTGGGTTCCGCCCGCAAGGACGGCCCCCGCTTGAATAGGTTCCGCGTCCCACGCTAGCGTGGATGCAAACTGACGACGCTTATGAGCCTGATCAGCCGCAGAATGCTCCTTGGCGGGGTCGTGGCCGCTGGCGCCGTGAGCCCCGCCGGAGCGCTTGACGCACCGATTGCACGCACGCAGCACGGCCGGATTCGCGGCGCCCGATCAGGTGACGTGTTGTCGTTCAAGGGCGTCCGCTACGGCGCCGCGCCGCGGCGCTTCGAGGCGCCGCAGCAGCCGCGTCCGTGGCGCGGCGTTCGCGCCGCCCTTGAGTTCGGCCCAGCATGCCCGCAACGCGGTGTGAACGAGCTCCAGAGCGAGGATTGCCTCTTTCTCAATATATGGACGCCGGAGTTGCGCGGCCGCAGGCCGGTCATGGTCTACATTCACGGCGGCGCCTACAGCACAGGCTCGGGCTCGAGCACGCTTACCGATGGCGCACGATTGGCGGCCTTCGGCGATGTTGTCGTCGTTACGCTCAATCATCGCATCAACGCGTTCGGCTATTGCTATCTGGCCAAGCACGGCTTCCCCGATAGCGGCAACGCGGGCCAACTCGACCTCATTCTCGCACTCGACTGGGTGCGCGAGAACATCCGGAACTTTGGCGGCGACCCGGATTGCGTCACCGTATTCGGCCAATCCGGCGGCGGCGCGAAGATCGCGACCCTGATGGCGATGCACGCCGCGCGCGGGCTCTTTCATCGTGCTGCTACAATGAGCGGCCAACAGGTCACGGTATCCGGCCCGCTCAACGCGACACGGCGCACCAACGCTTACTTGGCTGCGCTCGGCCTCAACGAGGCCGATCCGAACGGCATTCAATCCATACCGGCCTCGCGTCTTGTCGACGCTCTCGAGCCAACCGATCCGGTGCTGGGTTACGGGTCGGTCTATTTCGGTCCGGTGCTTGATGAGCGCCATCTGCTGCGCCATCCGTTCTATCCGGACGCAGCGCCGCAATCGCTTGCCATTCCCATGATGATCGGCAACACGCATGACGAAACCCGGGGCTTCGTCGGCGCCGATCGTTCGCTTTTCTCGCTCACATGGGACGAGGTCCCAGCGCGGCTCGCGAGCGCGCTGCGCGTCGATATTCTGCCGGATCATGTCGTTCGAGAATATCGCAGGCTCTATCCGGACTACTCACCTACCGACGTCTATTTCGCCGCCTCCACCGCCGCCCGCTCTTGGCGGGGCGCACTGATTGAATTGGAAGAACGCGCGCGCGCAGCCGCGCCCGCCTACGCGTATCAACTGGATTGGCGCGCGCCAGCCGAAGGCGGCATTTTCGGCGCGCCGCACACGCTCGATATCCCACTCGTATTCGGGAACCTCGAAGCCTCGAGCTACATCGGCGAGCGAAGCGACGATGGCGAGGCGATGTCGCGCACCATGATGGAGACGTTCGTGCGCTTTGCGCGCACAGGAAGTCCAGGCTGGGCGGCATATACGCTTCCGCAGCGTGCGACGATGGTCTTCGACACACACTCACGCATCGAAAACGATCCACGCCGCGCCGAACGTGAATTGTTCGCGAGAGTTCCCTATGTGCAGCCTGGCACTTAGGCGCCCAATTGGCGCAGCCCTTCCTCAACGCTGATCGTTGGTGCGTAGCCGATCTCGCGGCGCGCCTTCGCGTCGACGAGCACGCTGTCGCGCGACATGATCATCGCACCGAAGCGGGTGACCGGAGGCTCTCCTTTGAGATTGAATGTGCGCCATGCGCTCTCCGCGATGACCGCCAACGCGTCGGCGGCCCATGACGGAATGCTGCGATCCGGCAATGTGATGCCTCGCGTGGCGGCAATGCCGCCGATCATCTCCTTCATCGTGCGCACGCCGTCGTCGAGAATGAAATAGGCCTCGCCGCCCATGCCCTTGATGAGCGCAAGGTCGATGGCGTGCACCAGATTATCGATGTGCGTCGTCGACGTCTTGGCTTGGCCATCGTCAATCCACATCCATTGACCACTCATCGCCATGTGCTCGATCGCCGGCATAAGTGTCGTGTCACCCGGCCCCCAAATAAAGCGGGGGCGCAGGATAATGGTTTGAAAGTCCGCAGCGTTGGCCCGCTCGACCAGTTCTTCCGCCTGCGCTTTGGTCCATGAATAGGGGTAGGGCGAGTTTGGCGCGCGCGGGTACGTTTCATCCACGCCACGCAAGTGTTGGCCGCGCCAAAGCACGCTCTCCGTGCTGATGTGGACGAAGCGTCGCGCGCCGGCCTCCCGTGCGGCTTTCAGCACGCGCGCCGTGCCGTCCACGTTAAAGCGCTTCCAGGCATCGATCGGGCCCCACTGTTCGATGAAGGCTGCGCAATGCACGATCGCCTCCGCGTCACCGATGTGCGTCGCCGCCACGTCATCCAGATCACACCGCACCGCCCTTGCGCCGAGGGCGGCGATCCTTGCGTCAGACGCTTGCGAACGCGACATAGCGCGAACGTCGTGACCCTGCCCAGCGAAGTATTTTGCCGCCGCGCCACCGACAAAACCGGATGCGCCGGTGACGAATATGCGGGTCACGCCGCGCTTCTGATCTGCTCGAGCGCGTGCTTCAGCTTCGCGGCGGAGGCTGCCGCATCATCGCGGCGCTCCCGCAGTTCATCCACAACTTCTTCCGGCGCCTTTGACATGAACGCGTCGTTGCCGAGCTTCTGATCCATCTTGGCGATCTCGGCCTCGAGCTTACCGATCTCTTTGGCCAAGCGCGCGGCCTCCGCCGGAAGGTCGACCACGCCATCGAGCGGCAGCGCCACGGTCGCGCCATCGAGCACGAACGTCACGGACCCTTTTGGCGCTTGCTTGGCGCTGGTGGAGTATTCGAGCCGCGCCATGCGATCGATCAGGTCCTGATAGCGCTCGAGACGCGCCTGGGTCTCCGCGTCGGCGCCAACCAACAACAGCGGGATGCGAGCGCCTGCAGGCACATTGAGTTCGGAGCGGGTGGAACGTGTCTCTTCAATGAGCCGGACCATCCACTCGATCTCCGCTTCTGCGCTCGCGTCTATCAGCTCGTCGCTCAGGTCGGGCCAGGCTTCGACGATCAGCATGCCATCGCGTTTCGTGCCGTATTCCGCCGTGCGCGCCCAAAGCTCTTCGGTGATGAACGGCATGAACGGGTGCAGCATGATCAGAATCTGATCCAGCACCCAGGCCGCCGTGCGCCGCGTCTCGGTCTTCGCCGCTTCATCTTCGCCGTTGAGCAGCGGCTTGATGAATTCCAAGTACCAGTCGCAATAGACATTCCACACGAACTTGTAGAGCGCGCCGGCCGCTTCGTTGAAACGCCGCGCTTCAAGTTCGCGCGTCACCGCGACGGCGGCCTTTGCGGTCTCACCGACGATCCACTTGTTGACCGTCTGCCCCGGCGAACGCGGGTCATATTCGTCCCACACCGCGCATTCGTTCATTTGCGCGAAGCGGGCGGCGTTCCAGAGCTTTGTGCCGAAATTGCGATAGCCTTCGATGCGCTGTGCGCTGAGCTTGATGTCGCGCCCTTGCGCCGCCATCGCCGCCAGCGTGAAGCGCAGCGCATCGGCGCCGTATTTGTCGATCAGTTCCAAGGGGTCCATTGTGTTCCCTTGCGACTTCGACATCTTCTTGCCTTTGGCGTCGCGCACGAGCGCATGAATATAAACTTCGTGGAACGGCGTATCCTTCATGAAGTGCAGGCCGAGCATCATCATTCGCGCGACCCAGAAGAAGATGATGTCGTGCGCAGTAACGAGCGTGGACGTCGGATAAAATTTCTTCAGCACCGCGGTCTTCGCCGGCCACCCTAGCGTCGAGAAGGGCCAAAGGCCGGATGAGAACCAGGTGTCGAGCACGTCCTCGTCCTGGCGCAACGCGATGTCCTTGCCGTAGTGCTTGCGCGCGGCGCGCTTGGCGGCCTCTTCGCTCTCTTCGACGAAGATCTGACCGTCCGGACCGTACCATGCCGGGATGCGATGTCCCCACCAAAGCTGTCGCGAGACGCACCACGGCTCGATGTTGCGCATCCAGTTGAAGTAGGTCTTGGTCCAGGACTCCGGCACAAACTTGGTCTTGCCGTTCTCGACCGCGGCGATCGCGGCCTTCGCCAACTCGCCGGCGTTGACGTACCACTGATCGGTCAGCATCGGTTCAATGACGACGTTGGAGCGGTCGCCGAAGGGCTGGCTGATCTTCTTGTTTTCGACAAAATCCAGCAAGCCGATCGCTTCGATGTCGGCAACCACCTGCTTGCGCGCCTCGAAACGGTCGAGGCCGCGATACTTCGCGGGCACGTGCGGCGCGTCCGCCATCCGGCCCTTCGAGTCCATCAGTACATAGAGCGGAATGTCGTGTGCGCGGGCGACCTTGTAGTCGTTGAAGTCGTGCGCGCCAGTGATCTTCACCGCACCCGAGCCAAAATTCGGATCTGGATACTCATCGGCGATGATCGGGATGTAGCGATCCGCCAGCGGCAACAGCACCTTCTTGCCGACAATCGGCGCGTAGCGCGTGTCGCTCGGATGCACGGCGACGGCGCCGTCGCCCAGCATCGTCTCCGGACGTGTGGTGGCGATGGCGATGTAGTTGCGGGTTTCCCATTCCGTCGGTTTGCCGTCTTCGCCGTACTTCGTCGGAAACTCGTAGGTTTCGCCGTTCTCGAGCGGGTATTTGAAATGCCAGAAGTGGCCCTGCACTTCGCGGTTCTCCACTTCGAGATCGGAAATCGCGGTCTCGAAGTGCGGGTCCCAATTCACGAGACGCTTGTCTTTGTAGATCAGCCCCTCTTTGTAGAGCTGGACGAACACCTTCAGCACCGCGGCCGAGAGTCCTTCATCCATGGTGAAGCGCTCGCGCGACCAATCGCACGAGGCGCCGAGCCGGCGCAGCTGATTGAAGATCATGCCGCCGGATTCTTGCTTCCACGCCCAAACGCGCTTTACGAACTCATCACGGCCAAGCGAGCGGCGGTCCTCGTTCGCGCCTGATTGTGCGAGCTGGCGCTCCACCACCATCTGCGTGGCGATGCCGGCGTGATCCATGCCGGGCTGCCAGAGCACGCTCTTGCCGCGCAGACGCTCGAATCGGATCAGCACGTCCTGGAGTGTATTGTTGAGCGCATGCCCGATGTGCAGCGAACCGGTAACGTTCGGCGGCGGGATGACGATGCAGAAGGGCTCGGCCTTGGGGTCGGCGATGGGCCGGAACGCGCCACTTTCCTCCCAGGCCTTTGACCAGCGGGGCTCCACTTCCTTCGGATTGAACGTCGTCTCGATCATCCCGGAGGCTATAGCAGGGCAAAGGCGCGGCGCGCGAGATGGCTTTTCGCACGTGCGAAGCCCAAAAACGAAGCGCCCCGACTTTCGCCAGGGCGCTCCTGTGTTCGACTGGCTGTCGACTTACCGCGACATACGGGCGATCCGCTCGAGTTCCGCCTCGACACGCGCTTCGACGATGGCCGCGAGGTTGCGGTCGAGCCATTCTTTTAGCATCGGCTTCAACAGTTCGCGGACGACACCCTCGACCGTCTGCCCGGGCATGTCCGAGATACGCAGCGTGCCGGCCAAGCGAGCGAGCGAGCCCGCGGCTTGGCTGGCGACCGGCGAAGATAGAATTGCATCGGGAGTCGGCTCGACGACGACCTGGCGCGGTTGCGGGGCGGACACGACGGGTTCGGGCACGGGCGTCACCTCTTGGGCTACGGCCTGCTCGACCGCTTCGAAAACGATGTCGTCATCGGCCGGAGGCGGCGCGACGTGTTGTTGGACCGGCGCCGGCGCGGGCTCGTCAGTCTGCGTGAGGTCGAGCACTGGCGCTGCATTCGGCGTCTGCTCCTCCTCGGAAATGATCCGGCGGATCGACGCCAGGATTTCTTCCATTGAAGGTTCGGCCTGTTGGTCTTGAAGCGCCATTTCCAGCCCCGCGGAATTTCGCAAACGAGTCGCTTGCGACTCAAAGATTATTGACGCGACCGATTCGGGTCCACCTGAGCGCGCTTGTGCATGCACACGCACAGGCGACGGGAATCGCCCTCTTCCGCGCATCGTCGGGCGGATCGAATAAGGGAACGTTAATGTGCACGTGAGCGCGCGGCATTGTTCCGCACGCGCAATACGCTTTTAGAACGTGAACACTTTCGGCCTGGTCAAGCCGGGCGCCACCGGCGGCGCGGCGTCGAACATCGAGCGATACGCTGTCGCGTCTTCCGATCGCGTGTAGATGCGCGCGGCGCCTGCTGCGCCCTGGCGGACTATGACGCCGAGACGTCCCCCGGGCGAGAGTTGCGCCAACCAAGTTTCAGGCACGATCTCTGCTGCGCCGTTGAGCAAGATGACATCGTAAGGTGCGTCGTCCTGCCAGCCATCGACCACCGCCGTCGAGACCGCCTTAGCGTTGGTGACGCCGCATGATTCCAAAGTAGCGTTGGCGGTGAACGACAGGTCCGCGTCAGGATCGAGCGTGATCACCTCGCTGCAACAAGCAGCGAGCACCGCTGCGCCATAGCCGGTGGCCCCGGCGATCTCGAGCGCGCGCTCTCCGGCATGAGGCGCGAGCGACTGGATCAGTTTCGCCAGATCGCGCGGCCGCATCAGCACGCGCCCAGGGGCTACCTCCACCTCAAGGTCGCCGTAGGCGATCGTCCG
Organism: Hyphomonadaceae bacterium; assembly: GCA_050186235.1. Classification (GTDB taxonomy): domain Bacteria; phylum Pseudomonadota; class Alphaproteobacteria; order Caulobacterales; family Aquidulcibacteraceae; genus Vitreimonas. The sequence continues at coordinate 641,140 of JBFWYQ010000001.1, forward strand.
CTTGGCGGCGGGGACGAAGCGCTCGCGCGGCAGCGTGCGCATGGCGTGAATGATCCGCGTGTCGGTTACATCCGCTGTGCGGACCTGGCTCTCGACCATAAAATCGCGGGCGCGGGCAAAATCCATCGAAGGCTCCAGTCCAGAGCACCGGTTAAGCCGGTATGCGTACACGGGCAAGCGCAGCTCAGCGGCACATGTCGTCGCGGCCCAGGTCGAAATGCAGATGATCCTGATGGGCGCGGTTGTAGTCGGGTGAGAGCACGGCCCTGAAATAATGGCAGGCGCCGTCGCGGACATCGCGGAGGAAGAAGCGGTCGCGCGCGAGGCCGCGCCAGCCCTCGGCCACCGTAACAGTGCGGCCGTTTTCCAAAGTAAAGCCCTCAATGTCGATGGCGTTGGCGCTGGCGTGTTCGCTCAAGCGCCTGTCGCGCCGGCCCGCGATACGCCGGCACTGATAAGACGGCGCGGCCAGTTCGACGCGCGCGATCTGTTGCCCGTAGCGCCGTTGCGCCGCAGGACGCACGACATCGCGCTCCCAGAGCGCCAGCGCAGCCGCCGCCGCACAGCTTGTCGCGACCGGTCCGGAATAGGCATGGACAGATTGGGTCAGCTCCACCGCGTTGCGATAGCCACAACCGCTCGCTTCGCTCACATCCGGAACGCGCTCGGTCTGGAACCCGGCGCCGGCCAACGCGGAGCGACAAGCGGCGATCTCGGTTCGGAAGTCCTCGATCCGCGAAGCCCGCAGCGCCTCAGGCATCAAGTCGGCCTCTTCCGGTGGTGGCGAACCGATCAGCAGCATGAGCATCAGCAACACCAATGCGGCCAGCGCCGACGCCGCCCAGATGCGAGCGCGGTCATGGTCTGCCTTAGACGGCGCGGGGAGGATGCCCAAAATGCGCATGGGGAGGAGCGTGCGCCTTGACCGATTCCACATGGGACGCCTAGGAGTGCCGCCCCGACGCGGCCATATAGCCGCGGCTGAGGCCTCGTGGCGGAGTGGCTACGCAGAGGACTGCAAATCCTTGCACCCCGGTTCGATTCCGGGCGAGGCCTCCAATTTCCTTACATCTCAAGACTTTCGCAGGCTTCGTTAGCCGCCGTTTGCCAGTTAACCGCTTCTTTACCTGTTAGCATCATATTCACGGTGTCTTCCCTTGGAGACACCCCACCATACCCAACGCCTTCGAGGGCCCCGAAAGGGGCCCTCGTTTTCATTGGTCCGTGACTGTTGGCGTGGCTCCGCCGGCCCTTTCCCCCCGGCGCCGAACTTGATAAGGACGCCGCTCGCTCCGCGCAGGCGGAGACATGTTCCTCGGTAGCTCAGTGGTAGAGCAACCGGCTGTTAACCGGTTGGTCGTAGGTTCGAATCCTACCCGAGGAGCCATCCTCCTTTCCTCAACGAGTTTTCTTCAGCCCGCCGGCCGCCGCCCGCGGGCTTTTTTGTTTGCCGCGCTTCAAGGGTCGGCTTTGTCGGCCGGCAACTGATCGCCGAGGTGCGGGCCCGTTTCCTTGTAGGCATCCTAGAGGTGCGGGTTTCTCCAACTCTGCACGCCATCGCCAAATTGGATCGGACCGTAAGGCGTCGCGGAAACGCTGTTCGCGGGAAAGTCTGCGGCGCACGTCCAGCCCAAAGACGAAAACGCTTCGCGAACCGTTTTCTCCACGGCGGGACTGTGCGTTCCTATGTGGGCCCGACGCACACGCGCCTGAAGCAGATCAAGCGAAGTCTCGATGATTTCGCCCTCAGCGTTTTGCACGTCCATATGCAGGAGATCGATCATGCCTTCGCCGCGAGTGACCGTTTCCAACGAGAGACCTGGCACCGTGATGGTTTTGGCGGATGGCCGATCATCATGTCGAAAGCCGGTCTCGGCGCCAAACGTGGACGCAAGCGCTTGGCCGTACCAATCGCCTGGATGGCCCGACACGAAATCGATCGCGCCGTCACGCCCGCATGCCGCTCCGTAAATCAGCTTGTGCGCGGCCGGATCGACACCGTTATCTAACAGGTACGCAGCGATCCAACTGAAGTGCGTTGGGTCAGCCTCGACGGCGAGCAGCCTGTAAGCGAGATCTGGGCGTGACTGCCGGATCATGCATGCAGCCGAGCCGATCCAGCGTCCAAACCCTGCGCCAAGCTCAACGATGACAAATCGATCGCGCGCATCGTCGATTGCAGCGGCAAGATCGATCCACTCAAACAGAGACTCATTGCGAGCGGGCCAGCCCTCACCGTCGAGAAAAACTTCACGCCCCCATGTGACCGCCGGCCAAAACTGCTTGCGGATGATATTGCCGGCGAACTCCTGAAAGAAGCCGTCGGGCGGTTCGTTCGTTCGCGGCGAATAGCTTTTGAAATGCTCGGCAACGGAAGCGATCATAAAGCACCATCATGGACCACGGGACGGTCTATGCGCGCGGCTATCCGTCCAATCAACCAGCGACGTACTTCCTGGCGTGACGGACGCCAGCGCCTCCAAAGGCCGCCGCCTTGGTAGCTCGCGTTTCAGGGTGAAGATCTCGCATCACAATTTGCGCCCCAACGACATGCGCGCCTTTTTACCCGGGGCGCCATCCTCCTTTTCAACGAGTCTTTCTCAGCCCGTTTTTTGTTGGCTCAAGCGCCTGCTTTATACGCCGGCAGCAGATGGCCGAGCCGCGCACCCATTTCGGCGCCGAGGGCTTGGAGGCTGTTGAGTGGGCGGATCATGACTTCGAAATCCCTGATGAGACCAGTCTCATCGAACCGGATAAGGTCGACGCCTTTCAGATTCTTGTCGCCGACGCGGGCGCTGAATTCGAGCACGACGCTCAGGCCATCCTCCGAGGCGAGTTGGCGATGATAGGCGAAATCCTCGAACACAGTCAGCACCGTGCGCAGCAACAGCGTGACTGCTTGAGCGGATTGGTACGGCTTGAACGCCATCGGCGAACGGAAGGTGGCGCCGGGATGGATGATCGCGTCAAGGCCTGCGAAATCCTTGATCGCGACCATGGCGTGCCATTTCTCGAGCGCGACGGCCACGTTCGAGTTGATGTTTGGGAGAGCCATCAGCCTGCTCCTACGCTCTCAATACTGCGGCGGCCGCATTGCGCCCTGCTGCGCCGCTTATGCCGCCTCCGCCGTGAACGCCATTACCGCAAAGATAGAGGTTGTCGACGGGCGTCTTGTGTGTTGACCAGCCGGGCATCGGGCGCATGAAAAACATCTGGTCGAGAATGAGCTGGCCGTGGTTTAGATCGCCTTCCGTGAGGCCGTAGTTCTGTTCGAGGTCAAGCGGCGTCAGCGACTTGGTTTCACGGATCGAAGCCTTGAGTCGCGGCAGCGCTTCGGACGCGGTGTCGACCGCGATGCGTTCGAGTTCGGCGCGCGCCTGACTCCATGCCGAGTCGCGCAACTCGTAAGGCGCAAATTGGAAGTGGATGGAGACGACGGGACCGTTGCCGGTGAGTTCAAGGTAGGGCGCGTTTGATATCTGGCCGTACTTCGCTGCGTCATAGGCGCGTTCCACGTAGCGTATGGAAGGCGCGACCACCAACGTGCCGTTCGGCAACCCATGATCGCCATCAGTCAGCAAATGCACCTTGGCGACTGACCCGCGCATCTTGATCGATTGCGTGCGCCAGACGAATTCCGGCGGCAGCTCCGGCGCGCCGACAAGATCGAGTAAGGTATGACGCGGATCGGCGCCGGAGACCACAATGGGCGCAGCGATCTCTTCGCCAGTCGCCAGCTTAACACCTTTGACGGAAAGATCGTCTGTCAGGATTGCTTTCACGTCCGCGTTCGTGCGCACTTCGCCGCCGCGTGATTTTAGCGCCGTCGTCAGCGCATCGGCTATGCGCCCGACGCCGCCCTCGACACGCGTGTGCCCGGGGCCGCCGCGGTTGAGCCAATTGTGCATCAGGGTGTACCCGCTGCCGGCAGACATCGGGCCAAGTGTCGAGCCATGCACAGCTATGGCGCCGATGGCGGCGCGGACGGCGTCGGATTCAAACCATTCTTCGGTGAGTTCGAGCGCCGACATCGGCAGCATTCGGATAACGCGGAACATATCGCGCGGCCCGAGGCGCCGCAGCCGCAGCGCAAGTTTCGCGAGCGGCGCGCCTTCGATCCATGAGACATGAGGCAGCCGCGGCATCGGCGTGCGGTAGGCCTCATCGAGGAACGCCGTCGCTTCATGCATGAACGCGACAAAGTCTGGCCAGCGTTGAGCGTCCTTCGCGGAGAACGCGCGGATGGAGGCGAGCGTTGCGTCGTTGGAGTCCGCGGTGAGGCGGAGTTGGCGGCCGTCCGGAAGGAGCGAGATGAGCGGTTGGCTTGTTGATTCGGGCAAGCCGTGCCTCGTGAGATCGAGTTCGCTGACGATGTCTGGGCGAAGTTGACCGCCGGCATGCAGGGCGTCGGCGGTGAAGTTTGCGCCGAACGACTCCGTAACAGCCTGCCCGCCGGCGATGGCGCGGCGCTCGAGCACGAGCACGCGATTGCCCGCTTTGGCCAGATAGTTCGCCGCGACCAGACCATTGAGGCCGGCGCCGATGATGATGGTGTCAGCCACTAGCGCCAATCCTTGAGCACTTCTTGCGCCGCCAGCCTGCCAGCCGCGCCCATGACGCCGCCGCCGGGGTGCGCGCCGGAGGCGCCGAAATAATAGCCAGGCAATGGCGTTCGGAAGTCAGCCCATTGTGGCGAGGGGCGCAGGAAGAAGAGCTGGTGCAGCAAAAGTTCGCCATGGAAGATGTTGCCGCCGGTGATGCCGGCGATGCGTTCGATGTCTTTCGGCGTGATCACCTGCTTGCCGACGATGATCTTGCGGATATTCGGCGCGTAACGTTCGATCGTGTTGATGACGGTTTCGCCGAAGGCGTCGCGCTTGGCGTCATCCCAGCCTCCTTCAATATCGTAGGGCGCGTATTGGACGAAGCAGGACATGACATGATGGCCCGGCGGGGCCATGTCGCGATCGATCATCGAGGGGATGATCATGTCGATGTACGGATTGGTCGAGAACTGCCCGTACTTGGCCTCGTCATAAGCCCGTTCTATGTAGTCGGTCGACGGGCTGATCGAAATCGCGCCCTTGTGCAACGGGCTTTCCCCCGGCAGGCAGCTGAACTGAGGCAGCCCGGAGAGCGCGATGTTCACTTTGCCGGAAGAGCCGCGGACGCGGAAATTCTTGATCTGCTCGACGAACTCGTCCGGGAAGTGTTTGCTCTCGACGAAAGAGAGAAAACTGCGTTTCGGATCGGCCGCCGACATGACGACTTTGGCCTGTAACTCGTCGCCGTTCTCTAGCGCAACGCCCGCGGCCCGCCCGCCCTTGACGATCACCTGGGCGACCGAGGCGCCCGTCCTTATCTCGGCGCCAAGCGCGCGCGCCGACAACGCGATCGCCGCTGTGACGCCGCCGGTGCCGTTCTTAGCGAAGCCCCACGCGCGGAAAGCGCCGTCGATCTCGCCCATGTAGTGGTGCAACAGCACATAGGCCGTGCCCGGCGAATGCGGGCCGAGAAAGGTGCCGATGATGCCGCTCGCGGACTTCGTGCCTTTCAGCGGATCGAACTCGAACCATTCGTTGAGCAAATCCGCAGACGATTGCGTGACGAGCTTGGCGATGCGGTAGAGTTCCTTTTCGCTGAGGCTCTTGGCGTATTGACCGAGCTTCAGCAGGCCCAACACATCGCGCAGCGACATCGAGGATGGGTCCGGCGGCACGAGCGACAACACCGGCTTGATGGCCTTCGCAGCGCGCGCCATGACGCGGCCGTATTCGTCGGCCGCCTCCGCATCGCGCGGCGAATGGCGATAGATTTCGCGGCGCGTCGGTTCGTGATCCGGCCAAGCAGCGAGATAGTCGCCGTTGTCCATCGGCGTGACGGTCGACGGCAGCGGCAGGATCTTCAGCCCGTGCCGCGGCAGCTCGAGGTCGCGAATGATCTCGGGGCGCAGCAAGCTGACGACATAGGAGAACTCGGTGAACTTGTAGCCGGGAAAGATCTCCTCGGTGACGGCTGCGCCACCGACAATCTCGCGCCGCTCGAGGATGACGACTCTCTTGCCCGCGCGCGCGAGATAGGCGCCTGCGATCAGACCGTTGTGCCCCGCACCGATGATGATCGCATCGTAGTGATTGGCTGACACGTGACTTATTTCTTCTTCCAGGCGGGATCGTAGAACGGGAGCTTCACAACTTTCGCTTGCGTTTGCTTGCGATGGTGCTCGACCGTTACTTCAATCGTCACCTGCGTGCCCGGCTCGTAATACGGCCGCTGCACGTGGGCGAGGGCGATGAATTTCTTGAGCACCGGCGACCACGTGCTGGTTGACGCATAGCCGATTTGCTTGCCCTCGATCATCACCGGCAAACTGCCACGCACCGCCATGCTGGGAATCTGGGGCGGCAGGCCGACTTCGCCGTAGAGACGCTCCAGACCCTCCCACGCGATGTCAAGGCCAACCAGCTTCCACGCCGAGCCCTCGCGCTTTTCGCGTTCGAGCGCGCGGCGGCCAACGAAGTAGCCCTTCTTGTCGAAGTTCACCGCCCACTCCAAACCCATTTCGAGCGGCGAAGATTTCTGGCCTTCGATCCAGGCATGTGTGGAGGCAGTATAGTCGACATCGACCATGAAGAGCCCCGCTTCGACGCGCGCCATATCCATAGCGAGAATGCCGCACGGCGTAATGCCGTAATCGTCGCCGGCCTGCATCAGCGCATCCCAAACGGACAGAGCTTGGTCGGCCTCCATCCAAATTTCGTAACCGAGGTCGCCGGTATATCCCGTGCGCGAGATGCTGACCGGCGTGTTCCCTATGGCGTTGTCGGCAACGCGGAAATACTTCAGCGGGTCAAGCTTGTCCTTGCAGATGCGATTGAGGACGGCGCGCGATTTCGGTCCCTGCAGACTCAGCGCCGCCATCTTATCGGTGACTTCGCTGACGTTCACATCCATGCCGACGGCGTTCATCGCAAGCCAACGCAAACACGGTTCGGCGGATGTCATGCGGAATAGCTGCGGCCCGAGGCGCGCAATGGTGCCGTCATCGAGGAGTTTGCCCTCTTCGTCGCACCAGCCGGTGTATGAGACGACTCCCTCCTTCATCTTGAGCACGTCGCGCGGCGTGACCTTGTGCAGAAGGCGCGCGGCGTCCGGGCCTTCGATCAAGTATTTCATCAGCGGCGAGACATCGATAAGCGCTGCTCGATCGCGAATGGCCCAGTATTCGTGATCGAGCGATAAATCGTAGGAGCCGACCACCATGTACCCAGCCCAACGGCGCCAATTCTGCGCCGCGCTCAACGCTGAGGTGCGTTCGTGGAAAGGCGTGCGTTTGAGTTCTAGGGTTTCGAGCATACCCGTCTAAGACACGGTTCCCGGCGCCCGATCAAGCCGGGACAACCAATCTCTTCGCGAGAATTGTAGCGCCTGCCGCGCGAAGGCGCATCAGAGAGACCGAGGTCCCAGGAGTCTTGCGATGCGATCTGCGGTGGTTGCCGATTTCCATGGTGGCGTGTGACGAGCGCGAGAACGAAGCGCGACGTGGTCACGACTACGTTGGCGAGTTTCTCACTGAGTAGCTAGGCGCGGCGCCTGCGAGCGTCATCCGTCTGGATGCGCTTGAATACCGGCACCGTGCGTCCGCTCCAGATCTCGATGCGTTGCCCGCACTGCTCGCAAGCGAAGATGCCGATGTCTTTGATCGGCAACTGGCGCTCCTGGCGCTCGTAGCATGCGCCGCAGGCGCACTCGATGATCGTTGGTTCTGCTGTCATCGCGCAACGAGCCTTGGCGCAAACTGGTAAACGAATGGTACCAAGAGCAGAGCTAATCCGTATCCACCGCTACGGCTGCAAGGCGCGCATTTCGGCGGCGAAAGCAAAGAACCGCGCTTCGGCGATCGCAGCGCGGACCCGCGTCATCAGGTGCTGGTAATAGGCTACGTTGTGCCAGGAGAGCAGCACTTGGCCCAGCAGTTCGCCGGCTTTGAACAAGTGATGCAGATAAGCTTTTGAATAGTCGCGGCTGGCGGGACAATCGATGCTTGGATCGAGCGGCGAGAGATCTTCCGCATAGCGCGCATTGGTGATGTTGAGCGCACCTTGATCGGTCCAAGCCTGTCCGTGCCGGCCGGAGCGCGTGGGCAGCACGCAATCGAACATATCGACGCCGCGTGCGACACTCTCGACTATGTCGAGCGGCTTGCCGACACCCATCAGGTACCGCGGGCGATCCTGCGGCAACAGCGGCGCTGTGGCCTCGAGCGTCGCCAGCATCGCCTCGTGGCCTTCGCCGACGGCGAGACCGCCGATGGCGTACCCGTCGAAGCCCTCTTCGACCAGCGCTTCGGCGGAGATGCGACGCAGCTCGGGATCGACACCTCCTTGGACGATGGCGAACAGGTCTTGCGCTTGGCGCTTGCCGAACGCTGCCTTGCATCGTTTGGCCCAATCGAGCGAAAGACGCATCGCCTTCTCGACATCGGCGCGCGGCGCCGGCAACGCGGGACATTCGTCCAGCTGCATGAGGATGTCGGCGCCGATCTGGTCGGCTTGGATCTCGATCGCGCCTTCCGGAGTGAGGCGGTGCTGGTTGCCGTCGATGTGGCTGCGGAAGGTGACGCCGCCGTCGTCGAGTTTCCGCAATTGCGACAGCGACATCACCTGAAAACCCCCACTGTCGGTGAGGATGGGCCCGTTCCAGCGCATGAACCTATGGAGACCGCCGAGCTTGGCGATGCGTTCGCCGCCAGGTCGCAGCATCAGATGGTAAGTATTGCCGAGAATGACGTCCGTACCGGTCGACGCCACCTGCTCGACGGTCAGCCCCTTTACCGTTCCCGCCGTTCCTACCGGCATGAACGCCGGCGTACGGATGTCGCCACGCGGCGTGCGCAGGATGCCTATACGCGCCTCGCCGTCGCGCGTCTTGACCTCGAACGGAAAACTCATCTGGCCCGCCATAACAGGCTGGCGTCGCCATAGGAATAGAAGCGATAGCGCCCTGCAACGGCGTGCGCGTAAGCCGCTTTCATGCGGTCGAGCCCGGCGAAAGCGGACACCAGCATGAACAGCGTCGAACGCGGCAGGTGGAAATTGGTCCAGAGGCCGTCGACGACACGGAAGCGATAGCCCGGTGTGACGAAGATCGACGTGTCGCCGGCTTCCGCACGCACACGTCCGTTTTCATCTGCGGCGGATTCGAGCGTGCGCAGCGCGGTGGTGCCGATCGCGATGACTCGCCTGCCTTCCGCCTTCGCGCGATTGATCGCCTGCGCGCTCTCGGACGAAATTTCGCGCCATTCCGCGTGCATGACATGCTGCGCGGTGTCCTCCGTTTTGACCGGTAGGAATGTACCCGCGCCCACGTGCAGCGTGATTTTTGCGCGTTGCACGCCCGCCGCATCGAGTTCAGCAAGCAGTTGGTTCGTGAAGTGGAGGCCGGCCGTGGGCGCGGCTACGGCGCCCTCTTTCGCCGCATAGACTGTTTGATAGTCGCGCTCGTCGTCTTCATCGGACGCCCGTCTTGCGGCGATATATGGCGGCAGCGGCATAGCTCCCGCCGCGGCTATCCCCGCGTCGAGATCGGGGCCAGCGAGATCGAAGGCCAGCGTGATCTCACCCTCCTCGCCCTTTGCGGCGATGGAAGCGTCCAACGCGCCCAGCAGGCAAGCGCGGTCGTCGACCACGCCGAAGCGGATGCGATCGCCTTCACGAAGGCGCTTGCCCGGCTTGGCGAGCGCGGTCCACGTCGCCGGCGACAGCCGCCGTAACAGCGTCGCCTCAACACTCACGCTGGAGTCCTCGCGCAGCCGAACGCCATTCAGCCGTGCCGGAATCACACGCGTATCGTTGAAAACCAGGAGATCGCCCGGCCGGAAGAGGCTCAACGCCTCACGCACGACGAGATCCTCGAACACGCCGTCCCCACGTACGTGCAACAGCCGCGCGCTGTCGCGCGGCCGCGCGGGACGCAGCGCGATCAACTCCTCCGGCAACTCGAAATCGAACAGATCGACGCGCATCAGCCTTTGACCATGCGTCCCCTGCGCATCTCTTCCAACTCCCAACGCATGTTGGCGCGGGCCGTCTCGCCCAACTCGCGCTCGTAGATGTCTGTCCGGAAGCTGCGCGAATGTTCAAGCTGTCTTGCGAGGAATGCGCCGCGTCCCCCCGCGAAGGCCGGATCGGGTATGTGGGAGTATTCAGCGCGGATGCCGGCGGCGTAGGCGCAATAAGTTTCCCATGGCGCGCCAAGGATGGCGATGTCCATGTCGAGGAAGAGCGCGGCGTCGCCATCGGCCTCACCGCGCGCATGATCCTTGGTCATTTCGATGACATGCGCCACACGGCCGGCAAACTCTGGCTGCGCCGCGAGCGACGTGCGGGCCCAATCGGCGCTCAGCATCTCGTTGTCGGGCCGGCCCGGCTGATAGACCGCATCGTGAAACCAGGTCGCATAGCCCACGAACGCACGATCGCGGATCAGCGCGTCGCGCCGATCCGCTTCTTCGAGCAGCCATGTGAGATGGCTCTGGTCGTGATAGACGCGCTGCGGCTCATCCCACGCTCGGATGAGCGCTTCGCCCAATGCGTCAGCGCCCTCTCCCGCCAGCGCGCGCCAGCGCTGGAGAAGGCTCAGCGTCATTCCGCCTTCGCGGTGATAATCTTGCCTGGATTGCGCGGCGGCTCGCCCTTGGGCAGCGCGTCGACGGCTTCCATGCCTTCGCTGACCACGCCCCAGACCGTGTATTGCTTATCGAGGAAGCGAGCGTCGTCGAAGCAGATGAAGAACTGGCTGTTGGCCGAGTTCGGATCGTTAGTGCGCGCCATCGAGCAGACGCCGCGCACATGCGGCTCGGCGGAGAATTCCTGTTTCAAGTTCGGCTTGGTGGAGCCGCCCGTGCCGTTCTTGCGCCCGCCATCGCCGCCCTGCGCCATAAACCCGGCGATCACACGGTGAAACGGGACTTCATTGTAGAACCCCTCGTTGGCCAGTTCGCCGATGCGCTGGACATGGTTCGGCGCGAGGTCCGGCCGGAATTTGATCGTCACCGTGCCGGTGTCGAGTTCGAGCGTCAGTTTATGAAAGGAATGATCGACCACCAGCTTCTCTCTCTGTCAGGATTGCGCGGCACGCGCGCGGGAATTTCTACGTCGCAAATGCTGAAGTCCGCGCGGCGTTCGCGACGCGTCTCTTCGATCAAATCGCGGAAGCGCGGACCGTCTGTGCGGAGCACGAAGATCGGCGCGCGTTCGGCCTCGGGCACGTCGGCGGCGATGCGCACGGCAACCATCCGATCCGGCGTGGGCGGCGGGTTGCCGACGGCGATCTGCATCACAGCCGCTTGGCCCCATACGACGCGGCCGAAGATTGTGTAGCGCTTGTCGAGCGAGGTGTTCGGCTGGCGCATGATGAAGAACTGGCTGTTGGCCGAATTCATGTCCGAGCCGCGCGCCATCGAGACGACACCCTGGCAGTGCAACGCATTTGCCGACACGCGCCCGTCAGACGTCACCTGCATTTGCGCGTCGGGCTGGCTTTCGATCGGCAGGGTTTTGTAGAAGCCGAGCCGTGCCCGGTTCTGTTCGGCCGCCTGCACAAACGGCATGTCCGGCCCGCGACGGAACATGAACTCGCCCTGCATGTCCGGCAGCGACGATGCGCCCTCGCCGGTGCCTTGCGGATCGCCGGTCTGCGCCATGAAGTCATCGACAACGCGGTGGAAGGTTAGCCCATCATAAAAGCCTTGCCGCGTCAGCGTCTTGATGCGCTCGACGTGGCGCGGCGCCACCTCGGGATAGAGCTCGATCACGATCCTCCCGTGGACGGTGTCGATGTAAAGGGTGTCTTCCGGATCGAGTTGACGCCAATTGCGCGGATCGGGCGCTTGTGCAGACGCCACGCCGAAACCGCCCACAAGCCCCAGCGCCAATACGCCAGCGGCCAACAATCCACCCAAGCGCCGCATCAAGACACCCCGAACTTTGCCTTCAGTCGTCCTTCTACTTCCTTGGGCACGAATTGCGCGACGCTTCCTTGCAGTCGCGCGATCTCTTTAACCAGCCTGGACGCGATCGCTTGGTGCGTCGGGTCGGCCATGAGAAAAACTGTTTCGATAGCGGGATTTAGCTTCTGGTTCATCCCGACCATGGCGAATTCGTACTCGAAGTCGGCGACCGCTCGAAGTCCCCGGACGATGATTTGAGCCCCTACGCTCTCGGCGAACTTCATCAGCAATGTGTCAAAAGGTTGGACGACAATCTCGGCCCCGCCTTTGATCTTGGCGCACTGCTCCTCGACCATCGCCACCCGCTCGCCCAGCGTGAAAAGCGGGCCCTTGTCCTCATTGATGGCGACTCCGATGACGAGGCGGTCCACGAGCGTGGCGGCGCGGGCGATGATATCCACATGGCCGTTGGTGAGGGGATCGAAAGTCCCCGGATAGAGGCCAACGCGGACCTTCTTCGTCACTTCCCGCTCCCCTCGCCGTCGGTGGCTTCGCCGTTCTCGCCCCCCAGCGCCTCCAGACGCTCGGCGGCGACAACATGCTCGTCTTCGCTGACATTGATCAAGATCACGCCTTGAGTGGCGCGGCCTGCGATGCGGATTTGATCGATCGCCGTGCGAATGAGCTGACCCTTGTCGGTGACTAGAAGCAGCTCCTCCTGCTCAAGGACCGGGAAGGACGCCACGATGCGCGCGTCGTCAGTCAGGCGGTGGGCGATCAGGCCTTTGCCGCCGCGATTGGTGACGCGGTACTCGTAGGCCGAAGCGCGCTTGCCGAGGCCAGCGCTGGTGACGGTCAGGATGAATTGCTCCTGAGTCTTGAGCCAGGCGAGGCGCTCGAACGGCGTCGGCGCTTCACCGTCAGCGGCCGGCGCTTCTTCCTGCTCGACCTCGACATCGCCGCGCGATTGCGCGTCCCACTTGAAGTAGTCGCCAACTTCCTTGGTCGTCACATCGATGTGCTTCAGCACCGCCATGCCAATGACGGTATCGCCATCGGCAAGCGTGACGCCGCGCACGCCGGTGGAATCGCGACCTTTGAACACGCGCACGTCCGTGGTGCGGAAGCGCACGCACTGGCCATTGGCGGTAGTGAGCAGTACGTCGTCTTCCTCGGTGCAGATTTGCACGCCGATGATGCCGTCGCCCTCGTCCGGCTTCATGGCGATCTTGCCGTTGCGATTCACCTGCACGAAGTCGCTGAGCTTGTTGCGCCGCACGCCGCCGGACTTGGTGGCGAACATGACGTCGAGCTTATCCCAGTCGCGCTCGTCTTCCGGCAGCGCCATCACCGAGGTGATGGTTTCGCCTTGTTCGAGCGGAAGCAGATTCACCAGCGCGCGCCCCTTTGTCCGCGGATCGCCCGCGGGGATGCGCCAAGCCTTCATCTTGTAGACCATGCCTGAGGAGGAGAAGAACAGGATCGGCGCATGGGTTGAGGCGACAAACACGCGCGTGACGAAATCCTCGTCCTTCATCGTCATGCCGGCGCGGCCTTTGCCGCCGCGGCGCTGCGTGCGGTAGGCGGCAAGCGGCGTGCGCTTCACATAGCCGCCGTGCGTGACGGTCACGACCATGTCCTCGCGCGGAATCAGCGCCTCGTCGTCGATCTCGCCCTCGGATTCCGAGAACGTCGTCCGTCGCGGGGCGCCGAACGCTTCCTTCACCGCGATCAGTTCGTCGCGAATAATGCCCAAGATGCGTTCGCGCGACGCGAGGATGTCGAGTAGTTGCTTGATCTCTTGCGCAATCTCATTCGCCGCCTTCGCTATGTCGTCGCGGCCGAGACCGGTGAGGCGCGAGAGGGTCAGAGCGAGAATGGCGCGCGCCTGCTCGTCCGACAGCCGCACGCGATCGCCGTCGCTCACCACGGTGCGCGGGTCAGCGATCAGCGCGATCAGCGGCATCATATCGCCAGCTGGCCAGTCGCGGGCGACCAGACGCTCGCGCGCCACTCCTGGATCGGGGCTTTCTCGGATCAGCTTGATCACATCATCGATGTTGGCGACGGCGATGGCGAGACCAACGGTTTCGTGGCCGCGCTTACGGGCTTTCGCCAAACGATGCTTCGTGCGGCGCGTGACCACTTGCTCGCGGAACGAAAGGAAGATGTCGAGGATCTTCCTCAGGCCCATTTGCTCGGGCTTGCCCTGATTCAGCGCCAGCATGTTGACGCCGAACGAGGTCTGCAGCGCCGAATAGCGGTAGAGTTGGTTCAGCACGACATCGGCTACCGCGTCGCGCTTTAGTTCGATCACCAGCCGCACGCCAAGACGGTTCGATTCATCTCGAACCTCGGCAATGCCCTCGATGCGCTTTTCGCGCACTTGCTCGCCGATTTTCTCCACCATTTCGGCCTTGTTCACCTGATAGGGAATCTCGGTGAACACGAGCGCTTCGCGGCCGCGGATGGTCTCGGTGTGGTGCTTGGCGCGGATCATCACCGAGCCGCGCCCCGTTATCAGCGCAAGCCGCGCGCCGGCGCGGCCGAGGATTTCCCCTCCCGTCGGGAAATCCGGACCGGGCACGATCTCCAGGAGATCGAGATCGGCAATGTTCGGATTGTCGATCAACGCTACAGAGGCGTCGATCACTTCCGACAAATTGTGCGGAGGAATGTTCGTCGCCATGCCGACGGCGATGCCACCGCCGCCATTGACCAATAGATTCGGGAAGCGCGCCGGCAGCACGCTCGGCTCCTGCATCGAGCCGTCGTAATTGTCCTGAAAGTCGACCGTGCCTTCGTCGATGTCATCGAGCAGCGCGCGCGCTGCTTTCGCCAACCGCGCTTCAGTGTATCGCATCGAGGCCGGCATATCGCCGTCAATCGAACCGAAATTGCCCTGGCCATCGATGAGCGTGAGACCCATCGAGAAATCCTGCGCAAGACGTACAAGTGTCAGGTAGATGGCCTGGTCGCCGTGCGGGTGATAGTTGCCCATCACTTCGCCGACGGACTTCGCGCTCTTGCGGAAGGACTTGTCGTGCGTGTTCCCAGACTCATCCATCGCGTAGAGGATCCGCCGGTGCACCGGCTTCAGGCCGTCACGCGCATCCGGCAACGCGCGCGAGACGATGACGCTCATCGCATAGTCGAGATACGAGCGCTTCAGCTCGTCTTCGACACTGATCAGGGCGACGCCCTTGGGAAGGGTTGGTCCGCCGTTCTCGGCGGGATCGGACGTGTCTGACACGGGATCCGTCTAACTCTCTAAGCTTGCTGGAAAGCACGGAAATGACAGGTCAAACCTGCCGTCGATTCCGTCGCAAACTAGCATGTAGGAAGCCCCGATCGCAAATCCACGTCGTCTTCCGCGCCAATCAAAAACACCCGTCTTTTCAGATGCTTTCGAGAGGTGGACGAGAGTTGCGCGGCGCAGATGCGCTCCATGGCGCAAACGCGGGAGGCATACGCCTCGCCCTGCCTTGCGGCGAGCGCTAAGTTTCTCCGCCAGGAGACGGGAGACGAACGCCATGCGGAGCCTTTTCATCGGGACATGCGCTCTGTTCTCAGCCGCCCTGAGCGCGTGTTCGACCACCCCCTACAATGTGCAACTCGCGCAGGATCTCCAGCCGCGCACGGTCTGGATCGTCGGCGCTGACGGCCGCTCCGTGGGGCAAGCCACGTTCACGGAGGCCCCTGGCGGCGTCCTAATACGGCTGGAGTTTGCGGAAGCGCGCCTCGCGCCCGGCTGGCACGGCCTCCACCTGCACGATCGCGGCGATTGCAGCGATTTCGCCGCCGGTTTCCAAGCCTCAGGCGGCCACATCACGCTCAACCGGCGCGTCCAGCATGGCTTGCTTAACCGCCGCGGACCCGAAGCGGGCGACCTTCCCAACCTTTTCGCGTCACCCAGCAGCGTGTTCGGCGCTGAGGTGTTTTCGCCCTATGTCACCATGCACAGCGGCCGCGTCGGCAACCGTTTGCCGCTACTCGATGGCGACGGCGCTGCCCTGCTGATTCACGAAGCAACGGACAATCACCGCGATCAACCGATCGGCAACGCCGGAGCCCGCATTGCGTGCGCGGCGCTTACGCCACTGCCTTGAACCGTCGTTCTGCGATTGCAACGAGGAGCACGCCGCCGATCGTGAGCGCGGCGCCGAAGAGAATCTGTAGCGTGATCTGGTTGTGCAAAACCACCGCCGCGAGTGTGAACGAAATCACCGGCGTCAGCAGAAGATACGGCGTGGTGCGCGATACTTCGTATTTGGTTACGAGTTGAAACAGGAAGGCGTTGGCCACGATCGAAGAGACCAGGCCGCCGAAGATCAGCGCAAACCAGACAAACCAGTGCGCGCTGAGGGCCGCCTCCGCCTGGTTCGTTTCAAACAGCAGGGAGGCGCTCACCATCGTCGGCACGATCGCCAGTGCGATCCAGGCTTGGGTCGACCATACGTCTGCGCCGCTCAGGCGCCGCACGAGCACCGCGCCCAGCCCGTAGCAAATCGAGGCCAGCGCCACGAGCGCAAGAGCCCATCCCTGCGCCAGCACTGCAGGATCGAAATTCATCGAAGCCGTGCCTAGAAACGCAACGATCACACCAGCCCAGCGCAGCGACGAGACCCGCTCCTTCAGCAACAGAGCCGCAAACACGACCGAGGCCGGCGCCCAAAGCTGCATCGCCACCACCATCGGCGCGATATCGGTCGCGAGCTTCAAGCCCACATACTGAATGCCGAAATGCAGGGGACCTATGAATGCAAGCATCAGCGCAAACAGTCTCCATTGGCCCCGCGGCAGCGGTTTGATGAGCCAGATCAACACCGCGAGCACGACAATGAAGCGCACCGCCACCGTCATCATCGCCGGCAGCGCGTCGACGGCGATCTTGGCCAGGATATTGTTCACGCCCCAGATCAGCGCGATCGACAGGAGCTGGATCAGATCCAGCGGGGCGAAGGCGCGCGAAGGGGCAGTCACGAGCGAGCGCTACGCCGCCACCGCCGGAGTCGCAAGCGCGCGCGACGAATGGCGGAGACAGCGAAAACGCCTGACGCTAGCTTGACACTATGCTGACACGCCGCACCTTCGCCGCCTCTGCGGCCCTTGCGCCCCTGATGTCTTGCCAGAGCGACCAGCCCGCGCCAGCGGCGACCGCTAGCTCGGGCGAGCATTCGTGGCGCCAAGGAGCGCGCGCCCCTTATGCGGTGCAGGAAATCTATCCTGCACTCCATCGCGGCGCGATCTGGATCGCTGGAGGCTTCGCCCCGCTCGCCGCCCTTGGGGCGACGCAACGTGTGATCGTGCTCGACGTGGCGCGGGATCGATGGAGCGAAGGCCCAGCGCTGCCGACGCCCTCGCACCATGTTCAGCTCGCCTCGCTCAATGACGAACTCTACGCCGTTGGCGGGTTTTTGGGCGGCGACAATCGTCGCCGCTGGATCTGCACGCCGCGCGTGCTGAAACTCTCGGGCGATACCTGGATCGAGGCGCCTTCGCTGCCGAAGCCGGTCGCCGAAGGGATGCCGCTCGTGCATGAGGGTCGCATCCATCTCATTGGTGGCCGCTCGCCGCGCGCCGCCGCGAACCAGGAATGGGACGATCAAGTCGACATTGACGATCACTTCGTGTTCGCGCCCAGCGAGGGGTGGAAGCGCGCCGCGTCCCTGCCCACGGCGCGCAATTCTCACGCCGGCGCAGTGTTGGGCGATGAACTGCACATCGTGTCGGGCCGCACGGTTGCGGACGGTCAAACGCCCGCACACGACATCTACGATGCGCGCACGTCCGCCTGGCGCAGCGGACCTGATTTCCCCGAGCCACGCGGCGGCATCGCTGCCGCAACTTGGCGCGACCGCATCGTCGCCGGCGGCGGCGAGATTTTCGAGCCAGGTTCGGTGGGCGACACGCTCTACGAATTCGCCAACGGCGCCTGGTCGCGCTTCACCACGATGCCGACACCTCGCCACGGCCACGGCTTCATCGCTGCGGGCGGCGCGCTCTATGCGCTCGGCGGCGCCCAGCGACCGAGCGCCGACGGCACGATCGCACGAGTGGACGTGCTGGCCTGACGCTGCGTCTTGGGCAGTGGCGTCTCGTTCACGTGAGCAGCGCCCCTCGCAACCTAGAACGGAATCTCGTCGTCGAGATCCTGGTTGAAGCTTTCGCGAGGGGCGTCGCTGACGCGCTTCTTGCCGCTCGACGAGCTGAAGCCCTCGCCGCCGTCATCGTAGGAGCGGCCGCCGCCATCGCCTTTGCCGTCGAGCATGGTGAGTTCGCCGCGATAACGCTGCAGCACGACTTCAGTCGTGTACTTTTCGACGCCGCCTTGCTCGTACTTCCGCGTTTGCAGTTGGCCTTCGATGTAAACTTTGGCCCCCTTCTTCAAATACTGCTCGGCCACCTTGGCGATGTTCTCATTGAAGATCACCACGCGGTGCCATTCGGTCTTTTCGCGGCGTTCGCCGGATTGCTTGTCGCGCCAGTTTTCCGACGTCGCGACCGAGAGATTGACGACCGGATCGCCGTTGTTGAGGCGCCGTACCTCGGGGTCTTTGCCCAGATTGCCGATCAAGATCACTTTGTTGACGCTGCCAGCCATCGCCGACCTCCTGTTTCCTGCGCTGTACTCGATGGTGAGGCATCCGCCGGGCATCCGGACAAATGTTCTCGCTATGTTCTATACGCCGACTCGCGCGATTGGTAAAGGGTCATTAACCAATCGAACCAATGGGGCGAGCCGGACGTCGCCGAAACGACGCTTGCTGACCTTCGCCCAGAGCCGCCGGTAGTCGAGACGTCGTTCGATCTTTGTTCTTGATGTCGCGACGACTCCGGCTACTAAATATGGTGTCCGCTGGGCTCCTGGCGGTCCCCGAAGAGAGACTTGGATTGACCACCAGAGCGCCCGCCCTGTTCGTCGGCCATGGTTCGCCGACGAATGCTATCGAAGACACACCCTCCGCCCGCGGCTGGGTGGAGGTGGCGCAGCGCTTTCCGAAACCGAAGGCCATTGTGTGCATCTCGGCGCACTGGGTCACCGAGGGGGTCAAGGTCACTTCGAATGCGCAGCCGCGCACGATCCACGATTTCGGCCGCGGCTTTCCGCAGGCATTGTTCGACGTTCAGTATCCAGCGCCCGGCGATCCCGATCTCGCACGCGCCATCGTCGACAGACTGGCGGCGTTCAGCGCACAGCTAGACGACAGCTGGGGCCTCGACCACGGCGCCTGGAGCGTCGTGAAGCACATGTATCCGGATGCAGACGTGCCGATCGTTCAAGTCAGCCTCGACATCCGTCGCTCCGCCGCCGAGCATTACGACATCGCGCGCGCGTTAGCCGATTTTCGCGACGACAACGTCCTCGTCATCGGCTCAGGCAACATCGTCCACAATCTCCCCGCCTTCTTTCGTGCGACGTCACCTGATCCGCAACATTGGGTCGAAACGTACGACGCGCACATCGTTACAGGTGTCGCCAACGATCACGCCAAGGTTGTGAACTACACGGCGCAACCGGACGCCGGGATCGCCGCGCCCGACTGGGAACACTTCATGCCGGTCGTTTACGCTTTGGGCGCTCAACGCGACGGCGAAACGCCCTACTTCTTCAATCGCTACTACTATCCCGGGATTTCGATGACCGCTTTCGCTTATGGTCTGCCGCAATGAAGGACGGCCTCACTCACATCCGCATCCGCGGCGCCCGCGAGCACAATTTGAAGGGGGTGAACGTCGATATTCCGCGCAACGAACTTGTTGTGATCACGGGCTTGTCGGGCTCGGGCAAATCTTCCTTGGCTTTCGATACGATCTACGCCGAGGGCCAGCGGCGCTATGTGGAGTCACTTTCAGCCTATGCGCGTCAGTTCCTTGAATTGATGCAAAAGCCTGATGTCGACTCGATTGAGGGCCTCTCGCCCGCCATCTCGATCGAGCAGAAGACAACTTCACGCAATCCGCGCTCGACCGTCGGCACCGTCACCGAGATTTACGACTACATGCGCCTCCTGTGGGCGCGCGTCGGCATTCCGTATTCGCCCGCCACCGGCGAACCTATCGCTGCAATGCAAGTCAGCGAAATGGTTGACCGCGTCATGGCGCTGCCGGAAGGCACGCGGCTTTACCTGCTGGCGCCGGTCGTCCGCGACCGCAAGGGCGAATACAAAAAGGAAATGGCTGAGTACCTGAAGAAGGGCTACCAGCGCGCCAAGATCGACGGCGAGTTCTATGAACTGAGCGAACCACCCACGCTCGACAAGAAATTCAAACACGACATCGACATCGTCATCGACCGCATCGCGGTCAAACCTGGCATCGAAACCCGCCTCGCGGATTCGCTGGAGCAAGCGCTGAAGCTTGCCGACGGCGTCGCCTTTGCGGAATTCGCCGACAAGGGCGAGACCGGCGGCGGCAAAGCCACGCTGAAGAACAAGGCCACCGCCCCCGAACGCCTGATCTTCAGCCAAAAGTTCGCTTGTCCCGTCTCAGGTTTCACCATCCCGGAAATCGAGCCGCGGCTCTTTTCGTTCAACAACCCGGCTGGCGCCTGCCCGGCCTGCGATGGCCTGGGCGTGCAACTCAAGTTCGACGCCGATCTCGTCGTTCCCGATCACGACAAGACGTTGAAGGAAGGCGCAGTCGCGCCGTGGGCGAAGGGTCCATCCCCGCTTTATGCGCAAACGCTCGAAGCACTCGCCAAGCACTTCAAATGCAAAATCACGGCGCCTTGGAAGGAACTGTCGAAAGATCTGCGCCTGGCAATCCTTTACGGCACGAAAGACCCGATCAAGTTCGTCTATGACGACGGCGTCCGCCGCTACGAGACGACGAAGAATTTCGAGGGCGTGCTGCCAAACCTCGAACGCCGCTGGAAGGAAACGGATTCAACCTGGGTCCGCGAAGAGCTGGAACGCTACCAAAGCGAAGCGCCTTGCCCTACCTGTGAGGGCAAGCGGCTGAAGCCGGAGGCGTTGGCGGTCAAGGTCGCTATGCTCGACATCGCCGCAGCGTCCAATTTCTCGATCCGCAGCGCGCGAGACTGGTTCGGGTCGCTGAACGACAAACTCTCGCCGAAGCAGAAGGAAATCGCCGTCCGCATCCTCAAAGAGATCAACGACCGGCTGCGCTTCCTCGTCGATGTCGGGCTTGATTATCTTTCGCTGGGCCGCTCGTCCGGCACCCTCTCCGGCGGCGAGAGCCAGCGCATCCGCTTGGCTTCACAGATCGGCTCCGGCCTGACCGGCGTGCTCTATGTGCTCGATGAGCCTTCGATCGGCTTGCACCAGCGCGACAACACGCGGCTGCTCGAAACGCTCGTGCGTTTGCGCGACCTCGGCAATTCCGTGCTCGTCGTCGAACACGACGAAGAAGCCATTCTCACCGCCGACCATGTCATCGACATGGGCCCAGCCGCCGGCATCCACGGCGGCGAAATCATTGCGCAGGGCGCCCCTGATGACATCCGGAAGAACAAAAACTCCATCACCGGCGACTATCTCACCGGCCGTCGCGAAATTGCGATTCCGGACAAGCGCCGCTGGGTGAACATGAAGCGCACGATCGGCGTGCGCGGCGCGCGCGGCAATAATCTGCAGAACATCGACGCCGACATTCCGCTCGGGACCTTCACTTGCGTAACCGGCGTCAGCGGCGGCGGCAAGTCCACGCTGATTGTGGAAACGCTGTTCAAATCGGTTTCGCGCCAATGGCACGGAAGCGGCGAAGTTCCTGCCGATCACGACGCGATCGAGGGTCTCGAGCACATCGACAAGATCATCGACATCGACCAGTCGCCAATCGGCCGAACGCCGCGCTCGAATCCGGCCACCTATACCGGCGCGTTCACGCCGATCCGCGACTGGTTCGCGGCGCTGCCGGAGTCCAAGGCGCGCGGCTACGGTCCCGGCCGCTTCTCGTTCAACGTCAAGGGCGGACGCTGCGAAGCGTGCCAGGGCGACGGGGTCATCAAGATCGAAATGCACTTCCTGCCGGACGTCTACGTCACCTGCGACACCTGCAAGGGCAAGCGCTACAATCGCGAGACACTGGAAATCCTCTACAAAGGCAAATCGATCTCGGACGTGCTCGATATGACCGTCGAGGAAGGCGCCAACCTGTTCAACGCGGTGCCGTCGATCCGCGATAAGCTTGAAACGCTGAAGCGTGTCGGTCTCGGCTACGTGCACATCGGCCAGCAAGCGACGACGCTTTCCGGCGGCGAAGCGCAACGCGTAAAGCTCTCGAAGGAGCTCTCAAAGCGCGCCACTGGCCGCACGCTTTATATTCTCGACGAGCCGACCACCGGGCTTCACTTCGAAGACACCAAGAAACTGCTCGAAGTGCTCCATGAGCTGGTCGATAACGGCAACACCGTGCTGGTGATCGAGCACAATCTGGACGTCATCAAAACCGCCGACTGGGTGATCGATCTAGGCCCGGAGGGCGGCGATGGCGGCGGCAAGGTCGTCGCCGCCGGCGCGCCGGAGGATGTGGCGAACGTCAAAGCCAGCCACACTGGCCGCTATCTCGCCCAAGCGCTGAAGCGCCACAGCGAGCGGAGCGGGGCGCAGAGGCCGAAGCTCAAAGCCGCCGCCGCGGAGGCGCCGGCGCCGAAAGCCACTAAGCGCAACGGCAAGAAAAGCGCTGCCGGCTAACCTGATCCGCTAACCGCGCTCAATCTGCCCCGCGTCCGCCGCCGCCTCGAACGCACGCGCGTTCACGCCGAACATGGCTATGTAATAGGCGGTGGCGAGCAGAAAGCTCACCAGCAGGTTCACGGCAAACACGCCTATCATCAGGGGCGTCGAGAATGCCTCTTGCAGCAAGCTCACAGCCTCGGCGCCATCCGCACCGCTCAGTATCCGCCGCATCACCGGCGTGACGGCGTTGTTGATGGGAATCTGTAGGATGGTCGACAGTACGGTGGATACGATCAAATAGCCTACGATCACCATGAAGAACGAGGTGAGCAACGGCCAATAGCGCGGCGCGGAGACCTTCCGCGCCGACAGGAACGTGAGCTTCCGGCGTCCGACCGATGTCGCCGCGGCGGGCGCAAACAACGCGCCGCCCCACACCAGCATTGCCAGAATGCCGATCGGCGCGAGCGCACCCACCAGCATAGCGATGATCCGCGCGGCGCCGCCAATGCTGCCGACGGCGGCCAGCAATCCGTAGAACACCCCGATCGCAACGACGACACACAGGAAATAGGCGATCCACAGCCAGTAGACACCGACCACGCGCCACGTGTCGGCGTCGAGTTTCAGCCCTAACAGGCCACCGCCGGATTCCCCGCGTATGAGCCACCGCAGACATGCCGCCTCGAAGGCCGCAAACAGGACGAGGCTTATCAGACCGAACACAGCATAGAACGGCGCAAGGGCCAGCATCACATGCTGCGGCGGCGCGCTCGGCTCACCCCCGCTCGAAATTGAACTGACTAGGCCGAGATACCAAGCGATCACCTGACTCCATTGTGTCCATGTGAGCGCAATGAACGCCGCGCTCGCCAACATCACCAGGCCGTAATATGCGGCTGCGGCGCGAGTGAGCACGAATTGCCGATCACGCTTCCTGAAGGCATTTAGAGCAGCGTCGAGAGGCGGCTGCTCGCTCATGCTTGAGCGGCCGCTATCTTGCCCTCTTCGAGAGCGGCCACGGCCGCCCGCGCGTTGACGCCAAACAGCGCCACGTAGAACACGAACGCGCCGACAATCATCAATCCGTACATGATCGCCAACGGAATCCACACGCTTGGCGAAGCAAAGATCGCAAACGCCTGTTCAGGGGTTGTTGCCTCCGCTCCCGTCTGCGCCTGACTCATCATCCCGCCGACCATTGCGAAGCTGGCGATGGTCGACAGAATGATCACGCCGACAATATACATCAGCCAGAGCAACACGAAGGAACCGAGTAGCGCCCAGAATCGGCCTTTAGTCACCGTCCATGCATCGAAGAAAGCGAAACGGCGCTTGGCGACGGAGGTTGCCGCCGCCGGCGCAAAACGAACGCCAAAATAGACCACCAGGACGATGACTGCGAGCGCCAAGAGAAAGACCACAGGTCCCATGGCCCCGAGCGCGTCCGGATTTCCCTGAGCGCCCACCGCGGCGCCGGCGACCGTGCCGAGGATCACCATCCCAACCACCAGATACATCGCCATCAGGAGGAAGAACCAGATCCAATAGGTGAAATAGACGCGCCAAGTGTCTGCATCGAGCGCGAGGCCGAACAAACCCTTGGTCTCGCCGCGGATCATCCATCTGAGGCACGCCGCTTCGTACGCAGCCAGCAACAGGTAGATGACGATCAAAAACAGGAAATACGATGCGCCGAGGTTCACTACGCTCTGCGGCGGCATCACGCCGGCGAAGGGATCGTTTGGATTTGGCTGCGCCCCCGCCTGAGTCATGGTCGTAATCCACGACATGTAATCGATCGCGGCCTGCCAGTTCAGCGCGACAAACGCGCCGCAGGCAACGATCATGATGAGCGCATAAGTGACGCTGGCGCCCAATAGCACGCCACTGCGCTCGCGCTTCTTGAAGGCGAAAAACGTTGCGTTCAAAGCTTGCTTGTCGGCCATCCCGTTCCCCTGCGTTCTGCGACGGCGCGACAATGACGCGGGCGTCCGGCAAGATCAATCGCGCTCCGGGGGCTCGATCATCAACGTCGGCACGCCGCAAGTACCGTTTCGCACGGTAAACACACGGGTGCCGGGCTTCATTCCAGGGCGGACATCAGAGACTTCGAGGCCAGCTGCCGACAGGCGCGCCCGCTCCGCATCGGCGTCGACGACGCGCCACGACAGTCCCCACAGGCTGTCGGCGGCGCCGGTCGTCTCGCGGTCGTGAACGATTTCCACAATCGCGTCGCCGCAGCGGAAGAACATCAAGCGCCGGCCCGTCACTTCGCGATCGAGCCGCATGTCGAGCCCCAAACGCGCGCCATAGAGGCCGGCTGCTCGCTCTGGATGCGGCGTACGGATAACCACATGATCTAGACCCGCACCGGGCGAAACCGCCAACGGCCTGCGCCGTTCTATGAGGAAGACACGAACGCCGTGCGTGCGTCCGGTGTTCGCTCGAAAGCTGCGCCAAGCCTCACGTTCGCGGATCGGCTCCGGCGCGAGGCCGACTCGTTCGCAACGCACGTGCGCGCGTTCGAGATCACGCACCGCGAAGGCAAGGCTCTTGAGCCCCTCGCCATCGGCCAACGCCGCGCGCACGCGTTCGGCGCCTTCGCCGGGTCCGTCCGCCGCGATCAGTTCAACTGCAACATTCGACGTGCTGATCAGCGCACTCGCCACGCCGTGGTGCGTCTGTGCGACGCCCGCGGTCCGATTCAGCAACGTTTCATACGTCGCCACGCCTGCCGATAGATCGCGCACGCCAATGACGACATGGTCGATGCCGGTGATCAATCGCAACCGTCCCGGCGGCCCTGAAAGATGGTTCGTTCGGGGCCGTCACCAACCAGCGTGATCCGCAGCGCTTCGCCGTGCGTGTCGATGAACACCCGGCCGCCGTCGAGGGAGCCGCCTTCGCCCCGTGCAACGCGCCAACATTTCGTCGCTGCGCCGCTGTCGTCGAGTTCGCAAAAGGAAAAACCCTCCTCGCTCGGCTCCAGCGTGAAACGCGTCACCTGCGGCGAGCCGATTTGGCGATAGACATGGCGCACACCCGCGAGCACGTCGGGCCGGGCTCGATCAGGCAGCCAGCGCATTGTCGCTGCCCCGACATCGCGGTTGATCCAGCAACCGCGGAGCTGCTCCGCCGGTGGGCGATCCGAGGCAGTCGAAGCGCACGCCGCGACGAAGAGCAGAAAAGCTGCGGCTATCCTCATGCGGCGGGCAAGTCCCCCGTGGCTTCGAGTTCGATCGGCCCGGTCATAAGAACCCGGTCGTCGCCGGCGCGCCACTCAATCTCAAGTGAACCGCCATCAGCCAACACTTCCACGGTTCGGCCGGTGCGGCCTTGCCGGTTGGCCGCCACCACGGCGGCGCATGCGCCGGTGCCGCAGGCTTTCGTTAGTCCCGTGCCACGCTCCCAGGTGCGCAGCCGGATCTGCTCGAACGACCGAATTTCGGCGAAGCCGACATTCACCCGTTGAGGGAACAGCGGATCATGCTCGACCTTCGGTCCCAAGCTCTCGATCGGCGCGGCGCGCACGTCGTTGACGAAGAAGACGACGTGCGGGTTGCCCATATTGACGGCGCCGGGCGCATCAAACCCGCCAGCTGAATAGTCCAGCTCAATCGTGTCCATCGCTCGCGCCAGCGGTATCTCCTCCCAGCGCAGCAACGGTGAGCCCATATCGACGGTAATGAGCTTCTCTCCGCGGCGCTCGGCATAGAGCATGCCCGCAGGCGTTTCGATCCGGCGCGAGACAGCGCCGCCTTCCTCCATCAGCAGCCACGCTACGCAGCGCGTGGCGTTGCCGCACGCGTCGACCTCGCCGCCGTTCGCGTTCCAGATGCGCATGTAGGCATCGCCACGGATCGAACGTTCCACAGCAATCACCTGGTCGCAGCCCAAGCCCGTCTGCCGATCCGCGATCGCCTTCGCCTGCGTCTGTGACAGCGGCAACGAACCGCGCGACCTTGCGTCAATGATGACGAAGTCATTGCCGCAGCCGTTCATCTTGAAGTAGCGCATCGACAATCATTTAAGCTGTTTCGGAGGTCCGCACCATGGGCGGCCGACACCGCGCGACAGACGCCTCTTTCCCGGGCGCCGCCAATCTGCTTGTTTGGCGGACCGTTTTGGGGTTCGGAGACACAGAATGCGTCTAGCTGCATTGGCCGCGATGGGGTTCGCGGTGCTCACGATGGCCGCGTGCGCCACGCCGTCCTCGTCCACTTCAGCGGATGCGAGTTCCACAGCCATGACCGGTGAAGACCCTTATCTCTGGCTGGAGGACGTCGAGGGCGAACGCGCTCTGACCTGGGTGCGCGCACAGAATGCGCGCTCGCTGGCCCAACTCGAGGGCGATCCGCGTTACGCCCAGCTGCACGCCGATGCGCTTGCGCTCGCCAATAGCAGGGATCGGCTGCCGACTGGCGGCATTTTCGAGGGGCATTATTACAATTTTTGGCAAGACGACACGCACGTGCGCGGCATCTACCGCCGTGCGCCTCTCGCTGACTTCGCCCGCGATGGCAACCCGCAATGGGAAACGGTGCTGGACATCGATGCGCTGGCGACGGCGGAGAACGCCAACTGGGTGTTCAAAGGCATCGATTGTCTCGAGGGGACGACGCGTTGCCTCGTTTCACTTTCGGATGGCGGCAAGGACGCTGTCACCGTACGCGAATACGATCTTGCTACGCGCAGCTTCGTGTCCGGCGGCTTCGTCGTGCCCGAAGCGAAATCAGCTGCAACATGGCTCGACCAGAACGCGCTGCTGATCGCCACCGACTGGGGCGCCGGCTCAATGACGGAGAGCGGTTATCCGTTCATCGTCAAGAGATGGACGCGCGGCGCGCCGCTGGCCTCCGCAACGGAGATCATGCGCGGCCAGCCGAGCGACGTCGGCGTGTTCGTCGGTGTTTTGCAGGATACTGACGGTCGCCGCACGCCGATCGCGGTCGAAGCCGACACTTTTTTCGAGTCGACCAATTACCGGCTCGACGGCGCCTCTCCGCAGCGCATCAACCTGCCGCCGAAATCGTCGATCCAAGGCCTTTTCCGGGGTTACCTTGTCGCCACGCTGCAGGAGGAGTGGCGCGGCCATCCCCAGGGCGCGCTCATCGCCTACCCGCTGAGCGACAGCGGCAGCGAAAACCCGGCTGTCACGGTTCTCTTCGCCCCCAACTCCCGTCAGTCCATCGAAGGCGTTTCGATCACGCGCGACGCGATCATCGTCGCCGGTTATGAAAACGTGCGCGGTCGCCTGTTGCGGATCTCCCTCGACGCGCGCAATGACTGGCAGACCACGACGATCGCGCTTCCCGAAAACGGCTCCGTTACCATGGCCGGCTCATCGCCGACCGAAAGCCAGGCGTTCGCGGTATTTGAGGACTTTCTCACCCCCGACACGCTCTACGCGCTCGATCAAAACGCCACACACGCGCGCGCCATCCGCGCGTTGCCGGCGCAATTCGACGCGTCGCCTTACGTCTCCGAGCAGTACGAAGCAGTGAGCCGCGACGGCACGCGTATTCCGTATTTCGTGCTGCGCCGCCGCGACACGGCGCTCAATGGCGAAAGCCCGACTTTGCTCTACGCGTATGGCGGCTTCCAGGTCTCCTACACGCCGACCTACAGTCCCAATGTCGGCAAGCTCTGGCTCGACCGCGGCGGCGTCTATGTGCTTGCCAACATCCGCGGCGGCGGTGAGTTCGGTCCTGCCTGGCATCAGGCGGGCCTGCGCACCAATCGCCAGGTGATCTATGACGACTTCTACGCCGTCGAACGCGATCTCATCGAGCGCGGCATCAGCTCTCAGCGCCGCCTCGGCATCATGGGCGGCTCGAACGGCGGCCTGCTCATGGGCGTCATGCTCAACCAGCATCCGGAGATGATCAATGCCGCCGTCGTGCAGGTGCCGCTCCTGGACATGCTGCGCTACGATCAACTGCTCGCCGGCGCCTCGTGGGTGGACGAGTACGGCTCGCCGTCGAACGCCGAGGAGCGCGCTTTCCTCGAACGCATCACGCCGTATCAGAACCTGCGCGCCCGCGACGATTTCCCGCTGCCGTTCGTGCTGACTTCGACGAAGGACGATCGCGTCCATCCCGGCCACGCACGTAAGTACGTCGCGCGGATGATCGAACTGGGCATGCCGGTCCTCTATTACGAGAACATCGACGGCGGCCACTCCGCAGCGGCGAATCTCAACGAAGCCGCACGCCGCCGTGCGCTCGAATACACGTATTTGATGCAGCGATTGATGGACTAAGGCCAGACTCGGGCGCCGTTCGGCGGCCGACAGCCCCCGGCGCCTTGATTTTGCGCGGTGGCGCGGAGACAAGCGCGGGAGAGGTGGCTCCATGAACGTGCTCCGCGCGGTGATCGGCATTCTCGGCCTGGCGATGCTTGGGCTGGCGCTGTGGGCCGCCTTCGCCATGCAGGACCTGCACGGCACGTTTCTCGATCAGCTCAATGTCGTCACCACGTTGCCGTGGGGCATTGCCGGCCTTGCCGATCTTTACATCGGCTTCGTCTTCTTCAGCGTGATCGTGTTCCTAACCGAGCGGTCATGGGTTGTTGCGGCACTTTGGGCCGCACCGATTTTCGTGCTCGGCAACATCTGGTCGGCGGTGTGGCTCGTAATCCGCCTGCCGCATCTCGCCAAGCAATTGTCGAAGCCCGACTGGCCGACGTCCTAGAAGAGTTCGCGCAACACGCTGACAAGCATCAGCGCCTCTTCCCCGCGCGGGCTGCCTTCGCGCCAGGCCACGCCGATCGAGCGCCCGACAATCGGTTTCGCAAACGGGCGCACTGCGACGTTTGCGCCAGCGGCCGCGCCCGCCTCCGCAGCGATCTTCGGCAGCAGCGTCACGCCCATCCCGCCGCCCACCATCTGCACCAAGGTGTGCAAGCTTGTCGCGCCGACATCGGGTGAGCGCTTGCTGCTGGGCAGCCGGCACGCTGCAAGCGCGTGCTCGCGCAGGCAATGGCCGTCCTCCAACAACAATACGTCTTCGCTCTTGAGATGCGCTGGCGAGAGATCGTTGCGCTTCGCCAGCGGATGATCTTCGGGGCAGAGGAACAGGAACTCGTCTTCCGCAATCGGCGCCGTAGCCACACCCTGCGCTTCGTACGGCAACGCGATAAGCGCGGCGTCCAACGTGCGCGCACGCAATTGTTCGACCAGCCGCGAGGTTAAGTCCTCTCGCATTTGCAAGCGCAGCTTTGGAAACTTCTTCTTCAACAGCGGCAGGACGCGCGGCAGCAGAAATGGCGCGATCGTGGGGATGGCGCCCAACCGAAACACGCCGGAAAACGGCTCGCCAGCCGTTTGAACGGCGCGCACGAGCTCCTCCACTTCGCCGATCGCCCGCGCCGCGCGCTCGGCCGCCTCTTCGCCGGCGGGCGTCAACACCGCGCCCAACCGGCCGCGCTCAACCAGCACCGCGCCAAGCGCCGCCTCCAAATCCTTGATCCCGGCCGAGAGCGTCGGCTGGGTCACGCCCACCGCCTCGGCGGCCGCAACGAAGCTCCCCTCGGCGCGCAAGGCGGTCAGGAACTGGAGCTGTCGAAGCGTTGGCATCGAAGAGGCAGGCAGACGCTCGTCCATAGGCGTTCTCGATAGAATGGCGCATCACATATTGGCCTTGGACTGATTGCCGCAAGGAGGAACGGGCGCGTCAGCACGACGTTTTTCGGGCGCAAAGCCCCGCCGCGCCTCGACCCTCCCCCGCAAGAAGGCGCTTTCCTCTCCCTAATCACCGGGAGAGGAGCGGGGTGAACTGCTCGCCGTTGGTATCGCGTTAAGCTGCCGCCCGCGCCATGTCCGTCGCCGGGAGTTTCATCGGCACGCGCACCACGAACGTCGAACCGACGCCGCGTTCGCTGGAAACGCTCACCGCGCCGCCGAGCGTGGCAGCCATACGCTGGGCGATCGAAAGGCCTAGGCCCATGCCGCCCTTTTCGCGCGTCGCCGTGCTGTCGAGCTGCACAAAGGGTCTGAACAGTTTCGGCATGTCAGCGGCGGCGATGCCGAGGCCAGTGTCGGAAACAGAGAGCACCAGCATTTCACGATCGGTGTATTCGCGCTCCGCCGTCACAGCGATCAGACCGTCGCTGGTGAATTTCACGGCGTTGGACATCAGCGCAGCCAAGCACACAGCAAGCTTGCCGCCGTCGGTATAGATCCGTTCTGCTTCTGCCGAGACACGCATCGAAATGCGATTGCCGGCGAGGCGCGCATCCTCTTGCACGCTATGGATCGCTTCTTCGATCAGCTTGCGCAAATCTACGTCGCGCGGCGCCAATCCGTCGACGCCGGCGTCCATGCTGGATAGATTGAGAATCTGGTCGATCAGTCCCAGCAAATGGCGGGCCGAGCCGGTTATGCGACCGGCGTCGTCGGCCAGCGCCTTACGTCCTTCCGCCTCCAGGTCCTCCTGAATGATCTCGGCGTAACCGATCACGGCGTTCAGCGGCGTGCGTAGCTCATGCGTCATCACCGCCAGGAATTCGGACTTAGCGCGATTGGCTTCTTCGGCTTCGGCGCGCTTTACCTCGGCTTCGAGCTGGCGATCCTTCGCCGTCTGATGCGCGTTCTTCCAACCCTCGACCATCTTGGCGTTGTTGAGCGCAGAGCGGGTCACATAGGCCAGGAAGCCGACCACGCCGCAGCCGACGCCGATCGCTGCCTGCGCCGGATTGATGGCGATGTCCTGAAACGGCATGAACGGCAATATCATCAGCGCGATGGTCGGCGGCGCGCCGGCCAGGAACATGAAGCGCGGCGCCTGGAATGTGAACATCATCACGCTGACGAGGGAACTCGCGGCGATCAGCACGCCCAGCACCCGTCCCGGTCCTCCACCCATCGCGGCCAGCACGACGGACATCGCCGCGAAGATGGTGATGCTGAAAAGGCTGCCCCAGACGAACAGCATGCCGGCTGTCTTGCGATCTCCGGCGCCGCGGGCTTCGAGATATGAATTGCCCAGCATGTAGTCGAAGCCAAGCGAGAGCACGACCGCCAGATACCACCCAAAACCAGCCGAAGGCGATTCCAGGACGACGGCGGCGCCCGTCGCAAACAAGGCGCCTGCCGCCATGCGGAAACGCAGGCTCTTCACTTGCCCGTGGGCCGCAGCCAACATCGATGGGTCTTGCAGATTGAGCACGAACGCTCCGCACGACTCGGGACGATTCGAGGCTGCTTCAGGTGGATTAACCGTTCGTTTGCGTTCGCACCGATGACACCGGTTGGCCCAAGTAATACGTGGAATTAAAGAATGGCGGCTACCGGAGGGTTATGAGCGATTTCGATACCGTAGTGGTCGGCGCCGGCGCGGTGGGGCTCGCGTGCGCCTACGCCTTCGCCAAGCGTGGCGACAGCGTCCTGGTGCTGGAAAAAGCCAATCGCATCGGTTCGGGCGTCTCCTCCCGCAATTCGGAAGTCGTGCATGCGGGGTTCTACTATCCGAGCGGTTCACTCAAAGCCAAGTTCTGCGTCGAAGGCAGACGCGCGCTCTACAAGTTCATGGCCGACCACAACGTCGCGTTCGAGAAATGCGGAAAGCTGTTCGTTGCGACCACGGAAGGCGAAATCCCGGCGATAGAAAAGTACGCCAAGCAGGGCGAGATCAACGGCGTCGAGAACATGCGCTGGATCAGCGGGACCGAGGCCAAGTCGCTCGAGCCTCAGCTCAACGCGGTTGCAGCCGTTGAGTACCTCGAGAGCGGTGTCATGGACGCGCATGGCTACATGGATGCGCTCGAGGGTGAAATCGAAGCCCATGGCGGCGCAGTCGTGCTCAATTCGCCCTTTCTCGGTGCAGCGCCAGTCGAGAGCGTAGGATTCGAAATCCGCGTCGGCGGCGATTCGCCAACGACTGTTACGGCGCGCAATCTTGTCATTTCCGCGGGACTCGGCGCGCAGGCTTGCGCGGCTGCCATCGACGGATTTCCGTCCGCACGGATTCCGCAACAGTATCTCGCGAAGGGTAACTATTTCTCGCTGAGCATGAAGGCGCCGTTCCGGCGGCTCATTTATCCGCCGCCAGTGGCGGGCGCGCTTGGCACTCATTATCGCCGTGACCTCGGCGGCATTGCTCGCTTCGGCCCCGACATCGAATGGGTCGTGGAGGAAGACTACGTGGTCGATCCCGCGCGCGCTGAAAGCTTCTACGACGCGATCCGCACCTTCTGGCCTGGTTTGCCCGACGGCGCGCTCTCGCCCGACTACGCGGGCATACGCCCAAAAATCCACGCGCAGGGAGAGCCGCAACCGGACTTCGTGCTGGACAGTCCCGACGACCACGGCTTACCCGGCCTCATATGCCTCTTCGGCATCGAAAGTCCGGGGCTCACCTCATCACTGGCGATTGGCGATGAAGCAGTGAGGCGCCTTAGCTGAACTCGAAGTCCACGCTTTGCTGGGTGGCTTTGCCATCGAACGCGTGCTCTCGATACGGGCCTGTGCTGTCGACCCAATGCAGGAACAGATGGGCCGACCAGCGGTTCGGATTCGGCGTCACGCGACCATGTCGGTAATAGACGCCTTGATAGAGAACCGCATCGCCGACAGCCATCTCCACAGTGCTGAACGCATCCTCCTGGAAAGTCGTTTCAATCGGACGTGCGTGCGTGAGCCGGTTACGCCCAATCTCGAACGACCACGGCTTGCTGTCGCTATAGGCTAACGTCAGCGAAAGCGAATGCTCGCACGCAAATCGGTCAGAGTGCACCCAGCACAGATCGCCTTCGCGATAGACGCGAAAGTAAGAGTAAGTCGGCAGCAGATCGCGCTGCGTGAGCTCGCACATTGTCGGTGTAAGCCCCCAAAGGAACGCCAGCATTGGCTTGTGTTGGAACGCGTAAACCTCCAACGCCGGGCGTTTCAGCATCTGCGCTTCGCGAAAGAAGCCACGTAGCGGGACGTTGGAGTCGTCCAGGCTCGACTTCAATTGCGCCAAGTACTCATGCGCGACGGCTCGCGGAATCAATTGCTCCAGATGCGCGTAGCCATCGCGGTAATAATCGCCATGAACCTTCATCGGGACAACCTATTCGATCGACACAGCGCCTTCCAGCAGATTGACGTGAGGCTCGCGCCAAGCGCAGGTTCGCGGCATGTCACCCGATCTTGCCGCCGCCATTGCCGCCGCGCACCGACAAAGCTGGAGCGAAGCGCTCATGCTTGCCGCGCGTGCTGCGGGGACCGGAGACGCGGACGCGGCGGCGCAGCTTACTGTGCTCGCCGGAGGCGAGGATGCGGCTGACTGGAACGCAATCGATCCCGCCGTGCTCATCGCGCCGCCGCAGTTCGAACGCATTTCGCAGGAGGCGGCAGTCGGCGTGTCGCGTGGCTTCGCCACCCCTGCAATGTGTTCGTGGCTGATCGCGCGGGCAGAACGGCGACTCGCGCCATCGATGGTCAACGATTCCGTCACTGGCCAAGCTCGCCAGCATCCCAATCGCACCGCCTGCACATGCGCCATCGGTCCCGATGATCGCGATCTCATCGTTGCTGTGCTGCAGGCGCGCGCCGCGAATCTCACGCACGTGCCGGTTGAGAACCACGAAGCGCCGAACGTCATTTCGTATGAACCCGGCCAAAAATTCGGCCTGCATGTGGATTTCGTCGATCCACGCAATCCCCTCTTTGCGCGCGAGCTTGCCATTCTTGGTCAGCGCACGGTCACCGTCGTCACCTACTTGAACGAGGACTTCGACGAGGCCCCCACTCAGTTCCCCGCACTCAAGCTCAACGTGCGCGGCGCCACGGGTGATGCAATTGCCTGGTTCAACGTGCGCGCTGATGGATCGCCCGATCCAAACACGGTCCATGCCGGCATGCCGCCCACGCGCGGGCGCAAGTGGGTGCTGTCGCAGTGGATCCGAGACCGGCGCCAACCCTTCAACTGAGGCTCATTTGACCGGCGTCGCCGCCGCCGCTAGAAGTCCGTCCATGCGCCAGCTGTGAGCTGCGCTTTGACTGGCACAGGGCCCATATTGAGGCCTGGAGGCTGGCGAGGCCCCCCGCCCGACGTGATCGTCCGGCGGGGTAAACGGCTTTTGGCGGCGCGCAGTTGGAGTTTTTATGTTCGAGGCCCTCACAGACCGCCTTTCCAGCGTGTTCGACAAGCTCACGGGGCGCGGCGCGCTCAGTGAGGCCGATGTCGAAGCGGCGCTGCGCGAAGTGCGGGTGGCGCTGTTGGAGGCCGACGTCGCGCTGCCGGTGGTCAAGGACTTCATCGCCAAGGTCAAAACCGAGGCTGTGGGCGAATCCGTCATCAAGTCGGTGAAGCCCGGGCAGCAGGTCATCAAGATCGTTCACGACGCGTTGGTCGAAACGCTCGGCGGCGACGGGCCGCCCGAGGCCCTGCGCGTCAACGGCGAGCCGCCGAACGTCATCATGATGGCCGGCCTCCAAGGCTCCGGCAAAACCACCACCACCGCAAAGCTCGCACTTCGGCTGTCGAAGACCGACAGGAAGCGCGTGCTGATGGCCTCGCTCGACACCCGCCGCCCGGCAGCGATGGAGCAATTGGCTACCCTGGCAAAAAGCATCGGCGTCGACGTGCTGCCGATCGTAGCCGGCCAAAGCGCTCAGGACATCGCCAAGCGCGCTCTGCAACAAGCGCGCACGGGCGGTCACGACGTGCTCATTCTCGACACCGCCGGCCGAACGACCATTGACGAAGAGATGATGTCGGAGGCCTCGTCGATCGCGCAGGCGGCGAAACCCGGCGAAGTCTTGCTCGTCGCCGATAGCCTCACCGGCCAAGACGCGGTCGAAACTGCGCGCCGCTTCCACGAACGGCTGCCGCTCACTGGCCTCGTGCTCACGCGCGCCGACGGCGATGGCCGTGGCGGCGCGGCGCTGTCGATGCGCGCTGTCACCGGCCTGCCAATCAAGTTCCTCGGCATGGGCGAACGCGTGGACGCGCTCGAACCCTTCGACGCGCGCCGCATAGCCGGCCGCATCCTCGGCCAGGGCGACATTGTCGGCCTTGTCGAAAAGGCCGTCGAGCAAGTCGATCGCGATGAAGCCGAGAAGATGGCCAAGAAGCTGGCCAAGGGTCGCTTCGACTTCGACGACCTGGAAAAGCAACTCGGCCAAGTGCTTCAGATCGGCGGCCTCAAGGGCGTCATGGGCATGTTGCCCGGGGCCCAGAAGATGAAAAACCAGATCTCGGACGCCCAACTGGACGACCGGCAGATACATCGGCAGATCGGCATCATCCGCTCGATGACGCGGCAGGAACGGCAGAAGCCGGACCTGATCAACGGCCGCCGCCGCGCGCGCATCGCGAAGGGTGCGGGCGTCGAAGTCGTGGAGGTCAACCGCCTTCTGAAGATGCACCGCAACATGGCAGACATGGCGAAAGCGATGGGAAAGGGCAAAATGCCTTTCGGGATGCCCGGCGGCTTCGGCGGCGGCACGCCCAACCCCGAAGCCCTCAAGCAACTTGGCGCCGGCAGGCCCTTGCCGGGCCTTAACCCTCAATCTGGGCTTCCGGGACTGCCTGGCGGCTTGCCGGGACTTCCCGGAACCAACAAAAAAAGCTAAGAGTTCAAAGGAGAAGCGTAGAAATGTCCCTTAAAATCCGTCTGGCTCGCGGCGGCGCCAAGAAGCGCCCGTACTACTCAATCGTGGTGGCCGACAGCCGGAGCCCGCGCGACGGGCGTTTCATCGAGAAAGTGGGAACTTACAATCCCATACTGAAGTCCGACGACCCGAACCGGGTCCTGCTCAAGCTCGATCGGATTCAGGACTGGATGAAGAAGGGCGCCCTGCCGACAGACCGCGTGGCGCGATTCCTGGACGCGGCCGGCGTGATGAAGCGCGACGCCCGCAACAACCCGAATAAAGCCAAGCCCGGCAAGAAGATGACGGAGCGCGCCGAAACAGCGGCCGCCGCATCCGCCGCTCCAGCCGAGGCCGCTCCGGAGGCATAAGGAACACAAGTGGCCGAGAAGAAGTCCGCACTGAGCAAGACAAAGGCCGCCGCCAAGGCGCCGGCGGCCGCCAAGACGGCTGCGCCGGCGCCCCGCCGCGGCGAGCCCGCGCCCAAGAAAGCCACTGCGCCGCCCAAGGCGGCGAAGCCAGCCAAGCCTGAGCCGAAAGCCAAGGCCCCAGCTCCGAAAGCCGCGTCTAAGTCCGCGCCGAAGCCAACGCCGGTTCCCAAGGCGGCGTCCAAGGCAGCGCCAAAGCCTGAGAAGAAGAAGGACCTAAAGGCGAAAGCAGCGCCCGCGCCGAAGCCCGCGAAGCCTGAAGTCAGGGCCAAGGCTGCTCCACCGCCTAAACCCTCGAAAGCGTCAAAGCCGGCGCTGGAGCCGAAGAAGCCTGCAAAAGCCGCAAGACCGGCGCCCGAGGTGAAGCCGGCGAAGGTGGCGCCGGTCAAAGCGGAAAAGCCGCCGAAGCCGGAGAAGCCGCCGAAGCCACCAAAGACGCCCAAGCCGCCAAAACTTGCGCCGGTTGCAGCAGCGTTGGCAAAGCCGATCCCGGCGAAGCCCATGGCAGTCGCCGCCGGCCGCGCGCAGCCGATCACGCGTGCACCGATCGCTGCGCCCGTACGCGCTGCACCGAAGCCGCTCGTAGCGCCGAAACCGGTCATCGAACCGGAAGTCGCGGGCGATCTCAAAGACGTGCCCGCGTTCAAAGCCAAGAGCACGGCCAACAAGGGCATGGTCATGGTCGGCGCCATTGGCGGTGCGTTCGGCGTCAAGGGCGAAGTGCGTCTGCGCGCCTTCACCGAAAAGAAGGATGGCGTCATCTCCTACGGCCCGCTCTATGACGAAGGCGGCAAGATTCTGCTGAAGCCCAAGAGCTGGCGCGAACTGAAGGATGGCGTGGCCGTTGTTGCTCCCGAGGTGAAGACCAAGGAGCAGGCGGACAAGATGAAAGGGCAGAAAGTCTTCGTGCCGCGTGCAAACTTGCCCGCGACTGCGAGGGACGAATTTTACGTCGTCGATCTGTTGGGCTCGCGCGCCGAAGCGCTGGACGGCTCGGTGCTCGGGGACATCGTCGCGGTGTGGAATTTCGGCGCCGGCGACATCCTTGAGTACAAGCCCCTGAATGGCGGGCCGAACGTGCGCGTCATCTTCACCAAAGAGAGCGTTCCCCACGTCGATCTCGCCGCCAAGCGCGTGGTGCTTGATCCGCCCGCGCCTGAGACTATCGAGAAGTAGAGCTTCGGGTTACGAAGCGGGGCGATGTTCAAGGCCTCGATCATCACGCTCTTCCCGGAAGCGTTCCCGGGCGTGCTCGGCGTTTCGCTGGTCGGCAAAGCGCTGTGTGAAGGGCTGTGGTCGCTCGAAACAACACAGCTGCGTGACTTCGGCAAAGGTCAGCATCGCAGTGTGGATGACACGCCGGCAGGCGGCGGCGCCGGCATGGTGATCCGCGCCGATGTCGCCGCCGCCGCAATCGACAGCATCGAGCGTAATGAGCGTCCGCTAATCTATTTGTCGCCGCGCGGCAGACAGTTCGACCAAGCGATGGCGCGCGAATGGTCCGCAGGTCCCGGCCTCATACTTTTCTGCGGTCGCTTCGAGGGACTGGACGAACGTGTGATCGAGGCGCGCGGCATGCAGGAAGTAGCCGTCGGCGCAGCAGTGCTGGCTGGCGGCGAAGCGGCGGCCATGGTGCTGCTCGAAGCGTGCGTGCGCCTCATCCCTGGCGTGCTCGGCAATGACGCGTCAGTGGCCGAAGAGAGCTTCTGCGACGGGCTGCTCGAACATCCCCAATACACGCGCCCGCGCGAGTGGGAAGGCCGCGCCATTCCGGACGTGCTTCTCAGCGGCGATCACGCCAGGATCGAAGCCTGGCGCAAGGCGGAGCGCGAGCGCATCACCGGCGTTGCCCAAAGACGGCCCGATTTGAAGCGCACCGGCAAAGACCAATGATCCGCGCCGCCGCCTTCGCCGCCCTGCTCTGCCTCTCCAGCGCGATCTCTGCGGCGGCGCAGACACCGACGGCGACGCCGGAACTCACGCGGGCATCGCACGCCATCGGCGCTCTGTGGCGCCCGATCCAGGGCCCTATCAGCGCCGAAACCATCCGCGCCGCTTGCACTGGCGCCTCCGAGGAGTTGGCCGCACTCGACGCGGCCATGCCCTCGGAACTCACCCCTGAGTCCGCCGCGCGCGTCCGCGGCCTGCGCGGCCTTCACGTCATCCCAATCGCCGACCGGCCGGGCGCTGCCTATTTCTTCCCGCCTCTGGGCATGACTTGGTTCACCCCCGGTCTCGGCGGCTTTTCGGTCATCGATGAATCCGAGGGTTTCATCGGCATTCGTGACGCCGGGGGTCAGGAGCTTGCCTTCCAACTCGGTCGCGCCGGGGGCCGCCCGATGCTCCGCATCCGCAAGCCGGACGACGACATCCTCACCCTGGCTGGCTGCCAGCCGATTGCGCCGCTCTAGGTAGCCGGACACCCACTCGACAGGGGCCTCCGCTTCGCTTATAGGCCCCGCTTTCCGGTTTTCTGGAGGAGGGTGCGGGCAGCTCCGCGCCCCCTGGTGCGTTCATGAACTTGATCGATACGCTTGAAAAAGAAGAAATCGCCCGCGTCACTAAGGGCAAGACTGTCCCTTCGTTCGATCCGGGCGACACGCTGCGCGTCAATGTGAAGATCAAGGAAGGCGATCGTGAGCGCGTGCAGGCCTATGAAGGCCTCTGCATCGCCCGCTCGGGTTCGGGCCTCAACGCCAACTTCACGGTCCGTAAGATCAGCTTCGGCGAAGGCGTTGAGCGCGTGTTCCCGCTGTTCTCACCGACGGTCGATTCGATCGAAGTCGTTCGCCGCGGCAAGGTCCGCCGCGCGAAACTCTACTATCTGCGTGACCGCCGCGGTAAGTCGGCCCGCATCTCCGAACGCGCCGGCGGCGCCCGCGAAGAGGACTTTGTCGGCGAAGCTGAAGCCGCTGCAGACGACGGGGCGAAATAAGGCAATAGGGCAGTACGGCAACAAGGCAGTAAGGCCGCTGCGCTTCGTCGCGGCGGCCTTAGTCTTATCTAACCCTATTGCCCTACTGCCTTACTGCCCTATTGCCTTATGCAAATGAACGCGCCGACGAAGCCACCGCGTCCGGATGTCGAGATATTGACCCTCGGCTGCCGCCTCAACGCTTACGAAAGCGAAGCGATGCGCGCGCTCGCGAGCAGGGCGGCGCTGTCGAACGCGGTGATCGTCAACACCTGCGCGGTCACTGGCGAGGCGGTGCGGCAGGCGCGCCAAGCCATCCGCCGCGCGCGTCGCGAACGGCCCGATGCGGAGATCATCGTCACCGGCTGCGCC
Source organism: Hyphomonadaceae bacterium (assembly GCA_050186235.1). Classification (GTDB taxonomy): domain Bacteria; phylum Pseudomonadota; class Alphaproteobacteria; order Caulobacterales; family Aquidulcibacteraceae; genus Vitreimonas. Next base: position 681,029 of record JBFWYQ010000001.1, read on the forward strand.
GCGCAGATCGATCCACAGAGCTTCGCAGCAATGCCGGAAGTGAGCCGCGTCATCGGCAACGTTGAGAAAATGCGCGCTGAGAGCTTTGCCGGCGCGCACGAGCGCGTGGCGGTCGCCGACATCATGGCCACCCGCGAAACCGCGTCGCATCTCATTGATGGTTTCCACGAGCGCACGCGCGCCTTTGTGCAGGTGCAGAATGGCTGCGATCACCGCTGCACTTTTTGCATCATCCCTCACGGACGAGGAAACTCGCGCTCGGCGGCGGCGGGCGACGTGGTCGAGCAAGTCCGCCGACTAGCCGCCAATGGCGTGCCGGAAGTTGTGCTGACAGGGGTCGACCTCACCTCGTGGGGCGGCGACCTTCCCGGCCAACCGCGCCTTGGCGCCCTCGTGTCACGCATCCTCAAGCTCGCGCCCGCGCTACCGATGTTGCGTCTCTCTTCGCTCGACGCCATCGAGATGGACGAGGAGCTCTTCGAACTTGTCACCAACAACGATCGTGTCGCGCCCTACCTACACCTCTCGCTGCAACACGGCGACGACATGATCCTGAAGCGCATGAAGCGCCGCCACTCGCGCGCGCAAGCGATCGAACTTTGCCAACGCTTGAAGACCGCGCGTCCGGAGATCGCCTTGGGCGCCGATCTCATCGCCGGCTTCCCAACGGAGACCGACGAGCAGTTCGCCAATCTGCTCTCCATCGTCGACGCATGCGGCATGGCATATGTCCATGCCTTCCCGTTCAGCCCCCGCCAAGGCACGCCCGCCGCGCGTATGCCGCAAGTGGATCGCCGCGTGGTGAAGGCGCGCGCGGCGCGCTTGCGTGAAACGGGCGCAGCGGCGTTGCGCCGTCATCTCGATGCGTGGATCGGACGCGAGGCTGATGCGTTGCTCGAGCGCGATGGCTTCGCGCGTCTGCCCGATTTTACGCCGGCGCTATTCCCCTTCTCCCATGCGGAGAAGGGGTCAGTGGATGAGGGGCGGAGCACGCGCGCGGTGTCCGAGGCTTTGAACGAGATCGAATTCGAGGAATCGCGGCAGCTGGACGGCCCTGACCCCCTACCCCCTCTCCGCAAGGGAGAGGGGATCACGCATATCCGCCTGCGCTTCGCCTCGCATGACGGCCAGCACCTGATCGGCGCGCCCGCATGATCTGGGGGCTGTTTGGCAAGAAGGACAAACCGGGCCAATCACAACCCGAACAAGCCAAAGGCTTGTTTCATGGCCTGCGCAAATCGTCCAACAGGCTCGCCGAGAGCTTCGCTTCCGTCTTCACCAAGGAAAAGCTCGACGCCGCCGATGTCGCCGGCCTCGAAGAAACCTTGATCGCTTCCGACATGGGCGCAGCGGCCGCAGGACGGATCAGCGCGGCGTTGGCGGATCAGCGCTTCAGCAAAGAACATGGCGCCACCGAAGCGCGCGAAGCGCTGGCCGGCGAAGTGGCGCGCATTCTGGCGCCGCGCGAAGCCACGCTCGATCTCACGGCTGGGCCGAAGCCGCGCATCGTCCTCGTCATCGGCGTCAACGGCTCTGGCAAGACCACGACGATCGGCAAGCTCGCCAGGAACCTCACCGACGCAGGCGCCAAGGTCGTCATCGGCGCCGCGGACACATTTCGCGCGGCCGCGATCGAACAGCTCAAAGTTTGGGCCGATCGCGCGAGCGCCAGCTTCGTCGCATCAACCCAGGGCGCCGACGCGGCCGGCGTCGCGTTCGAAACGGTGAAGCGCGCCAAGGATGAGAACGCCGACGTCGCGCTCATCGACACCGCCGGGCGGCTGCAGAACAAATCCGAACTGATGGCGGAACTCGCGAAGATCATTCGCGTCATGCGCAAGCTCGACGAAGACGCTCCGCACGAAACGCTTCTCGTGCTCGACGCGACCGTCGGTCAGAACGCGCTTTCCCAAGTCGAAAACTTCCGCTCGGTGACCGAAATTACCGGCCTCGTCATGACCAAGCTCGACGGCACCGCCAAAGGCGGCGTGCTCGTCGCCGTCGCACAGCGCCACGCCATTCCGATCCATTTCATCGGGGTCGGCGAGAAAGCCGAAGACCTGCAGCCGTTCGACGCGGTTAGCTTCTCCCGCGCATTGGTCGGCCTTCCGGTCTGATCTCACGCCACACTGGTGGCGCCTCTGAGCGCTTCCAGCAAAACCGCCCCGACGAAGGCCACAACAAAAATCAGGCTGACGACCGAGGTCCAAAGCGGAAAGCTCCGCGCGTCCAGCCGATGGTCGAAATAGGGGTCGTGCATGATCCGTCTCCTCCGCATGGGAGATGGCTTCAAACGCCGCACTATCCGAGCGAAAGCTGCTCCATGGCGCTGTGAAGCGAATTCACAAAGCCTAATGCACCGGGCGCACGGGCACGGAGATGTTGCAGACGCCGAGTCGGTTCACCGGATTGGCGGAGAAGAAGGAGTCCCGACGCGTGCGGCGCGAATCCACCAGCCGCGCCCAAGTCGCGCTATCCGTGCGCAGCGTCTCCAGGTTCGTCCGCTGCGCAGCCGGCACATCGGCCGCAAGCCGTACGGTCCGGATCGGCGTCCGTTCTTCCGCCGTCGCGTAGAAGCCCAGCGCCTGGGTGCCGCGCTTCATCGTCGAGAGGATGTCCATGCCCTGCACGACGCGGCCGACGAGCGTGATGTTGCGGTCGAGATTACGCGTCATTTGGCCGTTCACGGCATAGAGCGAGTCACCGCTGCCGCTATCCAAGCCGTCGCCGCGCCCCGATCCCACCATACCGTAACAGTGCACCAGCCAGGTCTGATTGCCGGAGCGCGCGACAGGAAAGCCGTCGCTGTAGCCTACTTGCGGTGCGTACGTGTCTGGATCGACGAAGCGTGAGAATGGAACGCTGCTCGACGGGACTGTGATTTCGCCAGCGACGGTGGCCGCGGCTGAACCGCGTGGGCCTTCATCGCCATCCGGCCGGCCCCATTGCACGACGTAATTGTCCTGGCTGCGCACGATGGCGCCGCCGTCGAAGAAACGCGCGCGCGTCAGCGTGCGGATATTGGCTGCGTGGTTCGGCGCAAAGTGCGGCGCAAGCTCGATGATCACGCGGCCCTGCGGCAATTCCATATAGAGCGTGTTCTCGGGATCGAGCGGACGCCAATCCGAAGCCGGCGATTGATCGAGGATCTCCTGGACCGACGGCACCGGCGTCGGCGTGGCCGCATGTTCCGCTGCTTCCGGCGCCCCCGCGCTCGCGCATGCGCTCAGCGCCAGGGCCGCCACGATCAGAGTTCCCCGCATTATCCCCTCCTCGTTCTGCAGCCGATCTCGCCCAGGTTACCGCTTCAGCGCAAGCCGCTGGTCCGCCGCCCCGGTTTCCGCGTATCTCCGCCCTATGAGCGAAGACCTGACCGCCCAAGACCTCACCAAGCCCCGTAAGGCCACCGACAGCGCCGGCCAGCTCTGGGTCGACCTCGGGCCGATCGCCATCTTCGTAATCACCTACAATGTGCTCTTCCGCATCGCGGCGACAAAGGACAATGCGATCTACATCGCCACCGGCGTGTTCATCGTTTCGATCCTGGCCGCAATCGCGTGGTGCAAGATTCAACGCGGCAAGATCCCGCCCATTCTGATCGTCACAGGCGTGCTGGTAACCGCGTTCGGCGGGCTCACTATACTGCTGCACGATCCGCGCATCATCCAGATCAAGTTCACCTTCACATTTCTGTTTTATGCGGCCGCGATCCTGTTCTCGCTCGCGATCAAGCAGAACGTCTGGAAGCTCTTCTTCAAGCACATATTCAACCTGCCGGACCGCATCTGGAACATTCTCGCGGTGCGATGGGCGCTGTTCTACATCGCCGTGGCGCTCGTGAACGAGGTGCTGCGCTACTACTTCAACGAAGCGAACGGAAATTTCGACGTGTGGCTCAACGTGCGCACCGTCCTAACCTATCCGGCGTTCATCGCTTTCGCCGTTCTCAACACGCCGATCGTGCTCAAGCATCATCGAGACGACGAGGAGACCCCCAAGCGTCCGGGCGCCTGATGGCGCCGTTTTCGGACTGATTTTCGCCTTCCTGGCGAACAATCCTCGAACGCATGATTGATCGCGTTGATCGCCGCGCTAGTCTCCGCACCCGTTTGGGGCGGCACAAAATGGCGCGGTCGATACCGGACTCTGCCGAGTCCGACAGCTACAAGCTGGCGTCCTCACCCAGCCATCTGCTCCATCGCGCCGAACAACTCGCGGCCGATCGATTCGCGCAGCTCGTCGGCGACAGCATCACGCTCCGACAGTTCACCGTGCTCGCCGCCATCGCCGAGAGTCCTGGACTGAGCCAGAGCGATCTTGTGCGCGCCACCGGAATCGACCGCTCGACGCTCGCCGACATGATGGCGCGGATGGAGAAACGCGGCTGGGTGGTGCGCAGTCCTTCAAGATCGGATGCCCGCGCCTATTCCGTGCTGCTGGCCCAGGGCGGCGGCACGATACTTTCGGCAACCGCCCACCACGCTCGCGCCGCCGACGCCGCGATCCTCGACCTCCTGCCGCGCACCAAGGCGCGCACATTCCTCGGTACGCTCACGAAGCTTGCGAAGCTCGCCGAAGCCGCAGCGCTGAAAGCGGAGCGCGAGCAGCGCAAGCTGGCGAAGCGGCAAGCGCGTGAGCACGAGAATACCAGGTCGAACGCCGCATCGCCCCGTAAGCCGCGCGCCTAACGCCGCGCGAGTGCGGGCAAGATCTCCTCGCGCACCGCCTCTTCGGTCAACGGTCCTCGATAGGCGGCGCGAATCACGCCGTCCGGGCCGACAACGAACGTCTCCGGCACGCCGGTGATGCCGAGTTCGAGGCCGAAGCGGCCTTCCGGGTCCATCGCCACGATGGTGAAGGGGTCGCCGAGCTCGGTGAGAAACGCGACCGACGCCTCGCGCCGATCCTTGTAGGAGATTCCGACGATCTCCACGCCTTGGCGCCGCAGCGCCATCAACTGGGGATGTTCGGCGCGACACGGCGTGCACCACGACGCAAACAGGTTCACCACATAAGCGCGACCTCGCATCTCGTCGCTTGTCAGCATCTCGCCGCCGTCAAGACGCGCCAGCGCAAAAGCAGGCGCTGGACGTCCCACCATGCCGGCGGTGAATTGCTCGCGCTCGCCTTCGCGCGTCAGCAAGAACGCGCCTGCCACGATAAGGATCGCGAGCGCGGCAAGCGGAAGGAAGGCGATCAGCCTCATCTGGCCTTGTCCAGCTCGCGCGCACGGCGCGACCAAACCCGCAGGCGCAGCAGGACAACCACGGTCAGCAAGGCGATCGCGCCCAGCGCGATCGCATAAGCCGACCAAACGAAACTCCAGCCGCCCTCGATCATGCCCGCGCTCCGCGCAATTGCGCATTCTCGACCCGGCGGCGATGGATCGCGGCGCGCATGTTCATCAGCGTCAGCGCGCCGAACAGCAGTAGAAAGGCGCCTGCCATTGTCAGCAACGGAACGAGCATATCGGGGTGAATGGCGGAGCCGCCGCTGCGCATGATGCTCGCCGGCTGGTGCAGCGTGTTCCACCAATCGACGGAGAACTTCACGATAGGGAGGTTGATCGCGCCGACCAGGCAGAGGATCGCCGCCAGACGCGCCGCCTTCTCCTCATCCTCGATCGCCGACCACAGCGCGATGTAGCCGAGATAGGTGACGAAGAGGACGAGCATCGACGTCATTCGCCCGTCCCATTCCCACCAAGTGCCCCAAGTCGGCGCGCCCCAGAGCGAGCCGGTAGCAAGACAAACGCCAGCGAACACAGCGCCGATCGGGGCGGCGGAACGCGCGGCGAGGTCGGCGAGCACATGGCGCCACACAAGCCCCACGAAACTCGCACCCGCCATGAACGCGTAAACTCCCATAGACCACCACGCGGTCGGCACATGCACGTACATGATCCGCGCCGTATCGCCCATCTGGTAGTCGGCTGGCGAGTAAACCAACGCCCACGGCACGCCGATGGCAAACAGGCTGAGCGCGCCTGCGAGCAGCGCCGGCGCGGCCCACGCCGAAAACACCATGAAGCGTGCTGGGTTCGCGAAGAAGTTCATGTCAGGCGCCAGATATCAGGTGTCGACAACGCAGCGAAAGCGGACATTCTGACACCCTATTCGGCCTGAAGCCGCAACGCGGCGGCGGCGGCCACCGGTCCAATCGCGGCGGCGCCCAGAGCGCAGCCTATCAACATGCTCATCGCCGCAACAACGTCCTCGCCTGACGCGACGGCTGCGCCGAAAATTATCGGCGGTGCGAACAACGGCAGCACGATCAGCGCGATGAGAACGCCGCCGCGCTTGACGCTCGCCGTCACCGCCGCGCCAATCAGCCCCACGCCGGAAAACGCGCCGGCTCCGATCGCCAAGCTCGCTACGATGATCGGAATACGCTCCACCGGCGCCTGCAGCGCGATCGCGGCCAGCGCTCCGGCTACCGCGATCGGCAGCCCAACTGCGCACCATAACGCTGCGCCTTTTGCGAACACGATCAACTCGAGCGGCGCTGGCGAGAGCAGCATCTGATCCAGCGAGCCATCCTCGAGATCGGCTTGAAAAATCCGCTCCAGCACCGCGAGCATCGCGAGCGCCGCGGCAATCCACACCAAGGGGGGACCTGCCATCGCCAAGAGTTCGCGGTCCGGGCCCATAGACAGCGGCACCAGCATGGTCGCGCCGAGAAAATAGCCGAGCGGCGCCAGCGGTCCTCCGCCCGCCCACATCAACGAAAGCTCACGCTGGAAGGTCGCTGCAAAAACGCTCATCGCGGCACGCGGATCGTCTGCGAGGGCGCAGGCCCGAGCGCTTCGTGCACCGCAGCGATGGCGATGCCGCCGCTTGTGCGATGCGACTCGATCAGCTGGTTCAGCACGGCCTTGCCTGCGTCATCGAGCGAGGCGGCAGGCTCGTCCAGCAGCCAGACCGGCCGCGGCGCAATGATCAGACGCGACAATGCAAGCCTACGTGCTTGCCCCTGGCTCAGCACGCGCACCGGTAAGGCCAGCACGCGGCCGAGATCGAGCGTCTGTGCAACAAAATCTTCACTCGCCACACCGCCGAACAATCCCGCCCAGTAGCGCAGATGTGCGCTCACGCTCGCTTCGCGCTTCAGCGCGTTAGCGTGGCCGATATAATGCAGTGCGAGGACGGACTCTTCGACGCCATCGAATACAACGCGCCCGCTCTTCGGTCTGAGAAAGCCGGCGAGCGCACGCAGCAAACTCGTCTTGCCAGAACCGTTCGCGCCATGCACTTCGACATAGCCGCCCGAAGCAACTGCAAAGCTCAAACCGTCAAACAGCATTCGCCCGCCGCGCGAAAGCGAGAGCGTTTCGACGCGGATCGACGGCTTGTCTTGGAAAGGTCCGCGAGCGCTCATAATGCGGCCCCGGTTCTAGAAAGGGTTGCGCGATCCGCCAAGGCGCGCTTGGTGGAGCATGCGGGAGGTGCGGCGATGCGTCGTTTCTGGGCGGGGCTGGTGTTGGCGGCGGCGTTGGCGGCGTGCAGCCAACCGGCGATGGAAACGCCTCAGTCCGGCTCGACCGGCGGCGAGCAATTGGGCCTCGGCGGCATGGCCGACATGGAACGCGCTGCGCGTGAAGAAGCGGCGGAAGCGCCGCAAGCCGCCCCTGCTCCAGCCGCTCCGCCGACCGATGCAGGCACGGCGAACACAACGTCTCCTGGTCCAAGTCAGCCGGCGGGCCCGACGCCTGTTCTCTATCTCGCCTACACCTACGCTATGGGCCTCGAAATCCCGAGCGAGCGTCTGGCCGGCGTCATGGATCGCCATGTGCAGGCGTGCCAGGCGGCGGGTCCGCGGCTTTGCCAACTGATTGGTTCGAACCGCACCGGCGACCCCGAAAGCTACATGGAAGGCTACGTCTCGCTGCGCGGCGAGCCGGTTTGGCTCAACAATTTCAAGAGCGGCATGGCGCGAGAAGCCGATGAAGCCGGCGGCCGCATCGTCCAGCAGTCCACCAGTTCCGAAGATCTCACGCGCCAGATCGTTGACACCGAGGCGCGCCTGCGCGCGCAAACGGCGCTGCGTGATCGCTTGCAGCAATTGCTGCGCTCGCGCCCAGGCCGCCTCGCCGACCTGCTGGAGGTCGAGCGCGAACTCGCGCGCGTGCAGGCCGAGATCGATGCCGTTCAATCCGCGCTCGCGGTGATGCGCACGCGCGTGGCGATGTCGGAACTGACGCTGACCTATCGCTCCTCACCGCGGCCTGTCGGAAGCGACACCTTCGAGCCGCTGCGGCAGGCCTTCGCGAACTTCCTCGGCATCATCGTAGGCGGGTTTGCAGCCATTATCACGCTCATCGCGGTGCTGGTCCCGTTCGCGATCGTCCTGATCCCGCTCGGCTGGCTCCTGCTGCGCTGGCGCAAGCGCCGGGGCGGACGCTTTTTCAACCGACAAGCCGCGCCAAAGGAGCCCGACGCGGCCTCTCCGGGCTAATTGCGAACGATACGCAACTAACAAGCCGTCAATTGCACGTTCACAGAACGGCGCTACATAAGCGTTGCCGCGCGCCCGGTTTGATTCCGGATTTGGGGCGCTCCCCGACGCGCTTGCATCTCTGAAGCTCCAAAAGCCGGATGCAGACCCATGCCATCTCTGAACTCATTCAACGCCCGCACCACGCTGAGCGCGGGCGGCAAGTCCTTCACCTACTTCGATCTCAAAGCCGCCAGCGCCAATGGTCTCGGCGACATTTCCAGACTTCCTGTCTCCCTCAAAGTGCTGTTGGAGAACCTGCTGCGCACCGAAGACGGCGTCGCGGTGAAGAAGGCCGATATCCTGGCCATGACCTCATGGCTGGTGAACAAGGGCAAGAACGAAGTCGAAATCGCGTTCAGCCCCGCACGCGTGCTGATGCAGGATTTCACCGGAGTGCCGGCGGTGGTCGACCTCGCCGCCATGCGCGACGCCGCCGCCAAGCTTGGCGCCAATGCCGAGCGGATTAATCCGCTCGTGCCGGTCGATCTCGTCATCGACCACAGCGTGATGGTCGACCACTTCGCCACCGCCGGCGCGTTCAGGCAGAATGTCGAGCTGGAGTACGAGCGCAATGCAGAGCGCTATCAATTCCTGCGCTGGGGCCAGCAGGCGTTCCAGGATTTCCGTGTCGTACCGCCCGGCACCGGCATCTGCCACCAGGTGAATCTCGAATACCTCGGCCAATCCGTCTGGGTGCGCGAGATCGACGGCGAGACCTTCGCCTATCCGGACACGGTCGTCGGCACGGACAGCCACACCACCATGATCAACGGGATTGGCGTGCTAGGATGGGGCGTCGGCGGCATCGAAGCCGAAGCGGCGATGCTCGGCCAATCGATCTCGATGCTGATTCCGGAAGTGATCGGCTTCCGCTTGACCGGCAAGCTCCAGGAAGGCGCCACAGCGACCGACCTCGTGCTCACCGTCACGCAAATGCTGCGCAAGAAGGGCGTCGTCGGAAAATTCGTTGAGTTCTACGGCCCCGGCCTCGACACCATGAGCGTCGAAGACCGCGCCACCATCGCCAACATGGCCCCCGAATACGGCGCCACCTGCGGCTTCTTCCCGGTCGACCAAAAAACCATCGACTATCTCAAAGCCACCGGCCGCGATCCCGCGCGCGTCGCGCTCGTTGAAGCTTACTGCAAGCAGCAGGGCCTCTGGCGCACTGCGGAAGAACCGGAATTCACCGACACGCTCGAACTCTCGCTCACCGATGTGCGCCCGTCGCTCGCCGGGCCAAAGCGGCCGCAGGACCGTGTCGTGCTCGGCGGCGTCGCCGAGGGCTTCACCAAGGTGATGACCGACGAATTCCGCAAAGGCGGTGAATTGAAGAAACGCGCACCGGTAGCCGACACAAATCACGACATCGGCCACGGCGATGTCGTGATCGCCGCGATCACCTCGTGCACCAACACGTCGAACCCGAGCGTGCTGATCGCCGCCGGTCTCGTTGCGCGCAATGCGCGCTCGAAAGGTCTGAAAACCAAGGCTTGGGTGAAAACCTCCCTCGCCCCCGGCAGCCAGGTCGTCACCGACTATTTGAGGAAGGCTGGCCTCGATGGCGATCTCGATGCGCTGGGCTTCAATCTCGTCGGCTATGGCTGCACCACATGCATCGGCAATTCCGGTCCGTTGCCTCCGGCGATCTCCGCGGTCGTGAACGACCAGGACCTGGTGGTAGCGTCCGTGCTGTCAGGCAACCGCAACTTCGAAGGGCGCGTGAACCAGGACGTGCGCGCCAACTACCTCGCCTCGCCGCCGCTGGTGGTTGCGTATGCGCTTGCGGGCTCGGTCTATCTCAATCTCGAAACCGATCCGCTCGGCAAAGGTTCGGACGGACAGCCGGTCTATCTGCGCGACATTTGGCCCTCGAACCGCGAGATCGAAGACGTCGTGCGCGCGGCTGTCACGCCGCACATGTTCGCGTCACGCTACGCGGACGTGTTCAAGGGCGATGAAAATTGGCAGAGCATCAAAGTCGGCGCCGGCCGCACCTATGCGTGGGACGCAAAATCCACCTATGTGCAGAACCCGCCCTACTTCACTGGCATGAGCATGAAGCCCACGCCGCCGCACGACGTCGTCGACGCGCGCGTGCTCGGTCTCTTCGGCGACAGCATTACAACCGACCACATCAGTCCCGCGGGTTCGATCAAAAAAGTGAGCCCGGCCGGCCATTACCTGACCGAACACGGCGTTGCGCAATCGGATTTCAATTCTTACGGCGCCCGCCGCGGCAATCACGAAGTCATGATGCGTGGCACCTTCGCCAACATACGCATCAAGAATCAGATGGTGAAGACTGATGACGGCGCGGTCGTCGAAGGCGGCTTCACCATCCATCAGCCCTCCGGCGAGCGCATGGCGATTTACGACGCCGCCATGCGCTATAAGCAGGAGGGCCGCGAACTCGTGATCTTCGCCGGCAAGGAATACGGCACCGGTTCATCGCGCGATTGGGCGGCCAAGGGCACGACGCTACTCGGCGTGCGCGCTGTCGTTGCCGAGAGCTTCGAGCGCATCCACCGCTCGAACCTGATCGGCATGGGAGTGCTGCCGCTCCAGTTCGCCGATGGCCAGAGTTGGTCCGCGCTCGGCCTCACCGGCCAGGAGACGGTCTCGATCGCCGGTGTCGCCGCTCTCGGCCCCCGTCAGAAGGTCACGCTCAGAGTATCCCGCCCCAACGGCAAGACCGACGAGGTCGAGGTCCACTGTCGCATCGACACCGAAAACGAGGTGGAATATTTCCGAAACGGGGGAATTCTCCACTATGTCCTGCGCGGCCTCGCCCGGGGCTGACCTTTGCCGGTCCCGTAACGACGGTTTGATTCGAACCGCAGGGGCGGGCCGGTCATGTTCCGACCTATGATCGCCCGCATCCTGGCCGCCGCTGCGATTTTCCTGGCGGCGGCCACCGTACCCGCGCGCGCCCAAACTCAGGGGCAGCGCGCCCAAATGGTGGTGGAACTCTACACCCACCAGGGGTGCACCCAGTGCCCGCGAGCAAACCGGCTGCTCGGCATGTTTTCGCGCGAGCCCGGCGTGCTGGCGCTGACGTTTCCGGTAGGCATCTGGGACTACCTCGGCTGGCACGACACGTTCGCCCAGCCCGAATTCGCCCAGCGCCAACGCATGTATTCGGAAGCCCTCAGAGTGCGCGGGCGCTTCACGCCGCAGCTCGTCGTCAACGGCGCGCGAACGATCAGTGCATCGGACTGGGATGAAGCGCGCGCGATTTACGACGACCAACGTCGCGTCGGCTGGCCGGGCAATGCTCCGGATGTTTCGCTCGTGCTGCTGCGCAACGGCCGTGCGCGCGGCACTGTCGGCGCAGGCGCTGCGGGCGCCAACGCGGATATTTGGATGCTGGCCTACGATCCCGGCCCGCTTACCGTCGTCATCACCGGCGGCGTCAACAGGAACCGCAGCGTCCCGCACTACAATTTGGTGAAGTGGATCGAGCGTGTGGGCGCGTGGAACGGCTCGGGCGTGTGGCACGAGCGGCCGCGCTGTCAGCCGGAATGCGCCATCATCGTGCAAGAACCGAATGGCGGCCGCATCTTGGCGGCCGCCTTTACCTATCGCCCGACGCGTTATTGATCACTCGGCGCCCGGGATGAGCCGGCTCAGCGGAGGCGCAAGCGATTCCGCTTCGATGTCGCTCAAGGCATAGGCCCATGCCGCCGAGCGATTATTGATCTCGAGGGCGGCCGCCTCCTGTTCCGGCGAGCTTGCGCGCGCAACGAGCTTGACCCAGGTGCGGTTGTCGCTCGGGATGAGCTCAGCATCGATCGCAACGCCGTCGAACGTCACGGCCCGCACGCGCGCGCGCGGCGCGCCCTGGACCGCGGGGGCGGTGCGCACATCGACGGGCGCCAGCTGGGTCAGCCGTTCAGCGGTCGACGTGACCGTCGATTGCGCCAAAGACGCCAGCACCGGCGAGGCGATGCGCCATGGCTGGTCGGCAGCGTCGCGCGCAAGAATGTAGGCGCGGCCTTCCGCCGGCGTGATCTCGACGCGTGCGAGCCGATCGGCGGCAGCGCTGAGCGGTTGCAGATCCATCCATGAGGCGACATCGCGCAAGGGCGGAAGCTCGCCGTCCGCCTCCCACGTTTGCGCCTCGTCAGGGCGGCGCGCGTAGAGGCCGCTCGTTTCAACACCGAGGATCAGATTCACGAGCAGCGCGCCGCGGCCGTCTTCGATCTGGACCAGAACCCCGCGCCCGCCTTCCCTCGGATCGGTCACGCCGAGGCGTTCGTGCTTCGAAGCGTCATTGGTCATGCGCCGCACATAGCGCAGCGTTTCCAGCCCCTCGGTCAGCTGCGCCAGCCGGCTCGGCAGCACCGGATAGTCGTCACGATCGCGCATCGCCCAACCCTGCCGCGTGCGCTCGATACGGTAGATTGCCTCCGCGCTGGTAATCGTAATGCGCTGCGCTCCGCCAATTGTCTCTTCCAGACCCGGCAAGACCGGCCCTGTCGCATTATTCGGGTTCAGTCCGCGCGACTCGATCGCCAGCGTCACCGCTGCGATGGCCGCCAACGCGCCGGCGATCAGAAACAAGGTGAGCGATTGCGCCCTGCGGCGCTCTGCAACGCCGGTCGTCATTGCCGCGCACTCCCGCGCCGCTGACGGCGCCAGAACAGAAATAGCCCCGCGCCCGCAATCAGCAGCGGCGCCAGCCACACGTTGATGAAAATGACGAGCGCCTGCAGCCGGTCGATGTCGCCGCGCAGGTCGCGGACGAGGCCGCGGAGTTCGGTGCGGATTTCGCCCTCGCGCGCGCGGAAGCGATCGACTTCCTGTTGCTCTTCGGGGGTGAGTTCGGCGCCCAGATCGCCAGCGAAAAAGCCCGAACCGCGGCCGCGCGCCTGCAGTTCTTCTAGGCGCGCCTGCGTCTGCTGCAGATCGGCCTCCAGTTCCTGCTGACGGCTTTCGATGCGCCGCTGCGCATCGCGCTCCATGTTCTCGACCAGCTCCATATTGCGCTGCGCCGGCGCGCGCGAGCGCAGCGAGACCAGAGCGTCGGAGCCGCCGAGCACGTCTATGGCATTCAAGGCGAACGCCGCATTGTCCGCCGCCGTGCCGCCGCTCTGCGGATCGACGTAGAAGTCGTCGGCGAGGAAATCGACGTCGGAGACGATGACGATCTGCGCCGGCGTCGCCGAGCGCGCCAGCGGCTCGGCCTGCGGCTCTTCCGCCGCCGGCTGCGCGGGCGCGGCGCCTGGCTGCTCAGGCGTTGCGGCCTCGGTTTCGGGTGCAGTGTCTGCCGGCGGACGCCCCTCAGGAAACGCGGTTTCCAGCGCGCCAGACAGGCGTAGCGCGACGTTCTCGACGCGCCCGCCGCTCGGTGGCCACATGTTCAAGACGTCATAAGGCGAGGGACGCATCATCGCCTGTTCGGCCGGCATCCGCATGGTTCGTCCGCTTGTGCGAGCCAGCGGTCGCACTTCGACGTTGGCGCGTTCGCTGTAAGTCAGCCCGCCGGCGAGACCGAAATTGATGCCGCGGCGCAGCCACGCCGTCATCAGGTCTTCGCGATCAAGGTGCTCTGCCGGGATCGCGAAAAACAGCGGCTGCGGCGCCTGCCCGGTCTGACCCGTCGCGGGATCTTGCACCTGCACAGGCAGCGCGCCTTCGAGATCGAGCACGACGCCAGGCGTCAGCGTCACGCCCCACGCGCTGAGCAGAGGATCAAGCGTTGAAGCGCTCGGCACGGCGGCGGCGGGATTGAACGGATCGAACCCGCCCGATTGCATCGACATCATCGACGCCGGATCAAGCGCAATGAACGCACGGCCCTTGCGCAATATGAACTGATCGATTGCGTAGAGCTGGCGCGGCGTCAGCGCGCCGGGATGGATGACAGCCAGAACGTCGATGTCGTCGGGAATAGATGTGAAATCCGGCGCCAGCTTCGTCACATCGAGCAAACGCCCCATCTCGGTGGCGAACACCGATTGATTGGAAGCCCCGAAAGCCGGATTGTTGGCCGCAGCGGGGTCCAGCGGCAACGACGTGATAAGCCCAACACGCGTGCGATCGGGATTCTCGAGTTCGTAGATGAGGCGGGTGATCTCGTATTCGAGAAACGCTTCGCGCTGGGGATCGAACACGGGAATCGTCCGCGTGTCGTTGATGGCGTTGGCGCCGGTCAGGCCGAAATAGATCGGGTCGGCGCCCTCGAACGGCCGCAGCGGCTGGATGCCCGCTTCGGCTGCTGCGTCCTCGGCTTCGGTGAACGGCTCGACGTTCACTTCGCTGAACCGCACCTTGCCGCCGGAGCGGGCCTGGAACGTCTGCAACATTTCGCGCACGCGCGACGCGTAGGTTTGCAGCTGCGGCACAGTGCTCGCTGCGTCGCGCGAATAATAGAGCGTGAGCTGCACCGGTTCGGAGAGGTCGTTCAGCGTGCGCTGGGTGCCGCTGCTGATCGAGTAGAGCTGGTTCTCGGTCAGATCGAGCCGCCAACCGCGAAACCACGAATTCGCGATCAGATTCGCGGCGATGAAGGCAACGAACAGCGCGAGCGCTGCGAGAAGTGCGAAACGGCGTGCGCTCATTCCTCAGCCTCCCCGCCGCGCATCCACCGCAAGAGCGGTGAAGCTGAGACAGAGCGCGATCAGCGACGCGAAGTAGAACACCGAGCGGAACTCCACGACGCCTCGCTGGGCGGCGTCGAAATGATGCAGAATCGAAAAACGGGCGATGGCTTCGGCCACGCCTCCCGGCATGATGTTGCTGACGAAATCCAGCACGAGCGGCAAGCCGAGCGCCGTCAGCAGGAACGACGCCAGCACCGCGAGCACGAACGCCACGATCTGTGCTTGCGTCAGCGCCGACGTCGCCGAGCCGATGGCGATGTAGGCGCCCGCCATGAGCAGGCTGGCGAGGTAGGCGGTGAAAATCGCCGCATTATCGGGCGAACCCAGCGCGTTGACCGTGGCCCAAAGCGGCACGGTGAGCAGCAACGCGCCGCCGGCAATCGTCCAAGCCGCCAGAAACTTGCCGACGACGAGCGACCAGGTCGGCGCGGGCAACGTCATCAACAGCTCGACGGCGCCCGACCGGCTCTCCTCGGCCCACAGGCGCATCGCAACGGCCGGCAGGAACACCATGAAGATCCACGGATGAAACGCGAAGAAGCCGCTCAGGTCGGCGCGACGCACTTCGAAGAATCCACCGATCTGGAAGGTGAAGAGACCGATCGCGAACAAAAAAACCGCCACGAACACGTAGGCTGTCGGTGTGGTGACATAGGACAGCAGTTCGCGCCGATAGACGGCGAGCATGCTGGCGAGACCGGGGCGCTTCTTCATACGCGCTCCTCCCCGCGCGTCAGCGCCGCGAAGGCGCGCTCGAGGCTGCCATGTTCGTCACGCAGCGCCGCCGGCGTCCTATCGGCAACGATCCTGCCCTGGTCGATGATGATCGCCCGTGTGCACACTGCTTCCACTTCTTCCAGGCTGTGCGTCGAGATGATGAGCCCGCGTTCTTCGCCGAGTCGGCGTATCAGGTCGCGCACGGCGTGGCGCTGATTGGGGTCGAGGCCATCGGTCGGCTCGTCCAGGATCAGCAGCATCGGGTCGTGCAGCAGCGCGGCCGCCAGCCCGACGCGGCGGCGGTATCCCTTCGACAGCGTCTCGATCGGCTGGTCGATCGTATCGCCCAGGCGTGCGTCTTGTGCGGCGCGGCGAACGGCGTGGCGCGCGGCCTCGCGCGTCATTCCCCGCGTCTCAGCCACAAAGCGCAAGAAACTCCACGGCGTCATTTCGCCATAAAGCGGCGCGCCCTCCGGCAGATAGCCAACCCGCTCCTGCGCGCGGCGGCGCTCTTGCGCCACGTCGATGTTGAAGATTTTCGCCACGCCTTCGTCCGGCTCAAGATAGCCGGCGATCATGCGCATCGTCGTCGTCTTGCCCGCCCCGTTGGGACCGAGGAAGCCGACGATTTCCCCGACGTCCAGCGCAAAGCCAACGCCGTCCACCGCTACGCGGCGGCCGAAGCTTTTGCGCAGACCATCGACCTGCAACAACATGTGACCTGGGTTCCCCGTCGAAAAACGAGGGCCGCTCTTAAGGTGGATTTGGGGAAAAGGCCACCGCTTCTTATCCACAGAGAGGCCGAATCACCCGAGGCGATTCGGCGCGATGGTTTCGGACGAGTTAAACGCTCGCGCACGAGCCGCGCACTGCCTGCGAAGGATGTCGAAACACTCCATGCAAACGGCGCGATGCACGCAGGCGCGTGCCGCAGTGCGAAGCGTCGCGCCTTAGTTTGCAAGGGATTTCGTGAGCCCAGACACGACAAAGCCCGCGAAGATCGCGGGCCTATTTGAAGCGAGTGTGGCCAGCCGAAGCGCGTACCCCGGGGGGCTGGGGGGGCTGATGGATACCGGAGCACGAGCATGTCTCCGACCGGCCACGGTGATAAGTTCGCGCTCCAATGGGGCGAGGGCAAGCACAAAATCTGTCCAAAAGCCGACGTGCCGCATTTGTAATACTATAGCGCCTACGCTTAGCTGGCCGGCGCGTTGTGAATAAGGATGAGGCCCACGGCATGAGCGGACGCAAGGTGTTTTTCGAGCGTCCTGAACTGGATCGTCTGTTTCGTTTTTATGGCCAAATGGTCGCGGCCGGCGAGTGGCGCGACTACGCGCTCGACACCCTCCCCGACCGCGCGCTGTTCAGCGTCTATCGACGTACGAGCGAAGCGCCGCTCTATCAGATCGAGAAGCGGCCCGACGGAGCGCGGACCCACGGCGCCTACAGCGTGCGCGCCGTCGATGGGCGTGTGCTGCGGCGCGGCCATGACCTGATCCGGGTGCTGGACGTACTCATGCCCAAGCGCATGCGCGTGATCGGCGATTGAAAAGCGCCCCGGCCAAAGCCGGGGCGCTGGTTCTTCGTTCTCAAGAACGCCGCTTAATTGCGCGGCGACAGCAGGCTCAGGATGAATTGGAACAGGTTGATGAAGTTGATGTAGAGGCTGAGCGCGCCGTAGGTGGTGGCCACGGACATCGCCCGCTGATCGCCGCCCAGCTGGTAGTACATGTACTTCAGGCGTTGCGTGTCGAACGCCACGAGGCCCGCAAACACCAGCACGCCAATCACCGAAATCGCGAAGCTCAGCGCCGAAGAGGCGATAAACAGGTTGACGATCGAGGCGATGATCAGGCCGATCAGGCCCATGATCAGGAACGTGCCGAAGCCGGAGAGATCGCGCTTGGTGGTGTAACCCCAAAGGCTGAGGCCGCCGAACGCCGCCGACGTCACCAGAAACGCCTTCGCCACAACCAGCATGCCGTCAGGAATGCGCGCGTACGCAAACACCAACGCGCCCATGCCGACGCCAATCAGTGCAACAACACTCCAGTAGACCAAGTTCGCCGACATCGGCGAGGGATTGCGCATTACGAAGCTTGCGATCAGCAGGATCGCAAGCGGGCCAAACATCACGAGATAGGCTTGGGGACCCGAGAAGATGGCGGCCATCAGCGCCGGCGTCGTGCCGACGATCCAGGCCAAACCCGCGGTCAGCGCAAGGCCCAGAGCCATCTTGTTGTAGATGCCGAGCATGAAGGATCGAAGGCCCGCATCGACCGCCATGTCCGCGCGGCCGGCCGGGACCGACCCCGTTTGGTAATGGTAGTCGCTCATCCGTTAACCTCCTTGCCGTCGGGAGAATCCCGCGGCGCCTGCGTTATATGGCCATACGGTCCCGCTCCGGCAAGAAAAAGCAGGCGCCCCAGCCTGTTGCGGAATGCTCTCGCCGCGCCCAAAATTGGGGCTGGAAAGTGGCTAGGGAACTTCTTCCCGACCAGCACGCGTTTCACAAATCGGACTTCGCACCTGCTGTGACTACGGCCGGTTTGGGGTCGAATCGCGCTACCAGCAGCGCGGAGGGTGAGCCGGGGTGGCTGACGAGAACGATCCAAACCGGCCGGAGGATGAAACTCCGCCCGGCGCGCCCAAAGAGGGTGAAGCAGCGCCCGATCACGTCGAGGCGACAGCTGACCTGTCTGCGCCGGATGAAATCTCCCAGGACGAAGTGCTGTTCGCGGACGCGGCCACGCACGAGTCCGAGCCAACGACGCCCCCGTCCGAAACGCTCCCGCCCACTCCAGATGATCTGCCGGTCGCCGCGGCGGATGAGCACGCTGAATCTGCACCGACTGCTGAGGCGCCGCCCGAGACAACCGGCGACGCCAAGCTGCCGCCGCATTATTTCCGCGCAGCCGGCGATCCGGAAGAAGCGCAAGACGAACCGCCGGCGTCGCTCTTCGGACGCCTGCGCGACCGCGTGGTCAGTACTGCGGGCGATGTCTGGCGCTTCTTCGAACCGAAGTGGGTGAAATTCTACGGCGCCGCGCGCGCCTTCCTCATCGAGACATGGCGGCGCATCCGCGGCATCAAGCATCCACGCAATCTGCGCGAGACCGCGGTTTGGGGCGGATGGACCGCCGGCGGGGTCGTTGCGCTCATCGTCGGCTTCTTCTTCTTCGTCACCTGGGGCATGCCCTCCACCGACGATTTGTGGGAGGCGCGCGGCGGCCAGTCGATCACCTTCCTCGATCGAAACGGCCACGTGATCCTGCGTGAGGGCGCTCAGAACGCGCCGCCGGTCGATCTGGCGACGCTGCCGCCCTATGTCGCTCAGGCCTTCATCGCCATCGAGGATCGCCGCTTCTACGATCACTTCGGTGTCGACTTGGGCGGCATGATGCGCGCAGGCGCAGAGAACTTGCGCGCAGGCCGCGTCGTCCAGGGCGGCTCGACCATCACCCAGCAGCTCGCGAAGAACCTCTTCCTCACCAACGAACGTTCCTGGCGGCGCAAGGCGCAGGAAATCGCCATGGCGATCTGGCTCGAGGGACGTTTCACCAAAGACGAAATCCTCGCGCTCTACCTCAGCCGCGTCTATTTCGGCGCCGGCGCCTACGGCATCGAAGCCGCAGCCGAGCGCTATTTCGACCGCCCCGCCCGCGAACTCACGCTGCTGCAATCGGCCATGATCGCTGGCCTGGTCAAAGCGCCTTCGCGTCTCAATCCCGCCCGCCAGGACATCGCCGCCGCGCGCGAGCGCGCCACGCTCGTGCTCGACGAGATGGTGAACATGGGTTTCATCAGCGCCGCCGAACGTGAAGCAGCGCTCCAAGAGGAGCTCGTGATCAGCCGCCGCAATCCGGCAGGCGTGCTTTCCTATTACCGCGACTGGATCGACCCGCTGTTGAATGACGTGATCGGCCAACAGCGCGACGATTTCATCATCGAGACGACGATCGACATCGCCGCCCAGCGCGCCGCCGCGGAAGCGGTGGAGGCGGTGCTGGCCGAACAAGGCGAAGCGCGCCGCGTGAGCCAAGCCGCCGCGCTCGTCATGGATGACGAAGGCGCCGTGCGCGTGATGGTCGGCGGGCGCGACTACGATATCAGTCAGTTCAACCGCGCCACCCAGGCTCGCCGCCAGCCGGGCTCGTCGTTCAAGTATTTCATCTATCTCGCCGCAATGGAAAATGGCCTGACGCCGTGGAGCGTGCGGGAAGACGCGCCAATCACGATCTACATCGAGGGCCAAGATCCGTGGTCCCCCGGCAACTACACCGGCGAGTATCACGGCCCGACCGAACTCACACGCGCGTTCGCCCTCTCCTTCAACATGGTGGCGATCAGGGTCGCGAATGAAGTCGGTGGCCAGAACGTGATCGATGTGGCGCGCCGTCTGGGCGTGACCTCGCCGCTCAACAATTATCACTCGCTCGCGCTCGGCGCGCAGGAGCTCACGCTGCTGGAAATGACGCAGGCCTACGGCGCAATGGCGGCGGAGGGCTACAACATCGAGGCCCACGGCGTCGCCCGCATACGCCGCGCCAATTCCAATGAAACGATGTGGAGCTTTCGCCAGCACAATCGCGCGCGCGTCATCGAAGAACGCCCGATGCGCTATATGAACTACATGATGCGCCAAGTGGTGGACTGGGGCACGGGCACCGCCGCGCGCATGCCGGACCGCCAGATTGGCGGCAAGACCGGCACTGGCAATGATTACCGCGATGCTTGGTTTGTGGCTTTCGTGCCTGGCATGGTCGGAGGCGTCTGGGTCGGCAACGACAATTTCACCGAGACGGCCCGGGTCACCGGCGGCTCACTGCCCGCCGCCATCTGGGCGCGCTTCATGCCGACTGCGCTGCGAAACACGCCGGTCCGTGAGCTGCAATTGCCGCGCGCAAGCGACTACGACCAAGGTCTGCCCGATCCGGAAACGCCCGAACTCACCGCAGTCGGCGCGCCCATCGGCGCAGTGATCGGCGCTCCCCAGACGGCGCCGCCCGACGACCAGGATCGGTCGTTGGACTTCGGCCCGGAAGGCTGATCATCGGCGCCGATATGCTGTTTGCGGTGCTGACAAGCACGGCCGCGGCGGCTACATCCAAGCCGCGAAGGCGACCGTAAAACGGCGTTTTGGGGGTTCTTCATGCGACGTGTTCTCTTTGGCTTGCTGGCGGCTGTCTGCGCGCTGGCTCTGCCGGCGTCTGCCCAGCAGCAAGTGCAACGGGCGCCGCTCGACTGGTTCCTCGGCTACGACGATTTCCGCGGCGCGACGATTTCGCCGAGCGGGCGCTACATGGCCCTATTGCGCCACGACGAGATCGGCGACGCGCTGATGGTCGTCGATCTAGAAACACGCCAATCTCGCGCCATCCAGCGCGCGCGCTCAGATCAGAGTCTCGAAATCTCGGACGTGCGGTTCGTATCGGACCAGCGTTTGATCTTTACGCTCGCACAGAAGAATCGGGTCGTGTTCACCCGCCGAACCGCGGTGCGGCGTGCGAACGTGGATGATGGCTTCGAATGGAACGCCCGCATCTATTCGAGTTCAATCGACGGCACGGGGCTCGTTGCGCTATATGATCCCTCGGCGCAGCAAGGCTTGCCTCGCTATTTGGCCGCTCGCTTTGTCAGCTTGCTGCGCGACGATGACAATCACGTCTTGATCATCGTGCCGGCTGTCGGCGGCGCCGAACTGCGTAAGGTGAACGTCAACGACGGGTCTTTCACCACCGTCGATCAAGGAACGCTCTTCACTTTCAATTGGGTCGTCGACGTGAACGGCGCGCCAGTGCTGCGCCAGGACGTCGTCGGCAACGGACGCGGCTATACTTGGCTTCGCCGCGGACCCGGCCAGTCGCGCTGGACCGAAATCATCACTTTCCGAGGCGCTGAAGGCGCGAATTCCGGTCCTACGTTCTCTCCTGTCGGTCCGGCAGTGACGCCGGGCCAAGTTTTCGTTCTCGCCCGCCGGGAAGGCAGCGACACCAGCGGGCTCTATGCATTCGACGCCGCAACCGGCGAATACACTCAGACTATCCACACGAACGATCGCTTTGATGTTTCGAGCGCTGTCCGCGACGTCGAAACCAGCACGATCCTCGCCGCGTGTTGGTGGGGTCACCGATGGGAATGCGAACCGAAGGATGCCGCATTCGCCGAGCGTTGGGCGGCGATCAACCAAGCGCTAGGCGACAACGTCAATATACGCTTGGTGGGACGCGCCGAGGACGGCAATCGCTGGCTCGTGTTCACGGATGGTCCGCAGGATCTTGGCACCTACTATCTGTACAATCACGCGAACCGCTCGTTGAACGTTGCTTTCCGCCAGCGTCCCAACGCCAGCGCCAATCTTTTGCCGACGCAGCGCGTGGTCGAATACACGACATCGGATGGGCAGCGGCAGTGGGGTTATCTTTGGATTCCCCCAGGCGTCACCAATGCGCGCAATCTCCCGCTGATCGTCGTTCCCCATGGCGGCCCGGAAGGCCGTGACGTTTGGGGCTACGATCCCTTCGCGAATGCCTACGCCGCAAACGGCTACGCGGTGTTTCAACCCAACTTCCGCGGCGGCGGCGGCTCCGGCCGCTCTTTCGTTGAAGCTGGCCACGGCCAATGGGGACAGCGGATGCAGGACGACGTCGCCGACGGCACGCGCTATCTCATTGAGCAGGGCATCGCGGACCCCAACCGCATTTGCATCAATGGTTGGTCGTACGGCGGTTACGTGGCGTTCACGGCGTCGTTCCTAAACACTGACCTGTTCAAGTGTTCGGTCGCGGGCGCCGGGGTGTCGGATTTGCGAGCGATGATGCGTTGGGTGCGCGCAGGCTCCACCGGAAACGACGTCATTCAAGGCGGCGGTGGCGGCTCGCAGACAATGTCCTACCAGTATTGGACCGAAGCGATCGGCAATCCAGGTCGCGACGGAGAGCGGCTCGATCAGTTCTCTGCAGCGCAGAACGCGGAACGTGTCGGGATGCCCTTATTGATTATCCACGGCGATGAAGATCAAACCGTGCCGATAGAGCAGAGCGAGATCATGGTTCGCGCTCTGCAACGCGTCGGCAAAGACGCGCGCTTGATCACGCTGCACGACATCGATCATTATGCGACGCCGATCCAAGGCGACGCTTGGCGAACGGTGCTCACAGAGGCGCTGGCGTTCTTCAACCAGAATATCGGCCCCGGCGTGACGCCCGG
This sequence comes from Hyphomonadaceae bacterium, assembly GCA_050186235.1. Classification (GTDB taxonomy): domain Bacteria; phylum Pseudomonadota; class Alphaproteobacteria; order Caulobacterales; family Aquidulcibacteraceae; genus Vitreimonas. Next base: position 704,059 of record JBFWYQ010000001.1, read on the forward strand.
CAGCCAGTAGTCGCGCGCGTAGCTGCGTTGAGTTAGGCTCCCCGCAACGAGCGGGGAGCCCTTCATTTCGTGGCTCGGCATAGCCGCGCTCGTGGCCGCCAACGCCGCTTAACGCGCCAGCCCCACGGCGTGCAGCGCGCATCCGTGCAGATGAAGCCAGTCGCGGCCAGCTTCGTAGTCGGACAAGCACTTGCGTACCAGCGCCCAGAACCGGCGCGAGTGGTTCATCTCACGCAAGTGCGCGACTTCGTGCGCGGCAAGATAATCGAGCACGTAAGGCGGCGCGAGGATCAGGCGCCATGAAAACGACAGCACGCCATCCACCGAGCACGAACCCCAGCGCGAGCGCAGTTCTTTGACCTGAATCCGCACCGGTTTCACGCCAAGGCGCACGGCATGCGTGGCCACGCGGTCTATGAGATCGGTGCGCGCTTGATCCTTCAAGAACCGCAGCACACGCGATTCAAACAGCGCCGGGTCGGGCGCCGACACGATCAGGCGCGGCAGCAATCCCTCCTCGATCCGCGCCGGCGCGCGCCCGTGCGCATAAACAAGGTCGTGCTCCACGCCGCGGATCGGCACGACCGAGCCGGGCGTCAGCGAAATCCCCTTCGGCAGGCGCGACAATTCCTGCGCGATCCAGCCGGCGCGCTCGGCGGCAAATTGAGCCGCGTGTTTCAGGTGCCGCTTCGTCGGCGCCGTGGCGATCGCTTCGCGGCGCGTCGGATCGATGCGCACCGACACATGCCGCGCACGCGGATTGACGATCAGTTTCACCGGCACGCGACGGCCGTCAATCGTTTCGATCTCGGTCCGACCCGGCTCGAGCTTCTGTCTCGAATCGAAGCGCATACGCAAGAATCTCATGTCCCGCCGATTCACGCGACCCAGCGCATGCGTTAACGTGCGCCGGAGGGTCTCCAGATGCCGGTCTATCGCGGGGCGTGTCACTGCGGCGCTGTCCAATTCCAGATCGATGCCGAAATCATCGACATCTATACGTGCGATTGTTCGCTCTGCGCCAAGAAAAATGCGCTGATGACCACAGTTCCGGAGAGCCGGCTGACGATCGGCAGCGGCGAAGACAAGCTCACGCTGTACCAGTGGAATACGAAGGTCGCACGCCATTATTTCTGCAGCGTTTGCGGCATTTATCCGTTTCACCGCAAACGCTCGATGCCGGACCATTATGGCGTCAACGTGCAGTGCCTCGATGGCTTCGACGCAACCGCGTTTGCGGTTCGCCGAGCTGACGGAAAGACGATGACACTCGCTGAAGAGAATCCGGCTGGCGGCTGGGGCGGGCCGAAGGCTTAGTCGCCAACCACCACTTTCAAGGTTGTGCGCCGCACATTGCGGGACACGTTGGAGTGGAACGCGCGCATGAATTCGCGCAGGCGCGGATAAATTTCGGTGCGGAAACGCCGGCCCGAAAATACGCCGTAATGGCCGACACCGGGCTGAATGTAGTCGCGGCGCATCTGCTCGGGGATGTTGTTGCAGATGTGATGCGCCGCCTGGGTTTGGCCGATGCCGGAGATGTCGTCATTCTCGCCCTCTACCGTGAGCAGCGCTGTCTTGGTGATTTTGCCCGGATCGACCCGGCGGCCGCGATGCATCATTGTGCCGTTGGCGAGGCGATATTCCTGGAACACTTCGACGAGCGTCTGAATGTAGAATTCTTCCGAGAGATCCATCACGGCGAGGTATTCGTCGTAGAAATCGCGATGCTTCTCGGTCGAGTCGCCGTCGCCTTTCACGAGGTTCTGGAAATACGAATAGTGCGCGTCCACGTGGCGCGAGAGATTCATGCCCATGAAGCTCGCGAGCTGCAGGAAACCGGGATAGACGCGCCGGAAGGCGCCCGGATAGAGCGCAGGCACTGTGTGGATCATGTTCTGCTTGAACCACTCGATGTCGCGCTTCTCGGCGAGCAGGTTCGGCGCCGTCGGCGATTTGCGCGCATCGATCGGCGAGCCCATGATCGTCATCGTCGCCGGAGTGCAGGGATCGTCCTCTTCAGCCATCAGCGAAACCGCGGCGACGACGGCCGGTCCCGGCTGGCACACGGCAACGACATGGGTCTGCGGCCCGAGCGCGCGCAGCATGCCCATGAGGTGGTCGATATAGTCGTTGAGATCGAAGCGCCCGGCGATTACCGGCACCATGCGCGCATCGGCCCAATCGGTGATGTAAACCTCGTGCTCGGGCAGAAACGCCTGCACCGTATCGCGCAGGAGCGTCGCGTAGTGGCCCGACATCGGCGCAACGAGCAGCACAGTCGGATCGGTGCGATCTCCGCGCGCCGCCTTGAGCGCTTCGGCGTCGCGCTCGAAATGGATCATGTCGCACCACGGCATCGACCAGACGCTTTTCGGCGTCACCGACACCTCAGCGCCGTTTACGGTCGTCGTGGGCAGGTCCCACGCAGGCTTGCGATAGCGACGGGTCATGGACTCGAACAAGTCCGCCGCCGCCGCAGCCGTGCGGCCGACCTCGGTGTCGCCCAGCGGGTTGAGCGGCGAGCGCAGCATCGACGACTGCATCAAAGCCGCGATGCGCAAGGGCGCCACCGAAAGATGGCCGAGTTCATAAAGCGAATAGAGCATGCCAGCCCTTCTGCTGCGTCGCAGCAATCCGAACGGATACTGCGAGTCCCCCTGTTTCCAACAAGCTAAGACAACTCCGCAGACGAGCCTTTTGCACCGCAGTGCGCCAGACTGGCGACTTATGCCGGACGTCTTAACCGGATCCCCCGCCAGGGTTCCAAACCCAGGCCTTATTCCGTGTGAGCAATGTAATGGGACGGTTTCCAGGCGCAATACCGCCTGCTTCACATAATCAGGAACCGGTCCGCTCCAGCCCAGCGGCAATGCACGCCGCTATGTCCCCCGGCGCCGCCGGGACCATCGGACTCTGCGGATTCATGGGATCGGTGCGCCGCATCGTCTGCATCGCTGAAACCGTGCGCCAGTTTCCGTCCACGACATAGAGCAGCGATGAGTGGTCGACGTTGTAGGCGTCGGCCGGGGCGCCGGGGATTTCCGCTTTGCCGTGATAGACCTGGAATGCCCGCGCGGCTGCATCGACCTGGGCGCGCGATCCGGTGAGGCCGGCGAGATGATCGGGAAAGCCGTCGGTTTGCGAGTATTCGCGCATACGCTCCGGCGTGTCGCGCTCGGGATCGACGGTGATCAGAATCGGCTGCACATCGTAGCCGCCCTCCAGCGTCAGCGCTTCGGCCAGGGCGTACATGCTGGTCGGGCAGACATCCGGGCAGTGCGTGAAGCCGAAATAAATGACGGCAGCCTCTCCGGCGAAATCCGCCTGTGTGACACGCGCGCCGTTCACGTCGACCAAGTCGATCGGCCCGCCGATTGCGTCCGCGTTCTCGAGAATACAATCGCGCGGCGCGACGGCGGCCTGCTTGCCGCCAATGCCATTCGCGCCCACCAGCCACATCGCGCCGACAGCCGCGAGCCCGGCCAAAGCAAGCCCCGGCACGACAGCGCCCGTCAAATTGCGGCGCGGCGTTTCAACCGGTTCTGCCATCGCAAGAGCTAGAGCCCCAGCCAATCCCATTATCAACGCGGCGCGAGCGCACAGGGGGCGCATTGCCGCAGCCTCCGCTTGAGCGGGCGCGCGAATGTGCGCATGTGACGGCCAGATGAAGCTCAGCCGCGGGCCCTTGATTGCGATCGCGACGATCGTCGGCATTCTTGCCGGTGCGGCGCTCTTTATCCTGCCGCGCCTGCAAGCACGCGAGGCGCCGTGCACGGCGCGCGACTTTGAGGGTTCGCGCTTCATCGTTTGCAGCTACGATGCACGCACGCACGACATGCGTCTCTACTCCCGCGCCGCGAGCGGCGGCTACCTGCGCAGCCTCGAAAATTTGCAGCGCGAACTCGGCGCCGACGCGCGCTTCGTCCGCTTCGCCATGAATGCTGGTATGTTCAATGGGCGTGGCGCGCCGATCGGTCTCTATGTCGAGGACGGCGAGGAGCAGAAGGCGATTTCGCTAACGGACGGTCCCGGCAACTTCCATTTGAAGCCGAATGGGGTGTTCTGGCAGGGCGGCGACGGCGTGCTGCATATCGAGACCTCCGAGTCGTACGTGCTCGAGAACCGCCAACCGCGTTGGGCCACACAATCGGGCCCGATGCTCGTCATCGGAGGCGAACTGCATCCACGCTTTGCCGAAGACGGCGCGTCAAGGTTGGTGCGCAATGGCGTGGGACTGCGCGACAGCCATACCGCCTATTTCGTCATCAGCTCCGGCATGGTCTCGTTCGGCCGCTTCGCGCGCTTCTTCCGCGACGAGCTCCGTTGCCGCGACGCGCTGTTTCTGGATGGCGCCGTGTCCAGCCTCTGGGCGCCCGCGATCGGCCGTAGCGACGACAGCCATGCACTCGGGCCCATGGTTGTCGTGTTGGACCGGCGCTGATCGTCGCCGGCCGGTCCTGTCGCGACCGGGAGCGCCGATTTTTTGTCGCGCGGTTGCCTCCGGCTCTTGAGCGTCGGCGCCGCCGCGGCGATGAGTGACCTTCAATGGTAGAGACCGAGGCCCAGCCGCTCCTTCATGCCCCGCTTCCCGGCTTCTGGGGCGCGACCAGCCGCGTGCGCGTGCGCACCCTCGTGCTGCTCCGCTGGCTGGCGATCTTCGGCCAGACCGTGGCCGTATTGTTTGTGCGCTACGGGCTCAACGTCGAGTTCCCGATCGGCTGGGCGCTCGCAGCTATTGGCGTCTCCATCGCCGTCAATCTCGTGCTCATCGCCACGCGGCGCAGCCAGGAACTGGCGCGCGAATGGGAAGCGGCGGCACAACTGGCCTACGACGCTGTGCAGCTTGCGGTCTTGCTTGCGCTGACGGGCGGTTTGCAGAATCCGTTCGTGTTTCTTTTCGTTGCGCCCGTTGCCGTGAGCGCAACGGTGCTGCGTCCCGCCGTCACCGCCATGCTCGCCGCGCTCACCTTCGTTTGCGTCGGCGCTATCTCGGTCTGGCGCCTTCCGCTGCCGTGGCCTGAAGGCGCAAGCTTCGTGATGCCGACCCTTTACCAAATGGGCGTCGCCGCCGCTGTGCTGGTGGGGCTCGGCTTCACCAGCGTTTACGCGTGGCGCGTGGCGGCCGAAGAAGAACGCCTCAACATCGCGCTCGCCGCCGTGCAAGCCGTGCTCGCACGCGAACAGACGCTGTCGGCGCTTGGCGGACTTGCGGCGGCCGCTGCGCACGAGCTCGGCACGCCGCTCGCCACCATTCACCTCGTGGCCAAGGAAATGGCGCGCGACATGAAACCGGACGACCCTCGCGCTGAAGACCTGCAATTGCTGGTGACGCAAAGCGAGCGCTGCCGCGCCATCCTCGCGCAGCTATCCGCCAATCGCGAGCAAGGCGACGTGATGATCCAGCGCGCGCCGATCAAGTCGATCCTGGAAGAAGTGATCTCGCCGCATGAGGGCCTCGGGGCTGAAATCGTCATCGACGCTAAAGGCGAAGGTCCGCTGACGCTGCGGCGCATGCCGGAAATCGTCCACGCGCTCGGCGGCATCGTCGAAAACGCCGTCGGTTTTGCAGAAACACGCGTCGACATCGAAGCGCGCTGGGACGCCGAGCACATCGAGATCGCCATTCGAGACGATGGGCCTGGCTTTGCCCCTGGCGTCCTCGGCAGGCTGGGCGAACCCTATCTCACCGAACGCGATGAAGAGGGCATGGCAGGCGGCTTGGGTTTGGGATTTTTCATTTCCAAGACGCTGCTCGAACGCAGCGGCGCAAAGCTCGAGGTCCGCAATCGCCGCCTGCCGCAGCACGGCGCCTTGGTGAAAGCCCGATGGCCGCGCTCGGCCATCGAAGCGTCTGCGCTTTAAAATAACGGAAAAGGCGCTAGATAGGTGGCGCGTGGAGCATGTGAGCTGATGACGACGGCGGCGCCCCCCGAAGGCGAAAAATCTCTCCTCATTCTTGATGACGACGCCGCCTTTCGTACGCGTTTGGCGCGCGCGTTGGAACAACGCGGATTCGAAGTCACAGCTGTCGGCTCGGTCGCCGAAGCCAGCGACGTCGCCGCCAAGGCGCCGCCTGCATACGCGGTGCTCGACCTTCGCCTCGAAGACGGCTCGGGCTTGTCCGTCGTCGAAGCGCTGAACAAGAGCCGTCCCGACGCGCGCATCGTTATGCTCACCGGTTACGGCGCCATCGCCACCGCCGTCGCTGCGGTGAAAGCCGGCGCGCTCGACTATCTCGCCAAACCTGCCGACCCCGAAGACATCGTGAAGGCGCTGCTCGCTTCGCCCGACGAAAAGCCGGAGCCGCCGGAAAACCCGATGAGCGCTGACCGCATCCGTTGGGAGCATATCCAGCGCGTCTACGAACTCTGCGGCCATAACGTCAGCGAGACCGCGCGCCGCCTCAACATGCACCGCCGGACGCTGCAGCGCATCCTCGCCAAACGCGCGCCGCGTTAGCGGCCGGCGCCTGGCTACTGCATGCAAGAACTTATCCACAGACGCCTCGTGAGATGAAGCCTCAGCAAACCTTTGCTTCGCCAATTGGCGCGTTCGTTCCAATACGATAACGAGGTGGCGGCGCTGGCGAACGAGCGTCCAACAAAGGGTGAGGGAACGTCATGTGGTTTGTGGACAAACTCGGGCCGGACCCGAAGGCGGCGAAACCAAAGCTCGCGGGCCAGCAGGCGCCGTCACAACGCACGCCGCAGCAAACCTCGAACGCCGCGAAGCAGCAGCAGACGCGTCCACAACAGGCTGCGCCCAAGACGCCCCCGGCGCCGCCCGCTCCGGAAAAGAAAAAGAAAAAGGGCTGGTTCTAAGTGCGCTATTCCTCGCTCGCGCGCACGCGCGCGTAGCGCGGCACTCTGTAGGAAAGCTTAACGCTGCGATCGGTGCAGTCCGCAACGCCCGGCGCTCAAAACGCGAACATCTTGCATCCTTACCGAGATTTATTGAACGCCGGGAGAACGCGGCGGCTCAGTACAACAGATGCGGGGTGCGCTCGGCGATCCACGCCTGCTCGTCAGGCAACGCAATCGCGTCGAGGTCGCTTGGCAGCGCAGCCGCGTCGTCGACCCATTCGCGCAGCAGCGGCGAGCCGTTGATGACGTCGATCGGCAATTTTCCGAAGGCGTACTCATACGGAAAATTCCGCCACAGCTCGTAACCCGAATAGAGCCGCCGGATCGCTTTGAATCCCAGCGCCTGCACGCGCCACGGTTTGAATGTCGCGTGATCGTAATAGTCCGGCGCTTCGCAATGTATCTGCACGCCATTGCAGAGCTGCTTCACGTGCTTGTGGAACGTCGGCTCGAACCAGCAATCGCGCAGCTTGCAGCCGTTGAGCCAGTGCGGGGCGAGCTTGCGCATTTCAGCGATGACGTCGCGCGCGTTGATGTCTGGCGCGCCGAACAATTCCAGCGGCCGCGTCGTTCCGCGTCCTTCGCTCAACGTCGCGCCCTCCAGCATCACGGTGCCGGCGTAGGCGCGCGCCATCCAGAGGTTAGGCGCGTTCGGCGATGGATTGACCCATGTGCGCGTCGCAATCGGCCAGCCGAAACCCGGCGCAGCGTCGGGCTCATAGCCTTCCATCTCGATCACACGGTAAGCGACGTCGAGCTTGAAATGTTCGATAAACCACTTGCCCAATTCGCCGAGCGTCAGCCCGTGCCGCATCGGCATCGGGCCAGCGCCGACGAAGCTCTCCCAACCTGGCCTGAGCGTCAGCCCCTCGACCGGGCGCCCAGCAGGATTGGGCCGGTCCAGCACCCAGACTTCCTTGCCGTCTTTCGCCGCCGCTTCGAGCATGTAGAGCAGCGTGGTGATGAAGGTGTAGATGCGGCAGCCCAGATCCTGGAGATCGATCAGCACGATGTCGAACGTCGACATCATCTGCCCGCTCGGCCGGCGCAGGTCTCCGTAAAGCGAAAACACCGGAATGCCGTGCAGCGGATCGTTGTAATCCGCCGTCTCGATCATGTTGTCCTGCTTGTCTCCGCGCATGCCGTGCTGCGGTCCGAACGCTGCGGTGACGCGGATATCTTCGCACGCCATCAGCGCGTCGAGCGAATGCGTGAGATCGCGCGTGACCGACGCCGGATGCGCCACCAGCGCCACGCGCTTGCCGTGTAAAGGCGCGCGTAGCGATGCGTCCTCCAGCAATCGATCGATGCCGAACTTCATGGCAGCTCCAACACGAATCCATCGGCGTGATGAAAGTCCGGCTTACCCGGCGGATGGGCGAGCGCCCAGTAGGACTTCGCGCCGCTTGTCTCTTCGATCACGGCGCTAAGCCCCAGCAGCAGTGCACCATCCGCCCTCACGTGCGCCGCGCGCAGAAGGTCCAAGCCTCCTACGAGCTCAAAGCGGCCGTCGCTCATCGCCACCGTTATTCCCGCACGCGAGCAATGTCCGGGCGCCATCCCTTCCCGGTAACCGCTGAATCCATAGATCGCGTAGGCGGTCGAAGGCGACAGATTGAATTCGTTATACCCTGCCGCGCCCGGATCTCGAATGAACGCTTCAAAGCACGTCGTCCGCCACAACCCGTCGACATGCTCCGGTTTCACGCGAGCCGAAAATCGGATCGCGTCCAAGTCGCCGTGCAGCACGTACCGGAGCTTAACGCCGTGCTTCCAAACGCGATCGGCGTCGACCGTGATCGAAGCGACTGGTCCCGGCGGCGTCTCGGGATGAGGTTTCAGCTCCACGCGCATGGCCCACCTTAAACTCGTTCTGCTTTAACAGAGCGTGGCTTCGACAGCGCCGCCCGCCCGTGCTATCGGCCAGCCGCCATGACGACCGCCGACCTCAAATCCCGGTTCCTCCGCGACGCCGTTGCGCGCGGGCAGTTCCATCAATGCACCGATTTGGCGGGCTTGGACAAAGCCGCGCAGGCGGGCGTCACCGGCTATATCGGTTTCGACATGACGGCGCCCTCGCTGCACGTCGGCAACCTCACTCAGATCATGTACCTCCGCCGCCTGCAGCAGGCTGGCGGCAAGCCGATCGTGCTGCTCGGCGGCGGCACCACCCGCGTCGGCGATCCCTCCGGCAAGGAGGAAATGCGTCAGCTTTTGACCGAAGAGCAGATCGTCCGGAACACCGTCTCGATCCGCGGCACGTTCGAAAAATTCCTGAGCTTCGGCGCCGGCAAGACCGACGCCATTCTCGTCGACAATTCCGAATGGCTGTTGCCGCTCAACTATCTCGATTTCCTTCGCACAGTCGGTCGCCACATGAGCGTAAACCGCATGCTGACGATGGATTCCGTTCGCATGCGCCTCGAGCGCGAACAGCCCATGAGCTTCATCGAATTCAACTACATGATCCTGCAGGCCTACGATTTCGTCGAACTCAAGCGGCGCTACGATTGCAGCCTGCAAATGGGCGGCTCCGATCAGTGGGGCAACATCGTCAACGGCGTCGAACTCGGCCGGCGCATGGAAGGCTTCGAACTCTTCGGCCTGACGCAGCCGCTGATCACTACCGCAAGCGGCGCCAAGATGGGCAAGACCGCGCAAGGCGCCGTCTGGCTCAACGCCGACATGGTGAGCCCCTACGATTATTGGCAATACTGGCGCAATAGCGAAGACGCCGACGTGGGGCGCTTCCTGCGGATCTTTACCGATCTGCCGCTCGAAGAGATTTCGCGTCTCGAGGCGCTGCAAGGCGCCGAGGTCAACGACGCGAAAAAGAAGCTCGCGACGGAAGCGACTGCGCTTCTGCACGGGCGCGAGGAGGCGAACAAGGCCGAGGACGCCGCCCGCGCGACTTTCGAACAAGGCGTGCGCAGCGACAATCTGCCGACATTCTCCGTCACCCCGGAAGAGCTGGCGCAAGGCCTTCGCGTCGCCGCCGCGTTCGTGCGCGCCGAGCTTGTTGCGTCGAACGGCGAAGCCAAGCGGCATATTACGGCGGGCGCGCTGCGCGTGAACGATAACGCTGTGGCGGATGAAACCGCGACGATCACGGGCGCCGATCTGGTCGACGGGGCGGTGAAGCTGTCGCTGGGCAAGAAGAAGCACGCGCTCTTGCGCGTGAGCTAGACGCAGCCTGTGCGGGCGCCCGCGCGAATCCAATGGATTCGGCGGCGATCGATCCGATGAAGGCTGATGGCGCGCGTCAGGACGTGTCGGGCGCGAGAATTTGCGCAACGAGCGCCGCGCACGACGGCGCCTCGGTCGCCGACGGCAGCGCGACGAGCTTGGTGTAGCGCAGGCCCTTGCAGATGCGCTTGAGGAAATAGCTGACGGCGCGCTCGGGATTGAGCAGCGCATCGATCAGCGCGAGCACGCGGGTGAGCGCGCTCGCTTTGCGGGCGCGAACGCGCGCGCCTTTGAAGAAAAGCGCCAGGCGCCGGTATTTCAGCCGCCGGTCTCCGCGCCGGCCTCTGCGCCTGGCCGCCGGCCCATAGAGTGCGATGGCCTTGAGGAAGAGCGTGCTTTCGACGCCGCGCTCGGCAAGGCAGAGCGTCTGCTTCAGCTTGGCGCTGCGCCCAGTCAGGCCAAAGCGCAGCACCGCGCCCAGCGGCCGCCACAGCAAGCGCAGCGCCGAAGCGATATACGCTTCGACGCGGGCTGATGTGACGATGGGTTGGGCTTGCTTCATGCCCGGCCAGTGTAAGGCCGTGCACAACCGGTCGGATTCGATTTCCGCCAGCGCTTTGATTTCAGCGGCTTAGGCGAAAAATTGCGTGGATAGGCGCACTTCTATCCCGCATTTTCCCTGTGGCGGCGCGCCTTCAAGGCGTCGCGTCGGCCACTTCGGCGACCGGAGTGCTGACATCCGGGGCTTGCGGCGTCGAGCCTTCGGGCCGGAACGCGTGCATGCCGCCGCTCTCACGCGTCGGCGTTTCGGTCTCGCGCTGCGGCGCGGGCTCGAAAATGCGGCGCAGGATTCCCGGCGTCAGCGCCGACACCGGATTGACGCCCACGCGGGGTTCGCCGGCGCTGCCATTGATCGAATAGGTCATGCCGAACACGCCTTCGCCCCGGCGCGACACCAACAGATCGCCGAGCACCGGAATGCTGCCGAGCATGGACAAGTTGAGCATCGGCGAGGGCGCGACGACACCGTCGATGTCGAGATTGTCGCGCGGCACGTCATAACTGCCGGCCCCGGTCAGGCCCAGCGACGGCCCGGTCATGCGGCCTTCGGTGAAACGCAGCCGGTCATTGGCGTACGTCATATCGGCATCGAGCGAGGTGAAACCGATGCCGTCGCCGTTGAGCATTTCGACGAGCCCGGTCAACGAACCCGCCGACGACAAGAGCCGCGCCATCGCCGGCAGGCGCACAACCTGGAAGCCGCGCATCTGCACCGTGAACCGCGCCTGGCTCGGCGCGCCGCCGCGCCAATCGCCATCCGCCGCCGCGGTGCCGCCGACGACGTTCTCCGCGCCGGTCAGCGCGCGCACGGCGAAGCCTGCGTCACCGGACCGGAAGCGAACGCGGCTGCGTGAGTCGCCCGCGCGTGGCCCGAGCGTCAGCGAGAACGATTCTCCTCCCGGCGTCCTGCCTTCGGCTGCGAGCGTGCTCAGCGCATTGCTCGTCGTCACCACTTGAACGTTGGCGTTGCTGAGCGTGGCGCCGCCGCGCATCTTCAAGCGGTCAACGATGACGCTCGCCCGCATGGGGACACCCTCGTCCGCTGCTGCTGCCGTCGCGCCTGCGGGCGCCGCCGCCTCAGGCTGCGCCGCCGCGGGCGCCCGTTGGGCGCCCATGAAGGGCGCGGCGTCGAACATCGCGCCACGAATGGCGACATCGAGGACGCCGTCTTGCGCGCGCGTCGCATTCACACGCGCCTCGGAATGGCCTTCCACGGAAAGCCGCGGCAAGTCGACTTCCAACACCCGATTGTTCTGCGCCAGACGCACGCGGCCTTGCATGTTCAGGCCGCCGCCGCGCGCATCGATGTCGTTGAATGCGAGGCCGCCGTCACTTTGACGCTGCACCGTGAACCGCGCTGAAGCCGCCACGCCCGCGCGCTTGGTCCAGAACGAGCGCGGCAACTCGACCGCGGCGTTGCGCAGATCGAGATCGATACGCGCGTTCTCCACGTCGAAGCCGCGCCCTTGGCCGGTCACAGTCACGCCGATGCGCCCCTGTGCATAGCGCGCCACGGGATAACCGAGGCGCTCGAGATCGTTGGCGTCGAAATCGCCCGAAATCTGATACTCGGACGCAGTTGCGGCCTGTGCGCCGCGCAAGCCGATACGCTCTGTCCAGCGCACGTTCTGGATCGCCGAAGTCCCGGCGCGGATCGGACCTGACACCGTGACCGCGCGTTGGTCGCCGCGCACCGTGAGCTGGCCTTGCGAGACCGCCATCCGCCGCGTCGTCATATTGCCGGCGAAATCGCGGATCGAGCCGTCGACGGTGAAGCGCCAATCTTCGAACGGCGCTTCTCGCACCATCGGACGCTGGATGCGGATATTGACGCTGCCGCGGCCGGTTGCGCTCGCCGCATCGACCGGCAGCCGCTCGCCGAGCGCAATCGGCTCTTGCCCGAGCACTTCGAGAATGTGGCGCGCCTCGCCGTCGATGCGGGCCGAGATCGTCGCCATGTCGCCGCGGGGCTTGAACCGCGGCGCTTCGATAACGCCGTTGGTGACGTTCATGCCGTGGAAGCGCGCCTCGGGAATGGTCATGTCGAAACGATTGCCGCGCAGAACGCCCGAGCCACGCGCGTTCGTCACCGGCGACATGGTCGAGACGAACTGCATCGACGCGTTCGAGACGTTGAACCGCACATCGACGGCGTCATCGTTCAGGATGCCGTCGGCGAGATCGGCCGGTGTGATGTTGAGGCGCACCGACGCGTCAGTGACGCGCCCGCCCGTAATCGAGCGCGCCAGATAAGCGCGCGCGCTTTCACCGAGGCCGATCGGCCACATGTGCATCACCGCGCGGGCGTCGATCGCGCCGTCGACGGCGCCGTCCAGTTCGACGCCCATGCGCGTGCGCCCGCCTGCGTCGCCCCAATAGAGTCGGCCTGCGCCGTTGAAGGTGGCCTCGCCTGTGCGCGCAGTGATGCGCGTCAGCCGGATCGAGCGCTCGGCGGAAACAATGGCGCCGACGATCTGCACATTGGAGAACGCAAGCGGCTCCGTGAACGTGCCGGGCACCGCAAGGCGCATCGATGGCAGCGAAATGTCGAGCGCCGCCGGTTCGTTGGGGGCCGCACGCAGGATCGCTGAAACATCGCGGACGCGGATTTCGCCGCCGACCCGAGTGCGTTCCCCGGCCAGCGCAATGTCGTCGATGATCAGTTCGTCGGTCTCAATATCGTAGCGTCCGTGCAGCCGGCCGCCCGAGAGGTTGAATCGGTCTCCTGCGACATCCGCAGAGCCCTCGCCGACGGTGACTTCGCCTTCGAAGCGATTCACGCCCGTCTCGCGGTCCATGCCGATCGAGACGTTCATCGTAACCGGCGCATCGAGGCCCGCGAACGGTCCCAGCGCTGCAGGCGAGAACAGCGCGCGCGGGCGCGCATCCTCGGCGCCGAATTCGATCATCGCGCTTTGGAAGCGCGTGTCAGTGGTGATCCGTAGCGTCGCCGGCGCGCTGCCTTCTGCGCCCTCGAGTTCGGCGTTGGCGATCAGTCCGAGCGAGCGTCCGCGCCGCGCCAGTTCTAGATTGGCCGCGTCCGCCGTCCAGCGCCCGCCGCCCGCTTCATCGACGACGGCGAGCCTGGCGCCGCGCACGGAAATCTCGCGCAAGCTGCCGCCGGCGCCGACGGGCTTGAAGGCGTCCTCCATGCCGTCGAGCCAGCGCGCGACGCGCTGCTCGAGCGTCTCGTTGCGCGGCGACGGCGGGATGATGATGTCAGGCGGCGAACCTTCGGGGCCGAAGGCGACGTGCATCGCTCCGTCCGGGCGACGCGTCAGCGTCAATTCGCCGCCCCTGAACTCGGCCCGCGCCACCGAGATGCGCCCGATGAAGAGCGGCAGCACGTTGAGTTCGATGCGCGCTTCCTCGGCGCGCGACAGCACGCGCCCGCGCCCATCCTCGACAGTGACACCGACGGCCTTGAGTTCCATCGCGCCCGACCGGCTCCACGCCAGCTGCACGCTTTCGATGCCCACGGGCCGGCCCGAGCGCGCCGCGCTCAGTTCGGATTGCACGTGCTGGCGAATGGAGTTCAGTTCGATCGGGCCCTGGCTGAGGCGCCACCATGCGACGCCGAGGCCGATCGCGAGCGCCGCGACCAGTCCGAGCATTACCTCGACAGCAATCAGCGTCGAGCGGCGTATCATCCGGCCAGCTCCAACGCCCCTCGCAAGTCTCTAGCGTAATTCCAGTTTTCAGCGCAAAGCAAAGCCCCAGCGCCGTTGCAGCGGCGCCGAGCGGCCCAGCCAAATCTGGGGCCGCGAGCCTGGAAGCTCCGGATGGCGAAAACGCTCAAACTTGGCGACCCCGCACCCCCCTTTGATTTGCCGACGGCCGGGGGTGGGCGCGTCAGCTTGGCGAGCCTCAAAGGCAAGCGCGTCGTCCTCTATTTCTATCCAAAGGACGACACACCCGGTTGTACCTTGGAAGCACTAAACTTCACTGAAAAGGCGAAGGCGTTCGGGGCGCTGAAGACTGCTGTAGTGGGCGTTTCGCGCGACACCGTCGCCAAGCACGAGCGCTTCGCCGAAAAACATGGTCTATCTGTGATCCTAGCTGCAGATGACGACGGTTTAGCCACTGAGGCCTATGGCGTTTGGGGCGAGAAGACCCTCTATGGCCGCAAGTTCATGGGCATCGAGCGAGCCACCTTCCTCATCGATGCGAAAGGCAGAATCGCTCACGTCTGGCGCAAGGTCCGCGTGCCAGGACATGTGGAAGACGTATTGAAAGTGGTTAAGACGCTAGACGCTAAATAAGCGACGCTTTTACTGTGAATGCGCAGATTTGGCGTGGTTCTGGCAGAAGAGCGTTAAACAAGCTGAAATTCCTGTAAACGGCAGTGGTGCTCTGTTGCATTTCGGGAGGGTTTCAGGTTCAGATGACCTCTGGCGGGGCTAACGGCATTTTGTTTTTAGGTTAGTGGGCGGTGGCGGACCATGAGCCAGTTCGGATCGCGGGCACGGTCATTGTTTGACCGGATGTTTCCGGAGCGGCAGATTTATCATCGTAGCGGCGGCACAGTCCGTTACGTCTCCCTCTCTCCCGGCAAGCAGGCGCTGCTGGCGATGACCGCGGTCGGCTTGGCCGGCTGGTGCGTCTACGCCACGGCGAACACGCTGCTCGAAGGCCCCCAGGCCACGGCATCGAACGCCGAAGTCGAGCGCGAGCGCGCCAAGTATGACCGCTGGCTCAACGAAAGCCGCGCGCAAGCCGCCGCCAGCCAGGCGCTGCTCGAAGAACGTACTCGCCAGTTCGACCGCGCCACCGCGGATCTGGAGAGCCGCCACGAGGTTCTCCGCTCACTGCTCGAATACGCCGGCGGCGCGAGCCTCCAGCTCGCCGCGAACCGCCCGATCGAGCGCGACGGCGCCCGCATCATCATGGCCGCCTCGATCGACGAGGCCGAGCCGCGTCAGTCGCGCGCCATCGCGTCGGAGCCCTA
Source organism: Hyphomonadaceae bacterium (assembly GCA_050186235.1). GTDB lineage: Bacteria > Pseudomonadota > Alphaproteobacteria > Caulobacterales > Aquidulcibacteraceae > Vitreimonas. The sequence continues at coordinate 719,620 of JBFWYQ010000001.1, forward strand.
CCAAGTCACCACGGTCGGCTTCCGCGCCAACCCCGATCGCCTCGAAGGCGACCAGGCGCAGCTATTATCCGAACTCGAAGACTCGATCGTCGAACGCAGCGAGCAGACGCGCGGCGTGCTGCGCGTCACCGGCGTGTCGCTGGCTTCGTTGACGGGCCCGGAAGCAGATGCGGCCGCCGGCGGTCCGCTCGTGCCGCAAGATTTTATCGCCTACTTGCGCGGCAGCAACTTGAACCCGGCGTTCCAAGAGCGCGTGGCGCAAGTCGCCGCGCGCGTCACCGAGTCGCGCCGGCTCGAAGGCATCGCCAACTCGACGCCGCTGGCGCCGCCGGTCGCCGTCGATTACCGCGAAACCTCGGGCTACGGTAACCGCATCGATCCCTTTACCGGCCGCCCAGCAGTGCATTCAGGTCTTGACTTGGCCGCGTTCGAACGCGCGCCGGTCGTCGCGACCTCGCCAGGCACTGTGGTTTATGCTGGCACTCGGTCGGGATATGGCTACACCGTCGAAATCGACCACGGTCACGGCTTCAAGACCCGTTACGCGCACCTGCGCGACATCCAAGTCGAACGCGGCGCTCAAGTCGCGATCGGCCAGCGCATCGGCTCAATGGGTTCGACGGGCCGCAGCACCGCAACGCACCTTCACTACGAGGTGTGGTTCCGCGGCCGGGCGGTTGATCCGGTCAACTTCTTGAGGGCAGGACGGCATGTTCACGAACAAGGGTAACACGCGGACGGATTCGAACTTGCCTGCTCTTCCTGAACCAACTCAACATCGTCGCTCCTCTCCCGGCCGCGCGGGCATCGCCTCGATCATCGCCAATGGCGTGAAAATCACGGGCACGATCGACGCCGACGGCGCCGAGCTGCAAGTCGACGGCGAGATCGAAGGCAATGTGCGCGGCGGTTCGCTGACGGTCGGCGACACCGGCATGGTCAAGGGCGACGTCGTCTCCGAAAGCGTGACCGTCCATGGCCGCGTCGAAGGCTCGGTGCGCGCGCGCAAAGTCATGCTGGCGCGCAACGCTCATGTGCTCGGCGACATCGTGCATCAATCGCTCTCGGTCGAGATGGGCGCGGTGTTCGAAGGCCAATGCCGCTATCTGCAAGACCCGCTCTCGCAGTCCGGCCCCGGCGCCCCGTCGCAGCCGCATATCGTCGAGCGCTCGAACGCGTTCGGCGGCGGCAATTCAGTGTTCGGCGAACCTTCGAACGACGACCGCATGGTCTCGGGCGTGATCGTCACCGGCACGAACTGAGGTCAGGTCCCAACGGACACGAAGGCCCGGCGCAAGCCGGGCCTTTTGTTTGGGACGCGTTCGACGAAACGTTGCGCCTACGCCGGCGCCTTCGCCGCACTTTCCAGCAGCTCGAAATGCTCGCGCAGCTGCTTCACGGCGCGGTCGAAGTAAGCGACGTCGCGGTGCGTGCGCGCCTGCATGACGCCGCCCTCCATCGCTGTCAGCACGAATTGCGCGAGCGCGTTCTTATCCGTGCCGCGCGGCAGCCGCGTGCCGGCCGCGTCGATGCAGCGTTCGACGGCGCGCGTCCAGTTTTCGAAGTTTTCGGCCAGCAGATCGCGCACCTTCGGATCGGGCTCATGCAGTTCGAGCGCGAGCGAACCGATCGGACAGCCGTAGGTGCAATCGCTCTCGACGATCATGGTTCGGTAGCCTTGGAGGAGCGCGAAAATCTTCTCGACCGGATCGTCGACGTGGCCCCAGGACGGTTCCAGCAGCATCTGCTCGATGCCGTCGCGATAAGCTTCGAGCACGCCGACGAGCACGTCCTGCTTGGACGGAAACACGTGATAGAGGCTGCCGGAATTGAGCTGGGTGCGGCTGAGGAGATCCGCGATCGAAGTCGAGTTGTAGCCCTTGAGCCAGAACAGCTCCATCGCCGCCTGTATGATCTTTTCGCGTGCTGTTTGGGGGGCCATGGCGCATTGTTTGAACGGTCAATCAAGACAGGTCAAGCCGAGCGTGGGGGCTCAACCTTCCCTTCGCACGATCGCGCCGTACTCGCTCCTGCTCAGCGACAGCGAACCGAGCGGCAAGCCGCCGCCCTGCTCCACCAGCACGCTCAGATAGCGCTTGAATAGCGCGCCTTCGCGATAGAACAGCGCTGCGCGCGGACCCTTGTCGGTATCCGCGCGAAAAACATAAGCCCGGACATCTGGCCCATCCGGCCAGACCGTGCGCATCGGCGCAAACCCCATCGTGCGCAATCCGGTGATCTGCAGGCCCGCCATGTCGCAAAGCGCCTTTACAGCCCGAAACGACGGCTCGCTGCGCAGGCGTTCGGCGCGTACGCGGTCGGCTTCCAGCTTGCGCCGGCCCAACAGCTTGTTCGCTTGCGCCACGCGCTGGAGATGGCCGGTCATCTCCGCATCGGGCGCGAACTTCACTTTGCGCAAGCTCTTCAGCCACGTCTTGTGCCGCGCCGTGAGCGGTTCCTTCGCTTCGAGTTCGGCGAAGCGTTTGTCCAAATCCTTGAGCGCCGCCGCCGCCGAACGATAGCCCTTCTCTGCGGCGATCTTGCGCGCCGCACCTGGCTTTGCTCGCTTCAAACGCACGAGCAGATTGAACAGCTCCAGGTGCGGATCGGCGATCATGCTCTTCAGCCCTGCGCCCGCGCACCGGATCGCGATCTCGTCGCCGCCGCGATTGGCGTAGTATTGCGCGTGCCCGCCGCTGCGCACCTGCACGAGATAGTCGCGCACGTAGTAGCTCCACAGCGCCTCTTGCGCGAACTCGCCGGGGAGAAAGTGCGCCTGGCCCAACAGCGCATCGACCCACGCATCAGTCGCCAGTACGAGATGTTCGGGATCGGCGTGATCGGCCGCGCTCTGCGGCAGCACGATCTCGTCGGCCACCATATTCTGAAACGTCGTCAGCGGGGAGGCGCCGGTGCATTGCGCGCGCTGATACTGCACGATCCACGGGACCGGCTGCTCGATCGCTTCGGTTGGTATTTGCGGCTCGTCCAGACTCACCAGGCCCCCGCCCCAGCCTAATCGATGTCGTCCACCTGTTTGTCCCCGGCCCCGCTCACGCGCGCGGCCAGCGAGGCGGCCATGAACTGATCGAGGTCGCCATTCAGCACGCCTTGGGTATCAGACGTTTCAACACCTGTCCTCAGGTCTTTGACCATCTGATACGGCTGCAACACGTAAGACCTGATCTGCCTTCCCCAGCCGATCTCTGTCTTGGTGTCTTCCATTTGCTGCGCCGCAGCTTCGCGCTTCTGCAACTCAGCCTCGTAGAGCCGCGCGCGCAGCATGTCCCAGGCCGCGGCGCGGTTCTTGTGCTGCGAACGCTCCGCCTGACAGGCGACGACGATGCCGGTGGGGATGTGGGTCAAGCGCACCGCGGAATCCGTCTTGTTGACGTGCTGGCCGCCTGCGCCTGAAGCGCGGTAGGTGTCCGTGCGCACGTCCTTGTCGAGAATCTCGATGTCGATCGACTCGTCGATCTTCGGATACACCCACACGCTGGCAAACGAGGTGTGCCGGCGCGCATTGGAGTCGTACGGTGAAATGCGCACCAGCCGGTGCACCCCCGCTTCCGTCTTCAACCAACCATAGGCGTTGTCGCCGTGCACCAATACAGTGGCGGACTTGATGCCCGCGGTGTCGCCGCCCTGCTCTTCCAGCAACTCGGTCTTGAATCCGCGCGCGTTGGCCCAGCGCATGTACATGCGCAGGAGCATTTCGGTCCAATCCTGACTCTCGGTGCCGCCGGCGCCCGAATTGAATTCGATGTAGGCGTCGTTGCCGTCGGCTTCGCCGGAAAGCAAAGCCTCCAGCTCCGCCTTCGCCGCGCGCTCCTGCGCGGCCTTGAGGCTTTGCTGCGCTTCGTCGATCAGGCTTTCGTCGCCTTCGGCTTCGGCCAGGTCCGCCAGTTCGACGCCGTCGCGCAAGTCGCGCTCAAGCGAGAGAATGCTGTTCATCCCCGCTTCGAGCTTGTTGCGCTCGCGCATGAGTCTTTGGGCTTTCTCCGGATCGTTCCAGAAATCGGGCCGTTCGGAGAGTGCAGTCAGTTCGTCGAATCGGACCTGGGCGCGATCCCAGTCAAAGACGCCTCCGCAGCAAAGCCACAGCGGATTCGATTTGTTCTGCCAGGGCGGCGATTTCAGCGCGCATTGTGGGGACTCGGTTCTCGGGACTAGGTTCTAGGGACTACGTTCCCGGATGTAGGGGACGCCTGTGCAAACGCAAGCGCCATTCCCTAGTCCCGAGTCCCTCGTCCCAGATCGCTAATACAGTCCGCCCAGATCCTCGTCCTGCTGCTGTTGCGGACGTTGCTGGGCACCGTTCTCGTTCGGCGTGTCGCTGCCGGTGAGGCCGGAGAGCACGCGCGGATCGATCGGCTCGGTGCCGCCGAAAACGAAGGGCGAAGAGGACACATCGCGGCTCGGTTCGGTGTCGGGACGGAACGCCTCGAGAATGGTTTGCGTCGTCGTCGCGCTCGGCAGCGTGCCGGTTTGATAGTCGATCCGCACCAAGCGCGCGCCGGCGGGAATCCGGAACGGCGCCGGCGATGTCTCGCGCAAGGCTTCGCGCATGAAGTCACGGAAGATCGGCGCGGCGATGCGCCCGCCGGTCTCGCCCTCGCCCATGTCGCGCGGCTGATCGAAGCCGGCCCACACGCCGACGACAAGGTCGGGCGAGAAGCCGATGAACCAGGCGTCCTTGTAGTCGTTGGTGGTGCCGGTTTTGCCGCCGAGCGGGAAGCCGAGCGATGCAATCGTCGTCGCGGTGCCGCGCTGCACGACGCCTTCGGCCATCGACACGATCTGATACGCCGTCACCGGATCGAGCACTTGCTGGCGCGTGTCGGGCAGGTTCGGCGCGGCCATGCCGCGCTGCCATTCTGCATTGCAGTTCGGGCATTCGCGCTGGTCGCGGCGGAATACGGTCGCGCCGGTGCGATCCTGAATCCGGTCGACGAAAATCGGTGAAATCTGGCGCCCGCCGTTCACGAACATGCCGTAGGCCGTCGTCATGCGCAGCACCGTCGTTTCGCCGGCCCCCAGCGCCAGCGCGAACACAGCTTGCGTGTTGTCGCCATAGACGCCCAGGCGGCGGCCGTAATCGAGAACGCGTTCGGGCCCCATTTCGTAGGCGACCCGCGCCGTCATCGCGTTCCGCGACATTTCCAGGCCGCGCCGCAAGGTCGTCGGGCCGTAGAATTCGCGCGTGTAGTTTTCCGGCGACCAGTTCGAGCCGTCGCCCGCTTCGATCGCAAGCGGCGCATCATCGACCAGCGTCGCGGGCGTGAGGCCGTAATCCAGCGCCGCCGCGTAAACGATCGGCTTGAACGACGAACCGGGCTGACGCATCGCCTGCGTGGCGCGATTGAGGCCGGTCGATTCATTGAACGAATAGCCGCCCACCATCGCTAGCACGCGCCCGGTGTGCGGATCCATCGCCACCAGCGCGCCCTGGATGTCCGGCACTTGGCGGAGATTGTAGCGCCCGTTCGAGGCGCGCGTTGCGTAAACGATCGCGCCGTTGCGCAACGCGCGCGACCCTTCCCGGCGCGCGCCTTGCGCGGCCCATTGCGCATCATTGTCGCCGACCCGGCCGCTCTGGCCGTTCTCGTCTGTCAGCGTAATCGCGCCGCCGCCCGCCCGCGTGACCATCGCGCGCAGCCAGCCAGACAGCTGTGGCGCGGCAGGCGCTTCGCGCAATTGCGCCTGCACATCGCCGGCAGGATCGCCCGAAGCGATCGGGCCGCGCCATTCATGCCGGCGATCGTAATCTTCCAAGCCCGTGCGCAACGCGCGCGCGGCCGCCAGCTGTAGACGCGTATCGATGGTGGAGCGGATCGAGAGGCCGCCATCGTAGAGCGCCTCCTCGCCGTATTGTTCCTGCACTTGCCGGCGCACTTCTTCGACGAAATGCGAGGCGGCGATGAATTGATCGCCGGCCAGCCGGTTGGTTGCGACGAGTTCTTCGGCGCGCGCTGCGGTCGCCTGTTCTTCGGTGATGTAGCCGCGTTCGAGCATGCGCCCGATGGCGTAATCGCGACGCGCCACGGCGCGGTCGTGGTGGCGCGGCAGCTGATAGTTCGCCGGACCCTTCGGCAGGATCGCCAGATAGGCCGCTTCCGCAACAGTGAGATCCGCCAGCGGCTTGTCGAAATAATTGAGCGCCGCGGCGGCCACGCCGTAGGCGCGGTTACCGAGATAGATCTGATTCAGATAGAGTTCTAGAATGCGATCCTTGTCGAGCGCGCGCTCGATACGCTGCGCCATCAGGCCTTCACGGAATTTGGTGTAAACCGCGCAGAACAGGCCGCCGATGCCGCCGGAGCATTCCGCCGCCCGGCCGGTCAGCATGTTGCCGGCGACTTGCTGGGTGATGGTCGACGCGCCTTGGAGGCGCCGTCCGCGCAGAACGTTGCCGACGTTCGAAAGCATAGCGCGCGCGATGCCGGCATAGTCGAGGCCGGAATGTTCGAAGAAGCGCGCATCCTCGACGGCGATGAAGGCGTTCTTCACGTGATCGGGAATCTGCTCGATCGGCACAAACACGCGCTGCTCGCGCGCGAACTCCGCCACCAGCGCGCCGTCGCCCGCGTGCACGCGGCTCGTCACCGGCGGTTCGTATTCTTGCAGTTCGGCGAGTCCCGGCAAACCTTGCAGCGCTGCTATCAGGAAAATGATAACCGCAAGCACGCCCGCCGCCGCGGCGATGCCGATGCCGATCAGAATCTTGCGCCACGGAATCTGACGGCCGCCGCCGTCGCCAGGTTCGCGATAATCACGGCGATCGTAATCGTCGTCGTAATCGTCGTCTTCCCACCCGCGGTCGTAAGTACTTTGTCGCGACATTGCGCCCCGCTTCTGCGCGCGTGTTGATGGAGCCGCCCGGCCTCGCCCCGTAATGCGGCGCGATTAAGGCCAGAACAGCGTCCGTAAGGTAGCGCAATTACCTTAAGATTCGCGCCAAATTTAGTCGGCTGCGGCGTAGAGCGCAGGGGCTGCGAAATACGCGTCCACCGCCCCCGCCATGGCGCCGGCCATGCGCTCGCGGGCGCGGGGGTCGGCGAGCCGGCGCTCGTCAGCCGCGTTGCTCAAAAAGCCGGTCTCGATCAACACCGCCGGCACGTCCGGGGCCAAGAGCACGAAGAAACCGGCGCTGCGGTGGGTGTTGCGCACAAGCGGCGCCACCTCGCCCAGCCTTGGGATAACCATCTGCGCGAACTGAGCCGAGCGGTTGGTGGTGTCGCGCTGGGCCAGATCGGTCAGGATGTCGCGGGCGAGCGCATCGCGGGTGTCACCGAGATCGATGGTCCAGTTCTGTGACGCCATCATGTTCTGCGCCCGGTTGGCGCCGCTGTCGGAGAGCGTGTAGACGGAGGCGCCCGTGGTCTCGTTGTTCGGACTCGCATCGGCGTGGATCGAGATGAACAGATCGGCGTGCTGCGTGCGGGCGAAACGCACACGGTTTTCAAGCTCGACGAAAGTATCGGCGTCCCGCGTCAGCGCGACCTGGTAGCCGCGGTGCTCGAGCACATCGCGCAGCATCAACGCGCAATGCAGCACGACGTCCTTCTCACGCGTGCCGTTCACGCCAAGCGCGCCCGGATCGCGCCCGCCGTGGCCCGCGTCGATGACGATGGTGCGCCGCGTCTGCTCGCGCCCGGGCCGTTCCGTTCGTGTGGGCGCCGCCGCGAACGGCTCACTTGCGGCGATGTCGAAGCTGATCGAAGCGTCGCGGCGTCCGCCCAGCTCCTGGCGCACCAGGCTCGCCGGCGCTTCGAGGTCGAGCACCACGCGCGACACCCCGCCCGCCTGCGGCGCATAACGCACGCGCCGCACGACGCCCGCCCCGGGCCCCTGACCGGTCGCGCCGCCCGGCAACGACAGCTGCGCATTGGCGACATCGATCACGAACCGTGACGGCTCGCTCAGAAAGAAGGTCCGCGCCTGCGCGGGCCGGTCGAGCGCCAGCGTCACGCGCGCAGCCGCGCCAGCTTCCTGCACCAGCACCCCGCGGATCGCCGCCGGCGGGTCCGCGAAAGCGCGGCCCGTCATCGCGACACTGCCAATGGCGGTCGCGCCGAAGAAGGCGAAGGCACGGCGAGTAACGTCCATGAAGATCGGGAAAGTAGCCATCGCGGCTTGCTATCAAGTTGAAAATGAAGGTGAACCGGGCGCTAACCACAGCCCAATTGCAGCTGCTGACGCGGTCTTTACCGCTCGACTGTCGCGCCGCGCTTGAGCGAAATCCGCCGCCGTGTTCACTCAGCGACATGCGCGCTGTGATCGCCGCCGCCTGTTTGACGCTGTTTGCTACGCCCGCGGCGGCGCAGGACTATTCGCGGCAGGCAGCGGCGGCAGCGGACCTGCGAGAAATCTGTCGGGCGGACGCGGGCCGTCTGTGGAGCGCCTCACTGTGCGCGCCGCTCATCGTCGTCGATGCGCGCACGCGCGCGGCCTGGGCCACCCAGCGCGACGACGCCGGCGTGTTGAGCCTCACCGCAGACGGAGGCTGGGCCGGCGTGCTTCCCCAGGGCGTGCCGATCGCCAACACCACGATGAACTGGGGCGGCGTGCGCTGGATCATGGTTGTCGGTCCGTTACCGGAGGATGCCGCCGCCCGGCGCGTGCTGGTGATGCACGAGGCTTGGCATCGGCTGCAGGACTCCATCGGCCTGCCAATGGGCAACGTGAACGCAGCACATCTCGAAACCGAGCGTGGACGCTATCTCATGCGCCTCGAACTGCGCGCGCTCTCCACGGCGATGATGTCCAACGGACGGGCGCGCCGGACGGCGGCGCGGGATGCGCTTTCGTTCCGGCTGGCGCGCTATGCCGCCTTCGCCGATGCGCGAACCCAAGAAGCCTCGCTCGACCGCAACGAGGGCTTGGCCTCCTATACCGGGGTAAAGCTCGGCGCCGCCGATGGCGCTCATCTCTTCGCCGCGCGCACGCTGAACGATTACGACCAGCACGACGCCTTCGCCCGCGCCTATGCCTATGCAAGCGGGCCCGCCTACGGGTTGCTGCTCGATGAGTTCGCCCCGGGCTGGCGCTCGAGCCTTGCGGCCTGGGCGCCGGCTGACTTGCTGGTCGGCCCGCTTCGGGCGGAGGTGCTCACCACGCGCGACCTCCAGCGGCGGGGCCAGCGCTACGGCGGGCCCCAGATCGCCGCCGAGGAACGCGCCCGGGCCCAGGCCCAGCGCCGGCTGATCGCCGGGTTGCGCACCCGCTTCGCCGAGGGGCCGCGCCTGGAGTTGCCGCTGGCCCAAATCCAGTTCGAATTCGATCCTGAGCAGGTGACGCCCGTCGAAGGCCTGGGCAGCGTCTATCAGACTCTGGTCCTCCGCGACCTGTGGGGCGAATTCCGCGCCACGGACGGCGCGCTGATTTCCGAGAACTTTACGCTTCTGACCGCCGCGGCCCCTGCGCCTGGCGCCCTCTATGGTCCGGGCTGGACCCTGGCGCTGGCGCCCGGGTACCGGATCGGCGTGCCGGATGGGGCGGGTGTGGTTCGGGTCGAACCTATCCCGCCACCGTCATCGCCGGGCGACTGAAGCCGCTCCCGGCGCTTCCCCTGCCTTACAAATCATGCATATGTGTCGGCCATCGCCGTGTGCGCCGTAAGGGGAGGTCCCCAAGAGCGCCCGGCGCGCTCCCGCTCTCGGGAAATGGCGAAAACAGGCCCTGCGGCGTCGCTCATGCGCCCGCGTTCGGACCTCGAAAGCCCATGTCCCCAGCCGGAGCGTAAGCCGCCGCCTCTTCAGACGGCGTCAATTGGAGCCCAGTTATGATCCGCACAGTGATCGATTTCAGCGCCGCAGGCCTCAACGGCCCAGGGCGCGGCGATCGCGCAGGATCTTTTCTCATGACTTTGCGTCGCCCCGCCGCCTCTGCCCCGGCCCGTTCCGGACGCCCGGAGGCCCGTGCGCGCGACGCCTACGGAGCCCTTAATGGCCAAGAAAATGTTGATCGACGCCGCCCACCCGGAAGAGACCCGGGTCGCGGTGCTCGACGGAAGCCGCGTTGAAGATTTCGATTTCGAGGTA
>JBFWYQ010000002.1:0-417116 GCA_050186235.1 Hyphomonadaceae bacterium
CCTGGATCGGACATAGCTGGCGTCTCATGCGCGTGGCGGGAACGCTCGTGCGCTATGACGTGCTGCTGCCCGAAGAATACTACGACCAATATTCGGTGCCGCTGCAGGCGACGCACACGGCGCTGCGGCTCTTCGCTAAACGCCGCCGCGGCAAGACTGTCGGTGAGCGATTGGCGAGGGCGCTGGAGCGCCTCGGGCCGGCCTATGTGAAAGTCGGACAGTTCCTCGCAACACGCCCCGACATGATTGGCGTGCCGGTGGCCCAGGAACTCGGCCGGCTCAAGGATCGTTTGCCGCCCTTCTCGCGCACCGAGGCGCTCGACACCATCAACAAGGAGCTGGGCGGCACCGAAGGCGTGTTCGCCGGCATTTCCGAAGCAATGGCAGCGGCCTCGATCGCGCAAGTGCATCAGGGCATCGTTCCGCGCCATGGCGTGGTCGCCATCAAAGTGCTGCGCCCGCGCATCGAGAAGAAGATGGCCCGGGAGATGGCTGCACTGCGCTTCCTGGCGCAATGCATAGAATTCTTCTCCAAGCGTTCGCGCCGGCTCGAGCCCGTGCGATTCATCGACACGGTCGCCGCCGCGACCGAGCGTGAAATGGACTTGCGACTCGAGGCTGGCGCCGCCGCCGAGTTTCGCGAGGTTGCTGAAAAGGACGGCTACCTCACCGTCCCGCAGATCGATTGGACGCGTTCGGCCAAACGCGTGATGACGCTCGACTGGATCGATGGGGTTCCGCTTACCGACGCGAAGGCGCTGGACAAAGCCGGGGCTGACCGCGGCGAGCTCGCCATCGCCATCACCCGCGGGTTTCTTGCAGCCGCGCTCGACTACGGCTTCTTCCATGCCGACATGCACGAAGGCAATCTGCTCTACGGCAAGGACGGCAAGCTCTGGATCGTCGATTTCGGCATCATGGGCCGCATCGGCCACAAGGAAAGGCGCTATCTCGCCGAAATCCTCTATGGCTTCCTGCGCCGCGATTACCGGCGCGTCGCAGAGGTGCATCAGGAAGCGGGCTATGTGCCGGAGAAGTTTACCATCGAGGAGTTCGCCCAGGCGCTCCGCGCCATCGGCGAGCCGATCTTCGGCAAGACCGCCGAAGGCATCTCAATGAGCCGCCTGCTTCTGCAGCTGTTCGATGTCTCCCATATGTTCGGCATGCATCTGCGGCCCGAACTCGTGCTGCTGCAAAAGACCATGGTGCAGGTCGAGGGCGTTTCACGCGCGCTCGATCCGCAGCACGACATGTGGGCGGCCTCGCGCCCGATCGTCGAACGCTGGGTGCAGCGTGAACTCGGCCCTGAAGCCGTCGCCAAGCGCGGCATCGACGAGGCCGCCGCAGGCTTCCAGGCGCTGCGCCGCCTGCCGCAGACGATGGCCATGATTGAAGCGGCCGCGCGCAAAGTGGCGATCGAAGCGCCGCGCAAAGAGCGCAAATGGTATGAAATGCCAGCCGTGTGGATCGCGCTTTTGGGCGGCGCCATTCTGGCCTTGGCGCTGACGTCGGGCGGACCACGCCAACCGCGCCAGCCGCCGCCGACGAGCGCAATCGAAACACCGGCGCAACCCGATGCGCGGCCCACGCCGCGCGTCGATCCGCAGGCCGATCTCGCCTCTCCGGAAGCGGCTGTACCTCCCGCCGAGGAGGCCGCGCCCGCGCCATGAGCAAACGCGTTCTCCTCGTCGTCGGCGGCGGCATCGCCGCCTATAAGAGCCTTGAACTCATCCGGCGCCTGAAAGAGCGAGACGTTACCGTGCGCGTGGCCATGACAGAGGCGGCGCAGCGTTTCGTCACGCCCCTGGCGGCGGGTGCTCTGGTTGGCGAACGCGTGTTCACCGATCTGTTCGATCAGGCGCAAGAATTCGATGTCGGCCACATCCGGCTCGCGCGGGAATGTGACTTGATCATCGTCGCGCCCGCGACGGCCGATCTCATGGCCAAGGCCGCTCATGGCTTTGCCAACGATCTGGCTTCGGCCGTGCTGCTTGCAACCGATAAGCCTGTGCTGATGGCGCCGGCGATGAATCCGCACATGTGGGCGCATGCAGCAACCCAGCGCAACCTTGCGGCCCTCACAACCGACGGCTTGCGCTTCATCGGCCCGAACGAAGGCGAGATGGCCGAGCGCGGCGAGCGCGGGATCGGCCGCATGGCCGAGCCGGAGGAAATTCGCGACGCCGCACTCGCCCTGCTCACGAACGGTCCGCTCAAGGGCAAGCGCGCGCTGGTCACCGCTGGCCCGACGATCGAGGCGATTGATCCGGTCCGCTTCATCTCCAATCGCTCGAGCGGCAGGCAGGGTTACGCCATCGCCGCAGCTCTTGCCGAACTCGGCGCGGACGTCACGCTGGTGTCCGGCCCGACCAATCTCGCTACCCCCGCCGGGGTGATACGTGTCGATGTCGAGAGCGCGCGCGAGATGCTGGCGGCGAGCCAAGCCGCGTTGCCGCTCGATGTCGCTGTGATGGTCGCCGCCGTCGCCGACTGGCGGCCGACGAAGGAATCCTCGTCGAAGATCAAGAAAGACCGGGCCGGCGTTCCGGTGATCACGCTCCAGGAAAACCCCGACATCCTCGCGACGCTGGCGCAGCCCGGCAAGAAACGCCCGAAACTCGTCATCGGCTTTGCGGCGGAGACCGACAATGTCGAAGAGCACGCCCGCGCCAAGATCGCCAAGAAAGGCTGCGACTGGATCGTCGCTAACGACGTCTCAGGCGACGTCATGGGCGGCGCGGAAAACCAGGTGCTGCTGATCACGAAAACGAAGGCCGAGACGTGGCCGCGGTTGGCGAAGGAAGCTGTCGCGCGCAGACTAGCAAAAGAGATCGCCAACGCGCTGAGCTCCAAGGCGCCGACGCGAAAGAAATAGATGCAGACGGTCGCCATCGTGGGTCCGGGCGCCATCGGCGGCGTGGCCGGCGCCTGGCTCGCGCAAAGCGCGGACATCGAGGTGACGTTGTGCGCGCGAACGCACCTTGAGCAGCTGCGCGTTGAGGCGCCGGAACGCATCATCGAAGCTAAGCCGCGCGTTGTCTTGAGCGCCGATGACGCTTGCCCCGTTGACTGGGTGCTGATCGCCACCAAAACTTATGACGCCGAGGCGGCCGCCGCTTGGCTGCCTGCGCTCATGGGGCCAGCGACGCGGGTTGCCGTACTGCAAAATGGAGTCGAGCACGTCGAGCGGTTCGCGCCGTTCCTAGATTGCGCGCGCATCGTGCCTGTGATCGTCGATATCCCTGCCGAACGGCGCGCCCCGGGCGACATTCGTCAACGCCGCTTGGGATCGCTGCTGGCGCCGGCCGGCGACAACGGCGCCGCGTTCGCTGCGCTGTTCGCCCACACCGCGATCGCGGCCTCGACGACCGCGGACTTCACCTCCGCGGCGTGGCGAAAGCTCTGCATCAATTGCGGCGGCGCCATCTTCGCACTGGCGCAACGGCCATCGGGCATCGCCCGCCGCGACGATATCCGCGAGGCGATGCGCGGCCTGATGGAAGAATGCGCCGCGGTGGGCCGCGCGGAGGGTGCGCAGATCGATGCAGCTTTCCCCCAAGGCGTGGCCGACAAGTATCGCAACGGCCCAGCCGATTCGGTGAACTCCATCCTCGCCGACCGCCTCGCCGGCCGACCGATGGAGATCGACGCGCGCAACGGCGTCGTCATCCGCTTGGGCGCCAAGCACGGCATAGCGACGCCCCTCAATGCGTTCGCCGTGGCCCTGCTGAATGCCTTTCTGTAAGCGAGCGGCTGTGGAAAGCCGCAATTGCGGCATGTGACCGCGCTCCTCCCCCTTGAGCCTGCCGCCGTGGACGCTATGTAGAGCGCCCTACACTCACCCTTCCGATTCTGACGCTCGAGCCCCGTTCGCGCGCCCAGGGACCTGATTGCATGAGCTTCCAGAACCACAATGAACGGCGCGAAGCCGCCGAAGCCGCCAAGAAGGCGATGTTGGAAAAGTTCAAGAACAAGGCGGCTCAGCCGGTCGATCCGGAAGTCGCCGCCAAGCGCGCCGCCGAAGCCAAGGTCCGCGAAGAGAAGCGCATCGTCGCCGAACAGAAGCGGCGCGAGCGCGTCGAACTGGAGAAGCTACAGCGCAAGATCGCCGCCGAGGAAAAGGCCAAGGCAGACGCCGAAGCCGCGCGCATCGCCGCCGAGGAGAACGAGCGCAAGCGCAAGGCCGACGAGGAAGCCGCCGAAATTCTGGCTTTCGAACAGAAGGCGCGCCGCGACCTCAAATACGCTGCGCGCAAAGCGCGCCAAGCCGGAAAAAAATAAACGCGCGCCGCGGTCAACGCAGCGCGCGCTTCAGTCGGCGACAAACCGCCTAGTCGTCGTCATCCCACTCGATGCAGTCGCCATCGCGATCGCGCCGCACGCAGCGCCGGTCGGTTGTCGCTGCGCCAACGACTGCGCCGGCGACGCCGCCGACAACTGCGCCGCTCGCCTCACCGCTGACGACCGCGCCGGCGCCCGCGCCGATCAGCGCACCCGAGGCGGCGCGCTGCTCCATCGTGTTGCCGCATGCAGCGAGCGTAAGCGCGCACAGCGAAACCGCGGCGCCCATGCCCAAAGCTCGAATGTTCATTTCAGCCTCCTGGCGTTGCCCCCATGACGGCCAACGCCGCGAACATGCGCGCGGTTCACAACACGCGTCAGTGATGGAACTCTCAGCGCCTTGGAACTAAGTCGAGGTGAGCGAACAGGCGCTCGTGCGGGGCTGATTGCCCGAGCCCGAGAATCGCAGCAGGCCAAAGCCATGAGCAAAGTCACCATCCACGTCACGCCGCTGCCGCATTTCGAAGGCCTGCAATTGCCGGCCTACGAAACCGCGCTCTCGGCCGGCATGGATCTGCGCGCCGCCGTGCCTGAGGACGAACCGATCGTGCTCGCGCCCGGTCAACGCGTGTTGGCGCCGACGGGCCTCGCCATCGCGCTGCCGCCCGGCTACGAGGCGCAAATTCGACCACGCTCGGGGCTTGCGCTGAAGCACGGGCTCACCTGCCTCAACACGCCGGGCACGATCGACGCCGATTATCGCGGCGAGGTGAAAGTGATCCTGATCAATCTTGGTCAAGAACCATTCACGGTCAAACGCGGCGAGCGCATCGCGCAGCTGGTGATGGCGCCGGTGACGCAAGCGGACTGGGAAGTCGTCGAGACGTTGAGCGGCACCGCACGCGGCGCCGGCGGCTTCGGCTCCACCGGACGCGGCTAGCGCCTTGCGCGCAGGCCAATAAAACTTGGATGACGTTTGCGCCGCGGCGGCGCTTCCTCGACCGCCTCTTCTCGCTCGTTCTCGTTTGCGCCGCCACGCACGCCTTCTTCTGAAGCGACGCGCTCCTCCCGTACGACGCGGACTTCGCCGCAGTCGGCGCGCGCCGCTTCGATCGCCCGGCGGAAAGCAACCGGATGCGCCATCGGCGGAAACACGATCGTGGCTTCGCCGGTGCCGGTGACGATGACGCGGCCATAACCGAACAGCCGAGCGAGCAAGGATTGCTGCAACGAAACGCCCTCGACGCTTTCGACCGCCAGCTCCTGCGTCCGCCGCGTAATCAGGCCGCGCTTGATCACGACTCGGCGATTGGTGACGGCGAAATCTGTGGTGAGCATATGCACGGCAGCAACGACGAAGATGAACACGCCGACGATGGCGATGCCCAGAATCAGCAGCGCCAGCCATGCGCCGATCCAGAACAGAACCGGCCATTTGCCGCGCTGGATGACAGTCTCGCCGGAAGCCAAACTTTGATCGATATACCGCATGAGCGCCTCTCTGGAGGCAACGCGTCGCGGAGGGCCGCGTTCCGCTATGGAACTTTCGGACGCGGGTCTTTACGTTGCGGCCCGTGAGGTTCTCGGACGACGAACGCGAGCGCTACGCGCGCCACATCCTGTTGAAGGAGATCGGCGGGCCCGGACAACAGCGGCTCAAAGCGGCCACGATCGCGATCGTCGGCGTTGGCGGCCTGGGCGCGCCGGCGGCGCTTTATTTGGCCGCCGCGGGCGCTGGGCGATTGCGGTTGATTGACGATGATACGGTTTCGCTCGACAACTTGCAGCGGCAGATCATCTTCCGCACTGACGACATAGGCGTCGCGAAGGTCGAACGGGCAGCAAATGCGCTCGATGCGCTCAATCCGAACACAGCTGTAGAAGCCCTGAAGGTCCGCTTGAACGATGCAAACGCGGGCGCGCTTCTGAATGGCGCCGACATCGTGCTCGACGGCGCCGACGATTTCGAGACGCGCTTTGCCGTCAATGCGGCCTGCCACGCGCAGCGAACGCCGCTCGTCTCCGGCGCCGTCGGGCGCTGGGAGGGCCAAGTCGCGGTGTTCGCGCCGGGCGGCCCCTGCTATCGCTGTCTTGTGCCGGATGTCCCTCCAGATGCCGAGACATGCGCGCGTGTCGGCGTCGTCGGGGCGCTTACCGGCGTGATCGGATCGATGATGGCGCTGGAGGCGATCAAGTTCATAACAGAGAGCGGCGAACCGCTTGTGGGCCGCTTGCTTGTGTTCGACGGTCTGGGCGGCGATGCGCGCACGATTGCGCTGAAGCGTGATCCAGGCTGCTTCGTTTGCGGCCATGAGTGATGCGTGGGCGGAGCAACTGATCGCCGCCGCGCAGCGCGATCTCGAAACGCGGGCGCGGCTGGCCGCCACCGGCGAGATTTTCCAAGACTATCATCCCGAGATGGAAGCAGTGCACGACGAGAACGCAGCGCTGCTTGCCCGCGTGTTCGACCCGATCGGCTGGCCGGGCCCTCATGCGCTCGGCGAGGACGCTGCCCGGGCCGCTTTCCTCATTCTCCAGCACGCCATCGGGCATCCCGAACTGCAGCGCCGCGGGCTCGACCTGATGCTGGAGGCGATTCCCCAGGGACGAGCCAGCGCGCTCGACGCGGCCTATCTCTCCGATCGCATCGCGGTCTTCGAAGGCCGCGAACAAACGTTCGGCACGCAGTTCGACTGGGACTCACAGGGTCAGCTCTCGCCTGCACCCGTGCGCGATCTCGCAGCATTGGACGAGCGGCGCGCCAGCGTCGGGCTGCCGCCGATCGCCGACTCGATCGCCGAAATGCGCGCCCACGCCGCCGCAGAGGGCGAGCTGGCGCCGGCCGACCTGGCGGAGCGGCGCGCCCAATATGAGGCATGGGCGCGCAAGGCCGGCTGGCGCGCTTGACCTCTGACGCCTGAGCGCCACTCTGCCAGCCTCGGAGGGTGGACATGCTGCGGTGGATCGTTGGCGCACTGCTGGCGCTTGTGGGCCTTATCGCCCTCATCGGCGTAGGCGGCTATTTCGCACTGAAGCGGCCGGACATTCCGTATGAGACGTTGGCGGCGCGCTACGAGAACGAAGCGTCGCGCTATGTCGATTTGCCAAGCGGCGTGCGCATGCACTATCGCGATGAAGGCGCCCAGGCCGGGCCCGTCCTGCTTCTGATCCATGGTTTCTCCGCTTCGCTGCATACGTGGGAGCCATGGGTCGAGCGCTTGGGCGACGACTTCCGCATCATCTCCATCGATCTGCCGGGTCACGGCCTCACGCAAGCGCCGGAGGGGTACGACGCATCGATCGAAGCCTTCGGCGACGTGGTGCAGGAATTCGTCGCGGCCCAAAACCTCGGCACGTTCGCGGTCGCCGGCTCCTCCATGGGCGGCAACGTGGCCTGGGAGTATGCCCTGGAGCATCCCGAGCATGTCAGCGCACTGGTCCTGGTGGATGCGTCGGGCTGGGAAGAGACGCGCGCCGAGTTCGCCGACGAGCCGGACGTGTTCAAGCTCCTGCGCAATCCTACGCTCGGGCCGCTGCTGCGCGATCTCGATAATACCAGGCTTATCCGGCAAGGCTTGGAATCGTCGTTCGTTGACCGAAGGCTCGTCGACGACATGATGGTGGAGCGCTACGCCATGCTCTCGCGCGCGCCGGGCCATCGCGACATCCTGCTGCAGATGACGCTGGGTTTCCGCGAACGCAACTATGCGACGCCGGAGCGCCTGTCCGCGCTGCGGATGCCGGTGCTCGTCCTCACCGGCGACAGCGATCGTCTCGTGCCCCCTGAACACGCGCGCCAATTTCATGACGCGATCGACGGTTCCGAGATCGTGGTGTTCGAAACCACCGGCCACATTCCGCAGGAAGAGCGGCCGGATCAGTCGGCGATGGCGGTGCGTGAGCTCCTGTACCGGCAGATCGAGGGCTCCCCGCTCGCGCCGCTGCCGGAGGTCGATTGCGCCGCGGATGCGCGCTGCTGATGCGCCGCGCGCTGATCGATCGTCGCGGCATGCTCATCGCCGGCGCCGCTGCCGCGGCCGCACCGCGCGCCGCGTGGGCGCAATCGCTGTCGCCGGGCCAGTTCACGCATGGCGTCGCCTCCGGCGACCCGGCGCCCGACGGCGTCGTGTTGTGGACGCGATTTACCGGCGGCGACGGCCGCATCGCTTGGGAGATCGCCGAGGACGATGTCTTCGCGCACATCATCCAGCGCGGCGAAGCGCGAGCGGACGCCACGCGCGACTTCTGCGTCAAGATCGATGTGCGGGGTCTCGCGCCGGGGCGGGCGTATCACTATCGCTTTCTCTCCGCCTCGGGACCCTCGATCACCGGCCTGACGCGCACGGCGCCTGAACAAGCGCAGTCTCTTACGGTTGGTCTCGTCTCCTGCGCCAATTACGGCTTCGGCTATTTTCATGCCTACGGCCATCTCGCACGGCGCGAAGACGTCGAGCTCGTTCTGCACACGGGCGACTACATCTACGAATACGGGCTCGACGAATATCCGCGCGCCGCGCTCACCGTGCCCGGCCGCGCCTTCGATCCCGAGCGCGAGATCGTCACGCTCGACGACTATTACGCGCGCTACCGCCAGTATCACACCGACCCGGATCTGCTGGCCTTGCGCCAAGCGAAACCCATCTCGGCCGTCTGGGACGATCACGAAATCGCCAACGACGCCGCCAATGGCGGCGCCCAAAATCACCAGCGCAACGAAGGCGCCTACGTCGACCGCGTTGCAGCGGCGGCGAAAGCCTATTTCGACTGGATGCCGATCCGGCGGCCCGATCCTAATGCGGTGCGTCTCTATCGCAGCCTGGATTGGGGCGATCTCGCGCGCATTCTGCTGATCGACACGCGCTATATCGGCCGCACCCGCCAACTCGATTATCGCCGGGCGCTCGGTTTGCGGCTGCTCTCCGACGGCGAGCGCGCCGCCGCGGCGGTGGAAGAGTTCCGGCGCACGCAGCTCGACGATCCGGCGCGGACTTTGCTCGGCGCAGATCAGGAGCAATGGCTGGGGCGCGAGCTCGCGGCGTCGAAGCAACGCGGTCACGCTTGGCAGATCGTGGCCCAACAGATCGCGATGGGCGAACAGCTGATCGGTGAAGGCGCCGCTGCGTTCGTGCCCGCGAGCGCGCATGGCAATACGCGCCGCTATGTCGATGTGGCCGAACGGCTGGGCCGCATGAACATGCCTTGGAACTTGGACGCCTGGGACGGCTATCCCGCCGCGCGCTCGCGTTTCCTTGAAGCGTGCGCGGTTCAGGGCGCCAACGTCGCGGTGCTGAGCGGCGACAGCCACAACACCTGGCTGAACAACCTCGCCGCCGCAAATGGCGGACGTCTCGCCGCAATCGAGTTTGCCGGCGCAAGCGTAACTTCTCCGGGACTGGAGGTTCCGCTTGCTGGCGCGCCGAGCGGCGGCCGCGAAGCGATGATGCAGGGCAAAAACCCTCATCTCGCCTGGTGCGATGTCAGCAATCGCGGCTATGGCGTGCTGCGCTTTACGCGCGCGGCGTGCGTGTCCGAATGGGTGGCGTTGCCCGATGTCCGCAGCCAGAGCCCACTCGCGCCCACGATTACGCGCATCGAAGCGGAGACGAGCCAAAACGCCGGTCCCGGCGCTTGGCGGCTCTCACCGGCTTGATTTGTCGCGCGGCGTTCGCCATGCGTGAGTCATGAGCGATTGGTGGCGCGGCGCTGTTATCTATCAAATCTATCCGCGCTCGTTCCGCGATTCGAACAGCGACGGCGTCGGCGATCTCCAGGGCGTCATCGAGAAGCTCGATCATGTCGCCTCGCTCGGCTGCGATGCGATCTGGCTTTCGCCCTTCTTCACCTCGCCGATGAAGGATTACGGCTACGACGTCGCCGACTATCTCGGCGTTGATCCGCTGTTCGGCACGCTGGCCGACGTCGACGCGCTGATCGCCAAGGCGCATACGCTCGGACTGAAAGTGATCACTGACCAGGTGTGGTCGCATTCGTCGGATCAGCATGCGTGGTTCGCCGAGAGCCGGGCGAGCCGCGACAACGCAAAGGCCGATTGGTATGTGTGGGCCGATGCGAAGCCCGACGGCTCGCCGCCGAACAATTGGCAAGCCATGTTCGGCGGCTGCGCCTGGACTTGGGATGCACGCCGGCGGCAATATTACCTGCACAACTTCCTGCCCGAACAGCCGGACCTCAACGTGCGCAATCCGGCGGTGCAGGATGCGTTGCTCGATGTGGCGCGGTTCTGGCTGGAGCGCGGCGTCGACGGCTTCCGGCTCGATGTCGTCAACTTCTTCACCCATGACGCGCAGCTGCGCGACAATCCGCCGATCCAGAACCTGAAGCGGCCGCCGCCGCGACCGCATCAATTCCAGCGCCACCTCTACGACCGCACGCAACCGGAAACGCTTGCGGTTCTCGCCCGCCTGCGCGCGCTGCTCGATCGGTACGGCGCGATGGCAGTGGGCGAGATCGAAGACGAAGAGCCGCTCAAGGTGCAACGCGAGTACACCGATGGGCCGGACCGATTGCACACGGCGTATTCATTCTTTCTGCTGCGCCAACGCGAAATGACGGCTGCGATCATCAAAGACGCCATGGCGCAATGGGAGGGCGCGCGGGGCTGGCCGTCCTGGTCGCTCTCTAATCATGACGTGATCCGGTTTCCCACCCGGCTCGCCGCCGATGATCCGCGGCGCTCAAAGCTGATGATGGCGCTCTTGCTTTGCCTACGCGGCGCGGCGTTCATCTACCAGGGCGACGAACTCGGGCTGCCGCACGCGGAAGTGCCGTTCGGGCGCTTGCGCGATCCAGAAGCGATCGCGTTTTGGCCCTCCGGCATCGGCCGCGACGGGGCGCGCACGCCGATGCCGTGGTCGCATGGCGCGCACATGGCTGGCTTCACCGCAGCCGACGATGCCTGGCTGCCGCTCGATCCGCGGCACGCGGTGCTCGCAGTCGATGCACAAGGCAAAGGCTCTATGCTCGAGTTCACGCGGGCGATGATTGCGATCAGGCGCGCGAGCGTTGCACTGCGCGAGGGCGAGTTCAGCGGGCTCGATGCGCCGGAACCGGTGCTGGCGTTCGAACGGCGCGCCGACGGTGAACGCGTGCTTTGTCTGTTCAATCTCGGGCCCGACGAGGTGCGCCGTCCCCTGCCGGGCGGAACAGTGAAATTCACCATCGGTCAGGCCGAACTGCTTACTGGCGCCGCGTCGCTGGGCGGGTATTCGGGGCTGCTGGTCGACGTTTAGAGCGAGCCTGTTTGCGCCCGTCACCGACGTCGTATAGTGACGTTCTCATGAACGATCTCGGCAGAAGCCGCCGGCAATCGGGATACGCGGCCAGCCGCCGCCGTCCAGCGTTTGCGCTGCTCGCCCTGCTTGCCGTTTTTCTACAGACGTTTGTGGTCCAGACCCACGTGCACGGCGCGCCTTTCGCGACCGGTTACCAACACCTCATCGCCACCGATGACGAACCGCGCATTGAGGCGTTGGGCGAGCATCAAGTGTCGTGCGCACTCTGCCAAGCGCTCGCTACATCAGGCTCAGCGACGCTGCCGAGCGGCCACGCCGTGCTCGCTGCCGAACGCGCCACGGAAGCAGCGATCATTGCGCTCGCGCTGGCGCCTCGCTTTCATTCGCATTCCTGGCAAAGCCGCGCACCGCCCCAAACCCTCTGAGCAAATCACGCGCTCGCTGAGGTGAGCGTTCGCGCGCTGCGGCGCGCTTCCTTCAATGCTTCGAGGCAATTCACATGACATTTTGTATGATCGCGCGCCGGCGCGCGCACGTTTCTCCCGCCCCTATCGCATTTGCGGCATGCGCGTTTCTGCTGGCGCCATCGCCTGCGCGCGCGCAGGACGAGGAGGATCAGCGAGACATCGTCGTTACTGCGCCGCTCGAAGGCTCCCGAATCGAGAGCCTGCAAGGCGCCGAGGTGCTGCGGCGCGAGGATATCGTCGAGCAGCTGAATGGCGGTTTGGGCGATACGCTCGACGCTACGCCTGGCATCGCCACGACCTTCTTCGGCGCTGGCGCAAGCCGGCCGATTATTCGCGGACTGGGCGAGGATCGCGTCCGCGTTCTGCAGAACGGCATCGGCGCGATCGACGCCTCGACGGCTTCGCCGGACCACGCAGTAACATCTGACGGGCTCGACGCGGAACGCATCGAGATCCTGCGCGGCGCTGCGGCGCTTGCCTACGGCGGCAACGCAATCGGCGGCGTCGTCAACGTGATCGACCAGAGTATCCCAACGCGAGCCATCGATGGCGTGAGCTTCGAGGGGCTCGCCGCCTATTCGAGCGTCGACAACGGCGCTCAGGGCGCGGCCAATGTCGGCTTTGGCGCAGGCGATTTCGCGTTCCGGCTCAGCGCCGCCGCGCGAGACACCGATCCATATGAAACGCCTGTCGGCGAAGCGCTCAACCAATGGACCAGCGAGCGTTCCTACGGCGCCGGCGGTTCGCTTGTCGGCGACTGGGGCTTCGCCGGTGTCGCGGTGAAACGTACCGAGGATGAGTATGGCTTACTGCCGGAAGACCCTGCCGAGCCCGGCGGTCACATTGAACTCGAACAGACGCGCATCGAAACGCGCGGCGATTTCCGCGTGAGCTGGGGCCCATTCGACCGATTGGACTACGGCTTTCAGCACTCCGATTACCAACACACTGAGTTCGAAGGCGACGGCGCGCCCGGGACGCGCTTTATCAGCGATGGCTGGGAAGGTCGCCTCGAAGCGCATCATGGCGGCGAGCGACTTCAGGGTGCGCTCGGCGTGCAGATGAGCGACGTCGACTTCGCAGCCGAGGGCGACGAAGCCTTCATCACGCCGACCAACACTCGAGACGCCGGCGTCTTCATCGTCGAGCGCTACGACCTCGGCGGCTGGGGCCTCGAGGGCGGCGCGCGCCTCGAGCGGCGCGAGCACGACAATACCGCATTCGGCGCGCGCGAGTTCGACAACGTCAGCGGCTCGATCGGCATGTTCGTGCGGCCGCCGGAGGACTGGTTCGTGGGCGCAACTCTTGCGCGGGTTGAGCGGGCGCCCACAGCGATCGAGCTGTTCTCCGAGGGACCGCACTTGGCGACAGCAAACTTCGAACTCGGCGATCCTTCGCTCGATCAGGAAATCGCAACATCGTTCGAGGCTTCGGCGCGCTACGACAATGGCCGAGTTCGCTTCGAAGCGAACCTCTACGGCATCGATTTCGCCGACTATATCGCACTGGTCGAGCGTGGAGACATCTGGTGGCTCGACGAAGATACCGGCACCAGCGGTTTCGCGCCTCGCGAATTGGATGCGCCCGCCGGCGCCGACGAAATTCTGCCGGTGTTCAACTTCGTGCAGCGAGACGCGACGTTCATCGGCGGCGAAGTCTCGGCGGCGGCGCAGCTCTTTGAGGCAGCCGGTTTTACGATCAGCGGCGACGTCGCGCTCGACCTGGTCCGCGCCAGTTTCGCCGGCGGCGGACATCCACCGCGCATTCCGCCGCGCGCGCTGACGCTTGGCATGGAAGCGGAGAACGACCGATGGACGGCGCGGATCGAAGCAGTGGATACAGCCGAGCAGGATCGTCTGGCGCCGTTCGAGACGGCGACGGACGGCTACACCTTCTTCAACGCTTCTCTGGCCTGGAGGCCAACAGAATCTTGGACGATCCGGCTCGACGGCCGCAATCTTACCGACGAACTCGGCCGGGTGCACAGCTCGTTCCTGAAGGATGACCTGGCGCTTCCCGGCCGCAACCTCCGGGTGACGCTGCTGGCAAGCTTCTGACTGCGAAGGGCGAGGATGGAGCGCGCTCTATCCTCGCTGACTTCACTCCGGGCGGATGAAGATGAGACCGACGACGCGGACGGTGGCGTTGGCGGCGCGCATCTCGGCGCTGTCTGAGGAAAACTCGCTGTCGCCGCTGACGTTCATCGGTGCGTTCTCGCCGGGATCGAACCGCACGCGCACGCGGCAATCGCCGTCGAGCGCGCCGCCGCGCCAGTTCGACACCCAACCGCCATAGTCCCAATCGAAGCCGTAGAGCGAGAACGGCCGGCCGTTCGCGCGCTCGACATCGGCGAGCGATGTGCCGACGGTGACGCCGCCCGGACCGCGCCATTGCGTCTCGGGCGTGCTTACGAGAATTGAATCGATCGCCGAGCCAGCAGTCGTCCAAATGATCTCGGCGCGGCGCGTGAGGTCGTTCGGGTAGACGATGGTCGCCTCATAGCTCGTCCCCTCGGGGCCTAGCAGCGTCTCTGTCGTGATGTTCTCGGCGCCGAAGCGCTCAGCGAGCGTTGCCGGCGTCAGGTCCGCGAACGCCGCGCATGAAAGCTCGAGGCGCGTTGGATCGAGCGCCTCGGGCATGGCCGGACCGGCGTCTATCGGCGCAGGCTGCCCACAACCAACGAGAGCGAAGAGAGCGAGTGCTACGGTCGCACTTCGCATGATTACCCTCACAACATCGCCGGAATGACGCGATCCGGCGGTTTGTGTCCATCGGCGAAGGTTTTGATGTTGATGATGACCTTTTCGCCCATGTCGATTCGGCCTTCGATCGTGCCTGAACCCATGTGCGGCAGCAGCACGACGTTGGCGAGCTTCTTGAGCTTTGGATTGATCGCAGGTTCGTTCTCGAACACGTCGAGCCCGGCGCCGGCGAGTTCGCCCTTCTCGATCATGCGCGCGAGCGCGCCTTCGTCGATGACTTCGCCGCGCGCAGTGTTGACGATGTAGGCGTGCGGCTTCAACAGAGCGAGACGGCGCGCGGAAAGCAAGTGATAGGTCGCGGGCGTATGCGGGCAATTGACGGAGACGATGTCCATCCGCGCCAGCATCTGATCGAGGCTGTCCCAATAGGTCGCGTCGAGTTCGGCTTCGATGTGCGGAGCGACCTTGCGGCGGTTGTGATAATGGATTTGCAGGCCGAAGGCCTTGGCGCGGCGCGCGACGGCCTGGCCGATGCGGCCCATGCCGATAATACCCAGACGCTTGCCGGTGATGCGGCGGCCCATCATCCAAGTCGGCGACCAGCCCGTGAATTTGTCCTGCTCGACGATCTTCACCCCTTCGATCAGGCGGCGCGGCACGGCAAGGATGAGCGCCATCGTCATGTCGGCGGTGTCTTCCGTCAGCACGCCCGGCGTATTGGTCACGGTGATCCCGCGCTGAACCGCGGTGGCGACATCGACATTGTCGACGCCTGCGCCGAATTGAGCGATCAGCCGCAGCTGCTCGCCGGCGCGCGACAACACCCGCCCATCGATGCGATCGGTCACGGTCGGCACCAGCACGTCGGCCCGCTGCACTGCCGCGACAAGGTCTTCGGCGGTGAACGGTTTGTCGTCGTCGTTGAGTTCGGCGTCGAACAATTCCTTGAGCCGCGTCTCCACCGGATCGGGGAGACGGCGCGTGACGATGACTTTGAGCTGCTTCGACGACATTCAGCTTCCATAAACCACGCCGCGCCGGGCGCCAACGAAACGCGTAAAGGCAGTGTTCAACCTAATTCTTAAGCCCGCTTTCACGGCGCCTTCGCATGATCCCGCCCTTCCTCCCAAAAGAAATGGAGGAAATGATCACGAGTTGGGCAAGATGCGGACTCCTTGGGCCATGCTTGCTGCCGCGGCGGCGGTGTTGTTTTCATTGAACTCTGCGGCTGCGGATGCGCCGGAACGGTTCATGAGCCTGCGCAGCGCCGGCGCAGAGGGCCGGCAAGGCCCGGGCCTGGATCATCGCGTTCTCTGGATCTATCAACATGCCCGCTTGCCGCTGCAGGTGGTCGCCGAGCAAAGCGGCTGGCTGCATGTCCGCGATCCCGACGGCGCCGATGTTTGGATGCGCGCCGACGCGCTCGAGCCGCGTCGTACAATTTACGTGCGCGCCGAGACCATGCTCAGGAAAGCACCACGCGAGGGCGGTCAGCCGATCGCACGCCTCGCGCCGGGGGTAATCGCCTCCATCACCGCGTGCGAGGGCGAATGGCGACGTGTCGCAGTCGGCGGGCGGATTGGCTGGGTCGAAAACAACGCTATCTGGGGTGGCGGCTGCGCGGGCCTCGCCCCGGCAATTCGGCCCTGACGCGAAAGCGCTGGTAAGTTTCCGACGAAACGCATCCCCTTAACCATTGGGCAGGAGGGGCTATCCGTGCGTCACGTCATTTTCATCGCTGCGGCACTGGCGCTCGGCGCGTGCGAGACCATGCCTGACCCCTTCGCGCCATCGGGTTCGACAACAACAACGACCGGCGCCTCGCCGCCTCCGGTGACGACCGCTTCACCAGCCCCCGCATCGTTCACACCCCCGCCGGACCAGCAATTGCTCGAACTCGAGCGCCAACTCTCGGCATCGGCGCAGAACGGGGGGCTTGGCGGGGCGCTTGCGTCCATGATGCACCCCCAAGGCGTGGTGATACGCCCGGGCGTGACGCTTTCCGGGACGGACGAAATTACCCGCGGTCTGGCGCCCCCGCGCGGCGCGGGACCGGTTTATTGGCAACCCGACCGGGTCGAAGTCTCAAACGGCGGCGACATGGGTATGACCAGCGGACGCTACGTCCAGGTGATTACCGGCGCCGAGGCGCAACAAGGCCGCTACATCGTCGTTTGGCGGCGCGACGTCGACGGCGCCTGGAAAGTACTCACGGAAACCCGCGTGCCCGATCCCCCTCGCGCACGCGCCACGGCCACGGCGCGACGCCGTTGAGCCGCCTGTTCTAAGGGCCAATCCCCAGCCCCTAGAACGCTACCCGGCTTGCCTTGCCCCTGCCCCCACCGGCCTGTAAGCCGGAAGGAATTTCCTCCCTTTCCGGCAGACAGCTTATGGCGACCGGCCCATCCAGCCTTTCCTACGAAGACCTGATCGCCTCCGGCGAAGGCAAGATGTTCGGCCCCGGCAACGCGCAGCTCCCGCTGCCGCCGATGCTGATGTTCGACCGCATCACCTCGATGACCGCCGAAGGCGGCGAACACGGTAAAGGTCATGTCGTCGCCGAATACGACATCACCCCTGAGCGCTGGTTTTTCGAGTGCCATTTTCGCGGCGATCCGGTCATGCCGGGCTGTCTCGGGCTCGACGCCATGTGGCAGCTCACCGGCTTCTTCATGGCGTGGTCCGGTTCGCCGGGGCGCGGACGCGCCCTTGGCGTGGGCGAAGTCGAGTTCCGCGGGCAAATCACGCCGCAAACCAAGCTGGTCACTTACGAGATTCACCCCAAGCGCGTGATCCAGCGCAAGCTGCACATGATCGTCGCCGACGGCGTCACCAAAGCCGATGGCGTCCCTATCTATACGGCCAAAGACTTGAAGGTCGGCTTGTTCTCACCTGAGCAGCTCGAAGCCCAAATGAAGTAATGGAGCGCAGCTGATGCGTCGCGTCGTCGTCACCGGGATGGGGATCGTCTCTTCGATAGGCAACAATGCGCAGGAAGTGCTGGCGAGTCTGCGCGAGGCTAAGAGCGGCATCGTCGCTGCACCCGAGTACGCCGAGAAAGGCATGCGCTGCCAGGTGCACGGCGCCCCGCAGGTCAGGCCCGAAGACGTCGTCGACAAGCGCAACATGCGCTTCATGGGTGAGGGCTCGGGCTGGAACTTCATCGCCATGGAGCAGGCGATCGCCGATGCGGGCCTTTCGCCGGAAGAAATCTCCAATCCGCGCACCGGCATCATAATGGGGTCCGGCGGCCCTTCGGCGCGCGCCATCGTGCAGGCCGCCGACACCGCGCGCGAGAAAGGCGCCAAGCGCGTAGGACCTTTCGCAGTGCCAAAGGCGATGTCGTCCACCGCCAGCGCAACGCTCGCCACGCCGTTCGAGATCAAGGGCGTGAACTATTCGATCAGTTCGGCCTGCGCGACCAGCGCACACTGCATCGGCAACGCCTACGAACACATCGCCGAAGGCAAGCAGGACATCATGTTCGCCGGCGGCAGCGAGGAACTCGACTGGACGCTCTCGGTGCTGTTCGACGCCATGGGCGCGATGAGCACCAAGTACAACGAAACGCCGGAGCGCGCCTCGCGCGCGTACGACAAGAACCGCGACGGCTTCGTCATCGCCGGCGGCGCTGGCGTGCTCGTGCTCGAAGAATACCAGCGCGCCAAGAAACGCGGCGCCCGGATTTACGGCGAGCTGGCCGGGTACGGCGCCAACAGCGACGGTTACGACATGGTCGCACCCTCCGGCGAAGGCGCGGCGCGTTGCATGAAGATGGCGATGAAATATCTCGATCGCCCGGTCGATTACCTGAATACGCACGGCACTTCGACGCCCGTAGGCGACGTCAAGGAAATGGAAGCCGTGCGCGCAGTGTTCGGCTCGAAGGCGCCGATGATCTCCAGCACCAAATCGCTGACCGGACATTCGCTCGGCGCCGCTGGCGTGCAGGAGGCGATCTATTCGCTGCTAATGCTCAACAACGGCTTTGCCTGCGAGAGCGCCCACATCGAGGAATTGGATCCGGCGTTCGAAGACCTGCCGATCCTGCGCAAGCGCGAGGACCGGAAGCTCGATTGCGTGCTGTCGAATTCGTTCGGCTTCGGCGGCACCAACGCAACACTCGCGTTCACTCGCGTCGCAGCTTAGTTCGCGAGTCCCGCCGCGCGCACCGGAGTCCGCTCCCGCCACGCCAGTGTCGGCGCGCCAATCTGCGCCGCAGCCTTGATCAGCACGCCCAGCTGTTCGTTGGCGGCAAGCTTGGCGGCGACTTCCGGCGAGAACCAGGTGCGCTTGCGTTCGGCGCGCTCGGGCCAGTCCTGCAGGATGCGGTCGACGTGCAGCGCAAACGCCGTGACCTGCAGGATCACACGGCCCTGCTTCGCGTTCTTCCAGTATTCGTATGTGCCGAGCGAATACGGCTCCACCGCGCCGCGGACGCCCGCTTCTTCGAACGCCTCGCGCTGCGCGCATTCAGCGCCGATCGAATCCACTAGCGGCCATCCCTTCGGCACCGTCCAGCGGCCGGCGCCGCGCGTGGTGATCAACAGGACTTCCGGGCGCCCGCTGGTCCAGCGGATCGGAATGGCGGCGACTTGCGTGGTCACGGCGCTCATGATCGCCAACGATTGGCTTGTATCGATGTCGAACGGCATTGCGCCGGACAACGCGCTAAGGCCACGCCGGGTTCGGCGCGGTTTACCGCTTCTCTGGCGCTGTCGGCGGCCGCACGCATCGCGCAATCCTACAGAGCAGCAATTAAGCGCGCGGAAAGGCCGGCTTAACCCATGCTTCAGCAGTCGAGCGCCGGCCCTAAGGCCGGCGCTCTAAGCGATCCCGTTGAGACGAGGGGTTAGTTCGTCGCGGTTTCGCTCGTCTCGTTGGTTGCCTGATCGACGTTTTCGGCAGTCTCATCCAGCGCAGCGCCCGTGCTGTCGATTGCGTTCTCGGTCGACTGCTCGATCTGCGCCGTGGCTTGATCGGCTTCGATGCCAGCTTGTTGGAAACCGCCTTGGGTGTAAGCGAAGCCGATGATGGCCGCGGCGATCAAGAGCACGCCGAGCAACAAGCCCCAGCCGAAGCCGCCCTTCTTCTTAGGGCGGTCGATGATGACCTTGGTGTCGGTGACGCGCCCGTCTTCGTCGCGCTCGACATGGGTTTCACGGATTTCAGCCATTGCCTGCTCCTTGGAATCTCGTGCGCAGTCGCGCTCATCGCGAAAACGCCGGGGCCGCTTTCGGGTTCCGATTCCGGGTCAGATAGGCTAGACGGGCGCAGACGTAAGGAGTTGCCGCGATGGCCGACGAGTGGGTGTTTCCGAAGGGCGAAATCATGCGCGGCAAGCGCGGTTTGGTCATGGGCGTCGCCAACGACAAGTCGATCGCCTGGGGCATCGCCAGCCAACTCGCCGCACAAGGCGCGGAACTCGCCTTCACCTATCAGGGCGAGGCGCTGGAAAAGCGGGTCCGGCCGCTCGTCGAATCGATCGGCGCCAAGACCATGCTTGAGTGCGACGCAACCAATGACGCCCAGCTCGATGCCGTGTTCGCGAAATTGGAAAAAGATTGGGGCGGGCTCGATTTCCTCGTCCACTCCATCGCTTTCTCCGACAAGAGTGAACTCAAGGGCTCGTTCATCGAAAACACCACGCGCGAAAACTTCCTGCGCACGATGGACATCTCGGCCTTCTCGTTCGTCGCCGCCGGCAAGCGCGCGGCGAAACTGATGAAGCCGGGCGGCTCGATGGTGACGCTGACCTATCTCGGCGCCGAGCGCGTGCTGCCGAGCTACAATGTGATGGGGGTCGCTAAGGCGTGCCTCGAAGCCAGCATGCGCTACATGGCGCGCGATCTGGGTCCGAACGGCATTCGCGTCAACGCGATCAGCGCCGGCGCCATGCGCACGCTCGCGATTGCCGGCATTCAGGGCGGGCGCGGTCTGATCCAAACCGGCCGCGAGTGGTCGCTGATGAAGGAAGACACGCGTATGGAAGGCATCGCCGGCTGCGCGCTGTGGCTGCTTTCCGATCTCGGCTTCTCGACCACGGGCGAAGTCATCCACGTCGACGCCGGCTTCCACATTGTCGGCGTGCCGACGACGGAAGGCGGCGAGTGAGCAAGGCTCCAGCTCAAGGCACGCAAGGCTATAGCACCGAGGCGCCGGAACTGCTTCAGCGTTACGAGCGCTTCGGCTTCGCTGAGGCGCATCACGGTGACATCGATCTCGTCCCGCCCGCGCCGCTCGACGTGCTCGATATCGGCGCGGGGACTGGCCGCGACGCGGCTTGGTTTGCCCAGCGCGGCGACCGCGTGACGGCGATTGAGCCGACGCGGGAAATGCGCGAAGGCGCCATGAAGCTGCACCCGGAGCCGAACATCACCTGGGTGGAGGATTTCCTGCCGGAGATAGCGTCGCAGCGCGGGCGCACATTCGATCTCGTTTGGATGTCGGCCGTCTGGATGCACTTCGCCGAAGCCGAACGCGCGCAAAACATGCAGACCGTCGCGGTGATGATGAAGCCTGGCGGCGTGCTCATGATCACGTTGCGCCATGGTCCCGTTCCGCCTGGCCGGCGCATGTTCGAAGTCACGCCCGAGGAAACCATCGCGCTGGCGGCGCGCGCAGGCCTCGATTGCATACGCTCCGGCGAGTTCGGCCGCGAGGAAGCGTATTGGTGGACGCGGCTTTGGTTCAAGCGCGATTGACTTCCCTCCCGTCCGCTCTGCTGGAGTTGGCGCAGTGAGGGAGTGGCGATGACGATCAAGCGCTGGCTCGCGGGCGCGCTCGGCATTTTCAGTGCGCTCAATGGCGTCTTCATGCTCGCTGACGGCGCGCGCTGGTACGACACCATCCCCGGCGTGCCCCACACCGGCCCGTTCAACCCGCATTTCGTCGCCGACATCGGCGTCGCGTATCTGGTGTCCAGCCTCGCCTTGGTCGCGCGCGCATGGCGCGCGCGCTATTGGCCGGCGGCGGTCGCGGGCGCAGCGTTCATGACCGGCCACGCGGTGATTCATCTGCTGGACGTGATCAGCGAACGCACGGGAAACGTAGGCGTGGATGTGTGGCTCGTGATCACGCCGGCGTTGATCGCCGCGTGGGCGGCGTGGCCGTCCAAGGATGAAGCTACTTGATCTGTGCGTCGCGCAAGATGGCGCGCGCCTCTTCGACATCTTCCAGGGACGCCAGCAAGCGCCAGCCGTGCTCCATCATCGATGGGTCGTAGTCCGCCAACAGCGCGTTGAACTCAGGCATCAGCGTCTCGATGCCTTCGCTGCGCAATAGAGACTGCGCCACCGTCGCTTCGGGTCGCGATGCGAAACTGGCGACGATGACGAGATCGGGCATGGCCTCACGCTAGCGGCGCGGCGCGCCTGCGTCATGTCAGCGGTGCAGCTAATCGACTTTGCCGCCGGGCTGGCCCGGCTGCCGTTCTTGCGGACGCTCGATCGCGTTGTCGGTTTCGATACCCTGCTGATCGCGCGTGTCGTCGGTGCGCGAAGAATGCACAGGTCGCTCCGGCTCGGCGACGCCTGGTTTGCGGCGATCCTGCATCGGACCGTCGGCGGGGTTTTCGCGATCGAGCGCGCTGGGTTTGTGCTTCTGCTCGATTTCCGAGTTGAGTTGTTCGCTGCGGCTGCCGTCATCGCGTGGCCGCTGAGGCGCACGCGCACCGGCAACGATGCTCGGTGGTCCGGTCGGCTCGGGACGTTCGCCAGTCATTTGTTGTGCCGCCCAACGCGTTTTGGATTGACGCCAACACCGGGCCGACCCGCATCGTTCTCGACATCGCCTTTGAACGTGTTCTCGGCGTCCGCCATTTCTTCCGCGAGGTCATCGGCGTCTGCGCCGGCCATCGTGGTTCCCTTGGACGCGCCGATGCCAGGATTGCGCTCAAGATCGCTGATCGTTTCGATATCGCGGACGGTCACGTCGTGCGCGAGCCCATCGGGCTTCATGTTCGCGCGCGGTTCGCTCGCGTTTCGGCGCGGCTTCTCGGGTTGCGCGCGCTGCTTCTTGGCTTCGCTCTTGGCCATGCGTTCGCTCCTTTACCCATCAACGACACGCAACGGCGTGCGTTCCGGGAACCCGTGCGCAACAAAAAGCCCGCCGCTTGCGCGACGGGCTTTCTGTTTGCGTTGGCGCTTGCGGCTTAGTCGCCCGAGCTTTCGCGGCGGGGACGGTCGCCGCGGCCGCCGCGATCGCCATGACGGCGCGGGCCGCGGTCGCTGCGTTCACGGCGCGGGCCGTCGTCCTTGGCTTCATCGCCCATTTCAGCCGAGAGATCCGCGCCGGTAGCCTGGTCGACGACCTTCATCGAAAGTCGCACCTTGCCGCGATCGTCGAAGCCCAAGAGCTTCACCTTCACAGTGTCGCCTTCCTTGACCACATCGCCCGGCTTCTCGACGCGCTCGCGCGCCAGCTGAGAAACGTGCACCAGACCGTCCTTGGCGCCGAAGAAGTTCACGAAGGCGCCGAACTCCATCACCTTCACGACCTTGCCTTCATAGATCTGGCCGACTTCCGGTTCGGAGGTCAGCGACTTGATCCACTTCACCGCGGCTTCGATCGAATCGGCGTTGGCGGAAGCCACCTTCACCGTGCCGTCGTCCTCGACATTGATCTTTGCGCCCGTCTTTTCGACGATTTCGCGGATCACCTTGCCGCCGGTGCCGATCACATCGCGGATCTTGTCGACCGGGATGTTGATCTGGACGATGCGCGGCGCGTTGGCGCCGACGCTCTCGCGCGGCGCGTTCAGCGCCTTGTTCATCTCGCCCAGGATGTGCATCCGGCCGGCGTGCGCGCGGTCGAGCGCCACCTGCATGATCTCGGTGGTGATGCCCGCGACCTTGATGTCCATCTGCAGCGAGGTGATGCCACGCTCGGTGCCGGCGACCTTGAAGTCCATGTCGCCCAGGTGATCCTCGTCGCCGAGGATGTCGGTCAGCACTTCGAAGCCGTAGTCCTCGAGGATGAGTCCCATGGCGACGCCGGCGACAGGCGCCGAGATCGGCACGCCCGCATCCATCAGCGCCAGCGACGAACCGCACACCGTCGCCATCGACGATGAACCGTTCGACTCGGTGATCTCGGAGACGAGACGCACCGTGTAGGGGAATTGCTCGGCGCTCGGCAGCACCGCCTTCATCGCCCGCCACGCCAACTTGCCGTGACCGATTTCGCGCCGACCGGCGCCGCCCATGCGGCCGGTCTCGCCGACGCTGTAGGGCGGGAAGTTGTAGTGGAGCATGAAGCGCTCTTTGGTCGTCCCCGAGAGCGCATCGATGAATTGTTCGTCTTCGGCGGTGCCGAGCGTCGCCACGACGATGGCTTGGGTTTCGCCGCGGGTGAACAGCGCCGAGCCGTGCGTGCGCGGCAGGAAGCCTACCATGCTTTCGATCGGACGCACTTTGTCGACGGCGCGGCCGTCAATGCGCCCCTTCTCTTTGACGATGCGGGTGCGGACGATATCGCTTTCGACTTCCTTGAAAACCTCTTTGATCACGTTGGCGTCGTAGCCATCGGGATTGGCTTCGGTCTTGGTGAGCGCGGCCTTCGCCTTCTCGCGAAGTTCGCCCACCGTGCCGTAACGCGTGTCCTTCTTGGTGATCGTGTAGGCCTTCGCCAGATCGGCGCCGACGAGATCCTTGATCTTCGCCTTGAGGCCAGAATTGTCGGGCGAGGTAAACTCAAACGGTTCTTTGCCGGCTTTTTCGGCAAGTTCGATGATCGCATCGATCACCGGCTGCATGCCCTTGTGCGCCATAGTGAGCGCTTCGAGCATCTGCGCTTCGGTCAACTCCTTCACTTCCGACTCGACCATCATGATCGCGTTGGCGGTGCCCGCGACGACGAGATCGAGATCCGACGTCTTCATTTGCTCGATCGTCGGGTTCAGGACCGGCCTGCCGTCGATCCAACCGATGCGGCTTGCGCCAATCGGGCCCATGAACGGAACGCCGGAAATCGTCAGCGCGGCGGAAGCGGCGACCATGGCCAGCAGGTCGGATTCATTCTCGTTGTCCCAGCTCAGCACCGTGATGATGACTTGCACTTCGTTCTTGAAGCCGTCGACGAACAGAGGGCGGATCGGGCGGTCGATCAGACGCGAAAGAAGGGTCTCGCGCTCGGTCGGGCGGCCCTCGCGCTTGAAGAAGCCGCCGGGAATGCGGCCCGAAGCGAAATACTTCTCTTGGTAGTTCACGGTCAGCGGAAAGAAGTCCTGACCGGGCTTCGCTTCCTTCGCATACACAACAGTGGCCAAGAGCGCAGTCTCGCCCCAGGTCGCATAGACTGCGCCGTCGGCTTGGCGCGCGACTTTGCCGGTTTCGAGCGTGAGCTTGCGCCCCGCCCAGTCGAGGGAAACGGATTTCACATCAAACATACATCTTACTCCAGGCGCTCGAGGCCGGATGCCTTGCGCCGTGTGCGTACATCGCAACGGCGGATTCCGTTGCGCTTCGTCGTTCCCCTCCCCGCGAGGGGAGGCGTTAAGGGTGGGGTGAGTCTCGGCGTTTCAGATTTGAGCGCGCACAATGCGCGAACTCATCGCCGGAGGAGGATCACCCCGCCCCCCGGCCCCCTCCCCTCGCGGGGAGGGGGAGCAAGCCGCGCCTAGCGGCGCAGACCCAGCTTGTCGATCAGCGCTTGGTAGCGCGCTTCGTCCTTCTTCTTCAGGTAGTCGAGCAACCGGCGGCGCTGGCTGACCATCTTCAGCAAGCCCTGGCGCGAATGGTTGTCCTTCTTATGCGTCTTGAAGTGCTCGGTGAGGTTGGCGATGCGCTCGGAGAGGATCGCCACCTGAACTTCCGGCGAACCGGTGTCGTTCTTGGCCTTCGCATTGTCCTTGATGAGCGCGGCTTTGCGCTCTGCTGTAATCGACATCGGTACTCCTCTTAATTTGCGATGTTGAACACGCGGCTCGGCTCAAAACGGCCGGCTCGCACGTCGCCCAGCGCGACAGCTTTGCCCTCGTAGAGAGCCACAGCCGCCCGGGACGCATCGACACCGCCAATGACGCGATCTCGAAACTTCGGCTTCAGCGCCTCCACCACATGCGGGAGGAGGACGATGGGCCGTCCCTGTCTTAGCTTGAACGCGTCCTCTCCATTGACGGCCAGCGCCGGGATGTCGTCCAGCGCGGTCTCAACGGGTCTCAGGCGTTCCGACGCGGCGCCCTTATGGCTCAATTCCTGAAGCGCGTCGAGAGTGACGGAATCGGCCTCAGTGAATGGGCCGACGGCGGTGCGGCGAAGGCGCCAGACATGGCCCTCCACCCCCAGTTCGGCCGCAAGGTCGCGGACCAACGCTCTGATGTAGAAGCCTTTTCCTGAGCGAAACCGGAACGTGGCGAGATCGTCGCCTTCCGTGCTCACCAGGTCGGCTTCGTAGACGGTTACTTGGCGCGGCTCGAGTTCCACGGTTTCGCCCGAACGCGCGAGATCGTAGGCGCGCTCACCGTCAACCTTCACGGCGCTGAACTGAGGCGGTATCTGCTCGATCTCGCCGACAAAAGCCGGCAGCGCGGCGCGGATGGCTTCCGGCGTTGGCCGCACTTCGCTTCGGGCGATCTCCTTGCCTTCACGATCCTGGGTGTCGGTCGAAACGCCCCAGCGGATGGTGAAAAGGTAGGTCTTCTTCGCTTCCATCAGCCACGGCACGGTCTTGGTCGCCTCGCCCAACGCAATCGGCAGTACGCCGGAGGCGAGCGGATCGAGCGTGCCGGCGTGACCCGCTTTCTGAGCGTTGTAGATGCGCCGGGTCGCGGAGACGGCGTGTGTGGAAGTCATGTCGCCGGGCTTGTCGAGCACGACCCAGCCGGAAACGTCGTCGCCCTTCTTACGCCGGGCCATCAGTCGTCCCCGTGTTTCAGATCCCGCGCGACTTCCGGGCTTGCGAGCAATTCGTCGATGTGGTGCGCCTCGTCGTAGGAGACGTCCGGCTGGAAGTGCAGTTCTGGCGTGAAGCGCAGGTCGACAGAACGCGCGAGACGGCCACGCAAGAACCCGGAGATTCGTGTCAGGCCGTTCGCAATGCGTTGCGGATCGCCGGGGCCGAGCGATGAGACGAACGCCGTCATGTGCTTGAGATCGGGGGAAGCGCGGACTTCGCCGATCGTGATCGACACGCCCTTGAGGTCGGGATCGCGCAGTTCTTCCCGCTGGACGATATCGACCAACGCATGCCGCACCAGTTCGGCGGCGCGCAATTGGCGCTGCGAGGGCGCTCCGCCGTCATGACCGCGGGACTTGCGTTTCATCGTTTACTGCGCCGTGTACGAATAGGCGTTGCAGAGCTGGGAATCGCCGGACGGCGGCCGCGCGTCACCCATGAATGCGGCGATCTTGAACACCCAGCGGCCGGAGCCGTCGACAAATTCACTGACGGCCAGATGCGTCGTCACTGCTTCCCCGCAGAGGCCGCCCCTTACAGCGCTGCTCGTCACATTCTCAGAACTGACTTCGTAGAGGAAAGCGTCAACGCGCGGATCGCCGCCGAGCACGGCGGCGAAACTCTGACCGCCGACGCCGGAGCGCGAGTCCGCGGGCACAACGTTGTAAGGTTGCGCCAGGACCGTGATGCCGGTGGCGAATGCAAAGACCAGCGGCCCGCCCCGTCGGCCTTGCAGGCTGACACGAAGATTGCCGGTGGCGGCGCGCGCATCGTCGTTGGCGGCGCGCCATTGCGAGCGTGCGATGGCGGGTTCCTCTTGCGGTACTGTGTCGACACGGGTTTCGGCATCGACCTGGGTCTGCGGGCGTTCGCCGGGTATGCCCTTGTCGGCGCCGCCGCGGTCGCAGGCGGCCAGCGTCAAACCGAATACAGCAAGGCTCGCGAAGACTATTCGCCGCATGTCACGCCTCAAAGCGAGCGCTGCACCACTTCGACGTTGAAGCATTCGATGACATCGCCTTGCTTGATGTCCTGGAAGGGCCCGAAGCTCATGCCGCACTCTTGGCCGGCGACGACTTCATTCACTTCATCCTTGAAGCGTTTCAAGGTGGTGAGCACGCCCATTTCCTGGATGACGACGTTGTCGCGCAGGATGCGAACCTTTGCGCCTTTGCGCACGACGCCGTCCGCGACCCGGCAGCCGGCGACCTTGCCCACCTTGGAGATGTTGAACACCTCAAGCACCTCGGCGTTGCCGAGGAAGGTCTCGCGCGTAAGCGGCGCGAGCATGCCCGACATGACGCCTTTGATGTCGTCTATCAGGTCGTAGATGATGTTGTAGTAGCGGATCTCGACGCCTTCGCGCTCGGCCAGGTCGCGCGCTTCCTTCGACGCGCGGACATTGAAGCCTATGATCGGCGCGCCTGAGCCCTTGGCAAGCTGGACGTCCGATTCGTTGATGGCGCCGACGCCTGAGAGCACGACGCGAGCACGGACTTCTTCGTGCGCGAGCTTGTCGAGGGATCCGACGATGGCTTCGGCCGACCCTTGCACGTCGGCCTTGATGAGGATCGGCAGTTCCTTCGCCGTCGAATCCTTGAACCTCGCCATCATGCTTTCGAGCGAAGTCGCGGCCGATTTTCCGCCCGTGTTCTTTTGTTTTTTCGCGCGGGCGCGATAGTTGGCGACCTCACGGGCGCGGTTCTCGTTTTCAACGACGTTCAGCGCGTCCCCGGGCTCGGGCACGCCTTCCAGACCCATGATCTCGACCGGCTCGGACGGTCCCGCGTTCTGCAATTGCTGCCCACGCTCGTTGGTGATGGCGCGGATGCGGCCAACTTGGGCGCCGACGACAACGATGTCGCCGCGCTTCAACGTCCCCTTCTGCACCAGCACCGTCGCCACGGTGCCGCGGCCCTTGTCGAGCTTCGATTCGATAACGATCGCCTCGGCCGCGCGATCGGGATTTGCCTTGAGGTCCATGACCTCAGCTTGCAGCAGAATGGTCTCGACCAACTTGTCTAGACCCGTCTTTTTGAGCGCCGAGACTTCGACGGCGAGCGTGTCACCGCCGTGCGCTTCGGTGACGATCTCGTGTTGCAGCAGATCTGTCAGCGCACGCGTGGGATTCGCGTCGGGTTTGTCGATCTTGTTGATGGCGACGATGATCGGCGCGCCCGACGCGCGGGCATGGTGAATCGCTTCTACGGTTTGCGGCATGACGCCGTCATCGGCAGCCACGACCAGCACGACGATGTCGGTGACCTGGGCGCCGCGTGCGCGCATTGCACTGAAGGCCGCGTGGCCGGGCGTGTCGAGGAAGGTGACGCGCTGGCCGTCCTTCAGCCGCACCTGATAGGCGCCGATGTGCTGAGTGATGCCGCCATGCTCGCCCGACACCACGTCGGTCTGGCGCAGCGCATCCAGCAGCGAGGTCTTGCCGTGATCGACGTGGCCCATGACGGTCACGACCGGCGGGCGCGGCATCAGATTCTCGTCGCTATCAGCTTCGCCGGAGAGGCCTTCTTCGACGTCAGACTCGGCGACGCGCTTTACCGTGTGGCCTAGCTCGGTAGCGATCAGCTCGGCGGTATCGGCATCGAGTTCGTCGCTCTGCTTCAGCATCTGGCCTTGGCGCATCATCAGTTTGATGATGTCGGCCACGCGCACGGCCATGCGGTTCGCCAGTTCCTGCACCGTGATGGCTTCCGGAATGACGACTTCGCGCTTGATCTGTTCGCGCTCGGCGCCGCCACCCATCATCTTGGCGCGGCGCTCCTTCTCTTTCTGCTGCGCACGGCGATAGGCGGCGAGCGACCGCACGCGGTCATCGTCGCCGGCGACTTCGCGCTCGACCATGTCGAGGGTGAGCTTGCCTTCGCGGCGCTTCGGCTCGCCCTTCTTCGCAGGCTTCACCGGCGCGGCGGGAATTGGCTTTCGCGCCGATTTCACGCGTCCGCCCAGTTCGTCGAGCAGCGAGGGGCCGTTGCCTTGTTGTTGTTGCGGAGCGGAGGCGCGCGCGGCGGCGCGCTCGGCGGCGGCGGCGGCGGCTTCTTCTTCGGCCTGCTCGGCGCGGCGGCGCGCCTCGGCTTCGGCTTCGACCGCCGCGAGTTCGGCAGCCTTGCGGCGCT
This sequence comes from Hyphomonadaceae bacterium, assembly GCA_050186235.1. GTDB lineage: Bacteria > Pseudomonadota > Alphaproteobacteria > Caulobacterales > Aquidulcibacteraceae > Vitreimonas. The sequence goes on from JBFWYQ010000002.1 coordinate 29,730, forward strand.
GCGCATCGTCGAGCGCGCGGCGTTGATCTTCTTCGGCGCGCTGGCGCTGTTCGCGCGCTTCGCGTTCAGCGGCGGCGCGGCGGACGGCCTCGTCGCGGCGGCGCGCTTCTTCATCGGAAATTGCGCCGGGCGGAGTCGGCGCCTTCGGCGAAGGCTGCAGCGGCTCAGGCTGCGGCGCGGCGCGCGTCTTCAGCGGCGGCGGCACGCCGGGACCAGGCGCGCCCGGTGCTGCCGGCGCGGCGCCCGGTCGATTGATCGAGCGCTTCTCGCGGACCTCGACGGCGACTTGCTTGGTGCGCCCATGGCTGAAGCTCTGACGCACCGTCCCGGTGGACGTCGTGCGCGTCAGCGTCAGCGGCTTGCGGCCGGAGGGAGCTTCTTTTTGTTCGTTGCCGTCAGACATGCAGTGGTATTGCCAATCCTAAATTCGTCTTCACTTCGCTGCGTCGTACTCAAACGTCCTTTTGCTCGCCGCGGCTGCCGATCGCTTCCGATCCAGCATCCGCGCCGCCCAGTCCCAGACCGGTAGAGCGCCAGGGTGTGGGCCAAGAGGCTGGAACGATGGTGCGAAAACCCGCAAGGCGGCCAATTTCCGCCGCCCAGGCCTCCGCCAAGCGCTCTTGAAGCAGGCAAGCGTGTATCACACGTTCCCGGCCCAACGCCACGCCCAAATCCTCGGCGGAAAAGCACCCGACCGCGGCCGGCGGGCGGCCCCAGAGCCCTATATGGAGGCTCATCAGCTTTTCGCGACCCTCCTCTGCGCCATCGGCCGCTTCGATCAGCACCAATGCCGGTTTGTCGCGAATCGCCGCCTCGACTTGCGTTGCCCCGACTGCAATTGCGCCGGCGCGGCGGGCCAGGCCGAGCAGGTCGAGACAGCGGCGCTCTAACAGCGTTTCGACGTTATTCGCCAAATCATCGGGAACTCTGAGCTGAGCTTTGAACGCGCGTGCGAAGGCGCCCTTCTTGGCCGCTTGCTCGACGCTGGCGCGATCTGCGCGCACCCACGCGCCGCGGCCCGGGAGCTTCGCCGCCACATCCGGCGTCACCACGCCGTCGGGCGAGAGCGCGAACCGGATCAGGTTCGCGCCGCTTTCGCTCTCATGACTGACGATGCAGCGCCGCTCGCGATCGCGGCGCTGGCCCTCAGCCTCTATCCGGGAAGACGCTGGCGACATCGTCGGCGTCTCCTTGCACTGGTTCGGCTTCGGGCTCTTCCGGCGGCGCCTCGATCCAGCCCGCCGCGATGCGCGCGTTCAGCACCAGCGCATCGGCTTGTTCCTGGGTGAGCTGATAATCTTCGAGCACGCCCGGCTCGCGCACACGCTCGCCGTTCTTGGTTTCGAAGTAGCCGCGGATGTCGTCGCCGATCAGGCCAGCGAAATCTTCCAGCGTCTTGACGCCCTTCCCGCCCAGCGTGACCAGCATCTGCGCCGTCAGCCCTGGCACGGCTTTGAGATCGTCGGCGACGCCCAGCTCGATGCGCTTGGCTTCGAGTTCAGCGGCAAGCTTGTCGAGATATTCCTGCGCACGCGCTTGCAGTTCCTCGGCGATCTCGTCGTTCAGACCTTCGATCGAAGCCAATTCGATCGAGTCGACGTAGGCGATTTCCTCGACCGTCTCGAAGCCTTCGGAGGCCAGCAGTTGAGCAAACATTTCGTCCACTTCGAGCGCCTTGATGAAGAGCTCGGTGCGGGCCGCGAACTCCTTCTGACGGCGCTCGGATTCTTCGGCTTCGGTCAGAATGTCGATCGACCAGCCGGTGAGCTGCGACGCCAGCCGCACGTTCTGCCCGCGACGGCCGATCGCGAGTGAAAGCTGCGCTTCGCCGACAACGACTTCGACGCGCGCGTCTTCCGGATCGAGCACCACCTTGGTCACTTCCGCCGGCTGCAGCGCGTTGACGATGAACGTCGCCGGATCGGGCGACCAGGGAATGATGTCGATCTTCTCGCCTTGCAGCTCACCCACAACCGCCTGCACGCGCGCGCCGCGCATGCCGACACAGGCGCCGACCGGATCGATCGAGCTGTCGTGGCTGATCACAGCGATCTTGGCGCGCGACCCCGGATCGCGGGCCGCAGCCTTGATCTCGATCACGCCCTCATAGACTTCCGGCACTTCCTGCGCAAAAAGCCGCGCCATGAATTCCGGCTTGGCGCGCGACAGGAAGATCTGCGGACCCTTGGTTTCGCGGCGCACGTCATAGATGTAGGCGCGCGTGCGGTCGCCGACGCGGAGGTTCTCGCGCGGAATCGACTCGGACTTGCGAATCACGCCCTCGGCGCGGCCCAAATCGACAATGACGTTGTAGAACTCGACGCGCTTGACAACGCCGTTGATGATCTCGCCGACGCGATCTTTGTATTCGCCGTACTGGCGCTCCCGCTCCGCCTCGCGGACTTCGTGGTTGATTACCTGCTTGGCCGTCTGTGCGGCGACGCGGCCGAATTCGATCGGCGGCAACAGCTCGACATATTCCTTGCCCAGCACCGCTTCCTTGTCCGACTTCAGCGCCACGTTCAGCATGATATCGGTCGACGGATTGAACGGCCGCGTTTCCGGATCGAGCATCGACTCGTCCACCACGGTCATCACGCGCTTCAGCTCCATCTCGCCGGTCTTCGGGTCGATGGTGGCGCGGATGTCGTGCTCGGCGCCGTAGCGCGAACGGGCGGCCTTCTGCAGAGCGTGCTCCATCGCCTGGATCACAATTTCCTTCTCGATCGACTTTTCGCGCGCGACCGAGTCGGCGATCTGCAGGATTTCCAGCCGGTTTGCTGAAATGCCGGTGCTCATATCAATTACCCTTCGTCAGCGTTCTGTTCGGCAGCCTCCGCCGCCTTGGCTCGTTTCAAGTCGTCTTCGATCAGCTTGTCGGTCAGCACGAGGCGCGCGTCCGACAGAGCGGAAAACTTCAGCTTGGCTTCGCCGTGCTCGCCGGCGAGCGTGATCTCGTCGCCGTCCACCGCCTCGATCACGCCCTTGAAGCGGCGCTGGCCATTGATCGGCACGGCTGTCTCGAGCTTGGCGTCGAAGCCGATGAAGCGCTCAAAATCCTCGAGGCGCATCAGCGGGCGATCTATGCCGGGCGAAGAGATTTCCAAGTCGTACTCGCCCTGCACCGGGTCTTCGAGATCGAACACCGGCGCGAGCGCGCGTGAGAGCTTGGTGCAATCGTCGATGCCCATCAGACCGTCGCTCTTGCGCTCGGCCATGATCTGCAGACGCTTCCTGCGATTGCCCGAGAGACGCACGCGCACGATCCGGTAGCCGAGGCCAGAGGCCGTGGGCTCCGTCAGCGCAATGACGCGCTCTTCAACTGGGTTCGTCGCGCGCAAGCGGCGGGCTCTCCCGGTAAAACAAAAGCGGCGGACCCCGGGGGCCCGCCGCTGAACCCTCGTCGAGGGCATCAGCGATGTAACGGCGTCTATGTACGCCTTCGCTGCGGAGAGCGCAAGGGGTTGTTCCCGCCCTACCCGAACCGCGCTTCCATCATCTGCTCCAGACAATGCCCGCGCTGGAGAATGCTCATGTGCGTCGTGCCTGGCAGCACGGCGTATTGGGCGCTCGGGATGAGCGACGCCATCCGAGAGAAGTGCTCGGCGGTGATGAAATCGCGATCGCCCATGGCGAGCAGCATTGGCGCACGAATGCCGCGCAACTGGTCTTCGGTGTAGCCCGGCCAAGTGTTGGTCAGCACGCCAAGCTTGGTCAGCACATTCTGCAAGCCGGCCGCGCCATCAGGCGAAACATTGGCGTAGGTCGCCGTCCAGGTTTGGAAATCTTGTTGCGTCGGCAGAAGCGGGATGAGTTCGGCCGAAGGCTGGTGCTGCGGATTGCGGTTCATCTCGACCAGTTCCGGCAGCATGCCGTCGGATCGATAGCCGCTGGAGAGCGCGGTGACGTTGCGGGTGCGGTCAGGATGGCGGATCGCCATGCCGATGGAGACCGCGCCGCCCATGCTGTGGCCAAAGAAATCGGCTTGAGCGACTCCGAGGTGATCGAGCACCGCTTTCACATCATCGGCCATGCGTTCATAGGTGATCGGCACGCCGGAACGATCGGCAGTGTGGCCATGTGCTTGCGCTTCGATGGCGATTACACGGCGCGTCCGCGAAAAACGGCGGATGAGATCGGGACCAAACGCAGATTCGATCGCCATCACGCCGCCATGCAGCAGCACAAGCGGCACGCCCGAGCGGCGGCCATAGGTTTCGAAATAAATGCGATGGCCGTCATCGGCGGGCGCATGGCCGGAACGGCCGCCGCGCACGGCTGTCGTGGCTTCGGCGAAGGTTGCGACCGCGGCGGCGGCGACGAGCGCGCTGGCGCCTAAAATCGCGCGGCGAGAGAGCTTTTCCACGGGGCGGTCTCCTGTTCTGTCGACACGAGGACGAGCGAGCATCCTCCGCTCCGACACGCCCGTTAGAATTTTCACATGGCGGCTGGAATGCCAAATAACCGATAGTTTTCCGCCAGTCGTGACTCAGTCGACTCTCACGAACCGCAGCCAAACTGGCGCGCAATCACCGAGCCTCTTCGCTTCGTAGCGCGTCGTCACGTGACCCGGCCAGGGCTTGCGCCAATCGTCGGCGCACGCCGCAAGCCACGTAAACCTTCGGTCGCGTGCGATGTGCTCCAGCGTCCACACGGCATAATTGGCCCAATCGGTCGCGAAGCGGAGTTCAGCGCCTAGTTTCAGCACGCGCGCGAGTTCGTCCAAAAATTCGGGCTGGATCAGGCGGCGTTTATGGTGACGCGTCTTGGGCCAGGGATCGGGGAAGAGGATGTAGACGAGATCGAGCGAGGCGTCGGGCAGGCGCGTGATCACGTCGCGTGCATCGCCCTGATGCAGGCGGATGTTCTGGGCGTTGGCCTCCTCGATATGGCGCAGGCACGAGGCGACGCCGTTCAGGAACGGCTCGACGCCGATGAAGCGCTTCTCAGGATGCGCCATCGCTTGCGCCGCCAGATGCTCCCCGCCGCCGAAGCCGATTTCGAGCACCGTAAAGCCCTCCCCCCTTGCGGGGGAGGGTTGGGAGGGGGGGCGGGCCGACGCGCTCAAGTCTGCAAACACCGGCGCATCTGAATGCCCCCCACCCCCTGCCCCCGCCCCGCGAGGGGGCGGGGGTTCTAAGAACAGCGCCGCCACATCGATCTCGCCCTCAGCCGGCACGGTGAGGTGCGGCAGCAGCGTCGCCAGCAGCTTTTCCTGGCGGGGCTTCAGCGTGCGGGCTTTGATGCGGCCATAGCTACGCAGGTGTCGGGTATCGGGTGTCAGGTGTCGGCTCCGCGACGTGATCTCGCACGGCGTCCTTATATCTGATACCTGATGCCAGACACCTGACACCTGGAGGCTTCCCATGCGCGAGCAGCTGAATTTCTACATCGACGGCAAGTGGGTTCCCCCGGTGAAGCCGCGTCCGCACGACGTGATCAATCCGGCCAACGAAGAGCCGGTCGGTCGCATCTCGCTCGGCAGCGCCGCCGATGTCGACAAGGCTGTCGCCGCCGCCAAGCGCGCGTTTGAAACCTGGTCGCAGACGACGATCGACGAGCGCAAGGCCATCCTCGACAAGATCATCGCCATCTATCAACGCCGGCTGCCGGAAATGGCGGAGACGATTTCGCTGGAAATGGGCGCCCCGCTCCCGCTCGCACAACAGCAGCAGGCGCCGGCGGGCCTTGGCTATCTGATGGACGCGCGCAAGCAGCTCGACACCTATCAGTTCGAAACCCCCTACAACGGCCCCCACCGCATCATCAAAGAACCAGTGGGCGTCGTCGGCATGATCACGCCATGGAATTGGCCGCAGAACCAGGTGTGCGCCAAAGTCGGCCCCGCGCTCGCGGCGGGCTGCACCATGGTGTTGAAACCCTCCGAATTGGCGCCGCTCGACTCCATCATCTTCGCCGAAATCCTCGACGAAGCTGGCGTGCCGCCAGGCGTGTTCAATCTCGTCAACGGCGACGGGCCGGGCGTCGGCGAAGCCATGTCGAAACACCCTGACATCGACATGATGAGCTTCACCGGCTCGACACGCGCCGGCACCTCGGTGATGCAGAACAGCGCCGCCAACGGCATCAAGAAAGTCGCGCTCGAACTGGGCGGCAAGAGCCCGAACATCATTCTCGAGGACGCCGATCTGCAGAAGGCCGTCGCCCGCGGCATGATGCACATGGCCAACAATACCGGCCAAAGCTGCAATGCGCCCTCGCGCATGCTGGCGCCGAAATCGAAGTACGAAGAAGTGGTTCAGATCGCCGCCGCCACCGCGAACGCGATAAAGGTGCAGGCGCCGTCGACCGCCGAAAAGGGAGCGATCGGCCCGCTGGCGAACGCCAATCAGTTCAAGAAAGTGCAGGGCCTCATTCAGAAAGGCATCGACGAAGGCGCGCGCGTCGCCGCCGGCGGCGTCGGCCGGCCCGACGGATTCAAGAACGGCTATTACGTGAGGCCCACCGTCTTTGCCGACGTGAACAACGCCATGACCATCGCGCGCGAAGAAATTTTCGGCCCGGTGCTCGTCGTCATTCCCTATGAGAATGAAGAAGAAGCGATCAAAATCGCCAACGATACGCCCTATGGCCTCGCCGCCTACGTGCAGGGTCCGGAAGAAAAGGCGCGCCGCGTCGCGCGCAAGCTCCGCGCCGGCAACGTGCACATCAACGGCGCCTTCGGCGGCATGGGCACCCCGTTCGGCGGCTACAAGCAATCGGGCCTGGGCCGCGAAGGCGGCCACTTCGGCTTGGAAGAATTCCTCGAAGTGAAGGCCGCAATCGGCTGGGGCGAGTAGAAAGCGAATAGCGAAATCGTGCGTAGCGAACAGGAAATAATTGAATCCCACTCGCTATTCGCTACTCGCCATTCGCTCTTGTAAACAACTCGCAAACGACCGCTTCACCGGCCATTAGCTATACGTCGGCAAACTGGCGGGACGATGATCCCGCCGACCGATCCTTTTGCGCTGAAGTTCGATGCAATCGACGTCGATCCCGAGCGCGCGCCGGCACGCGCGGCGATCGAAAACGCGATGGCGCATGTCGCACCGCAGGACGAGCTGCTGACAGCCTCTGCCGCCGCGCCTGAATTCGCGCAACCGGGCTTTTATCTGCTCGAAGACGCCGGCGGCCGCTTCATCGTCGATCGCGATTTGGGTGTCGTCACGCTCGCGGATGAAACGCTGCTTCAGCGCGAACGCAACGCCGTGCATGGCGTCACGCTGCGCGTCGTCGAGCCGTCGGGCGACTCCTACCAACTCGACATGCAGCTCCGCATCACCGGCCGCGTGCCGCAGATGGTCGGCGGCGAAGACTTCGCCGCGATCGCGGGCCTCACCGACGAAACCGTGCTCACCGCCGTGCGCGTGCCGACTCTGATCGTTCCGCCAGAAGCGCCGGCGCCAGCCGGGGAAACAACTGCGCCCGCCGCCGAGCCCGAGCAAATCGCCTGGACGCGTTTTGCGGCAGCCGAAGGTCACACGGCGCGTGCGCCACGCACCCAGCCACGCCGCGGCTTCATTGTGGCGGAGCCGCCCACAACGGGCGAGCCGATTTCGCTTGCTTTCGAAGGCTTGCCCGCGGCGTTCGCCGCTCACCTGCCCTGGTCGTTCTGATCCTATCCCGCCGGCGGCGGATCCTGGATCGTGTGCAGGTATTGGATGAGCGCATCGGTGCCTTGCGGATTGAAATGAAATTCCGGCATCGGGTGTGACACGCGAATGCCTTCGATCAGCTCCTGCTCCAGCACCTCGGCGTTGTAGCGCTGAAAGATCGTGCGAAACACCGGCGCTTGCGGATTGGGACTTTCGCCATAAGGGCCGACGGCGTGACAGCGCGCGCATTGCGCTTCCGCAATATCTCGACCGTCGGCGGCGAGCGCATCGAGTTCAGCAGCGGTGCTGATGGCCGCCGGCGCGGGCGCCGGTTCGCTCGCACATGAAGACAGGATGACAGCAACCGCAACCAAAGAGAGCCAACGCATCTTCACCTCCGCACACAAGCGAGCTTAGCGCAGAGCGACGCATTTCTATATAGAGATCGCATGATTCCCGCGCCGCTCCCGGATTCCGCTGTCGCCGAAGCGCTCGACGCATTGGCAGACCGCACGCCGGTGGTGATGCTGATCGGGCGCGCCGGCACCGGCAAGAGCCACTTCATCCGCTCTCTCGTCGACCGCGATCCGGGCTTTCCGCAAGCGCTGCTGGCGCCGACGGGGCTGGCGGCCATGAACATTGGCGGCCAGACGGTGCATTCGTTCTTCGGCTTTCCCCCGCGCCCGCTGATCGGCAACGCCGAGAAACCCAACTGGTTCTTCACCCGCACCGCGCGCGCCCTTTCGCGGCTTATCGTCGACGAAGTCTCGATGTTGCGCGCCGACGTGCTCGACGCCATGGATCAGCATCTGAAAGTCGCGCGCAAGAGTTCGCGCCCGTTCGGCGGCGTGCAGATGCTGCTGGTGGGCGATTTCTATCAGTTGCCGCCGGTCGTGCGCGGCGACGACGGCGCGCTCTTGGAAGAAGCCGGCTACGCGACGCCCTACGCGTTTTCGGCGCACTGCTTGCGCGATGCGCCCATCGCCGGCGTCGAACTCACCGAAGTGCATCGCCAGACCAACCAGGATTTCATCCAGATCCTCTCCTCGATCCGCGAACGCCGCGGCGTCGAAGACGCGGTGACCATCCTCAACACCGTCTGTCTCGATCGTTCGCTGCCGAAGCGGCCGGTGCTGCTTTGCGCGACGAACGCTGTGGCGGATCGCTACAACGTGCAGGGGCTGGCTTCGCTCGAGGGCGCAGCGGCGCGCTACACTGGCGGGTTCGAAGGCGAGGCGCCGAAGCAGCAAGGCGACCGCTTCCCCGCGCCGATGGAGTTGGTGCTGAAGCGCGGCGCACGCGTGATCTTCACGCAGAATGACCCGGAAGGCCGCTGGGTGAACGGATCGCTGGGCACGGTGAAAGCCCTCGATGACGACATCGTCGAAGTCGTGCTCGACGCAGGTGAAGAAGTCGATGTCGAGCGCGCGACCTGGCCGCAGGCTCGCTGGACCTGGAACGCCAAAGAAAACCGAATGGAGGTGAAAGAGGAATTCAAATACGTGCAATTCCCGCTCGCGCCCGCCTGGGCGCTCACCATCCACAAAGCCCAAGGCATGACGCTCGACAGCGTCGAAATCGATCTCGGCCGCGGCGCCTTCGCACCTGGCCAAACCTACGTGGCGCTGTCGCGTGCACGCAGCATGGAAACGCTGCGCCTCACGCGGCCCCTCTCCGTGCGCGACGTGCAAGTCGATCCGGCGATTGCGGACGGCCTGAGACGATTAGGCGTCTAGCAAAGCCTAATGCTGTGGCGCGGGCCCAGGCACGCTATGCCCATCGTGGTGTTCGCAATGCCCCGCGTGTTCAGCGCCGATAGCGGCGTCTCCATGAGCGCAGCACTCGCACGCTTCGCCATTTTGATGCCGATCTCGGTGCATTTGCTCGCAATTATGCTGCACGCCAGCTTGGTGCATCGCCGTAATGTTGTGCCCGGCGCTCGCGCACCCGCCCAAAGCCAATGCGATGGCCGACGCCACCCCTGCCGCAACCGCTTTCATCCGATCACTCCTGAAGCTTTCTGGACGCCACAAGCGACAGAATAGAACGAACTGCCCGCGGCGCGTTTGACGACGATCAAGTGAGGTGATGATCCGACCGTCCCACGAACGGCCAGCAAGCTGGTTACATGAACGGCCGCCGTGGGCTGGCCGTGTGCTCGGCGCGCAGCGTGCCCGCGTCGTCCTGCTCCACGAGCTTCACGTCGTAACCCCAAAGGTCGGCCACGTGCTGGAGCACCTTCTCTGCGTCGCCCTCCTCCAGCACGATGCCATCCAGCACGCGGTGTGAAAGGATGAGCTTGCGATCGCCGGCGAGATCGACATCGACGATCTGGATGTCGGGATCGCGATAGGCGATGTCGTAGTGCTTCGAAAGCGCGCGGCGGATTTTGCGATAGCCGCGTTCGTCGTGGATCGCGGCGACGTTCATCTCCTCCTCTTCCTCGTCATCGCGGACGTTGAAGAGACCGAAATCACGGATGCAGGCGGGCGAGAGATATTGCGAGACGAAACTTTCATCGCGGAAGTTCGCCCAGATTTCCTTGAGCGTGCCATAAGCGTCGCCATTGCCGGCAATATCGGGCATCCACTCGCGGTCTTCTTCCGTCGGCTTGGTGCAGATGCGCTCGATATCGCAGCACATCGCAAAGCCCAACGCATACGGATTGATGCCGCCATAGCGGCGATCATCGAAATCCGGCTGCATCACGACGCTCGTGTGCGAGTGCAGGAATTCGAGGAACGCGCCGTCGTCGATCTGCCCCTTCTCATGCAGGCGGTTCATGATGCGATGGTGCACGAAGGTGGCGCAGCCTTCGTTCATCACCTTGGTCTGCCGTTGCGGATAGAAGTATTGATTGATCATGCGCACCATGCGCAGGATTTCGCGCTGCCAGGGCGCAAGCCGGGGCGCAGTCTTCTCCAGGAAGTAGAGCAAGTTTTCTTCCGGCAAGCCGAGCAGCGCCTTGCGGCGCGCATCATCGTCCTTGCCGGCTTTGCGCTTTCCCGTCGGCACCGTGCGCCAGAGATCGTTGAACAATTGTTCGCCGTGCAGGCGGCGCTCCTCTTCGCGCCGCTCTTCCGAACGCAGATCGGCCATGCGCTTGCGCGGAAAGCGATGAATGCCGTGGCTCTGCAGCGCGTGCGCGGCGTCGAGCACGCGCTCCACCTCTTCCTGGCCGTAGCGGTCTTCGTACTTGGCGATCAGTCCGCGGGCGAACTCGAGATAATCGAGAATGCCGTCGGCGTCGGTCCATTGCTTGAACACGTAGTTGTTCTTGAAGAAATGGCTGTGGCCGTAGCCGGCGTGGGCGATCACCAGCGTCTGCATCATCGCGGAATTTTCTTCCATGATGTAGACGAGGCACGGGTTGGAATTGATCACGATCTCGTAGGCGAGCCCCTGATAGCCTTTGCGATAGAGCGCTTCGTTGCGCGCGAACTCCTTGCCGAACGACCAGTGCCGATAGAAAAGCGGCATGCCAGTGGACGCATAGGCGTCGAGCATCTGCTCGGTGGTGATGACTTCGATCTGATTGGGATAGGGATCGAGCCCCATTTCATTGATGGCGATCTCGCCGCAGGCGTCATGCACGCGCCGGATCAGGTCGAAGTCCCAATCGGGACCGCTGAACAAGAGCTTCGAGTTGGGAGCAAGCATCGTCATGAGGCGCCATCCGCGCTCACGCCTTCCGGGCGGCGGGCGAACAATTCGCGGAACACTGGATAGATGTCGCGGCGGTGCTTCACCTTGCGCATGGCGAACGGGGCCTCGACGGAGACGCGCCGGTAGGCGCGCCACAGATTGGTGCTGGGCTCGCCGGCGCCGGGATGATCGTCCTCGTCGTCCATACCGACTTCGACATAGGCGTAATACTGGCAGATCGGCAGGATCACGTCCCGCAGCTGCGCCAGCACGACGGCGTTGTCGCTCGAGGTGTTGTCGCCGTCGCTGGCTTGCGCCGCATAGATGTTCCACTGGTCGACCGGATACCGTTCGCGCACGATCTCGGCCATCTTGAAGAGCGCAGTAGAAACAACGGTGCCGCCGGTTTCGCGGCTATAGAAGAACGTTTGTTCGTCCACTTCCTGCGCTTCGTGGGTGTGGCGAATGAACACGACGTCGACGTGCTCGTAGCGGCGGTTCAGGAAGAGATAGAGCAGCGAGTAGAAGCGCTTCGCTAAATCCTTCATATGCTCGTTCATCGAGCCGGAGACATCCATCAGGCAGAACATCACCGCCTTTGCGATCGGCTTTGGATTCGATTCCAGCCGCCGGTACCGCACGTCCACCGGATCGATGTAGGGAATGCGCTTGGAGCGCGCGATCAGCAATTCCAGGTCTTTACGCTTTTGCACCAGCTCGTCGAAATGCCCGCCGTCGCGTTCGAGTTTCTCGATTTCCTCCATCAAAGCGCGAATCTCGTCCGCCTTCGGCCGCTTCAGCGCGATGCGGCGCGACATCGAGTGACGCAGAGTGCGCGGCACCGAGAGCCGTGACGGCGGCCCGGAAACCGAATAGCCGGCCTGGCGCCACATCACCGATGTAGCGCCCGCGACCTGACGCTTGGCGAGATCCGGCAGTTCGAGGTCCTCGAGGTAAAGATCGAGATATTCCTCGTCCGACAGCGCGAAACGGAATTCGTCTTCGCCCTCGCCGCTGTCGCTCGCCTGCGAACCTTGGCCGCCGCTCTGGTCGGGCCGCGGAATGGTGTCGCCTTCAACGTACTTCTTGTTGCCGGGCAGCACGTAGTCGCGCACCCCGCCCTGGCGCGAGCGATGCAAATGCGGCTCGTGCACGCCCCCGGTCGGGATCGAAATCTCGCCGCCCTTGCCGGCATCCTTGATCGAGCGGCTGGAGGACGCCTCGCGCACGGCCTTGCGCACCTGCGCGCGCGCGCGGCGCAGGAAGCGCTGACGGTTGGCGAAACTCTTTCCGCCCGGATTGAGGCGGCGGTCTATGATGTTCATGCGCGCGCTCGCCTTCAGCCGGCTTGCTTGACGCGCATGTACCACTCGACCAGCCGGCGGACTTGCCGCTCGGTGTAGCCGCGCTCGACCATGCGCAACACGAACTCCTCGTGCTTCTTCTCCGTCTCGCCGTCCTTCTTCGAGCCGAAAGTGATGATCGGCAGCAGGTCTTCAACCTGGCTGAACATGCGCCGTTCGATCACTTCGCGGATCTTCTCGTAGCTCGTCCATGACGGGTTCCTGCCGCCGTGACCGGCGCGCGCGCGCAGAGTGAACTTCACCACTTCGTTGCGGAAGTCCTTCGGATTGGCGATGCCGGCGGGCTTCTCGATCTTCGACAGTTCCTGGTTCAAGAGCTCGCGGTTCAAGAGCTGGCCGGTGTCGGGATCCTTGAAGTCGATGTCCTCGATCCAGGCGTCGGCGTAATCGACATAGCGATCGAACAGGTTCTGGCCGAAATCGTGATACGATTCGAGATAGGCCTTCTGGATTTCGTTGCCGATGAACTCAGCATAACGCGGGGCCAAATCGGCCTTGATGAATTCCAGCAGCTTGTTCTCCTGCTCCTGCGGGAATTGTTCGCGCCGCACCTGCTGCTCCAGCACGTACATCAAATGCACCGGATCGGCGGCGACCTCCTGGGTGTCGTGGTTGAAGGTCGCGGCGAGGACCTTGAACGCAAAGCGCGTCGAGATCCCGTCCATGCCTTCATCGACACCCGCCGCATCCTTGTATTCCTGCAGCGTGCGCGCCTTGGGGTCGACTTCCTTCAGGCTCTCGCCGTTATAGACGCGCATCTTGGCGAAGGCGTTGGAGTTTTCGTGCTCCTTCAGGCGCGACAGCACCGAAAAGCGCGCCAGCATTTCGAGCGTGCCCGGCGCGCACGGCGCTTCGGACAGTTCAGAGCCGCGGATCAGCTTCTCGTAGATGCGCTGCTCTTCCTGCACACGCAGTACGTACGGGACCTTGATGACATAGATCCGGTCGATGAAGGCCTCGTTATTCTTGTTGTTCTTGAACGATTGCCACTCCGCCTCGTTCGAGTGCGCCATGATGATGCCGCCGAACGGGATGGCGCCGATATTCTCGGTGCCGACGTAATTGCCTTCCTGCGTCGCTGTCAGCAGCGGATGCAGCATCTTGATCGGCGCCTTGAACATTTCGACGAATTCGAGCAGGCCCTGGTTTGCTCGGTTGAGGCCGCCCGAATAAGAGTACGCGTCAGGATCGTTCTGCGCGTGCATTTCGAGCTTGCGGATGTCGACCTTGCCGACCAGCGAGGAGACGTCCTGGTTGTTGTCGTCGCCGGGCTCGGTTTTTGCGACCGCGATCTGGCGCAGGCGCGAGGGATTCATCTTGGCGACGCGGAATTTGGTGATGTCGCCGCCGAATTCGTCGAGCCGCTTGATGCACCAGGGGCTCATCAGCCCGGTGAGACGCCGCTGCGGGATGCCGTATTCGTCTTCAAGGCGCTGGCCCCAGACCACCGGATCGAACAGCCCGAGCGGATGCTCGAACACCGGCGAGATCGCATCGCCGGCCTTCAATACGTAGATCGGTTGTTCTTCCATCAGCGCCTTCAGGCGCTCGGCGAGCGAGGACTTGCCGCCGCCGACCGGACCCAACAGGTAGATGATCTGCTTCCGCTCCTCCAAACCTTGCGCGGCGTGACGGAAGAAAGCGACGATACGCTCGATGGTTTCTTCCATGCCGTAGAATTCGGCAAAGGCCGGATAGAACCGCATCGTGCGGTTCATGAAGATGCGCCCGAGCCGCGCGTCCTTGGACGTGTCGACCATCTTCGGCTCGCCGATCGCCGCCAGGAGGCGCTCGTGCGCCGTCGCGTAGGCCATCGGATCGTCGCGGCAAAGGCTCAGGAAGTCCTGCAGCGACATTTCCGCTTCACGACGCTGCTCGAACGAGCGGGCGTAACTGCGAAAAAGATCTTCAGACATCGTGCCTCCGTCGCGTCCCGGCCAACTTTACATAATCACTCCGGTTCCGAGACGCTTACTAAAAAGCCATGCAAATCTGGCGGCGATAAGTCGGCTCACGACGCGACCCTGCCCGATCCGCCCGAACAACGGGAACAGGATGACATGATTTGCCCGCGCGTGGGCGCCAAAAGACGGGGAATTGTGAGGGCTGCCGCAAGTCTGAGCAAACACTGAACGAATTGTGGCGAAGACGCTTCGATGCGCGCCTTTAACGAAGGCAAAACCCTCTATTTTACGTGGCCTTAAGCACGTTGCGGCATCCCATTGTGGCTGGGGACGCGAACGAGGCTGAGCCAATGAGTGACAGTGCATGGGTGCTAAAGGGCGTCGACCCTGAGACCCGCGAACGCGCGGTCGAGGAAGCCCAGCGCTTGGGGCTTAGCCTCGCCGACTACGTGACCGACATGGTGCTGAAGAGCGCGCTTTCCGAGCAGGTGGGCGCAATGGCCGCCGCCTCCGAGATCGAGGCGCCGCCGGAGCCCAGCGATTTTGGCGTCCGCCACCGCTTCCGCACCCTCGAGCGCCGGCTGGAAAGCTCGGTCGGTAGTCTCGACGGCGCACTCTCTGCGCTCGATACTGCGCTCTTCGACGTCACCGCCCGGGTTGGCGAGGTCGAGGGACTGGCCGGCGACACCGCGCACGCGTTGCAGCAAGCGCTGGCTGACACGGCCGCTCAGTTGGCCGCCGTACGCCTCCACATTTCCGATGTCGACGAGAATGCGCTCGCGCGCGATGACGAAACTTCCGCCGCTCACGCCGCGCTGACTCAGGCCTTCACCGGCCTCAATTATCGCACCGAGACGATCGGCGAGCGCGTCGACGACGTCGAGATTGTCGCCCGCCGGGCTGACACCAACGCCGCTGTCCTCGCCGACGCCCACGAGGCGCTCAAGCACGCTGTCGCCTCCGACTTCAGCGCCTTCGCGCAGGAGACCAACGAGCGCCTGAACCACGGCCTGCGCGACGTCGCCGCTGCAGCCGACGAGGCCGCCGCCCAGGCTGACGCCGCCGTGGCGCACCTGGTGGTGGAGCTGCGGGGGGTGCGCGCAGCGCTCGAACAAAGCGTCGCCGACGGCGTGGACGAAACGCGCCGGCGCATGCACGAGGCTTTCACCGATGCCGCCCAGCGTATGGAAGCGTTGTCCGACCGCGTCGATCAGGTCGAGATCGTGAGCCTGCGCGCCAATGAGCAGCTCCGCATCCAGCTCACCGATGTCGAGGACGCCGCCCAGACCGCGCTCGAAGAAACCGCCGAATCGCTGCGCCAAGCAGGCGCCGCGCTCGCCTCCGATCTGCAGCGCTCGGCCCAAGACGCCCGCGCCGCGCTCGAAAGCGTCCACAGCGACCTCGCGGCCGAGATCGCCGATCTGCGCGAACGTCAGCAAGGCGGATTGGCGCGTCTGAAGCAAGTTGACGCCGCCGCCGCCAGCACGGCAACCGATCTCGCTGCGTTGCGCGAAACCATGTTGCGGCGCATCGCCGATGGCGAAGCCGCCGCGACCGAGCTCGCCGCGCGTGTGCAGAACGAACTTGGCGAAGAGCTCGACACCCTGTCGTCTCGCTTCGCACGTCACGAGCGCGACATCGCAGAAACCACGTTCACGTTGCGCGCCGAAACTGAGCGGGTGGAAACCTCCGCCATCGCCTCGCTCGAAAAGCTGGCGCGGGACATCGTCAGCGGCGACAGCGCGCTCGAGCGGCGCCTCACGGAGAGCGCCTCAGCGGCCGTCCATCTGATCGACGAGCTTCGCCGCCATGCGGAAAGCGAATTCAACGACGTCCGCGAGCAACAGGCCGGCGCCGCCGCCCGCCTCACCGTCATCGATCTCGCGCTCGGCGCCCAGACGCAATTGACCGAACGCGTCACCCGGATCGAAGGCGCGCTCAGCGACACCCGCACCCAAGATACGCTCGCTGCAGTCGATGCGCGACTCGGCACGCTGACCAAGGCGCTCGCCGAGCGCAGCGACGAAGATCTGGCGCAGCGCATCGAAGACCTGCGCGCCCGCCTCGCCGCCTACGAAAACCACGCCAGCGTCGCCGCCGACGGCGTCAACGATCTGGTGCGCATGCTGGGCCGGGTCACCGCGCAGAATGCCGAAACCGCTGCAAAGGCGGACGAACGCGCGCATAAGCTCGAAGTGGCCCTTGCCGACCTGCACCTGGCGCAGCTCGCCTCGCGCGATAAGCCAGTCGCCACGCCGGACGAGATACTGGCGCTGCACGAGCGCGTGCGCGCCATTGAAGAACGTCCCGCGCCGCTGGCGGCCACGCCCGACGACATCGCCGCGCTGAACCAGCGCGTGCGCGCCGTCGAACAGCGCCCCGCTCCGCCGCCCGCGGCGACGCCCGCCGACATCGCGGCCTTGCAGCAGCGCCTGCGTGAGATCGAAGAACGCCCCGCGCCGCTCGCTGCAACGCCGGACGACATCGCCGCGCTGCAATGGCGCGTCAGCGCGGTCGAACAGCGCAAGTCCAACGCGGCGCCGGAAGACCTGATTGCGATCGAGCAACGCATCGGCGCGATGGAGAGCCGGCAGAACGAGGCGCTCGAAACGCTCCGCACCGACATCGTCCGCTTCGTGACCGACAACGATCGCCGCCTCGCCGCACTCGAGCATACCGAAGTCGATTACAATCTCGCCGCCGAGTTCGACGCGCTGCGCCGGCGCGTCGAAGAACGCATCCTCGGCATCGAGCAACGCAGCGTCCGCACGTTGGAGCAAGTGGCCGACACCGTGCAGATGTTGGAGGAACGCTTCACCGGCCGCGACGGCGAGCAGCGCCAGACGGCGTGAGCAAAGCCTAAAGGCTACCGCAAATTCACCGCCACGCCGCAGCAACGCCGCGGTGTGTTCACCGCTTGGTAACACCTTGAGCGTCTGGCTTCACGCCATGACGAAGTCCAAATTCCCCGTAGGCCCCGCCGCGTTAGCGGCGCTGCTCTGCGCGGCCCTGGGGTCGCTGTTTCTGAGCACCGATCCCACACCCCGCGCGAGCGCGCAGGCGACACAGCTTGCCAGCGCGGACGCGCCGCGCGGCCTGCGCGGGCGGAGCGGCGATGCAGCCTCGCGCATGCGCGTCATCGACGGCGACACGCTGGAAGACATGCGCGAGGACGTAACCTATCGCGTCGTCAACATCGACACGCCGGAAACCGGCTCGCGTGCCCGTTGCGCCGCGGAGCGCGCATTGGGAGATCGCGCCACCGAAACCGTGCGTGCAATGGTCAACCGGGCGCAGCATCTCGAACTCCGCGCCACCGGCCGGACAGACCGCTACGGCCGCACCATCGCGTTCGTGCTGATCGACGGGCGCGACCTCGGAGAAACGTTGATCGCCGAGGGCCTCGCCCGCCCGTGGCGCGGACGCCGCGAACCCTGGTGCGACGCCGGCGGCAATCTCCTGCCCTAGGCCGCGCCGGTTTCGCTGTTGGGCGCTTGCACCGGCTTGGACTCCGGCGATCCGCGCTCGCGCAAATAGATCGACAGCACCACGAGCACGGCCGTTGACAGAAACTCGCTCTGCCAGTTCTGGAACGACTCGAACCAGAATTGCGCCCCGCTCAGATGCTTGATCAGGCTTGAAGCTCGCTCGCCATGCAGCGCCGCCTGCTCGCGCGCGTGTTCGGCGCTGCCGATCAAGTGAATCGCAAACGACAGCACGAACAGCAACCCGAGCATCAAGCCCAGCGAATGTGCGTAGAGCACGCCAACGAGGCCGGGCTTGGCCTCGTCGCGTTCGCGCTCTGGATCGTCCGGATCGCGTGATTCCGCCGAGCCGCGCTGAAACAGATGCGCCGTCAGCACGACATAAGCCGCCATCTGCAGGAACTCGCTCTCCCAGTTCTCGAACACGGTCGACACGAACTCGGCGCTGGTGACATAGCCGGCCAAGGTCGGCGCCGCGGCCTGGTGCTGGGTCATCTCCTCGATCGCGTTGAGCCAGCCCGCCCACGCCTGGCCGGCGATGCTCAAGCCAAACAGCAGCATCAAAGCCAGCGTGAGGCCGTTATCGCGAACCCAATTCATCTTTCCTCTCACAATCCCGCGGCGTAACGCACGGGAACGCGGGAACGTGCCATGCCGGCTTGATGCTTGTGCCGGCCGCCGCGCCGCTCTAGTCCCGCGCGGGTAGCGAAGGACCTGCAATGTCCGCAACGGACGATCTGATCGACATCCTCACCCTCGAACCAATCGAGGTGAATCTATTCCGCGGCGTCTCCCCGCCGGAGGAGCGCCAGCGCATTTTTGGCGGCCAGGTCGTGGCGCAGGCGCTGATGGCCGCGTACCGGACGGTCGGCGAGCACCTCTGCCACTCGCTCCAGAGCTATTTCATCCGCCCCGGGGACCCAACCCAGCCCGTGCTCTACCAGGTCGAGCGCTCACGCGACGGCAAGAGTTTCGCCACCCGGCGCGTACTGGCCATCCAGAAAGGCGAGCAGATTTTCAACATGGCCTGCTCCTTCCAGGTCGCCGAAGCCGGATTCGAGCATCAAAGCGAGATGCCCGAGCCGGCGTTCTCGGCCGAAGAGATGGGCAAGTTCGTCGAAGCTTGGATGAAGAGCCAACCGGAAGAATCGACCCGCTGGCTCCGAAACCTGCCGGTCGAGATGCGCGCGATCGATCCCGTCGATGTCGCCAAGCCTGTCGTCAAGCCGCCCCACCAGATGGTGTGGCTGCGGGGGCGCACGGACGCCGGCGACGGCATCGCATTGAACCAGGCGCTGCTCGCTTACGCCTCGGACTATTCCCTGCTCGGGACCGCCATGCGTCCGCACGGCGTCAGCTGGCAATCGGGCGTGCAGACAGCGAGCCTCGATCACATCATCTGGTTTCATCGCCCGACCAATTTCGCTGAGTGGCATCTCTATGTGCAGGACAGCCCGAGCGCCTCGGGTGCACGCGGCTTCAATCGCGGCGCAATCTATCGCAGCGACGGAACTTTGGTCGCGTCGACAGCGCAAGAAGGGCTTATTCGCAAACGCGGCTGAAGTTTTGCGGAACCAATTACCGCAAGACATCGCGGGCCCGCATTTTTGCTAATTCAGCTTTAGCAAAGTGGCGGTTAGCGTCCGGCGCACCATGACTCGCAAGTGGGTAGACAACGAGGTCTATTTCGGACCCAACCGCAGGAAAGGCGGCCTCGGCAAACGCTGGGGCGACCGGCGCACGTCTATGAGAAAGAAGAAGGAAGAGAGCGGGCCCAGGACATTTCGCGCCGATCGCTGCTGATACCTCTGATGCATCGGGCGAATTGCGCCCGCTTCGGCGAGTCCGCCGATTGCTTCACGAAGTCAGAGGTCATGATGCTTAATCTTCTCGCGAAGGCGCAAGTCGCGCTGAACTCCTTCAAGAAAAACGTCTCGGGCGCCGCCCTTGTCGAATACTCGCTGCTGATCGGTCTGATCACGGTCGCGGTCGTTGCGACCGTGATTTTGGTCGGCACGTGGATCAGCGGCCGCTGGGTCGCCCTGGAAGCTGCGCTGCCGTAAGGGCTCGCCCCTTGCACCTGGTGAGACGGTCGTCTTGGGCGGCCGTCTCATCGTCCCAGAACGCCACAGGATTCAACTGAGATGCGCAGACTAGGTCTAATCATACTCGCGGTGGCCGTCTTGCTGGGCGGCGCGGCAATCTGGGGCGTGTTCAACATGCAGAACGCCCAGCGCTCAGCCGCCTCCGCCCACGTCGTCGTAGCCGCGCGCACCATCGAACTGGGCCAAGCGCTCACTCCCAACATGCTGCGCCTGCAGGCATGGCCCGCGGACGCGCTGCCGCAAGGCGCTTTCACACAGATTTCCCAGCTCATCGGCGGCGAAGGGCGCGTCGCGCTGCGCGCCATCGAGCCCAACGAACCCATTCTCGCCTCGCGCATTTCCGGCGAAGGCGGCCGCGCCACGCTGTCAGCGACGATTGCCGCTGGTCATCGGGCTGTCGCCATTCGGGTCAATGACGTTATCGGGGTCGCCGGTTTCGTTCTGCCGGGCGATTATGTCGATGTCCTGGTCACGCGCGACGAGAGCAACGGCTATCGCGGCGATCAGACCATGCGCACCGACTTGCTCCTCGCTAATGTGCGCGTCCTGGCTGTTGACCAGATCGCCAACGAGTCTCGCAACGATCCGCAAGTCGCCCGTGCGGTGACCATCGAAGTCACGCCCGAAGGCGGCCAGAAGGTCGCGCTCGCCAGCGAAATCGGCACGCTATCCCTTGCGCTTCGCCGCGCCGATGAAGCCGGCGCCGCCCCGGCCTCCCAAGACACCATTCGCATTCAGGATCTGCGTGCAGAAGCGCAAAGCCGCCGGCCACAGCAAACGCCGCAAACACAACGCCAATCATCTCCCCGCCCGGCTCGCGCAAGCGGACCGTCTGTCGAAATCATCCGCGGCTTCACGGCAAACCACACTGCCGTCGCCAGCGAATAACACTTCGGAGCGAACCCAGCATGCGCGTCGCCCTCTTCATCGCCGCCTTCATATCGGCAGGCCTCTTCCTTCAGCCGTCGGCGAACGCGCAAAGCGGCGCCGACCACCCGGCCGGCGCCAACTCGATCGGGGTGCCAGTCGGCGGATCGCAGATCCTGCGTTTCGACCGGCCGGTCGGGCGGGTCTATCTCGGCAATTCGGAAGTTGCCGACGTTATCGCGCTCACCGATCGCTCGATCTACTTGCTCGGGAAGGAAACCGGCACCTCTTCGCTCACCATCATGGAGCGCGGACAGCGCTCGACGCCGATGGCGACGTATACTGTGCAAGTCGGCGTCGATGCGATCGGCCTGCGCCGGACATTGCACGAAATCATGCCTCACGAGCAAATCGAGGTGCGCCTGGCCGGCGACGGCCTCGTTCTCTCGGGCGCGGCGTCCTCTTCGGCCGCCGCTGGGCGGGCCGCCTCGATCGCCGAACGCTTTGCCGCCGACCGCGTCGTCAACTCGATGTCGATCGCCGCAGCAGAGCAGGTCATGCTGGAAGTTCGCGTCGCCGAAGTGCAACGCAACGAACTCACCGCAATGGGCCTCTCGACCAATGTATTGTGGCAAAACGGATCCGACTCGGCGTCGCTGCTGTCGGGCATCATCAACCCGGACGCTTTCGCCCTTCTCTCCGGTATCGGCGTAACCGGCGACTACACGATCTCCGCAGTGCTCGATGCGCTGGAGCGGCGTGGCGTGGTGTCCACGCTGGCCCAGCCGACGCTCGTGGCCCTTTCGGGCGAGACCGCGAACTTCTTTGCCGGTGGCGAGTTTCCAATCCCGGTAGCCGCCGACGACAACGGCAACAGCCGCCGCATCACCATTGAGTTCAAGCAATTCGGCGTCGCCGTCGCGTTCACGCCGACGGTCGTGGGCGACACGATCAATCTGGCGGTGGCGCCGGAAGTCAGCGCGTTGGATCGCAGCAACAGCATCCGCCTCTTGGGCACGGAGATCCCCGCGCTTACGACGCGGCGCGCTCAAACCACGGTTGAGTTGCGCAGCGGCCAGAGCTTCGCGATTGCGGGCCTCATCCGGCGCGACTTCATGGATAGCGTTGACGGCATCCCGGGGCTCTCGCGCGTGCCGCTCATCGGCGCCCTCTTCCGCTCGACCCGCTTCGAAAGCCAGGAATCGGAAGTCGTGATGATCGTGACAGCGCGTCGGGCCCAGCCCACGACGATCGATGAGCTCTCGCTGCCGACCGACCTCTTTAGCGCGCCGAGCCAATTCCAGCTCTTCTGGATGGGTCAAGTCGAAGGCGAGAGCCGCACTCGCGCCATCGCCGCCCGCGCGCCTTCGATGGACGTTGCTTCCGGCCGCTTTGATCAGAACGTGGGGTATGTGATCCAATGAGAACTCTCATCGCTCTCTCCGCGCTCGCGCTCGTTTGCGCCTGCGCTCATAGAAAAACCGACACGGCCGGCGCGCCTTCCTTCGGCGTCTCCGTGCAGACGCTGCAGAGTGAGCAAGCCACGCCTGGCGCCGTTTCGGGACAGCCTCCGGAAGGCTCCGGCGCTCAGGGCGCGCTTGCACAAGAGCGTTACCAGACAGGCAATACCCGGCCGCTCCTGCCGTCGACGACGTCGTCGGCCAACCCTTCGACCACAAACTGAGGCCGATCGGATGGCGAGCGGGAAGCCCCGGCGCCAAAAGCTGCTCACGCAGCGGCGATCGCTTGCGCGCGAACAAGCCGGAAGCGTCGCGATTTATGTGTCGCTGATCATCGCGGTGACATTCGGGGTGGTCGGCTTAGCCATAGACGCCAGCCGCGCCATGATTGTGCGCTCCGAGTCGCAGGCCGCCGCCGACGCCGCCGCGCTTGCGGCCGCCTCCCAGCTTGATGGAACGTCCACGTCGATCAGCCGCGCCAACGCGGCGATCGCCAATCTCGTTTCGAACACGCAGCGCATGGCGTCCGAAGCTCATGGTCCAGTCGGCATCGCTCAGGTGCGCTTCCTCTCCGGCCTGCCATCGGACGATGCTGCACCGATCACGGCCGGCTTTGTCACAACCGATCCGTTGGAGGCGCGGTTCGTCGAGGTGACCACCGCGCCGCTTACGCACATCAACACTTTTCTTGTGGCGGTCGGCGCGTCGAACACTGCGCTTGTCACGACGCGCGCCGTCGCCGGCTGCAATCAGATGGTCTGCAGGACGCTGCCGATGATGATCTGCAATCCGGCCGAAGCCGGCTCGACCGGGGCGCCTTTCGACATCGATGCTTGGGCAGGCCGCCAGGTGCGACTGCTCCACCAAGGCGGCCCGAACTCAGCATGGGCGCCTGGCAATTTCGGTTATCTGCAAATCTCAGAGCCTGGCGCGAATGCGCTGCGGGACGCGCTCGCGCGCGTCAATGGGACCAATACCTGCTACGGAACCGATGTCACCACTGAACCCGGCGCGAAGAACGGCGCGCGAAACGCGCTCAATGTCCGCTTCGGCATCTACCAGAATCCGGGATTCGGCGGCGGCGCTAGCAACGACCCGAATTTTGCGCCCGACGTCAACGTGCGCTCCATGCCGCGCGACTTGGCGTTCGGCGGCCCAGGTGGGCGTTTCGGCAACGGTCACTGGAATTGCCTGGCGTACTGGAACGCCAACCACGCGAGCTCCGGGGTCGCTCGTCCGGCGGCATGCATCGCGGACACCTCGAACTACATGCGCTATGACATGTACCAATATGAGATCGATCACGGTCTCGATCAGCGGGCGCCCGCAAACTGGGCCAACGAGCTTCCCGATCGGCGCATCATTTACGTCGCCGTGGTCAATTGCGTGGAGCAAGGCCTCAGCGGTCGTCAGACTGTCGGCACGATCACCTTCCTCCGCATTTTCCTAACCGAGCCGGTCAGCGAGCCCAGCGGCGTCGAAATCTATGGCGAGATTGTCGACATCGTACAGCTCGGCCAGGACGATGCAGTTCTGCACGACATCGTGCAACTCTACAGGTGAGGCCATGATCTCGGGCAACCTGTTTTCCTTCTTCAGGGCGAAACGCGGCGCGGCGTTGGTTGAGTTTTCGCTGATGGCGCCGATGCTCATCTTCCTCATGTGCGGGCTCGCGGAGTTCGCTTGCGTCATGCGTCAGTATCACATCATGGAGAAGGGCGTGCGCGACGCCGGGCGCTACCTGGCCCGCGTGCCGATGACGGGCTGCACGCTTAACGGCGCGGCGGTGACTCAAGCCCAGAACCTCGCTCTCACCGGGCGCACTGGCAGCGGTTCGTTCCTTCTTCCAACCTGGACCAATCCAAACACCGTCTCGGTCACCGTAGCCCAGTGCTTCAACAACAGCGGCGGCGTCTATCGGGGGCGCGACAACATGCCGGTGATCGAAGTGACGGCCGACGCACCGTACGCCGATCTGGGCCTTCTGTCGGTGATCGGCGTCGGCAACATCGATCTCGAAGTCACCCACCAGCAACTTTGGATCGGGGAGTGAACGCCGTGCGATCCTTCCTCCGCTTCCGCCAGAACCAAACCGGCGCTGCTCTCGTGGAGCACACGCTGGTGTTCATGATGTTGATGATCCTGACCTTCGGTCTGATCGAGTTCGGCATTGTCTTGTATCAGTACAACGCGGCCGAAAAGGCCACCGCCGTCGGCGCGCGCTTCATCGCAACGCGCGGGCCCGTTGTCACTGGATTACCCGACTGCGGTCCCGGCGTGAACGTCAACGGCATGAACGCCGGCGCGACCTGTCCGGCGACCAACTGGGAGACAGTCTGCAACGCCAGCGCTCCGAGCGGCGGCTGTCAAGCGGCCGTCCTGAATGCGCTCGTTGTCGAGATGCAGCGTTTCTCCCCCGACATAGAGGCACAGAACGTGCAGGTGGTGCTCCGCGGAGCCGGCCTTGGTTTCGTTGGGCGAGGATCACCTGTGCCCATGGTGACCGTCAGGTTGACCGGCATGCAATACGACTTCATCGCGCTGGACGACCTGTTGGGCTTCGGCACGCTAACCATGCCCGGCTTCGACGCCACCGTCGTCGGCGAAGACCTGAACGGCGCGGGGGCGTGAAAATGGCCGAACTTCGCATCGCCGCACGCGTCCGGGACGCCGAGCTTCTCGCAGGTGTAAAAAGCGCGGCGGCGACCTACCGCGCGCGGCTCATTCATTGGACCGACGCGCTCGGCGCCGACTCCTCGCTTCAGGACGCAGACCTCGTCGTGCTTGAGGCGGCCAACTCGAACTCCGCGATCGAAGAGTTCAACGCGGCCAAAGGAACTTGCCCCAAAGCGGAGATCATCATCTTCGCCCCGCCCGCCTCAACACCCGAGGACGTCAGGCGACTTTTCCGCGCCGGCGCGCGAGACGTGCTCGGTCTGCCGGTTGCTCAAGAACAACTCATGTCGGCGTTGGGCGACGCGCTCGGCCCCGGCCCTATGGGCGATTCCAACGGATTCGTGCTGGCCGTCGTGAAATCCGCCGGCGGCGTCGGCGCAACCACGCTTGCCGTCAATCTTGCGGGCCATTTCGCAAATCCGCCGCGCGGCAAGCGCGGCGACAGGCTGGATCCGCTTCGCGTCGCCCTGATTGATTTCGATGTCCAATTCGGCGCGGCGGCATTGGCTCTGGACATTTCGCCCCGCAAGGATGTCACCGAGATCCTCCGATCTCCGAAACGCCTCGATGCCCACTTCCTCGACGGCGTGTTGGAGCGTCATCGCTCGGGCGTGCGCCTGCTCGCGGCGCCTCAGACGGCCATCCCGCTGGAGGCCATCGACAGCACTGTCGCAACCTCGATCATCAATGTCGCGGCCAGCACGCATGACATTGTCATCGTCGAGCTGCCGATGGCGATGACCGATTGGACCGGCGCCTTATTGCGCCGCGCCGACCACGTTCTGCTGGTGAGCTCTGTGGCCGTGCGGGGAGTCGCCGGCGCAAGGCGAATCCTCGATGCGGCCGCTGATCTCAATGTCGATCAATCGCACTGGTCCTTGGCCTTCAACCGCCTCAACAGCGTCTTGGATGGCAACGACATCATCGACCAGGCCAAGCGCACCCTCGGCGCGCCGGTTATCGGCGCTCTCGGTGAAGACGCCGCAGTCCGCGTCGCGGGCGATCGCGGCCGAATGATTTGGGAGACGGCGCCGAACACACGCTTCGCCAAGGATATGCGCCCGGTCTGTGTCGAGATCACGCAGATGCTCGAGGCGCGCGCTTATCCCCACGCTCAACGTCTGCCTGTGAGGTAACCGATGCGCTTGTCGTTCTCCGATCACCGCAAGCCCATCAACGGATCCGCCGTCAATGGCGCCGCCGCCAACGGCGCCGTCGCCAATCCACCTGCAAACGCGCCGCTCTGCGCACCGGCCAATGAAGCATCGCAAGCCGAGGACGACAGCGAACTCACGCATTACCTCGAACTCAAAGCGCGCATTCACCGCTCGCTCATTCAACGGCTTAACCTCGCTTCGATCGAGCGTATGCCGGTTGAGCAACTTCGCCCGGACGTCGATCGTTTGGTGTCCGAACTGCTCGCGCAGGAAGCGCTGCCGCTCAATTCCGGCGAGAAGGTGCGTCTCACCGACGATCTGATCGATGAATTGCGCGGCTTTGGCCCGCTCGAGCCGCTGCTGCGAGACCCCACCGTCTCGGACATCCTCGCCAACACCTATCGCGAGGTCTATGTCGAACGCCGCGGCGTCATCGAGCTCACGAATGTGCGCTTCGCCGACAACGACCATTTGCTGCGGGTGATCGAACGCATCGTCGACCGCGTCGGCCGGCGGGTGGATGAATCCCAACCCATGGTCGACGCGCGGCTCCCCGACGGTTCGCGCGTCAACGCCGTTGTTCACCCGGTGGCGCTGGACGGGCCGTTGCTGTCTATCCGCAAGTTCTCCAAGATTCCGTTCAACCTCGACAGGCTGGTTGAGATCGGATCCGTGGCGCCCAGCGCCGCCGGTTTGATGGCCGGCATGGTGAAGGCGCGTCTGAATCTCATCATTTCGGGCGGCACCGGCACCGGCAAGACCACGCTCATGAACGCGCTCTCGCATTTCATCGGCGAGAAAGAACGGGTCGTCACCATCGAGGACGCCGCCGAGTTGCAATTGCAGCAGCGGCACGTCGCGCGCCTCGAAACCAGACCGCCCAATATCGAAGGCAAAGGCGAAGTCACGCAGCGGAACCTGGTCAAGAACGCGCTCCGGATGCGTCCAGACCGCATCATCGTCGGCGAGGTCCGCGCCGGCGAGGCCTTCGACATGCTGCAGGCGATGAACACCGGCCATGACGGCTCCATCACGACGGTTCACGCCAACACGCCGCGCGACGCCCTCGCCCGGATCGAACAGATGATCGGCATGGCCGGCATCGACCTGCCGCCGCGCTCCATGCGCGGTCAGATTGCCAGCGCCATCAACGCCGTCATCCAGATCAAGCGCTTTCCGGATGGCTCGCGACGCGTCGTCAGCATCCAGGAAGTCGATGGGATGGAAGGCGACGTGATCACGATGCAGGAGATTTTCCGCTTCGAGCAGACCGGCGTTGATCCAAACGGCAAGGTGCTGGGGCGCTTCGTGCTGACGGGCGTGCGCCCGAACTTCTTGCGCATGTTCGAAGCGCTCGGAATTCCCATTCCCGCAGAAATGCAGATGGGCTGAGCCGATGTCGGGCGCCTTCGCATACATCGTCTACGCAGCGGTCTTCATCGCGGTTGTGCTCGCCGTCGAGGGCGTCTGGCTGTTTGTGCGCTCGGTCTCGCCGCAATCGCGCGAGATCAATCGGCGCCTGGCTCTCATCGCGCAGAAGCAGGACCCCAAGGCGGCGCTCTCGCTGATCAAGGAACGCGAGGGTGGTCCGCTTTCGCATGCAATCACCGCACGCGCGCCTTGGATCGGGCAAATGATCTGGATGGCGCGCGCCAAGGTCGCGCCGGCCACGTTGCTCGCGCTGGCCTCCGGGTTCGCGGCTGTGTTTGTCCTGTTGTTCAGCTTTTCCGGCGCGCCGCTTCTGTTGTCGCTGGTCTTCGGCCTGGCGATGGGCATTGGCATACCCTTCGGCGCATTGGCCTTCCTCGCCGCGCGCCGCAAGAAGGCGTTTCTCGATCAGTTCCCGAATGCCGTCGACCTCGTGGCGCGCAGCCTCCAGGCCGGCCATCCGATCCCCGTTGCGCTCGGCATCGTCGCCGAGCAGGCGCCCGATCCTATCGGCACCGAGTTCGGCATCGCCATCGACGAGATGGCCTTCGGTCTCGACCGGGACGAAGCGCTGTCGAACATGGTGCAGCGTTTCCCGCTTGCCGAATTGCACCTCTTCGTCGCCGCGATTCAGATCACGCGCGAAACCGGCGGCAACCTCGCTGAGGTGTTCTTGAAACTCGCGGACGTCATCCGCGCCAAGGCCACGCTGCGCAAGAAGGTGGCGGCGCTGACGGCCGAAGGCCGGATGTCGTGCATCATACTCGCCATTCTGCCAGTCGCACTCTTTGCGATTCTCAATGTTCTGCGTCCGGAATTCTATGGCGACGTCGCCAAGGATCCTCTCTTTGCGCCGATGATGACTGCGCCCCCGATCCTGCTGATCATGGGCGTGGCGATGATCTGGCGCATGGTCAATTTCAAGATCTGAGGCGAGAGCCATGTTTCTCGACGGCACCATTCTCTCCATCGTAATCGCCCTGGTCTTGGGTCTGTTCGCCGTCGCCTTGACGCTCATCTATCTCGCCGATGAGAGCGTGCGGCGGCGTCTGTCCGCTGTCGGCGGCGGCCGTCGCGGCGCCGACGAACACGTTCCCTCCGACGGCCTCGCCTGGCTCGTGCGCATTGGCCGGCGTTTGCAGGGCGCCGATCAAGGCAAAGCCGAAGCGCTCGGCGCATTGCGCATCCAGCTCATCCAAGCGGGCATCTACGCTGAGCACGCGGCGCCGGCGTTTGCGGCCGTGCGCGTCTTGCTTGCGTTCTCGCTTGGCTTCGCGGCAGGCTTCACTTTGCTCATTTTCCGCATGGACAATGCCGTTCTGGGCGCACTGGTCGTCGTCATCTGCGCAGGCGCCGGCATGTTTGCGCCGCTGATCCTGATCAAGGCGCGTGCGAAGGAGCGCATCCATGAGGTGCGTTGCGCTTTGCCCGATGCGATCGATCTTCTCGTCGTTGCGATGGAAGCGGGCTCTTCATTGGTGCAGGCCCTGCAGCGTGTGTCCAACGAGCTCAAGACTGCGCACCCGGTCATCAGCGCAGAACTGCAAATGACGCTGCTCGAGATGCAGGCCGGCGCCAGTCGCGCCGAAGCGCTCCGGCACCTTTCCGAGCGTGTGCCGGATGACAGGCTGCGTTCGTTCCTGACGCTCGTCATCCAGTCCGACCAGCTCGGGGCCGGCTTGGCAAACACCTTGCGTGTGTTCGCTGAAGAGCTGCGCCGCTCGCGCCTGATCGAGGCGGAGCACAAGGCGGCGGAGCTGCCGGTGAAGATCGCCATTCCGCTGGTGTTCTTCATCTTCCCGTGCCTGATGGGGATCATCTTCACGCCGATCCTCATCCGGTTCATTCGAATCCTGTTTCAGGTTGGAGCATAACGATGAGCGTCCGCCGCTTTTTCCTCACCGCTGCCATCGTCGGCGGCGCGCTCATCCTGCCTGGCGCCGCTTGGGCGTCGTGCGAGTCCGCGGCCGGCGCGCCGGCGCCCTCGCGCGCCCGCGCCAACGACGCCGCTATCGCCAACATCCTGAACGACGCCGCTGCTGCGCTGGCGCGGGGCGACTTCGGCGAAGCCTGCGTGAAATACCGTTTGGTGCTCAGCGTCGATAGAGACAACGGCGCCGCGCTGATCGGACTTGGCGAAGGCGCGCTCGGCGAGGGCAATGCGGAAGCCGCGCGAGCGCATTTCGAAGCCGTCGCGCGAGCGATGCCGGGCTCCGCCCTCGCTTATCAGGGCATTGGTCTCAGCTATTTGATCGCCGGCGACTTCAACGCCGCCGAAGCGCCGTTGCGGCGCAGCACCGGGATGGATCATTCGCTGTGGCGGAGCTGGAACGGCTTGGGGATCATCGCCGACGCCAAAGGCGATTGGACGAGTGCGGACGCGGCTTGGAGCGCCGCCATCGCCGCTGCGCCAGATCGAGCAAACCTTCACAACAATAAAGGCATGTCGCTGGTGCAACGCGGCCAGCCCGCAAACGCCGTCGCCGCCTTCGACGCCGCCCTCGCCCTCGATCCGACGCTGACGACCGCCTCGAACAATCGCCGCATCGCGCTGGCGATGATCGGCTTGTACGACACGGCCCTTTCCGGCGTCAGCGAACGCGACCTGCCCGCCGCGCTCAACAATGTCGCCGTAGTTGCGGCGCGCCGCGGCGACCGCGAAGTGGCCGACCGCCTCCTCTCCGCCGCCATCACCGCATCGCCACGCTACTACGAACTGGCCGTGCGCAATCTCGAAACCGTAGGCCCCGCCAGGCGCTGAGAGTGCTGGCGGCAACGGCGCGGCGGCAGCGCCAAAGCCGAAGAGCCCAAGGGCCTTTGCGTCTCCCGCCGCGACCAGCGAACGCCATCCGATCAGCCCAGCGCAAAGCAGTGGTGCGGCGTCCCCATCCTCACCCAACGCCTCGGGCAATGCATATACAAAGTGTGCGTCAGCAAGAGCATGCGTGGCAAAGCCGCCATCGCGCGTGTAGCCGGTAAACTCCGGCGCATCACACAAGTTTTCGCGGTCAGCGGCGCAATAGAAGCAGACGCCGCAGACGCCGCCTAGCCATCCGACGCCGACACGCTCGCCTATTCCAAGCTCACTCACCCCGGCCCCTATGCGGTCGACAATTCCAACAATCTCGTGCCCGGGTGTGATTGGCGAACGTTTGGGCGGCTATTCGCCGTCGACGACGTGAAGGTCCGTGCGGCAGACGCCGCACGCGCTGACGCGAATGCGAACCTCGTGCGGTTGCGGTTCGGGGTCCGGCATTTCCTCGGCGCGCAACAGCGTGCCAGGTCGAGCAAGGCGCATGGCGAGCATGTGAGTCTCCAACCATTACGACCTGGCGCGGCGCAAGGTTGAGCGAGATCAAACCGCGTTTGGCTCGATCGGCGCACAAAATCTTATTCAAGGAGGCAAGCGATGACCACAACCGGTATCGAAACTCGGCCGCAGCCGATGAACGTGGTGCATGCTCTGGTCGTCGGCGCCGCCGTGACGGCGTTTCTCCTGACGATCCTGTGGGCCACCGAGGCCGCCGGCGTCTTGCCGCTATCGCCGGATCTCCGCGGTCTCCTCTTTCAGACCGGCGAGCGAGGCCCGGCAGCGCCGCTCTATGATCTGGGCTTCACAATCGCTTTCGGCGCCATCGTCGGCGCTTCAATTGCGATCTTCGCCAATCTGCTCAGCTTTCTGGATCGGAGGTAATTACGATGGACGCACGCCCCGCCGCCTCAGATCCTTCCCGCTTCGCGACCCTTGAGGATGTCCGTCACGTGCTGGGCGAGGTGGAAGACACTGTCATCGCTGAGATCCTCTCGGTTCGCCCGACCTGTCGCGACCTCAGCGAAGCCGCCATCTGGGCGCATGGCGACTCGGATCTAGTAGTGCGCGAGCGCGGAGAACTTACCGCTGGGGCTCTGGCCGTCGCCGAGATTCTGGTCCGGCACGAAGACACTGTTCTCGACGACCCAGGCCAAGCGTAGATTTGCGCGCCCGTTCATCGATGACGGGCGCGGGCGTTGCGTCTAAGCGCTTCGTCCGACTAAAAACTCCGACACAAAACAGGGAATGCGCCGGCAATTCATGTTCGCACCATCTCGCCGCCAGACCCGCGAGTGGATCAACCTGCCCGAGACGTTCTGGCCGCGTAGTGCGATGCGCACTCTTGTTCACGTCCTCGCACAACGCGCCGGCCTTTGAGAGAACCGCGTGTCTCGGTCACGATCGTGACCTGAGATTCCGGCGAGTTGGCGGTATGAAAATAGAGGACGACCCAGTCCTTCGATTTGCCGAGTTGGTGGGCCCGCGCCGTATTTGAGTAGAGCGCGGTAAAATGCCAGCGGCCGCGATCGAGGTGCATCACCGGCAACCACGGCTCATTCTTCGGGTTGAATCGTCGGGGTGTGATCATGCGCAATTCGCCTGCGGCGGCGCGGCGGCGATAGGCTGCATCAACACCAAGCAGCGCGGCAACGGACGGAGCGGGCTCCGCGCGTCGCCGGATACGCCGCCCGCCCAGCCGTTCACTGAGCATCGCCCGGACAGAAGCCGCCCGTCGCGCGCCTACGCCTTCGACGCGTTCCAGTCGTCCGTCATGGGCGGCCATCTCCAATTGCTCGAGCGTCTCGATTTCCAACTCGTCATGGAGGCGGGCCGCGAGCTTTGGGCCGATACCTGGCAGCGAGCGGAAAAGTTGTTCGGGCTCGAGCACGCCCTGGAGGCGCTCAAGGTGAGCCCAGCGCCCGGTCGACACTATCTCCGCGATCGCGGCGGCGATGCCGGCGCCCACGCCCTCAAGCGCGATGAGGCCGGCGCGCCCTTTCTGCGCGAGAATGGCGTCGACCGGCTCCTCAAGCGACTCCAGCGTGTCGGCCGCGCGCCTGTAGGCCTCGACTCGAAATCCATTGTCGCCCTGCTGGGCGCGCAGTTCCGCCATGAAGCGCAGACGCTCGGCGATCTCAGCATTGAGCTGGTGACGCATAATCTTGGTTGCGCCGGACGCCATAGACGTCCGGCGCGAGCCTCCTTCAGTTCGGCGCGATCTTGATCTTTTGCGCCTGCGACGCAGCCGGCTTCGGCAGCGTGATCTTCAGCACGCCCTTGTCCATATTGGCCTTGATCGCGCCGGCGTCGATGCCAGGCGGGAGCGCCAGAGAGCGTTCGAACGAACCATAGCTGCGCTCAAACAGCCGATAGGATTTGTTCTTTTCTTCCTTTTCGGCGCGCTTTTCGCCTCGGATCGTCAACACGTCGTTGGAGAGGCTGATGTCCACGTCCTTCTCTTCGATGCCCGGCAGCTCGGTCGTCACTTCGATCGTCTTATCGGTCTCAATGACTTCCATGCTGGGTGTGAACGGCGAGAGATCAAAACCGCGCCAAGCGCCGAAATTGTCGAAGACGCGCTCGATCTCTTGCTGTAGCGCCGCGAACGGTGTCGCCGGCCGCAGGGCGCGGCCGCCATTGCCCTGACCCGTCTTGGTCATCTCAGTCGAAGCCATATCTTCCTCCATTCAAAACAAGGAGCGCTCAGCCCTGAAGCGGAAGCAGAGTGCTGCAAGAGCATTCGAGCAGGCGCCTGCTTGTCCTGCCTTGATCCGGCGCAAAAAGTTGGCGCCACCGGAAGCATGCAGCGGGACATTGGCTGCAGACGCCGCATCGGGCGCTCATGCGAGCGCCTCGTCTGCTTCGGTTCGGCGTTACGCCGCCCCAGAATACTCGGCTCTCTCCGCTTGCGTTTCGGCCTTGGCGACCTGGCGCTTGACCGCAACGAAACTGTCTGGGGTCACCGAAATCGAGTCAATTCCGCATTGCACGAGAAACGCCGCGAACTCGGGATGGTCGCTCGGCGCTTGTCCGCACAGGCCGACCTTCGCATCATTTCTGTGCGCCTTCTGGATGACATCGCCGATCAAGCGGCGGACCGCCTCGTCCTGCTCATCGAACAAATCCTTGAGCGCGGCAGAGTCACGATCAACACCCAGCGTCAGCTGTGTGAGGTCGTTGCTGCCGATGGAAAAACCATCGAAGCGCTCGGCAAAGGCTTCGGCCAGGATGACGTTAGAAGGGATTTCGCACATCACATACACCTGAAGCCCGTTCTCACCGCGTTTCAGTCCGTTTTCCGCCATCACCTCAAGCACGCGGTCGGCTTCTTTCGGCGAGCGGCAGAACGGGATCATCACGATGACATTGGAAAAGCCCATGTCTTCGCGAAGACGCTTCAGCGCACGGCATTCGAGCGCAAATCCATCGCGGTAGATCGGCAAATAATAGCGCGACGCTCCCCGCAGACCTAGCATCGGATTCTCTTCGCGTGGCTCAAACGCGACCCCGCCGACCAGGTGAGCGTATTCATTGGTTTTGAAGTCGCTGGTGCGAATGATGACCGGGTTCGGCCAGGCCGCGGCGGCGATGCGCGCAAGACCGCGGGCGAGTTTATCGACGAAGTATTCGGACTTATCCGAGAAGCCGGTCGTCATCTCCGCAATCGTGCGCTTGGCGGCTTCGTCCTTCAATGTGTCGAAGCCTAACAAAGCCATCGGGTGGGCCTTGATGTGATTGCTGATGACAAACTCCATGCGCGCAAGGCCGATGCCATCGGCGGGCAAACGCCACCAGCGGAAGGCCGCGGCGGGGTCGGCGAGATTGAGCATGACCTTGGTCCAGGTCTTCGGCAAGCTGGCCACATCAATCTCGGTTGTCTCGACCTCCGCTGCGCCATCGTAGACGAAGCCGTCAGTCCCTTCGGCGCATGAGACTGTCACCACCTCGCCATCGCGCAGAACTTCGGTGGCGTCGCCGGCGCCGATGACGGCCGGCAGGCCAAGCTCACGGCTGACGATAGCGGCGTGCGAGGTGCGTCCGCCGTGATCGGTGACTATGGCCGCCGCGCGCTTCATGATCGGCACCCAATCGGGGTCGGTGGTCTTGGTGACGAGAACTGCCCCGTCGGTGAAGCGCGCAATTCCCTCGGCGGTATCGATGCGACAGACCGGACCTGTGGCGACAGCTTCGCCGATGCTGAGGCCCTTGACCAGCAGCTTGCCCTTTGAGCGCAAGCGGTAGGACCGCAGCGCGCCGGCTTGCTTTTGCGATTGTACGGTCTCGGGCCGGGCCTGCACGACGAAGAGTTCGCCGGTTTCTCCGTCCTTGGCCCATTCCATATCCATCGGCCGGCCGTAATGCGCCTCAATCTCTGACGCCCAACGCGCAAGCTGCAGAATCTCTGCATCCGACAGAACGAATGCGGCGCGCTCATCTGGCGCGGTGGCGACATTGCGCGTGGCCTTCCCATCCTCGCCCCAGATCATTTTGATCTCTTTGCCGCCGCGCTTCTTCTCCATGATTGGCCTGAGTGAAGACTTGTCGAGCAACGGCTTGAACACCTCGTATCGGTCAGGATCGACTGCGCCTTGGACGATGTTTTCGCCTAGTCCCCAAGCCGCGTCGATCACGATGACTTTGTCGAAGCCGGTCTCGGTATCGATCGAGAACATGACGCCTGCACTGGCGAGGTCCGAACGCACCATCGCTTGCACGCCAACCGAAAGCGCCACTTTCATGTGATCGAAGCCGTGGGCGATCCGGTAGGCGATGGCGCGATCGGTGAAGAGCGAGGCGAGACAGCGTCTGGCCGCATCCAACAGCTCGTCTTCGCCCTGAACATTGAGAAAGGTTTCGAGCTGGCCCGCAAAACTCGCGGTGGGCAGGTCTTCGGCGGTCGCGCTCGACCGCACCGCGACGCTAGGGTTCGCCTTGCCGATCCGATTACTGAGTTCACGATAGGCGGAGCGCAATGATTGCGCGGCGGCGTCAGGCCAATGCCCCTGCAGAAAAAGCATACGGATGCGCTCGCCCACTTCTGCAAGCGGCGTCGAACCAAGCTCGGCGAGCGCGCTCATGAGCGGTCCGCGCAACCCGTTTGCGTCGATGAAATCCCAATAAGCGTTCGTTGTCAGGGCAAAGCCAGGTGCGGTCCGCACGCCCGGCAAGGCGCGCGCCAATTCCGCTAACGCAGCATTCTTGCCGCCCATCAAGCCGACATCCGCCTCGCCGGCCGCATCGAACCGGATGACGTAGTTTCGCTCGTCTGACATCGGCGTTCCCTCGTAGGCACCGTCCCACACACGCTCTCGCCCATTATTGCGCAAGCTCAATGCCGATCCAGTCTCAGGCGCTTGAGCCTGATCAAGGCTGAGCGGCGAGAGCATGGTCTGATCCAGGAAAAGGTGCGGAGCCGGCGCCGCACAGATGGAGACGGACAGATGGCCGACGTTGTGACGCCGTACCCCTTGAAGGACATTGAACCCGAGCTCGACGGGCTGCGCAAATACTGGGCCTCTCTAATCCGAGGCAACAACGAAATGCCATTCTGGGACGACTTGAAGCCGTCCGCGGTTGCACAGCTTTCGAGCCGACTCGTGATCTTGGAGGTCTTCGATAAGCCAAATCGTTTTCGGTACAGCGGCCTGCTCGGCGATGAGCTGCTGGACCGCTATGGTGAAGACGTGCGCGACATGTTCCTGCATGAGACTGCGCGTCGCGCACCGTTCGATTTCCTTGAATCGCAGGCTGAGGCCACCGTGGAAAGCGCAAAACCCACTTACTACCGGGCCGGTGACTATTCGCGCATCCTGCTGCCCATGTGGGGCGATGGGCGCATCGGCATGCTGTTGGGCGCCGTCGTGTGGCGTTAGGCGCAGGTGTCGGCGGTCTTAACAATCACGCTCAATCCGGCGGTGGACATTTATTCGTCCGTACCGCGCCTTGCTCCTGTTCAGAAGTTACGTTGCAGCACTGAGCGACGCGACCCCGGCGGAGGCGGCGTCAATGTGGCGCGCGTAATCGCCCGGTTGGGCGGCGATGTGAGCGCCCTTTTTGTGGCCGGCGGTCCAATCGGCGATTATCTGAAGGCCCTGGTCCACAAGGAAGTACCGCAGATTCACGTCGTGCCGATCGCCGGGATTACGCGCGAGAGCTTCACCGTGTTGGAAGAAGTGAGCCGCCAGGAATTCCGGTTCGTGCTGCCCGGCCCCGTGCTCTCTTATCAGGAATTTGAAGCATGCCTCGCAGCTGTCTCTGAGGCCGCCAGACCAGATTACATGGTCGCGAGCGGCAGCTTGCCTCCGGGTGCGCCAGCAGACGCCTACGCGCGCCTCGCCTCATTAGCGAAGGAACAAGGCATCCGGTTTGTTCTAGATGCTTCGGGCGATGCACTGCGGCACGCGCTCGATGAGGGCGTGCATCTCGTCAAACCCAATGTCGGGGAGCTTCAGGAAGCGCTTCACACGCCGCTCAGTTGCACTGACGACATCGTCGACGCCGCTCGCAGCGTTATCGATTCCGGAAAGGCAGAGATTGTCGTGGTAACGCGTGGCCCGGAGGGCGCCGTAATGGTGACAAGAGACAGCGCCTGGGCGGGTGAAGCCATCAGAGCGCCTGTCGTCAGCTCCGTTGGCGCGGGCGACAGCTTCCTTGCCGCTTTGGTGTGGTCGTTGGCGCGTGGAGATGTTGGCGAAACCGCCTTGCGATATGGCCTAGCGGCCGGAGCGGCCGCCCTGCTGCAGCCGGGGACAACGCTCTGCCAAAAGACGGATGTGTTGAGCCTTGCTCAGCTGGTGACAACGCGCCGGCTTTAGGGCCGGCGGTTTTTTCGGGCGATACAGGGCGTCGATCCAGCGACGCCTTGCGGCCGATCAATGTCGAGTGACCGAAACCTGGCATGCAGAGGCGGTCATACGACTGCGCTGGAACGAGGAGCCGAACGATGCAGACACCGCTTCAGATCGCATGGACGCATATTGACCCATCCGATTTCATACAAGCGCGTCTCGAGCGAGAGGTTGAAGCACTTGAGCGCCGGTTTGGCCGGATCACCTCCTGCACGGTCCAGATTGAGGGACGCAGCCATCGCCAACACAAGGGCGGGCTTTATGCACTAAAAGTGCATCTCCATCTTCCGGGCGGCGTCGAAATCAACGCTACCCGCAATCCGCCCGAGGACCATGCGCATGAGGACGCATATGTGGCGATCCGGGATGTCTTCGACGCTCTGCGCCGCCAGCTGAGCGAACGGGTTCGCGAGCGCCGCGACGAACCCAAGCACCCCGACATCCAACCGCATGGCCTTGTCGCGCGGCTGGCGCCTGAGCTGGATCATGGCTTCATTCGCGCCGACGATGGGCGTGAGATCTATTTTCACCGCAATGCGGTGCTCACCGGCTTTGATCGTCTCCGTATTGGCGCGGAGGTGCATTTTGCTGAAGAGGAAGGCCGCGAGGGACCGCAGGCCAGCAGCGTGCGCGCCTTCGGCGTCAGCAAGCGCGAAGGCTGAGGATCAAGAAGCCCTCAGAATTCTGACTCTTCGTCAGCGAGGTTAAGGCCAAGGGCGGCTGCGCCCTCCTCGATATAGTCGCCCAGCAAGGGCATCCCCATGAGATAGCGGACCGTCGATGTCATGTGGCGTTGACGCGCCAAGGTCTTGGCGTCTTCCCATTCAGTCGCTTCGAAATCGCCTCGCCCGACCCAGACGAGCGCCACCAGCGAAACCTGCTCATCGTCCGAAAGGCGCCCGATGGCGGCTCTCAATTCAGCCGCCGTCGCATCGTCGCGCATGGATTCCAGGATGGCCACGCCGCAATTTCGCCGCCTCGATCATCCTGCACGAACTTGGCCATACCCTGGTGGGGCGGAGCTTCGGCGTGCCGGTGCGCTCCATCACGCTCTTCATCTTTGGCGGCGTCGCCGAAACCGAATCTGAACCGCGCGCGCCTCTGGCCGAGCTCTTGATGGCCGTGGCCGGCCCGATCGTCAGCGTGCTTCTTGGCGCCGCTTGCCTATTGCTGGCGGGGTTCGTCCCGGCCGACGCGCCGCCCGAATATGCAGGCGTGTTACATTATCTTGGCGTGCTCAACATGACGCTGGCGGCGTTCAACATGGCGCCGGCCTTCCCGCTCGACGGCGGGCGGGTGCTGCGCGCGTTGATATGGATGTCCACGGGCGACGCTTCTAAGGCGACACGCATCGCGGCAGGCGCTGGAGAAGTCATAGGGATCGCCATGATGACCCTGGGCGCCCTGTCGGCATTGTTCGCTGAACTGCCGGGCGGACTTTGGTGGATTGTGTTGGGCTGGTTCATTTCCGGAATGGCGCGCGGATACCGGCGTGACGCGGAGGCGCGCAAGCTCCTCTCGGGCACCCGGGTCAGCGACCTCATGACACGCGATCCGGTCACGGCGCCCGCCGATATGTCGGTCGAGGACTTTGTGGAGACAGTGCTTGCCCGCCACCCACACGACGTCATTCCGGTGACGTCGGACGGCGAGATCGTCGGCGCCGCGGGTTTCAAGCAGGCGCGCGAGATCGTACGCTCTCAATGGCGCACAACATCGCTCACAGCCATCGCCGTCCCATTATCGGATCTTGTTGTCGCAGAAGCCGGCGAGCCCATCGAAATTGCGCTGGAGCGGCTGCAGCGCGCGCGGATGAGCCGCGCCCTCGTGCTCAATGGCGGCCGGCTTGCCGGCATGCTCACCTTAAGCGACTTGGCGGCGATTTGCGCTTTCGGGCTGACTTAGCGCAGGCAACAGAAGCGCGCTAATGCTCACCTTGGTCTAGAGCCCGAACGGATAAATGTCAGGCGCGCCCTCCGCTGCGCTTCCGGGCAGCGGCGTGACCGGGTTGGTTTCCTCAACCCAGACCGCCGCGTCGAATTGCCGTGACAGATGCGCATCGAAATAATGGCTCCAGCGCTCGGTCTCGGGCCGATAGATGACGCCGATGGCGCGCTCCAATCGCCGGAGCGACAACGCTTCGCTCAATCTGGCGTCGCCGCGCCAGGAGATGAGTGATCTGGGCTTGCCGGCGTCGAGCATAATGCGCTCCCACGAATCCGCGCGAGACGGGATCACGGTCTTGATTTGCGGCGGCGCGCCCCAATCGTCCGCGGCCATGACGCGTCCGCGGTCGGTCATAAAGCCGATCGAGACAGCTTTGTCACTGAACTTCGCGCGCGCCAATTGGCCGATATTGAACTCACCGCCCTCCCCCATTGCGGTCGCACCGGCATTACCGATGTGGGAGTTGTGCGCCCAGACGATCGCTTTTGCGGTGGGACCTTTGAGCGCCAACAGCCGCTCCAAAGTGTCGAACATGTGCCCATCACGCAGGTTCCAGCTCTCGACCGAGCCTCGATACATGGCGCGATAATAGTTCTCCGCAGCGCACACCACACGCGCATTCTGCTCAGCGTCGAAATAGGCTTCACCGTCGGCGCGCGCGTAATCCAAGTGCTTTTCGAGCACCTCGACTAATTGTTCGACCACTGGGTCTTCGCAATTCCGCCCAGTGCGCGTGGCAATGGCGCCGTAGACTTGCGGGCGTTCGAGATAGGGCGAGATGCATCCATAGCGCCGGCGCGCGGCGCGCGCGGCTTCGGGATCGACGCGATCAAGGTAGGCCAGAACCTCATCAACGGAGCGATGGAGGCTATAGACATCCAGACCGCGCACCTCGATCTTATCGTCCTGATCGCGCCCCTCGTTCCAGGCGCGCAGCTGGCGCAGCAAGGCGGCGAATTCGCGATTGCGCCACATCCAGCGCGGAAAGTTGACGAACGCACTGCGTTCGCCCCAACGGCCATGGGCGCGGACATAGCGGTCAAGCTCAGCCGCATCCGGCCAATCGCCTTCTATGGCCAGGATGCGAAAGCCGTGTTTCTCGACGAGCCGGCGCGTGATGGCCGCGCGGGCGCGATAAAATTCAGAAGTCCCGTGGGTGGCTTCCCCTAGAAGCACGACGCGCGCGTCAGCGAAGCGATCGAAGCAGGCCGCAAAAGCCGCGGACTCATCAAGATCAGGGAGCGCCTCGGATTTTTGATGCACGAGGTCGGCGAGTTCTGCGTGCAAATCTGTGAGCTGCATCACTCGCCTCCTCCCGCTCGTGCAGGGGCGCGCTGCGGCGTCAGCAGGCCCACGACCTCTGCGTCGTCGAGCTGATGGAAGTCTTCGTAATAGAGTCCCACCGCGCGGAAGTTTGCGGGCGCGGCGAGGACCACGATGTCATCAGCCAGCGCCGCCAATTCTGTGGCGGTGTCGGGAGACGCAACCGGCACAGCCACGACGACGCGCTTGGGCGCTCGCCGGCGCACCGCCGTGATCGCCGCTTTCATGCTGGCGCCCGTGGCGACGCCGTCATCGACCAGGATTGCCGTCTTGCCTTTGGCCGAGAGGGGTGCGCGTCCAGGCGCGTAGATCGCGCGGCGCCGTTCAATCTCGTGCAATTGCCGCCCCGCTGCCTGGGCGATATCGGCCTGGCTCAAACCGACCGCTTTCATCACATCGGTATTGAGCACGATGTCAGGCCGCTCGCCATCGACCACGGATCCGGCCGCCCATTCTTCATGTCCCGGCACGCCGATCTTGCGCACGAGCAGAAGATCCAAGGGCGCTGACAGCATCGCGGCTATTTCAACCGCCACAGGTACGCCGCCGCGCGGTAGCGCAAAGATGACCGGCGATTCGAGCGCGCGCCTCTGGAGTTCTGCTCCGAGCGCACGGCCGGCGGCGGCGCGGTCAGGAAACGGCAGCATGCCCATCGCCCTCTCCTTGAATATGCGTCTCGAACCAGGCGGACGCGGCTTCGAGCGCCTGGTCCAGTGTTCCCGGCTCCTCAAACAAGTGACCCGCGCCCGGCACAATCGCGAGTTCGCTCTCACATCGCAGCTTCGCTTGAGCGGCGCGATTAAGCGGGATCACGTCGCTGTCGGCTGCACCGACGATCAGCAAAGTGGGCGACCGAACGAACTCAAGTGCAGAGCCGGCCAGATCCGGGCGCCCGCCGCGTGAAACAACGGCTGCAATTTCGTTCGGGCGCCCAGCCGCTGCCGTGAGCGCGGCGGCAGCGCCGGTGCTCGCGCCGAAAAGGCCGATGGGCAAGCTTCGCGTGCGCGCATCGGCGCGCGCCCAATCGATCGCCTCGACCACCCGGCGCGCCAGCAAGCCGATGTCGAATACGTTGCGCCGGTCAGCGCTTTCGCCGGGCGTCAGCAAATCAAACAAAAGGGTCGCAAAGCGATTGTGCTGGAGCACACGCGCCGCATAGGCATTGCGCGGGCTGAAGCGGCTGGAGCCGCTGCCATGGGCGAAGATGATAAGCCCGCGCGCCTGCTCCGGCACAGCGAGCATGCCGGGCAGCGATCTGGCGCCAACACCAACTTCAGCGGCGAAGATATGTTCTTCCATGTGCGGCGCTCATCGCAGCAATTTGGCGCGCGCCTCTTGCGCGCCGGCCGGCGCCTTGACTTTCACCTCTAGCGGGGGGGGCGGGTAGAAGAGGTGTCCATCAAGGCGACGACTTGGACCCCGCTTGCTGGCGGCTTAGGCAGCGTAGTTGCAAACCAATCGGGGCAGTTGATCGAGCGCAAGCTGCTTGCGGTTCGCTCCAAATGGACCCGAAGAGCCTAGCCTTCAGGCGACCAAGCGCGCCAATGCGTAGGCTCAACGCTAAGCTTGGCGCCTGTATCGGACTTGACCCAGCCATCGGCGACGCGGCGGCACGCGA
The DNA here is from genome assembly GCA_050186235.1 of Hyphomonadaceae bacterium. Taxonomy (GTDB): domain Bacteria; phylum Pseudomonadota; class Alphaproteobacteria; order Caulobacterales; family Aquidulcibacteraceae; genus Vitreimonas. Next base: position 71,967 of record JBFWYQ010000002.1, read on the forward strand.
AGATGAGGGCATGCGCGCCATCTTCATCGATCACGGCGAGTTCGAGATCGCGATCGAAAGGCGCATCAGCCGCGCGCCGCCAGGCTTCAATTTGAGAGGTCATCGCGGCTCATTAGGTCCGTTCGGGAGGACCAGAGACCGCAGCGCATACAAAGACGGCGCACCGAAAGGCGCCAGCGGCGGAGACCAGATAAAGCACTGAAGCATTCTTCGACCTCCTCGCGCAAGGACGGAAGGCGGCTAGACCCTTGCGCGCCCGCCGGCGCCGGCCTTTGATTGAAGTCAAAATCGATGATCGGACTGATCGAGCCGCCAGCTTGGATCGCTGAACGGCTCACGTGTGCGCCAGGTTCCGGACCGTCATCGCCGTGAAAATTGTTGTCCATACAGCCAGCGCGATTGGCTCGCTTGTCATTCTATGCGGGGTCAATTCCGGCTGTGCGACGCGCACCTATGACCGCGCGCGAGACGAAGGCAGTTTGCGTGGCGCTGTGGAAGAGCCGTTGCGCGACCTCAGCGTGTTGCGCGACGCAACGCCTCCGCTCTTGGCCGAGGCCGTCGCGGCGCCGTTTCGTCTTTCCGCTGATGCCGATTGCGGAGCTCTCATGGAAGAGATCAGAGCCCTCGATGGAATCTTAGGCTCAGACATCGATGTGGCGCGCGATCCCGAGGACGACACCTTCAGCGCCACTGAACTCCTTACCGGTGCGGTCGGCGGCGTCTGGTCGCTGCCCTATCGCAGCATCGTCCGGCGCATCACCGGGGCGAACCGGCGCGAACGCGAACTGCGTCAGGCCATCCTCGCGGGCATGGTGCACCGCGGGTTCTTGAAAGGGGTCGCCGCGCAGGCCGGATGCTCCATCTCACCGCCGGACGACGCGGAGGATCCGCCTGCTGATCTTGAGATCGCAGCGCCCGGGGCCGAGGCTGGGCGCGTCTCCTTCTGAGAGGGGGATTGCTGCATCGATCATGTTTGACTGAAGTCAAGCGCATCGGCACAAAATTGCTTTTGGCTTTGCGGGGCCGAGCGCACGAGGTTTGCGATGAGCACGCGTCAGAGACGAAAGGTTGAGGGCGGGATCATCGCCGCGTTGGCGGGCGTGCTGCTGGCTGCGTGCGCTTCGCCTGGCGCACCGCGCCCAGCGCTCGGTGATGACGACGTGCGCTTGGCCTACCAAATCACCGTCACGGCGCCTGGCACACGCAGCCAGGGCTGGCGCGGCACGCTTTATGAGGCCGATGGCTCACCCATCGCGCTGGCGCCCGGCGCGCGCGTGGAGACGCCCGCTGGCCGTTTTGTCGGTGTCGCTTGCGCGCATCCATGGAGCGCATGCGGCTCCATCGAGGAAGGCATGGTGCGATGGATGCAGACCCATCAGCACAACATTCCCATGCGCGAGCGCTGGACCTATCGCATCTATGCGCGCGGCTTCTACGGCGACAGGCTTGAGGGCGAACTCGTCCGCGACGGCGCGCCAGTAGAAGCGATCGAACAAGCCGCGACACCCATGGGCGCATACCGGTGGATCGATGCCGCGGAAGGCACAGCAACCGCCAGCCGGCGTGGGTGGTGGCACGAGAGCTGGGAATAGACCCGCGCGCCGCGCTATTCCGTTCTGATATCGTCCGCCACATCAAGCACCGGAGGCAATTGCGAACTGTCGGGGCCAGCGCCGATCACGCTGGCCAAGATAAGGGCGCTGGACCCGCGCGAACCTCGCTCCGTGAAATGCGCTGAGCGCATCTATCTCTTCTACACAACCTGCCCCAAATGCGCGAAGGCCTATGGCAAGAATTATGTCGTCGCCGTCGCCCAACTTGAGGAGGCGGCGTGATGGCGAAATGCCTCGTCGTCTATTATTCCTGGACCGGCAACACCGATAAAGTCGGGCGTGCGATCGCCGCGGCGCTCTCAGCCGACGTTGAAGAAATTCGCGAGCTGAAGCCGCGCGCGGGACTTTTTGCCTTCATCCGCTCGGCCATCGAGGCCAGCCGGCGCAAGCCCTCGGCCATCTCAACCCCCGCCAAGGATGCGGCCGCCTATGACATGGTGATCCTTGGTAGCCCGGTCTGGGCAGGAGAAATGACGCAGGCGCTTCGCGCCTACATCGAGCGCGAGAAGACCAAGTTCAAAGCGGTTGCATTCTTCTGCACGTTGGGCGGCGCCGACGGCCAGCGCGCCTTGGCCGGCATGGGCGCCGCCTGCGGCCGCGCTCCAGTGGCGGAATTGCTGATAGACGCCGCGGCGCTGAAATCGGGTTGGCGCCGGCAGGTGCATGACTTCGCCCAAAGCTTAGGCGCGTTCGGCGAAAAACCGAAGGCGAACGCATGAACATGGCGCATCCAAACGCCATGGTGAGGCTTGCGCCCATCGCCATCCTCGCGGCCGCTGCGCTCGGTTTGTCCGCATGCGCGGCCACTCCCCCGCCGCCGGGCTTGGCGCCGGTTGAAATTGGCAATGCAGCGCAGGGCTTGGCCTATGCCGAACAGACGTGCGGCTCTTGTCATGCGACGGGCGCCGGCCAGATGATTTCGCCCGATGCGCGTGCAAGGCCCTTCGACGCGATCGCCGACACGCCGGGATTGACGCGCACGGCGCTGAATGCGTGGCTGCATTCATCTCACACGAACAAGCCCGATCTGATCGTCGAACCCGAACGGATTGACGACTTGCACGCCTATCTCATCACGTTGAAACGAAAATCCTGAGACGCCCAAAAATCCTAGCGTCGATCTCGCAGCGCCAAGCATTCCATGATTTCTGCAACGATCGACAAGACGGGCCGATCCGCCATAGACGCCGACCGCGTGGCAGCTTGCGCACTGGGCTTCGGCGATATCACGCCCGTCGCTGGCGATGCTCTCGGGAGATGGCGCAAGCTCCTCCGTTGACACAGGCGGAGAGAATAACCGTTAAGGCTACGCCGAGCACAATACGGATCATCGAAACCTCCTGCGGTACACGCCTGGTTCGCCGTCCGGCTGCATCAGAAGCGGTTCTTGAGCGCAATCACGCTTGATACGCGCTCAACGCTCTCCCGATCGAGACCGAGGTGGAGAACGATCGAATCCAAGAACTCTGCCTCTTCGTGATTCAGTTCGCCGTCCGCGAGCACGAGATCCAAGGCGTGTGCGAAGAGCGGCAAGCGCATCTCTTCCGGCAAGGCCTTGCAGGCCTCCTGCAGCGCCGTCTCACCATCGCGAAGGTGAGCCACGATCTTTGTATTGATCTCAGCCAGTTCATTCGTTGAAAGGGATTTGAGCGCGCGTGAGCGATGCGCGAGCGCTAGCAATTCCTCATGCTCCACCGCGGCAAGCTGTCCGTCGCAGGTCGCAGCCGCAAAGAGAACAGCCACGAAAGCTTCCGGGATTGTCCACCCCTCGTGGGCGCCCGCTTCTTGGGACGCAAGCAGGCGCGACCAGTCCAACGGGTTGTCGGACTGCTGCCTCCGGGCCCCGAGTGTCGAAACGAAAAAGTCCGCCATGGTCCCTCCGAAGTCAGCGGCTATAAACTTGACTAGTTCGGACCACAGCGAGTTGACCCGCATCAATTATCTGGTCGCACAGTGCGCACCAAGCGGAAGCGCGGCGATCAGCGCTCACCCACCAGCTCGACCGAGGCGGCCGCCAGTCGCTGGTAGAGCCTTCGCCGGCGCATGATCGGCCACCAATCGTAGAGAAAGAGCTCGATCGGGCGCCAATTTGCCACCCAGCCCAAGATGAGCAAGCCTTCAGACACCACGCGCGCCAAGTTCGCGTCGCCGATGACGGCAAGCGCGCTACTGGCCGCGACGACGCACAGCGTCAGCACGCCAAGCCCGATAGCTAACGATAGACGCCCGAACGCGAACAGCTCTTGCATATCGCCGCCCATGCGCCGCGCGCGATAGCCGAAATGATTGGCGAAGGCTTCGCGCAAGACCGCTCCGTCATTGGCAGTCTCCTGCATCGGTGCGTGAATGCGGATGCGAAGCGGCTCCCCGCGCGGAAGTTCACGCGCCCAACCAACGATGAAGTCCTCCGCCGCTTGCGAAAGGTCGCGTGAAGGAATTGGGAAAGGGTCGAATGCATCGAACAAGGCCCCGATCCGTTCGACCTTGAGCTCGATGACCGCGCCCTCTGGGCCGTAGGAGCGCTCGAGAGCCAAATGAGTTCGCCGACTTCAGCCTGCGCAGCGGACCGGGCCGGCATCAAGAGCGGCGAGCGTCCTCGCGGGTGAGTGCTCCAATTGCTGCAGCAGCGGCCGATCGCGTACATAGACATCATCCGCGTAGTGGACGACGCCGTTGGCGTCCGCAGCCGCGGTGATGTAAAGGATGAAGATCGGCAGCGGTGCATCCAAGCGGATGGCCTGGGTGGCGCCCGTATCTATCTCGGCCTGCAAGGCGTCCCTGCTCCATTGCGGATTAGCGAGCACGTCGGCGGCAAGGCCAACAGGATCATCCACGCGGATGCATCCATGGCTGAGCGTGCGCTCGGAGCGCTCGAACAAGTTTCGCCCGGGCGTATCGTGAAGATAGATGGCAAAGGGGTTGGGCATGTCGAAACGCACGCGGCCCAACGCATTGCCCGCCCCAGGACGCTGGCGCAGCACGTAAGGAAATGGCCGTGCGCGCCAATCGATCAGCGCGGGATCGACCACTTGTCCGCTTGCATCCAGCGCCTCGAACCCTTCGGCTGCGGCAGCCGTGGGGTTGCGGCGAAAGCGCGGAATGAGTTCAGCCGAGGCGATGCTATTAGGCGGCGTCCAACTTGGGTTGAGGGTGATGGATTGAATCTCCGCCTGAAACGTCGGCGTCGGCATGCGCCGCACGCCAACGATGACACGGCGATTGCCAACCGCGCCGAAACCGACCAGGCGCGCCTCGAAGAAGGGCACAAGCACATCGATGCGCCGCGCCGGCATGGTTCTGGGAAGCCAACGCCAGCGCTCAAGACTTGCGCGCAAGTGATCGAGCCTGGCCTCGCGCGTCAAACCGCTTGCATCTGTCGCGCCCTGGGCTTCGCTCGTAACTCTCTGCAGTTCGTCCTCAAGCTGCCGATATTCTAGCGTCGCGGGCAATTGTGCGCTCAAGATCGCGGCGACACCGCCAGAAGTCCGAACCGCCTCTACCATCTGCGCGGCATCGACGCCGGGCGCGCGCGCAATGGTCCAATGCTGGTCTATGCTTTGAGGGTCGAGCGCCCCTTGCGCAAAGGTTTGCGCAAACCGTATGAACAGCGCATCGGCCTCGGCATCGAGTGCGGCGGCCGCCGCAGCATCGTGGTGCGAGGCGGCCTCCAACCGATCGAGTTCGGCGATCTGCCTCGTTTCCACCGGCAAGCCATGCGATGGCATTGATTCGACCACTGAACGCAATTCGGCGAGGGAAACTGCACTCCAAGCGCGCGCCGGCTCGGGCTGAACCTCAGGCGCAGGCTGGGCCGGGTGCTGGGCGCACGCGCCAAGGAGCGACAACGCGGCGGCAAGAGCAATGGCGACGCCGCGCCGTGGCTGCGCTTGGGTTAAATGCGCTTGGGCGCCGGTGCTAGGAATCCGCCTCATGGTCACGACGCCAACCAATAGAGCACGTGTGAGCCCCCTCTTTGACCTTCCGCAAAGCCGCACGGGGAGCCCGATCGTCGCTCCTCTGGGTCGCTCAGCCGCTTTGATATTGTCTCACCGGCTCGCGTGTTCTCTCGCCTCAATCGCAAGCTCCTGCAATCGCTTCGCCAAATTGGCAGGCGTTTCGCGCAGATAGTCTTTTGCGGCGGCCAGAATGACCCTCTCGCCTATCTCGTCCGGCAGTTGGCGACGCAACAGCCCGAGCGCTTTGGAGGGAGCGCAGAGGACGAGTGCGTCGAATTTCTCCTTCGCGACCGCTTCAGCCACTTCGGCGAAAAAGCGCTCCGCGGCCGCTGTGCGCGGCGATCGTCGGGGTTCGACAGCGTGACGGCCCGAGCCAAAGCGATCGTGCACGCGGACCGGGCGATCTCGCGCGGGTGCGGGGGCCGAGCCTGCACCCTTCTCGACGACTTGGCGCAACGGGCCGCCAAGGCGCGCACATTCGAACAATCGCGCTTTGCCAGCATCTGCTGTGACCACCAAAATGCGTTGCTTCGGCTGAGGCATGGGGACTCCTTCTCCTCAGTGCGACATGAGAACAGGTATCGCGGCGTTGCGCGACAGCGCCCGCGTCACCCCGCCGAAAACGAATTCCCGCAAGCGCGAGTGGCCGTAGCCGCCCATGACAATGAGATCGGCCTCAAGCGCACGCGCTTCTCTAATGAGCGCAACTTCGGCGGGCTGACCCAAGCCATCGACATTGCAAAGTTCGACCTTAAATCCTTTGTGAGCGAGATAAGTTGAGATGTCTCGCCCGGGCCCTTCCCCATAGCCGTCAGGATTGGCGTCAACTGTAACGACGGTGATCTGGTCCGCTTCTCGGAGGAATGGCTCGGCGTCGGCAAGCGCGCGCGCTGCTTCGCGCTTGGCTTTCCAGGCAACCACGATCCGCTTGCCGATTGTCGGTGGCATTTCCTCCATCGGAACGAGCAGCACGGGCCGACCGGACTTAAAGAGCGCGCCCTCAAACGCCGCTTCGAGGGGCGCGTCCTTGGAGGCAGCGAGCACTGTGATGTCGGCGTGCATCGCGTGCTTGGCGATGAGGCCTTCCACGCCGGGGAGCATCGTCTCCTCGTGGCGAAACTCGAAATTCACGCTGAGCTTATCCAGACGTTTGCGCAGAGAGTCGCGATCCCGGACAAATCGCTCCCGCGCTTGTGACACAAGTTCAGCCCACAAACCGCTTGAATAGATCTCATCCCCCGGGATCGGCTCGGGCAATTGCTCCAGGAGCAGCACAGTCACTCGTCCGCCCCACCGGGAGGCGAGCATCTCGCCCGTTCCGAGAACGCCGTCTTGCCCCGGCCCGGTCACAACCGCGAGCACCTCCGTCATGGCCATGGCCACGCCCTCCTTTTTCGCGTGCACTTGATAGCTATTGGCGCCTGCGCGTCTTGATCCGGCGCAAATCATCGCGGCCGAGGACGTGGGACGCATGCTCGGTAAGGAGAGCCTGCCATGAGCCAAGCCGTGATCGATTTTTGTGAAGGCCTGAAGACGACGCTACTGGCGCTGGAGCAGCAGCTGGGTAAGGCGAAGCAGACCCTCGCAGCAAGCGCCGTCCACGCAAGCGGAGAGGCCAAGAAGCACGTTGATGAGGCAGTCGAACAATTAGAGACCTTCAAGGCCCATGCCGGCCTGATGGCGCAGGCGATCCGCGCCGATCTCCCGGAGCAGACCGGCGTCATGAAAGAGAAGTTGAAGGACTTTGGCCAGGAGGCCCAGGTCGCGATGCGCCATGCCGTGGTCTTCCTCGCCGAGGCCGCCTCGAAGGGCGCTGAAGGCGCCGCAGAGGCGCTGCAATCGGGCGCAAGGCAAGCCCACAAGGTCGCCGAAGAGCTGAAGCGCGACACAGCCGTCGCTGTCGTCGAGCCGGAGCAAACGGCGCCGCCGGCCTAATGGGCGCCAAGCTTGCGGCTCAACCGCGCGATGTAACATTCGACCATAGGCTCGAACCGCATGTGCGCGTGCATCATGCCTTGGCCGGCCGCACGCGGCTTAGGCTTGCCCCGCTGCATGGTCGCGCAGATCTCTTGAGCGCGCTGGCCCGTCGCATCGCCGCACGCGAGCACATACGCGACGTCATCGAGAACCCGTGGTCGAGTTCATTGCTGGTGGTGCATGACGAGGCGCTGTCTGCAGAGGCCGTGGCCCATCTGGTGCGCGAGATATGGCGGCGCGGCCTCACCGCGCCCGCCGCCGCCGCACAGGCCGATGAACACCGACCTTGGCACGCCCTTCCGCCAGCCAAGGTTCTCAGCGCATTCTCAAGCACGCACGGGCTCAGCGACGACGAAGCACGCCTTCGTCTTGTGCACATCGGCGAAAATCGGCTGGCCGAGCCTGCTGCGCCTTCACCTGTCGCTGTCATCGGCGGTCAACTGAAATCGGCGCCCGTCGCTTTGCTCATGGGCTCCGCTGCACTCTCATTGGCCACTGGCGCTCTTGTCGACGCCATGTTGACGCTGGGGGTGATCGCGCTCAATGCCGGCATCGGCGCCTCGACGCAGAGCGGCACGGCGCGCCTTATCCGCAGGCTTGCGCGGCAAACGGATCCAGACGCCGTCGTGCTCCGGCACGGCTTGGAAACGCACGTTCCAACCTCGCGTGTGGCGCCGGGCGATTGGATTGTGCTGAAGACCGGCGCTGCCGTGCCCGCGGACGGGCGTCTCATAGAGGCCGAAGCACTGCTCATCGATGAGTCTTCGCTGACCGGTGAGAGCTTTCCCACTGAGAAGACAGCGGACGCTTATGTCGAACCCGGCGCCCCGCTCGCCGAGCGACGCACCATGGTTCATCGAGGCGGGGTCGTGACCAATGGCATGGGCGTCGCAGTCGTCACAGCAACTGGCGTGGCGACCGAAATCGGCCGCATCAGACGCATGCTGGAAAGCGAGGAGGCGCCTAAGCCGCCCATGGAGCGCGCACTCGATCGGTTGGGCGTGCGTCTTACGTTCGCTTGTCTCGGCGCCTCAGGCGTGCTCGCGATTTTGCTTGGCGTTCGAGGCGCGCCGCTTGCGGCCGTGGCCAACAGCGCGATTGCGCTTGCGGTGTCTGCGATCCCGGAGGGCCTTCCTGCTCTGGCCGCTTCGACCAAAGCCATCGCCGCGCGGGCGATGTCGGCCGAGGGCGCCTATCTCCGCAACGTCAATGTGCTGGAAACGGCCGCACATGCCGATGTCTTGTGTCTGGATAAGACCGGCACACTGACGCAAAACAGCATGCGCGCAGCCGTCGTCCAAACGCCGGTGGGTCGCCACGACATTTCAGCTAGCGAAAGACCGCCATCCAGCATCAAGTCGATCGCAACCATTGCGGCGCTCTGCAATGACGCGACACTGTCCGATGCCGAGGCCGCTTCGGCAGGCTCCGGCACAGAGCGCGCGCTCCTGCACCTCGCAGCTGCAGCGGGGATCGATGTTGAAAGCGTACGCGAAGACCATCCGCGCACAGCAACACTGCTCCGCTCCGAGAGTCGCCTCTATATGGCGACCGAGCACCGAAGGAGCGACTCCACACTCCTTGCCGTGAAGGGCGCGCCGCATCAGGTGCTCAGTCTCTGCTCCACGGCGCGCTTCGGCAGCGTGGTCCGGCGTCTCGATGATGAGATGCGTGCGGGCATTCTCTCCGCCAATGAAGCCCTGGCGCTTGAGGGCTTACGCGTGCTCGCAATCGCGCGAGGACGCGGACAGAGCTTGGCTGACGACGCTATCACCGGCCTCGAGTGGCTCGGTCTGGTGGGCCTCCATGACCCCCTGCGCCCCGGCGCAGCTGAAACGGTTCAGACACTTCAGCGGGCGGGCTTGCGCACAATCATCCTGACCGGAGACCAGTCCGGTACCGCGCGCAGGCTGGCCGAAGACCTTGGCTTCTCCAACGACGGCGCGCTCGATGTGCTCGACGCCGGTGCGCTGCGCGAAATGTCGAAGCAGGACTTGGCCAAAGCCGTCCGCTCCACGGAAGTGTTCGCGCGCGTCAGCCCCGCCGACAAGCTCGCCATCATCCGTGCGCTGCAGGCGGACGGCCATGTCGTCGCCATGACCGGCGATGGGGTCAATGACGGCCCGGCGCTCCGCGCCGCCGACATCGGCATCGCAATGGGTAAGTCGGGCGCGGACGTCGCCCGCGACGTCGCCGACATCGTGATCGCCGATGACAATCTCACGCATCTGACCGGTGCGCTTGCGCGCGGGCGGGCCGCTGACGAAAACCTCCGCCGTGCGGTGCGCTTCCTGCTCGCGACCAATGCAAGCGAGGTTGCTCTGCTGCTGGCCGAAGCGCTGCATGGACCGGACGCGCTTGAGACGCCGGCGCAGCTCTTCTGGCTCAATCTGATGACGGACGTGTTTCCAGCTCTTGGACTGGCGATGGCTCGCCCAGCCCACGATATCTTGGAGAAGCCGCCCAAGCGCGATGGCGATCAGGCATTTGGCCGAAAAGAAATGCAAGCCATTGCCCGCGACGCAATGCGCATTGCAGCGCCGGCCATGCTCATGCACGTGTTGGGCACGCTGCGGCACGGCTCCGGTCCGCGCACGCGCGGACTCACCTTCTTGTCGCTTGCAAGTCATCAGCTTGCGCAGGCGCTGCGCTTGGCGCCTGAACGATCACAGAGCGAAGTCTTAGACCGGCCGACAGAACTCGGCGTCGCCGCCTCCTACATCATGCTTGCCGCGCCCTTTGCGCTCGCCCCGCTCCGGCGCGTGCTTCGCGTCGCGGCCCCGCGTCCGCTCGAAGCGGCGCTGATTGTCGGATTTTCGCTCGGGCCTCTCGTGTTGCAGCGGCTGCGCGCGCGCTCGCTGCTCAAGCCCGCTTAGCCTCGCCTTCCGCAGTGTCGCGCGCTTTGCCGCCCCCTGTCGCTTCGGCGCGCACTTCAGCCACCAGGTCCTCCACGTCTTCGGCGAACTCAGCGGCGGCCGAACGGGCCCTATCGTAGAACTCAAAGCCGCGGCGAAGCGCCTCGCGCACATGAGGCCGCGAGGCGCGCAAAATTCTTGGCGCCGCCACGACGGCGCCGACGGCGAGCACGCCGGCACCTATGAATAATGCAGTCCCGAGTGCGCGTCCGAAGAGAGCCATTCTAGTCTCCAAAATCCACTCATATTCAAGCGAGAGCCCCGAAGCCTTGTCCCAGATCAACGCGCCAATGCCCTCTGCGGAGATCATGCCTTGATGAGCACCCAGCTCCTCGACACCCCCGTGGAGCGGCGCCCGCTTTCGTTGGGCGCCATGCGGCTCGTCGCGGGCGGCCTGCTCGTTGCGATGAGCGCGCTTTATCTCCTGGCTGTCTCCCAGCACGAGCAAGGCGCCGCTTGGGGCTATGTTCGCTCATTTGCAGAAGCGGCGATGGTCGGCGGGCTCGCCGATTGGTTCGCGGTGACTGCTATTTTCCGACGCCCCTTAGGCCTGCCGATCCCGCATACAGCCGTCATTCCCCGTAGCAAGGCGCGCATTGCCGACGCATTGGGCGATTTCGTCGCCGTTAATTTCCTCGCGCCCGAAGTGATCAGTCAGCGCTTGCGCGATCAGGATCTTGCAACCTCCCTCGGCCGGCAGCTGGCCGATTCCGCGACCGCGCGGCGTGTCGCCAACGCCGTCATGGACGCGCTTCCGGCCATTGCCGATCTGCTTGACGATGAAGTTGTGAGCGACTTCCTGCGCCGGCAGGTCGGCGACCTTAGTCGTGGCGAGCGGCTGTCGGCTGCAATCGGACGCGGCCTTCGCCTTCTCACCGAGCACGGCCGGCATCAGCCGGTGCTCGACGCCGCGCTCGCTGAAGGCTGGCGCGCACTCGAAGAACATGAGCCGGCGATCCGCGCCCAGGTGCGCGCCCGCACGTCTTGGGTCTGGCGGCTGATTGCACTCGATGCGCGCGCGTCAGATGCGCTGATCGGGGCGATGGAAAAAACGTTGCTTGAAATGGCTGCGCAGCCAGACCACCCAGCGCGCCAACGCATTACGGCGTTGCTGCAAAAACTCTCCGATGACCTGCAGAACTCTCCGGAGCTGCGTGCGCAAGTCGAGCGCTTTGCCGTCGACATGCTCGCGCATCCGGCGGTGGGGGCCTATTTCGGCGAGATTTGGCGCGCCCTGAAGATCGCACTGAGGGTCAGCGCCGAAGACGCGGAAGCATCTGCACGAGCGGCATTGGCCGAAGGCGTCGAGCACTTCGGCCGGGCGATGTTGGAGGACAAGGAGGTGCTGGATACGCTCAATCGGCGCCTGCGCGCGCTATTGACAGAGATCTCGGGACGTCATGGCGGCGATGTCGGGCGCCTCATTTCCGAAACCATCCGGAGTTGGGACACTGCGACCGTTGTCGAAAAACTCGAGCAGAACGTAGGTCCAGATCTTCAATATATCCGCATCAACGGCACTATCATCGGCGGCCTTATCGGCCTTGCCATCCATCAGGCCACGCTCTGGCTCACTTGATTAGGGCGCTCGCGTCGGCTCTCTCCCAAGGCGGCTTATCAAATCCTCGATGAGGGCGGCGCGCGCGCTATCGTCGGGAGCGGCGTCCAAGCGTTCGCTGAGCAATCCCAACAATTCCGAGCGCGCATTATGCCAATCGAGTTGCGTTGCGGCGCCAAGGGCGATGCGTGGCGCGCGATCGGCAGGCGCGATCTCTGCGCCCTGCGGCGTCAGCACATAACAACGGTCGAGCTGTGCGGCGGAAATGTCCAGCTTCGCATCGAACGCATCCCGCAGACGGATCTCAAGTCCCTGAAGGCTCTCCGGCTCGCCATGATTGAGCAAAACAGACGCCCTGGGCGCTCGCTCCTTCGCCCACTTCGCCAGACCCGTAGCGTCCGCGTGACCGGAATAGACATCTATGGTTCGGATGCGTGCGGCGACCTTGATGTCGTCTCCCTGAATGCGGACCGAACGCCTGCCCTCCTGCAGGAAGCGGCCGAGCGTGCCTGCAGCTTGATATCCAGTCAGCAGCACGGTGGCGTCGGGGCGCCATAAAAGCCGCTTCAAGTGATGGCGGACGCGTCCGGCGTCGCACATGCCGCTCGCGGCGATAATGATGTGCCAACCGCTCACCCGTTCGATGGCGCGGCTCTCATCGACGCGCTCGGTGAACTTCAGCCAGCGCGACTCCCGCAGTGACTGGAAGCCCTCCCCCTGGCGCAAAAATACCTCGCTGGCGCGCACGGCCAGGGGCGAATCCAGAAAGATGGGCGCAGGCGGCGCCGCATTGCCCTCCATGAGTTCAAGCAGGTCGACGATGAGTTCCTGGGTGCGCTCAACAGCGAAGGCGGGGATGAGCAACGGCCCGCCCGCTGCATGCGCTTGCATGACCTCCTCCGCGAGGGCCTGCTTACGCGCACTCGCATCCACTGCGGGACGCTCGCGATCACCGTAGGTCGTTTCAAGGATGACGTGATCAACGCCTGACGGGCCCTCAGGATCGTCTTCGAAGCGGCGATCGCCTGGGCCGATATCGCCAGAGAAGATCAAGGTCTGTGTCTGCCCGCTTTCCTGCACCTCAACTTCTATCGACGCCGCACCGAGAATATGTCCGGCGTTCCACCAGCGGGCGCGCACGCCGGGCGCGACGTCGATCCAACACTTGAAGTCGACGGGCGAAAATTGATCGAGACAAGCAATGGCGTCACGCTTGGTGAACATGGGCGCCACCGGCGTCTTGCCATGGCGCAAATTGCGCGCATTCAGCGCCTCCACTTCCATCTCTTGAATTGCGCCAGCATCTGGCAAGAGCACGTCACAAAGCTCTCGCGTCCCGGTCGTCGCGTATATGGCGCGCGTAAACCCCGCGAGCATCAGCTTCGGCAGAAGGCCGCTATGGTCGATATGCGCGTGTGTCAGCAGCACCGCATCAATATCGGCCGCCTCAAACGGAAGCGGACCGTAGTTCAGAGCCTTGAGCGTCTTTGGCCCCTGGAAAAGGCCGCAATCAACCAGCGCCCGTGCAGCGCCCGTTTCGAGCAACATGCACGCGCCGGTGACGCACCCGGCCGCGCCAAAGAAGGAGAGGCGCACGCTCATGGGCGCACTCTCTCACCCAGCCGCAGCTTGCACGCGCCGCAGGCGCAGCAAGGTCTCGCTGCCGCTTGGCGCTTGCAGCAATTCCAGCGAATTGCCGCGCAGAATGTAGCGCTGCACCGCGGGCAGAACGCCAAGAAACCGCGCTTCGTCCGTCGCCGCCGCTTCGCTCGCGCATGCCCCCACCGCTTCGGCCGGTGGTGCAAGCGCAATCGAGGTCTGAAACAACGAAGCGGTGGTGGTAAAGGTGTTGCAGCCCGTGAAGCCGCTGACCGCCTCACCTGAGCTGTCGAACTCGATCCAAATATCGACGCCTTCGCCCAAGGAGGCGCCGGCAATCTGCTGCACCTCCCATCGGCCGGTAAGTTCGTTCGGCTGCTCTTGTGCACAGGCAGTCAAGGCCAGCATGGCGCAGGCGCTTATCAACACGCTTCTCATCGATCTCTCCTCAGCGCGTGGTCCAACCGCCATCGACGGCAATCGCCTGTCCGGTCACAAAGCTTGCGCCATCGCTGCAGAGCCAAAGAACGCTCTGGGCGATCTCTTCGGGCCGGCCCATCCGCGTCATCGGCGCACTGCCCGCTAACGCATCCTTCGCTGCCGGATCGGCGCCAGCGAAGCGATCGATCATCGGCGTTTGAATGGCGCCGGGGCACACCGCGTTCACGCGAATGTTGCGTTCAGCGTATTCGAGTGCTGCAGTTTTGGTCAGCCCGATAACGCCGTGTTTGCTCGCGACGTAAGCTGGAATGTTGGCAAAGCCGATCAGGCCCGCGATCGAAGAGCAATTGACGATAGCGCCGGCGCCCACCTCCAGCATTGCGGGGATTTCGTGTTTCATGCACCACCACACGCCGCGCAGATTGACATCGATCACGCGCTGCCAATTTTCGTTGTCGCACTCCGCCGTCGGGGCTTGTGCGCCTTCGGTGCCGGCATTGTTGAAGGCCATATGAAGAGCGCCGAATTCAGTCACAGCGGCGCGGACGGCGTTTTTGATATCGCTCTCCACCACCATGTCGCAGGCGACGAAAAGCGCCTTGGCCCCCTGCGCGCGCAGCTCGCCCGCGAGCCGCTCGCCCGCTGTTTTCTGGACATCGGCCAGCAATATTGAGGCGCCAGCGGCGGCGAAGGCCTTGGCGGTGGCGGCGCCGATGCCTGAAGCAGCGCCGGTGATCAGAATTGTCTTTCCAGCGGTCATTTCGGCCCTCACCGCTATGGGTCACCCATTGGGAGAAAGGAGGCCCCTATCCCACGCCGCTCCGCGCCCCACATTGCGTAAGGTCAAACCCGTAAGCCTCGGCGCCTGTTAGCGGTCTTGCATGAATGCGAGTGTTCTCGACTTCGTCTTCGGTCATCGGCCAGCTAGGGCGCCCATTATTGCGGCGCCCCCAGCGGATGCACACTGGCAAGCCGTGCGCCCGCGCCGCGGACGGCCGGTGCGAGCGAAACTCGCCACGAAGAACGGCGCCATCCATTCGGGCCGCGGCTACCTTCACTACCGGGCCGATGAGCACTACATCGTCCGCCGCCGTCACAGCGCACCAGCAGTGGTGGAACGGGCCTTATTCGAGCGCATGTACGAGCGCCAACAGGACGCGACATACGCCAAGCGCCGCGACGTGGAATATCGTTACTTCACCCTCTCCTATCCCTGCATCGTGAAGACGCGCGAGGGCGCCCAGCGCGCCGCCGCCGGCGATTGGATCATGCAAGGTTTGGAGGGCGAGCTTTGGCCGCTCTCACCCAAGCAGGGCAGACGGCTCTATGCCCCGCTGCGCATTCCGCCGCTTCAAACGGCGCCGCGACCGCACACGTTCGCTCAACTTGTCGAAGCAATCGCGGCAATGGCCAACAATCACAATGTCGGCGGCGAGCGCGAGATCACAGTGGGCGATGTGCTCTCGGCCGCTGGGCGCAGAACTTTCGGGCCGTTGTTGTTACTCATCGGGCTCTTCTCGATTTCTCCCGCCACTATCGTCCCCGGCATGACGTGGTTTGCGGCATGTCTTACGCTACTCCTGTCCTTGCAGCTCGCGCTCGGCGCTAAACGCCCTTGGCTGCCGCCGAGCCTGCTGCGCGTGTCCGTGCCGCGCGACACTATTCATGCCGGCGCAGAGAGCATGCGGAAATGGGCGCGCCGCGTAGACAGCGTGTTGCAGCCCCGTCTGATCCTTCTGTCAGAGCCGCCATTCGCCAACCTTGCGGGTCTCGCCTGCGCCGTGGCGGCGCTCGTGACTTTTCCTCTGGGGCTGATCCCCATCGCCCCGCTTGCGCCTGGGCTTGCCGTCGCCTTTATCGGCTTGGGACTGTTTGCTCGCGATGGTCTGCTGCTGTTGGTGGGCGGCGTTGTCATGGCCGGGGCGCTCTGGCTCGCCTACGCCTCTTTCACCTGAATCGAATCGCGCCAAGCACGCAGGAGAGCTGCACCAATGCCGATCAAAAGCGGTGTCGCCACTGAGAGCGCGATAAGGCGCGCATCGGGGAGCGCCACGGCAAAAGCTTGCGCAAATGCGGGAACCGCGAAGATCAAACTCAGGATCAGCACAACGCCGCCCACAATGGCCCAATATACGCCCCGGCGCCGCGCCAGGACGCCGCCGCTTGCCATCGCATCCGCCAGCGCGAGCGTGAGATTGCCCACGACAAGCGCGATGAAAGCGCCCGCGCGCGCTTGCGCCTCGGGGTATGCGCCAAGCGCCCACGTGTAGAGTGCAAGAACGGCAAGCAGCAGCAATCCGCCCTGCAGCAAGGCGGTGGTGATCTGCGTTGTTCCAAATAGGGCTTCGTCCTTCCGCCGCGGGGGCCGTTGCATCGCTTTCGCTTCGCTACGCTCAGCCTCGAACACCAATGCGCAAGTTGGATCGATCGCCAGCTCCATCACCATTACATGCATCGGAAAGAGCAAGGGCGGCTGACCCAGAAGAATTGGTGCCAGCGCCAAGCCCGCGATTGGAATGTGAATGGCAGTGATATAGGTCAGAGCATTGCGCAGATTGTTGAAGATCCGCCTTCCGAGCCGGATACCGCCGACGATCGAGGCAAAGCTGTCATCCAGCAAAACGAGGTCTGCTGCTTCGCGCGCCACATCGGTGCCGCGCCGGCCCATCGCTATCCCGACATGGGCCGCTTCCAGCGCCGGGGCGTCGTTTACGCCATCGCCGGTCATCGCCACGACCTCGCCGTTTGCCCGCAACGCCTCGACCAAGAGCAGCTTCTGTTGCGGCGCGATGCGCGCGAATACGCGAACCTCGCGCAGGCGTTCGCGCAATGTTGGCAACGGCAGCTGGGCGATATCACTCCCGGTGAGCACGCCTGCGCGCGTGTCGATCCCCGCCGCACGGGCGATAGCAGCCGCAGTAGCGGGATGATCTCCTGTGATCATGACCACTTTGATGCCGGCGCGCTGCGCTTCCTTGAGCGCTGCTGATGCATTGGCCCTCAGAGGATCGAGGAAGCCAATCAGGCCGACAAACGAAAATGCTAGATCCTCCGGCTCGCCGACCGATTGCTTGGGCGCGTCAGCCGAAGCAATGCCCAGTACGCGAAGCCCGTCCTCGGCAAACGCCGTGATCGCCGCGTGCAACGCCTCGACCTTTTCGTCCGGCAAGCGGCAAAGGTCGAAAATGGCCTCTGGTGCGCCCTTGGCTGCAACCTCGACCCCGCCTTCTTGTGACACCCACATTTGCACGATGGCGAGACGGCCGCTGCGCATCGGCCAAGCCTTCTGCGGACCTCGCGCTGTCAGCGGCAAGGGCACCAGCGTGTCGATAGCGCGGTCCATCGGATCGACGGGATGGGCCGCCGACGCCAAGCGGGCGATACGCAGAGCTTTTAGAACTTCAGAATTCGAGGCCCCACCTTCGCCGACGTCTTGAGCCTGGCCGCCGAGCCAAAGCCGCGCGACTTGCATGCGATTCTCGGTGAGCGTGCCGGTCTTGTCGACGCACAACACGCTGGCCGCGCCCAGCGTTTCGATGACGGCGCTGCGGCGCACCAGCACGCGATGGGTCGCAAGACGCCACGCGCCTAGCGCCATGAACACCGCCAGCACCATGGGAAACTCTTCCGGGATCAAAGCGATGGCGACCGTGATCCCGGCGAGAATCCCTCCAACCCAATCATCCCGCACAACGCCGTAGGCGCCTGCAACGATCACGCAAAAGGCGATTGCGACTATGCCCAGCAATCCCACGAGCCGGCCTGCCGACTTCTGCAGCGGCGTCGGTTCTTGCTTGATTTCCGCAAGTGAGGCGCCAATGCGTCCGAGTGCGGACCGGGGGCCCGTGCGAGCGACCCGGGCTGCGCCTTGTCCGCGCACGATGAGGCTGCCAGCGAAGAGAAAGGGACTCTCCTCTGCGCCGGGCTCTGTTGATGGCGCGAAGGTCTCGCCGGCCAAGCAGCAGCGCTTTGCGATTGGCGCAGATTCCCCTGTAAGCGTAGACTCATCGACGCTCAACACATCGGCGCTCACCAGCAACGCGTCTGCGCCAATGCGCTCGCCTTCGCCCACCAGCATCAGGTCGCCGGGCACGAGTTCGCGTGCGGGGATACGCTTGGGTTCACCGTCGCGGATGACGCGAGCGTGCGGTTGCGCCAAGTCGCGCAAAGCTGCGAGCGCGCGTTCGCTGCGCACCTCCTGCGCCACGACAAGGCCCACCGCCACCAAGGCGCCGGTGACCAGGAACAGTCCTTCGCCAACATCGCCTATCGCCAAGTACAAAATGGCCGCGCCTAGCAGCAGCGCGAACATCGGCTCGCGGCCGGTTTCTAGCAGGATTTTGCCGAGGTCCCGGCCTCGCGGGGCGGGAAGCGCGTTCGGCCCTTCCGTGCGCAAGAGTTCGGCGGCTCGCTCACCGCTCAACCCTACGATTGGCGCTTCCGCTGGAGAGGGTTGCGCGCCGGTCGACATCAGCGGGGCCGGTGCGAGCGGCCGGAAGTTAGAAACCTCGTCACGACGCAGCGCGAATTCGGTCGCCGTCGTTCAGTGCTTCGCTCGGGAAGATGACCACTCTGTCCCCCTCCTCAAGGCCGCGCGTCACGGTCCGATACTGGCCCCCACCCTCTCCGACCTCGACCGCAACAAGACGTGCTCGCCCGCCTCTCGCCTGAAACACCGACCAGCGCTCGCCATCGCGAACCAGCGCGTCGACGGGAACGCGCACGACATTCTGGGCCTCGGACAAGACCACGCGGGCATCCACTCGAAAGCCGTGCCCGAGGGGAGGCGCGCTCGCTGGGTCGTCGAGGCGAAGGATCACGTTGACGCGCTGTTCCTCAACGCCGAGCGCCGAAACCTTGGTGTGCGCGTAGGGTTCGATGCGCGACACACGCGCCGGAATTGCCGCCTCCCCGCCCCAGGCTTCGATGTATGCCACCGCACCCGGGCGCATACGCACGGCGTCTTCTGACAGAAATTCGGCGACAACTTCCATTTCCGCGGGATCGCCAATTTCCAAAATTGCCGCGCCTGCCGGCACAACCGCCTCGCTCTCTTGCAAGAGACGCAGCACCCGACCCGAACTCGGGCTGCGCAGCGGCGTGACCGCTCGCGCCCGCGCGCTCCCGGCGCCAGCCGCCGCGCGTGCGCGCTGCACCTCGGCGCGGCGCGCGCTCACATTGGCCCGCGCCGCGTTGAGCGCAGCCTCGGCCGCATCCACCGCAGCGGGCGAGGCGAAATCGCGCGCCGCCAGTTGCGTCACACGCTGGTGATCGCGCCGTTTCAGCTCAAGATCGGCTTCAGCGGCGCGCAATGACGCCTCGGCTGCAGCAATTGTGGCGCTCGCTTCGGCGGAAACGCGCGCATCCAATAATGCGGGATCGGCTGGGGCGATCGATCCAATCACTTGCCCGCGCACGACGGCGTCGCCGGGCTCGAGCGTGACCCTTTGCAGCAATCCGCCCACAGGCGCACTGACAACAAAGACATCATGGATCCGTGTTCGCCCTTCATCGGTGACCTCGCTACGCACCTCGCCGCGATCGATCACTACGATGTCCACAGGTTGCGCCCTTGGCCATGCCAGCCACGCAAGGAGCAGGACCAGCGCACTGGCCGCGCCAAGCCACAGCCACTGCGCCGGACGCAGCGAACGGAGCCGTGCTGTAATTACACGCACAGGAGCAGCTTTAGACATCCGCGCAAGCGAATTGCGAAGGACGACCGGCAAGTTCGTCGGCGATTGTGTCGGCGTTTCCATCAGTCGCGCGCCTTCAACACCGCCACCATGTCCAGTCGGTCGACGCCGGCGCGGACAACGAGCGCCGCCGCCAGCACGCAGGCCAGTGTAAAGGCGATTGCGAAGGCATAGCCGCCAGGATCGTACGCGTAGGAGAAGGAGTACATGTCCGTCTCAAACATCTTCATCATCCACATGCCCATGAGCGTGCCTATGAGCGCCCCTAGCGGCACGGCCAGCAGCGCAAGAACCGCGATCTCGCCCACGAGCACATACGAAACCTCTGCCCGTGTGAAGCCTAGTACCCGAAGTGTCGCCAGATCGCGTTCCTGCTCGGCAAGGGTCACGCGTGCGGCCGAGAACGCTACGCCGCCGGCCATCACGGCGGCGAAGGCCGAGTAGATGAGGATCATCAATCCCACGTGCTCGTCGAAGTTCGTTCGCATCGACCGCTCCGCCAGCGTCAGAAAGCTCGCGCCCGCCAGCACCGGGGTTTCTTTTAGTTGGGCGTTGAATGCGCCATACTGCGCAGGATCAAGCCGCACATGGGCCCCCGATATGCGGCCGGGCTCGCGCATCAGCCGCGCCAGGGCCCCAAGCTCCATATAGGCGGACGATCCGATCATTGGCTCGGTGATGCCTGCGACGCGCACCGACGCCTCCACCCGGCGCCCGCGCGTCTGCTCCACCTCAATCGTGTCGCCGGGTGCGGCCCCCAACCGTTCGGCGAGTGAGCGCGCGAGCACGATGCCTTCGCGCGGCGGAGGTATCGCTTCAGTCTGGAGCCCTATCAGCCGCTGTAGCCGGGGCCGTTCAGGCATTCCATAGATCGCCTCTTGCACGCTGCGATGGCCATGCCGGAAGACGACGTCCTCGACACGAAAGGGTTCGGCGTAAAGGACGCCGGGCAGTCGCTCCACCGCGTGCACCACGCTGGCTTGGCGCGCCTCGACGAACGAGAGGGTCACATCCTGCCGGTTCGCCGCGCCGAAATGAACGTTCAGCAGGTCGTCCATCATCGCGGGAAAAGAACGCGCAACGATGAGCATCGCGATCGCTAATGCAATGCCGATCGATGTCGTCGCAGCGCGGCGCGGAAAGCGAACGATGCGACGCAAGATGATCCGGCTCTTAGCGTCCAGCCCGGCCGCGAGCCGCTCGGCCAGTCCACGGCCTTGCCTATATGAGGCGGGCCGCGGCGGGGCGAGCGCGGCGGCCGGGGGCAGTCTGACTGCACGCCACACAGAAAAGACCGCCCCCGCGCCCGCAGCCGCAAGGCCCGCAGCCCATGCGGCGGCAAATGTTGCGGGCGAGGCGCCGAAGCGAAGGCTCGGGAAGTGGTAGAATTCCTGATACATGCCGGCGACGCCATGGCCGAACCAGACGCCGAGCGCCGATCCCAGAATTGCGCCCAGCACTCCAAAAAGCAGCGCGCTTTTTGCATAGTGCCAACCGACCGCGGCGTTGTTGTAGCCGAAGGACTTGAGCAGGCCGATATTCGAGCGCTCGGTTGCGATCACGCGACCGAGCGAGATGTTCACTAGAAAAGCGGCAACGACCAAGAAGAAGGTGGGTAGAAAGGCCGCCAATGTCGAAAGCTGATTGAGCTCCTCAGTGAGAAACCTGTCCGAAAGCATGCGGTCGCGGCCATAAACGCCGCTTGACCCGTACTCTTCGACAATCCGATCGATCGCATCCTTCGCCGCGCGCACATCTGCATTGGGCCGCAGACGAAAAAGCGCCTCATTGAAGGCGCCCTCCATATCCATGGCGCGCCCGAGCGCGTCCTCTCCGATCCAAATGACGCCGAACCGCTCCGGCTGTGGAAAGAGCTCACCTGGCGCAGAGACAAAAATGAACTCCGGCGAATTCGCGATGCCAACAAGAGTGAGTTCTTCGCGCCGCCCGCGGATAGTGGCGGACAAATTGTCGCCAATGCGCAACCCTAGAGCTGTGGCGAAAGCTTCGCTAACGAGCACCTCCTCACCCCGCCGAGGGTCGGGCCAACGGCCCTCGCTTAGCGGGAGGTCATTGATGCGAGGACGTCCTCGCGGCGGCAAGGACACGAGCCGGGCGGAGGCGGGTTCATCAATCTGCGGCAGATCGAGCATCGCCAGGCCACCGATCCGGGTCTCCACCGCGTCAACGCCCGGCACATTTGCAAGTTGGGCGGCGACCCGAGCCGGCGCGCGCACGGCTGAAACCGCCAGATCTGCCATCCGCTTATCCGCATAATAGGCGTCACGCGTGCGCTCGAGCGAGCCGCGCATGCCGATCGACATAACGAACACGGCGAGTCCGCATGCCAGCACCAGGATGACGCCGATGGCATGCAGGCGCATGCGCCAGACATCGCGCAACAATTTTTTGTCGAGCGCCCTCACCATTTAAGCTCCGATGGCGGCGCCGGCGACGCATTCACTTCAAGACTTCGGATGCGCCCGTCAGTGAAGCGCGCAACGCGCTGGCCCATGCGTGCGACATCGGCGTTGTGGGTCACGATCAGAGTTGTCGATCCGTAGCGCGCATTGATCTCGGCAAGCGCCTCGAGCACGCGCACGCCCGTGTGCACGTCGAGCGCGCCGGTCGGCTCGTCGCAGAGGAGAATGGCGGGACGCTTCGCGATGGCGCGCGCCACCGCGACGCGCTGCTGCTCGCCCCCCGAAAGTTGCGCTGGAAAATGGTGCTGGCGATCGCCCAGCCCCACAAGCGTCAACGCTTCGCTCGCGCTCAAGGGGTGTTCGGCGATCTCGCGAACGAGATCGACATTCTCCGCCGCGGTTAGGCTCGGGATCAGATTGTAGAACTGGAAAATGAAGCCAACATGCGCGCGGCGGTATTGCGTGAGCGCGCGCTCATCCATGCTCGAAAGTGACGCGCCGCGAAACAGCACCTCGCCGGATGTGGGGCGATCGAGGCCGCCCAGGACATTGAGCAGCGTCGACTTGCCCGATCCCGAAGGCCCCAAGAGCACCATGAGTTCGCCTTCGGCGATCTCAAGATCGACATCCGAAAGCGCCCGCACGGCGGTTTCGCCCTGTCCATAGATCTTTGTGAGACCCTTGAGGGCAAACACAGCGCCCATGTCTGCTCCTCCATCCGCTTGCCCTCTGCCCTATCGGTGCGGCGCCATGTTTGACGCCGATCAAGGAGGAGTTGGCCCATTCGGGCTTTTGTCCGGCCACCGAAACGGGGGCCGCCATGGCTCAAACGCAAGTGAGTGCTCGACGTGTCCGGGTATGGGATGCGCCAACGCGGCTCTTTCATTGGAGCCTTGTGATCCTCATCGCCGTGGCTTGATTCACCGGCGAAGGCGAAGGCAATAGCGCGCTTCTTCACCGCGTCGCCGGCGAAGCAATCGCCGGCCTGATCGTCTTTCGGCTCATCTGGGGATTTGTCGGGGGCGAGCATGCCCGCTTCTCGGACTTCATCACGGGACCAAGCGCCATCGCGGCCCATAGCGATCTCTTTTCGAGAGCGCCCAAGCGTCACCTCGGACACAATCCACTGGGCGGCGTCGCGTCTTGCTGTTGTTGATCTTGTCAGCACTGCTGGTGTTCACGGGGCTCTTCAGCAGCGGCGAACACAATGCTGGCCCCTTCGCGGGCTTTTTTGGATTCGATCTCGGAGAAGCGCACGAGTTCTTCTTCCGAATTCTGCAAGCCGTCGTCGTGCTGCATCTTGCCGGCGTGGCCATCGAAAGCGTCAGAGCGGGCGACGCGCTGGTTCCGGCTATGATTTCGGGTCGCTGAGCCGCTCGCGGATTATGGTCCTGCGGACGTTGTTTATGATGCCTTCCGCAATGGCGTTTCGAGAGAGCTTTCCCTTCTCATTTAGTTTGCGCGCGATCGGGCGCAGAAATTGCGCGCGTGCGATTGTTGTTCAGGATTTGCAGCAGCTGTTCCTACAGAGCGTTCACGTCTCCCCTCCCCAAGCGCCCTCGCCGTGCTTCACCTGGCCGCCGTAGCAGTGACGGCCTCTGCGCGGCGGCATCATGCAACTTCCCCGCGGGTTGTGGCCAGAAGCGCACCAAGTGCGGTTAGACCCCAAACTCGCCCCACGGCACGAGTCTTCGGACTGGCCAGATCGACAGCCCATCTTTAGCTGATTGTTTTTATGGGGAAATTCTGGAGCGGGCGATGAGATTCGAACTCACGACCCCAACCTTGGCAAGGTTGTGCTCTACCCCTGAGCTACGCCCGCATCCGTGGGGTGAGCCCGGCACAGGTCCGGGCTGAGGGGCGGTCATATCGCAGAGCGGCGGGACGGAAGCAAGGGGGCCGGGCTGGCCGCCCTGCGGCCGCCCAAGCCAGGGGAAACACGCCCTGCCGCGCCCGGCGGTTTTGGCCGCCGGGCGCGCGTTCAGAACCTACTTGCGCCGCGGGCGCAGCGCGAAGGCGAGGCCGGCCAGCAGACCGACGCCGGCCGCAACGCCGACCGCCGCGATCGGGCGCTTGCGCACCTGGCCGTGCATGTATTTGACGCCGCCATCGACGCGCTTGCCGACGCTATCCCACTCCGTCTTGATCAGGCCCCCGATGTCGTCGCCGAGCCGCGAGAAATCCTTCTGCAACGTCGCCATATCGTCGCGCAGGTCGATCGCGCCATTGCGGCGATGACGGGTTTCATATGCTTGCGCCATTGTGCTCACTCTCCATCTCTTGCAGCCTGGCTCGCGTCGATGCGGCCGCTGCAGTGAGCGAGAAATAGCGAGCTTGATTTCGGCGAGGTGCGACGCGCGTCACACCGCACAGCGCCAGAGCGTACTTGTCCACAGAGAGAGACCGCCGCCGCCTACTCCCCCGGTTCCGCCTTGCGCGGCGGCTTCAGGCGGCGGCGGTTGACGTGGCTGTCGGGCGCGAGATGCCCTTCCGGCGTGCGGCCGCGAAAATAATCGCGCTGCCAGCCGTGCTTCACGGCTTCCGCATCCTTGTCGGCGAGCTTGCCGAGGAAGTTGGTGCGGCTCTGCCCCCAGGCTTCGTATTGCTGCTTCAGTTCCGGATCGTCATGGATCGATTTCACGATCGGTTCGACTTCATCCATCTTCTCGTGCGGGATCGGGAAGATGAAACAGAACGGCTCGCCCTTCTTGAACGAGATCATGCCGGGGCGCGTGAAGCGCCAGTTCATCGTGAACGGAAACGGCAGCCAGTACGTCTCGACCACGCCGGCGAGCGGCTGGATGCCGTCCTTGATGTGATTGGGCGGGCCGCCGCACCAGAGATCCCAGCCGACTTCGGTGCGGAAGAGATAGCCGGTGTGGAACGTCAGCACGCCGCCGGAGAAATGCGACACCGCCCAGCGATCGAGCACGCCGCGCGGCGTGTCGTCATCGGGATCGAGACGGATGTCTTCGATGCGCGGACCGCCGTTCCAGGTTGCGGTGAAGCTGACCGGCGACAGCAACTGCCAGCCGGTGGTGTTCGCCACCACCAGCGGCAGGCAGCGGTAGGGATGGCGGTCGGAGAAGCGATCCATCCAGTCGCGGTCGGGCGTGCCCGGCACGAGTTCGGCGGGCTGAGGATCGACCTGGTAGCACGTAAGCTTCATGTGTCTCTCTAGTCGTCAGCGCCGGCCGGACGCGGCGCGTTCAATCTGCGTTTGTGGATGTGGCCGCCGACGGCCTCGCCCTTCAGCGTCTTGCCCGCGAAATAGTGGCGTTGCCAGACCTGCGCCTGCGCTTCGGCGTCGCCGGCGCGCACGCGCTTGTTAAACGCGGTGCGGCTTTCGGCCCATTCCTTCGTTTCCGCCTCGAGCTCTGGATCGTCCTTCAGCTGTTTCACCACCGGCTGGCAGGAATCGATGTCCGCGTGGCGCACCGGCATGATCATGCAGAACGGTTCGCCCTGCTCGAACGACACGGTTCCCGGCGCCGTGAAACGCCAGTTCATGGTGAAGGGCTGCGGCAGCCAGCTGGTCTCGACAATGCCGGTGAGCGGCTGGATGCCGTGCTTGATCCAGTTCGGCGGCCCGCCCACCCACATGTCCCAGCCCGGTTCGGTGCGGAACAGATAGCCCGCGCCGAAGGTCAGCACGCCACGCGCGAACATCGAAAGCACGAAGTGCTTATGAATGCCGCCTTCGGATTCGATGGTGACGTCGGCGATTTTCGGCCCGCCGTTCCAAGTCGCCGTGAACGGGCGCGGCGTGACGATCTCCCAGCCGGTGCAATTGGCGATGGTGAGCGGCAGGCAGCGATACGGGTGACGGTCGGTGAACTCCTCCATCCAGTCGCGCTCGGCCCGGCCGGGACGAATTTCCGGCGGATAGGTCTGCAACGGGTAGCAAGTGAGCTTCATGGCTGCGACTTATAAGGCCAAATGAGCACCCCGCCACAGAACGCTACCGATCGGAGTCCGGCCAGCGAAGCCGACCTCTTCGCGCATTTCGACGCACTGGGCATCGCGCACACGACGCACCGGCACCGCCCGGTCTTCACCGTCGACGAAAGCCGCGACCTCAAGTCCGCGATGCCCGGCGGGCACACCAAGAACCTCTTTCTCAAGGACAAGAAAGGCGCGATCTTTCTGATCAGCGCCATCGCCGATACCGCGATCGATTTGAACGCCACCGCGAAGCTCCTGGGCGCCGGCCGCTTCTCTTTCGGTTCGGCCGAGCGGCTGATGCAGCACCTGGGCGTCGAGCCGGGCTCGGTGACGCTGTTTGCGATCATCAATGACCCCGAGCGCAAGGTCACGTTGGTGCTGGACGAAGCGTTGTTCGCCCACGACCTCGTGAACTTCCATCCGCTGAAGAATGACGCAACGACAGCGATCAGCCCTGCCGACATGTTGAAGTTCGTCCGCTCTCTGGGCCGCGAGCCGATCCGGCTCCATTTTGACGCCGACGGAATACCGGCGAGAATTGAACCGGACGCCGGCCCGGCCCATCTTTAGGCCCGAACGAGGGAAACGCATGACTTTCATCGACGGCGCCGCGCCGCCTGAGACCGACATTGTCAAAGACGGCACGGACCAGGGTTTCATGGCCGACGTCATCGAGCCGTCGCGTCAGACGCCTGTGATCGTCGACTTCTGGGCGCCCTGGTGCGGCCCCTGCCGCACGCTCGGACCCCCGCTCGAGAAAGCCGTGCGCAACGCCGGCGGCAAAGTGCGCCTGGTGAAGATCAATATCGACGAGAACCCAGGCGTCGCCGGCCAGCTCGGCGTGCGCTCGATTCCGGCCGTCTACGCCTTCGATCAGGGTCGCCCTGTCGACGGCTTCATGGGCGCCATCCCCGAAAGCCAGATCAAGCTCTTCGTCGAACGCCTCGCCGGCGCCGACATGACCGCCGAGATCGAGCCATTGCTGGCGCAAGCCGCGGAGTCGCTGAAGCTCGGCGACATCGGCGGCGCGGCGCAGGCCTTCACCACCGTGCTGCAGCTCGACCAGACCAACACCAAGGCGCTCGCCGGCATGGCGCGCATTGCGTTGAACGCCGGCGATCCCGATCAGGCGCGCGAAATCCTCGACATGACGCCGCCGGAAAAGGCCAACGATCCCGACATCGCCGGCGTCCGCGCTGCGCTCGAACTTGCCTCGAAAGCGCCGGATGCAGGCGACAACGACGCGCTCGGCGCCAAAGTCGCCGCCAATCCAGCCGATCTGCAGGCGCGCTTCGATTATGCCGAAGCGCTCTCCGCGCGCGGCAATCTCGAAGGCGCAAGCGAACAATTGCTCGCCATCATCGAGACCAACCGCGATTGGAACGAAGGCGCCGCGCGCACGCAGCTTCTAAAAGTGTTCGAAGCCGCCGGTCCGATGTCGGACGTCACCAAGCAAGGACGCCGCAAGCTGTCGGCGATACTGTTCTCGTGAGCGCGTTCGGCTATCGCAAGCCTGCGGACCTGCCGCAGACGATCCCGCTTTTCCCGCTGGTGGGCGCGATCCTGATGCCGCGCGGCGTGCTCGCGCTCAACATTTTCGAGCCGCGCTATCTCAACATGGTCGACGATGCGCTTGGCGGCGATCGCCTCATTGGCATGATCCAACCGGCGACCGGCGATGAGAACAACCCCAATCCCGATCTCGCCGATGTCGGCACGGTCGGGCGCATCACCGCGTTCTCGGAAACCGACGATGGGCGCTATCTCATTACGCTGACCGGCATCTGCCGCTTCGACATCGCCCAGGAGCTCGAAGCCGGCACGCCCTATCGCCAGGCGCTGGTGGACTTCGAAGCCTTCGCCGCCGACTTCGCCCAGGCCACCGGCGAGCGCATCGATCGCGGCGGATTGATCCGGTCGCTCAAAAGCTACGCCTCGCTGCACGGGTTCCAGGTCGATTGGGAATCGGTCGAGCAGGCGCCGACCGAAACCATCGTCAACGTCGCCGCCCAGATCTGCCCCTTCGATCCCGCCGCAAAGCAGGCGATGCTGGAAGCGGTCTCGCTCGAAGACCGCTGTCAAGCATTGCTCGCGCTGCTCGAATGGGACCGCGCCGCCGGCGACGAACCGCGGCCGTTGCAATGACCGAGGTCGATCCAAGGCTTCTGGAAGTTCTGGTCTGCCCGCAGACGCGCACGCCGCTGCGCTACGATCGAGACCGCCAGGAACTCATCAGCGAACGCGCCCGCCTCGCCTATCCCGTCCGCGACGGCGTCCCGATCATGCTGATCGACGAAGCCCGCGAACTGGGAGCGGATGAATGAGCGCAGAACCCGTCCCTCGCCCCTGGCCGACCGATCTCGTGTTCGACCGCGCCGCCAAAGCGCTGATGATCGCGTTCGACGACGGCGAGACATTCGAGATTCCATTCGAACTGCTGCGCGTCGAGAGCCCGAGCGCCGAGAACAAGGGCCATGGCGCCAATGTCCCGCCGCCGGTGACCGGCAAAGCCAACGTCAACGTGCTGCGCGCCGAACCCGTCGGCCGCTACGCCGTTCGCATCGTCTTCGACGACGGCCACGACACCGGCCTCTTTTCCTGGGACCTGCTCTACGACCTGGGCCGCGACAAAGACGAACGTCTGCGCATCTACCGCGACACGCTGAGACTCCGGGCGCTGCGGGACGAGGCTTAGTTTGCAACCAAGGGACCGCAGTGACTGTGGGGCGCAGTAGCGGGATGAACAAACGCAACGTTGCGGCCATCTCGGCGCTGTTCGGCTTTCTCAAAGGGCAGAGGGAGCCGAAGCTGTCGATTGCGCAAATAAGTGAGATCGCGCGACAGGGTTGGTCAAGCGGAGCCAACAAGAAGCCCACGCAGTGAGATAATTCCAGGCTCTAGGCGCCGTGCTGCTATCGTGACCGCCGTCACGATGATGACCTTTGCACCACAACGTCTAAATCTGGGGCCAGCCGCCGATAAACAACGATGTCGCGCCGACCGCTAGGATAGCCAGCACGACGCCGCAGCCCATTCGCGCGGAATTCTTGTTATTGATGCTGCGCAAGGTCCTTTGCGTCTGGTTCTGCTGCCAACGGAGCCCCTTGGTGTATTTCCTCGCCAAATCCTGGCCCTCCTCACGTCCAACGCCAGAGTCATTTTTTCGCCCACCGCTTCTTAGCAGCTTTGCGCGCGATCTCAGAGCGCTTCTTGGCGCTGAGCGCCTTTGCCCGCGCCTTGCCGCCCTTGAGCCCTCCAAGCCGTCCCAGCGCCACTGCGGCGGGGTTTTTCTCAGGTTGCTTCGTCATCGAATAAATCCTTTGTCGTTGAGCTATCAGTCGCGTGCTTCACAGACCAGCGACGTAGTTTGAACCTTTGCTCTTGCCTGCGTTTCTTGGCGCGCGCGTCCTTATGCGACGTGTCTTTCGCCGTGAGTCCGCCGATAGGTCAGCCGCTTTCCTTCCGCGCCAGCAAGCGCGATCTCGGCGCGCTCTTTGTCCTCGATGCCAAGGCGCGAGCGCGTGTTGTGGCGGAAATCGAACTCCACCAAGTAGCGGTGCAAGTGCTTCTCGTCGCAATGCTGATAGACGCCGCGCATGCCGCGCTTGAACACTGAGAAGAAGCTCTCCGCGCTGTTGTTGTGGACCGGGCCGGTCGGCTCGTAACGCACGTATTCTTCCTTGCTGTGATCGACGCTTTCGTGCGCAGCGAACTCGCGGCCAACCGCGATGTAGAGCCCGGATTTGTCCGTGTGCAGGCGGCTTTCCTTTGCCACGTTCTCACGCACGATTTTCTGCACGGTCGGGAGGTCCGCCGATGCGACGTGAAACGTGCGGGCTTTGCCGCCGCGCTCTACCAGCGTCACGATTGCGCGCTTGTCACCGATGCGGCGGCTATGGCCCAGCTTCGTGGTCGAGCCGCGGCGGCGCTTGCTGCGGAGCGCCGGCGCCTCGCTGATACGGCCATGATAGGTTTCATCGACCTCCACAACCTTGCCAGGACCGCCAAGCTGTGCAGTCAAGCCGCCAGCCTTCATCGCTTCGCGTACGCGATGCGCCATAAACCAAGCGGCTTTCATCGAGACGCCAAGCGTGCGGCGGATTTGATGCGCGCTGACGCCCTTCTTCGACGCGCACATTTGATAGAAAACCCAAAGCCACTTGCTGAGGCCGATATGGCTTTGCTCCATGACCGTTCCGGTCGTGGTGGAGAAATCCTTGCGGCATTCCTTCGCGCCGCAGCGATAGCGGCTCGCGCGCTTGGTGACGTACTCCGCGCCGATCACGCCGCAGTGCGGGCACACGCGACCGTCAGGCCAGCGCAGGCGTTCGTAATAGACGCGGGCCGCGTCGTCGTCGTGGAATTGAGGTTGCTGCAAGAACATAGCCCCTATATAAGAGGCTATGCTTGAGCGGTCAAGCGTCCATTTAGGATGGCCTCGTTATGCTGCTTTCAAAGCGTTTTTCACGATCTGGAGGGCGTCAACGTAATCGCCCTGGCGCTTCATCCGCTGGATCACGAGTTCGATCAGTTGTCGCGCGGCGGTGCCTGGCTCTAGGCCGCACTCTTCAGCGGCCTTCGAGAAAATGACCTTGTCTTCCTCGGTCAACCGCACCGTCACCGGAACACGCTCTGCCATTTGGTTCGCCTCCAGGGTCCTTTTGAATCGGTTTCGAGCCGACTCGTTACGCTGCGTCACGCGTCGTTACGATTCGGTTAACAGCGTTAAGGACAACGGACACTGATTCCGTTGGATTCGTCATCGCCCGCGAACACCAGAGCGTTTCGTTCAGCATTAACGCCTTCTTCACTCGCCGCTCCGTAACGTACTGGGACGGGGTAATCCGAACGATTCACCCCGGGACGTAGAGAGAAGACAAAGCGTCGACGGAGGCTGTCATGCACTATTACGTTTACAAGGACGCATCGCCCATGAGGCTGTGGCGCTGGACGCTCTATGCGAGCAATGGCCGCAAAATCGCCAATTCAGGAGAGGGATACGGCGAGGCCGAGGATTGCCTTCACGCGATCGACTTGGCGGCGAACTCCAAGGGCGCGCCGATCAGACTCTCCGAGGTGGCGCGAGCACTCCTTGCGCGACTGAGGCGCCGGCGCGGCTAACGCTTCTTCTGCGGCTTCGCCTTGGGCCTCGCTTTGGGCGCTGTTTTGTCGGCGCCCTTTAGCGCTTGCTCGAAACGACGCTTGGCTTCGGCTTCGGAATACTTGTCTTTTGGGGTTTTGGACATGACACAACCGACCGCACCTAGCGCACCGCTCTTTCATGCTTCCGCCGTAAAAATCAAGCGAGCGCGAAAGCACTGGGCCGAACTTGACGCCATGGCGAAACAACACGCCGCCTCCAACCCAGTCACGCATAAACGGCTCGACGGCGAGCATGGGCCGGGATTTCACACGCAGTTTCGCGGTGTTTCAGAAGATTTCGGCGCGGTTGTTGGAGATCTGATGCACAATTTGCGGGCAGCGCTTGACCTGATGGCCTGTGACTTGGCGCGGGCCAACGGGCGCAGCGTCAACAATGTCTATTTTCCGTTTTGCGACGGCGTGGGCGAGCTGGATGAGATGATCAAGCGCCGCCACTTTCAGCGCACCGGCTCAGCCGCTGTGGCATTGCTCAAGTCCTTAAAGCCCTACCGAGGCGGCAATGACGCGTTACGGGCGATTCACGACCTCGATATCCAGGACAAGCACCAAGAGCTGATCCCCGCCGCGATGAATTTCTCGGGCCCGGTTTTTCGCGTCGCAGGTTGGGAAGGCAAGAAGGCACTACTCGAAGTCGTCCCCGAAACGCTTGAGCGAAGCGACATTGAGCTGGTCTTTCCCCACGGCAGCGCTCTCGCCGGAAAGCAGATCGTCCCAACGCTCCATGAGCTGATAGAGCTTACGGCGGGCATCCTCGAAGCGTTCAAGGCGCTTTGCGAAGTCCCCGGCGTCGCAGTCAATTCGACGGGCGCTCATCCGGCCCAACCCCTAGCGTCTGTGGTGCAAAGGTCATCATCGTGACCGCCGTCACAGCGCCATAGTAAGCGCTTCCCTACCTTCTCCTCATCGCAGCGAGGCAATCGCCTCCGCCCCAAGAGGAGCAAGAGCAATGACCAAGTTTTATTCCCTGATCCTGGCGGCCCTGGTGCTGGCGCCTGTCGCCTACGCGACGCTCCACCAAGCCGCGCAAATGGTCTGAACCCCGCTCGAAGGATTAGCCCCGTGACCAAGTTTTATTGCCTCATCGCCGCCTGCGCCGTGTTCGTCCCGGTCGCCTGGAGCGTGATGACCCAAGCCGCGCAGATCGTCGCTTAAGCTCCCAAGCAAGACGATTCATAGCCCCCAGCATGCGCGGCTTTTGAAGAGAAGGGCGCGGAGGCAGCTCCCCCTCCGCGCCCTTCGTCTATTTTGAAGCGGGTAGCGTCGCACGTTTGTCTTGTTCCCGCGGAACGCCGCTCCCGCCTCGCCGTTACTCCGGCGCTTGCGAAGGAGCGCTTCATGCTTGATCTGATCACCCCAATTCTGGCGTTGGCCCCCTATCTCGTCATTCTCGCGGCGCTCGCCGCGATCCCGATGGACACCGTCGCCGGCGGCCAGGACTGATCACAGCAACACGGCGGCCGCATAAGCGAGCGCCGCCACCAGCGCGATCAGCAGCGAGACGCGGTCCCCGACCGCATGCACCACCGGATCGTCGGGCATCTCACCGCGGCCGGTCAGCAGCCACATCCTGCAGAGCCAGAAAATCGTCGCCGCCGGCAGCACCCAGAGCCAGCCCGGCGCCGCGTAGGTGTATGTCGCCACATCGCTCTGCACATAAAGCGCAAGAACGAGGCTCGCGGCGAACGCCGAGCCGATGCCCATGGCTTTCAACACCGGCGCGTCGGCGAGCAGGTAGCCGCGGCGCACGTTTTCCGGCGCCCCTTCGATCTCGGTCACGCGCTTCACCAGAGCCAAGCTCAGAAAAAAGAAGCCGCAAAATGCGAGCATCCACGACGAGGCGATATGACCAGACGCTTCGCCGCCGAGCAGAACGCGCAATCCGTAGAGCGCGGCGAGCACGAAAATGTCGATGACGACGAGCCGCTTCAGCCAAAGCGTATAGAGGCTCGAAAGCGCCAGATAGGCCAGCGTGTAGACGAGCACGCCCGCCGCCCACCCCACCAGCAAGGCCGCCGCCGACAGTCCCACGCCCACCGCCAGACCCCGCGCCGGCGAAAGTGCGCCGCTCGCGAACGGCCGGTGGCGTTTGCGCGGATGCCGGCGATCGGCGGCGATGTCGAAAGCGTCGTTGAACAGATAGACGCTCGAGGCCGCGCAGCAGAGCGCGAAGAAGGCGAGGAAGGCGTTGCTCCAACCTTCCCCGTCGCCCCAGCCTTGCGCCGCGATCAGCGGAATGAACACGAGGATGTTCTTCACCCATTGCCGTGGCCGCAGCGCCTTCTCCAGCGCTTCGGGCACATTGCGCTCATCGGGCCATACGCGCTCGACAGACGTGAGTTCACGCGCGCGTTGTTCGAGCCTGGCGTTCGCGTTCACGACGACAGCGGCTTTGGCGCGCCGCCACACGTCGAGGTCGGCGGTTTCGTTGCCGGCATAGACGTAGCCCTGCGGATAGGCGTCGCTCAGCGCGTCGGCCTTTCGCGCAGCCTTGAGATTGGTCACCCCGTCAGAGGCGAACACATCGTCGAACACGCCGACGTGCGCCGCGATCGCTTCGGCCACGCTGCGATCCGTCGCCGACGCCAGCGCAATGCGCCGGCCCTTCGCCTTCTCCTCGCGCAGCCACGTTACCACCCGCTCGTCATAGGGGATCTCCCCGGGCGCCGGCGCGTACGGCGCAAGCTTCGCTTTCACGAACGCGCGGCCTTTCGTGAACCAGCCCAAGAGTGGGATCACACCGAGCGGATTGGCGGCGAGGAAACCCAGGATCGACTCGAAAAAAGTGTCGCCGTGGATCAGCGTACCGTCGAGATCGACGGCCAGCGGCAAGGCCGCTGTTTCTGGTTGGTCCTGTTCCGCCGGCATTTCGTCCCTGACGCGAACGCTACCAGCGCGCGCGGCCCGCACAATCGCGCGCGTATCCTGCGCGACGCCTCCGCCCAAACTCTCGCCTAACGAGACTAATGCCCCGGCGCGGCGATACGATCCTGTAGCGTTTGTGCGCGCTCGGCCCAGCGCTCAGGCTGATTGCGCAGGCCCGGTGCTCGAAGCAACACGGCCAGCTTGGCGGATTCCTCTGCGTTGAGGTCACGACTCGGTTTGCCGAACACCGCCTGCGACGCGGTTTCCATGCCTTCGAGCCGTTCGCCGAAATTCGCTCGCGCCAGCCACATTCTCAACAGTCGAGGATCGTCGAAGCGCTGCTCGAGCTGGCAGGCGACGATAAGGCGCCGGATCTGCCAGCGAATGGATGTTTCGTTGCGCTCCCCCAGAACCGACATCGCGAATCTCTGTGAGGCGGAAACACCGTGCGGAGCATCGTCCGCTGTGAGGTCGGCCCACAAAAACACTGCCGTTCGACAGGGGACGCCGCTCGTGCGCCAGGTGCTGCGGAATTCGCTCATCGCGATGGTGCGCTCGACACCCGTCAATGGGCCTCTTGCAGCTGGCGTCCGCAGCGCGCCGCTCCGCTCGGCGCGCGCCAACACCGACTGCCCGTCCATCCAGAACCGCACGGCAAACGTCACCGGCACGGCCATGGCGATCAGCAGCAGGATGACTAGGAATATGAACACCGCCCGCATGGCGGCAAGATACACCCGCGGCGGCCACACAGAAGGTCACACGCGCAGCCCGCGAACGCGTCGCTGCTACGCCGCCAAGCTTTCTCCACGCAGCAGCTTCGGCAAATCGCCCGCCCCGCCGCCGGCGTATTTCATGAAGAAGCGCCGCGCCGGGCCGGCGGCGTTGACTGCAGCGAGCCCCAATGTGCGCGCGGCGCGCAGCGGTTTGATGTCGTTGGAGAAGAGCTTGTCGAAGAACTCCATGCCCAGCGCCATCGTCACGTTGTCGAAGCGCCGCCAGCGCTGATAGCGCTCGAGGATTGAGACATCGCCCGGATCGAGGCCAAGCGACACGCCGTCGGCGATGCATTCCGCCAGCGCCGCGCAGTCCTTGAGCCCGAGGTTCAGCCCCTGTCCTGCCAGCGGGTGAATGCCGTGCGCGCTGTCGCCGGCGAGCGCCACGCGGGAATCGATCATGCGCTCGGCCAATTGCAGCGACAGCGGATAGCCGAAGCGCGGGCCTTCGAGCCCAAGCTCACCCAAGAAATCACCGAAGCGGCGCCGCAACTCGGCGAGGAAATCCGCCTCGCTCATCTTCAGCAGCACTTCGGCCGCCGCGCGCGGTTCGGCCCAGACGATGTTTGCGCGGTTTCCCTTCAACGGCAAAATCGCAAAGGGTCCGTTCGGCAAAAAGAACTCGTGCGCCACCGCGCCGTGCGGCTTCTCATGTTGAATCGTCGCAACGATCGCCGTCACCGGATAATCCCAGCCGATGGTGCGGATGCCGACCGCGCCGCGCACGAACGAACGCCGCCCATCCGTGCCGATCAATAGCGGTGCGCGCAGTTTTCGTCCGTCCGCCAGCGTCACTGTCGCGCTCGCCGCATCGCGCTCGATTGCGGCGACAGACATCGGCTGGATCATGTCGATGCTCGCACGCGCTTTCACCGCGCCGTCGAGCGCCAGCCGCACATGACGCGCTTCCAGCATCAGTCCCAGCGGCTCGTCGGTGTCACGCATCTCAGCGCGATCAAAATGCAGATGCAGCAGCGACGGCCCGCGCCCGAGCTTGCCGTCGGTCACCATGATCTGCTCGATCGGCTGGGCGACCTCGTCGAGCTGATCGCCCAATCCCAACGCGCGCCACATCCGGTAAGACGCAAAAGCAATCGCGAACGCGCGGCCATCGAACGCAGGCGCCAGCGTGTCGGAAGGTTTCGATGCATCGATGACGACGACCGAGACACCGGCCTGGTCCAGCGCCAGCGCCAGCGTCTGCCCGACCAGCCCGCCGCCGGAGAGGATCACGTCGGCGTCGAAACCCTTGCTCATGCCAAACGATACCGCCGCGTCAGCCCGCGCGTCGATGCGGCGCTGGCGCGCAAGCAAAAGGCACGGCGCCGCTTTTTTGAGCGAAGCCGCTGCAGCGCACAAAGACCGGAGCCGCTTCGCTTGATCGCCGGCGCGACGCCGAAGCCAATTCACGCCGAACATCCAGGGGGTTTGGAATGCGCCGACAATCACATCGTCATTCCGGAGCTTCGCGTAGCAAAGAACCCGGAATCCAGGGGCTCGCACTCTGCTCTGCGATCCCCTGGGTTCCGGATCGCGCTGCGCGCGTCCGGAATGACCGGAGAGGTGGAGCGTTCGCGTTCTTGCTCGCGCTTCTGGCGCCCTCGATCGCCTTCGCCCAGGACGCCGCCGCACCCATCGTCGACAAAGGCGACACCGGCTGGATGCTCGTCTCCACCGTGCTGGTGCTGGCGATGATCATTCCCGGCCTTGCGCTCTTCTATGGCGGGCTGGTGCGCGCCAAGAACATGGTCTCGATCCTCTCTCAGGTGTTCGTCGTCACCGCCATCGGCATGGTGATGTGGCTGCTCGTCGGCTACTCGCTCGCCTTCACCGATGGCGGCGGGCTCAATCGCTTCGTCGGCGGCCTCAGCAAAGCGTTCCTGAACGGCGTCACCACGTCTTCGCTGGTCGAAACCTTCTCTGTCGGAATCTCCATACCGGAGCTGGTTTTCGTCGCGTTTCAGATGACGTTCGCGTGCATCACCGCCGCGCTCGTGCTCGGCGGCGTCGCCGAGCGGGTGAAATTCTCGACCGTCGTCGTCTTCGCGATCCTGTGGCCGGTCGTCGTCTATTATCCGATGGCGCACATGGTGTGGTGGTGGGGCGGACCGATGATGGCGTCCGATCCCGCCAACGCCGAAGCGCTTGCGCAAGGCGCCGGTCTCATCTGGTCGTTCGGCGCGCTCGACTTCGCCGGCGGCACCGTCGTGCACATCAACTCAGGCATTGCCGCACTCGTCGGCGCGCTCATGCTCGGCTCGCGCAGCGGCTATCGCCGCGAACCGATGCCGCCGCACAATCTCACCTTCACCGTGATCGGCGCGGGCCTCTTGTGGGTCGGCTGGATCGGCTTCAACGCCGGCTCCAATCTCGAGAGCAACGCCTACGCCGCGCTCGCGCTCATCAATACCTTCGTCGCCCCCGCGGGCGCAGCGCTCTCGTGGACGCTCACCGAATGGGCGACGAAGGGCAAACCGAGCCTACTCGGCCTTGCCTCAGGCGCGGTCGCAGGCCTCGTTGCAGTGACGCCGGCCGCCGGATTCGCCGGCCCCGTCGGCGCGCTCATTCTCGGTCTCATTGCAGGCCCGATCTGCTTGTTCGCGTGCTCGGGGCTCAAGACTTGGCTCAGGTACGATGACAGCCTCGACGTCTTCGGCATTCACGGCATCGGCGGCATCGTCGGCGCCATCGGCACCGGCATCGTCGTCAATCCCGCCTTCGGCGGCGCCGGCATTGTCGATTACGCCGCCGGCGGCGCAGCCATTTATCCCGGCATCGCAACGCAAGTGACGAGCCAACTCAAAGCCGTGGCAGTGACCATCGTCTGGTCAGGCGCAGGCTCGCTCATCGTGTGGCTGATCGCCCGCGTCATCACACTCGGCGGGCGGGTCAGCAAAGAAATCGAGCACGAAGGCCTCGACTACGCCGAACACGGCGAAGTGGCGTACCACAGCTGAAACGGCAGCAAGGCAGTAGGGCAGTAGGTGCGCCTTAACCTATTGCCCTACTGCCCTATTCCCCTACTCCCCTACGCTTTCAGTAACCCTGTTCGCAGCCGAAACTTCACGCCTCGTTTACCGGGAGGGCGAACAGTCCACGCTCAACTCGGCCACGCGAAACGAGCGCTCCAATTCATGACTGACGACGCCTATGCCAACGGGGGAAGAACTCCCTCCGCGACCTCTTCCGCCGCCGCGCGCCTCGCCCTGAAGCGCGCGACGCTGGCGATCGGCGCGGGCGTGTTCGGCGCGTACGGCTTGGGCGCCGTTCTCACCTATTCGCCGGAAGATCCTTCGCTCAACACCGCCGCCGACGGCGTGCCGCACAATCTCTTCGGCGGCCCCGGCGCCGTCGTCGCCGACCTCGCCATTCAAGCGCTTGGCGCGGCCGCGCCGCTGATGATGATTGCGCTCGTGGCAGCCGGCGCGTTGCGCGTGATGCGCCGCCAGCTCGTCGCGCGCATCGACAAGCGCCGCGTCGGCGCCGCCACGCTCGGCATTCTGCTGCTCGCCGCCGCCGCCACGACGGTCCCAACCCCCGAAGGCTGGCCGCTCGCGACCGGCTTCGGCGGCCTGCTTGGCGACGGGCTCGCCGGCCTCATCTCCGGGCTTGCCTCGATGCCCGGCCTGCCGTTTCCGCGCATCGTGACCGGCATCGTCTGCGCCATCGCCGGCGTGCTCGCGTGCGGCTGGGCGTTCCAGGTGCGTGCGCAGGACGTGAAGCAGGCCGCCTCCGTCGCGCGCCGCGCCGCCAGCACCGGCGCGCAAGCGACGCAACGCGCCATCGGCTACGTGCAGGAAAAGGCGCGCCGCGAACCGGAGGAAGAGCGCCGCGCCATCACCGAAGAGCGCACCGAGCGCCCGCGCGCCCCGCGTCCGCGTGCGATGGCGCCGACGCGCGAGCCAGCCGAAGCGCGTCGCGAACGCGCGCCGCCGAAGCCCAAGAAAGAAAAGCAGCACGCTTCGTTTTCGTTCGGCCGCGACTTCGAACTGCCCGACACCGACCTGCTCGCGCCGCCGAAGCAGCGCGTCACCCAGGCCGACCCGCAGACGCTGCACGCCATGAGCCGCCAGCTCGAAGGCGTGCTCGCCGACTTCGGCGTGCAAGGCGAAGTCTTGTCCGCCCGCCCCGGCCCCGTCGTCACCCTGTTCGAGTTCGAACCCGCCGCCGGCGTGAAGTCCTCTCGCGTGATCGGCCTCAGCGACGACATCGCCCGCACCATGAACGCCACGGCCGCGCGCGTCGCCGTCATCCCTGGCCGCAACGCCATCGGCATCGAGTTGCCGAACGGCAAGCGCGAAACCGTGTTCCTGCGCTCGCTCTTAAACTCAGCCTCCTTCGCCGGCACGCAAGGCGATCTGCCGCTGGGTCTGGGCGAGACCATCGAGGGCGATCCCTTCGCCGCCGACCTCACCAAGATGCCCCACCTGCTCATCGCCGGCACTACCGGCTCAGGCAAGTCGGTCGGCATCAACGCCATGATCCTGTCGCTCCTCTACCGGCACACGCCGGACGAGTGCCGCTTCATCATGATCGACCCGAAGATGCTGGAGCTCAGCGTCTACGAGGGCATCCCGCATCTGCTGCACCCGGTCGTCACCGATCCGAAGAAAGCCGTCGTCGCGCTCAAATGGACCGTGCGCGAGATGGAGGATCGCTACCGCCGCATGTCCAAACTCGGCGTGCGCAACATCACCGGCTATAACGAGCGCGTCACCGATGCGATGGAGCGCGGCGAGCGCCTCGAGCGCACCGTGCATGCGGGCTTCGACCCCACCTCCGGCGAGCCGATCTACGAAACCCGCGAACTCCCGTTAGAACCGATGCCCTACATCGTCGTCGTCATCGACGAGATGGCGGACTTGATGATCACGGCCGGCAAGGAAATCGAAGCCGCCGTGCAGCGTCTGGCGCAAATGGCGCGCGCCGCCGGCATCCACGTCATCATGGCGACGCAGCGCCCCAGCGTCGACGTCATCACCGGCACGATCAAGGCCAACTTCCCGACC
This sequence comes from Hyphomonadaceae bacterium, assembly GCA_050186235.1. Lineage (GTDB taxonomy): Bacteria > Pseudomonadota > Alphaproteobacteria > Caulobacterales > Aquidulcibacteraceae > Vitreimonas. The sequence goes on from JBFWYQ010000002.1 coordinate 111,900, forward strand.
CGCATCTCCTACCAGGTCACCTCGAAGATCGACTCGCGCACCATCCTCGGCGAGCAAGGCGCCGAACAATTGCTCGGCCAGGGCGATCTTCTGTTCATGGCCGGCGGCGGCCGCATCCGGCGTCTGCACGGGCCGTTCGTCACCGATTCCGAAGTCGAACGCGTCGTCGCCATGCTCAAGGAGCAAGGCGCGCCGGTCTATCGCCAGGACGTCACCGAAGAGCCCAACGAAAACGGCGCCGACGACAATCCCGAATTGTTCGACGGCGAAGCCGGCAGCGACGGCGACCTCTTCGACCGCGCCGTCGAGATCGTGCGCCGCGACCGCAAGGCGAGCACAAGCTACCTGCAGCGCCGCCTCCAAATCGGCTACAACCGCGCCGCGACGCTGATCGAGAAAATGGAAAAAGCCGGCATCATCTCGGAAGCCAACGCCGCCGGCAAACGCGATATCCTGGTGGATGTGGTGGACGAGGATTAAGCGGCCGGAGCGGTGTCCATCACCGCGGCTGGTCGTCGGCCCAGGTGTGGATTGGACACGCCCAAACCCCACGCGCCGCTGAGCGGGCGGCAGCTTCTTCGTCCGCGTAGGCGCCATCACTGTAGCGAGCCCAATCGCGCGCCCAGCCTTCCCACACCATGTGCTCGCCAAGATCGGCGCCATTGACGCTGCACGTCGCCATGGTGCGATGATACTGATCCTCGCCGCGCGGCGTACAGGCCAGTCTGCGCCGTCCGATGAAGCTCGACAGCGCAGCCGACGCGTCTTGATACAGGTCCCGGCCTCCGCATCGCGCCCGGCGATCCACCGTCACAACGCCCCAAAGCGTGAGTGGGCGCGCGTCAATGCCATGTAGTTCGATCGTGTCCCCGCTGAGGACCGTCGCGATACCGAAAATCCGGTCTGCAGACTCAGCCGGAGATTGGCGCGCAGCCTCCTCAGCGGGCTGCTCCCTAGCTGTTTCGGCGGTGCAGCCCGCCGCCGCAAGCAGGAGGAGTATGGGCGCAAGCGATGTGCGGCCGGGCCTCAACTCGGATTGAGCGCTTCTCGGCGCTTGGTCACGGACGCCGTCTTCACCGTACGTACAAACCGCTCAAGATCGCTTGCTTCGTGTGATGCGGGATCGCGGTCATCGACACACGCAGCCTGATCGATGATCAGATCCTGCATCTCATCGGAAAGCTCGTCCCAATGCAGCACCAGCGCACCCGCGAGCCGGCGCAACAGATGCTCCTCGGACTCGCTGTACTTCAGGGTTTTCAGCGCCACCTGTGGCGGACGGACGGGTGCGAACGACCGCGCGCGTTTGGGATCAGTCATAGCGCGCCGCTTCCAGCCTTGCTTCGTCGAGCACGCGATCGAAACTCTCGCCGTCATTCCTGACACGATATTGCTGCGGTCCTTTTTCGCGCGGCAGCGCCGTGATCACCCGATACGTGCCGGACGGAGCCGAAAAAGATCCAGAGCGCACGACTGCCACGCGCTGCCCCGCGCCGAACTTAGTCTGCGCCATCGAATGTATCCTTGCTTGAACCGCCGCTGCTGCAACGCGCGGCAGAGTGTTCTCAACATGGAACTTCGTCACGCAATAACAAGGGCGCAGTGCGATTTAACGCGACGCTGGCTGCGTTTTGCGCTAGTCTTTGTGCACTCAGTAGCAGAATGCACGCTTTTCGCCGCGGATGCGCGCGGCTTTGAGCCTGTTGACGAGGCTCCATGCTCAGCACCGCAATTCAATGGCGGCTCGACGCTATCACCCACACCGACCGCCTAATTGCCGTCGCCATGGAACAACTGAACGACGTCAACGAGTCGCGCTGGCTTGTTCATCGCGTTCTGCTCCGCGCCATGACCGACATGATCGGTCCCGCGACGCGCGGCGATCTCGACACCGCGCTCGGCTGCGCCCTGCGCGATTATCCCGCCAACGCGCCCTGAGATGTCGCTCGGCGTAATTGAGCCAAGGTCCGCGCGTAGCCACGGTCACCGCCCTACCCCAAACCCGCCCGCATCTCCTTCATCGTGATGAAGAAGGTCGCCTCCTCCGGCGCCTTCAGCCGCTTCATCCCCAGCGCCTCGTAGAACGTCGCCGCGTCTGCATCGAGCGCGTGGATCAGCAGAGCGCGCGCGCCGATAATGCGCGCGGCCTGCAGCGCGCGCCGCATCGCGTCGGCGAGCAGGTCGCGGCCGATCCCCTGCCCCTGTTCGCGCGCGTCGACGCCGAGCCGCGCAAGAATGATCACCGGAATCGGATCGGGCGTGTTGCGGCTCAAGCCGCCCGGCGCGCTTGCATGCGCCACTGCGCCCGCGGCCAGCGCGTAATAGCCAACAACGCGCTTGCTTCCGCGGCAGACCACATAGGTGCGCGCGATGTCGTTCTCGCTCGCTTTCTTGGCCCGGTCCCGTAGCCACGCGTTCAGCTGCTCGCGCCCGCAATCGAAGCCGGTCACATCGTGGCCAACCTTGAGCACAGCCGGGTTAGTGATGCGGTCGCCGCGTGTTCCCGCCGCTGCCTTCGCCACTACTTGTCCCAGATCGGCGTGCGCGCCAGCAGAGCCTTGAGCTTCGCGTTCGGCGGCGGCGGATCGTCCAGCCGCTTAACGAAGGCGTTCCAATCGGCGTCGTTCAGCGTGAAGAGCCGCTGATTGAGCAGCACTTCAGCGGCCTTCTCTCGCAGTAGGGTCAGCATGAACTCGGTCCGGTTCTGTCCGGACACGGCCGCCGCCCGGTCGATCAGATCGCGCGTGGCGTCATCGATGCGAAGGCTCATCGGGGCCTTCGCGCGCGTCTTGCCGCTCGCCGCCCGCCGCGCCCGCTTTGCCGTCGCCGCCATCGCTGAAATCCTTTCCCGCATCCTGACATGTAACATGTTAGCGCCGTATTACAATGTCAATACACGCCGACGACGGCGCCGTCGCCCAACTTGCCGATGCATTGGGCGCGTCGAATCAGCCCGGCACGATCTATCCCCCACTTTTCCGCCACAACGCGCTGATTTTCCTCATTTCGTACAAAATCTATCCACCCCCTCCCGGACCGGGCGTATCATGCGTCTCCCATGTCAGAAGCCGCCCCATCCCCTACCCGCATCGCGCCGTTGCCGCTGTGGCGCGTGGCGCAGGCGTTCTTGCACACGCTCTACGCGCTCTTCGGCGGCCCGGAGGAGGTTGCGGCCAGGCACACGCTGACGGCCAAGGCGCATGAAGCGCTGGCGCTCTGGCTGCGGTGCGCCGAGGCGATGCTGCGCCGGCTCATCCTGATCGAAGCGTCGGCCTACGAGAAACCCAACACCCGCCCGCTGCTGCACACCACACGCCCACGCACGCGACGCGCCATCAGCTTCGACGCGGCGCAGCCGCAATCCTGGCGCGTCAGTTTCCGCTGCTTCTTGGACTGCCGGCGTCCTCGCCGGCCAGCACCAGCGCCTGCCGGCGAGGCGCCGGCGCTCCAAGACGTCAGCGAACCCGTCTTCATCTTCCGCGACGAGCGTCAGCCTCCCGCGCGGACCGCATCGAGGCCCCGCCGCGACGACAGCCGGCACGCTCAAAGCGCAGAGCGCGGCGCACGCATCCCGCGGCAGGACCGGCTTTGGGTCGCCCACGAACCGAAGCAGCGCTTCCGCTCCGCCTGGCCGCTGGCCGAGCGCTACGAAGCGTGTCTCCGCGTCTTCAACGATCCCGCCCCCTACGCGCGCCGCCTGGCGCGGCGCCTCCACGCCGAACCGCATCGCCTCGCCGAAGCGCTGCGCGCACCGCCGGAAGCGCGCCATTACGTCGAGCGCTTTGAAGCACTGACGGACCAAGCCGAAACATCCTGGCGCCAGCATTTCAGTTCGGCATGATCCCAGCGCACCAACGCCAGCCATCGCCGTTCGCACAACACCCGTGCAAGCGTGCGTTCACGCGCGCCTATTCGGCCTTCTTCTTGCGCGCGTTGGCCTTGCGCGTTTCGGCCTGCACTGCAACGCGCGCGGCGCGGCGCTCCTCCAGCGCCGTCCCCAAGAGCGGCAGCAGCGCTTCGGCTTGCTCGCGCTGGGCGGTGGAGCCGGAGGCCTGCAAGCGAATTGCGTTCGCGTGCAAGCGCTCCAGCTCCTTGTCGGTCAGATCGGGGATGCGATCGCCGATCATCATTGCATCACACTGCTTTCAGATTGGTCGCCGAGTCGCGGCCCTGGCGGTCGCGCTCGAGATCGAAGCTGACCTTCTGGCCGTCGCTCAAGCCGCTCATGCCGGAGCGTTCGACGGCGGAAATGTGCACGAACACATCCTTGCCGCCGCCTTCCGGCGCGATGAAGCCGAAGCCTTTATTCATGTTGAAAAACTTTACCGTGCCGACAGCCATCGCCGTCTCCTTTGTCGAATTGCCCGCGTGGACCTTCCACGGCGGGCGCCGAAACCGAAGAGAAACAGCAAATATCCGGCGCGACGGCGAAGGATCAGAGCGTGACGCGACGAGGATCGATGGAGCCGATATGGGCGCTTTCGCCTCAGAAGTCCACGCGCACGAGGCGAGCGCGCCCATGCGCAAGCGATTTCCTTCGCCGCGGCTCCGCATCTGCGCTAGCCTCGACGCCGTCGGGGGACGTCAGGGTGCTTGAACCCCTTGTCGTGAGCGGCGCAGCTGCGTGCGCCGCGGGACTGAAACAGGCCGGCGGGCCGCCGAAGCCGCCCGCCGACGCACATTTCCATATCGCCGCCACGCTGACCCTCGTCTCCGATTATCGCCGCAACGGCGTCACCCAGTCCCATGGCGATCCCGCCATCCAGGGCCGCTTCGAGATTCGCCACGACAGCGGCTGGAGCGCCGGGGCCTTTGCCACCAGCATGCACGGGCGCAAAGGCTCGAACGCCCAAGCCGTGCTGTTCGGCGCCAAGCGCATCGAGTTCGGGGAAACCGAACTGAGCCTGGGCGCGAGCGCCATCTTCTTCTTCGGCGGCGACGCCGATCCCTTCGTCGTCGCGCAGGCGAGCATTTCTCATCCCTTCGGCCCGGTCGATGCGACGCTCTCGGTTAGCTACGCCCCGGCGCAGGAGGCGCTCGACAACGCCGACGGGATCAATGTCGGTCTGCGCGCCCGCACGCCGCTGGGCGCCGTGAACGGCATTCCGCTGACGGGCGCTGCAAGCGTCGGCTGGTCGGAAGGCGAATTCGCCATGGGCGCCGACACCAAGCTCGATTGGTCGGTGGGCGTGACAGCCCAACTCGAGGGCGTGGAGTTGGGCCTGGCGTACATCGACAACGATCTCGACGACGATCGCGGCGACGCCGGCCTGGTGTTCTCGATCTCGCATACGTTTTGACAAGAGAGTGGCAAGGAGGCGCAAAGCAGTGTGAGCCGATGAAGACGTGCAAAGCCCTCGCGTTCGCGGCGCTCGCGCTCTGCGCCGGGTGTTCGTCGTTCCGCTTCGAGCCAACCGCCAACTGGCTCCGCGATGGCGGCCGCCTCTGTGCGGCCAACCGCGACACCTTCGGCCTGGACTATCGCCCCGCCGCGCCAGCCTCGTGCGCGCAAGCGTTGCCGGCCTCAGGACATCGCTAACGCGCGAAAACCTACCTTCGTCCCTAATCCCGAGTTCACGATCCTTGCTGACGCGTTTTCAAGACATTGCCGCCAGATTGAGAGCGGGGGCCATTTTGAACGCAGGCGAAGTGCGTCTTGCAGAACCCCGCTCAAAAAGCCAAAGCGCGCGCGCGCCAGCGAACGCGCCCGGCGCTTGCGCCGGCCAACGACAACATCGTCCGCTTCACGCCCCCGCTCGAATTGACTGCCGCCGATGTCGTGATCGAAGAGCACGGCGAAGCGCCGTTCGCGCCCCCGCCGGTCGACGACATTTTCGGCTTGGGCGAATGCGAAGACGAAGAAGACCTTGAATTTGTCGCCATGCCGGAGCGACTGGTTGTTGAAGTTGAAGAGGATGAGGCACACGAGGCAATCGAAGAGGACGCCCCGTTCGATCCCCCGGAATTCGACGACGAGCCGGTCTTCTTCGCCCCCGCTTCCGCCCAACTCGGCGAGCCCGCGCCGAAACCCGAAGCCAAACCGTCGGTCCCCGGCGAAGACCCGCCGCGTCCGCGCGAACGTTCGCTACCGGCGATCTCGATCTATGCGAGCTGGGATCGCCCTGAGACGGAAAAGCTGTTCGCCGCGCTCGCCGCCGATCCGCGCCTGGGCCGCGCCGAAATGCAGATCGCCCGCGGCGGCCTCGATGGCGCAGCCGCCTATTGCGCCGGGCACGAGGTGCCCGATCTGGTCATCCTCGACACCAATCTCGAGGGCCGGGCGATGCTCGAAAACCTCGCCCGCCTCCGCGCTGCCGCGCCCCGCGCTGCGATTGTCGTCATCGGCGCCGTCAACGATATCGGTTTGCTGCGCGAGCTCGCCCAGCGCGGCGTCAACGACTACATCGTGCCGCCCGCCAACGCCGGCGATATCGCCGCCTCGCTCTGCCGGCTCTTCGCCCACGCCGCGCCGGCGCGCGTCATCGCCGTCATCGGCGCCCGCGGCGGAGTCGGCGCTTCCACAATCGCCCACAACCTCGCCTTCTCGATCGCCGAACGCCAGCAGCAGCGCACAACGCTGGCCGATTTCGATCTCTCGTTCGGCGCAGCGGCGTTCAATTTCCGCGAGACGAGCGACGCTTCGATCTTCGATGTGCTCAACGCCGCAGACGATGCAGATGAAATACTGTCGCGCGCGTTGAAGGAGCTGACGCCGCGCTTGCTGCTCGCGCCGGCGCCGGAGCGCGTCGAATGCGCCGACATGCCGCTCGAAACGTTCGAACGAGCAATGGCGGAGATTCGCCGGCTCAGCTCGTTCGTCGTCCTCGACCTTCCCCACCTCTGGGAGCCCTGGGTCCGTCAAGCGCTGCGCGAGGCAGATGAAGTGCTCATCGTTGCCGCCCCCGATCTCGCCAGCCTCCGCAACACCGACAATAAGTTGAAGCTCTTGCGCTCGGAGCGCGACAAGCCGAGCGCACCCAAGGTCGTGCTGTCGATGGCGGGCATTCCGAAGCGGCCGGAGATTCCGCTCAAGGATTTCGCCGAAGCGCTCCATGTCAAACCGGTGATGACATTTGCGTTCGAGCCGGAATTGTTCGGCCGCGCCGCCGAGCAAGGCCTGATGATCTACGAAACCATGCCCGACGCAAAAGCAGCGCTGCAGCTCGATACGCTGGCTTCGTCGCTCACCGGCTGCGAACCCCACGCCAAACCTGAGCAGCGCATGCGCTCCGAGGCTAAAATCATCGAAGCAAAACTCGAAACACCGGTGAGACCTCCCGAGCCCGCCACCGCGATCGAGCAGCCGGTCCTCGGCCTCGTCATCGAGGCGCCGCCACAGCGCGTGCAAATGAAACGCCGCGCGGCGCGAACCGGGTTTCTCGCGCTGCAAGAACCGGCGTCTCCGAAGCGCAGGCGTTCGAGCGGCTTTCTGCGCGCCGCCGCTGTCGTCATGTTGCTGGCGGCCAGCGTCTACTGGGCGCAACAACAACATGGCGACGGCGACGCCGCCCCGCCGCAAGCGATGAGCGCGACAAATGCCTGAGCGCTATTCGATTTCCCAGTTGATCTCGCCGCGCACCTCCGCGGGGATGCGCTCGCAAAGCGCCTGGTGCAGCGCCGACTGCTTCTGGTTGCGCGGCGCGCGGATCACGTAATCGATGCGGCTCTTCGAAAAGGACCGATCTTCACTGATCACTTTGCAGCCGAGTTCGGTCAGCAGCGCGCGATAAGCGTCCGCAGCCGGCTTCACCTGGCCTTTCGGAATCTCGTCCACTTCCAGCTGACACACGGGATGACCGTCGAACACGTAGATCAGCACCCAGGAAAACGCAGTCGCCATCACCGCGAAGTGCGGCAGGTTGAGCCCCGCGATCAGCCCGACCAAGGTCACCATGATGAGCCGGCCGGTGTCGCGCGTCGTCTTGGCGTCGGTGCGAAAGCGCATCAGGCCGCCGAGGCCGAAGATCACGAAGCCCACGACCATGCCATAAGCGAGCACAATTTCGCCCACCACCGCGCCGACCAGCGCGTACATGATCATCACTTTCGGAAGTTCGGCCTCTTCGCGCGTGTCGACCGTGCGCACCGTCGTCGGATGGAACGCGATGACCGCCCCCAGGAACACGGCCAGCACCAGCGACAAGAACGACTGCAGCATGGCCTCGGAATCGAGGAAACCGGCCCAGCCGATCGAAGGCAACTCCCGTGTCAGGTCGCTAAACATGGCCGCCCCCGCAAATCGAAGCTCAAGCGCTCCCGCTGCCTACATGAACGCAACCTGAGGCGAAAAGGCCATTTCTAGGCAAAGCGAACCCTTTTTTTCGCCATGCGTTTTGGGCACATGACCCAGATGATCAGACGTTCCGCCCTCCTGGGCCTCGCCGCCCTATTGCTCGCGCCGGCCGCCTATGCTCAGCAGGCGACGCCACAGGTGCTCGATGGCGCCGCGCGCAGCGCAGGCATTGCGCAAGCCAATCAGGCGCTCAACGCCATCCAGCGCCTGCAAGGCCGATTCGTGCAAAGTTCGCCAGGCGGCGCACGCTCGAGCGGCATGTTCTATCTCGAGCGCCCCGGCAAACTGCGTTTCGAATACGATCCGCCGGCGACATTGCTGATCGTTTCGGATGGCAGCGTCGTCGCCATGCGCGACCGTGAATTGCGGACAACGGAGCGCACGCCGCTGCGTTCGACGCCGCTCAACCTCATTCTCGGCCGCACCATCAATCTCGAGCGCGATGCGCGCGTGCTGCGTGTTTCACGCGCCGGTCCGTGGCTCCTGATTACCGCCCGCGATCGCGGCGGCCAGACAGATGGCCAAATCACGCTGCAATTCTATGGAGCGCAGACGGAGCTGCGCTCCTGGGACGTCATCGACGCAACCGGCGCGCGGACGCGCATCACTCTCTCCGACATCACCCAACCGGAGAGCCTCGACCGCAGCCTGTTCCGGCTCGAAGACATGCTTTCGAACCGGCGGCGCTAGAGAGATTAAGGCGAAGCAAGGCAAGGATTTTCACTTAACCAAACCTTGATTTTTTCGCCCCTGTGGCGTATATGCAACGACAGCCGTCGCTTATCCCCCTGGATGGCGTCGTCCCCCCCGCTGACGGATCCAGCGCGGCGGCTTGCCGGACTCCCCTGCCGGCGAAAAAGCGCCCCCCTCAAGGCGCAGCATCGAGGCTCGGTCGCGGACTGCGATCGGGCCTCTTTGAATTTCCGGGCCCGAGACGCCAGACACAGAACCGATGCTGAGAATCGCGACCTGGAACATCAACTCGGTGCGCCTGCGCATCGGCATGGTCTGCCGCTTCCTCGCAGAGGCGAAGCCGGATGTGCTGTGTCTGCAGGAGATCAAGTGCCGCGACGGGGAGTTCCCAGCGAAGGCGTTCAAGGAAGCGGGCTACAAGCACATGCATGTCGCCGGCCAGAAGGGCTGGCATGGCGTCGCCATTGTTTCACGTGTGAAGCTCGAGCCGATCGAGGCGCCGCGCATCTGCCCTAAGCAGGAAGCGCGCATCGCGGCGGCAAAGATCGACGGCGTCGAGGTGCACAATCTGTATGTGCCGGCCGGAGCAGATTTGCCCGAGCTCACCAATCCGAAGTTCGTGCACAAGCTCAAGGTGCTCGACCGGATGAAAGCGCTCTACAAGAAGCGCAGAGGCGGGCCGCCGACCGTGCTTGTCGGCGACCTTAACGTGGCGCCCGGCGAGTTCGACGTCTGGAGCCACAAGCAATTGCTCAATGTCGTCTCGCACACGCCGGGCGAAACCGACCGGCTGAACGCCGTGCGTGATCTGGGCGGCTTCGTCGATCTTGCGCGCACGCACAAACCCGATCCGGAAAAGCTCTTCACCTGGTGGAGTTATCGCAGCCCCGATTGGACCAAGAACAATCGCGGCCGGCGGCTGGATCACATCTGGGCGACCAGCGATGTCGCTGTGACCTCACAGGCCGAAGCGTTCTATATCCACGTGCCGTGCCGCTCATGGGAGCGGCCCAGCGACCATGTTCCCGTCGTGGCGGGACTCAAACTCTAGAGATTTCGTCGCCCGCCGATTGAGACAGCGGATTGCACCGCTAAAGTAGGTGCAAGACGAAGACGGGGATCGATCATGCACATTTCTCGGCGCGCCGTTCTCGGCGCTGGCGCGGCTGGCGTTGCTGTACTGACGGGCTGCGCATCGGGCGCGCTTGGACCGCAAGAACCCGCCACGCCCGCGTCAGCAAGCGCGCAGCTCACTGCGACTTTGGACCGTGTCGTTGGCGAAATTCTGCGTCGCTCGCCGGAGCGCTGCACCGGTCTCGGACTCACCGAAGAACGCGCCGGCTACAAGTTCATCGACAAGGTCAGCGACGCCTCGAAGGCGGGCGCACGCGATTATCGCGCGATGCTGCAGCGGGCTTTGACGGATTTAGGTGCGATCGACCGCAGCGGACTGTCTGCCCAAGAGACGGTAACGGTCGATGTCGTCACCACCTCGTTCCAGAACTCCGTCGACAGCGGTGCATTCGAAGTCGGCGGCGGAGCGGGTTCTCCATATGTGGTGACCCAGCTCAACGGCGCCTACCGTTCGATGCCGAACTTCCTCAACGAGCAGCACCCTTTGCGCACGGTGGAGGAAGCCGATGGTTATCTGGCGCGGATCGACGGATTCGCCGGGCAGCTCGATCAGGAAACCGCGATCATTGGAGAGGACGCGAGCGCCGGCGTCATCCCGCCGAATTTCGTCATCGACAAAGCGCTGCTGCAACTTGGCCGCTTCGCCGAAGGCGCGCCGAGCCAGAACATCATAGTCCAATCGCTGGTCCGGCGGCTGCCGGACGTCGCAAGCATTCCGGAAGCGTCGCGCGCCGGCTACATCGGCCGCGCGGAAGCGGCGGTGCGCGACCGCGTGCTGCCGGCGATTGCGCGCCAAGTCGCCGCGCTGCAACGCGTGCGGCCGCAAGCGGTGCATGACGCGGGCATCTGGCGGTTGCCGCGCGGGGCGGAGATGTATCCGGTTGCGTTGCGCTCGCGCACGACAACGACCATGACGCCAGATGAGATTCACGACATCGGCGTTGAACTGATCGCGCAGTTCAACGGTGAAATGGATGCGATCCTCCGCGCCGAGGGCATGACCCGCGGCAGCGTGGCTGCGCGCATCCAGGCGCTCTCGCGCCGGCCGGATCAGCTCTACCCGAACACCGATGCCGGGCGCGAACAAATCCTTGCCGATTTGAACCAGCAAACGCGCGAGATCGAAGCGCTGATGCCGCAGGCGTTCAATACGTTGGCGCGCGCGCAGTTGGAGATCAAACGGGTTCCGCCGTTTACCGAGGCTGGCGCACCGGGAGGCTATTATCAGCGCGCAGCGCTCGATGGCTCTCGTCCGGGCGCGTACTTCATCAACCTGCGTGATACAGGCGAATGGCCGCGGTTTACGCTGCCGACGCTCAATTATCACGAGGGTGTGCCAGGGCATCATTGGCAGATCTCGATCCAGCAAGAGTCCGGTTCGATCCCTTTCATCCGCAGCGCGTTGCTCGGGTTCTCGGCGTTCAGCGAAGGCTGGGGGCTATACGCCGAACAGCTTGCCGATGAACTCGGGATCTATGCGAACAATCGCCTCGGCCGGCTCGGCTATCTGCAATCGGCGACATTCCGCGCGTCGCGGCTGGTTTGCGATACGGGCTTGCACCACAAGCGCTGGTCACGCGAACAAGCGATACAGTCGATGATGGAAGCCACGGGCGATTTGGAATCTTCGGTGACGACCGAGATCGAGCGCTATTGCGTCAACCCGGGTCAAGCCTGCGCCTATATGATCGGACGCCAAGCGATTAACCGCATTCGGCAGCAAACGACGGCGACGCTCGGCCCGCGCTTCGATCTTAAAGCGTTCCACGACACAATGCTGGCGAATGGCGCAGTGCCGCTTTCGGTGCTGGAGCGGGTGCTCGCAGATTGGGCGGCCGCCCAGCATTAACCATGTGCGCGCTCTAACCTCGCTTCAGATGCCGCCCGTCATCTGCGCAAAGCTGCTCTCCAAGGCGCATTGCCACCGGTGTCATTCGTGCGTGAGCAGGTACGTCACAGTGGCCCAGGGAACGGGTTTGACATAAAGACCCACAGCTAGACCTTTGGGACGAAACGAACTGAGCGCCGCGCCATGCATGCGGCGCCTGGAGGGATTCCGTGACGCAAGAGATCGCCGGCCTGCACCCTGCCCCGACGAACCACAAGAAGCTGATTGCCTGGGTCGAGGAGATCGCGGCGCTGACGAAGCCGGATCGCGTCTATTGGTGTGACGGTTCGGAGGCGGAATGGCGGCGGCTAACCAAAGACTTGGTCGCCGCCGGGACGCTGAAGCAGCTCAACCCAGAGGCGCGACCGAACTCGTTCTACGCCGCCTCAGACCCGAAGGATGTCGCCCGCGTCGAGAGCCGCACCTTCATCTGCTCGCAAGACAAGGAAGACGCCGGCCCGACCAACAATTGGATCGCTCCAGCCGAAATGCGCACCAAGCTTAACGGCCTGTTCGATGGCTGTATGCGCGGGCGCACGATGTATGTCGTGCCATTCTGCATGGGCCCGCTCGGCTCGAGGATTTCCCAGCTCGGCGTCGAGATCACGGATTCCGGCTACGTCGCCGCCTCGATGCGGATCATGACGCGCATCGGCAAAGGCGCGCTCGAACAACTCGGCAGCGACGGGTTCTTCGTGCCCGCCGTGCATACGCTCGGCGCACCGTTGGCGCCGGGCCAAAAGGATGTCGCCTGGCCGTGCAACGACGAGAAGTGGATCGTCCACTTCCCGGAAACGCGCGAAATCTGGTCCTACGGCTCAGGCTATGGCGGCAACGCGCTCCTGGGAAAAAAATGCTTCGCGCTGCGGATCGCATCGGTGATGGCGCGCGACGAAGGCTGGCTCGCCGAGCACATGCTGATCTTGAAGCTCACCAATCCGAAGGGCGAGCATAAGTATATCGCCGCGGCCTTCCCGTCCGCATGTGGCAAGACCAACCTGGCCATGCTGCAGCCGACCATTCCCGGCTGGAAAGCCGAGACCATCGGCGACGATATCTGCTGGATGCGTTTCGGCGACGATGGCCGCCTCTATGCGATCAACCCGGAAGCAGGTTTCTTTGGTGTCGCGCCTGGCACGAGCGCCAAAACCAACAAGTCGGCGCTCGACACGCTTTACGCCAACACAGTGTTCACCAACGTTGCGCTCACCGACAATGGCGACGTGTGGTGGGAAGGGCTGACCGATCAGCCCCCGGCGGGCCTCACCGACTGGCAGGGCAACAAGTACGTCGCGTCCGACAACAGGTTTCCGGCCGCCCACCCGAACTCGCGGTTCGCCGTGCCGGCCGGCCAATGCCCTGTAATCGCGCCGGAATGGGAAGATCCCGCCGGCGTGCCGATTGACGCGATCCTGTTCGGCGGCCGTCGCGCTTCGGCGGTGCCGCTGGTGACGGAAGCGTTCGACTGGGCGCATGGCGTGTTTCTCGCGTCGAACGTCGCCTCCGAGGGCACGGCTGCGGCCGAGAACAAGGTCGGCGAGTTGCGGCGCGATCCGTTCGCGATGCTGCCGTTCTGCGGCTATCACATGGGCGATTATTTCGCGCATTGGCTGCGCGTCGGCGAGCGCAAGGGCGCGAAGCTGCCGAAGATCTTCTTCGTCAACTGGTTCCGCAAGGATCAGAACGGCAAGTTCATTTGGCCGGGCTTTGGCGACAACGCCCGCGTGCTGAAGTGGATCAGCGATCGTCTCGATGGCGCGGTCGAAGCGACGGAAACCGCCATCGGCTTGGTGCCGGCGAAGGGCGCGCTCGATGTCAGCGGCCTGAAGATCAGCGACGAAGCGATGGAGCTGTTGACGAGCGTCGATCTCGACGTGTGGGCGGAAGAGGCCGATCTCATTCCCGGCCACTACGAGAAGTTCGGCGATCGCCTGCCGCAACGTCTGTGGGACGAGTACGCCGCTTTGGTGGAACGCCTCGGCGCTGCACGTTCAGGCAAGCCGATGAAGGCGGCCGCGGCGCGCGGCCCGAGCGCACCCCGCGCGAAAGCCAAGCCGGAAGCGACGGCAAACTAGGCGCTTGGATCAGGCGCTGCGCCGCCGCGTCTGCGCCGAAGCAGACGCGGCAACTCCGTGCGTACGAGCTGAACGCTATCTGCCATCGTCTTGCGGCCCGTCTTGAACAAGGCGGCGGTCGACCATGCTGAGGCGTAACCGGCGATGGCGCTCGCCGCGAGCAAAAGGAAGTCGTTCGAAAACGGGGCCAACTGCAGCGCCGACACCACGCCAAAGCAGGCGATGGCGCCGGCCGCGAACGGCGCGGCGGCGCCGTAAAGATCGCGCATGCGGATCGGTCCGACACGGGTCACCATCCACCACAGCACGGGCAGACGGACGAACAGATCGACCAGCGCAAACGCGGCCGCGACGCCAATTGCGCCCCAACGCAAGCCGATCACAAAGGCTGCAACGCTCGTTGCTGCGCTGAACACGCTCCAGACCAGGTATGCCCGCGCCCGGCCCTGGCTGATGAAGAGCAGATTCATGGTGAGGCTGACCGGCCGGTGGATCGCCGCGAGCGTGAGCCAGGCGAAGATCGGCGCGGCCGGCGCCCATTGCTCGCCGATCAGAAACGGCACCAGCACCGGCGCGGTGACGCCGATGGCGACTATGCCCGGACTCGTGAACAGCATGAGCTGACGGATGACGCGCAGATAGGCGTAGCGGTAGCGCTCCCCCTCTTCGGCGAGCCGCGACAGGATAGGCAACAGCAGCGATTGCAGCAGCGTGTTGATACGCTCGACCGGCGTGATCGCGAGCTTGTTGGCGCGATCGTAATAACCAAGCGGCGCGGCGCCCGTGTAGCGGCCAAGCAGCACGCTGTCGGCTTCGCGGGCGATCACAGTGGCGCCGTCGCCCACCATCAGCGCGCCGCCGAATTTGTAGAAACGCGGCACGCTGGCGAAATCGGGCTTCTCGCGCGGCGCCCACCCGACGCCGAGCCAGACGCCGGCGACCTGCACCAGCGCCGTCGCGGCATAGCCGAGGGTGAGTGACCAGTAGCCGGCGCCCATGAGCGCAGCGACGATGCTGGTGATCAAACCAGCGGCCACGCCAGCCGCGCTGATGATGGCGATCCAGCCGAAGCGCATCTGCCGGTTGAGCAGGCCCTCGTGCACGTTGGTGAGGCCGGCGATGATCAGAAACAGAGACGAGGCGGCGGCGACCTGGCCGGCGCGCGGATCGTTGTAGAACATCGTCACCAGCGGCGAGGCCGAGAACATCAAGAGCGCGGCGGCGCAGCCTGAAAGCGCCATTACCCAAAACACGCCGCTCGCTTGCGCGCGCTGCAGCCCAGGCGCTTGGATCAGCGCTTGGCCGATGCCGAAATTGAGGATGAGCGCCGAGACTGTGACGAGCGGATCGATCATCGCGTAGATGCCGTAATCGATCGGCTGCAGCAGGCGCGGGAGCAGCAGCAGCGAGGCGGCCTGAAACGGAAGCTTGATCAGCTGCGAGAGGCCGATCGCAAGCGCGCCGTTGACGGCATGGGTCTGCATCGACCCCGCCCCCGCTTCAAAAATCGGATCGCCGCCGCCGCTCACTCAACTCTCATAGCGCAAACGCGCTGCCGGGTGATGCCGGCGCAAGCGTGGGGCGACCGCGGCGATTTCACAGTGCATTTGCGGTGTGACCGCGGGCACACTGTTTGGCGGCACGCCCCACCACCTAGCCCTCATCGGAATGTGGGAACGGCCAACAACCAATTTCGAAGCCAGTCCGTTCCAGGCGCCGTGCTCTTCCCGGTCGCGTCCGCGCTGGCCAATTTAACCGCGCAGCGGCCCGTGCGAGACAACTCGGAAGACAGAAGGCCCGGAGCAATCCGGGCCTTCTTCATTGTGGTTAGCTCACACCTGCAGCCGATAGCCGCCGGTTTCGGTGATCAGCAGTTTCGGGCTTTGCGCGTCCGGTTCGATCTTCTGGCGCAGGCGATAGATGTGGGTTTCCAGCGTGTGGGTGGTGACGTTGGCGTTGTAGCCCCACACTTCGCGCAGCAGCTCCTCGCGGCCCACCGGTTTTTCGCCCGAGCGATAGAGATAGCGCAGGATCGAGGCTTCCTTGTCGGTAAGGCGAACCTTCTTTTGCGCCGGATCGACCAGGAGGCGCATTGCCGGGCGGAATTCGTAAGGGCCGATCCTATAGACGGCGTCTTCGCTGGCTTCGTGGCTGCGCAGGTGCGCGCGGATGCGGGCGAGCAGGACAGAGAACTTGAACGGCTTCAGCACGTAGTCGTTGGCGCCGGCGTCGAGGCCCTGGACCTGCTGCTCTTCTTCCTGGGCCGCCCCGGTCAGCATGATGATCGGAGCTTTGACGCCGTGGGCGCGAAGCTGCTTGCACGCGTCAAACCCGTCCATGTCAGGCAGGCTTACATCCAGCACAACGGCTGCCGGTTTGTGTTCGGCGGCGGCGGTAAAGCCCTCGGCGGCGGTGGCGGCGCCGACCGCGCCGAAGCCCTCCTCAAGCTCGAACTGCTCGACCAGGGCCTGCCGCAGGTCCGCGTCGTCGTCGATAATCAGGATGGTGGTTTCGCGTGACATAGCCGTCCGAGCATCGGGCTTAAAGCCTACCCGTTTGGAAATGACCACGTCAGATCACGACTTTGCAACCTTTGACGCCCGCTCAGGCGGGCGCAGGGCGCGCCCCAAACAGGGCCGAACCGAGGCGGACGTGCGTCGCGCCAAAGCGGATGGCGGTCTCGAAATCGTCGCTCATCCCCATGCTAAGCTGGGCCAAGCCGTTGCGGGCGGCGATTTCGGCCAGGAGCGCGAAGTGCATCGCGGGCTCTTCGTCGACGGGCGGGATGCACATCAGGCCGCCCACCTGCAGGCCGTAGCTTTCGCGCGCCGCCTTTATGAAAGCGTCGGCCTCGAGTGGCGGCACGCCCGACTTTTGCGCCTCCTCGCCGGTGTTGACCTGGATCAGGATGTCCGGGCTGCGGCCGTGCTTCTGGATCGCATCGGCCAGCGCCGCAGCCAGTTTGGGGCGGTCGAGGCTTTCGATGGCGCCGAACATGGCGACGGCGTCGCCCGCCTTGTTCGATTGCAGGGGGCCGATCAAGCGCAAGCGCAGGTCATGCACGGCGCTGCGCCGGCGGTCCCAGCGCGCCTGCGCCTCCTGGACCCGGTTTTCGCCGAACACTCGCTGCCCTGCGGCGAGCATGGCCTCGACGCGCTCATCCGGCTGTAGTTTGGATACCGCGGTCAGCGTGACGCTTTCGGGCGCGCGACCGGCTGCGCGCGCAGCGGCGGCAATGCGCTCGAGGATGGCAGCGCGGGCCGCGGCGATTTCGGACTTTACGTTCATGAGATCTCATCGAGTGCTAGCTTCGCTCGCCGCCCGGCTCAACCGCGACGCGGGCGCGCCGGCAATCCCGTCGCTGTTCTTCTTCACCGATCCGGAGCGCACGCCGGATCCGGTCGCGGCAGCGCAGCGCCTGCCGCGCGGAACCGTGGTTGTTTACCGGCATTTCGGCGCTCCCGAGCGCGTGGGCGTGGCGCGCCGGCTCTCTGAGACCTGCCGTTCGCGCGGCCTGGTTCTGGTAATCGGCGCGGATGTTGAACTCGCACGCCGCTGCCACGCCGCCGGGGTGCACTGGCCCGAGCGGCTGATGCCAATCCAGCGCGGCGGCGAGTTTCGCTTGGTGACGGCGGCGGCGCACGGCGCCGCTGCAGTGGCGGCCGCAGCGCGCGCGCGTCTCGACGCGTGCGTACTGAGCCCGGTGTTTCCCACCAGGAGCGCGGCGGAGCGCCAGCCGTTGGGCCTTTTTCGAGCAAGTCAGATCGCGCGCGCCTCGCCCATCCCAGTCATCGCCTTGGGCGGCGTGCGCGATGCGCGCGCGCGGCAGCTCGTCGGGCGCGGCTTCGCTGGCTTGGCTGCTGTGGAGGCTCTCGTGGACGTTTAGAAGCGGAACGCCGACTCGATGCGCACGTCGGCGCGCGGCTCTTCTTCCTGCGGGCGGGCCACGGCGCCGGGCGCAGGAGTCGTTTCGAGGTTCAACTGGCCGCCGACGCTGATATTTGGCGTGAACTGGTAGAAGGCGCCAACCGAAGCCTGGTCGCCGCGGCCATCCGGCAGACGTTCGATTCGTTGCGCTTCGCGAACATCGACAGTGATGCCCCAGCGCTGATTGAGCGTCCAAGCCGGCGCGAGACGATCATCCTCGGCCTGGCCGGTGATGGTTTCCGTCACGCCGTTGGAGGTCGTGAAGCGCTGGTACCAGGGTACGCCGGAATTCGTTGCCTCAACGGTAGGAGCCACGGCAGTCTGGCGGTCCTGCGCATGCGCGACGCCAGTCGTCGCCAGAACGGCGACTCCCGCAATCAGCCATGCAGACGCCCGAGACACGAATTCCTACCCCTCAGCACCTAGTTGCAGTCAGCGAATATAACGCACGTCGACCTGATCCGCAGTGAACTTTAGGACACAGCTCCAGCGAATATTGCGGCGAAACCTAGGCTGAACGTGTGGATAAACCAATAAGGCGAACGGGCGTCACAACATCGCCAGCATCGCAGTGGACCCCTGGCCCCGTCGGAGGCCCATGATATACGGGCGCGGCGCAACGCGCTGGGGGTAGCACGCGGCGGTGGAGGAAAGACGAAATGAGTCAGGCTGGGCGGATGATATTGAAGGGCGCGGTGTTCATGATCGCCGCCCTGGCGCTTTCCGCCTGTTCAATGTTCCGCGGCGACGACAATCCCGGGTCGCGCGCCGACGATAACGCCGGCCGCGGCGGCGGCGGACTTTTTGGCGGCGGCGGCGGCGGCGGCGGCGGCGATCGCGAGGCCGGCATCGGCGTCAACGCTTACCTCTGGCGCGCTTCGCTCGACACGCTGAACTTCATGCCGCTGGCGTCGGCCGATCCGTTCGGCGGCGTCATCATCACCGATTGGTATTCCGCCCCGACCACGCCGAACGAACGCTTCAAGGCGACCGTATACATCCTCGACACGCGCCTGCGCGCCGACGCGCTCAACGTCTCGATTTTCCGCCAGACCAACACCAACGGTCAGTGGGGCGATGCTTCGGTCGATCCCGACACCGAGATCCAGATCGAAAACCAGATCCTGGCGCGCGCCCGCGAACTGCGACTTAGCAACGTCCGCTAGACACAAAGAGCGTTTGCAGTCACCAAAACGCTCCAGAGCCAGGGGCGTGAGCAGGAATGTCGTCCAGGTACAACCACAGCGAAGTCGAACCGAAGTGGCGTGAGCGTTGGGCCGCCGCCGGCATCGATCGCGCGCTTTCGCCTGACGCCGCCAAAGGAAAGAAGAAGGCCTACGTCCTCGAGATGTTCCCTTACCCGTCGGGGCGCATCCATGTCGGCCATTCGCGCAATTACACGATGGGCGACGTGATCGCCCGCTTCCGGCGCGCCAACGGCTACAACGTGCTGCACCCGATGGGCTGGGACGCCTTTGGCCTACCTGCGGAAAACGCGGCGATGGAAAAAGGCGTCCATCCGAAGGGCTGGACCCACGACAACATCGCTGCGATGCGCGAGCAGCTGAAGCTGCTGGGGCTGATGATCGATTGGTCGCGCGAAATCGCGACCTGCGATCCGGCCTACTACAAGCACCAGCAGGCGATGTTCCTGGCGTTCTGGCGCAAGGGTCTCGTCTATCGCAAGAAGCAGAAAGTGAACTGGGACCCGGTCGACAACACCGTGCTCGCCAACGAGCAGGTGGTTGACGGCAAGGGCTGGCGCTCCGGCGCGCCGGTGGAGACGCGCGAACTCGAACAATGGATGTTCAAGGTCACGGCGTACGCAGAAGACCTGCTGGCGGCGATCGAGAAACTCACGAAATGGCCCGACAAAGTGCGGCTGATGCAGTCGAACTGGATCGGCAAGAGCCAGGGTGCGAAAGTCTGGTTTCCGATCGCGCACGCGCCGCAATACTTGCACAAATCGGACGGCGATCGTTCGCACGCGCGCGATCCGATCGAGGTTTACACGACGCGCCCCGACACGCTGTTCGGCGCGAGCTTCATCGCGCTGGCGCCCGATCATCCGCTGACCAGGGCGGTGGCGATCGAAAACGCCGATGTCGCTGAATTCATCACCCGCGCCCAGCAGCTGGGCACCAGCGAAGCCGACATCGAGAAAGCCGAGAAATTCGGCGTGGACACGGGCTTGCGCGTGAAACACCCGTTCGACCCGAGTTGGGAATTGCCGGTCTGGGCGGCGAACTTCGTACTTTCGACGTACGGCACAGGCGCCATTTTCGGCTCGCCCGCGGGCGATCAGCGCGATCTGGAGTTTGCGAACAAATACAAGCTGCCGTTCCAGCCGGTGGTGCTGCCCCCGGGCGCGGACGCGGCGACGCACGCGATCACGACCGAGGCCTTCACCGGCGAAGGTGTTGCGTACAATTCCAGATTCCTGGACGGCCTGCCGACGAAGCAGGCGATCGCGCGTGCGATCCAGGAACTCAAGAAGCTGGGCGCCGGCGAAGCGACGACGCAGTGGCGCTTGCGCGATTGGGGCGTTTCGCGCCAGCGCTATTGGGGCTGTCCGATTCCTGCGATCCATTGCGGCGAATGCGGCGTCGTGCCCGTGCCGGAGAAGGATCTGCCGGTGGCGCTGCCAGACGATGTGAAGTTCGACAAGCCTGGCAATCCTCTGGCGCATCACCCGACGTGGAAGCACGTCAAATGTCCGCAATGCAATCGCAACGCCGAGCGCGAGACCGACACCCTCGACACGTTCGTGGATTCGAGCTGGTACTTCGCGCGCTTCGCCGATCCGCAAAACGAGAGCGCGCCGTTCGACAAGAAGCTCGCGGGCTATTGGCTGCCGGTCGACCAATATGTCGGCGGCGTCGAACACGCGGTGCTGCACTTGCTCTATGCGCGCTTCTTCACGCGCGGCATGCGCGATTGCGGCTATCTCGACGGCCCCGCCAATGGCGAACCGTTCGCCAGCCTGTTCACGCAGGGCATGGTGGTGCACGAGACCTATCGATCTGCTTCCAGCGCTTGGCTGCTGCCGGAAGAGACCGAGGTTAAAGACGGCAAGCGGATCGAGCTCGCGACTGGTCGACCCGTCGAAACTGGCGCCATCGAGAAAATGTCGAAATCGAAGAAGAACGTCGTCGATCTCGATGCGTTCGTGAAAGACTTCGGCGCCGATGTCGCGCGCTGGTTCGTGCTGTCAGATTCCCCGCCGGAGCGCGATGTCGAATGGACCGCCGCGGGCGTCAAAGGCGCATGGGGGTTTGTGCAACGCGTTTGGACGCTGACGGAGGCGCACGGCAAACCTGCGCCGAAAACGGGCGAAGCTGCGCCAAACACCGCGAACGAGGGCGAAGCGCTCGCCTTGCGACAGCTGGCGCATCGCGCCATCCAGCACGTCACTGACGACATCGAGCACTTCCGTTTCAACGTCGCGGTGGCCAAGGGCTACGAACTGGTGAACGCCATCGCGAAGCTCAAGGGCGACGACGAAGGCGCCATGTTTGCGCGCGGCGAAGCGCTGCGCATCCTGACGCAGCTGATCTCCCCTTTCATGCCGCACCTCGCCGAAGAATGCTGGGAGAAGCTGGGCTTCGAGGGATTCGTCGCCACCGCGCCTTGGCCTGTCGCCGATCCGAAGCTCGCGGCGCGCACGACGGTGACGCTGCCGATCCAGGTGAACGGCAAGAAGCGCGCGGAAATCGAAGCGTCCAAAGGCGCGGCAGACGCCGACGTTCAAGCCTTGGCGCTGGACCACGCGGCGGTGAAGCCATTCCTGGAAGGCGTCACCGTCCGCAAGGTAATTGTCGTAGCCGACCGGATCGTCAATATCGTCGCCAACTAGCGGCGGGAGACATCGTGCAAATCAAAGGCGCATCGATCCGCCGTTTTCTCGACAAGCCGGACAAGAATGTTCGCGCCGTCCTGCTCTATGGTCCGAACGAAAGCTTATGCCGCGAAGCGGCGCAGACGCTGGCGGCATGGGCGCTCGGCAAGTCCGACGATCCGTACGCCATAACCAAATTGAGCGACGCCGAGATCAAGAACGACGGCGCGCGCCTCGCCGATGCGCTGGCGGCGCAATCGCTGCTGGGCGGGCCGACGATCGTGTGGGCGCGGATCGGCGGCAAAGCGGCGGACGACGCCATCGTCGATGCGTTGGCGGCGATCGAGCGCGGCGAGCCGAGCGGCTATCTGATCGTGGAAGCAGGCGACATCGGCGGGTCGGCCGAGTTGGTGAAGAAATTCGGCGCCGCCGCTAATGCGGCAGTCATCGCCTTTTATGAAGAGAGCGACGCCGAGCGTGCGGTGTTCGCCAAAGCATTGGCGAAGGAGTTGGGCATTGGCTTCGAGCGCGACGCCGAAGAGACTTTCCTCGCCGCCCTCCCTGCCGACCGCGGTCTCGCACGGCAAGAAATCGAGAAGCTGGCGCTCTACGAGCATGGGCTTGGTCGCGCGGTCAACGTGGACGACATCGAAACGCTGCTGGCCGCCGAGGCTGAAAGCGCGCTCGACGCGGCGAGTCTCGCTGCGACCGAAGGCAAGGCCGCGCTTGCGGTGGAATCGTTGGCGCGGATCGATGCGCTTTCGGGGGTATCGGCGCTGCGGGCGCTGCTGAGGCGGCTGCATCAATTACGCGATGCGCGGTTGCTGATGGACCAGGGCGCAAGTGCGGAAGACGCTGTCGCCAAGCTCCGTCCGCCAGTGTTCTGGAAAGAGCGCGACGCAGTGGCGTCGCAAGCGCGGCTCTGGACGGCGAAGAAACTCAGCGCCGCCTACGATGTGATGTGGACGGCCGAGCTGCGCTCGAAGACTGCCGGCGCGCCGCAGGAATTGATCGCCGCCGACGCCTATAGAAGCGTCGCGAAGCTGGCTGGAGGCTGAGACGGCAGGCGCAACAGGCAAATCCGCCTTGGCCTCAAATGGACCCACAGATAGGCTCGCCCTCACGGGGGGCCGCATGAACATCAATCGCAGACTTGTGTTGGGCGGCGGCGCGGCGGCGATCGCGCTGAGCGGGGAAACTGCATCCGCGGCGACCCGCAGCAGCGGCGGCGGACGCGCGCATCGCACCGCGCTTTCGGCTCTCGCGCGCTATGTCGAGCAACACCGTGCAGACTGGGGTCTGCCCGGCATGACGGTGTGTGTCGTCGATCGCGACGGTTTTGCCGGCTTCATCACGTCCGGCTACGCCAATGTCGAGCGGCGCACGTCGGTCGGACCCGATCACCTCTTTCAGATCGGCTCGATCAGCAAGGTGTTCACCGCGCTCACGCTCTATTCGCTGCACCAGGACGGCAAACTTCCGCCAAGCATGCGCACCGCTGACGCGCTGGGCGATATCCGCATCGACAATGGCGGCGCTGTCACGCTGCAGCATCTGCTCAATCACACGTCGGGCCTGCCAGCGAATGCGCCGGTGCTGGCGGAAGGCGGGCTGTGGAGCGCGTATGACCCGGGCGCGCACTGGTACTACAGCAACACGGGCTACGAGCTGCTCTCGCGCGCGATCGCGCAGGCGGACCGGAAGTTGTTTCATCAGGCCGTCGAGGCGCGCGTACTGGCGCCGCTCGGCATGACGAATTCGCGGGCGGCGATTACGAGCGGCGATCGCACGCGGCACGCGCAAGGTTACGAAGTGCTGCGCTCCGACCGCCCTGCGTTCCGGCCCGGACCGATTGCACCCTCGCCGTGGGTGAATGTCGAAAGCGGCGCCGGCAGCGTCACATCGACCGCCAGCGACATGGCGATCTTCCTGCGCTTCCTGCTCGGTCTCGCGGAGGGCCGCGGCGGCCCGGTGCTCTCGGACGCAAACGCCGCGGCGTTCATGGCCGATCCCGCCGATGCGCCCGGCTGGGCGGAGAAAGCCAAGTACGGCAACGGGCTCGCGCGCCTCGTCATCGGCGAGCGGGCCTATCTGCATCACACCGGCGGCATGGTCTCGTTTTCCTCTGCGATGCATCTCGATCCCGAGGCGGGCGTCGCCGCGTTCGCTTCCTCGAATATCGGCTTCAGCCTCAACTATCGCCCGCGCGACGTGACTCTCTGCGCCTGCAACCTCTTCCGCAGCGCGGGCGAAGGCACGGCGTCGCCCGCGCCCGCGCCGACACGCTCACGCGTGGCTGAACCTGCGAAGTTCGCCGGCGCATACCGCGCGGCGTCAGGCGAGACGTTCGAGATCGTGGCGGCAGGCACCGATCAGATCGCGCTACGGCGCAATGGCCGCGACAGCCGCATGCAAGCGCTCGCCCCGCCCTACTTCGTTTGCGAGGATGAGCGCTTCGCAGCGACGGGGCTGCTGTTCGAGCTTGAGGAAGAAGATATTGTCCGCGCTTGGGCAGACGACACCGAATTCGTCCGCGCCCCGCGCAGCGACTACCAGGCGCCGCCGCCACCGGAACTGCAGCGCCTTGCAGGAATCTATGACAACGACGACCGCTGGTCGGGGCCGCTCTGGATCATCGCGCGCTCCGGCAAGCTCTGGCTCAATAATTCCGAGCCGCTGACGCTGCTCGACGACGGCTCGTTTCGCGCCGGCGCCGACGATTGGTCGCCGGAGCGCATCCGCTTCCGCGGCTTCGTCGGCGGCCGGCCGACGGGACTCACGCTTTCGGGCGCGCCGTTCGTGCGCCGGTTCAGCTAAGCGTTCGTTCGAGACTGCTTGATCCCCTCTCCTCGCACCGCTAGCCAGCACGCAACGACTTAAAAGGAGCCAAGCATGGAAACGACCAAGAGCGGCGGCATTCCGTTCTGGCTCCTGATGCTCGCCGGTTTCGCCATCGGTTTAGCGGCGGGTCTCTACGTCAATCTTTATGTCGGCGCCGAGACGCCCTGGGTGCAGACGGTGACGTCGAACGTCACCGGGCCGATCGGACAGATCTTCCTCGGCCTGCTGTTCATGCTGGTGCTGCCGCTCCTGTTCTCGGCGATCGTCGTCGGCGTCGCTGAAATGGGCGATCTGGGCGCGCTCGGCCGCATCGGTTGGAAGACGCTGCTTATGACGGTGGTGATCTCAACCATCGCGGTGCTGATCGGGCTGGGGCTGGTAAACGCGCTCCGTCCTGGCGACGGCGTCGATCCGGCGCTGGCGCAGCAATTGTTGGCGCAATACGCCGAGGGCGCGCAGGGGATCGTCGAAAACGCGCCCGATGAAGTGAACCTCGGTCAGTTCTTTCTCGACCTCGTGCCACGCAACGTGTTCGGCGCGGCCGCGGATAATCAAGTGCTGCCGTTCATGGTGTTCTCGGTGTTCTTCGGCGTTGGGCTTGTCATGGTGCGAAGCCGCGCCACCGATCAGCTGCAGCTGGCCATCACCGGCATTTTCGAAGTGATGATGCGCTTGTTGCGCGTCGTCATCAGCGTGGCGCCGATCGCGATTGCGTGCCTGATGTTCAACCTCGCCGCACTGTTCGGCTGGGATTTGCTGGCGCGGCTTGCCGCCTTCGTCGGCGTCGCCGTGGGCGCCATGGCGATCCACATGTTTGTGGTCTACCCGATCGTGGTGCTGCTGCTCGGCGGCAAAAACCCGCTCGCCTTCTTTGCGCAAGTGCGCGACCCGATGGTGGTGGCGTTCTCGACCGCATCGTCGAACGCCACGCTTCCGATCTCGCTGCGCGCGGCTGAAACCGAGCTCAACCTGCCGCGCAAGATCGCGCGCTTCGTGCTGACGGTGGGCGCAACCGCCAACCAGAACGGAACGGCGCTATTCGAGGGCGTCACCGTGCTGTTCTTGGCGCAGTTCTTCGGCATCGAGCTTACCATGACGCAGCAGGTTGTGGTGATGCTCGTCTGCATTCTCGGCGGCATCGGCACCGCCGGCGTGCCTGCCGGATCGCTGCCGGTGATTGCGATGATTCTCGCCATGGTCGGCGTGCCGGTGGAAGGCATCGGCCTCATCCTCGGCGTCGACCGCTTCCTCGACATGTGCCGCACGACGCTGAACGTCACCGGCGATCTGGTGATCGCAACTGTGGTTTCACGCGGCGAGACAGATCCGGTTACGTCGCCCGCAGATGAACCCGTCGCGCCGGTTGCGCCGGCTTAGACAAGCGCATGCCGCGCCTTTACCAGCGCTTCGGCGCCGCGATCGAGCGTGTCGTCCCTCTTGGCGAAGCACAGACGCGCCAAAGCGGGCGCGCCGGGCGAGGCGTAGAACGCAGAGAACGGAATCGTTGCGACGCCGTGCTCGATGGCGTGGCGCGCGAACGCTTCGTCGCTCAGGGCGATGCCCGAAGCAGCTAGGTCTATGCTTATGAAATAGGCGCCGCGCGCGGGCAGGGTGACGAACCCCTCCCCTTCGAGCGCGCCGACCAAGCGATCCCGCGAGCGCTGAAACGCAGCGCACATGTCGTCAAAGTATGAATGCGGCTTGCCGAGCGCATAGGTCACGGCGCGCTGCAAGTTGGGCGGCGTGGTGAAGGTCAGAAATTGGTGCGCCTTTGCGAACCCATCCATCAACTCCGGCGCGCCGCAGGCGAAACCGACTTTCCAACCGGTGAGTGAGAACATCTTTCCGGCTGAGCCAATCTTCAGGGTCCTGTCGCGCATCACTTCGAGCATGGAAGCATGCTCGGCGTCATCGAAGAGCACATGCTCCCAGACTTCATCGCTGATGCATATCGCGTTGTAGGCGCGGCAGAGTTCCGCAAGCATTTCGAGTTCGGCGCGGCTCATGACGCTGGCGCTGGGATTGAGCGGCGTGTTGATGACGACGACGCTTGTCTTGTCCGTGAACGCGGCGGCGATCGTTTCACGTTCGAGCCGCCAGAGCGGCGGCTGCAGCCTTACAACGCGCGGCGCCCCTCCCGCCCGGCGAACCATAGGCAAGTAGGCGTCATACATCGGCTCGAACAACACGACTTCGTCGCCGGGTTCGACGAAGGCGAGCAGCGCCGCCGCGATTGCTTCAGTGGCCCCGGAGGTGATGGTGATCTCACGCTGCCAGTCGAGCTCCACGTCGTGATGTGCGCGATAGTGCGCGGCGACTGCCTGGCGCAACGCCGGCAGACCGCGACTCGGCGGATATTGGTTCGGCCCCTCGATTGTCGCCTGCGCGGCTGCTTCAAGAATATCGCGCGGACCGTCTTCCTCGGGAAACCCCTGCCCCAGGTTCACCGCACCGCGTTCAGCGGCGAGGCGCGACATTACTTCGAACACCGTTGTCCCAAGCGAAGCGTAGACGCTGTTCATCGCAAAGGGCCTCCGCGCCGGCCCACCCTGCATCCAAGCGCGCCGCATCCAGCGTCCTCTCATGCGGAGGCAATGGATGAAACAGCTTATTCTCGCGGCGGCGGTGACGTTTGCCGCCATCAGTCCCGCTGCAGCGCAAAATCGCCCGTTCGATCCGCGTGAGTATCAGCGACGTCACATCGGCCAACCCACGCAAGTCCTGGTCCTTGGCAGTCCCCACTTGAGCGGAGCGCCCGAAACGTTCGATCCCGCTGTACTCGAGCCGCTATTGCAGCGGCTTGCCGCGTTTCGTCCCGATGCGATCGCGATCGAAGCGCTGCCGGGGCGCAGCATTGCGCAAATGTGGGAGTACCGTGACGTCTATCCCGACGTCGCGACGGACTATGGCGGCCGCGCGATGGCGCTCGCCGCCATCGCGCGCCCCGGCGTCGGCCTCGACATGAGCGAGGCCGAAGCGGAAACGCGCCGGATGCTGAGAACGATGCCCGCGTCTCCGCCGCCTGCGGATCGGCGCCGGCTGGCGGCGTTGTTTGCAGCGTCCGGCGATCCGGCATCGGCGCTGGCGCAATGGTGGCGGCTTGATGCGAGCGAGCGGATCGCTGACGACAACGTCCCTCGCCTGCTTGCCGAACAACTCGCGACCTACGACACCCCGGCCCGGCGCAACGAGAACTATCTGATCGCCTCGCGCCTTGCAGCCCGGCTCGGGCTCGAACGCGTTCACCCGATGGACGATCAGAGCGACGACATTGGGCCCGGCTTCGGCGGTGATTTTCGCGCCGACATGGAAACATTCATGGGCCAGCCTTGGCTGCAAGCGTTACTCGCCGACCCGTCGTTCAAGCCCATGATTGAAGCGTCACAGAATCTGACCACGCCCGAACAGGCGCTCGCAACCTATCGGATGCTCAACCAGAACAGCACCGGGCGCGCAGACGCCGATGGCCAATGGCTCAACATGATCAATCGCCCGAGCCCGCATGACGCAGGCAGAGCGCGTGTTGCAGCCTGGGAGACGCGCAATCTGCGCATGGCCGCGAACATTCGCGAAGTCTCCGCGCAATGGCCCGGCGGGCGCGTGCTTGTCATCACCGGCTCGGCGCACAAGCCATGGCTGGACGCCTATCTCGGTATGATGAGCGACGTGCAAATCGTCGACGCGACGCGGGTGCTGCGCTAGAACCCGCCGCGCAGGCGGCGGATGACGTCGTCCAACTGTTCGAGCGTCTTGTAGGAGATTTTCACCTCCCCTGCGCCGGCCTTGTCGTTGATGGTGACCTCGAGGCCAAGCGCGTTGGAGAGCGATTGCTCCAGCGCGCGCGTGTCGGCGCTCTTCGCATCGGCTGACGCGGAGCTGACGCGCGGGCCATGCTTCTCGTCCTTGGCCTGCTGCGCCAGGCGTTCGACTTCGCGCACGTTGAGGCCTTCGCTGATGGCGCGCTGCGCCAGCGTGCGCGGATCCGGCGCTGTGAGAATGGCGCGCGCGTGGCCGGCGCTGAGGCGCCCGTCGCGCACCATTTCCTGCAGATCGTCCGGCAGCGCCAAGAGGCGCAGCATGTTGGCGATGTGCGGGCGCGACTTGCCGACGGCGTCGGCGATTTCCTGTTGCGTGCGGCCGAAGCGGTCGATCAGCGCTTGGAAGCCTTGCGCTTCTTCGAGCGGATTGAGGTCGGTGCGCTGCACGTTCTCGACAATGGCGATCTCAAGAACTTCGACTTCATTGAGGTCGCGCACGACGGCGGGAATGGTGTGCAGGCCCGCGCGTTGGGCGGCGCGCCAGCGGCGTTCGCCGGCGACGATCTCGTATTTGCCGCCCGCGATCGGACGCACCAGAATCGGCTGCAGCACGCCGTGCGTGCGGATCGACGAAGCGAGTTCGTTCAACTCGTTCTCGTCGAAATGCTTGCGCGGCTGTTGCGGATTGCGCTGCACCAGCTCGATCGGCACAGAGCGCGGGCCGTCACTAGCGGCGTGCGTGGGAGCCGGCGCCTGAGGCGCCGGCGCAGGCGCTTGCGGCGCGGGCTGGGCGACCGGCAGTTCGAACACGTTGCGCGGCGGCTCGACCGGCGCGCGCGGCGGTTCCGGCTGCGCCGGCGCTACCGAGGTGTTGGCGGGCTTCGGCGTCTCGGTCTTCACCGGCTCGCCAAGCAGAGCGGAGAGTCCCCGGCCCAGCCCACGCGGTCTCAAATCGCTCATATCGCCCTCGTCTTTCGCCCGACCCGATTCGGTATGCTTAACAAGTTGGTGGGAATTCCTTGCCCACCGGTAAAAATTTCCTAGCGCCGGCTCAGGCCGCGTTGAGCAAGCGCTCCCTTTCGATCAGCTCTTTGGCGAGCTTTATGTAGGCTTTGCTGCCAGTGGCGTTCTGATCGTAGATGATCGCGGGCAGCCCGTGGCTGGGCGCCTCGCTGATGCGGACGTTCCGCGGGATCACCGTTTCGTAGACCTTGTCCGGGAAGTGGGCCCTCACCTCTTGGGCCACCTGGTCGCTGAGCGTGGTGCGCTTGTCGTACATGGTGAGCACGACGCCCTGGATGTCGAGCGCCGGATTGAGGTTCACCTTCACCGCGTTGATGGTCGCGAGCAATTGCGCGAGGCCTTCGAGCGCGAAGTATTCGGTCTGCAGCGGCACCAACACGCCGTCGGCGGCCGTGAGGGCATTCACCGTCAAGACGTTCAAGGACGGTGGGCAATCGATCAGAATGTAATCGACGCCCAGCGTCGATTCCGCACGAAATTTCTCGATCGCGTTGCGCAGGAAAAATTGCGGCTGCGACTCGCCCATCAACTCGCCTTCAACGCCCGATAAACGCGCGTCGCCGGGCGTGATGTACAAATTGGGGACCTTCGTCGGCAGCACCGCTTTCGCCAATGGAAGTTGGCCAACGAGCACGTCGTAGCTGGTGACGTTGCGGTCATGGGGATGGATGTCGAGCCCTGTCGAGGCGTTGCCCTGCGGGTCGGTGTCGAAAATGAGCACGCCTTTCCCGGCGGCCGCCAAGGCGGTGCCGAGATTGATGGCGGTCGTCGTCTTGCCGACCCCGCCCTTCTGGTTGGCGATCGCCAGTGCGCGCATGTCCCGTCGTCTCCTTCCGGAGCCTCAGGGTCGAGCGGCAGCCTTCGTGACACGAATGATGCGGCCGCGCGGATCGCTGAGGCTCTCCAGCACGTCTGCCCGGTACGCCCCACCATTTAGGACGTCCTTCGCGGCGGCGAGCTCGGCGTCAAAGTCTGCGCCTTTATGGAAGAGCCCGATCGCGCCGCGATCCAGAATCGGCTTCGCATAGGGGATGAGTCGGTTCAAGGGAGCCAGAGCGCGGGCGGTAACCACGTCATAGGGGCCTTCGCCGGCCCCGAAGTCCTCGATCCGCTGGCTGAAAACCTTCACCGGGAGCCCCGCCTGCTCGGCTACGGCCCGCAGGAACCTCGCTTTTTTTCCGGTAGATTCAACCAGGTGGACTACGGTACCAGGCTGCCCAGCGAGAAACGCCGCAATGACCACGCCTGGAAAGCCGGCGCCCGCGCCGAGATCCACCCATCGCTTCGCCTCTGGCGCGAATTTAATGAGTTGGGCGCTGTCGAGGGCGTGCCGCGACCAGAACTGCTCCAGCTCCTTGGGTCCCACCAAGTTCATGCGCCCAGACCACTCACCCAGGAGCCGGCGGTGGGTCTCGAGCCGGGCGATTGTTTCACGGGGAACGGCGAACCCGAGGTCCCGCTGGAAGTCGTCGGGGCCGTAGGGGGTCACGAGGCACAAGCCTCAAAAGATGGGACCGCGCGCTTCCAAGCGCGCCTGCGGGTTGGGAGCCCGCGCTCCAACCTCCAACCGCTGGAGGTCAAGGATGCGGCCCCGCTCCGCCATAGGCGGCGGCGAGATAGCGGGTGATCGGCTTGGGCTCGTCGAGGAAGTAGCGGCCCTGGTGTTCCTTGGCGCCCGGCGGCGGCTTCGAACCGTCGGCCAGCACCAGCACCGGCAGAGATTGGTTTTCCTCGCCGATCAAGTTGATCACGTCCTGGCGCGGGCGCGGAAATGCGCAGCGCTTCACCTCGATGCGATTGGCCCAATGCGGATTCGCCAGCAGCACGCCCTCCATCGTCGCGCACGAAGTGCAGAACCACGTCCCTCGCAGCGCAGGATCTTCGAACGGCGCACGGAGAATGAAAAGCGTGTCGCGCGCCAAGCTCATGCACGTTTCCTTTGTTCGCGCTTGACGTGCGCCAAGAGCGCTGTGAGCGCGCCGGCGGTGACGCCTTCGATGCGCGAGGCCTGGCCGAGCGTCACCGGACGCGCAGCTGCAAGTTTCTCCCGCACTTCGTTGGAGAGACCGCCGACGCTGGCGTAATCGAGCGCAGGATCGAGGCGGAGATCTTCGTCGCGCTTGAAGGCTTCGACGTCGAGCGCCTGGCGTTCGAGATAACCGGAATACATGGCATCGATCTCGAGCTGTTCGCGCGCTTGGCGCGACAGTGAACCAAGCTCCGGCCAGATCGCGGCGAGTTGTTCGAAGCTGATCGAGGGATACGCCAACAGAGCCAACGCATCGCGCCGCTGACCGTCTTGATTGACCTTCAGCCCGCGCGCTTCCGCCCGCGCGGGCGTGAGATTGAGCGTGCGCGCGAATTCGCGCGCAGCTTCGATTTCCTGCATTTTATTGGCGAAAATGCGCGCCCGCTCGCCGCCCACGCAACCCAGCTCAATGCCTTTCGGCGTGAGCCGTTGGTCGGCGTTGTCGGCGCGCAGCGAGAGTCGATACTCGGCGCGCGAGGTAAACATGCGATACGGCTCAGTGACGCCGCGGGTGACCAAGTCATCGATCATCACGCCGATATAACCTTCGGCGCGGGTGATCTCGAACAACCCTGCTCCGCTGGAGGCGCGCGCGGCGTTGAGGCCCGCGATCAACCCTTGCGCGGCGGCTTCTTCGTAGCCGGTGGTGCCGTTGATTTGGCCGGCGAGATAGAGGCCCTTGATGCGCTTGGTCTCCAGCGTCGGCATCAATTCGCGCGGATCGACGTAGTCGTACTCGATCGCGTAGGCGTGGCGCTTGATGACGACGCTCTCGAGCCCGGCGATAGTGCGGATGAAGCGCTCCTGCACGTCTTCAGGCAGCGAAGTGCTGATGCCGTTCGGGTAGACGGTGTCGTCGTCCAGGCCCTCGGGTTCGAGGAAGATCTGGTGCGCGTTTTTCTCGGCGAAGCGCACGACCTTATCTTCGATCGACGGACAATAGCGCGGCCCTCGCCCGCTGATAGCGCCGGAATAGACAGCGCTCTTACTCAGCGACTCCTCGATGATGCGATGCGTCTCCGCGTTCGTGTACGTGACGCCACACGCGACTTGGCGGTTCGTGATCCGCTCATTCAGGAACGAGAATGGCGTTGGCTCTTCGTCGCCGTGTTGCAGCTCCAGCGAAGCCCAGTCGATGGAGCTGGATTGAAGCCGCGCGGGCGTGCCGGTCCTCAGCCGTCCCATCGCGAAACCCGCGCCATACAAGCGATCCGAGAGGCCGATGGCGGGCGCCTCACCGTGGCGGCCGGCGGGGATGCGCTTGTCGCCGATATGGATGACGCCCTTGAGGAAGGTGCCGGTGGTTAGGACGATTCGAGGCGCGGTGAAGCGGCGGCCATCAGCGGTCGTCACGCCGGCGACAGCGCCATTGGCCACGATTAGGTCCTCGACCGCCGCCGCCTCGACCGTCAGCCCCTCCTGCGCCGCCAGTGCAGCCTGCATCGCTTGGCGATAGAGCTTGCGATCGGACTGGGCGCGGGGGCCGCGGACGGCTGGGCCTTTCGAGCGGTTGAGCAGCCGGAACTGGATGCCGGCAGCGTCGGCCACGCGGCCCATGACCCCGTCCAGCGCATCGATCTCGCGGACGAGGTGGCCCTTCCCGAGGCCGCCGATGGCCGGATTGCAGCTCATCTCGCCGATGGTCTCGAGCTTATGGGTCAGCAGCAGCGTGCGCGCGCCAAGGCGCGCAGACGCGGCTGCAGCCTCGCAGCCAGCGTGGCCGCCGCCGATGACGATGACGTCGTATGTCGATCCAAAGCTCATGTGCTGGGGTTCATATAGGAGGCGCACGGGCGCGTCACGTTACGCTAAACGTCGACGACTGGAGCGCGCGGCTCCGCCCCGCAAGCGACGCGGGGGCGCTGCGCTCCGACCTTCATACGCATCACGCGTTTTTCACGCGAAACTCGCTAACACGCCTTCACCAGTTTCGCGTGAAACGCCGCATAAAATGCGGGTTTTCGAGCGACTTCATTTGCCGATGCAGAAGGTCGAGAAGATCTCGCCGAGCAGATCTTCGACATCGATGCGTCCCGTCAAACGCCCGATCTGATCGGCCGCGACGCGGACGTCCTCCGCCGCCAATTCCGGACCCTGATCGAGCGCTGGAATCGCGCGCAAGAGCGCCGCCCGCGCCTCTTCCACGAGCCGCCGGTGCCGCGCCCGCGTCAGCACCGGCGCCTCTTCACGGCCCAATGCGTCGGTAACGCGATCGGCGAGCAGCACTTCGAGTTCTTGCAGCCCTTCGCCGGAGGTTGCGCTGACATTGAGCGCCGGCGTCTGGCCAGCCGGCTGCGGCGCATGCTGGCGAGGTGCCGGCGGGCCATAAAGGTCGAGCTTGGATCGAACCAGCAGGTCTGCCGGGCCCAGGACCGCGCTCACAGAAGCCGGGATGTCCGCATCGCCGTCTATCACCCCGATCCGCAGGTCCGCCTCCTCGGCGCGTTCCAAGGCACGGCGGATGCCTTCGGCCTCGATTGCGTCGGCAGCTTCGCGGAGGCCGGCGGTGTCAGCGATCCAGACCGGGAAGCCGCGGATGACCCGGCGGACCTCCACCACGTCACGCGTTGTGCCGGGCAGATCCGAGACGATCGCCGCCTGGCGCTGGGCCAGCGCATTCAGCAGGCTCGACTTGCCGGCGTTGGGCGGGCCGATGATGGCGATGCGATAGCCGTCGCGGACGCGCTCGCCGCGGTGGGCGTCGTCGAGATGGTGCGTCATGTCGTCGGCCAGGGCCTGCAGGATGGGGCCGGCGCGGCGCGCCAGCGCGCCAGGCAAGTCTTCGTCGGGGAAATCGATCTCGGCTTCGATCAAGGCCGCCGCTTCGATCAAACGGCCCCGCCAGCCCTCATAAACTGCGCTCAGCGCCCCGCGCCGCTGCCGCAGCGCTTGGCGCCGCTGGCCTTCGGTTTCGGCGTCCACGAGGTCGGCGAGGCCCTCAGCCTCGGCCAGGTCGAGCTTGCCGTTCTCGAAGGCGCGGCGGGTGTACTCGCCCGGCTCCGCCGGCCGCACTCTGGGCTGGCTCAGCGCCGCGTGAACGACCGCGGCGATAACCGCTGGACCGCCGTGAACGTGGAGTTCGGCGACGTCTTCGCCGGTGAAGCTGTGTGGGCCGGGAAACCAGAGCGCCAGGCCGTCATCGAGCGAAAGCCCCGTGCGCGGATCGCAGAACGCTTCGCGCGTCGCCAGGCGCGGCGCCGGCAGATCGCGCGCTGTCAGCGCCTGCAGCGTCGCGCCCGCAGCGGGCCCGGAGAGCCGGATCACCGCGACGCCGGCGCGGCCGGCGCCGGACGCAAGCGCGACGATGGTGTCCGGTTTCATGTGAAAACAGCTAAGCCGGGTTTAGGGCTTTTCACGTGGAGCAGTGGCGGCGGCGGCCGCGCTTGCGCCGGAAGTCATCAGCTTCACGAAGGCGTCCTGGGCCTGCGCGCCCACGCTCATCCAGGACGCCATCATCGACTCGCCGCTCATCAGTTTGAGGTTGGCCTCCATGCGCTTGCCCATTTCCTCGACCAGCTTGTCGTTGATCGGCGTGACGTCCGGCAGGCCCATGAAGCGGCGCGCTTCCTCGGGGCTGCATTCGACATTGACGGTGAACTTCATCGATCCAATTCCTTCGCGCGAAGCGCGCATGCCGGGTCTATAACGCGGCAACAGCCAAGGAGCGAGCGATGGGTGATTGGGTTGAGGTCAGGGGACCGGACGGCGCCTTCAAGGCCTACGTGGCGCGGCCGGCCGGAACGCCCAAAGGCGCGGTGGTGGCGATCCAGGAGATTTTCGGCGTCAACGCCGTGATGCGCGGCAAAGCCGATTGGCTGGCGCGCGAAGGCTTCCTCGCGATCGCACCGGACCTGTTCTGGCGCATCAAGCCCGGCATCGACATCACCGACCAGACCGAGGCCGAGTGGAAAGAGGCCCTCGATTACATGAACCAGCTCGACAAGAACGCCAGCGTTCGCGACGTGCAGGCGACGCTGACGCATGCGCGCGGCATGGGCTGCGCAAAGGCGGGCGTGATGGGCTATTGCATGGGCGGCTACATCGCGTTCCTGGCGGCGTGCCGGACCGATACCGACGCGAGCGTTTGCTATCACGGCGGCGGCATCCACACGGCGCTGGGCGAAGCTGGCGCGATCAAGAAGCCGGTGATGCTGCACAACCCGATGAAGGACAGCTTCATCCCGGTCGAGGCGCTCAACACCATCCGCGAGACGCTGAAGAGCACTCCGCTGGTGACCGTGCACGAGTACGCCGAACAGGATCACGCCTTCACGCGCGAAGGCGGGGCGCACTATGACGAAGCGGCGAAGCAGCTGGCGGATGGGCGGACGATCGCGTTCCTGAACCAGCATCTCGCATGATGCGCGCGCTGTTCGCGGCGGTGTTGGCGCTCGCCGCGTGTGGCGATCGCGCGCCAGCGAGCATTGGCGCGCCGCCGGTGGCCACCTTGGCGCCATCCGATCTGCCGGGCTTCTTCGATTGCCTGCGGGAGAACGACGCGACGGCGGTTTCAGCGCACCGCGGCGGCCCTCGCCCTGGTTTTGCGGAAAACAGCATTGAGACGTTCCGCATGACGATTAGCCGCGCGCCGTCGATGCTCGAAATCGATATCAGCCGCACGCGCGATGGCGTGCTGGTGCTGAT
This sequence comes from Hyphomonadaceae bacterium, assembly GCA_050186235.1. GTDB lineage: Bacteria > Pseudomonadota > Alphaproteobacteria > Caulobacterales > Aquidulcibacteraceae > Vitreimonas. Next base: position 148,043 of record JBFWYQ010000002.1, read on the forward strand.
GCACGACGATACGGTGGATCGCACCACCAATGGATCGGGCGCCGTCTCGTCGATGACGGTTGCGGATTTCCAAGCGCTCCGTCTGCGCGACGATGGCGGCGAGGTTCTGGATGAAGGCCCGCCCACGTTGCGTCAGGCGCTCGTTTGGGCCGCGGGGCAGGCCATTCTCGAACTCGATGTGAAGCGGGGCGTCTCGTACGAGGATGTCGCCCGTGAGGTGCGTGACGCGGGCGCGATGGGCAGGGCGATCTTCATCACTTACAGTATCGACGGCGCTTCCCGTCTCGCCCGCGTTGCGCCGGACGCGATGATCTACACAACGATCACCAGCGCGCGCGATCTCGAAACACTGGAACGCCGCGGCGTAGATCTTTCGCATATCGTGGCTTGGCTCGGCGACGACGGCCTCGACAGAGATCTGGCGCAGGCACTCAACGCACGCGGCGTCGAAGTGCGCTGGGGCTTGTTCGGCCGCGACGCCGATTTCGCCAGCGCGGCGGAAGCGGGCGTCGAGGGTGTGGCCGTGAACGATCCCGAAGCCGCCTATCGTGCGATCGACGCGGCGGATAGCCACGACGGCTACGCGGCGCTGCAATGCGCACCGCAACCGGGCCCGCATACACGATGGCTGAATGAGGGCTGACCCCATGAAGGCGATACGCATCGAACAGAACGGTGGGCCGGAAGTGATGGCGCTGGCGGATGTCGCGGCGCCTTCGGCTGGGGCACATGAGGTTCGGGTGCGCCATCATGCGATCGGCGTGAATTTCATCGACACCTATCATCGCACCGGCCTGTACAAGATTGCGCTGCCGAGCGGACTAGGACAGGAAGCGGCCGGCGTTGTCGATGCGATTGGCGAGGGGGTGACGCGATTCAAGATTGGCGATCGGATAGCGTATTCGCTCGGCGCGTTGGGCGCGTATGCTGAAGCGCATGTGGTCAACGAAAATCGCGCGGTGCGTTTGCCGGATGCGATCTCGTTCGATGTTGCGGCGGCGTCGCTTCTCAAAGGCATGACCGCGCGTTATCTTTTGCGCAAGACGTTTCGCGTGGAACGTGGCCACGCGATCGTCGTGCATGCGGCTGCCGGCGGCGTCGGACAGATTCTTGTACAATGGGGCAAGCATCTCGGCGCGCGTGTGATCGCGACCGTCGGGAGCGAAGCCAAAGCGCAGATCGCGCGCGACCTCGGCGCCGACGATGTGCTGGTGCAGGGGCGCGACGACTTTGCAAACCGCGCGCGTGAGATCACGGGCGTTGGCGCCGATGTCGTGTACGACGGCGTCGGCAAAGACACGTGGGATGCGTCGCTTGATAGCCTCAAGCCCCTCGGCATGATGGTGAGCTACGGCAACGCATCGGGCGCCGTGCCGCCGGTAAGCCCGCTGGTGCTGGCGCAGAAGGGCTCGCTCTATCTGACGCGCCCGACGCTTGGGCACTACGTGGCGACGCCGGATTTGTTCGACGAAACGGCGCGCGACCTCTTCGACGTAATCGAGCAGGGCGCCTTGAAGATTGCGCCGCCGGCGCGCTACGCGCTCGCCGACGCCGCGCAAGCACACCGGGATCTCGAAGCGCGCAAGACCACGGGCAGCCTGGTGCTGACGCCGTGAGCGTGCAGCAAGAGGCCGAAGCATTCGTCGCAAGCTACGTGGACGCATTCACGCGCTGGGATGTCGATGCGGCGTGCGCGCACTGGGCGGGTGGCGGATTATTTTTGATGCCCGCCGGCAACGCCGCCCTAGATGCGTCGGCATTCCGCGACAACGTTGCCAAGCTCATGGATTTCTACCGGCGCCAACACGTCGCCCATCCTGACGCTAAGCTTGTCTCGTGCGCTGAACTCTTTCCCGGTCTCGCCGAAGTCCGCGTGACCTATCGCCTATTCGATTCTGCCGCGGCTGAGATCGTGGCCTGGGAACATATCTATCTGCTGCGCAAGACCAAGCGCTGGTTCGCTGTCCTCGCCGTCGCCGATGGCGAGATCGCTGCGTGGGCGGCGCGCGGCACGCCGCTGGGCGAGGCGTGACCGGCTATTTCACCATCACGGCCCGCTGAAACGCGGGGCGTTGCCAGAGGTTTTCGACGTAGGTGCGGACGCCGGCAGGGATCTCCGCCTCGATGCCGGCAAACTTGGCGCCGGTGGCGATATAAGAGACTGAGATATCCGCCGCGGTGAAGCGATCGGCGGCGATGTAGGGTTTGCCGCCCAGGCACTGCTCGACGAATTCGAGGCGCTTCAGGATCGCGTTCTTCAAATAGCCGGCGGTCCAGTTTTGCTTCTGATCGTCCGGCGCCATGAACCGGGTGGCGACGAGGGGATTGCCGTAGGCGGCGACGCCGGCTTCGCCGAACAGCAGAAACTGCAGATAGCCCGCATAGCCCGGTTCGTTGGGCTTCACTTCGAGATCGGTCGGGCCGTACTTCGACATGATGTAGATCATCATCGCGACGGACTCGATCATGCGCACGTCGCCATCGGTCATCGCCGGAACGGTGCGCAGCGGATTCACGGATTTGAACTCGTCGCTCGGCTTGAAGAAAGAGGCTTCCGCCGTCTCGTAGGGGACTCCCATCTCTTCGCAGAGCCAGAGCACGCGCAGCGAACGCGCGCCTTGCGAATGGTAGATTTTCAGCATCAGCGTCTCCAATTGGGAGCGCGCGGCTCCGCCGCGCAGGCGGCGCGGAGCGCCGCGCTCCAACCTCCGACCTTACGTGTTCATGCTCTGGAAGAAGTCTTCGTTGTTCTTCGAGGACTTGAGCTTGTCGAGCAGGAACTCGATCGCGTCCTGGGTGCCCATGGGGCTGAGGATGCGGCGCAGCACGTACATCTTCTGCAGATGCTCCTTCGGCGTGATCAGTTCGTCCTTGCGCGTGCCCGACTTCAGCACGTCGATGGCTGGGAAAATGCGGCGGTCGGCGACCTTGCGGTCGAGCTGGAGTTCGCTGTTGCCGGTGCCCTTGAACTCTTCAAAGATGACTTCGTCCATCCGCGAGCCGGTGTCGATCAGCGCGGTGGCGATGATGGTCAGCGAGCCGCCTTCTTCGAGATTGCGCGCTGCGCCGAAGAAGCGCTTCGGGCGCTGCAGCGCGTTGGCGTCGACGCCGCCGGTCAGCACCTTGCCGGAAGAGGGCACGGTGGCGTTGTAGGCGCGGCCGAGGCGGGTGACGGAGTCGAGCAGGATGACGACATCCTTGCCGTGTTCGGCCAGGCGCTTGGCCTTCTCGATCACCATTTCGGCGACAGCGACGTGACGCGTCGCCGGCTCGTCGAAGGTCGAGGAAATGACCTCGCCCTTCACGCTGCGCTGCATGTCGGTGACTTCTTCCGGACGTTCGTCGATCAGCAGCACGATCAGAAACACTTCCGGGTGGTTGGCTTCGATCGCCTTGGCGATGTTCTGCATGATGACGGTCTTGCCCGTCCGCGGCTGCGCGACGATCAGCGAACGCTGGCCCTTGCCGATGGGCGCGACGATATCGATGACGCGGCCAGTTTTATCCTTGAGCGTCGGGTCTTCGATTTCCATCTTCAGCCGCTCGGTGGGGTAGAGCGGGGTGAGGTTGTCGAAGTGAACCTTGTGACGGACGCGCTCCGGGTCCTCGAAATTGATCGAGTTGACCTTGGTCAGCGCGAAATAGCGCTCGCCGTCCTTCGGCGCTTTGATCTGGCCTTCGACAGTGTCGCCGGTGCGCAAGCCAAATTTACGAATCTGCTGCGGCGAGACGTAAATGTCGTCGGGGCCGGGCAGGTAATTGGATTGCGGCGAGCGGAGGAAGCCGAAACCGTCGGAAAGAATCTCGACGACGCCGGCGCCGCCGATCTCGACGCCGCGTTCGGCCATCTGCTTCAGGATGGCGAAATACATATCCTGGGTGCGCAGCGTGTTGGCGCCTTCGATCTCGAGGGACTCGGCCAGTTCGAGGATCTCGGCCGGCGGCTTGCGCTTCAACTCTTGCAGGGTGAGCGAGGTGAGCTCTTCGATTGCTTGTTCGTCTGTCATGGAATGTCTCGGTGGTCCCCGGAGACCCAGGCGCAGCAAAGCGCGGGCGGGGACAGCGGATGGAAGGAAGATCCGGCGGTTAGGAGAAGTTGGCTTGCGCCGCCGTCGCGAGCATGCCGAAGCACGCAAGGACAGCCAAGACCATACCGCGCGGAATGCGTCAAGCTGCCGAACGCTCTGGGCGTCCCTCAGGGTTCCAGCGTCGCCAGCAAAACCACAGCGATGGCCACGAGGAAGGGCACCTCGCTCATCAACCGCCAGTAGCGTTCGGAATGGCGCCGCTGCCCGGAGGCTAGTTTGCGTCCCTCAGCAGATAGGAAGCCGTGGTAACCGGACAAGCCTAACACAAGGATAAACTTGGCCCAGAACCAATGCGGCACCGCGCCGAGCAGGTCCGGCATGGGCCGCGCCCAGTCGGACACGAGATAGGTCGCAAACAGAAAAATGCCGAAGGCCCACGACAGCACCAGGGCCGGTGAGAGGATGATGACGCGGAGATTGCGCGCCGCCTTGAGCATGGTTTGCTCGAGTTCACCCCCGGCCTGCGACGTGGTGATGTAGGCGTAGAACCGCGGCAGCATCAGCAGTCCCGCCACCCACGCGATCACCGCGATGATGTGAAGGCCGCGCGCCAGATCGTAGCCGATCACATGTTGCATTCAGCGCGCGCCCCCCAATTCACGTCCTTGTGCACAGAGACCATAAGCGGCCAAGCAAAGCCGACCGCCGGATTCGCTTTGCACCTTACCCGGGGCGCCAAGCGCACGCTCGGCCAAATCTGCGAGCGCGTCGATGAAGCGCGGGCCGGCGCCAAGAGCAGGAACGCGGAGGTAGAATGGCAGGTTCAGCCGTCGGGCGAGTTGAGCGTACTCAATGTCCAGTTCGACCAAAGTCTCCACATGCTCGGAAACGAAGGCTATCGGAGAGATGAGGACGCCTGCGGCGTCTTTTCCGGCTTTCCGAATTTCCTCCTCGGTCGAGGGTCCAATCCATTTCAGCGGGCCGACGCGGGATTGGTAGCAGGTGCGGACATCCCAGTCCGCCGGCAGTAATTTGCGCACAGCGGCGACGCTTTGTTCGACCTGCCACTGGTACGGGTCGCCGCGCCCGATGACACGTTGCGGCAAGCCGTGCGCGGAAAACAGCAAGCGCGGTTGTGGCGGCGAGCCCGCGGCGCGCCATGCCTGTAGGATCGCGTCGGCGTGCGCGTGCGCGAACTGCGCGCCGGCGGGATAGCAGCAGATGGTCGACGCGGGAAGACGGGACGCCTTAGCCCAAGCCTTAAGCGACGACGCCGTCGTCGTGGTCGAGAATTGCGGATAGAGCGGCAGCAAGATCGCATCGGTGGCGCCCCAGGCCTCCGCCGCCTTCGCCGCATCTTTCACAAACGGTTTCCAATAGCGCATGGCGGGGAAGCACTTAAAGGTCACATTGCCGACACGCTTGGCGATAGCGGCTTCGAGCGCATCCGCCTGCTTCGCGGTTTCGGGCAGGATCGGCGAGCCGCCGCCCATCAGCGCGTAATTCGCCTTCGCCAGCCTCTCGCGCGAACGCGAGATCAACAGCGCGAGAAGGAAACGAAACGGCTGCGGCAACCCAATGATGGCTTTGTCGTTGAAGAGATTGAACAGAAACGGACGCACCGCTGCTTGAGCGTCAGGACCGCCCAGGTTGAACAGAATGATCGCCACGCGGCGCGACGTCATCACGCGTAGGTCCGGCCCTTTCTCCGGCTCGGAGGAGGGCGCGACGTCGAGTGGCACAGCACTCATGCGCCGCCCTTCACCACTTGAACCAGCCGCGCGAGATTTTCGGGCGCCGCATCAGGCGTGATGCCGTGACCGAGGTTGAAGATATGCGGAACGCCTTTGAATGCATTGAGCACATCGCGCGCGGCCCGTTCCATGGCATTGCCGCCAACTACCAGTGCGATCGGATCGAGGTTGCCCTGGAGGGGCATGCGCTCGGGGGCGGCTTCAATCGCGAAATTCGCCGGCGTCTGAGTGTCGATGCCAAGCGCAGTGACACCCGTTTCATGCGCGTACGCTTCGATTTGCGCACCGGCGCCGCGTGGGAATCCAATGACCGGCGCCGACACGCCTAGCTCCCGCAGACGGTTCACGAGTTTTCGCGTCGGCTCAAGGATTACACGTTGGAACTGTGCAGGAGATAATCCCTCGGACCAGCTTTCGAAAATCTGCACACAATCGGCCCCCGCTCTCACTTGAACCGCTAAGTGCTGTGCGCTCATCTCCACGAGCGTTTCGAGCACGGCGTCGACATCATCAGGCCGATCATAAATTGCGCGCCGTGCTCGTTCCTTTTCCCCGCCTTGGCCCTGGAGCATATAGGTGGCGACGGTCCAGGGACCGCCGCAGAAACCAATCAGCGTGATGCCTTTCGGGATCGCCGCCTTGATCCGCTCCACTGCTTCATAGACCGGCGACAAACGCTGCAGCCCACGCTGCACATCGTCGAAGCGCCAAGTCTCTTCTTCCAACAGCGGATCCAGCCGCGGCCCTTCTCCTTCGACGAACCAGACTTTTCGGCCCAGCGCGTCAGGCACGACCAGGATGTCGGAAAACAAGATCGCCGCATCCAACGGAAAGCGCCGCAGCGGCTGCATCACGGCTTCTGTCGCCAAAGCAGGGGAGTAGCAGAAATCGAGGAAGTTCTTCGCCCGCGTCCGCAACTCACGGTACTCGGGCAGATATCGCCCGGCCTGACGCATGATCCAAACCGGAGGAGGATCGACCCTCTCTCCGTTCAATACGCCTAGAAGTGCGGGAACATTCCCCCGACCGGACATCGCCTCTCTTCCAAACCCTAAATTTGAATCCTGGTTAATGAGGACTCGTTGTTGGTGCGACTTAGAAAGCGGGACAAATCCATTGTCCACACCTTATCCCCCGGCTTGTTCGGTTCGGCGGGCGCCGGAAAATTCTTTGTCGTGAAGCCACTAGGGACCGGATGAGTCGGTCGTGATTCCTTTTCCTCCACAACGGCTCGCTGTGGGCAAGGCGGGGAGGAATCGCCTTGGAGGGGAAGTGAAATTCAAAGGGTGGTGGCTGTTCGTTCTGCTTGGCGTGGTTTCCGGCGCTGGCGCTAACAGCTTGTCCACAATCCTGACAGGCCTGATATGTGAGGCATGACGCGCGAACGGCTCGGGATTTATTCGAACTTTCACCTCGTCTCCGATTCCACGGGGGAGACGTTGGCGGGCGTCATGCGCGCCACCTGCGCCCAATTCGACAACATCATGCCGGTCGAGCATTCGTATTTCCTGGTTCGTTCGGCCCGGCAGCTCGAACGGGTCATCAAGGAGATCGAGGGGGCGCCGGGCGTGGTCATGTTCACGCTCTCCAATCTCGAGCACCGGCATATGCTGGAAGAGGCCTGCAAGGGCATGGACATGCCGTGCGTCGCGGTCCTCGATCCGGTGCTGGACACGACCTCTCGGTATCTGGGGGTGGAACTCAACCACCGCGTGGGCAATCCGCGCAAACTCAACGCCGAGTATTTCAAGCGCATCGATGCGCTCGATTTCGCCATGTATCACGACGACGGGCAGCAGCATGTCGATTTGGCGACGGCGGATGTGATCCTGGTCGGCGTCAGCCGCACCTCGAAGACACCGACCAGCGTCTATCTGGCTCATCGCGGGGTCAAAGCGGCGAACGTGCCGATCGTGCCGGGCGTGCCATTGCCGCCGGAATTGTTCGTGGAGGAGCGCCCGCTGGTGGTCGGGCTGCTGATCTCGGCTGATCGCCTCATTCACATCCGACGCAACCGGCTGGCGTCGATGAAGGAGACGCGCGCCGGCAGCTATACCGACGAGGACGCTGTGCGCCGCGAAGTGATGGAGGCGCAAAAACTGTTCGAGCGCGAGGGCTGGCCGACTATCGACGTCTCGCGCCGATCGATCGAAGAGACGGCGGCGGCGGTTCTAAACCTTCTCGGTGAACACCGTGGGGAGCACAAGAGCGCGTGACGCTTGTTCTTGCTTCCGGCAGCGCGGCGCGAAGAGAGATGCTCGAAGCGGCCGGACTTGTGTTCGAGGTGGACGTTCCGCGCATCGATGAAGAGGCGGCGAAAGCCAGCCTGCGCGCCGAGGGTCTGGCGCCGCGCGATCAAGCCGATGCGCTGGCCGAACTGAAAGCGCTTAGTGTTTCACGGAAACGACCGGGTTTTGTGATCGGCGCGGATCAGATGCTCGCGATCGGCAGCGAGGTGTTCGACAAGCCGAATGACGCTGGAGAGGCGCGTAACCATTTGATCCGCCTGCGTGGCCGGACGCACGAGCTGATAACAGCGGCGGTGGTGGCGCGCGAAGGGGCGGTGATTTGGCGCTGCATCGACACGCCGCGCCTGAAGATGCGTGCGTTCTCGGATGCATTTCTCGATGACTACGTCTCCCGAGCAGGGGACCGCGTGTTGCGCTCGGTCGGCGCCTATCAGCTCGAAGGCTTGGGCGCGCAATTATTCGAGCGGGTCGAGGGCGACTATTTCTCCGTGCTGGGGCTGCCGCTGCTGCCGCTGCTCGCTTTCCTGCGCGAACACGGTATCGCCCAGCCATGAACATCACCGCCGCCACCAAAGTGTACGCTGTCATCGGCGATCCGGTGAGCCATTCGCTCTCGCCGGTGATGCACAATGGCTGGATCGCCGATCACGGCTTGGACGCGGTCTATATCGCGCTGCCGCTGCAAAGCGCCGATCCTATCGCCGCAATCCGTGCACTCGCGGGCTTGGCGGGCATGAACATCACCGTGCCGCACAAGGAGGCCGCGGCAAAGGCTGCTGTGCGAAGCGAGGCCAGCGTGGCCAATGTGTTGCGGCGCGAGGACGACGGCACGCTTTCCGCGTTCAACACTGACGGTGCGGGCTTTCTAGATTCGCTCACCGAGGTCGCGCCGGAATGGCGCGCGCACGTTCGCCGGGTCCTGATCCTCGGCGCCGGCGGGGCGGCGCTGGGCATAGGCCAGGCGCTCTCGCCGTTTGTCGACACCATCCACTTCGCCAACCGTACGGCCGCGCGCGGCGAACAGACAGCGGCCCTCGTCCCGAACGGACGCACCATGCGCTGGGACGATCTGGAACGGGGTTTTGGCCACGCCGATCTCATCGTCCAGGCGACGACGCTTGGCATGGAAGGACTGGAGGAGGTCGGGTGGCCCGTCCGGTTCTGCCGGCCGAACGCGATCATTGCCGATATCGTCTACCGCCCGCTTGACACTGCGCTTCTGTGTGCAGCGCGCGAGCGAGGGCTGCAAACCGTGGACGGTCTCGGCATGCTGATCCACCAAGGCTCTCGTTCGTTCGAACTCTGGTTCGGCGTCAAGCCGGACGCGGCGAAGGCGCGCGCCCGCCTGATCGCGGCGATCAGATGATCGTCATCGGCCTCACCGGATCGATCGGGATGGGCAAGTCGACCGTCGCGGCGATGTTTGCGGAGGAGGGCGCGCCATCGTTCGATTCCGATGCGGCTGTGCATGCACTCTATGCACCTGGCGGCGCCGCCGTGGCGCCGGTGGAAGCGGCATTCCCCGGGGTGACCAGCGCCGGCGCGATCGATCGCGACGCCCTGTCGGAACGTGTGGTCGGCGACGCCGAGGCGATCGGGCGCCTGGAAGCGATCGTGCATCCGCTGGTGCGCCAGGCGCAGGCCAAGTTTCTGCGGGCCAACCGCGATGCGCCTTATGTGGTGTTAGACATCCCGCTGCTGTTCGAGGCAGGCGGCGCGAAGCTCGTGGATGTGACCGTTGTCGTGTCCGCTCCGGCCGACATCCAGCGCGCGCGCGTGTTGGCGCGGCCGGGCATGACAGAAGAGAAGTTTGAGGCGATCCTGGCGCGACAAATGCCCGATGCCGAAAAGCGTGCGCGGGCGGATTTCATCATCGACACCAGCGGGGCGTTCGAGGACACCCGCGCCCAGGTTCGTGCGGTGCTGGACGCGCTCGGCGAACAGAGTTAGCGGGGAGTCGTGCGCGAAATCCTGTTCGATACGGAAACCACCGGCGTCTTTCCCGAGCATCCGGACGACGACACTCTGAGCGACCGGATTGTCGAAATCGGCTGCGTGGAGGTGTTCAACCTCGAGCGCACGGGGCGGGAGTTTCACGCCTACATCAATCCAGGCCGATCGGTGCCGCAGGAAGTGGTGCGCGTGCATGGGCTCGACGAGCCGTTTCTGAGCGACAAACCGAAATTCTCCGACGTTGCGAACGCGTTTTTGGAGTTCGTGGGCGATGCGCCGTTGGTCGCACACAATGCCGCCTTCGACCGCGCCTTTATCAACGCCGAACTCAAGCGCTGCGGGTTGAACCTGCTGGACTCAGATCGCTTCACCGACACGCTGGAAATAGCGCGCAAGAAATACCCAGGCGCCTCGTGTTCGCTGGATGCGCTGGCGCGGCGTCACCAACTCGACCGCTACGGCTTCGATCTTGCCGCGCGCAAGGGGCCGGGCGGGCACGGCGCCTTGCTCGACTCGCGCATTCTCGCGGAAGTCTATTTGCATCTCAGGGGCGGGCGCGAACAGCGTTTGGCGTTCGATGCGGGCGATGCCGTGGTCGCCGAGGCCTCAGTGCTGCGGGCGGTTGAATTCACGCGCCGCAGTCCGCGCCCAACCGCGCTCGCGCCGCGCCTCACCGCCGAAGAGCAAGCAGCCCACGCCGAGTTCATCGCGAAGCTTGGGCCGGGCGCGCTTTGGTTGAAGGCTGGCTAGAACCCGACGCTGCTTGCGCCGGCGCCGCTCGCAGCCGCCAACGGAACGTCGCCGCGGCTCTGCCGGTCGCGCAGTTCTTGCCAATAGAGCGGCGTGAAGTCGATCGGGTTGATCAGCAGCGGGGGATAGCCGCCTTCGCGCGTCGTGTCGGCCAAGATTTGGCGGCTGAACGGAAACAGCAGGCGAGGGCACTCGATCCAGATCAACGGCTCTACGTCCTCCGGCCGCACGCTCACGAACTGAAACATGCCTGAATAGACGAGATTGACCGAAAACATCGGCCGCTCGCCGCGGCGCGCCTGCACATTGATGCAAAGGTCGACTTCGGTGGCTTCGCCCTGGCCAACGGGGCGCGATTTCACCTCGACACCCATGTCGATGGTGGGCTGAATGTCGTAGGCGGCCGCGCCGGCGGCCGTGAGGTTATGAAATGACAGCTCTTTCACGTATTGCGCGAGAACGCGCAGATGAGGGGAATCGGCTGGCGCTGCGCCGTCGGTTTGCGTGCTCATGTGTGAGAACTCGTGCTGTGGCCCCCGAAAAGCGCGCTAACATGCGGCGAGGGCCCTCGCAACGCAACCGCGCTGGTAGAAGGCAGCTGTTGGCATTATCTTAAATCCCGTCACACCGTATTGCCGCCTGTCCCCCGGAGCACCGTCCTTTGGACCAAAGCATGATCGAGATACTCGTCTTGGCGTTCATCGCGGGCTTTGTGCTTTTCCGGCTTTACACAACGCTGGGCAAGCGCACGGGCGCCGAGCGACCGGCCGAACCGCAACCTGCCCAGGGCGAATTGCCGCGTGAGCCGGCCCTGCCGGCCGCGCCGGCGACGGTTGCCGGCAGCGCCGCAGGCGACGGCGTTGCGGCGATCGAGAAGGCGGATCCGAGTTTCGAGGCCGGCTATTTCCTGCAAGGCGCACGCGCGGCTTACGAGCTGATTGTCGGCGCTTTCGCCAAGGGCGACCGCGCTGCGTTGCGCGGACTGCTGACCGCGCGTGTTTACGATTCCTATGACGCCGCCATCTCCAAGCGAGAGGAGACCGGCGGGGCCGGCCCGGAATTGGTCCGGCTCCGGTCGGCGGACATTGTTGACGCCGAACTCCGCGGCGAGACGGCGCGCATCACCGTTAAGTTCGAGGCGGAACTGGCGGAAGGCGCCCATGGCGTGCGCGACGCGCGCGAGCGCTGGACGTTCGAGCGCGACGTCCGCTCTCCGGACCCGAACTGGCAGTTGGCGCGCGTCCAGGCGGCGTGAGCAAGAAACACCGCGACCTCACCGCTGACGAAAAGAAGCTGTGGCGCCGCGTCGCCGCTGGCGTGAAGACGCGCCACGCGCCGCCGCTCGAGTCTGACGCCGACAGACCGCCGCTGTCGCCAACAAAGCGCGACGCCGACCCGACGCCGCCTCAGAAATCGGCGCCGCAGCACAAGGCGCCTGCATCGCCGCAAAACAGAGGAAACGAAAAGCGCGTTCGGCGCGGCAAGCTCACGATCGGTGCTTCGCTCGATCTGCATGGTCATACGCAGGAAAGCGGACGCGCCGCACTCAGCCGGTTTCTGCGCGCCGCGCAACGGCGCGGCGACCGCACGGTGGTTGTCATCACGGGCGTCGGGCGCGCGGGCGAGGGCGTGTTGAAGCGGCGCCTGCCGGACTGGCTGGCCGAAAGAGACTTGGCAGCCATGGTGTCGGGCTTTGCGCCAGCGCACCGCTCGCATGGCGGAGCCGGCGCCTTTTACGTCTTCGTCAAACGCCCCGGTTGAAACGCCTGCTTAAGCAGTGTCGCCAAAGCGTTGACGCACGCCTCTGCAAGAATCCAGCTGTTTTCAACACCTGCTAACCAAACCACGCAAATCTCCTCGCGCGCGTGCGTGTTGCGCGCCGGGAGAGACGATGAACGTGCGTTTGCCGAGCCTGCCTGGCTTCAACCGCCCTCGCGGCCTGCAGGCGCGCGCCGTCTTGTTCACGGCGATGATCATGGCCGTCACGGCCGCACTCTCCGCCGCGATCGTCATTTTCGGCGTGCAGAGCGAGGGCGATCGCCAGCAGCTGTCCATCACACATGACCTCACCGAGCACCTTGCGACGCGCGCCGGCGATGTCATGGCGCGTGGCAACACGCAAGTGTTGTCCTACATGATCGAAGGCGCGACGCGCCAAGAGAACGTGCGCGCGATCTCGATCCGCGACGCACGCGGCGTAGTGCTCGCGCAAGCGGGCCGCTCACTGGACAGCTCGTTGCTGGAAGGGTTGACGCAACGGGCGCTCGAGAACCGGCGGGTCGTTTATGCACGGGCCGGCGATGGCAGCGTGGCGGTGGCTGCGCCGATCGCGCGCGACGGCGAGGTCATCGGGGTGGCGTTGCGTCACTGGACCCGCCAAGCCTACAAGTTCGACGCCGTTCCATCACTTGCACCCTTTCTGCTCATCGTCGCGTGCTTGGCGCTGGCGGCCATTCCGTTGACGTTGCATGCGGTACGCCGCGCTGTGGCCCCGCTCGATCAACTCGCGCGCTACGCCGAACGGATGGGCGAGGAAGGGCGCATCGAGCCGATCTCGATGCAAACCGGCGACGAATTCGAAACGCTGGCGAAGGCGTTCAACAATATGACCGGACGCCTCGAAGCATCGATGCGCCAGATTCAGGAAATCGCCTTCGTCGATCCGGCCACGCGGCTGCCGAACCAGGACCGCTTCATTCGCGAAGTGGATTTCTTCATCCTCCAGAACAAGCCCGGCCAGGCTGCAGCGGTCATCGTCATCGATCTGACGCGCTTGCCGCGGCTGATGCAGACGCTCGATCCGGACGCCGCGCGCGAATTTCTGCGCGTCGTCGCGGAACGGGTCACGTCGGTAACGCGAACCGTGGACAAGGTCGTGCGCTTGCGTGGACCGGGTGAGCGCAGCGCAGTTGCAGCGCGGCTGGGGGCGTCGGAGTTTGCGGTTTTCGCGCCCGAAATTGCGTCTGCCGCGGACGCGGCGCGGTTCGCCCAGCACTTGAACGCCGCGCTCGACCAGCCGTTCGATTGGCGCGGGCATAAGCTCACGGTAGGCGCCTGTTGCGGCGTGGCGATTGCTCCGCGCGACGGTCGTGACGCCGACACCGCCATCCGCCACGCTCGCATGGCGATGGGCGCGGCGCACAACGCGCCGGCGCGCGTAAAGGTGTATACTCAGTCGCTTGATCGCGAGGCGATGGCGCGACTCACTCTCGAGCGCGAGATGCGCGGCGCGCTCGAGCGCAACGAATTCCGCGCCTATTTCCAGCCCAAGATCAATCTCGCCAGCGGCAAGATCGAAGCGTGCGAGGCGTTGGCGCGCTGGATCCGCCCGGATCGCACCATCATCAGCCCCGGACGTTTCATTCCCGTGGCCGAGGAAAGCGGGCTGATCGGCACGCTCTCGGATGCAATCATGCGCGAAGCATGCTGGAAGGCGGCGTCCTGGGCGCGCGCCGGACATCCGACTAAAGTCGCCGTCAACGTCTCGGCGCTTCAATTCCGCAGCGATCGGTTCGCCGAGAACGTGTTGCGTGTCGTTGCGCATGCGGGGCTCGTACCGGAAAACCTGGAGCTCGAGATCACGGAGTCGGTGATCATGGCCGATCCGGATCGCGCTCTGCGCACCATCAAGCCGTTGCGCGACGCAGGGGTTCGTCTCGCCATCGACGATTTCGGGTGCGGTCACTCCAGTTTGGCCGCGCTTTCGAAGCTACCGTTCGACGTGATCAAGATCGACCAGCAATTCGTTCGTGCTCTGGAGCGCGGCGACGCCCAGTCCGGCGCCATAGTCGAGATGATCTTGGCGCTGGCGCGCACCCTCGATATGGAAGTCGTGGCCGAAGGCGTGGAACGGCGCGAGGACATGCTCTTCATGGCCGAACGCGGCTGTCACTGGATCCAGGGCTTCCTGTTTGGGGCCGCCGTCTCTGCGCCGGAGTTCGCCGAATTGCTGCGCCGCCAAGCCGGCGAAGAGATCGGCGCCGAAGACGCGGCTTGATTGGCGGGCGGCGCTCGGCCACATCTTTGCGCATGAGCAACGAGCCAGGCTGGCACGGCACAACGATCGTGTGCGTGCGCAAGGGCAACCGCGTGGTGATCGCTGGAGACGGTCAAGTCTCGGCAGGCCCGACCATCCTCAAGGGCAATGCACGCAAAGTCCGTCCATTGGCTGGCGGATCGGTGATCGCCGGTTTTGCCGGCGCAACGGCGGATGCGTTTGCGCTGTTCGAACGGCTGGAGCAGAAGCTCGAACGCTTCCCGACGCAGCTTACGCGCGCTTGCGTCGAGCTGGCCAAGGATTGGCGCACCGACCGCGCATTGCGACGGCTCGACGCTATGCTGATCGTCGCCGACAAAGACGAAACGCTGTTGCTCACCGGCGCCGGCGATGTGCTCGAGCCGGAGCATCAGGTGATCGCCGTTGGTTCGGGCGGCAATTTCGCGTTCGCCGCAGCGCGCGCGCTTTACGATTTCGTCGACGATCCGGAGACGATCGCTCGCAAAGCGATGGCGATCGCGGCCGAGATTTGCGTATACACCAACGACAATTTGACAGTGGAGAAGCTCGATGGCTGACCGTGGCGCATTGGAAGCGGCTGCCGCCGCCGGCGTGATCAGGCCGGAACAAGTGGCGCCGCTGCACAATTTCCTAGTCGCGCGCGCCGCTGGCGTCACGGCGCCGCCGAGCGGCGAGGAAGACCTCCGTTTCATCCGCAACTTCCATGACGTCTTCTTGGCGATCGGCATCGTTCTCCTCGCTGTCGGTCTCATGGTCGCCATTGGCGCGTATGTGTCGGGCTCGGGTCTCGCCGACGCGGGGCAGGGCGCGGTGTTGACAGGCGGTCTGTTTGCCGGCGCGGCAGGCGTGATCTGGCTTCTGGGCGAGTTGTTCGCGCGCCGCCGCCGTTTGTTTTTGCCGGCGATCGCCATCGTTTGTTCGCTCACGGTCTTCCTCGTGATTGCGGCGGCGACGCTCTACACCGGCGTTCTGCTCGGGCGCGGCTTTGATGAGAATAATTGGGATTTCTCAGCGATGCCGCCGCAGCTTCGCATCGGCATCCTGATCGCCACGGCGTTCGCTTTCGTCGCGCCGTTTGCGTTCTACCTGCGCTTCAGGTTGCCGTTTTCGTTGGGTCTCGCCGGCGGCGGCCTGGCGTTCTTCATCATCGTTGCGGCGATGATCGCGAATTTCGAATTGACGATGAACATCCTGCCTGGGCTTTACCTGATGCTCGGCGCGCTGCTTTTTGCGGCAGGCGTGGCCTTCGACGCGCGTGATCCGGGCCGCACGACGCGCTTCTCCGACAATGGCTTCTGGCTTCACTTTGCCGCAGCGCCGCTGATTCTCAACGGCGCGTTCGGTTTGATGGGCATGATGTTCGGCAATGAGGTGTCTGCAGTATCGCCATCGGCGGGGCTCATCGCGTCCGCGTCGAGCAGCTCAGGAATATTGCAGGCTGTCCTCACGCTCGTTGTCGTGATCGTGCTGGGCTTTGTGTCGCTGCTGATCAACCGGCGGGTGCTCATCGTGTCGGCGCTTCTCACCACGGGCGCCGCTATCGGCATATTGATGAATGCAGCGGGGCTGGGCGCCAGCGCGCTCGCCGCATCGGTGCTCATCGTGCTTGGCGCCTTCGTGCTTATTCTCGGCGCGAGCTGGCACACGACGCGCCGCGCACTGCTCGGCTGGGTCAAGCCCGACGGCGCCTGGTCGCGCATTTTCCCGCCGGAGACGCCGGCTCCGGCGTGACGCACTTCACGGCGGCGCGGCGCGCGCCTAAATCAGGCGCGCATGACCCACTTCTCGCCCCGTGAAATCGTCTCGGAATTGGACCGCTTCATTGTCGGTCAGAACGACGCCAAACGCGCCGTCGCCATCGCGCTGCGCAATCGCTGGCGGCGCAAGCAATTGCCGGAGGACCTGCGCGAAGAGGTCACGCCAAAGAACATTCTGATGATCGGGCCGACCGGGGTCGGCAAGACCGAGATCGCGCGGCGCCTTGCGCGCCTGGCCGGCGCGCCGTTCCTGAAGGTGGAAGCGACCAAGTTCACCGAGGTTGGCTACGTGGGGCGCGATGTGGAACAGATCGTGCGCGATCTGGTCGAGGTGTCGCTCAATATGGCCCGCGAGCGCCGCCGGCGCGAGGTGCGCGCCCGCGCCGAGGCGGCCGCCGAGGAGCGAGTGCTCGATGCGCTTGTCGGGCAAGGGTCGAGCGCTGCCACGCGCGACTCCTTTCGCAAGCGGCTCCGCAACAATGAACTCGGCGCTTCAGCCGTAGAGATCGACGTCGAAGACACCGCCAATCCGATGGGGGGGTTCGACATTCCCGGCCAGCCGGGCGTGGGCGTCGTCAATATCGGTGAAATCTTCGGCAAGGCGTTCGGCAAGCGCACCAAGCGCGTCCGCATGACGGTGGACGAGGCTTATGAACCGCTGGTGCGCGAGGAAAGCGACAAGCTCATTGATCAGGACACTTTGGTGAAGGAAGCGCTGTCGATGACGGCTGAGGACGGCATCGTTTTTCTAGACGAGATAGACAAGATCGCGTCGCGCTCCGAGCGCGTGGGCGGCGGCGACGTCAGCCGGGAAGGGGTGCAGCGCGATTTGCTGCCGCTGATCGAAGGCACGATCGTCACCACCAAGCACGGGCCGGTGAAGACCGATCATATCCTGTTCATTGCATCGGGCGCGTTTCACGTCGCCAAGCCGTCTGACCTGCTGCCGGAATTACAAGGCCGCTTGCCGATCCGCGTCGAGCTGAAGGCGCTCACACGTGAAGACTTCCGCCGCATTCTGACCGAGCCGGAAGCGAGCCTCGTCACCCAATACAAGGCGCTGATGCAGACGGAACGCGTGACCCTCGAAGTCACCGAAGACGCCGTCGAAGCCATCGCCGGAATCGCCGCCGACGTGAACTCAACGGTCGAAAACATCGGCGCGCGGCGCCTGCAAACCGTGATGGAGCGTCTGCTCGACGAAATCAGCTTTTCTGCGCCCGACCGCCATGGCGAAACGGTTCATGTCGACGCGGCTTACGTCCGCAAACATGTCGGCGACCTGGCCAAGAACGCCGATCTTTCGCGGTTTATCCTTTAGGCGCTGAGGCCGGCTCTCTGCGCCAGCTCGAGCAAACTGGTCTCAGGACGCGGGCCCATGTGCGAAATCACCTCCGCCGCCGCGAGCGAAGCCAGCGCGCCGCATTCGGCGAGCGGGCGCTTGCGCGCATGGCCGAAGAGGAAGCCGGCCGCGTACTGATCGCCGGCGCCGGTCGTGTCGACCACTTGAGCCACCGGGCGCGCCTTCACCTCGAGCGTCTCATCGCGGGTCACGACGAGCGAGCCGATGGCGGATCGCGTCACAGCGACGAGCGGGCACGCTTTGCGGGCGCTTTCCACCGCCGCGCCCAAGTCGTCGCTTTCATAGAGCGAGAGAATCTCGGCTTCATTCGAAAAGAGAATGTCGACATGTCCCGCGACCAGATGTTGGAAGCTGTCGCGGTGGCGGTCGACGCAGAACGTATCTGACAGCGTGAGCGCCACCTGGCGTCCAGCGGCGCGCGCGATTTCGGCGGCGCGCACGAACGCAGCTTTGGCCTCGTCGCGATCGAAGAGATAGCCTTCCAGAAAGAGTGTTTCGCCGGCGCGAATGAGATCCGCGTCCAGATCGTCCACTGCGAGCAGCGTCGAGGCGCCGAGATAGGTGCTCATCGAGCGCTGGCCGTCGGGCGTCACCGCGATCAGACAGCGCGCGGTGCCGGGCGGGAGTGGGCGGGGGGTTGTGTTGAACGCAACGCCCGCTGCGCGAAACTCGGTGGTGAAACGCGCGCCGAGCTCATCATCTGCGACCTTGCCGATGTAGCCGGTCTTGCCGCCGAAGCTTGCGATGCCCGTCATCGTATTGGCGGCCGATCCTCCCGCCGCCACCACCGCATCGCTCATACGCGCCGTCAGATGGTCGGCCCGCGCCTCGTCGATCAGCGTCATGCCGCTCTTGGCGATGTTCTCCTCGGCCAGGAAAGAATCGGGCACGGATTTCAGGACATCGATGATCGCGTTGCCGACGGCGACGACGTCGTAGCTGGCCATTGCTTAATCCTTGTAAAGAATTGAGGCGTTTAGGCGCGCGCGGATCGGCTGGCAAGCGTTGCGCGCGCAGCCGGCAAGCGGCATCCTCGCACGCATGCGATTCCTGGTCTCATGCGCCGCAATGTGTTTGCTCGTTGCCTGCGCCACTGCGGCGCCGAGCGCGCCGTCCGCGCCAAACGTGGCGCAACCTGCGGCGCCGGCATCGACGCGTCATGCACAGCTGTTGCGCGCCGCGGGCAGCGCAAACGCGCCGACCAGAGCGGAAATCGAGCGCGCATTCGGCCGGCCCGACATTGTGCGCCAGGAAGGCGCCGGCGCAGCGCTGACGTATCGTCTCGAAACCTGCGCGCTGCTTTTGCTGTTCTCGGCCGGCGAAGGCGAGGGGATGCGGCTCTCGGCGGCGCACCCAAGCGCGCGCAGCGGCGGGTCGACGCCATCGCTCGACCAGTGCGCCGCTGAAGCGGACGCCCGGCGCTGATGATTGCACGTGTCGCGTATTTGACGGCGCGGGCCTGTCTCGGAACGCCAGTTGCGCCGGGGACCGTGCCGCCGCTTGAAGAAAAGAGCCGCGAGCTCATTGTGGCGGCGGGAAGGGCGTGGGGAGTCGAATTCGAAACCGCTTATTGGGACGAAGCGAGCTTGCCCGACCGCGGCTTCGACGCCGCGATCATCCGCACATGCTGGGACTATCACGAACGCGCCGAAGAGTTCGTGACGACGCTCGAAGCGCATGAGCGCGCAGGGTTGCGGGTATTCAATCCGGCGCATGTGGTGCGTTGGAATGCGCGCAAGACTTATCTGAAGGAATTGGGCCCGTCAGCGATCGAGACAGTGTGGGCTGAGGAAGCGGATGCACGCGCGGTGGCGCAAGCCTTCGAGACGTTGGACGCCGCCGAGATTGTCGTGAAGCCGCAGGTTGGCGCGGGCTCCGTGCGCACCGTGCGCTTGAAGCGCAAGGCGTGGAGCGAAGCGGACTTGGCGGATGGGCCGATGGGCGAGGCGATGATCCAGCCATATCTGCGGGCGATCGAAACCGAAGGGGAACGGTCGCTGTTCTGGTTCGGCGGGCGATTCTCGCATGCGATCCGCAAAGTGCCGGCGAGTGGCGATTGGCTGGCGAACGTGCCCGGCAAGACGCGATTCGTTGCGGAAACGCCGCCGCCGGCGGCGGTGGAGGCGGCCGAGGCTGCTCGTGTGCGCGCGCCGCAAGATTTGCTCTACGTGCGCATCGATCTGGTGTTGGGCGATGACGGCGCTTGGCGGGTGATCGAGATCGAGGCGATCGAGCCTTATCTCTTCTTGGACTTCGCGCCCGAAGGCGCCGATGTCTTCGCCGGCGCGATTGCGCGCGTCTTGGGCCGATAGAGGCAGATATCCGCGATCACGCAGCGCGGACATTCCGGCTTTCGTGCAAGGCAAGTGTAGCGGCCGTGCAGGATCAGCCAATGATGCGCGCCGTTCAAGAATCTCTCCGGCGTTATGCGCATGAGCTGGGATTCGACCTCCGCCGGCGTCTTGCCGGCGGCCAGGCCGGTGCGGTTGGCGACGCGGAAAACGTGAGTGTCGACGGCGATCGTGGCTTCGCCGAAAATCTCCATGAGCACGACGTTCGCGGTCTTGCGCCCGACGCCCGGCAGCGATTCGAGCGCCTCGCGCTCGCGCGGCACTTCGCCATTGTGACGATCGATGAGCGCTTGTGAGAGCGCGATGACGTTCTTGGCCTTGTTGCGCCAGAGGCCGATGGTCTTGATGTGGTCGGCAACGCCGGCTTCGCCAAGCTTCAGCATTTTCGCCGGCGTGTCGGCGATCTGGAACAGCGGGGCGGTGGCGCGGTTGACGCCTTTGTCTGTCGCCTGCGCCGAGAGCACCACCGCCACCAGCAGGGTGTAGGGATTGATATAGTCGAGTTCCGTCTTCGGCTCGGGCCGCACTTTGGCGAGACGCGCGTAGAGTTCTTCCGCCTTGGCTTTGGTCAGGCGCTTGGCCACGTGTCCTCATCCCTTGGCAGCAGAAGCGGCGGCAGTAAGCTTAGGCGCATGAAGCCGACGTGGGAACGCTCGCCCGACGCGCCACATCTCGACGGCCCGCTGCTCATGGATGCGGTGCTGCGTCCGCACCGCAGCCTTAGCGTCAAGGCGTTCAAGGTCATGCTGATTGCAGTGATCGTCGTGAACGTAGCGGTGGCGACGTTCTTCTGGGCGCAAGGCGCCTTTCCGGTTGCGGGCTTTCTCGGTCTGGATGTGCTCGCGCTTTGGCTGGCGTTTCGCTGGAACTATCGCGCTGCGCAAGCTGCTGAATACGTGCGCGTGGCGCCGGGGAGGGTGCATGTGGCTGCGGTGGATAGACATGGCGCGGCGACGCACTGGGTGCTCAATCCGGTCTGGGCGCGGGTGGCGCGCGACGGGCGCGGCGTGTTGATCCGCGATGGCGAGGGGCAGATGCGCGTGGGCGCGTTTCTGTCGCCGAAAGAGTGCGGGAGTTTCGCCGACGCGCTGAGCTTGGCGCTGCATCAAGCCAAACGCGGGCCTCAAAATCCGAGTACGTCGCGCATCGAATAGAGCCCGGGCGGCTTGTCGGCGACCCAAAGCGCGGCCGCGAGCGCGCCGTCGGCGAATACGGCGCGGTCGAGCGCCTGGTGCGACAGCGTGATGACTTCGCGCTCGGCAATGAAGCGGACGTCGTGCTCGCCGACGATGCCGCCGCCGCGAATCGCCGAGAAGCCGATGCCGCCAGGCTTGCGCTCGCCGGTTACGCCGTCATGCGGTTTGAGGCGCGCGTCGCTCAGTGTGACATTGCGGCCCTTCGCGGCCGCTTCGCCGAGGAGAAGGGCGGTGCCGGACGGCGCATCGGCCTTGCGCCGGTGATGCGCCTCCGTGATTTCGATGTCCCAGTCGGGGCCCAGCCGCTGCGCGGCCTGCTCTGCGAGCGCGGCAAGCAAGTTGACGCCCAAGCTGAAATTGCCTGAGCGCACGATGGCGATGCGCTTGGCGTGCGCAGCGATCCGGGCCTCCTGATCGGGAGTCAGTCCAGTGGTGCCGACGATCGCCGCGCGCACTGGCGTGCCTGCCAGCGCATCGAGCGCGGCGACGGTGGCCTCCGGCGCGGTGAAATCGATCCAGACTTCGGCCTTGTCGGCGGCGAGGTTGGCGGTGTCGGAGGTATTCATCATCAGCGGCGCTAGGCCCGCCAGCGCGCCGAGATCGATGCCCAGAAACTGCCCGTCGCTCTTTTCGGTGCCGCCGACGACAAGGAAGCGCGCATCGTGCGAAGCGGCGCGCACCAAGGCGCGGCCCATGCGGCCGCCGGCGCCTGCGATGGCGATAGAGAGAGTCATGGGTTTCTCATGGACTTTCGCGGCGCCGGCGGCAAGCTCGCCACCATGTCCGCGTCTCAGAACGCAAGCAGCTTCACCGCGTTCATCTTGATCATTCTGACCGCTATCTACTGGGGCGCCGCGTGTTTCGTCGCCATCGCGCTGTTCTGGGTGATCTGCAGTCCGGCGATGACGCCCGATTGTCCCACGCTTGCAGATTCAGCGATACGTGCCACCGGCGTCCTCCTGACCGCGCGCTGCGTATTCGGTATGGCGGTTCTCGCCATCCGCGCACTATTTCACTGGAAGTAGGGCGCCCTAGCGTCCCGGCGCGTTGGCGTCGAAGAACTTTTTGACGTTGGCGAAGAAGTCTTGGGTTTGGGGGTGCGCTTCCTCGCCGCAATCCTTGGCGAACTCTTCGAGCAGCCGCTTCTGCTTAGAGGTGAGGTTGACCGGCGTTTCCACCAGCAGTTCGACGTGCAGGTCGCCGCGGTCCTTGCCGCGCAGATGCGTCATGCCTTTGCCTTTGACGCGGAAGCGGCGCCCTGTTTGTGCGCCAGCCGGAATGGAGATGCGCGCGCGCTCGCCGTCGATGGTGGGAATCTCCATCTCGCCACCGAGCGCTGCTTTGCACATCGGCGCCGGCGCCCGGCAATAGAGATCGGGACCGTCGCGTTCGAACAATTGGTGCGGCTTGACCGAGAGGAAAAGATAGAGATCGCCGGACGGGCCGCCGCGCGCGCCGCTGTCGCCTTCGCCGGCAAGGCGGATGCGGGTGCCGTCTTCGACGCCGGCGGGAATCTTCACCGACAGCGTGCGGTCCTTCTGCATTTGGCCGCGCCCGCCGCAGGAGCGGCACGGCGTCTTGATCGATTGGCCGCGGCCGTGGCAGGCCGGGCAGGTGCGCACCATGCGGAACATGCCTTGTTGCGCCCGCACCTGGCCCTGGCCTTGGCATGTGGCGCAGGTCTCGAGCGGCGCGTTGCCTTCAGAACCCGAGCCCTTGCACGGCTCGCACGCGGTGGCGCGCGGCACCACGATTTGGCGTTCATCACCGCGGAAAGCTTGTTCGAGCGTGATCTCGACATCGTAGCGGAGATCGGCGCCGCGGGCGGGGCCGTTGCGGGGCCCGCGCGCGTTGCGCGTGAACATCTCCTCGAAGCCGCCGCCGAAAATCTCGTTGAAGAGATCGGAGAAGTCGCTGAAGCCCGCAGCGCCGGGCCCAAAGCCCGGCCCGCCGCCCGCGCCGCCTTTGAACGCTGCGTGGCCGTAGCGATCGTAAGCGGCGCGCTTCTCGGGATCGGAGAGCACCGAATAGGCTTCGCCGATCTCCTTGAACTTGTCTTCCGAGACCTTGCAGCCCGGATTCTGGTCCGGGTGCAGCTTCATCGCGAGCTTGCGGAAAGCGGATTTGATCGCCGCCTGGTCGGCGTCGCGGGGGACGCCGAGTATCTCGTAATAGTCGCGGGCCGCGCTCATGATGCGACCCAGATGAGAAAGAGGCGGCCCCCTCGCAAGGAGGGGCGCCGCCCGGTTTCAGTCTGGAAGTAGCGCTGCAGCATCGGCCGACCTCAATGTCGAGATGTTAAGCGCTCTTCTTGTTCTCGCCGTCGACTTCCTCGAAGTCGGCGTCGACAACGCCTTCCTGGTCCGGTCCGCGGGCGTTTTCACCGCCGCCCGGGGCAGCGCCTGCTGCGCCGCCATAGAGCGCCTCGCCGATCTTCATCGACGCTTGCACAAGAACTTGCGTCTTGGCCGCGATCTCCGCGGTGTTGCCGCTGTCGAGCACGCCTTTCAGCGCCGCTATGGCTGACTCGATGTTCTGCTTGTCGCCGGCGGGAATCTTGTCGCCGTTCTCCTTGAGCTGCTTTTCGGTGGCGTGGACCAAAGCTTCGCCCTGGTTCTTCGCCTCCGCGAGTTCACGGCGCGATTTGTCTTCGCCGGCGTGATCTTCGGCTTCACGCACCATGCGCTTGATGTCGTCGTCGGAGAGACCGCCCGAGGGCTGGATGCGCATCGACTGCTCTTTGTTGGTCGCCTTGTCCTTGGCGCCGACGGAAACGATGCCGTTTGCGTCGATGTCGAAGGTGACTTCGATCTGCGGCATGCCGCGCGGGGCAGGGGGAATGCCGACGAGATCGAATTGGCCGAGCGGACGGTTGTCCTGAGCCATTTCACGCTCGCCTTGAAAGACGCGAATGGTGACTGCGTTCTGGTTGTCTTCTGCGGTCGAGAAGATCTGGCTCTTCTTGGTCGGGATCGTAGTGTTGCGTTCGATGAGGCGCGTGAACACGCCGCCGAGCGTCTCGATCCCGAGCGAAAGCGGCGTGACGTCCAGAAGCACGACGTTCTTCACGTCGCCCTGTAGCACGCCGGCCTGGATCGCCGCGCCGACGGCGACGACTTCATCAGGGTTCACGCCCTTGTGCGGCTCGCGGCCGAAGAATTCTTTCACGACCTGTTGGATCTTCGGCATCCGCGTCATGCCGCCGACGAGCACCACTTCCTTTATGTCGGAAGCGGAGAGGCCGGCGTCCTTGAGCGCGGCTTTGCAGGGGCCGATGGTTTTCTGGACGAGATCGTCGACCAGGCTTTCGTACTTGGCGCGCGTCAGCTTCATGTTGAGGTGAAGCGGATTTCTGTTCGCGTCCATGCTGATGAACGGCACCGAGACATCGAACTCAGTGCGCGAGGAGAGCTCTTTCTTCGCCTGTTCGGACACTTCCTTCAGGCGCTGCAGCGCAAGCTTGTCCTGGCGAAGATCGACGCCGTTTTGCTTTTTGAATTCCTCGGCGAGGTAGTTGAGGATGCGAATGTCGAAATCTTCGCCGCCCAGGAACGTATCGCCGTTAGTGGAGCGCACTTCGAACACGCCGTCGCCGATTTCGAGGATCGAAATGTCGAACGTGCCGCCGCCCAAATCGTAGACGGCGATGGTCTTGTTGGCGCCCTGTTTGTCGAGGCCGTAGGCGAGCGCCGCAGCGGTGGGCTCGTTGATGATGCGCAGCACTTCAAGGCCGGCGATCTTGCCGGCGTCCTTGGTGGCTTGGCGCTGGGCGTCGTTGAAATAGGCGGGCACGGTGATGACGGCCTGCGTGACCGCTTCGCCAAGATAGTCCTCCGCTGTCTGCTTCATCTTCTGCAACACGAAGGCGGAAATTTCGCTCGGCGCGTATTGCTTGTC
Organism: Hyphomonadaceae bacterium; assembly: GCA_050186235.1. GTDB lineage: Bacteria > Pseudomonadota > Alphaproteobacteria > Caulobacterales > Aquidulcibacteraceae > Vitreimonas. The sequence goes on from JBFWYQ010000002.1 coordinate 173,359, forward strand.
GCGGCCCTGGATCCAGGCGTCGCCGTTGGGACCCTTGACGATCTTGTACGGGACGAGTTCGGCGTCCTTCTTTGTGATCGGGTCATCAAAAGAGCGCCCGATGAGGCGCTTGACGGCGTAATAGGTATGAGTGGGATTGGTGATCGCCTGGCGCGCGGCCTGAATGCCGATCAGGCGCTCGCCGCTTTCGGTGAAGGCGACCACAGAGGGCGTGGTGTTGGAGCCCTCAGCGTTGACGATGACTTTCGGTTGGCCGCCTTCCATCACGGCGACGCACGAATTGGTAGTGCCCAAGTCGATGCCGATCACTTTGCCCATTGGTCTAGTCCTCGTTCCCTTCAGCGGCGCGGTTCCGGCCTGGGGACCCATAACTGGCGTCCGCGGAGCGCGCGTCCTGTTCTTCACACAAGCGGTTACAACGACCCGGCGCCTCGTCCCAAGCTCCAAGCCGCCAATCGTTACGCCGTCATGTGGTGGTTGACATGGGACGCGCAAGGCTTTCCGTCCCCGCTATCCGCATTCGCCGCAGGGAAATAGCGGAGCGCCATTCCGGACGGCGGTGGACCGGGGAACAAAAAAGAAACCGAATGCCTGAATAGGCCAATGGCGATGACCCGTCCTGCCTCAGATCTGGATGGCTTCCGGCTTTGGCCCGGATTGCTCGATCGCGCCGCGCAAGAGGCGCTGCGCGACGAGGTGTTCGCGCGCATGCGGGCCGGGCCGCTCTACATTCCGCGCATGCCGAAATCCGGTCAGCCGATGCGGGTCCGGATGACGAATTTCGGCGCGCTCGGCTGGGTGACGGACAAGGAGCAGGGCTACCGCTATCAAGCGACGCATCCCGAGACAGGCAGACCGTGGCCTGCGATGCCGCCGCGTGTGCTCGCGTTATGGGACGAACTCAGCGGCTATGGCGCGCCGCCGGAAGCGTGCCTGGTCAATCTTTACGAAGGCGACGCGCGCATGGGACTGCACGTCGACAGCGACGAAGACGCCTGGGACGCGCCGGTGCTGTCGATCTCGCTCGGCGACACGGCGCTTTTCCGCATTGGCGGCAGCTTACGTTCCGATCCGACGCGCAGCGTGCGCCTGGCCTCAGGCGATGTGTGCCTGCTCTCCGGGCCGGCGCGACGTGCGTATCATGGCGTCGACCGCATCATGACCGGCACGTCGCGCCTGTTGCCGAAAGGCGGGCGGCTCAATTTGACGGTGCGTCGGGTGACGGTTCCGTCGTCGGCTCGGGCTGAGCCGGCGTAGGCGCTGGCGCGGCGCTGGCGCCGCCGTTTTCACGCAGCACGACGAAGTCCGGACGCCAACCCGGCGGCGGCCCGCCCGGGCCCATTGGATAGCGCCCCGCCGCCATCTCGTGCGCCTTCCACTGCATCGCCATATGAATGCGCTGATAGCCTGACGGGTGATCGTAGAAGAACCAGAGTTCGAACGGCGTTGGCTCCATCTTCCGGTACTCTGACAAGAGCAGCGCCGTCTCGGCAAAGCCGTCGGGCTCGCGCGAGGCGTTCAAGCCGAAAATATCGGCCTGATGCTCGTGGTAGCGGATCATGTTGTTCTGCACCGGGGTCGCCAGCGTGAACAGGAAGGTGATCACGGCGAACAGCAAAGGCATGCCGGCCGGATCGGAAACATCCCTGATTCCCCAGCGCTCGCCTTTGCTCATTAGGTTGAACAGGATGTTCGCCAGCGCAAATACGATTGCGTAAAGAACCGCTCCCATGATCAGAATCGAGACGGTGTGATTGAGCACATAGTGCCCGATCTCGTGGCCCATCACTTCGCGTACGCCGCCGGTGCTGGCGCGCTGGATCAGCGTGTCCGACAGCGAGATGCGCGTTGTTTCCATGAAACCAGACACGTTGGCCGTGACGCGGTTCGATTGGCGCGAGACGTCGAACACCATGACGTCGTTGGCCGGCACGCCGTTGGCCTGCGCCATGTGCAGGATGTCGGTTCTTAATGAGCCTTGCTCCATCGGCGTGAAGGTATTGAAGATCGGCGCGAGGTAAACCGGATAGGCGATCTGTATGACGGCGCCGAATGCGATCGCAGCGACGGTGCCCCAAAGCCACCACGTGCGCTTCAACGCGCGGATGATCAGATAGAGAAGAACGATGGCGATCGAGCCGATCACCAGACCGATGGCGTTGGCTTGCAGGTATTCCACGAACCATTGGCTGAAGTTCTGCGTCGAGAGTCCGAACTCATGCTCGCGCACGAAACCGATCCAGTAGCTCAGCGGAAACGTCAGCACCGTGCTCACGAGGTTGTAGAAGAGGGCCATGCCAAGCACGACAAGGAAGTAGAGTTTGACGGTCTTCTCGAGCCAGCTCCGCACGCCTTTGGCCCAGCCGATCGCCAGCAGCGCGAAGGAAATGAGAATGCTGACCAGGGGGCCGACGAACTGGATGATGTAGCCGCCCTCGAAATAGCGGTTGGAGCGCTCGGTCGCCTCGGGACCCATGGTGGCCAACCATTGGCGCGTCGCCTCATCGGGATCGAACGGCAAAGCTGTTGCGAAGGCAGGGCCGGCAAGTGCGATGGCCGCGGCGAACGCGGCAAAGCCGATCAGGCGCATGGAATGTCTCCCCCGAGATTTTTCTGGAACCGAACCTGCGCCCGCTCCACATGGCAGGCAAGGGGACGCGCGTTGGGCGCGATCCGAGAGGAGACGAACGGATGAGGCTCGACTCGCCGGAAGGCAATTTCCCTCCCACGCGCCGCACCATGGCTGCCTCGCTCTTCTTCGCCGGCTACGCGACCGCCGCGGTGTCGTCGTGCGCCAGCCCTGTGACCACACCGAGCGATGCGCTGATCACGGAAGATGTGCGTTTCGCCGGCGCCGGCGGCTATTCGCTGCCCGCTTACGTTGCGCGCCCTGCCGGGCGGGGGCGTCATTCGTGCGTCATCGTCGTCAACGAGATTTTCGGCATCCACGATTACATCAAGGATGTCTGCCGCCGCTTTGCGCGCGAGGGTTACGTTGCCATCGCGCCGGACTATTTCGATCGGGCCGGCGATCCGGCGCCGATGACCGACATGAACGCCATCCGCGCCATCGTGCAGACCGCCGACAACGAACAGGTGATGGGCGATACGCAAGGCGCCATCGCCTGGCTGAAGGCGCAGAGTTTCTCGAACGACGATATCGGCATCACCGGCTTCTGCTGGGGCGGCACCGTGGTGTGGATGGCCGCGGCGCGCTTTGCCGACATCAAGGCCGGCGTCGCTTGGTACGGGCGGCTGGTGCGCCCGCAGCCGGGAAGCTGGAACGCCGATGAAGAGCGGCAATGGCCGTATGATATCGGCGGCGCGCTGCAGACGCCGGTGCTCGGCCTCTATGCGGAAAACGATCGCGGCATTCCGCTGGAAAGCGTCGAGCAGATGCGCGCCTCGCTTGCCGCCGCCGACAATCCGTCGCGCTCGGAGATCGTCGTATATCCGGGTGTTGAGCACGGCTTCCACGCCGACTATCGCGAGAGCTACAATGCGGAAGCCGCCGCGGACGGCTGGGCGCGCGCTCTCGCCTGGTTCCGCGCCAACGGCGTGGCTTGAAGGATCCGCCCATGCGTTACCGCAAACTCGGCCGCACCGGCCTCGCTGTTTCTGAAATCTGCCTCGGCACTATGACCTTCGGCGGCGACGGTTTCTGGAAAGTCATCGGCGCATTGGAGCAGGAGGCTTCGACCAAACTGGTGAAGGCGGCGTTCGATAAGGGCGTCACCTTCATCGACACGGCGAACGTCTATTCCAACGGCTTGTCGGAAAAGGTGCTCGGCCAAGCGATCAAAGACTTGCCGCGTGACGAACTCGTTATCGCCACCAAGCTTTTCGGGCGCATGGGCGCCTACGGCAGCGGCGAGAAGACGCCGGCCGAAGAGCGCCGCTACGCCAACAGCAATCTCTGGGGCCTCTCGCGCAAGCACGTTTTCGATGCGATCGATGCAAGCCTCGAGCGCTTGGAGCTCGACTACGTCGATCTCTATCAGGTGCACGCGTTCGACAACATCACGCCACTCGAAGAGACGCTGGAAGCGCTCGACGAGATCGTGAAGTCGGGCAGGGCGCGTTATATCGGGCTCTGCAACTACGCCGCCTGGCAGATCGCCAAGGCGCTCGGCGTTTCCGAGCGCAATGGGCTGGCGCGCTACGAGTCGCTGCAGATGTATTATTCGATCGCCGGGCGCGATCTCGAACGCGAGATCGTGCCGCTGGCTAAAGACCAGCAGCTCGCGATCCTGCCATGGAGCCCGCTCGCCGGCGGCTTCCTCTCCGGCAAGTTCACCCGCAACAGCAGCGGCGAGGGCCGCCGCGCCGTGTTCGACTTCCCGCCCGTCGACAAGGAGAAGGCCTACGACATCATCGACGTGATGAAGGAAATGGGCGACGCGCGCGGCGTGTCAGTGGCGCAGATCGCGCTCTCGTGGCTCTTGCACCAGAAGCACGTCACTAGCGTCATTATCGGCGCGAAGACTGAAGCGCAGCTCAATGACAATCTCTCGGCGACCGGCGTTGAACTCTCAAGCGATGATCTCGAGCGTTTGGACGAAGTGTCGAAGTTGAAGCCGGAATATCCCGGCTGGATGCTGGAACGCCAAGGTGGCGAGAGGGCAGGCAACTTGAGTTAGCGCCTACTCGTCTGCGGCTCAGCGAAGCCCAAGAGCCAGGGGCGTAGAGTTCGTTGGTTGCCCCTGGGTCCTGGGTTCGCGATTCGCGCGCCCCAGGATGACGAACGCGAAAAAGCGGCGGCGCTCTTGTCCAGCGCCGCCGCTCCCGCGTGCGTCCCCGCTCAGCGTTGCCGCTGTTACCGGCGCACGATCTTGATTTCGTAGTCTCCGGTCGAGCCGCCGAGTCCGCTCACCTGCAACAGGAAATCGCCGGTTGCTTCCGGCCGGTAGCGCAGACGTGCGTTCAAGCCGCCGCCGCTGTCGTCGTCGGAGGTGAGGCGCGTGTTCTCGTCGTTGACGATGGCGAGGAACGGATCGGCCAGGGGATGTTCGCCCGTACCGGCGACGTCGATCACATAGGTCGCGCCGCCTTCGAGGGTGACGCGGTAATTGTCGAGATCGCCCGGCATTTCGATTCGGCTGACGCGCGCGTCGTCGGCGGGGTCGAGCATCTCGTCGGTGTAGGGATGACCGGGCACGTCAGTGTCGGCGACGCGGATCTGGTAGCGGCCCGTGCCGGTGTCGCCGAACGAGGAGACGGCCAGGAAGTAGGGCCCGCCCGTTGCGGACGCGAAGTTCAGATAGGAATTGAGGCCGCGCCCGCCGTCATCGTCGCTGGCCACCGGATTGCCCTGTGCGTCGTAGACCGTAAGCATGGGATCGGCGAGCGGATTGGGATCCAGACTCTCGACATTGATGCGATACGGACGGCCCTCGACGAGTTCGACGACAAACCAATCCACATCGCCGTCGGCGCCGATCGTGGCGGCGCGGGGATCGCCAATCGATGAGAGCACCTCGGCGCCGTCAGGCGCCGCGCCGACTTCGCCCGCCGTCACCGTGACCGCATAACGCCCTTCGGCGTCGTCGACATAACCGCGGGCTTCGATGTAGTGGGGGCCAGCGGCCGCGGCTTGATATTCGAGCCATGAGTTCAAGCCGTCGCCGCCGTCGTCGTCACGCGCGACTTCGGCGCCGTCGGGTCCGTAGAGAACGATCATGGGATCCTGCAGAGCGTCCGGGGTCATCGCGCTGCTTAGCCCGATGCGCACGCCTTGCCCCTCAGTAAGGTCGAGCCGGTACCAATCGCGATCGCCTGCCGGGCGCAGCGTTGCTTCCCGATAATCGCCGTCGGGGCTCACGCTCGCGTCGGTCGAGTTGTCGGCGGGAATGTCCCCTTCGCGCGCGGTCAGCGTGTAGCCGCCGGTCGCGTCATCAGTGAAGCCGCGCGCTTCGACGAAATACGTGCCGGCGCTTTGGGCCGTGTATTCGAGATACGCGTTCAAGCCATCGCCGCCATCATCATCCATGGCGATTTCCCGGCCTTGCGAATCGTAGAGCCGCAGCAGCGGATCGCCCAGGGGCGTTTCGCCCGCGCCATCGAGCGCGAAGCGATAGGACTGACCTTCGGCGAGGCGGACGCGGTACCAGTCGCGGTCGTTGGGGAAGTCGAGCGTCGAGGAGTGGGTTTGCCCGCCGCGAATGCTCGCGCTGGTGTTGCGGGAGTTGCCGACGCTGTCGCGCGGCAGCCGCTCGGTGGTGACGCTGAGATCGTAGCGGCCCTCATAGTTGTCGCCATAGCCGCGAGCCTCGACGAAGACATCGCCGCTTGCGGCGGGCACGAACTCAACTTCGGAGTTGAGGCTGCCTTCAGCGTCGTCATTGGCAGCGAGTTCGTTGCCCTCGCTGTCGAGAACGCGGAGCAAGGGATCGCCGAGCCCGTTCTCGCCGGCGCCGGCCAAGCGGATGCGATAGCGATTGCCGGTGCGCGCCGAGAGCCGATACCAGTCGAAATCGCCGTCGAATTCGATGTTGCCGCTGACGGTGCGTCCGGGAGCGATCCGCGCACGCGTCGAAGCGTCGTTGCCGACATCATCCGGCGGCAATGCTTCCGAGGATACGCCGAGGCGATAGCGTCCCGTCGCTTGCGGATCGAACGCGCGTGCTTCCACGAACAGTTCGCCGCTTTGCGCCGGCACGTAGCGTAGCGCCGAATTGAGAGATTCGTTGGCGTCGTCGTTGAAGGCGAGCTGATTGCCTTGAGCGTCGTAGACGGCCAGCATCGGGTCGAGCGCGACCCCTTCCGCGTTTTCGACGCCCGCGAGCGCGATATTGTAGCGCTGGCCGGCTTCGACGGTAAGCCGGAACCAGTCGGTATCGCCCGCAGGCGATATCTCGCCGTCGATGCTGCCGCTGAGCACGGCTTGGGTCGATGCATCTCCGGGCTGATCGCCGTCTTGCGCCGAAGCGGGGGTCAGGCAGAGCGTCACCAGCGCAGCCGTGGCCGCGCCCACCCAGAGTTTGCTTCTCATGTCGTCTCCCCTCAAAACCGCAGACAGACTAGGTTAACGATCTGTCATGTCCGCCGCATAGCGAAATCCTGGCGAAATTCGGCCGCCCGCCGACGCCGCCGGAGCGATGGACCGGTTCGCCTTAGCGAGCAACGCGAACCTAAGCGAGGGGAGTCGCTCTGAAGGCGTGTTCAGACCTTGATGTCCACATGCGCTGGCGGCGCGCCCGCCGGACCGGCCGACACCAGCACCATAGCGGGCCGCAGGGTGCGATCTGCCAGCACGTAGCCGGCCTGCATCACTTCCTGGACGGCGCCGGCGGGTTGATCGCCGGGCGCCTGCGCGACCGCCTGATGGATGTTGGGATCGAACGCATCTCCTTTGGCGCCGACACGCTTCAGGCCGTGGCGCGCGAAGGCGTCGATCAATGCGCGCTCCGTGAGTTCGACGCCGGTCAGCAGGTTGCGGAAGCCCTCGTCGAGATCGTCCCGCGGCGCGGCCTGAAGGGCGCGTTGCAGCGTATCGGCGACGGGCAGCAGATCCGCGGCGAAGCGATCAATCGCGTAAGCGCGCGCCTCAGCGCTTTGGCGCTCGGCGCGGCGGCGCGTGTTCTCGACTTCCGCCAGCGCCCGCAACATGTCATCGCGCGCCTTCGCCAAGTCCGCTTGCAGCGCGACCACATCAACCGCTTCCGTGGCCGCTTGCGGCTCGTCTTGCGGCAGGTCGTTAAGCTCGTTCGTCATTCCATCCTCATCGTTCGCCGCGCCCGTCGAGCACTCTGCCGACAACACGCGCCGTATAGTCCACCACCGGGATCACCCTCGCATAATTGAGCCGGGTCGGGCCGATCACGCCCAAAGCCCCCACCACTTTGCGTTCCGCGTTCATATAGGGCGCGACGATCAGACTCGACCCCGAGAGTGAAAATAACGGGTTTTCCGAGCCAATGAAGACACGAACCGCGTCGCCGGCCTTGGCCAAATCCAGCACCTGGATCAGGTCGCGAGTCTTTTCCAGATCGTCGAACAGCTTTCGCGCCCGTTCCAGGTCGGCGATCGCCTGCTGATCCTGCAACAGGTTCCCGCGCCCACGCACGATCAGCGAGCGCCCCAGCAGGGGGTCTTCGCCCGACCATTCTACCAAGCCCTTTTCGACGAGGCTCGCGGCGGCTTGATCGAGCGCGGCCCGGTCGCGCGCGAGCGCTTCACTCGCCGCCGCGCGCGCCTCTGCAAGGGTGCGGCCCTTGAACCGCGCGTTGAGATAGTTCGCCGCCTCCGCGAGCGTGCTCGGCGTCAAGTCCGCCGGCGTGTTGATGACGCGATTTTCGACCTGGTTGTCTTCGAACACCAATACCAGCAGCGCTTGGCCCGGCCCGATGCCGACGATTTCGGCATGGCGCACCGGCGCGTCGCGCTCGGGGGTCACGACCAGCCCTGCGCCGCCAGCGAGGCCCGAGAGCAGGTCGGACGCAGCCCCCATCACCTCTTGCGGATTTGAGCCCGCAGCGGCGATGCGTGCGTCAATCTCACGCTTCTCATCCGGCGGCACGTCGCCGAGTTGAAGCAGGCTGTCGACAAAGAAGCGCAAGCCCAGCTGCGTGGGCAGCCGCCCCGCCATCGCGTGCGGCGCTTCGAGCAGTCCAAGGCCCGCCAGGTCGGCCATCGTGTTGCGAATTGACGCGGGCGAAAGGCCGACGCCGCCGAGCTTCGAAAGCGTGCGCGAACCCACCGGCTCGCCGGTCATCAGATAGGACTCGACGATCTCGCGGAAGATCTCCCGCGCCCGCGCGTCGAGCGAGGAAAGATCAGGAGAGGAGGGCGGCGTCGCCATTCGCGCCTCTAGGTAGCGAACGCCCGCCTCCGCGCAAGGCGCTGGACGCTGCCGCTGCAATTGTCCATGAGGCGCTTGACGTCATTCAGGAGCCCTCATGCGTCCCACCGGCCGCGCGCCCGATCAATTGCGCGAGATCACGCTCGAAACCGCGGTCTCGCGCTACGCCGAAGGCTCGTGCTTGGCGCGCTTCGGGCAGACGCACGTGCTGTGCACTGCGAGCGTGGAGCAAGGCGTGCCGAGCTGGCTCAAGGGGCAGGGCCGCGGCTGGGTCACCGGCGAGTACGGCATGCTGCCGCGTGCAACGCACACGCGCGGCCGCCGCGAGGCGGCGCAGGGCAAGCAATCCGGGCGCACACAGGAAATCCAGCGTCTCATCGGCCGCTCGCTGCGCTCGGTCGTCGATCTGAAACTCCTGGGCGACCGCACCATCACGCTCGATTGCGACGTCATTCAGGCCGACGGCGGCACGCGCACCGCCGCGATCACCGGGGCCTGGGTCGCGCTGGCGAAAGCGTGCGCATATCTCGTCGAAGAAAAGGTGTTGAAGGAAAGCCCGATCACCGGCCAGGTTGCGGCGGTGTCGTGCGGGGTGTTCAGCGGAACGCCGGTGCTCGATCTCGATTATGCGGAAGATTCAAGCGCCGAAGTGGACGCAAACTTCATTCTTTCCGGCGACGGGCGCATGATCGAAGTGCAAGCCACCGGCGAACATCGCCCGTTCAGCGATGACGAATTCGCCGAGTTGATCCGATTGGCGAAGCTCGGCTGCGGGCGCTTGTTCGAAGCGCAGCAACGGGCGGTCGATTAGGTGATTGAAGCGCTGCTCAAAGCAGGGCCGGTGGCGCGCATCGCGCGCGTTGGCTACGCGCCGTTCGACGGCGACGATCCGATCGAGATCACGTTTGCGAACGGGGATGTGTTCAACATCGATATTGGCTTCGAGGCCGCCAGCGACATCGTGGTGAGAGCCGGGACGCTGCTGGAGACGGCGTACGGTCACCTCCACACGGAAGACCCAGATGCATTTGCCGCGATCGAACGCGATTGGTCGAGCGAAGATATCGAGCTGCCGTGGCTGATCGGCGCGACGCTGGCCAATCCGCGCCGCCTAGTGATGACCAATCCCTACCGGATCGATGTCGGCTACGTGTTCGCCGCCAACGGCCACGAGTTCGCGCTGTTCGGCGAAGCCGATTACATCACTGCGAATGAATTGAGCGATGAAGAGAACGAGGGCTTCCGACTCGAAGTCGGGGCGACCTACTCGGCTGCCTGATCCGCGGCTTCCTCCAGTTCAGCGTCATTGTCGCTTGGCTCGTAGCTCAACAATTCCCCCGGCTGGCATTCGAGCACGCGGCAAAGCGCGTTGAGAGTCGAGAAGCGGATTGCTTTGGCCTTGCCTGTCTTCAGGATCGACAAGTTCGCCAGCGTCACGCCGACGCGCTCGCTGAGATCGGTGAGCGACATGCGCCGTTCGAGCAGGATGCGGTCGAGGGTGACGCGGATCGCCATCAGATCGTCAGCTCCTGCTCTTCCTTGAGGCGCGCGCCTTCGCGGAAGACTTCAGCCAGCACGATGAGGATGAGGATCGACATCCAGTTAGAGAAATTGTCGCTGTTGATGCTGAACGAGGCGCTTCCCACCGAATCGGGCGCGCCGAATATGCCGAGCATAACGCCGAACAAGGCCAATAGCGCGTAGCGCGAGAGTTCGATCACCACCATGGTGATCCAGATCACGCGAAGATGCGTCGCGTTCTCACGCCGGAACGGTTCGCCGGATGTGAAGCTGTCGAACAAGCGGCGCAGGCGGCCAACGATCAGCAGCGAGCCGCCGATGGTGACGCCGCCGGTCAGGAGGGAAGGGCCGAAGATGTGCCAGTCAGTCCACTTAAGGTCGCGCAGCGCGCCCGGCTCGATGCCGTCGATGCGGACTTGGAATTGGCCGCTGGTGTCGATCGCGGGAATGCCGGCGGCGTCGATCGCGCCGGTTGCGGTCAGCAGGATGAAGACGAAATAGCCAAGGCTTGTCAGCGCCCAGGCTATGAAGACGACCCAAAGCACGACCCAGGCAATCGACAGGCCGATCTGGACAATGGATGCGATCGAGCCTTTGCCGAGGGCCTTCATGGGACGGGGAACCTCAATTCCAGGCCGAGCCTAGCCTTGGTTTATTGATAAACGATATAGACCGCGCCGCAGCTAGTCAAACAAGTGTTGCAAATCATGCCCCGCTTAACCGGCCGCCTGGTCGTTGCTTCCCATAACGCCGGAAAAGTCCGTGAGATCGCCGCCTTGCTAGGCCCGCTCGGGCTTGAGCCGGTGTCGGCCGCTTCGCTCGGTTTACCCGAGCCCGAGGAAACCGAGACGACGTTCGCCGGCAACGCGATGCTGAAAGCGCGCTCTGCCGCTGACGCCTCGGGCCTGCCAGCCCTCGCCGACGACTCCGGGTTAGAGGTCTTTGCACTCAACGGCGCTCCGGGCGTCTATTCGGCGCGCTGGGCGGGGCCGGAGAGAGATTTCCGCGCGGCGATGCAGCGTGTGTGGGCTGAACTCAGCGACAAGGGCGACAATCGAACCGCGCGCTTTGTATGCGCGTTGGCGCTCGCGACGCCGGGCGGCGAGACGCAAGTGTTCGAAGGCGAAGCGCGCGGGCGTATTGTCTGGCCGCCGCGCGGCGAGAAAGGCTTCGGCTATGATCCGATATTTGAACCCGAAGGTCGCACGCGCACGTTCGGCGAAATGAGCCACGAGGAGAAACTACCGCTCACTCATCGCGCCCGCGCGTTCGAGAAGCTCGTCGCCTCGCTCACATGAACGCAACCGGCATCTACGTGCATTGGCCCTATTGCAGCGCTATCTGCCCGTATTGCGATTTCAACGTCTATCGCGCGCGCGGCGCCGGCAACGCCCCGCTGATCGAAGCTATCGCCGCAGACCTTGCGGCGCACGCCGCGCGTTTCGGGCGGCGCGAGATCGTCAGCCTGTTTTTCGGCGGCGGCACGCCATCGCTGCTTCGCGGCAAAGAAGTAGAACAGCTCGTCGCCGCCGCGTCGCGTGCGTTTGACCTTGCCGGCGGTTGCGAAATTTCGCTCGAGGCCAATCCGGAGGACGCTGGCTTGTTCGCCGAGCAGGCCGCAGCGGGGGTCAACCGTTTCTCGGTCGGGGTGCAATCGCTCGATGACGAAGCGTTGCGCGCACTCGGACGCAAGCACGACGCGCGGGCCGCGCTCGGCGCCGTCGAAACGGCGGCGAAGACCGGCAAGCGCGTTTCCCTCGATCTCATCTATGCGCGCGAAGGGCAGGGCGTGGCCGAGTGGCGCGGCGAGCTTTCGCGCGCGCTCGTGTTGCCGATCGAACACGTTTCGCTCTACCAGCTCACCATTGAGCCGGGCACTGCCTTCGCCCGCCGCGTCGATCGGGGGCAGTTGCTGCCGCCGGACGACGAGCTTTCGGCGGAGCTTTACGAAGCGACGCAAGAGGTTTGCGACACAGCCGGATTTCCAGCCTACGAGATTTCGAACCACGCACGATCGGACGCCGCGCGCTCGCGGCACAACGCGCTCTATTGGACGAGCCAGGATTGGATTGGCGTGGGGCCGGGCGCGCACGGCCGCGTCACCCATGATGGCGCGCGCTTCGCGTTCGAAGCGCAGCGGCGTCCCGGCGACTATATCGACGCAGTGCGCGAGACGGGGGTTGGCTGGATAAGCGAGGGCCAGTTGACCGGCGAACAAAGCGCCGATGAGGCGCTGCTGATGGGTTTGCGCATCGATGAAGGTGCGGACATTGCACGCATCGAAACGTTGCGCGGCAAGCCACTGAATGCGACCGCGCTTGCATGGCTCGTCGAGCAACGCCTTGTGATTCGCGAGCGCGATCGCATCAGGCTGACGCGCGCGGGCCGGCTCTTGTCGAACCGGATCGTTGCGGAGCTTGTGTCCTAGGTGCCGCTTTCGGGGAAGCGCCGCGGCGCCGCCTGCAGCACGCTATTCGTGCCTTGGCCGACCTGGATGATCGCCAGGCCGCGTTGAATGGCGCCATTGGCGTTGAAGCGGAAGAGACCGTCCGACCCGGCGAAGCCGTCGCGGAGTTCAATGGCGCCGCGCGAGAAGCCGTCAGCGCCGCGTTCGCGCGACAGCAGAGCGGCGAGCGCAACGGCGTCGTAGCCAAGGCTCGCAAGCCGTCCCGGCGTTTCACCGAAGGCGGCGCGATAGCGGCTCTCGAACTCGGTGCGCGCGGCAGGATCCGGCGCGACATACCAGGCGCCAGCAAGCGATGGCTCGCGTTCGGCGTCGCCGGCCCAAACGCTCGTGCCCATCAGCCGCACTTGGTTGGTGTTGACCCCGGCTTGCACCAAAGCGGTGCCGATGGCGCGGAGCGGCGCGCCGTTTTCGGCGATGATGACGCCTTGCGCCGGTTGTGCGCGCAACGTCGTCACAAGCACATTTGCCGCCGCCGTCGCATCCGCATCGGTGCGGTTGTAGAGCTGCGACGCCACTATCGTCACGCCGTGCGCCGCCGCCTCGGCGCGCAACGCGCTCTCGACGCGGCGGCCGTATTCGTTCGTCGGCGCCAGGAGCGCAAGGGTGCGTATGTTCTGGCTGGCGGCGTAGGAGACGAGCCGCGCGATTTCGTCCTCGAGTTGGAAGCTCAGCAGATAGACGCCGTTGCCCCCGACAGCGCGATCCGACGACAAGCCGATCATCGGAATATTGTTCCTCTGCGCGACGCTTGCGGCGCCCGAAACGCCTTCGCGCGAAACCGGGCCGATAATGATGTCGGCGCCGTCGGAAACCAATGTGCGCGCCGTGGCTGCGGCGGATGCGCTGTCGGTCCCCGCGTCGCGCGGAATCAGCAACGTGCTTTCGTTGCCGAGTTCGAAGAGCGCCAGTTCGGCGGCGTTGTAGATGGCAGTCGCTTCTTGGGGCCGGAGCGTAAACGGCAGCAAGAGGCCGACGCGCACGATCTGGCGCCCGCGCATGAACGGCGGAGTGACGCCGTCGCGGGTCTGCACTTGCTGGTCGGGCTGGGTCACCGGGCCGGGCGGAGGCGGCGGCACGGACGGGCCGGGCGAAGGCGCGGTCGCGCAGGCGGCCATGAAGGCGGCCAAGCTGATCGCGGCCGCCGTCTTCACACTTGGCGTGGCGAGCGTCCGCGCCGATGATTTGGCGGAAGCCATGAGCAACCCTTCGACTGACCCCAAGGAAAGCGGACGCGACCGTATGAGCGCCCGCGAATCCAGTCCACCCTTGGAAGCGGGCCTTTATGTGGTGGCCACGCCGATCGGGAACCTGCGCGACATCACGTTGAGGGCGCTCGATATTTTAGCCGCAGCCGACCGGGTTTACGCCGAGGACACGCGCGTCGCGATGAAACTCTTGGATGCGTACGGGCTGAAGCCGAAGCTCGCCTCGTATCACGAACACAATGCCGAAGCGGTGCGCGACCTGATCCTCGATGCGCTCGGCCGCGGCGAAAGCGTGGCGCTGATTTCCGACGCGGGGACGCCGCTTGTGTCCGATCCCGGCTTCAAGCTCGCGCGCGCCGCCATCGAAGCGGGGTATCGCGTTTATCCGATCCCAGGTGCATCGGCGCTGCTCGCAGGGTTGGTCGTATCGGGATTGCCGACCGATCGTTTCGCGTTTGCGGGCTTCTTGCCGACAAAGCAGGCGGCGCGCCGCGCTGCGCTTGCAGAGTTTGCAGATTCAGACACGACGCTGATTTTCTACGAAACCGGCCCGCGCCTCGCGGATTCGCTTGCCGATATGGCCGACGTGTTTGGCCCGCGGCCCGCCGCCGTCGCGCGCGAACTCACCAAAATGTTCGAAGAGACGCGACGCGGGCCGCTGCCTGAACTCGCGGCGCACTACGGCGAAGCGGGCGCACCGAAAGGGGAGATCGTTGTCGTCGTCGGCCCGCCTTTGCCGCGCGGCGAGGTGAGCGATGACGAACTGGATGCGTTTCTCGGAAGCGTGCTCGCGCGGGGCGTGAAAGAAGCTGCGAGCGAAGCCGCCCGTGAACTCGGCGTGCCGCGCAGGCGGGCCTATGCACGCGCCCTCGCGCTCAAGGATCAGCCGTGACACGGGCGAAAGCCGAGCGCCGCGGGCGCGCGGCCGAGTGGGCCGCAATGGCCTATCTCATGTGCAAAGGCTATCGCATTCTGGGCCATCGGCTGCGCACGCCATACGGCGAAGTCGATATCGCGGCCTGGAAAGACGGCGTTCTCGTCATCGTCGAAGTGAAGGCGCGCAATAGCTACGATGCAGGTGTGTATGCGGTCACGCCGATGGGGCGAGAGCGTATTGGCCGCGCGGCGAAAACACTGGCTGGCCGCTGGCGGCTGATGGCCGCGCCGATCCGCTTCGACCTGGTAGTAGTTGGTTCAGGTTTGTTGCCGAGACATGAACGCGGCGCCTGGTTCGACGACCGCGTCGGCGCCTGACATTAAGTGTGCCGAAACGATCCCGGCGCAGACTGGCGCGGATGCGCAAGGTTTTCGCCATTCTGATTGTCTTTGTCGCCGCTGCCGGCGCGAGCGGGTGTGCAACGGCCGCGCTGGGCGCTGCGGCAAGCGTCGGCATCTATGCTGTGCAGGATCGCACCGTGGGCGAAGGCATCGACGATGCTGCCGCTTCACACCAGGTGAAAGTGCGCCTGCTCGCCGCCGATCGCATAGCCTTCCAGGAAGTCGACGTCGAAGTCGCCAATGGCAATCTGCTGCTTTCGGGAACGGCGCCGACTGAGGAGCACAGGCAGGCGGCTGAGACGATCGCGCGCAGCGTGCATACCATCGACAACATCTACAACGAGATCTTCGTCGGACAGCCGTCGACGCTGATGGTCAATGCCCAGGACGAGTTGATCACGGCGCAAATCCGCGCGCGATTGACTGCAAGTCCGGCCGTGCGCGCCATCAACATCAATATCGAGACGTTTCACGGCAACGTCTATCTCATGGGTACTGCGCGCACCGATCTCGAGCTGCGGCGCGCGGCCGAAATCGCAAGCGTCGTCGGCGGCGTGCGCCGCGTCGTCTCCTTCATGCAAGTGCGAGCGGTGAACCCGCCGTACTACGCCCAAGCGCCGGCGACGCCCGAGTATCGCGGCGGCGCAGACGGGGTTGCGGGGGGCGACCAGCCCGGCGGCGGGCAGAACTAATTTTCTCTTAAGTTTCCTCGAATTGCTTGGCGAACCCGGCCGACTGGGGGTAAGTCTGTGCATCGCTTCGCGCGGGGCGCGACTGCGTTCATTTTATGTTGCCTTTTTGTTCTGTCTCTGTGCAGAATAGCCGTCTCGCTTGTGGATAAAGGCGGGCGTTATGCAGACATGCGCAAATGCGACAACGGTGGCTTTCGCGGGGCTCGAAGCGCGCCGGATCGAGGTTCAGGTCCAACTGACCGGCGGCACCAACGGCATCGTCATTGTCGGCCTGGGCGACAAGGCCGTATCGGAGTCACGTGAGCGCGTCCGCGCTGCATTTGCATCGATCGGCTTGGCGATTCCGCCGGACCGCATCGTCGTCAATCTCGCACCGGCCGATCTGCCGAAAGAGGGGACGCATTACGATCTGCCGATTGCGCTGGCGATGATGGCGGCGATTGGCGCACTGCCGCGCGATGCGCTCGACGGCGTCGTCTGTTTCGGTGAAGTGGGATTGGACGGCGCATTGGCGCCCGCGCCCGGCGCACTGCCAGCTGCGATGGCCGCGCACGGCATGGGTTGTGCCTTCATCTGTCCCGAGGCTTGCGGCGCTGAAGCGGCGTGGGCAGGCGGTGAAGTGATCGCGGCGCCGTCGCTGCTGGCTCTGGTCAATCACTTCCGCGGCGGCGCAGCGTTGAAACCGCCGGAGCGCGGCGATCTCATCAGCGGCGCCAACGCGCCAGATCTGAACGACGTGCGCGGACAGGAACAAGCCAAGCGCGCGCTCGAAATCGCCGCCGCCGGCGCGCACAACCTCTTGTTTGTCGGGCCGCCGGGCGCGGGCAAGTCGATGCTGGCGCAGCGTCTGCCGGGGCTGTTGCCGCCGCTTTCATCGGAAGAATTGCTCGAAGTCTCGATGCTGCATTCGGTGGCGGGCTTGCTGGAGCGCGGGCGTTTGACGCGCAACCGTCCGTTCCGCGCGCCCCACCATTCAGCGTCGATGGCCGCGCTCGTGGGCGGCGGTTTGCGCGCCAAGCCGGGCGAAATCAGCCTTGCGCATCACGGCGTTCTGTTCCTGGACGAACTGCCGGAATTCTCGAGCCAGGCGCTCGATGCACTGAGGCAGCCGCTCGAGAACGGCAATGTGCTAATCGCCCGCGCCAATCATCATGTCACTTATCCGGCGCGCATCCTGCTGGCGGCAGCGATGAATCCATGCCGCTGCGGCGGCGGCCCGGGCGCGGGGATGTGTCGGCGCGGCCCGCGCTGCGCCATCGATTACCAGGCGCGGCTCTCGGGGCCGCTGCTCGACCGCATCGACATTCAGCTCGACGTGCCGCCAGTGACCGCCGCCGATCTTGCCTTGCCGCGCCCGGTCGAAGGCACGGCCGAAGCCGCCGCGCGCGTCGGTCGTGCACGTGAGGCGCAAGCGAAACGCGGCGCTGGGCTGAATGCAGCTCTCGATCTCGAGGCGTTGGAACGCCTCGCTGCGCCCGATGCGCCCGGCGCTGCGCTGTTGTCGAAAGCAGCAGAATCGCTTGCGCTCTCGGCGCGCGCCTATCACCGCACGCTGAAAGTCGCGCGCACCATCGCCGATCTCGACGGCTCGGACGCGGTGCGCCGCATTCACGTGGCCGAGGCGTTAAGCCTCAAACGCCAATGGGCTAGCCCTGAACAAGTCGGATTCGCCAAGGTTTCTTAACCGCCGCAGCGGCTTGATCGGCCGATGGTTCAGCCGGCCGCCGCGCCTGCCTTTGATGCGTTCGACGCATTGCCCGATCCGGTGGCGATCCTCGCGGCGGACGGTTCGCTGCTGCGCGCCAATCCGGTTTTTCGCACCGCGTTCCGCCACTGGATTGGGCCACAGCGCCCGCCTTGGGGGAGGGCGCAGCCGCCGGCGTTTCAGAACGGTGAGCGCCGCTTCGATGCGCCGGCCCCAGACGGGCGCCGCTTCGAATGGGTCGAACGCAAGCTCGCCGATGGCGCAAGTCTCATCATCGCCCGCGACATCACTCGTCACGTCAGCGCCGCCGAAGATGCCTTACGCGCGAAGACGACGCTGTTTGCGACGCTTACCCACGAACTGCGCACGCCGCTCAACGGCATTCTGGGCATGGCCGGTCTGCTCGAGCTCGGCAAGCTCGAGCCCAATGCGAAGAGCTATGTCGGCGCCATCAAGCAGTCCGGCGAATTGCTGCTCGAACTGATCACCGAGATCCTCGACTATTCGCGCCTCGAGGCGGGCCGCGTCGAACTCGAATCGGTGTCGTTCGATCCGGAAGTGACGATGCAAAGCGTGGCCGAGTTGCTGTCGCCGAAGGCGCGCGACAAGGGCTTGGAGATCGCCGTTTCCGTGCGGGCCGATGCACCGACGCGCGTCGTCGGCGACGACGGGCGCCTGCGTCAAATCCTGTTCAATCTTGCCGGCAACGCGGTGAAGTTCACCGAAACGGGGGGCGTCGTAATCGAGCTTGCTCCGCGCCCGAATGGGCGTTTGCGTTTCAGCGTGCGCGACACCGGCCCGGGCGTTGCGCCGGAAAAGCAGAAGCTCATTTTCGACGAATTCACCCAAGCCGACGCCAGCGTGTCGCGCCGCCACGGCGGCACGGGGCTCGGGCTCGCGATCGTCAAGCGCTTGGCGCTGGCGATGGGCGGAGAAGTGGGCCTCGTGTCGCGGCCCGGATTCGGCGCGAGCTTCTGGGTCGAGTTGCCGCTTCCGCCCACGCCTGACGCGTCGACGCGCCCGTCGCTTGCTGGCATCCGCCTCTCCATCGTCAGCGGCTCGCTGCTGCTGACGCAGACGCTGCGCGGCATCGTCGTGTCGCTCGGCGCTATCCCGGTGGAGCGTGGCGAGACCGCGGATGTCGTGCTGCTCGATTGGCGCGACGGCTTGGCCGGCGAAGAAATCGATGCGCTGCGGCGCAGTGCGCGCGCCATGATTGCGCTCGCGCCGCAAGAGCATCGTCATGTCATCGATGCCTGCCGCGCCGCCGGCGTCGAGCACTACACACTCAAGCCGGTGCGGCGCGCATCGCTGGTGGAACGCGTGCGCGCAGCGCTTGGCGAGTCGCCGGCGCCGCGAACGGTGGAACCTTCAGAAGCCGCAACGCCGCAACTGCTGCCGGGGCTGCGCGTGCTGCTGGCGGAGGACAATCCGATCAACGCACTGTTGGCGCGGACCTTGCTGACACGCGCGGGCTGCGTAGTGACAAGCGCGCAGGACGGCGAAGAGGCCGTAGCGGCGGCTTCCACCGCCGCATACGATCTCATCCTGCTCGATATTCGCATGCCGCGGCTCGACGGCTTCGAAGCCGCGGCCCGCATCCGTGGCGGGGCAGGGCCGTCGGCTGGCGCGCCGATCGTCGCGCTTACCGCCGACGCGGGTGAAGAAGAGCGGGTTCGCGCCGCCAAGGCGGGTATGGACGATTTCATCACCAAACCGATCGACGCGCCGCGCCTGCTCGCGGTCGCGGCGCGCTTTACCGAGCGCCCGAACGCGGCCACTTTCCCGCGCGATTAAGACGGCGGAGCCCCGCTTATGTCCGAGACCAACGCCGCACCTGCTACGCCGAAACGTTCCACGTGGGATGCGCTCGCCGTATTCCTGGAACGGCGCAGCCTAGTGATGTTGATGCTCGGCTTTGCTGCGGGGCTGCCGAATCTGCTGCTCTACGACACGATGTCGGCGTGGATGCGCCAGGCGAAGCTGCCGCTCGATGTGATCGGGCTCTTCAGCCTGGTGACGGCGACCTATGCGATCAAGTTCCTGTGGGCCCCGATCGTCGATCGCTTGAAGATCCCAGGTCTCTATCAGCTTTTCGGCAAGCGCCGCTCTTGGATGCTGCTGGCGCAAATCGGCATCGTGTTCGGCATCTGGGCGATCGCCGTGAACATGCCGGTCGTGTCGGCCGCTGTCGCTGGGGGTGTTGAAGGTTCGGTGCAACCCGATCCGAATATGAATCTTATCGGCGTCGTTGCCATTCTGGCGACGATGACGGCGGTATTCGGCGCCACGCAGGACATCGCCATCGATGCCTGGCGGATCGAAGTGGCCGCGGTCGAGCGCCAAGGCGCCATGGCTGCCGCCTATCAATGGGGTTACCGGCTCGCGGTCGTTGTCTCCGGCGCCGCGCCGCTCTTTCTGGCGTCGCGCATCGGCTGGACGGCGGCGTACTCGGCGATGGCGCTCGTCATGGCGGTTGGCGTGCTTGGCGTGCTGCTGGCGCCACGCGAGCAAAGCGTCGAACCGAAGCCGCTGCCGCCGCAAACGACGCCCGCGTGGGCGGAGGCGCTCGAATGGGCGCTGCGCATTGCGCTGATGGCGTTCGCCGCGTGCTTCATCGGCGCGGGACTGTCGGGGAAGCCAGAGCCCATCAGCTTCATGTTTCCCTGGATCGGCCTTGCCGATGCTAGCGCCGGGTTTGCTGAAGTATGGGCGAGCAAGCCATGGGGTGCGGTGTGGCAGGTGATTGCGGTTGCGTTTGGCTTGGCTGTTGTCGCGTTTGCGACCTACCCGATTTTCAAGTCCCGTCCCAGCGCCTATTTCGCCGGCACGTTGAAGGAGCCGCTTGAAGATTTCTTCAAGCGCTACGGCAATGTCGGCGCTCTGATCCTGGCGATGATCTGTGTTTATCGCATCGCCGATTTCGTGCTGAACCTGATGACGGCTTTCTATGTCGATGTCGGCTTCTCGCTCGATGAAATCGCCGGTGCGCGGAAATTGTTCGGCGTACTGATGTCGATGCTGGGCATCGGTCTCGGCGGGTGGCTCGTGGCGCGGTTTGGTCTGATGCGATCGCTGCTCGTGGGCGCCATCGTGCAACCGCTGTCGAATCTTGCCTTCAGCAGTCTCATCTTCACCGGGCCTTGGCTGCCCGGGCTCTACATTTGCATCGCCATCGACAACGTCTCGGCCGGCATCGCCGGAACTGCGCTCATTGCCTATATGTCGAGCCTCACCAGCCGCGGGTTCACGGCCACGCAGTATGCGTTGTTCTCTTCGCTCTACGCGCTGCCCGGCAAGATTTTGGCGGCCGTGTCGGGGCGCATCGTCGAAGGCGCGACCGCGGCGGCCGCCGCAGGGGAGAGCAATTGGCTACGCGGCTGGTTCACCAACATCGCGCCGGATTCGCTGGCGCATGCCGAGCAGGAATATGGTCGCCCAGCCGAGGCCTTCGCCGCCGGCTACATGACGTTTTTTATCTACTCAGGCGTCATCGGCGTTCTGGCGCTTATCTTTGCGATCGCGGTGATGCGGCGCTCGCCGCCAGCGACTGACGAGGCCAAAGCAGAGCCCGCGCCCGCTTAGGCAGGTTTCGCTTCACTCTTCGTTTCGGCAGCCTGGAACGCGGCGAGGGTGGCATAGCTCACGATGTCGGAAACCGTGCCGCCGAGCGGCGCGATCTGAATTGGTTTGGCGAGGCCGGTCAGCACCGGGCCGATCACTGTGGCGCCGCCGGCGGTGGTGAGCAGGCTCGTCGCAATCGACGCCGAGTGCAGCGCCGGCATCACCAACACATTCGCGGGCTCGGACAAGCGCGAGAACGGATAAAGCTCGCGCATGTCCGGGTGCAGCGCGACATCCACATTCATCTCGCCTTCGTACTCGAATTCGATGTCTTCACGCCGGTCGAGCAGGGTGACGGCGTCGCGGATTTTTTCAGAGCGCTCCATCTTCGGATTGCCGAATGTGGAGTGCGAGATCAGCGCCACGCGCGGGACAATGCCGAATTGGCGCGCCATCGCCGCGGACTGAATGACAATCTGGGCCAACTCCGGCGGATTCGGAAATTCAGCCACCGCCGTGTCGCTGATGAACAATGTGCGGCCCTTCATCAGGATGATCGACATGCCCATCACCCGCTCGCGCGGCGCGGGGTCGATCGCTTTCAGCACGTCATCGAGCGCCGTCGCATAATTGCGCGTCACGCCGGTGACCATGCCGTCGGCATGCCCGAGCGCGACCACACAGGCGCCGAAGACGTTGCGGTCGAGATTGACGAGTCGCTGTACGTCGCGCTGCAGATAGCCGAAGCGTTGCAGCCGCTTGTAGAGGTAGTCGGCATAGAGTTCGTTGTTCTCGGAAAGCCGCGCATTGATGATCTGCAACGGCGCGGTCTCCGGCACGCCCACCTGCGCCATGTTGGCGCGCACCGTTTCTTCGCGCCCAATCAGCACCGCGTCGCCCAAGCCGAGTTCGCGAAAGGCGTAAGCCGCGCGGATCACGGAGGGCTCTTCGCCTTCGGCGAAGACGATGCATTTGGGCTTACGGCGCACCACCGTTTGCACGCGCTGCATCATCGCCGCCGTCGGGTCGAGACGCTGGGCGAGACTGTGTTTGTACGCCTGCATGTCCGTGATCGGGCGGCGCGCGACGCCGGTGTCCATCGCCGCTTGCGCCACATAGGGCGGAATCTCCGAGATCAGGCGCGGATCGAACGGGGCAGGAATAATATAGTCGGGCCCGAATTTCGGCCGCCGGCCGTGATAGGCAGCCGCCACTTCATCGGGCACGTCCTGCTTCGCCAGCTCCGCCAGCGCGCGGGCGGCCGCAACCTTCATCTCTTCATTGATCGTTCGTGCGCGCACATCGAGCGCGCCGCGAAAGATGTAGGGAAAGCCCAAGACATTGTTGACCTGGTTCGGATAGTCCGAGCGGCCAGTTGCGACGATCGCGTCCTTGCGCGCTTCGTGCGCTTCTTCCGGAGTGATCTCCGGATCGGGATTGGCCATGGCGAAGATGATCGGCTTCTTGGCCATCGATTTGACCATCTCCCTGGTAACCGCGCCGGCGACGGAAAGGCCCATGAACACGTCTGCGCCCTTCATCGCGTCGGCCAACGTGCGGGCTTTGGTATCGACCGCGTGGACCGACTTGAACTGATCCATGCCTTTCTCGCGGCCGCGATAGATGACGCCTTCGCGATCGAGCGCGATGACGTTTTCGTGCGGGACGCCCAGCTGCTTGATCAGCGCGATGCAGGAAAGGCCGGCGGCGCCGGCGCCGTTGCAGACGACGGTGATGTCTTCGAGTCTTCGGCCGGTGAGTTCGCACGCATTCAGCAAACCCGCCGCGGCGATGATCGCCGTGCCATGCTGATCGTCATGGAACACCGGGATGTCGAGTTCGTCGCGCAGGCGGCTCTCGATCACGAAACATTCCGGGCTCTTGATGTCCTCGAGATTGATGCCGCCGAATGTCGGTCCGATATTGCGGACCGTGGTGACGAATTCCTCCACGTCCGTCGTCGTCACTTCGATGTCGATCGAATCGACATCGGCAAAGCGCTTGAACAGAACGCTCTTGCCTTCCATCACCGGCTTCGACGCCATGGCGCCGAGATTTCCGAGCCCCAGGATCGCGGTGCCGTTCGAAATCACTGCGACCAGATTGCCTTTCGACGTGTAGTCGTAGGCAAGGTCCGGATCCTCGGCGATCGCCTTTACGGGAACCGCGACACCGGGGGAGTAGGCGAGCGATAGATCACGCTGCGTCGCCATCGGCTTGGTCGGCGCGATCGAGATTTTTCCCGGCGTCGGCAGGCGGTGGAAATCGAGCGCCTCGGCGTCGGTGAACGTCTTTCTTGTGTCGGCCATGGGGGCTCAAAGATGTCCGGAAATTTCGAGCCGCACCCTAGCTTTGAGCCTCAGTCCGTCAATGGAAGTCCGCGCGCCAAATCGCTAAAGCTGGCCGGTGGCTGATTCCCCTCACCCGCCGCCCAGAACGACGCCGTTCATGGCGCAGTATCTCGCCGCCAAAGCAGAGCACCCCGACGCGCTGCTGTTCTTCCGCATGGGTGATTTCTACGAATTGTTCTTTGAGGACGCCGAGAAGGCCTCCGCCGCCATCGGCATCACCCTGACCAAACGCGGCCAGCACGGCGGCGAACCCATTCCAATGGCAGGCGTGCCTTGGCATCAGGCGGAGAACTATCTCTCGAAGCTCATTCGCTCGGGCTTCAAAGTCGCCGTCTGCGAACAGCTCGAGGATCCGGCCGAAGCAAAGAAACGCGGGGGTAAGGCGATCGTGCAGCGCGGCGTCGTCCGCGTCGTTACGCCCGGCACGCTGACAGAGGAAGGGCTGCTCGACGCACGCGCGGCCAATCGGCTGGCGGCGATCTTCTTCGGCGGCGAAGGCGCGGCGATCGCTTGGGCCGATGTTTCCACCGGCGCGTTCGAGACGCGCTCGCTGAAACATGGCGAGGCCGAGCAAGAGGTCGCCGCGCTCGCGCCGGCGGAATTGCTCGTTACCGATGCACACGCTCAGCACGTGAAGGAGGCTGCCCGCATCGCTGGCGCGGCTTTGACCGTGCGCCCCGCGGTCAAAGCCGACGCGAAGACAGCGGCGCGCCGAATCAAGGCGGCGTTCGAAGTGGCGGCGCTGGACGCGTTCGGCGATTTCAACGACGGCGAACTCTCGGCGATGGGATTGCTGCTCGACTATGTCGAACTCACCCAGGCCGGCGCAGCCCCGCGACTGACGCCGCCGCGCCGCAACTCCGAACGCGCACCGATGGCGATCGACGCTGCGACTCGCGCGGCGCTTGAAATCGAACGCTCCGTGCGCGGCGGCAGGGACGGGTCGCTTCTTGCCTGTGTCGACCGCACCGTCACGTCCGCCGGCGGCCGCATGCTGGCGGAACGCATCGGACGTCCGCTTACTGACGTGGCCGCGATCAACGCGCGCCTCGATGCGGTAGAGTTTTTCCTCGACGCGCGCGAGCGCCGCGCCGGCGTCCGCGCAGAACTTCGCGCCGCCGGCGATCTCGCGCGTGCATTGACGCGGCTTGCGCTGAGCCGCGGCGGCCCGCGCGATCTGGCCAGTCTGCGCGACGGGCTCGCCGCCGGCGATCGCGCCGCCGCGCGCTGTCTGGATCGCGCGCAAGGGATGCCGGCCGAGATCGCCTCGGCCTGCGCTGCGCTCACGCTCGCGACGCAGTCCGAAAGCGCAGCTCTCGCCCAAGACTTGGCGCGCGCGCTGGCGCCCGATCCGCCACTGCTTAGCCGCGACGGCGGCTTCATCGCCTCCGGTCATGACGCTGCACTCGACGAGACCCGGGCACTCCGCGATGACAGCCGCAAAGTCATCGCTGCGCTGCAAGCAAGCTACGCCGAGGAAACCGGCATTGCGGGGCTGAAGCTCAAGCACAACAACGTGCTGGGATATCATATCGACGCGACGACGAAACAGGCGGAGGCCTTAATGGCGCCGCCGCTCAATGCGCGATTCATCCATCGCCAGACCAATGCGGGCTCCATCCGCTTCACCACTACCGAGCTTGCCGAACTCGACGCCAAGATCGCCCGCGCCGGCGAGGCTGCTCAGGCGCGCGAACTTGCTTTGTTCAAGGAATTCGCAGCACGAGCCGCCGCGAACGAAGCGCCGATCCGGGCCGCAGCGGAAGCGCTTGCGGCGCTCGATGTCGCCGCGGCGTTGGCCGAATGGGCGGAGGACACGCAGGCGACGCGGCCCGAGATTGACGAGAGTACCGCATTGCTTGCCGAAGGCGCACGCCACCCGGTTGTGGAGGAGGGCGTGCGGCGCGAAGGCCAGGGTTTCACCCCGAATGACGCGCGCCTTGACGCCGAGGGCCGATCCGGTCCGCGGCTGCTTGTTGTCACCGGCCCGAACATGGCGGGCAAGAGCACTTATCTTCGCCAGATCGCGTTGCTAGCGGTGCTGGCGCAGGCGGGCTCATACGTGCCGGCGAAAAAGCTACGCGTCGGCGTGGTCGATCGCGTCTTCGCCCGCGTCGGCGCCTCCGACGATCTCGCGCGCGGCCGCTCCACGTTCATGACCGAAATGGTCGAGACTGCCGCGATCCTGAACCAGGCTGGTCCGCGCGCGCTCGTGGTGCTCGATGAAATCGGCCGCGGCACGGCGACCTTCGACGGCCTCGCCATCGCCTGGGCAGTGGCCGAGCACTTGCACGAAGCTAACAGATGCCGCGCCGTGTTCGCCACGCACTATCACGAGCTCACGCGGTTAGCGAACAAGCTCGAAGCCGGCGCCAATGCGCACCTGAGGGCCAAGGAATGGAAAGGCGATCTCGTCTTTCTGCATGAAGTCGCGCCCGGGGCGGCGGACCGTTCCTACGGCATCCAGGTTGCTAAGTTAGCAGGCTTGCCGAAGAGCGCGGTCGAGCGCGCCCGCGCCGTTCTGCAGCGGTTAGAAGCCAGCGGGGGCTCTGCACGTTTTGAGATTGCGGAGGAACTGCCGCTGTTCGCGCTAGTGATGGAGGAGCACGCGCCGTCAGCGCTGGAAACAGCGTTCGCCAGCATCGATCCGGATCATTTGTCGCCGAAGGAAGCGCTGGAAGCGCTCTACAAGCTTAAGGCTGCTGCTCGGCAGGATCCCTGAGCGCCGGGTCGCGCTCATCAACGCGTTGGCGTGCTTGCTCGACCGCCATGCCGCGTGACACGGCTTCGGAAGCCAGCGGCAGGGACGAGTCCATCGCCACGAACATCATGTAGGCGCCGAGGATGCCTCCGAGCACGAGCCCGGTCACGCCCCAGAGGGAAGCGGCAAACCAGTACGCCGACGCGCGTTCGCTGCGGATACGCTGCGCGAACAGCTTTTGGTCCATAATCGCCTCGAGGCCGGCGCGGGCGGGGTGATCGTGCACTTGGTGATCGTCGTCCACGGGGTTGAGGCGGATGGTCTTGCCGCTTTTGCGCATACGAAGGCTCTCCCGGGAAGCGCCTGCTCCCGTTACACTTGTGGCTGTGCCCGCGAAATGAGGCAAGTTTGAGTTATCGAATTAACCGAGAAGTCACTGATGACAGTCCGAAACAGTGGCGCCGGCGCCCCAGAATGACGAAATTGCAATGAGATGGTCGCGCAACGGCTGAAACCGATCCGCATCGAGCAGGTGATCGACGGCCAGAAGCTGCGCGCCGCTTTGAGCGCGGCCTACGCCGAGCGCGGGGAAAACGCGCGCGCAAGCGTGCGCGGCTTGCTCGAGGCGGCGTTGTTTCGGGGCCGAACGGTCGCACAAGAGCGGCTTGAGGCGGGGGAGAACGGCCTCGCCGCGGCGCGGCTTCTGGCGCAGGTCGCCGATGAGATCGTCGGCGCGCTCTACGACTACACTACGACGCACATCTTCCGTGCCCGCAATCCGACCGAGGGCGAGCGCATGGCGATCGTCGCAGTCGGTGGCTACGGGCGCGGCGAACTCGCGCCGTTCTCCGATCTCGATCTGCTCTTCCTGCGCGCCTACAAGCCCACGCCGTTCGACGAGAGCGTGACCGAGTACATGCTCTACATGCTCTGGGACCTTCGGCTGAAAGTCGGGCAGTCCGCGCGCAACATCGAGGAAAACCTGAAGCTCGCGCGCGACGACCACACCGTGCAGACCGCGCTGCTGGAGGCGCGTTACATCGCTGGCGATGAAGCGTTGGCCGGCGATCTCTTCACGCGATTTCGGAAGGAGGTCGCCAGCCGCGATCACGCAGACTACATCGCGTCAAAACTTAAAGAACGCGATGAGCGCCATGCCCGCCAGGGGGCCTCGCGCTACATGGTCGAGCCGAACATCAAGGAAGGGAAGGGCGGGCTTCGCGATCTGCATACGCTCGCGTGGATGGCGCGGCGGCGTTACGGCTTCGTGCGGCCGCGCGAGCTGGTCGAAGCGGGCGTGTTCACGAACGAGGAGCGCAACGCGATCCGCCGGTCGCTCGAATTCCTGTGGACGGTGCGTTGCCATCTGCACTTCCTCACCCAGCGCGCCGAAGAGCGGCTGACCTTCGATCTGCAGCCCGAGATGGCGCGGCGCTTGGGGTATGGCTCGCGCGGCGGTCATAGCGCGGTCGAGCGGTTCATGAAGCGTTATTTCTTGGCGGCCAAGGAAACCGGCGCGCTGACGCGCACGCTGTGCGCGCGGCTCGAGGCCGATCAAGCGAAGCAGACGCCGAAGGGTCTGCAGCGCTTCCTCTCGCCCGCCCGCAAGCGCGTAACGCAGATCGAACCCGGCTTTTGCGTCGAGGGCGGTCGGCTCAATGTCGAGACTGATGACGTGCTCTCTGCGCCGGAAAATGTGTTGCGGCTATTTGCCATCGCCGCCAAGCACGATCTCGACGTCCATCCAACCGCGTTCGGGCAGGCCTCGCGCCGCGCCCGCGTATTGGGTCCCGAATGGCGCCGCCAGCCGGCCTCGCGCGCGGCGTTCCTCGATGTCATCGGTTCGAAGCGTCATCCGGGTGCGGCGCTAAGATTGATGAACGAAGCCGGCGTGCTTGGAAAATTCGTGCCGGAGTTTGGCCGCATCGTCGCGCAGATGCAGTTCAATATGTATCATCACTTCACAGTGGACGAGCACACGCTGCGCGCCATCGACGCCATGGCCGAGATCGAAAGCGGCCGGCACAAGGATCAGCATCCGCTCGCGAGCGAACTCTTTCCCAAGATCATCAACCGCCGGGCGCTTTATCTCGCCATGCTGCTGCATGACACCGGCAAGGGCGACGGCGATCAGCAGATCAAGGGCGAGCGGTCGGCGCGCGCCGCCTGCGAGCGTCTGGGGCTGCCGGCAGAGGAGGTCGATCTCGTTGGCTGGCTCGTGCGCCATCACTTGGTGATGAGCGACGTGGCCCAAAAGCGCGACATCGGCGATCCGCGCACCGTCGCGCAGTTCGCCGAAACCGTCGGCAATGTCGAGCGCTTGCGCTTGCTTTTGGTGCTCACCGTTTCCGACATCCGCGCCGTCGGCAATGTCTGGAACGATTGGAAAGGCCAATTGCTGCGCGATCTTTACCGGCTCACCGAGGCGGCGCTGCACGGCGGCCGTTCCGATGAGGAGGGCGTGCGTTCGCACCTGACCGAGATTGCCGGCGCAGCGAAACAACGCTTGCTGCTTGATGCGGTAGGCGCGCATGCCGATGTGATGAAGGCTTGGCTGGAAGCGCTCGACGACGGCTATTGGCTCAATCACGACGCCGACGCGCTGAAGTGGCATGCAACCGAAGTGATGCGCGCCCGCACGGCGCGCGCCATCCCCCATGTCGCGACCCGCATCCGCGAAACCCAAGGCGTCACCGAAGTCCTGGTCTATGCCGGCGACCGGCCCGGTCTATTCGCCAGCTTGGCTTCGGCGATTTCAGCCAGCGGCGCCGATATTGTCGGGGCGCGCGTTCACACATCGAAAGACGGCGCCGCGTTCGACGTGTTTTCGATCCAGACAACAAATCACCGTCCCTTCGGCATGGACGGTCCGCGCCTGCTCGAGGCGCTGACGGCGCGCCTCACTCGAGCCGCCCTCAGCGATCACGCCCCGCCGATAGCGCCGCCGCCGTCGCGCCGCGTCGCCGCTTTCAACATCGAGCCTTGGGTTCGGATCGACAACGATATCACGCCCTCGGCCACGGTCATCGAAGCCTCGGGCCGCGACCGGCTGGGCCTGTTGGCCGACCTCGCCCGTGTGTGCGCGGAAGCGAAAGTGTCGATCGTCAGCGCCCACATCGATACCTACGGCGAACGCGCGTCTGACGTCTTCTACGTTCAGGAAGAAGAGGGCGGCGGACAAATCGCCAATCCTCGCCGCATCGCCGCCGTGCGCGGCAAGCTCGAAGCTGCGTTGCGGGCGGCAGAACCGGCAGATCCCTCCAAGCTTGCAGTGGCCCGCGCCTCGACGGCGCGTTAACAGCGCGCTAGCCAGGGTGCTCCGCAGATTGAGTCGCCCGCACGCATGAGCCTTGCCCGCAACACCGCCGTCATCGGCGGCTTGACCCTGATCTCGCGCCTGTTCGGTTTCGCGCGCGATTTGGCGCTGGCGGCGGCGCTCGGCGCCGGCCCCGTGGCGGACGCGTTCTTCGCCGCTTTGCGATTCCCCAATCTCTTTCGCCGGCTGTTCGCGGAGGGCGCCTTCAGCCAAGCCTTCGTGCCGGTCTATTCGAAGACGCTGGCGGCGGAAGGCGAGGCGGCGGCGAACCGGCTTGCTTCCGAAGCGCTCTCGGTTCTTCTGCTGATCGTGGGTTTGCTCAGCGCCGTCGCCATCGTCGGCATGAACTGGATCAATAGCGTGTTGTTCGCGGGCTATATCGACGACCCGCAGACCTTCCGGCTCGCGACGCTGCTCACACAATTGGCAATGCCATACTTGGTGGCGATGTCGGCGGCGACATTATTCTCGGGAGTCTTGAACGCCCACGGTCGCTTTTTTGCTGCTGCTGCTGCGCCGATTCTGTTCAACCTTTGCCAGCTCTTCGCCCTCTGGCTCGTGCATGACACGCCGGAATATGCGGCGCTCGCCGCCATTGTCGCCGTCTCAATTTCGGGTCTGCTGCAGGCGCTGTGGGTGTGGTGGGGCGCACATCGCTCCGGCACGAAACTTGGCTTCCCCTTTCCTCGCTTGACACCCGCAGTAAAGCGGTTGTTCGTACTTGCAGCGCCCGCAGCGATCGCCGGCGGCGCGCTGCAGATCAACGTGATGGTGAGCCAGGCGCTGGCTTCATTCGAGCGGGGAGCGATCACTTATCTCAATGTCGCCGACCGCCTCTACCAGCTGCCACTCGGACTTATCGGCATCGCCGTCGGCGTCGCCATGCTGCCCCGTCTTTCGCGTCTCGTGCAGGAAGGCGACGAGCCCGGCGCGCGCGGCGCCCTCGACGAAGCGGTCGCGCTCTCGATGGCGTTCACGCTGCCGGCTGCCGCCGCGATGCTGGCGATTCCGTTTTATCTGATCGACGGACTCTATTCGCGCGGCGCCTTCACCGAAGTCGATGCGCAAAATGCGGCGCTGGCGCTCATTCACTATGGTTGGGGCGTGCCCGCATTCGTGCTGGCTAAGATCTATGCGCCCGCATTTTTCGCTCGCGAAGATACGAAAGCGCCGATGCGCTACGCCATCACCTCGATGGTGCTGAACATAGTTATCGGCGCGGCGCTGTTCTTCGGTTTGCGCGCAATGGGCGTGCCGGGCTTCCAGGGTCTGGCGATAGCCACTTCGATGGCGGCGTGGGTGAACGTGTTCTTGATGATCCGCAGTCTCGTCGCCCGCAACGCCTACAGGCCGACGCCTTCGGCGTTCGCACGACTGCTGCGCATCGGCGTCGCCTCTGCTTTCTTGTTCGCGGTGCTTTTCTTTGCCGGCGCCAACCGCGAGGCGATCGAAGCGTCGCTCGGCTCGAAGGAGGCGGCGATCGCGCTGCTCATTCTGGGCGGCGGCACGATGTATTTTGTCGTCGCCTTTCTGGTGCGCGCGGTCACGCTCGCCGAAGTGCGCGCAGCCTTCAAGCGCGAACGCGGGCCGGCGGCGAACGAAACAGGCGGGGGAGGCGGCTTGCCGCCGGGCTTGGACGGCTGATAGAAGCGCGGCCCATGAACACGAGAATGTATACTTGGCGATGGCGGGCCTGATCTGACGCCGCTTCCGCGCGAGCATCGCGCGCCCGCTCTCTCATGTTCCGGAGTTTCCCATGACCGACGCCGCCCCCTCTGACACGAAAGGGGTCGAATACAAAGGCCCGCAGCGCGTGTTCTCAGGCATGCAGCCGACGAACGGCTTGCACCTCGGCAATTATCTCGGCGCGCTGCAGAAATGGGTGAAGCTGCAAGAGAGCTACGAATGCATCTATTGCATCGTCGATCTGCACGCGATCACCACCGGCCCTGATCCCGAAAACCTCGCCAGCCGCTGCCGTGAAGTCGCCGCCGCTTACGTCGCCGCCGGCGTCGATCCGAAGCGATCAATCGTCTTCGTTCAATCGGCCGTACGCGAGCACACCGAACTGGCCTGGATCTTCAATTGCGTCGCCCGCATGGGCTGGGTCGAACGGATGACGCAGTTCAAGGACAAGGCCGGAAAGCACAGCGAACGCGTGAGCGTGGGCCTGTTCGACTATCCGGTGCTGCAGGCCGCCGACATTCTACTCTACAAGGCGACGCACGTGCCCGTGGGTGAAGATCAGAAGCAGCACTTGGAGCTGTCGCGCGACATCGCGCAGAAGTTCAACAACGACCACAATGCGCCGGCGTTCTTTCCGTTGCCCGAGCCTTTGATCCAGGGTCCTGGTGCGCGGATCATGAGTCTGCGCGACGGAACCAAGAAGATGTCAAAGTCCGATCCCTCCGACATGACGCGGATCAACATGACCGATGACGCCGACACGATCCTGCAAAAGATCAAGAAGGCGACGACCGATCCGCTGCCTCTGCCGGAGTCGAAGGGGGGCCTGGCGGGTCGGGCGGAGGTCGAGAATCTCGTCGGCATTTTCGCGGCCATCACCGAGCGCAGCGTCGACGACGTGCTCGCCGAGTTTGGCGGCAAGGGCTTTGGCGTGTTCAAGCCGGCGCTGGCGGAAACCTTGGCCGCAAAACTCTCGCCAATCGCTGCCGAGATGCGGCGGCTCGACTCCGACCCGGCCGCGATCGACGCTATTCTCAAGGACGGCGCCGAGAAGGCCCGCGCCATAGCGCAGCCGATCATGGCCGAAGTCCGCGACGTCGTCGGCCTCTGGCGCGCTTGATGTACGGGCGCGATTGAGCGACGGTCGCGCGCCATGAGCAAGGATCTGCAAGCGTTCAGCTGTCTGGTCATCGCCGACGAGAGCGAGGAGTTCCCGGACGCGCTGATCTATGCCGGTCTGCTCTGCCGCTACACTGGCTGGCGCCTCTTGATGCTGCGCGTTATCGAGCCGTCCGATCCCGCGCCGTGGGCGTCGATCACCGAGGAGATGCGC
Source organism: Hyphomonadaceae bacterium (assembly GCA_050186235.1). Taxonomy (GTDB): domain Bacteria; phylum Pseudomonadota; class Alphaproteobacteria; order Caulobacterales; family Aquidulcibacteraceae; genus Vitreimonas. The sequence continues at coordinate 205,978 of JBFWYQ010000002.1, forward strand.
CGACAAGCGCGCGACGCAGCCGAGTCGCTCACACAGCGCTTCGCCGCTGAGGCATGGGCCGAATGCGGCGTCACCGCCGAGCCGATTCTGCGCGAAGGCGATCTGAAGCCTGAGCTGCGCAAGCTGCTCCTGGAAGATACTTCAATCAAATTGGTGGTGCTCGCTGCCGCATCGCCGCCCAGCGGCCCCGGGCCGCTGATCAGCCAGCTCGGCAAGAGCGGCGGCCTCTCGCCGCGCCCGGTCCCCGTTGTCGTGGTGCCGGGCGCGCTCACGCGCGAGGAAATTCGCTCCATTGCTTTGCCGATGGCAGCGGTTGTCTCTGTCGAAAGCGAACAAGAGCCGCCTGCGCCGCAACCCCCAGCTTGACCCCTACGGCCGAAGAGCCCACCTGACGATCATGTTCATTCAGACGGAAGCCACGCCGAATCCGCGCACGCTGAAGTTCTTGCCCGGGCGCGACGTGCTGGCGCACGGTAGCCGCGAGTACGCCGACGCCTACGCCGCGCTGCGCTCGCCACTGGCGGCGGCGTTGTTTGAGGTCGATGGCGTCGAGCGGGTCTATCTGGGCGCCGATTTCATCACCGTCACCAAGGGCGAAGCCATTGAGTGGCCGCACCTGAAGCCGCACGTACTCGCCGCGATCATGGATCACTTCACTTCGGGCCGCCCAGTGCTCAGCGAGGGTGACGCGCCCGCCGATGAAACTGACGAGGCTGATATCGTTTACGAAGGCGAAGCGGCGGGCATCGTCAAAGAGCTGAAGGAAATCATCGACGCCCGCGTCCGCCCGGCGGTGGCGCGCGATGGCGGCGACATCACTTTCCACTCCTGGGACCACGAACACGGCATCGTCCGGCTCAATATGCGCGGCTCATGCGCCGGCTGCCCGTCGTCGACGCTGACGCTGAAGCAAGGCATCGAAAACATGCTTCGCCATTACGTCCCGGAAGTAAACGCGGTGGAGCAAGTGGTGTGAGTCCGAGCGCATGATCGTGCTCGGCATCGATACAGCGTTGGATGCTTGCTCCGTCGCCATCGTCCGCGAGCGGGAAACGCTGGCGCACTTGCGCGAACCTATGACGCGCGGCCAGGCCGAGCGGCTCGCGCCCATGACGCGGGACGCCGCGCAGCGAGCTGGCGTCGTGTTCGCCGATCTCGACCGCATCGCCGTCACGACAGGTCCCGGCTCGTTCACCGGCGTCCGCGTCGGTCTCTCTTTCGCCCGGGCGCTTGCGCTCGCTGTGAAAAAGCCTTGCATCGGCCTCTCCACGCTCGAGGCGCTCGCGCTGGAAGACGGGGAGGAGGGCGCGCGAGCGGCGCTGATCGAGACGCCGGGCGCCTCATATTTCGCTCTCTACGAGGACGGGGTCGCGCGCATCGCGCCCTGCAACATTCCGCGCGGCGAACACACAGCTTTGATCGGCGCTGCGAACCTCAAGGGGCCGGGCGTGAGCGTCAACGCGGCTTTGCTCGCGATCCGCGCCGCGTGTCTCGATCCCGCGCTCTATCCTCCGAATCCCATGTACTTGCGCGCGCCGCACGTGACGTTCCCGGGCGGCTCATGATCGAAGCGGCGCCGCCCAATGCTTGCGAATTGCTGGCGTCCCTGCACGCACGCGCGTTCCCGAAGGCATGGACGGCGGGCGAAATCGCCCGGCTCATGGAGAACAAAGCGGTCTTCGCGCTGATCCACGGCAACGGCGCGGAGGCCCAGGGATTCGTCATGGCTTGGACCGCCGCCGGCGACGCCGAACTGCTGACCGTCGCCGTCGTGCCCGAGGCGCGCAGGCGTGGATTTGGCGCAGCGCTCGTCATAGCTGCAGGAGTCACCGCTCTGGTGCGCGGCGCCACGTCGATGCATCTGGAGGTCGCCGAAGACAACGCCGCCGCACGCGCTCTCTACGCCAAGCTCGGTTACGAGGAGGCCGGCCGCCGTCACGCCTATTATGCGGGCGAAGGCGGCTCCATTGACGCCATCGTCATGCGCCGCGCGCTGCCACGGCCGGTTGTCTAGCTCGCCGAAGGTGGACATCGCCCCGCGGGAAGGGGTATTTGACGGCCATGGATCGGATCGAAAAACTCTGCGTCGAGAAGGGCATGCGCATGACTGAGCAGCGCCGCGTGATCGCGCGCGTCGTCTCGGGCAGCCATGACCATCCCGATGTCGAAGAACTGCATCGGCGCGCCGCCGCCGTCGATCCCGGCATTTCAATAGCCACGGTCTACCGCACGGTGCGCTTGTTCGAAGAAAGCGGCATCTTGGAGCGCCACGATTTCCGCGATGGCCGCTCGCGCTATGAAGAAGTGCCCGAACATCACCACGACCACCTCATCGACACCAAGTCAGGCAAGGTGATCGAATTCGTCGACGAAGAGATCGAGCGACTCCAACACGAGATCGCCAAACGGCTGGGCTACCGGCTCGTCGATCACCGGCTCGAGCTTTACGGCGTGCCGCTCGACGACAAAGCCAAGGCGGGCAAGAAATAGCCATGCCCGACGCCCGCGCGCCGAAACGTCTCTTCATCGAGACCTACGGCTGCCAGATGAACGTCTATGATTCCGAGCGCATGCGCGACGTGCTGACGCCGCTTGGCTACGCCGTCACCGAGACGCCCGAGAACGCCGATCTGGTTATCCTCAACACCTGTCATATCCGCGAGAAGGCGACGGAGAAGGTCTATTCCGAGATCGGCCGGCTCAAACGTCACAAAGAGCGCCGCCAAGCCGAAGGCAAGGGCATGACCATCGCCATCGCCGGCTGCGTCGCGCAGGCCGAGGGCGAAGAAATCATCGCACGCGCCCCCGCCGTCGATCTTATCGTCGGGCCCCAAGCCTATCACAAGCTGCCGGAACTTATCGCCCGCGCCGCGCGCAGGACCGGCGAACGTCTTGCCGCGGATTTCACCGCGCAGGAAAAGTTCGACGTATTGCCGGCACGCGCGCCTGACGGCGTCACCGCATTCCTCTCGATCCAGGAAGGTTGCGACAAGTTCTGCACGTTCTGTGTCGTGCCCTACACGCGCGGCGCCGAGTTTTCGCGCCCGCTTGCCGACGTGCTCGCCGAGGCGCGCTCGCTGGCCGACAACGGCGTGCGCGAGATCACGCTGCTCGGCCAGAATGTCAACGCCTACCACGGCGTCGCAAGTTTCGCCGAGCTGATCGCAGCGATCGCTGCGATCGATGGCGTCGCCCGCATCCGCTACACGACCTCGCACCCGATCGAGATGACGGACGATCTGATCGCGTTGCATGGGGAGGAGCCGAAGCTCATGCCGTGCCTGCACTTGCCGGTGCAGTCAGGCTCGGATCGCATCCTCAAAGCCATGAACCGGAAGCACGATAGCGCGTTCTATCGTGACATCGTCGCGCGCCTGCGCGCCGCGCGGGCCGACATCGCGCTCTCGACCGACTTCATCGTCGGTTTCCCGGGCGAAACGGAGAAAGAGTTCGAGGCGACCATGCAGCTGGCGCGCGACGTGAATTTCGCCTCAGCCTTTTCGTTCAAATATTCCGCGCGTCCCGGCACGCCCGCTGCCGCCATGATGGGACAGGTGCCGGAGGACGCGAAAGCCAAGCGTCTCGCGCGCTTGCAGGAGCTGCTTTCCGAGCAACAGCGCGCGTTCAATGCGTCTCAGGTCGGCAAGATTCTGCCGATCCTCGTCACCGGCGATGGGCGCAAGCCCGGCCAGAAGCATGGTCGTTCGCCCTACCTGCAGGCGGTTCACTTCGAGGGAAGCGCGCGCGATGGCGAAATTGTGGATGTCCGCATCGCGGCGTCCTCGCAAAACGCGTTGGCCGGCGCATGAGCGACAACCTCACACGCACGCTTACGCTGGGCGAGACGGCGCAAGCGGTCTTTGGTCCGCTGCACCGTCATGTCGCGCAAATCCAGGAAGCGTTCCGCGATCCGAACGCCCCTCGTGGCTCGCCGGCCTATAGTGTCACGCTTGATGTTCAGGGCGACAAGATCGTCGCCCGCGCCGTTCCCGGCAAGACCGCCGAGGCCGATCTCACGCGGGTGCATCGCATCGTCGAAGCGCTGGTTGACCTCGCGCGCCGCAAGGGGCGTGTGCGCGAAGGCGAAGTGCTCGCGGCGATCTCGTTCTCCGAGGGCCAGACAGACACGCCCGGGCCGATGAATCTGCCGCAGCTCGGGGGCTTGGTTCTGCGTACGCCGCGTCAGGTGCATTATGTCGAGGCGCTGCGCGACGAAAACATCGATCTCATCTTCGGCGTTGGCCCGGCTGGCACCGGCAAGACCTTCCTCGCTGTAGCCGCCGCGGTCGAAGCGTTGAAGCAGGAACGCGTCGATCGGATTATCGTCACGCGGCCTGCCGTCGAAGCAGGGGAGAAGCTCGGTTATCTGCCCGGCGATCTGGCTGAAAAGGTCGATCCCTACCTGCAGCCGATATGGGACGCGTTCCGCAGCCAGATGAGCGAGAATGATTTGAAGGCGCGCCGCGAGCGCCGCCAGATCGAAGTCGCGCCCGTTGCATTCATGCGCGGCCGCACGCTCTCGAACGCATTCGTCATCGCCGATGAAGCGCAGAACGCCACCATTCTGCAAATGAAGATGGTGCTGACGCGCCTGGGCGAAGGCTCGCGCATGGTTGTCACCGGCGATCCATCTCAGATCGATCTCGTGCGTCCCGACCAATCGGGCCTCGCACACGCCATCTCCATTCTTGAAACGATACCAGGCGTCGAGGTCATCCGCTTCGCGGCGCAAGACGTTGTCCGTCACAAGCTCGTCGCGCATATCGTCGAGGCTTATCACCGCGACGAGGGCGCGCGCGGTGGCTGAACTGGAAGTCGATATTCTGGCCGGCTCGCCGCTTTGGCGCGGCCACGAGGACTTGCTTTCGCGCGCGCTCGCCGCAGCAGCGCAGGCGGAAGGCAGGTCGGGAGTGGTTTCTCTGCTCTTGGGTGACGACAAGGTTGTGGCGGACCTCAACCAGCAATTCCGCGGCAAGCCGGGCGCAACCAACGTTTTGTCGTTCCCACCGGCGCCCGGCCAGGCGGAACCCAGCTTTCTTGGCGACATCGCGCTCGCCGCGGAAACCATTGTCGAGCAAGCGAATTTCCAGGGTAAGCGCTTCGAACACCACGCCGCGCATCTGGCCGTACACGGATTTCTACATCTGCTAGGCTATGATCACGAAAGTCCGGCCGACGCCGAAGCCATGGAAGCACGCGAACGCGCAGTCCTTGCTTCGCTGGGGATAGAAGATCCCTACGCGTGACGCCGCCTTTGGAGTGCGACACAGACCATTATGGTTGAAACGACCAACGACGACCCTCCCTCGCGAAGACGCGCGGGCCTGCTTCAACGATGGACGCGTATCTTCACGCGCGGGAAGCTCGGGTCCGCTGAAGCCGTTGAAGAAGCGCTGCGTGAGCGCGAAGCCAATGGCGGCCAGATAGAACTCGCGCACAAGGACCTTATCCTACGCGCCGCGCATTTCGATCAGCTCAAGGTGGCCGACGTGATGCGCCCGCGCGCCGAGATTGTCGCCATTGAAGCCTCAGCCACGTTAGGGGAGGCGGCGCGCGCCTTCTCGGAAAGCCAACACTCGCGTTTGCCGATCTACGGCGAAACGCTCGACGATCCGCAGGGCTTCATTCACGTGCGAGACGTGCTGGCGCTGCTCGCGCCCAACGAGGAGGGCGCGGCGAGCGCGCAATACTCGGATCGCTCACTGCCGCGCATTCGCCGCGAGATTCTGTTCGTGCCGCAATCGATGACGCTGGCGCGGCTATTTCTGCGCATGCAGTCGAGCCGCATCCACTTGGCGCTGGTCGTCGATGAATATGGCGGCACCGACGGCCTTGTTTCGATGGAAGACCTAGTCGAACAGATTGTTGGCGCCATCGACGACGAACACGACGTCGAATCGGCGTTCGTGGTGGAGCGTTTAAATGGCGCGTTCGAAGCCGATGGGCGCGCGCCCATCGTCGAACTCGAACAAAAACTCGGCGCGAGCCTCGCCTTGCCCGACCACGAAGACGAGTTCGATACCGCGGCAGGCCTCGCGTCGGCGCTGGCGGCGCGCTTGCCGCAGCGGGGCGAGATTCTGCATCACCCGGCGGGATTCGATGTCGAGATCATCGATGCAGACCCGCGCCGGGTGAAACGGCTCCGCATCAAGCCCGCCAGCGAAGCCGCGGCTACGAGCGCGCGACCCGCGGCCATAAGCCCGGGAAAGGCGTCACAGCGCAATGCTTGAGTTGTTGACCTTAGGCGCCAAGCGCGCTCCAAAGTGACGCGCGCCCATAGGGAGATCCCGCATTGAAAGTTGCAAACGCAAGCGCTCAGCGCTCGCGCATTGAGGCTTGGTTTGTCGCGCGATCGCCATGGCAACGACGCGGATTGGCCGTCGCCTCGGGCGCGCTGGCGACGCTTGGTCACGCGCCGTTTCAGCTCACGCTTGCTTTCATCGCTGCCGTGGTTGTGGTGGTCTGGCTGCTCGATGTGTCGGCCGGCCAACAGCGGCGGTTACGTTCTGCATTTTCGATCGGCTGGTTTTTCGGCCTCGGCCATTTCGCCACAGGACTCTACTGGGTGTCGGCGGCGTTCAACGTCGACAGCGATGCGTGGGGGCCAATCTGGGGCGTGCCGGCGACGCTCGCGCTGGCGGCAGGCCTTGCGCTCTTCTCCGGCTTGGGCGCCGTGCTTGCGATGCTGCTTTGGACCCGGGATGCCCGCCGCATCGCCGCGTTCACGATCGGCATGTTCGCGTCAGAATGGCTGCGCGGGCACGTCCTGACCGGCTTTCCGTGGCTGCTGCCCGGCTACGTCTGGGCGCCCGGCGAGCCGATCTCGCAATTGGCCTCGCTGATCGGTATCTATGGCTTGACGCTACTCACGTTGCTGATCGCAGCAACGCCCGCCGCGATTGCAGATGGCGGCCAAAGTGCAGGCCGGCGTTTCGCGCCGGTGTTGATGGCGGCGTTGCTTGTCGGCATGGGCTGGGGGTGGGGCGCGCAGCGCATCGCAGGCGCGCCTGTCGATCCCCCCGGCGCGCAACCGGTCGTCCGCGTTGCCGATTCCGGTCTGGGTCAAGCCGAAAAATGGCAAACCCGTCCCGACCAGGAATGGCGCGTGCTGCAGCGTTATCTCGACGCCAGTGGCGCGCCGAGCGATGACAACGCAACGACGATACTGATTTGGCCAGAGGGCGCGATCCCGGTCGTCAATTTCTTCATGCTCGAACAGCCGGACTTCATGGCTGCGCTCGGACGCGGCCTCGGCGACCGCGCGCTCATCGTCGGCCTGACGCGGCGCGAGTTGCAGCCGGAGGGGCTCGCATACTTCAACTCCGCGGCAGTGGTCGACGGCGTGAACAGCGAGGCGCGGCTCGGTCAGACTTACGACAAGAACCATCTCGTCCCGTTCGGCGAGTACATCCCGTTCTGGTCGCTGGTGAGCAATTTCAACATAGCGCCATTGCAGCGGATCGGCGCAGGCTTCGAGGCGGGCCCGCCTCCAACGCGCCTCGTCATTCCCGGCGCTCCGCCGGCGGTGGTGCTGATCTGCTACGAGGCGATCTTCCCAGGCATGATCCCGCATGGCGAGGAACGGCCCGGCTGGATCGTGATGGTCACCAATGACGCCTGGTTCGGGGGCGGCTCGGGGCCCTACCAGCACTATGCAATGGCCCGCTATCGCGCGATCGAGGAGGGGCTGCCGGTGGCGCGGGCGGCCTCGGGGGGGGTGTCGGCGATAGTCGACGCCTTCGGGCGCGAGGTCGCTTCAACCGACGGGCGGGCGCTCTACGCGGAAGCGCAACTCCCCCCTGCGCTGCCGCAAACGATCTGGGTGCAGGGGGGTAGTATATTGCTCGCGGCTTTATTTGTATTGATCTTGGCCGTCCGGTTCTTGCCTTCCGGAAAACCAGAGCCGGGAGGGCTCTAACCCATGAATGACGAACGCGCGGCGAATGCCATCGACAGAAAGGTCGGACAGCGCGTCAGATCCCGCCGGTTGGAAATCGGCATGAGCCAGGAACGGCTTGCCGAGCTATTAGGCGTAACTTTTCAACAAGTTCAGAAGTATGAGAAGGGCGTGAACCGGATCGCCGTGAGTCGCCTCTGGGACATCGCTGCGGCGCTGGAAATGCCGGTGGCGCGGTTCTTCGACGGCGTGGGGAGCGCTCGCGGCGTTGCTGAAAGCCGCCAGGACTACGTGGACGACGCCCTCGCGACGCCCGAAGGCGTCCAGCTGATGAGCCTGTTCGCCTCGATCAAGAGCGCCAAGCTCCGCCGCAAAGTGGTCGAGTTGGTCAAGACCCTGACCGAAGACGCCAGCGAGGGGAAACGCTGAGCCCGCGGCGTTTGGCAAATTGCCTCCCCGGCCGGTTGTCCCTATGAGAGCCGCTCCATTTTGTGACCTTCCGGAGAATCCGCGTGGCCCGCAGCAATTACGTGTTCACCAGTGAAAGCGTGTCGGAGGGGCATCCGGACAAGGTCGCCGACCGCATCTCGGACACCGTCGTCGACGCCTTCATCGAAGCCGATCCCGAAGCGCGCGTGGCGTGCGAAACGCTGGTCACCACCAACCGCGTCGTGCTCGCAGGCGAAGTGCGGGCCGGCAAGGCCGGCGGATCGAAGGCCGAGAACAAGGCGTTCACGAAAGAGATCATCGCTTCGCTGCAGCCGAAGGTCCGCGCCGCGATCAAAGACATCGGCTACGAGCAGAAGGGCTTCCACTGGGAGAAGGCGCGCTTCGCCAATTATCTGCACGGCCAATCGGCGCACATCGCCCAGGGCGTCGACGCAAGCGCCAAGAAGGACGAAGGCGCCGGCGATCAGGGCATTATGTTCGGCTACGCCTGCAGCGAAACGCCGGAAATGATGCCGGCGACGCTGCAGTACTCGCACAACATTTTGAAGCGTCTTGCCGAAGTGCGGCACTCGGGCGAGCGTCCCGAACTCGAGCCGGACGCCAAGAGCCAAGTCACGCTGCGCTACGAAAACGGTCAGCCGGTGCACGTCGAGCAGATCGTCGTCAGCCACCAGCACAAGAAGAAGCTCAACGGCGGCAATTACACGCGCTCGAAGTTCGAGGAGCTGTTGAAGCCCTACGTGATGTCAGTCTTCCCCGACGGGCTCGTCACCAAGAAGACCAAGTGGCACGTCAACCCGACCGGCAAGTTCGAGATCGGCGGGCCCGACGGCGACACCGGCTTGACTGGCCGCAAGATCATTGTCGACACCTATGGCGGCGCAGCTCCGCACGGCGGCGGCGCCTTCTCGGGCAAAGATCCGACCAAAGTCGATCGTTCGGCGGCGTATGCGTGCCGCTATCTTGCGAAGAATGTGGTTGCCGCGGGCTTGGCGCAGCGTTGCACCATCCAAATCAGCTACGCCATCGGCGTCGCGACGCCGACGAGCCTTTATGTCGATTTGCACGGCGCCGACACGATCGATCCCGCCATTCTCGAAGCCAAGCTGCCGGAAATGATCGGCGGGGCGACGCCGCGCGCGATCCGCACGCATTTGAAGCTCAACCGCCCGATCTATGCCCGCACCGCGGCCTACGGCCATTTCGGCCGCCAGCCCGACAACGAAGGCGGCTTCACCTGGGAGCGCGACGATCTGGTGGCCGAACTGAAGCGGCTGGCTTAGGAGGTATTCGTGATTTCGGGGCTCCGCTTCGCGGCGTCCCCGGAATCCAGAGGCAACAGCACTGAACGGTCATACCCTGGATTCCGGATCGCGCTTCGCGCGTCCGAAATGACGACTGAGGTCAGATGCGCTAAGGCAGAACAATGTCCTCCTCGCTTGGTCTGTCGCCCGAACTTGTCCGCTATCTCGCACAAGTAAATCCGCCGGAGCATCCGGCGCTCGCGCGCTGCCGCGAAGAAACGCAAGCGCTGCCGATGGCGCGGATGCAGATCAGCGCCGAGCAGGGCGCCTTCATGCAAGTCGTCGCGCACATGCTGAATGCGAAGCGCGCGTTCGAGGTCGGGGTGTTCACCGGCTATTCCGCGCTGGCGACGGCGCTGACGATGAACGAACTGCACGGCGCCAGCGCCAAGCTGCTTGCCTGCGATATCAACGAAGAGTGGACCGCGAAGGCGCGGGGCTACTGGCGGCAAGCGCAGGTCGATGACGTGATCGATCTCGTGCTCGCGCCCGCGATCGAGACGCTCGACGCGCGCATCGCGGCGGGCGAGGTGGGCCAGTACGATTTCGGTTTCATCGACGCCGACAAGACTGGTTACGACGCCTATTACGAACGCGGTCTAACGCTGTTGCGCAAAGGCGGCGCCATGTTGTTCGACAACATGCTTTGGTCCGGCAAGGTGGCCGATCTTGCCGACACGAGCGCCGACACCGCCGCGCTGCGCGCGCTGGCGGCCAAGGCGCGCACCGACGCCCGCGTCCACGCCGCGATGACCAGCATCGGCGACGGCGTGTTGATGGTGGTGAAACGCTAGGCCGCGTTGCGCCGCCGGGCGACCGGGTCTATGCCACGCGCCTTCCTTCCCTGATTCCGGAGCGCCCCATGGCCCGCGCGAAAATTGCCCTCATCGGTTCTGGCATGATCGGCGGCACGCTCGCCCACATCGCCGCGCGCGAGGAGCTGGGCGATTGCGTGCTGTTCGACGTCGTTGACGGCGTGCCTCAGGGCAAGGGGCTCGACATCGCCGAAGCGTCACCGGTGTTTGGCAAGGATAGCGCGCTCAAAGGCGCCAACGATTATGCCGGCATCGCCGGCGCCGATGTCTGCATCGTCACCGCTGGCGTGCCGCGCAAGCCCGGCATGAGCCGCGACGATCTCTTGGGCATCAATCTCAAAGTGATGAAAGCGGTGGGCGAGGGCATCAAGCAGCACGCGCCGAACGCCTTCGTCATCGTCGTCACCAATCCGCTCGACGCGATGGTGTGGGCGCTGCGGCAATTCTCCAAGCTGCCGCACAACAAGGTCGTCGGCATGGCCGGCGTTTTGGACAGCGCGCGCTTCCGCTACTTCCTCGCCGAAGAGTTCAAGGTCAGCGTCGAAGACGTCACCGCCTTCGTGCTCGGCGGTCACGGCGACACCATGGTGCCTCTCGCGCGCTACTCCACCGTCGCTGGTATTCCGCTGCCCGATCTCGTGAAGATGGGCTGGACCAGTCAGGAAAAACTCGACCAGATCGTGCAACGAACTCGCGACGGCGGCGCCGAAATCGTCGGCCTGTTGAAGACGGGTTCAGCCTTCTACGCGCCCGCCGAAAGCGCCATCGTGATGGCGAAGAGCTACCTGCGCGACAAGAAGCGCGTCCTTCCATGCGCCGCGAACCTCAACGGCGAGTACGGCCTCAATGATATGTACGTGGGCGTACCGTGCATCATCGGCGCGGGCGGCGTTGAGAAAGTCATCGAGATCGAACTCAGCGCCAACGAGCGTGCCATGTTCGATCACTCGGTCAACGCGGTGAGAGGCCTAGTCGATGCGTGCAAGGGAATCGACGCAAGCGTGGGCTGATCTGTAACCCTCCCATCGCCCCAAACGTAAGCGAGCACGGGACGATGGGAGGATCTCTCATGCGCTTCTTGACTGGCATAATTGCTGCTGCGGCGCTGAGCTTTGTGGCAAGCGCCTGGGCTCAGTCCCACAATTTTGGACCCCCGGTTGGAGCGACAATTCCCGAAATTTCGGCACCCGATCAGACCGGCGCATCACGATCATTGCGTTCGCTCTCGGGCGAAAACGGCATAGTGCTGGCAATAACTCGCGCTGCCGATTGGTGCCCATACTGCCAAGCGCAGATGATCGGACTCGAAGACGCACGCGCGCAGATTGAACAACGCGGCTATCGCGTCGTGACGATCAGCACCGACACAACCGAAGAGTTGGCTCAGTTCCGACGCCGCCGCAACATCGGTTACACGATGCTCTCAGACGAACAGGCGCAGGTCGTGCGTCAGCTCGATCTCCTCGATCGCGCCCAGCCCCCGAACCGCCGCCACAACGGTTTGCCGGCGCCCACCATTCTTGTCCTTTCGCCGTCTGGACGTGTGCTGGCGAGGTTGGGCGATGCAGACTATCGCGTACGCCCGGCGCCAGACGTGGTGCTCGCGACACTCGACGGGCTGCGCTAGCGCCGGGCTCACGTGCGGCGTAAGGAGCCGTACATGACCAGTATCGGCCCGACACTCACCACGGCGCGCCTTATCCTGCGCCCGCCGCAGCACGAAGATTTCGACGGCTTCGCCGCTATGGCGCAGGAGGAAGAGACAATGCGCTACATTGGCGGGCTTGCGCCGCGCGATGCGGCGTGGCGCGGCATGGCTTCGCTCGCGGGATCGTGGGCGCTCCTAGGCTACGGCATGTTCTCCGTTATCCGCCGCGACACCGGCGAATGGATCGGCCGCTTGGGCCCATGGCGGCCCGGCGGCAAGGAAGGCAATTGGCCGGGCGATGAAGTCGGCTGGGGCGTGAAGGCCTCCGCGATGGGGCAGGGCTTCGCGCAAGAGGGCGCCATCGCCGCCATCGACTGGGCGTTCGACAATCTCGGCTGGGACCACGTCATCCACTGCATCGACAAGCGCAACATCCCCTCAATCAAGCTGGCCGAGCGTCTGGGATCGCAGCGCGAACGCGAAGACGTGCGCCTCGCGCCGCCGTTCGAGGAGCACATGGTCGACATTTACGGCCAGTCGAAAGCGGCGTGGAGCGCGCGCCGTAACGCCTGATCGTCGCTAAGCTCTTGCATCCTGCATCGGCGCCGCCACTTTGAGCGCACGAGTTTGGGGACACCTCACATGCGGAACTTTGCCCTTGCGCTTCTGGGCGCCCTTGCGCTCGCCCCTCCGGCGAGCGCGCAACAGCAACCACAACCAACGCCTGGTTTTGTGCAGGCCAGCAACCCGCCGGCCGCGCAACCGCCCATCGCGCCGATCTCGCCCGCGCAGCAACGCACTGTCGACCGCCTCCAAGCCGCAGCGCTCGAAAGCGATCACGCCTATGAGATCGTCGAAAGCCTCGTCACCGAAATCGGCCCGCGCCTCGCCGGCTCCGAAGCCGAAGCGCGCGCGCGAGATTGGGCGGTTGCGATGCTTCGCGCGAACGGCTTCACCAATGTCCGCATCGAACCCTTCACGATCCCGTTCTGGGATGCGACGCGGGAAGAAGCCCACATCGTCTCGCCGGGCATCGAGCGGCCCATGGTCGCGGCCGCTCTCGGCGGTGCGCCGTCAACCCCAGCCGGCGGTCTCACCGCCGAGGTCGTGCGGTTTCCCGACATGGCCGCGCTCGAAGCGGCGCCCGCGAGCGCGGTCAACGGCCGCATCGTCTTTATCGATGAACGCATGAGCCGCGCACAGGACGGCGCGGGCTACGGCGTCGCGGTGCGCAAGCGCGGCCGCTGCGCGCCGGTCGCGCAATCGAAGGGCGCCGCCGCGTGCCTGATCCGCGCCGTCGGCACTGACACCCATCGCTTCGCTCACCAAGGCGGCAACTCGCGCCAGTCTGAACACGCTTCGGTGCCCGCCATGTCGATCTCGCCGGCTGACGCCGATGTGCTGGCGAATCTGCTGGAGCGCGGCGCCGTTCGCGTGCGGCTCGACATCACCGCCGAGCGCCGCGACAACGCGCCCTCCGGCAACGTGATCGCCGAAATCCGCGGCCGCGAACGCCCGACCGAAATCGTATTGCTCGCCGCACATCTCGACTCCTGGGATTCAGGACAGGGGGCTATCGACGATGGCGCCGGCGTCGCCATAATCACCGCTGCGGCGCGTCTGATCCGCGAATTGCCGCGCCGCCCACGTCGCACCATCCGTATCCTGCTTGCGGGCGCCGAAGAGAACGGCGTCCACGGCGGCGCTGCCTACGGGCGCGCGCACGCAGGCGAAGCCGCGAACCACGTCGTTGCGCTCGAGAGCGATTTCGGCGCTGGCCGCGTGTGGCGTTTCGATACGCGCTTTGCCGACGCCGCTGCGCCCTACGGCCGCGCCTTCCAACGGGCGCTTGCGCCGCTTGGGGTTCTGCCCGGGACTAATCTCGCGGATGGCGGCGCCGACGTTGATGCGATGAAAACCGCCGGGGTCCCTGTCGTCGACCTCAGCCAAGACGGCACCGACTATTTTGACTATCACCACACGCCGAATGACACGCTTTATGCGGTAGATCGCGCCAACCTCCGCCAGAACGTCGCCGCCTGGGCGACGTTCGTCTATCTCGCCGCCGACAACGATTGGGATTTCCGCCCGGCGCCCGCGCCTTGATGTCGAAATCGCGCTAAGCTCGGCGTCGTAAGGGCAGGGAGGCCCCTTATGCTGAAGCTCGCGAAGACATTTGCGCTCTCCTGTGTGTTGTTCGCTGCCGCTTGCGCCGCGCAAGCGCAGACCCGCGCCGTGACTATCGATGGCGCCGCCTGGCTCGCCGGCCGCTGGGTCGGCGAAGGCTTCGGCGGCCAGATGGAAGAAAGCTGGGCGCCGCCCGTCGGCGGACAGATGATCGGCCACTTCCGCTATTGGCGCGATGGCCAGCCGCAATTCTATGAGATCATAATGATGGACATCACCGATGGCGGCGTTCGCATGCGGGTGAAGCACTTCAATCCGGATTTCACCGGTTGGGAAGAGCGCGGCGAGTGGGTGACGTTCGAGCCCGTTTCCGTTTCACCGGACGCCATCGTCTTAAACGGTCTCACCATCCGACGCGAAGGCCAAGACCGCGTCGTAATGACCATCCGCATCCGCCGCGGCGAAACCGTCAGCGAAGAGATTCTGCGTTTCCGGCGAGCGCCGTTGTGACCTAAGCTTCTGCGCGGGGAGAGTAGAATGATCAACATGATGTTCGCGGGGATAATGGTGGTCAGCGGACTCCTGACCCTCACCATGCTCTACGCCGCAGCCGCCCCAATTGCAGCGGCGCAGTCATTCTTCGGCGAAACGCCGGACGGCGCGTTCGCATCCATCGTCGTGCCGAACTGGGGCATTCTTATCGGGCTGATGGGCGCGCTGCTGATCTATGGCGCGTTCAAACCGTCGGCGCGGAAGCTCGCACTTGTCGTCGCCGGCGCCAGCAAAGTGGCGTTCGTCGCACTCATTCTCGCTCAGGGCGATCGTTACATCGACAGTCTCGGAGTCGCTGTCGTTGTCGATAGCGTGATGGTCGTGTTGTTCGCCGCCTACGTGATGTTCGGCAAGCCCGGCTAGAACCAGCCTGCGTCACGCAGCGGCTTGACGTTCGGCCGGCTCACCGGCGCCTCGACGCCGCCTCTGAGCAACAACGTCACCCGATCGCCGTCGCGTCGCGCCCCCTCGACCGCATCGCGCGCGACCCACCAGGAGCGATGCGTCTGCGCGCCTTCGAGGCCATCCAGTTCGGAGATCGCATCGGCCAGCCGCATCAGAATCAAATCGGCGCCTTTCGACGTGTGCAGCCGCAGGTAATGATCCTCCGACGACACCGCATAGAGCACCGCGCCCTTAAGCTTCGGCGGCAACCGCTCGATGAATCGCACCTCTGGCGCGGCGGCGCCAGGGGCTGGCGCATGCGTCGCCCGGCTGGGCCGGTTCACCAGCATCATCAGCGCTGTCATGGCGCAGCACATCACCAGCACGCTGCCGAACAGAAAGGGCAGGTTGGCGAGCGGCATCCACGTGCCGAGCACTAGGCTCGTATAGCCCCAAACCGCAAAGGTCGCGGGCAGGGCCATCAGCAGCGAGAGGACCCCGCCGAATACCCAATCGTTCACCCGCGCCTGTGGAATTTTCGACAATAACAGCGCGATGGCGTGCCCAAGCAGCGCCCCGCCGAGCATCAGCGGCACCCAGTAGATGAGCCGGATGAGCATCGACAGCTCGTCCGTGTTCAGCGCGCCCACGAACGCCAGGAACACGCCGACCGCAGCCGCAATCGCAAGATTGCGCGCCCATTGGCGCCACGTACGCGGGTTTTCGGCCGTCATTCGCGCATCGCCAACGGCGGCCGCGGGCCGTTCGCGTGCTTTTTCGGGGGTCTCACGTATCTGCGGCTGCACGCACGGGCTCCGTTCGCCACGGTCCTACCAGCTTCGACTGGAGATCAGAACTCATGAACGCAACCCGCACGCGCCCCGCCTGGACCCGCTGGATCGGCTTTGGCGCGATCGCCGCCGTGTTCGCGGTGACGCTCGCGCCTTTCGGGCCGGGGATCGCCCGCGCTTTTGCGGACTTCGAATTCCGCGCCCCGGATTTCTCGCTCTGGGCCCAAGTGTCTTGGGTCGTGAAACTTCACGTCTACGCCGCACTAACGGCGCTCGCGATCGGCACGGTGATCCTGTTCCGGCGTAAGGGCAGCGGGTTTCACAAGACGCTGGGCTGGGCTTGGGTGCTCGCCATGGGAACGACCGCGATCTCCAGCCTCTTCATCATGGAGGTCAACCGCGGCTTCTTCTCGTTCATTCACTTGCTGAGCGGCTGGACCATCATCGCGCTGCCAATGGCGATCTTCGCCATCCGCAACCGCAAAGTCGATGCGCACCGGCGCGCCATGACCGGGATGTTCGTCGGCGGCCTGCTAGTTGCCGGTCTGCTCAGCTTCATCCCTGGCCGGGTCATGTTCGAAATGTTCTTCGGCTGATTTCACCCAAAGGAGACTACCAATGAAATTCATCACCGCTGCGGCGGCGTGCGCGGCTGCGTTCGTCGTGCTCACAGGCGCCAACGAAGCCTACGCCGAACCGATTGCGCTCAACGTGCGTGTGGACAACGTACGGCCTGATCAAGGCGACGTTCGCGTCGCGATGTTCGCCGAAGGCGCATGGCTTTCCGAAGAACCGGTCGCAGCGCTGCGCACGACATCCGATCGCGGCTCGGTTACGCTACGCCTGACGGCGCCTGCTGCCGGGCGCTACGGCTTGGCTGCGTATCAGGATCTCAACGGCGACGGCGAACTCAGCCGCAACATGATCGGCCTGCCGACCGAGCCGTACGCGTTTTCAAACAATGCGCCGCTGCGATTCGGTCCCCCGGCGTTCGAGGACGCCGCGCTCACGATCAACACGTCCTCGGAAGCGGTGCTGACCCTGCGCTAAAACGCCGTGCCTGTTCTGCGCGAAACGCAATTCCAATTCGCGCAAAACAACCCTATGTAGCGCTCGTTCCCATGACGAGCCTGCTGCGCAACGTCGCTGCGCTCATCGCAGCCGTGACGATCCTGCAACTCGCGGGCGGATTGCTTGGCGTGCGCATTCCCCTGGCGTTCACGGAGGAAGGTCATTCGCGCACAGCGCTGGGCCTCGTCGCCGCGTCCTATTCGGCCGGTTTCATGATGGGCGCCATGATCGCGACGACGTTGCTCGCGCGCGTCGGTCACATCCGTGTTTACGCCGCCTGCGCCGCCATCTTCTCCGTCACCACGTTGGCGCTGCACTTCTCCGACGACATCTGGGCCTGGGGTGTTGCGCGCATGATCGCCGGCATGGCGGTGGCGCTGATGTTTGCGGCGGTCGAAAGTTGGCTGTCGTTCTCGATCGGCAAGCACGCGCGCGGCGAAGTCATGAGCGTCTACATGGTGTTGACCAAGGGCGCGCTGGCGATCGGTCCGTTCTTCGCCTTCGGCTATGCGCCGATCGAAGCCGAGCCGTGGATGATCGCCGCTGCCATCGCTGCGCTCTCCATGGTGCCGATCTGCTTCACCGCAGCCGAGCAGCCCGATCCACCGAAAGCGCAGCCAATCGCGCTGGTCGAACAATTCGCGACTGCGCCGGCGGCGGTGATCGGCTCGTTCGGGGCAGGGCTCGTCAATGGCGGCGTGCTGGCGCTGGCGCCGCTCTACGCTGCGCAGCACTATGGCGACTCTGCCGCTGCACAATTCTATTCAGCCGCCTTCACTGGTTCGCTGCTGCTCCAGTGGCCGGCGGGGCGATTGTCCGATCGCATCGACCGTCGCCTCGTCGTCGCCATGCTGGCTGCGCTCGCGGCCGCGGCCGCCTTTGCGCTCGCGCTGTGGAGCGGGGTGCTGGTGAGTTGGTCGGCGACGCTGCTGTTCTTCCTCTGGGGCGCTGGCGCGTTGAGTTTCTACGGCATCGCCGTTGCGCACATGGCCGATCGCGCCGAACCTGGCAAACTCGCGCAATCGGCAGCCGGCGTGCTGTTCGTATGGGCGGCGGGTTCTGTCATCGGTCCGCTGATCATGGGCCCGCTCGTCGATTTTTTCGATGTCGCCGGCATGTTCTGGTTCGCTGGCGCTGCGGCTTTGTGCGTGTGCGCGGCGATGTTCTGGCGCAGCAGCACGCGCGAAGGCCCTGCCACGAAGGAAGAGTTCGCACCGCAGATCGGCACAAGCGTCGCCGCCGGCGAAATCGCCTACGGTGAAGGTGACCGGCCTGACGTTGCGCGACGCGTTGACGGGGCCGAGCGGCCGGCGTAATTGCGTCTTTGTCGGGCATTCGGCAGACGCCCGGCTTACCCAGACGATCAGTCGTCCAAGCGCTGCCCTGTCCTCGGTTCGAGGGCGGGCCGCTTTGTGTCCGTTCTCGCGCCGAATGTCGCGAGGATCCCATGTCACGGATCGTTCTCTACGGTTTCCCACGCAGCACTTATGTCAACGTCGTCCGGCTCGTGCTTGAGCACAAAGGCCTCGCGTACGATTTCCACGATCTTGAAACGGAAATGGGTAAACCAAAGCACTTGGCGCTGCATCCGTTCAATCGCGTCCCTGTGCTGGCGCACGGCGATTTCCAACTCTATGAAACCGCCGCCATCATCGGCTATCTCGATGACGCGTTTCCGCAATCACGGCTGACGCCGGATGACGCACAAGCACGTGGCCGAATGAATCAGTGGATCAGCGCCCTCAACGCCTACTACTATCCCTACATCGTGTATCACTTGGGACATGAGCGCCTAGTGTTTCCGGCGCTGGGCATTCCGGCGGACGAAAGGGTGGTGGCGGCCGCCATCCCTCGCATCAACACGGCGCTCGATGTCATGGACGCCGCGCTTGCCGATGGCCGACCGTTTCTTGTCGGCGATGCGCTCACACTGGCGGACTACGCCTTGACGCCAACCATGACCTCGCTCAGCCGATCGCCGGAAGGGCAGGACCTGCTGCAACGCAGGGCGCATATCGTGGCTTGGCGACAACGCATGGATGCAACGCCGGCTGTGAAGACGGTGATGGCGTTGGTCGCGCCGCACCTCGATACGCCGATCGAGCATGCGCGCGCGTGGCCCAAGTGGCATCGGCCGCGCTACTGATGCAAACGGCGCCGACTCTCAGGCGGCTTTTCGCCGACTCGCTCAAGGTCGGCTGCCTGGGATTCGGCGGGCCCGCGGGACAAATCGCGCTGATGCATCGCATCTGGGTCGATGAGCGCAAATGGATCGACGAGGAACGCTTCCAGCACATGCTCGCGTTTTGCATGCTGTTGCCGGGCCCGGAGGCGCAACAACTTGCAACCTATATCGGCTGGCGCTTGCAATCGTGGCGCGGCGCGCTGATTGCGGGGTGGCTGTTCGTTCTGCCCGGCGCCATGGTCGTGCTCGCGCTCTCGTGGCTCTATGTCAGCTACGGCAAAGTCCCGCTCGTCGCCGCCGCTTTCGACGGCGTGAAGTGCGCCGTTGTCGCGCTGGTGGCGGAAGCGCTGTTCAAAGTCGGCAAGCGCGCGCTGAAAACGAACAGCGCCGTCTGGATCGCGGTCGCGGCGTTTGCTGCGCTCGTGTTCGGCGCACCGTTTCCGTTGGTGATCGTCGCGGCGGGAGCGATCGGCGCGCTGACCCCCTCCCCGCGCGGGGAGGGGACAGGGGGCGGGGAGAACCTCATATCCTCTGAGTCCGCGCCTGCACCAACCGACGGCGCATCACCCCACCCCCACCCCCCTCCCCTTGAGGGGAGGGGGCACGCGCTCCTTTGGCTCGTGCTCTGGCTCGCACCGCCCGCGGTGATCGCATTTACACTCGGCACGGAGCACGTGCTGTTCCAGATCGCGCTGCTGTTTTCGATTCTTGCATGCGTAACCTTCGGCGGCGCCTACGCTTTGCTCGCCTATCTGAGCACGGAGGCCGCTGCGCGCGGCTGGCTCACGACCGAACAGATGATCGACGGCTTGGGTCTCGCCGAAACCACGCCGGGTCCGCTCATCCTGGTGAACGAGTTCGTCGGTTTCCTCGCCGGCTGGAATGCAGGTTCTATAGCGCTCGCATTCGCCGGCGCAGCTGTCGCGCTCTGGTGCACGTTTGCGCCGAGCTTCGTGTGGATTTTCGCCGGCGCGCCTTACGCAGAGCGCTTGCAGAAGAACCCGCGCGCCGCTGGCGCGCTCGCCGCGATCACAGCCGCGGTTCTCGGCGTCATCGCCAAGCTCGCGCTGTTTTTTGGAACGCATGCGCTGTTCGCGCGGCAAATCGATCTCGGGCCCGTCGAACTGCCCGACCTCACATCCGGCATCTGGTGGATGCTGGTGTTGGCGCTGGCCGGCGCCGTCGCGCTGATCCGGTTCAAGGCCAATTTGCTGTTGGTTCTGGCGGTTTGCGCTGTGGCGGGCTTGGCGGCGCAGGGCTTCAGCCTATAAAGCGGTCCGAATCCGCTTTCGTCCGGGGCCCGCATGAACATCCACGAATACCAAGGCAAAGCCGTTCTAAAAAGCTTCGGCGTCGCCGTGCCCCGCGGGTATCCCGCATTCACCGCCGACGAAGCCATCGACGCCGCCGCCAGACTCGGCGGCAGCATGTGGGCGGTCAAGAGTCAGATCCACGCCGGCGGCCGCGGCAAAGGCAGGTTCAAGGAAGCCGAAGCGGGCGAGAAGGGCGGCGTGCGCATCGCCAAGGTGCCGGAGGAGGTGGGACTCTTTGCTTCGCAAATGCTGAACCGCACTTTGGTGACACTGCAAACCGGCCCAGCCGGCCGCGTCGTGAAGCGCCTCTACATCGAAGAAGGCGTGAAGATCGCCAAGGAGTTCTATCTGTCGGCGCTCGTTGACCGCGAACAGGGCCGCGTTGCGTTCGTCGCCAGTGAAGCCGGCGGCATGAATATCGAACAGGTCGCCCACGACACGCCGGAGAAGATCACCACTGTCGGCATCGATCCCGCCACGGGGCCGACTGCCGCCGATACCGCCAAAATCGCCGCCGCGTTCGGTGTCAGCGGCGATTTAGCCGCGCAATGCGATGCGCTGATCAAGAAGCTGTATGAGGCCTTCACCAAGAGCGACATGAGTTTGCTTGAGATCAATCCGCTCATTGTCACCGAAGACAACAAGCTCATCTGCGCCGACGCGAAGGTCAGCTTCGACTCCAACGCTGCTTTCCGTCATCCCGAGTGGGCAGACCTGCGCGACATCGGCGAGGAGGATGAGCGCGAGATCGAAGCCTCGAAATACGATCTCTCCTACATCGCGCTCGACGGTGAGATCGGCTGCCTCGTCAACGGCGCGGGCCTCGCCATGGCGACGATGGACATCATCAAGCTGTTCGGCGCCGAGCCCGCCAACTTCCTCGATGTCGGCGGCGGCGCCGACAAGAACAAGGTCGAAGCCGCGTTCAAGATCATCCTCGCCGATCCGAACGTGAAAGGCATCCTGGTCAACATTTTCGGCGGCATCGCCCGCTGCGACGTGATCGCCGCCGGCGTGATCGAAGCGGTGAAGGAAACCGGCCTCGACGTGCCGCTGGTCGTCCGTCTCGAAGGCACCAACGTCGACGAAGGCAAAGCCATCATCGACAATAGCGGCCTCAACGTCATCAGCGCCGACGATCTCGAAGACGCCGCGCGGAAGATCGTGGCGGCGGTTAAGAGCTAAGCGTGCAGATCAAGCGCCGCAGCTGACGATTCGGACTCGCGAGACCGTGTATTTATCAGAGCGCCAGGTCCCGTGTTCGGGGCTGAAGCAGCCGCGCGATCCAAGTCAACCTAGCATGCAGTTGTTTTTGCTGCGGAGTTTGGGTTCGCTGGTCTGTTGACAGGGAAAAGCTGTCCGCGAGTAAAAGACTTCTTAACGCGCTGGGGGACACGATGCCCGCACCGAGTCGTCCTCAAAAGCTAAGCGGCCTCGCCGCTTTCGCAACGAGGCCGCTAGCTCAGGTGAAACTGCCCCGGGTCGCGCCCTTCCACAGACCGACTCGGAGGCTTTTGGAGGCCTCACCATGCGCACTATTCGCGCAGAAAATTACCAATTCCCTCAAGGGGTTGGTAAGCGCAAAGTTAAACGCGGTCTGATCACGCTGTTCTTGTCGGTGGTGCTCCGCGTCACGTTCGCTAGCACCGGTGTACCTGGTTTGCCGATGCCCGAAAATCCGGATGACGCTTTGGTCCACACGATCCAACAAGTCGTGTTGATTCGCGCGCTTGCGGCTATCAATCGAAAGCGCAACCCGAAGGCCTAATTCTGGCGTGACGTCTGCGTTCACCTCAGAGGGGCGAACGCGGGCGTCGGCGCGAGGGATTCGAGGCTTTGTCAATAGCTTGTTAACCGCATATTCACTGTAGGCCATTCGCGGTTAATCCGGTTTATGGATGGTTAATATTAACCCAACTTATCGACTCGCCGCCGCAAGGATCGACAGATACTTCGCTGGCACGTTGGGGCGTCTCGTACAAGATGACGCCAAAGAAGGAGCAATCGACCATGATCGGCTACGTCACGCTCGGCACCAACGACCTCGCGCGCGCCGCGAAGTTCTATGACGCCATCTGCAGCGAGCTTGGCGTCGGCCGCATGTTCGACACCGAGACGTTCATCGCCTGGGGCAAGCCGGGCGGCGGCGCGGGAATAGGGCTCACCAAGCCCTACGACGGAAACGCGGCGACCGTTGGCAACGGTGTGATGGTGGCGCTCGAGTGCAAGGACAAAGATCAAGTTGATCGCGTCTATAATCTAGCCATCGCGATGGGCGCGAAATGCGAAGGCCCAGCCGGTCCGCGCGAAGGCATTCCTGGCTTCTACGCCGGCTATTTCCGCGACCCAGACGGCAACAAGCTAAACGCCTTCATCATGGGCTGAGGCGGGATTGTGCGCGTGTCGCCCGGAAGTTAAGTTGAACTCCTCCGACTTTTTGCTCAGGATATTCGCGGTTCAACGGCGCGGGCGCAATGATGCGATCCAGACGAGAGCTGATCGTTTCGCTCTGGACGGCGAGTCTGGCGTGCGTGGCGTCCGCCTGTGTGTCCAAGCCGGTGGCGGGTCTGGGGGTGGGCGTCGAGGGTCCGCAACGGATCGAAGTCGCGCGGGGCGACAGCCTTCGCATCCTCACCCGCGATGGACGGCGGCGGACCATTCGCGTCGAGCGCGCCGACACGAGCGCTCTCTACAGCGCCCGAGAAACGATCCCGATCGCCGACTTGGTTTTCGTCGAGCGCAATGAGTTTGCCGCGCGCGAAGCCACTTTGGCCGGAGGCGCGGTCGTGCTGGTCGTTCTGCTGGCGCCGGCAATTGAGGCTGCCGGCGCTGCGGCCGTATGGGCGGCGGCGGTCCCAAACTGAGCGCGGGAGAGCAACATGCGTCGCGTCCTCATTGCGTTGTTGGCGGCCGGCGCCGCCGGTTGCGCGACCCGTGGCTCGGCGTTTCCTGTGTTGACGCAAACGATGTCGGGCGACGCAACGGCGGACTGCGCCGCGCTTCAGTCCGAGCTAGAGCGTGTGGCCGTGCTGCGCCGAGAAATCGCCCACGAGCAAAACACAGCCGGCGCGAGCGATGTCGCCAGTATTGTGATCTCGGCCGCCTCCGATCCGTTGGGTGGTCTTGTGAACGGCGCGCTGACGGCGGCGGGAGCGGGGATGCGCAACGCGCGCTACGATCGCGCCGCCGACGCGGCCGACCTCCGCATTCATACCCTACTGACCTTGCGCGCCGAGCGCGACTGCGACCGGCCTCAAGCGGAGCAGACGCTCACGGCCGCATTCGAGGCCGCGTCTGACGAAACTAAACAGGCGCGTGAGGCGCGCGAGGACGCTGTAGCGTCGTTCCTTCCGCCGTTACGACGCTGATCGGGCCGGCCACACAGTACTGACTTGCAATCTGGGGATCGTACGCTAAGCCCCATGGCGACTCGAAAGCCAGGGATCGCTTTTGTCCATTCTCGTTTCCGCTTCCACGCGCGTCATCTGCCAGGGCTTCACCGGCAAGAACGGCACATTCCATTCCGAACAAGCCATTGCCTACGGCACCAAGATGACGGGTGGCGTCAGCCCGGGCAAAGGCGGTCAGACGCACCTCGGCCTGCCGGTGTTCGACACCGTCGCTGAAGCGAAGGAGCGGGCCGGCGCCGACGCGACTGTCATCTACGTGCCGCCGCCGCGCGCCGCCGCTGCGATCGAAGAAGCGATCGACGCCGAAATCCCGCTCATTGTCTGCATCACCGAAGGCATTCCGGTGCTCGACATGGTGCGCGTGAAGGCGAAGCTCGCGAAGTCGGGTTCGCTCTTGCTCGGCCCGAACTGTCCTGGCGTGCTGACGCCTAACGAATGCAAGATCGGCATCATGCCGGGCCAGATTTTTCAGAAGGGCAGAGTCGGCGTCGTTTCGCGCTCTGGCACGCTGACGTATGAAGCCGTGTTTCAGACCACCAACGAAGGCCTCGGCCAATCCACCGCCGTCGGCATCGGCGGCGACCCTGTGAAAGGCATGGAATTCATCGACGTGCTCGAACGCTTCCTCGGCGACGATGAGACCAAGGCCATCATCATGATCGGCGAAATCGGCGGCAGCGCCGAAGAGGACGCCGCGCAGTTCCTCGCCGACGAACGAAAGAAGGGCCGCTGGAAACCAACCGTCGGCTTCATCGCCGGCGCCACCGCGCCGCCCGGCCGCCGCATGGGCCACGCCGGCGCCATCATTTCGGGCGGCAAAGGCGATGCACCCTCAAAGATCGCGGCGCTCGAAGCCGCGGGAATCAAAGTATCGCCGCATCCCGCCGCGCTCGGGCGCACGATGGCGGAACTGCTGAAGGCGTAGTCGGAGGGGTCCTATGTTTGATTTCGTCGGCCAAATTGTCGGCATGTTGATCCTGGTGGTGATCTGCGCGGGCTTGGCCACCTTCGGCACCGGTTTTGTCGCACAATGGCTCCAAATCACCGACGGTGTGGGAAAAGGGCTCATCTTCGTAGGCGTTTGCATCCTGTTGCACATGATCAGCCAAGCACTAGACGACGAACCTCGGGCCAAATGACCATAGGTTTCCGCGCCAGTGGATCGGGCGCATTCTTGGTGGCGTGAGCCCTGCGCCAACGCAGCCCTTCTTTCCCTCCGCGACGCACTTTAGAAGGGGCGCCGCCCCACGGCGGACCTATATTTTGCTTGGGTTCGGCCCGGTTTCCGAGAGGTCAGCGTTCCATGGCGGATGACGCCCGCAGCTTGCCCAATACGGCCATGCTCGAAACGAGTTTTCTCTACGGCGCCAACGCGAAGTTCGTGGAGGAAATGGCGGCGCGGTACGCGGAGGACCCGAACGCTGTGGACGCCTCCTGGCGCGCCTTCTTCGACGCTGTGCGCGACGATCCCGATGCGGTGCTGAAGTCGGTCAAGGGCCCGTCCTGGTATCGCCCCGAACTCGCGCGTCCGCAGACCACCGAAACCACCGCGCTGCTCGACGGCAATTGGGCCGCGCTTGCCTCGAAGCTCGAACAAAAAGTCGCGGCGCGCCTGCCGGGGGCATCCACGCAAGACGTGCAGCAAGCCACGCGCGACAGCGTGCGCGCGCTGATGATGATCCGCGCCTATCGCACGCGCGGACACTTGGCCGCCAACCTCGATCCGCTCGGCATCGAGGTGCGCCCGCCAGCGCCGGAACTCGATCCCTCGACCCACGGCTTTGGTCCAAGCGACATGGATCGCCCCATCTTCATAGATGGCGTGCTTGGCCTTCAGACCGCGACCGTCAACGAGATGCTGGCGATCCTCAAGCGCACCTATTGCGCCACGGTCGGCGTCGAGTTCATGCACATCTCCGATCCGGCCGAGAAGAGCTGGATACAGGAGCGCATCGAAGGACCGGACAAGGGCGTTGCGTTTACGCCGGAAGGCAAACGCTCGATCCTGAAGAAATTGATCGAAGGCGAGGGCTTCGAGAAGTTCGTTCACAAGCGTCATCCCGGCACCAAGCGATTCGGCGTCGATGGCGGCGAAGCGATGATCCCGGCGCTCGAGCAGATCATCAAGCGCGGCGGCGCGCTCGGCGTCGAAGAGATCGTTTTGGGCATGGCGCACCGCGGGCGCCTCAACGTGCTCGCCGCCGTCATGGGCAAGCCGTACCAGGCGATCTTCCATGAATTTCAAGGCGGGTCGGCGACGCCCGACGACGTGCTGGGCTCTGGCGACGTGAAATACCATCTGGGCGCGTCGAGCGATCGCAGCTTCGACGGCAACAACGTCCACCTCTCGCTGACCGCCAATCCATCGCACCTCGAAATTGTCAATCCCGTCGTGCTCGGCAAGGCGCGCGCGAAGCAAGCCAAGCGCGCGACCTGGACGGAAGAGGGCGTGGCGCTGGCTGAACTGCGCGCGCGCGTCATGCCGCTACTGATACACGGCGACGCGGCTTTCGCAGGGCAGGGCGTGGTCGCCGAGTGCTTCGCGCTCTCGGGGCTGCGTGGCTACAAAACCGGCGGCACCATGCACTTCATCATCAACAATCAGATCGGCTTCACCACCGCGCCGCACTATTCACGCTCGTCGCCTTATCCATCTGATGTCGCGCTGATGGTGCAAGCGCCTATCTTCCACGTGAACGGCGACGATCCGGAAGCTGTCGTGTACGCCGCCAAGGTCGCCACCGAGTATCGCCAACTCTTCGGCAAAGACGTCGTCATCGATATGTTCTGTTATCGCCGCTTCGGCCACAACGAAGGCGACGACCCGACCATGACGCAGCCGATCATGTACCGGCGCGTCAAGGATCAGCCAACAACGCTCGCCATTTATGCCGAGCGCCTGCTGAAAGAAGGCGTGGTTACCCAGGTCGAGTTCGACGAATGGAAAAATGACTTCAACGCGTTCCTCGATCGCGAATTCGACGCCGGCAAGAATTATCGCGTCAACAAGGCCGATTGGCTTGATGGCGATTGGGCGGGCTTCACCCTGCCGGAAGACGACGACCGCCGCGGTAAGACCGAAGCGCCCCTGGCGAAACTCAAGGATCTTGGCCGCCGCATCACCGAAATCCCGCGCGATTTCGAAATGCACAAGACGGTGCAGCGTGTCGTCGAAGCCCGCCGCAAGGCGATCGACGAGGGCGAAGGCATCGATTGGGCGCTGGCCGAACATCTCGCCTTCGCGACCTTGCTCGATGAAGGCTTCAACGTGCGCTTGAGCGGTCAAGATTCATGCCGTGGCACGTTCAGCCAGCGCCATTCGCATTTCGTCGATCAGTTGACCGAAGATCGCTACACACCGCTCAATCACATGCACGCCGGCCAAGCGCACTACGAGGTCATCGATTCGCTTCTGTCCGAAGAGGCCGTGCTCGGCTTTGAATACGGCTACACGCTGGCCGATCCGAAAACGCTGACGCTCTGGGAGGCGCAGTTCGGCGACTTCGTGAACGGCGCCCAGGTCGTCATCGACCAGTTCATCAGCTCCGGCGAGCGCAAGTGGCTACGTATGTCTGGACTCGTGATGCTGTTGCCGCACGGCTATGAGGGGCAGGGGCCGGAGCACAGCTCGGCACGTATGGAGCGCTTCCTGCAGCAATGTGCAGAAGACAACATGCAGGTCGTCAACTGCACAACGCCGGCAAACTATTTCCATGCCCTGCGCCGTCAGTTGCACCGCGATTTTCGCAAGCCGCTCATCGTTTTCACGCCGAAGTCACTGCTCCGGCACAAGAAGTGTGTCTCGGCGCTTGGGGATTTTGCCGAAGGCACGTCTTTCCATCGGGTGCTCTGGGACGATGCTCAGATCAACAACGGCAACACGTCGATCAAGCTCAAGGGCGATGGCGAAATCCGCCGCGTGCTGATCTGTTCGGGCAAAGTCTATTACGATCTTTTGGACGAACGTGAAAAGCGCGGTCTCGACGATGTCTACATCCTCCGGCTCGAACAGCTCTATCCCTGGCCGATGAAGTCGATGATGCACGAACTGGCGCGGTTCCCGAACGCCGAGCTTGTCTGGGTGCAGGAAGAGCCGAAGAACATGGGCGGCTACATGTTCGTCGAACCCTGGCTCGAACTCACGCTCGAGAAGATGAGCATCAAGGCTAAGCGCGCGCGCTACGCCGGCCGCCCAGCTAGCGCGTCCACCGCTGCGGGCCACATGGCGAAGCACTTGAAGGAGCTGGAGCAATTCCTGCAGGAGGCGCTCGGATGAGCAAGATACGCGGCGCCTGTCATTGCGGCGCAGTCAGTTTCGAAGTCGAAGAGCCTGAATGGGTGATGGACTGCAATTGCTCGCACTGCCGGCTCTACGGCGGCCTGTGGGCGTATTATCCGCAACGAGACGTGCGCTTCGCGCGAAAGCCCGATACTTTCATCTACATGTGGGGCGACCGCATGTTGGAATTCCACCATTGCCGTACGTGCGGTTGCGCAACACATTCAACGCATGTCGGAACCGACGATGCCGAGAAGATCGCGGTCAACGCGCGGCTCATGCGCGGCCTCGATCCCAAACGCACGCGGCTCGTTCAGAAAAACAATGGGAATGACGGCGTGTTCTGGACACATACTGACACGCCCGTCCTGCCCAGCCACGATGAACCACCGGCAGCGAAGTGATTGAGATGACCGATATTGTAGTGCCGACCCTGGGCGAGAGCGTGAGCGAAGCCACGGTCGCCAAATGGATGAAGAAGGCCGGCGACGCCGTTAAGAAAGACGAGACGCTGGTGGAGCTGGAGACCGACAAGGTCTCTGTCGAAGTCTCCGCGCCCGAAGCCGGCGTGCTCTCGGAGATCGTGGCCGCCGAAGGCGCGACGGTCGGCATCGGCGCCCTTCTCGGACGCCTCGGCGGAGCAGGGCCGCGAGCAGCGGCATCCGTGGCGAGACCTGAAGCGAAGCCTGCCGAGGCGCCCGCTGCTCCGCCGTCCGCGCCTCAGCCAGCCGCGAGCAGAGGTTCGCCAAAGCGAGCGCCGCCCTCGGTTCAGCGCATCGCCTCCGAGAATAACGTCGATGTTTCCGATGTCTCCGGCTCCGGCAAAGACGGCCGCGTCACCAAAGCCGATGCGCTCGCCATCATCGAAAACCGCAGCGCACAATCTCAACCGCAGCAACAAGCGCCGACTGCGCATCCGCCGCTCGCCGCCCGCGTCGTCGGCGAACGCGAAGAACGCGTGCCGATGACGCGCCTGCGCCGCACCATCGCGCGCCGCTTGAAGGAAGCGCAAAACACCGCGGCGATGCTGACGACGTTCAACGAGGCCGACATGTCGGCGATCATGGCGGCGCGCAACAAATACAAGGACGTGTTCGAGAAGCGACACGGCGTGAAGCTGGGCTTCATGTCGTTCTTCGTGAAGGCGTGCATCGCCGCGCTAAGAGAAATCCCAAACGTCAACGCCGAAATCGACGGCGATGACATCATCTACAAGAATTTCTACGACATCGGCATTGCCGTCGGCACCGATCGCGGCTTGGTCGTCCCCGTCGTGCGTGACGCCGACCACAAATCCATGGCCGAGATCGAGAAGGAAATCGGCGACCTCGGCATGAAAGCGCGCGACGGCCAGCTGAAACTCGAAGACCTGCAGGGCGCCACGTTCACGATTAGCAATGGCGGCGTCTACGGCTCGCTCATGTCGACGCCGATCCTGAATGCGCCGCAGTCCGGCATCCTCGGCATGCACAAGATTCAGGAGCGTCCGGTCGTCATCGACAAGCAAGTCGTCGTCAGGCCCATGATGTATCTGGCCTTGAGCTACGATCACCGCATCGTTGACGGCAAAGAAGCGGTGACGTTCCTGGTGCGCGTGAAAGAAGGCCTAGAAGACCCGGAGCGGATGCTCCTCGACCTCTAGATCGGGTTGTAAGCATGGACAGTCGGCTCGCGGGGCTGGTGGAGGCCGCCAAAGCGGGTAATCCGCAGGCGCTCACCCATCTCGCGCACGCGCTGGCGATGGGCGTCTACACGCCCCGCAATCTCAACCTGGCGCTGGATAATCTCGCGCGCGCGGCTTCGGTCGACTGGCCGGACGCCAAACGCGAACTACAAGTTCTGGCCCGCGCGTCCGGCGGCTGGAAGAACCTCAGATCTGCGGTGAATCCTGAGTTGCTGCGGCGCCCGCCCGTCCGACGCGTGTTGCTTGAGCGCCCGCGCGCGCGTGTATTCGAAAACTTCGCCACGTCGCAGGAGTGCGATTGGCTCGTCGCGCGCTGCCGCCATCGCTTGGCGCCAGCGCAAGTCTATCTGGAACAGGGTGAACAACTCAGCCGCCATCGGGACCGCAGTAATTCGGAAGCCAGCTACGAACTTGACGCGGCCGACATCATGCTCAGCCTTATCCATGACCGGGTCGCGGGCGCCTCAGGCGTTCCGATCGAGCATTTCGAGGTCGGTAAGCTCTTGCACTACAAGCCCGGAGAGACGTTCGCGCGCCACAGCGACTTCCTGCAGCCGGGCTTGCGCGAAGAGATCGAAGCCCGCGGCCAGCGTGTTGCCACTTTCCTCATCTATCTCAGCGACGACTACGACGGCGGCGAAACCGAATTCACTGAAGTGGGGTTCAAGTTCAAGGCGCGCAAAGGCGACGCGCTCATGTTCCTGAACGTTGACGCGAGCGGCGCTCCCGATCCGATGAGTATGCACGCAGGCTTGCCGCCAACGCGCGGCGAGAAATGGGTGCTGTCGCTGTGGCTGCGCGGCAAGCCGGTCAACGCTTATCAGACGCCGGGCGTCGCCGGTTCGCCGTTGCCGCCCGAATGGTATCGCGACGCCTGAGCCTCAAACGGGGCGCGCTTCTTCTCTTTGTGCAACACCACCAGCGTCAATCCAATCGCGCCACCAGCGATCTCGCGATCGCCGCCGCCGCAAGCACTGCCATCCAGGCGCTGATCTTCGCCATCTCTCCGGCCGCGCATCTACGCGAACGGCGGAGGCTGGGCGCGACTCACATCATCGCATGCTGCTCATCGCGGCCTACGCTCCGCGCCGCCGAACGCGGGCGATAGAGCGCTTCGAGCGCACGATCCTCTTCATCGAGATGTTGTTGCAGCGCGGCCGCGCGCGCGTTCATGTCTTCAAGTTTCGCCGCAATCTCGGCGAAGTAGGCGCCAGCCGGAACCAGGCCGTTGCCCGGCGCGCGAAGTTTTTGCACCTGCATCGAGCGATCTCCGTTATCGCCCGCCCGCACACAGAACGGCTGTTAACGCGACCTTGTTGCGCGTTCCGCGCGCGGATCGTTGTGGATAAACCGCGGCTGTGGCTGACCGCGTTCCCTTGCCCCGCGTACGCCGCCGATTTGCTTCGCCTCCCGCGAGAGCGCTGAATCCAAACGCTTTCCGCTCCGCCCATTGGCGAGCCGCCGCTGGCCCGATAGATTGCGCCGCCCGCTCGGGGGAGCGGCCTGGGGAGGGGACCCATGACGTTCATTCTGCGCTGGCCGGCCATCCTGGTGATGTTGGCGCTCGTCCTGCTCTGCGCGGCCGGCGCACTGGCGGCCGCGGGTCTTATCGCCGACATCCAAGCGCCGGCGTCGGGCGTCTCCCAGGTCGATAGTCAAGTCGCCGAAGCGCAGATCGCCGCCGAAAGTACGGGCGCGGCCGACGCGACATGGATCGACGTTGGATTGCTTGCCGGCGCCGCGGTCTTCTTTCTAATCTCGGCCGTGCGTCTCATCCGCCGCACGCAAGGGTTCTGGACCTGGCTCCTGGGCTTTGCGCTATATGGCGGGCGCTGGGCCTGGTCGCAGCAGTACAACGAAGGCGGCGTCATGGGTACGATACAGGGCGTCGACATCAACGCCTACCTCCAGCCGCAATCGCTGCTCACCGATCTGGGCTCGCCGGCTGCGCAAGTCGGCATTCTTGCGATTGTGCTGATTGTCGGCCTGTTCGTTTTCATCGTCGATGCCGCCGACCGCGCCTATTGGGACAGACAAGGGGCGTGACGCGCGAGGGGGCGACGTGCTGCTGCTAGGACGCATCGTCGCAGCGCTGATCTCCGGCGCGCTGCTGGCGCAAGCATACAGCCTCAGTCCGTTCTGGCCGCTCGCATGGCTTGCGCCGATCCCCGTGCTGATCGCAGTCATCGGCGCTTCGCGCGCCGGCGCGCTCGCCTACGGCGCCATCGCCGGCGTTGTGTCGATGGCGCTGATGGCCTCGTACTTCATGGAGATCGGCGGCATCGCGCCGGTGCTGGTCGTTACGCTCGCCAAAGCGCTGATCTGGGGCGGCATGGCGCTCGCCGTGCGCGGCGCAGCGCGGCTCTTGCCTGCATTCGCCGCCGTCTTCGTGTTTCCTGCGCTGATGGCGGGAATCGAGACCTTGATCGCCGCCAGCTCACCACATGGCAGCGCCGGCAGCCTCGCCTACAGTCAGATGGATTTCATACCTGCAATTCAAGTCGCATCGATCGGCGGCGCGCCTGCAATCACGTTCGTGATGACGTTGTTCGCGTCGTCGATCGCCTTCCTTATCGTCAAGCGCGCATTCGCTGCCGCGCTTGCGCCAGTGGCGACTGTGGCAAGCGCGCTTGCGTTTGGGGTGCTTCGCCCGCCTCTGCCTGTTACGGTTGCTGCAAACGAACCGCCGCGCTTCTTCTTGGCTACACTCATCGCCGGCGATCAGTTCGACGGTATCCCGATGGATTGGCGTGCGGTGTGGAATGCCTACGCGCCACAAATCGAACGCGCCGCTGACGACGGTCGCCGCGTTGTGGTTCTGCCCGAAAAGATCGCGCATCTTCCGCCGGGTGATCGCGCCGCCGCCATCGAGCAGCTCGCCGAAATCGCGCGCCGCCGCGGCATTCTCATCGTCGCAGGCGCCGATGACGAAACTGAGGAAGGGCGTTTCAACCGCGCTTTCGTGTTCACGCCCGACAATTGGGAGAGCTACGACAAGCGCCACATGATCCCCGGCTTCGAGTCACACTTCAATCTCGGTATCGGCCCGCTCACCTTCGAGCACGAAGGCGTTCGCTACGGCGTCGCCATTTGCAAGGACATGGACTTTCCTGCGCTCGGCCGCGAATACGCGGGCGTCGACGTGATGCTCGTGCCGGCCTGGGATTTCACCAGCGATGCCTGGCTTCACAGTCGCATGGCGATGCTGCGCGGTGTCGAAAGCGGCTACGCCATCGCCCGCAGCGCCCGCGATGGCGTCATGACCGTCAGCGACGCTTACGGCCGCGTGCTTCAGGACGCGCCCAGCGGCCCGCAGACCGCCTACAATGTTTCCATCCCGACCTCAGCTGCGGTCCCAACCGTCTATTCCCGCATCGGCGATGCTTTCGGCTGGTCGATGCTCGCACTCGCCGCGCTCTTGATCGGTTGGACCATCTGGGCGCGCAGACGCGCAGGGCAGGGCGACTAAAACGCGGATTGATCGCGCCGCGCGCCGCCTTATGTTCCGGCCAAATCTCGTTCTACTCCGGAGCTTTCATGGCGTATGATCTCGTTATCATTGGCGGCGGCCCCGGCGGCTATAACTGCGCCATCCGCGCCGGCCAGCTTGGGCTGAAAACCGCGATCGTCGAATCCCGCGGCAAGCTCGGCGGCACGTGCCTCAATGTCGGCTGCATTCCCTCGAAGGCGATGCTGCACGCCAGCGAATATTTCGAAGCTGCGTCGAAAACGTTTCCGTCCATGGGCGTGAAGGTGAGCGGCCTCGAACTCGATCTGCCGCAGATGCTGAAGCAGAAAGAAGACGCCGTCGACGGCCTCACCAAGGGCGTCGAATTCCTGATGAAGAAGAACAAAGTCGATTACGTCAAAGGCTTTGGTCGCATCGCAGCCAAGGGCCGCGTCGACGTCACTGGCGCAGACGGCGCCAAGCAGACGTTGGAGACCAAGAACATCGTTATCGCCACCGGCAGCGAACCGACACCGCTCCCCGGCATCGATATCGACGAAGAACGCATCGTCAGCTCCACCGGCGCGCTCTCGCTCAGCCAGGTGCCCGGCAAGCTCATCGTTGTCGGCGCCGGCGTCATCGGGCTTGAGCTCGGCAGCGTCTGGCGCCGCCTCGGCGCCGAAGTCACCGTCGTCGAGTTCCTCGACAAGATCACGCCGACCGTTGACGCCGAAATCTCCACCGCATTCCAGAAGATTCTCAAGAAGCAGGGCGTGAAGTTCGAACTCAGTCACAAGGTCACCGGCGTCGAGAAACTCCGCACCGGCCTCGAAGTCACCATCGAACCGGCCAAGGGCGGTCAAGCGCGCACACTGGAAGCGGACGTCGTCCTTGTCGCCATCGGCCGCCGTCCGGTGACGAAAGACCTCGGGCTCGAAACCGTGGGTGTGAAAACCGATGCCCGCGGCTTCATCGCGCATGATGGCCACCTGAAGGTCGCCGACGGCATCTACGTCATCGGCGACGTCACCACCGGGCCGATGCTCGCGCACAAGGCGGAAGAGGAGGGCATCGCAGTCGCGCAGATCATCGCCGGGAAATGGGGCCACGTGAACTACGACGTTATCCCGAACGTCATCTACACCTATCCGGAAGTCGCCACGGTGGGTAAGACCGAGGAAGAGCTGAAAGCCGCCGGACTCGAATACAAGGTCGGCAAGTTCAACTTCATGGCAAACTCGCGTGCGCGCACCAACCATGAAACCGATGGCCTGGTGAAAGTGCTCGAAGAGGTCGCAACCAAGAAGGTCGTCGGCGTGCACATGGTCGGCGCCGGCGTCGGCGAGATGATCGGCGAAGCCTGCGTCGCCATGGAATTCGGCGCTAGCGCCGAAGACATCGCCCGCACCTGCCACGCCCACCCCACCATGAGCGAAGCCATCCGCGAAGCCGCCAAAGGCGTCGACGGCTGGGTCATGCAGTCTTGATCCAAGCACTCTCCGTCCGCGCGCTCACCAAGAAATTTGGCGACAAAACCGCGGTCGACGCGCTTGATCTCGATATACGCGCCGGCGAGCTTTACGCGCTCCTCGGACCAAACGGCGCCGGCAAGACGACGACGCTGCGCATGGTCACGGGCTTGTTGAAGCCTGACTCCGGTTCGATCCACGTCTTCGGCGCCGACGCGCGCGCCGATCCCATCGCCGCCAAGCGCATGCTGGCATGGTTGCCGGACGAACCGGCGCTCTACGACAAGCTCACCGCCTGGGAATATCTCGAATTCATCGCCGGCCTATGGGGCGTCGACGCAAAGGCTGCCGCACCGCGCGCCGAGGAACTGCTCAAATTCCTCGGCCTCTGGGACAATCGCGACGAACGCACCGAAGGTTTTTCGCGCGGCATGAAGCAGAAAACCGCGCTCGCAGGCGCGCTCATCCACGACCCGAGACTCCTAATGCTGGACGAACCGCTCACCGGTCTCGACGCCGCCGTCGCCCGTCAGGTCAAAGACCTGCTGCAGCAGCGCGCGCGCTCGGGCGGCACGGTGATCCTCACCACTCACATCCTCGATGTCGCCGAGCGCGTGGCCGACCGCATCGGCATCATCCAGCACGGCAAGCTCTTGGCCGAAGGCACGCTCGCGGACTTGCGTGGCAGGGCAGGCGGCGCCAGCGCCACGCTCGAAGACGTGTACCTGGAACTCGTCGGCGCCGCGCAGGCTGGCGTGCACTGATGTTCGGCCCCGGCGGCGTTCTCTTCCTGCTGCGCCACGAAATGCTGCTGACCTGGCGCAACTTCCGCGCCAGCGGCAAGGGCCGTCATGTTCGCCGCCTCATCTTCTACTCGATCATGATCACCGCGCTCGGCTTCGGCGGCTATTGGGTCGCGCGCATCATCTCCGAGTTCAGGCCCGAGCCCAGCATGGTGATGCTCGGCGTCACCGGCGCCGTCTTTGCCATCCTGTTTTCGCTGATGCTCAGCCAGGCGCTGATGCTGATCACCGAGTCGCTCTATCAGCGCGGCGATCTCGACCTGTTGCTGGCGTCGCCGGTCCCGCTATGGCGCGTAATTCTCGTGCGCATGAGCGCGATCGCGATCAATGTCGCGCTGCTCTATCTCATCCTCATTGGCGCCGTGTTCGTATGGCTGCCCATCTTTGGCGGCTGGGCGTGGATGAGTTTCGCGCCGGCGATATTGATGCTGGCGCTGTTCTCGACCGCGATAGGGCTCGTGCTGGCGCGTGTGATGTTTGCGCTAATCGGCCCAAAGAACACGCGCATCGCCGCACAGATACTCGGTAGCCTGATCGGCGCGGCGTTCTTTATTGCCACTCAAATCCCGCGTCTCACCGAAGACGAAACCCGCTCAGAGGCCATGCGCGAAGCCTTCGAGCGGGCTATTCCGATCCTCGGCGATCCATCGAGCCCGCTGTCGCTGCCCGCGCGCGCCGCCTTTGGCGCCGGCCTCGACTTCTGGATCTGGACGCTTGTCAGCGTCGTTGCTTTCCTCGTTGCGGTGTGGTGGTACGCCTCGCGCTTCGCCACCGACGCGGCGGCGATCTCAGGCCTCGGCTCTCGCCGCAAACGTGCGGCGCGCGCGGCGCGCGCGATGCGCGCCGGTGTTCGCGCGACATTGGTGTTCAAGGAGTGGCGCCTACTGCGCCGCGACCCGCTGCTCCTTTCGCAAATTCTGCTGCCGCTGCTCTATTTCATGCCGCTCTTCGCCGTGTTCAGCACGCGCGTGGGAGAGGAAGGCTTCAGT
Organism: Hyphomonadaceae bacterium; assembly: GCA_050186235.1. Classification (GTDB taxonomy): domain Bacteria; phylum Pseudomonadota; class Alphaproteobacteria; order Caulobacterales; family Aquidulcibacteraceae; genus Vitreimonas. The sequence goes on from JBFWYQ010000002.1 coordinate 242,597, forward strand.
CGCCTTTCTGCAGCTGGATTCTCGGCGGCCTTCGTGCTGTTGGTGACATCTTTCGCCGCCAGCCTCGCCTGGCTGACGGTCTCTGCCGAAGACGCGCCCGATCTCATCGCCAGCGCGCCGGTTCAGCGCGACCAGATCGACAACGCCAAGGCGTTCGCCGCAGCCATTCCGTCGGGGCTGTTGCTGGCGCCGGCAGTCATTGGCATGGGCGCCTTCATCACTCCGGCGGCGGGTGTTTGGCTTTTGCTTGGCGGCGCCGCCGCGATCTTCTCCGCTTGCCTCATCGCCATTTGGCACCAGCAACCGGGCAGCCGCCGGGAATTCCGCCGTCGCACGCGCGGCACGCTTGCGCTCAATCTGAGCCGCGCCTTCGTTTCGCTGGGTTGGATCGGCGCGACCGGGCTTGCCGTCGCCGGATGGCCGCTCGCCTCGATCATTCCGGCGATCATCTCGCTCGGCTTCATGCTGGCGTTGCACGAAAGCCGGCCGAAAGAGGCTGCGTGAACATCGCGCTGTGAAAATTGCCGAACGCTAACTTTGCTTCCGCGCGCCTGTGAGTTCTCATCCTTCGGCGAAGCGAGGGGAGACGATTTTGCTGATACTGACTGCGGAGCGCATCGCGCTCCTGGCGCTCGATCGCGATTTGGCGGCGCTGCAGGCCAGCAGCCGCGCCGCGTTCTTCAACGCCATAGCGGTAACGCATGAGCCGGTGTGGCCGCCGGCGCCGTTCGACACGCCAGGACTCGAATGGGCTGAACGCAATCTCGCGCACGATCCCGAAGGGGAGGGCTGGTATGGCTGGGCGCTTCTCGCGAACGAAGGCGAACGCGCGCCGCCGCGGCTCGTTGGCATTGCCGCCCTTGTCGGCCGCCCCGATGACGATGGCGACGTCGAACTTGCCTTCGGCCTGCTGCCGGAATTCCGCGGCCGCGGCTATGGCGGCGAAACCGTGCGAACGCTCGCGGCCTGGGCGTTCGCCAACGGCGCCAAGCGTGTCATTGCCCATCTCGACGCCGAAGACACAAACGCCGCCCACACGCTCGCCCGCAACGGCTTCGTCGATACCGGCGAGCCGCCGTATCCGGGCGTCGCCCGATGGGCTCTGAGCGCGGCGGCCTAGCGCCTTCGTGCGCCGGAAAACCGAGGATAAAGGACGCGCTTATCCAACGCTTTTCGCGCAAATTCCGCGCAATTTCAACGCGCCGAAAAAAATCTATCCGACCGACCTCGAACCGGCCCTACACTCTCCGCATCGCTCCGCACTTGATGGCCAGATCGGCCTTGTTCGAACCGATTGTCGGAGCGTGGTGATTGAGCGTGAAGCTCCGGTGCTTTCGTCGCGAAAGCGAGGGAAGGCGGCGCAGCCAAGGTCAGCGCGCAGGAATCGGCGCGTGCGATACAGCAGGCGAGCGTACCGCATCGGATGCCGAAGCCCACGCGGTAAACAAGCGTGGGAGCATGAACCGGACTGTTTGCGCCGAACGCAAGCACCCGCACGCCGCCGGCCGCGCCGCCTCCGGGAGTGAAATACCTCCCGCGACGGCGCCGGCGCCAAACAGATCACGGGACGCGGTGAACTCGCGTCTAGCGCGCCGGCAAACGGCGCAACTTGCCCGGCGTGGGCTCACCGCGTCCCGGCCGCCTCGTTTTTCGCGCGCGAGCGCAACAAGGATGACGCATGTCTTTTGCTATGACGATCGGTGCGCGATTACTCCGCCGCGCTGAGCAAACTCTGGATGCGGTTGAGGTAGGCGATCCAGGCCGCGCGGCCCTGCTTGGTGAGATGCACCAGCGTCAGCGGCTTCTTGCCCGAGAAGGCCTTCTCGATGCGCACGTAGCCGGCTTCCTCAAGCTTGCTGAGGTGGGTGGAGAGATTGCCGTCGGTGGCGTTGACCTTGCCCTTCAGCTCCACGAACGGGGCGGGCGAGACGGTCGAGAGATACGCCATGATCCCAAGCCGCAAGCGGCCGTGGATTACATCGTCGATCTCGGTGTGGTCGAACTTGCTCACGCGATCGCCGCTGGCTCGCGCCGGAGCAGGATGATTCCGGGCCAAGTCAGCGCCAGCAGGCTGCCGACGGAGGCGATGACATAGACCCAGTCTTGAGTGGCGAACATACAGACATTCAGCGCCACGCCGGCCGCAAGCCAAGCAAAGCCGCGGAGCCAGGTTTGCTGGGAAAGTGAAGCAGTGCCGAACAGCGCGGCGCCATAGAGCGCGAACGCAGCGCCGAGAATGGCGTTCGGCGCACTCGGATCGCCGGTTTGGAACATGCGCGCGATCGAGCCGATTGCCACCGCCATCACGGCGATCGCCGCCCCGCCCCACAACGCGCGCTCAGCCCGCGCTCCGATCGTCGTCAAGCCGGGCTTTGTGCGCGTACGCATCCGCAGCAGCGTCATGCCGACGCCGGCAATCACGCCATAGCCGATCCAAAGCGCCGCGTAACTCGCGCCGTCGGCGAGGGGCAGCAGTCCCACGAGGATGCCGTATTGCGCCGCAAACGCGACAGCGTTCAGGACGCCCCAGAACACCAGGTAGCTTCCGCCCAAGAGCGGCGCATGCCGGCCTTCCTCCGCGAGTGTGCGCGCATAAGCGATATCCGCGAGCATTTCATCGCGCGTCATCCTGGCCTCCGGCATCAACTTTGAAATACAAAGTAGATGAGCGAAGCACTAACGTCAAGGGAGTTGCGTTGTCGGGGGAGATGAAAGCGCGCTTTGGCGCGGAAGGATCAGCGTTTGAAGTGGTAGCGCGAAAGTCTGCGGTGTTCGTAGCGGGAGCGGGGGCAGCGAATGACCGGAGAGCGCATGCGATCCTTTGTCGGTGCTTGTGTCTGGAAAGGCGAAGGGGGAAGCTTTCGCCTCCCCCTTGCCAAACTTCGTTACATCGAAGCAGCGGCCGCCTTCTTCGTGCGGCGCTTCGCCGTCTTCTTCGCGGGCTTGCGCTTCGCGGTCTTCTTGGCGGCCTTGCGCTTCGCGCCCTTGCGGACGGCCTTGCGCGCCACCTTCTTCGCCGGCTTCTTCGCCGCCTTCTTTACCTTCTTAGCCATTTTCGTTTCCTCATCTTTACTTGTTTGGTTCGTCTGTTGGATGGTGAGTTGTTTGACTCTCCGTGTGTTTTTGTCGTCGAATTTGGTTTGCAAGTAGTTTCCGCAAGTAGTCGCGCGAAATTTTCTGCGCATTCGATTTCTTCTTCTCACAGGTGTCGCGCGAATTCTCTGCGAGCCTTGAAAACAAAGGCGCGCGAGCAGCTCTCGCGCACGCGAAAATGCTCACGCGCGCGGATGCGCGCGGCGGTACGACTGCAAAATTTTTTTCGCTTCGACGCTGGTGTAGCTCTGAGTCGTCGACAGCGATTCGTGTCCGAGCAAATCTTGGATCGCTCTGAGGTCGGCGCCGTTGGCCAGCAGGTGCGTGGCGAATGCATGCCGCAAAGCGTGCGGCGTGGCGCTCGAAGGCAGCCCCAGCGCCAATCGCAGACGCTCCATCAGCGCCTGAGCCATGCGCGGCGAGAAGCCGCCGCCACGTGCGGCGCGGAACAGCGGGGCGTCGTCATCGAGCGCATAGGGGCAGAGATCGGCGTAGCGTTCGACCGCCTGACGCGCGGCGCCCAACAGCGGCACGATGCGCTCCTTACCGCCCTTGCCGGTGATGCGCAGCACCTCCGGCAACGGCAAGTCGGCGCCCGTCAGCGCGAGCGCTTCGCTGATGCGAAGGCCCGCCGCATAGAGCAACGTCAGCAGTGCGGCGTCGCGCGCGCCTTGCCACTCCACGGCGCCGGTCGCTACGGCCTCCGAAATGAGATTACGCGCCGCCGCCTCCGAAACCGGCCTGGGCAGCGAGCGCTTTAGCTTCGGCCCGCGCACCAGCGAGAGACGCGCATTGGTCACGCCGTGACGGCGTTCAAGGTAGCGATAGAAGCTGCGGATCGCGGCCAGAGCCCGCGAAATCGAGCGATCGGAGAGCGCGTCCGGCCCCTGGCGGCGATGCGCGAAATAGGCGCGCAGATCGCGCGGCTCAAGGTCACCCAAGTCGCGCGCGCTTGGTTCGCCGCCCAAATGGCCGCTCAGAAAGCCCAAAAACGCCGCGAGATCGCGTTCATACGCTGCAACGGAATTGGCCGCAAAATGGCGCTCTTCGCGCAGGTGTGCGATCCATTGTGAGAGCAAGGCAGAAGCGGCCGTCATGCGCGCGAGGGTGCGCGCGACGCGTCAACACATCGTTTAACGTTGCGGCGGCGCGATATGCGCGAGCCAATATTCGTACGCATAATGTGCGCGGCGATCCGTGACCGCATACGTCGGCGCATGCGCGCGCCGACCCTCGAATGTCACCAGCTCTGCCGGAATCTGCCATGGACTCACGCCAGTCTGCCGCGCGGTCGCCAAGTCAGCTTCGAAAGCAAAGCGCTGGCGCATCGGCAGGTTCAGACCGAACTCGGCGTTTGGATAGAAGCCGCCCTCGAGCCGCGCCGCCAGCGTGCGCATGAACGATCCATGGTCTTCGCCGCGCGGCTCTCGCTGGAGCGCGCTAGCGGCGGGTCCGCCCGAGCACAGCACGAACACCGCCGTCGCCCGATCGCACGTCCGCTGCGCCGTAATCCACTCCAGCTCGGCGGTACCGGCGCGCCAATCCCAATGCAGCGCGATCTCGTGCCAATCGTCCGGGCGCATCTGCCGGACGAGCCCCAGCAGCGTCCCAGCCTCAATGTCGATTGGTGACGCAAGGCATTCCCGCCAGCGCGCGAAATGCGCCCTCCGCGCGCTTTCCGCTGCGGCCAGCGGGATCAGCTCGGCGATCAGCCGTGCGCGCGTCTCGTTCAGCAGCCGGCGAAACCCGGGATCGACCCGCCACAGCGCCAGTTGAAACTCGAACGCCTCCGAGCGTTCGAAACAGGTCACGTAAGCAGAACTCACGCGCCGCAACTCGGCCCCGCTCAGCCCGCGCCAGTTCGCGCCTATGATGCGATCCACCAGCGCGCGATAATGCACATGCTGCGGCGGCACGATCTCATCCGGCATCGCGTCGCGATACTGGTGGTAGATCGTGTTCAGCACTTGCGGCGGCGCGCCTTCCGGCGCGAACGTCGTGAACAAATGGTCGTGCGCGCTGGCCGGCAGCGGCACGAGCCGTGACAGGAGTTTCGCAAGCATGGCGGCCCAGAGTCGCGCTATGTGGCTAAGGACCGGTCAGAAAGGAAGGTAAACGGCGGTTCAGTAACAGCTCCGCCACATCCGGTGCTTCCACCGAATCTGCCGAGCCCCTAGATTCGGGCTTGATGAGCTCAACCGCCCGCCGCCGCGCCATGGAAGCGCTGAAGCGCCAGCGAGCAGCCCCGCCGCTCGGGCCGCTGTTCGCGGTGGCGGAGGAGGGGGCGGAGTACGAGGCCGACACGCTCGACAAGATCGCGGTGCTCTTCCCATTGCCGCTGCCCGAGCCGTTCGATTATCGCGCGCCGTCGTCGCTTTACATTCAGCCCGGCCAGCATGTGATCGCCCCAATTGGTTCGCGCTTGGTGCGCGGCGTCGTCTGGGGCGTGGAACGCAGCCATCCGGGCGCCGCGAACCTGAAGGCGATCGAGGAGGTGTTGCCGGGAACGCCCGTTCCGGAGATCAGCCGCACCTTCGTGGACTGGGCGGCGAAATACGTGGTGCGGCCCCCCGGCGACCTCTCGCGCATGGTGGTGCGTTCGCCTGAAGCGCTGTTTCCGCCGCCGACTCACATCGTGCTCGCGCCGACCGGCGAGTTGCCGCCGAAGCTGACCGATGCACGCCGGCGGGTGCTCGACGAAGCGGCGAAAGAGCAGGTGGGCGCCGCCGAACTCGCGCGCCGCGCCGAGACATCGTCTGCCGTCGTAAAAGGTCTCGTCGATTGCGGAGCGCTGACAAAGCTCGAAATCAGCGAAGACCCGCCGTTTCCGGCGCCTGACCTGACGCGCGCCGGCAAGCCGCTCTCCGATATCCAGCAAGCGGCCGCCGGTCAGATGTGCGCCGCTGTGCGCGAACACAAATTCAGCGTCACGCTGCTGGATGGTGTCACCGGCTCCGGCAAGACGGAGGTCTATCTCGAAGCCGCGGCCGAAGCGATGCGCGCCCATCCCGGCGCGCAAGTGCTGGTGCTGCTCCCGGAAATCGCGCTGACGCAGGCGGCGATGAGCCGCTTCGAAGCGCGCTTCGGCGTGCAGCCGGTCGAGTGGCACTCCGCCATTCAGCCCAAAGCGCGCCGCCGCGCCTGGCGCGAGATCGCCGCCGGCCGCGCGCGACTCATCGTCGGTGCGCGTTCGGCGCTATTCCTGCCGTATCCGAATCTCCGCCTCATCGTCGTCGATGAAGAGCACGACCCATCCTACAAGCAGGAGGAAGGCGTCATCTATCAGGCGCGCGACATGGCGGTGGCCCGCGCCAAGCTCGGCGATTGCATGGTGATCCTGTCGAGCGCCACGCCTTCGCTGGAAACGCTGGTCAATGCGCAAGCCGGCCGTTACGCGCACGTGCAGCTGCCATCGCGCCACGGCGCGGCGGAATTGCCCGACGTGGAGCTGATCGATCTTAAACTCGATCCGCCTGAAAAAGGCCGCTGGCTATCGCCGAAACTGATTACCGCCGCGGCGCACGCGCTGCTCCGCGGCGAGCAATCGCTCTTCTACATGAACCGCCGCGGCTACGCGCCGCTCACGCTTTGCCGCGCCTGCGGCCATCGCATGCGTTCGCCCGACAGCGATTCATGGCTGGTCGAGCACCGCTATTCAGGACGTTTGGTGTGCCACTTGACGGGTTTTTCGATTCCGAAGCCCAAGCAATGCCCCGAGTGCAAGGCGGTCGACGCCTTCGTCTCGATTGGCCCCGGCGTCGAGCGCATCGAGGAGGAAGTGCGCGAGAGTTTTCCGAACGCGCGCGTCGAAATCTTCTCCTCCGACACAACGCCGAATGGCGAAGCTGTGCGCGATCTGGTGGCGCGCATGGAGAACAATGAGATCGATATTCTGATCGGCACGCAAATCGTCGCCAAGGGCCACAACTTCCCGAATCTCACTTTCGTCGGCGTCGTCGACGCCGACCTCGGCCTCAAAGGCGGCGATCTCCGCGCCGGCGAGCGCACCTTCCAGCTTGTCAGCCAAGTCGCCGGACGCGCCGGCCGTCACGAGAAGCCGGGCAGGGCGCTGATCCAGACCTACGCGCCTCACGAACCGGTGATGCAGGCGCTCGCCGCGCAGGATCGCGACGCCTTTTTCGCCGCCGAGATCGCCGAACGCGAAGCCGCCGGCATGCCGCCGTACGGGCGGCTGGCCGCCGTCATCGTCTCCGCGCCGAACGAGAAGCTCGCGGCCGAAGCCGCCAAGGCGCTCGGCGAAAAAGCTCCACACGTCGAAGGCCTCGACCTTTGGGGCCCGGCGCCTGCGCCGCTCAGCGTCATCCGCGGCATGCACCGCCAGCGTTTTCTCGTCCGCGCCAATCGTGGTGTCGACGTGAGCGCATTTCTGGCTGCATGGTCCGGCCGCGTGAAATTACACAGCGAAGTGCGCGTTCAGATCGATGTGGACCCGTATTCGTTCTTGTAGGTTCAATCGAATAAGCGGTCGCGGTCACACGCGACGCTTGGCCTGAACGCCAACGGCAGTACGCGCGTGTCTTCCATCGTTGCGTTACGGTGTCGAGGACGTCCTTCGCGCGAACCCTGGGAAGGTCTCCGATAGCGGCGCCGCATCCGGCAAGATGTAGAACACGCCGCCACGCTCGAACGTGGGACGGACGACGCTTTCGTAAAACTCAGCGGAGACATTGATGCAACCGTGGGTGATGCGGTTGTCGTCCGGCGAAGGCGATGCAAGGCGCTCGGCGCGTCTCTCGGCTCGGATCCCAGTGGTGACAGGATGGATGGAGACGGCGGAATCGTAGTCGACCCACAGCACTCGCCCCGCGTCAATTGATGGACCGAAACCGCCGACAAAGCGACCCGCAGGCGTTGTGCGATCCCGGCCCGGAATCTCGCGAAGCGCGAGACCAGCGACGCCGGGGGCAGTGTGGTCTCCAATCGCCGACCCAAACAGCCCAGGCGCGGCGCCGCGAAGTCGGCCGTCGGGACCGAACACCAAAATCTGTGCGGCGGCTTTGTCTATGATCGCGAACGGATAGCCGAGGTTATCCTCGGTCGCGACAACCCAGCCCGCCAGTTCAACCACCGTATCGGACACCCCCTGGTCTGGCGGAAGCTGGTCGATGGCAGCGACCGGGTTCGCGGCGCCATCCTCGGCGTTGGCCACGCCAAAGGTCGCCGCGAACGCCAGCGCTAGCGAGCCGATGATGGCCCGGATCGTAGGGTGCGTCCGCGTGCGGATGAGACGGTTCCTCATGAGGAAGGCTGGTGACACAACTACCAGGTTCCCGATTGAAACGGTCGTTACGAATTGTGCAAGCGGAACTAGCCGCGCGCCCGGCGAGCCGGTCCCGTTTCGAGCTGCTGGATGCGGCCTTCCATTTGGTCCAACCGTTGGTTGGCGCGCTGCGCGGACTGATTGGCGGATTCCGCACTCTGGGCGGCGCTCGCCACACGCGAGTCGAGTTGATCGAGGCGTGAGTTGATCGCGGCAAATTCGTCGTCATAGGTGGCGCAAGCGCCAAGGCTCAACGCGGCGACAATGGCGACGCCAAGTGTGCGCGCCCTGGTCAGATGTTGCTTGATCATTCGACTTCTCCTCCTTCTGAGCGACTTACCGGTTGCGGATCGCAACCCACGCCGACCCGCAGCAAGCGCTCCCCCAGTCGCACTAACCCGGATGGTAAGATATGGTTCCTCGGGTAATTGGGTCAGCCACCAAGCGCTCTCACAGAAACCTGGGTTCCAATAATGGTGCAGCGGGACCGGCTGAAACCCTCGGCGGCCTCACCGCCCTGCGCACGCTCGCGCGGATGTATGAAACTGCACGGCGGTGCGCCCAGGCGAACCGGCGTTGATCCATACGCGTTCTTGTAACCCTGCCTTCGCCGCTTGCGGGCGATCCTGGCGCCATCTCGTTCATTCGTCCCCCGTTTCTGCGCTCTGTCGATCTCTGCTGGCTCCTGACCCCCTTGCTCGCTGCAGTGCGGTGGGGAGTGAATCGATGAGCGGACAAACGACGCGCAGGGCGCTGCTGGCGCAAGCCACAACCCTTGGCGCCGCTCTCGCTTTCGGTCGGAGCTGCGCGCATGCGCCCACCGGTCCGCGCACGGAAAGACGCGACCTCTATCCGCAAGGCGTGGCTTCCGGCGATCCTGCGCCTGACAGCGTGATCCTGTGGACGCGCCGGGCGCCGGATGTCGGCGCGAGCGCGCACCGTCTGATGGTGGAAGTCGCCAGCGACGAAGCCTTCACCCACATCGTGGCCCGCGGCGAGGCAGAGGTGAGTGGACCCACCGACTGGACATGCCGCTTCCTCGCGGCGGGCCTCAGACCGGCGCGCGAGTATTGGTACCGCTTCGTCGACGAAGCCGGAAACACCAGCCGCACCGGCCGCACACTCACCGCGCCAAACGCAAGCGACGACCGGCCGGTGCGTTTCGCGTTCGTGAGCTGCCAGGACGTCACCATCGGCGCGCTCAACGCCTACCGGCGCATGATCTACGAGGACGTGCGCCGCCCGCGCGCCGAACAACTCAGCTTCGTGCTGCACCTTGGCGACTTCATCTACGAGATCGTTAAGTACCCCGAGGACGGGCGAGACGGCAGGGATCGCGGCCGCCGGTTGCGCGATGTCTTTCGCTATCCGAATGGCAAGAAGCTTCGCAACTTCCACTTCCCGGTAGATCTTGGCGATTACCGCGCCATCTATCAGGGCTATCTAAAGGATCCCGATTTGCAGGATGCGCGCGCGCGCTGGCCATTCGTGTGCGTGTGGGACAATCACGAGTTTGCGTGGAGAGGTTTCCAAAGCGTGTCGTTCTTGTTCAACGATCCGCCAGAGCCTGCCCAGACTCTGAAGGTCGCCGCGAGCCAAGCGTGGTACGAGTATCAGCCGGCGCGCGTCACCAAGCCGGGCGCAGGTGATGCGTTCGAGGCGCCTGCTGTTACGAATGGGCCGATCGGCGAGGTGGATGCACGCGGTCTTGGCCAAAATCCCGACAACCTTACCGCTATTCACGCGCTCAAGATTCAGCGCTCTTTCCGGTTCGGCAAGAACGTCGACATGATCTTGACCGACAACAGGTCGTACCAATCCGCGCCGATCGATGGCGCTGGTTTGCCGTCTTTCGAATTCGGCGCCACGCCTGAACTCGCCAACGATATCCTGGAAGAAGGACGCGAGTGGCCAGGCGGCGCGCCGGCCACAATCCGCTTTGGCGACACCGAAGTCCCCAATCCGCAAATCAACGAGCCGCCACAAGCCTATCTCGGCATAGAGCAAGTGGCTTGGTTCAAGGAACGTCTGCGCGCAGCGGAAGCGCCTTGGAAAGTCTGGGGCCATTCCTTTGGCACACTCTCGCTACGCGTCGATCCACAGAATCTCCCGCCGGAATTCGCGGACACATGGCCAAGCACCGAGTACGGTTATCTGCATCGCTCCTACACGCTTGAGCACCGCGAAATCTTCAGCATGGTGCGCGATGAGGGCATCACCGGCCTCGCCATCTGCGTTGGCGACAAGCACTCCTTCTGGGCCGGCTACGCGAGCGAGACTTTGCCGCCGCGCGCTTACGAACCTGCGGGCGTCGAGTTCGTGACCGGCGCCATCACCGCGCAGAACGCGGGCGAAGTGCAGGCATTGACCTTCCCGCGCGATAACCGGCTGCGTCCGTTCTACGTGCACGACCGGCCCGATGGCTCCACGCAATGCGCCTACAACACCATGTTGCTGCACGGCGTGCGCGCGACGCTCGTGCTGCGCGACACGGACGACGTCGCCCAAGCGCGCGAGGCGCGCAATCCGGAGAACGCTCCGCACCTCACGTTCATGGACCAGGCCGGCTACGGCTACGCAACCGTGCGCGCGTCGCCGGATGAGCTGGAGACGGAGTTCGTGTGCATCCCGCCGCCGTTCGAGCGCAGCGAAACCGAAGACGGCGGCCCGCTGCGCTACCGCGTCGTGCACCGCGTTGCACGCTGGGCCCCGGGCGAGCGGCCACAGATGCGCCAAGAGATCGTCGAAGGCGATGTCGGGACTGCGATCTGAGCTGAATAGTCAATCGCGCGTACTTGTGCTTGCGAGGTAGCGTATATACTTGGCCGCATGTCGAGCACCGTGATCACGAGCGTTGCGATATTCGTCGCAATTGCGCTTCTCAGCTTTTTGCTCGCGAAGGCAACCCCGGTAAGACGCACCGATGAAGGGTTCGCGATCCGACCAACGTTCATCATACCTGCGGTCGGATTGTTTGGCTTCGCAATAGCGGGACTTTGTTTGTATGGCTTCATCTCCAGTGGAGCTTTGCCACCGCTGATCCTGTCGGTTGGCTTCGCCTTGCTCGGCGCGTTGCTCGCGAACACGTTGCGCCCGGTTTTTGTGATCTCGACCGACAAGGCAGGCATTGAAGGGCCGAATTCACTGCTCCTTACGCCTCGGCGGGTGCGTATCGCCTGGGACGATGTAACAAGGATCGTGGCTTCTTGGACGGGCTCGCTATTTGTCGAGGCTACAAACGGTCAGCGCACCTATTTCAATACAGCGTATGCTGGGCATCAGTGGCTTGTCGAAGAGATAGTTCGACGGCGTCCCGATATCCAATCCGGTGTGCAATCATGACCTACACCCCCTTCGACCTCACCGGCCGCGTAGCCCTCGTCACCGGCGGAAATGGCGGCATTGGCCTGGGTATGGCGGATGCTCTGGCGCAGGCGGGGGCGAGCGTTGAGATTTGGGGCACGAACGCGGAGAAGAATGCGCGGGCGCTGGAGCCGTTGAAGGCGCACGGTACGAAGATCAACGCGCGCATGGTCGATGTGTCGAGCGAAGCCAACGTCGTCGCCGGCTTCAGCGCGACGCTCGCCGAATTCGGCCGCGTCGATGCCTGCTTCGCCAATGCCGGGGTCTCCAATCGCTGGAAATCCTTCCTCGACATCGGCGGCGAGGACTATCGCCGCGTCATGGCGATCAATCTCGACGGCATGATCTGGACCATGCGCGAAGCCTGCCGCCACATGAAGGCGCGGGCGGAGCAGGGCGATCCCGGCGGCTCGATCGCGGCGGTGGCGAGCCTCGGCGCACTGTTCGGCGCCCCGCGCAACCAGGACTACACCGCGACGAAAGCGGCGATCATCGCCGTGACCAACGGCATCGCCGTCGAGTTCGCCCGTTACGGCGTGCGCGCCAACGCCATTCTGCCGGGCTGGATCGAGACCGAGCTGACCGGCGCGGCGCAAGCGAGCGACGTGTTCAACGAGCAAGTCATCGGCCGCGTGCCATACAGGCGCTGGGGCAAGCCCGAAGAGCTCGGCGGCATCGCCGTCTATCTCGCCAGCGACGCGTCCAGCTTCCACAACGGCGACTCCATCCTCATCGACGGCGGCTATTCAAAATTCTGAAATTCGTCCTCGATGAACGGCGCCAGTGAAGTCCGGAAACGGCGAGCTTGGCTGGGCCGTTTGCGGCAGCCTGGTTGGCGTCGGTCCCTCCGGAGAAACTAACATGTCCCCGATTAAGAAGGCGCGCGGCGCGGCCGTGGCGCTTGGACTCATAGTCATGTCCACAGCAGCCTTTGCCTCGCCTGACGCAGATCGCGCCGCCGTCGCTGCGCTCGATACCGAGTATCAGGCGGCGGTGGAACGCAACGATGCAGAGACCATGGCGCGCATCCTTCATCCCGACATGATTCTCGTCGTCGGACGCGGCGACGTATTTACGCGCGAGGATCTGCTGCGCGCGGCGCACGAACAGCAATTTGTCTACGAGCATCAGGTCGAAGAGCCGGGCACGCAGGCCGTGCGCCTCTATGGCGATGATACTGCGATCGTCACCGCGCTACTTTGGGTCAAGGGCATGGGTCCCGATGGGCCGTTCGATCGCCGGCTCTGGTTCAGCGACACTTATGTGCGCACGCCCGACGGCTGGCGCTACGCGTTCGGCCAGGCCTCGCTCAGTTTGCCGCCGCCGCAATAGGGGCGAGGGCAGGCGCGGCGAGCTTGCGATCGAAGGTCCTGAACAGGAGCCACATCGCCAGTGCGCATTGGGCGATGACGGAGCCTACGGAAAGCAGCCACACGTGTTCGAGCGCAAACCACGGCTGCGTCGACATCCACAGCACCGGGGCTACGAATGTCGCCATACGTGTCGCGCTGGCCAGCAAAGAGGGCCGCGTGTCGCCCATGCCCTGAAACAAGCTGCCGGCCGCCATCACGAGGCCGCTGAACACGAAATTCCACGAGACGATCCGCAGATACTCGTCGCTGACCGCGAGCACGGCGGGGTCGTTGGTGAATGGGCGCGCCAGAAGGCTCGGGTTGATATGGCAGAGCAGGCTCGCCGTCAGCATAATGCCGCTGCCGATGATCGCCGTGACCTTGAATGTCTCGCGCACGCGGTCGTAGCGCTTGGCGCCGAAATTCTGGCCGGCAATCGGCGCGGCGGCGAACGAGATCGCCATCGCCGGCAGGAAGATCGATTGCATGATCCGCCCGCCGATCCCAAAGCCCGCCTGCGCTTCGGCGCCGAAGTCGCGGATGACAAAATAGATGACGATGAAGATGGCAAACATCATCAGGAACTCAAGCGAGGTCGGCAACCCGATGAAGGTGAGGCGCCGCCAGGCGTTGAGTTTTGGCGCTAGGCGGTCGACGTGCAGCCGCAGATAGGTTTGCACTCGGGGAAACATGAAGACGAGTGCAATCGTACCTAAGAGCGCTGAGATAGAACTCGCCAAGCCTGCGCCTGCAACACCGAGTGCAACGCCTGTGCCCCAGCCGGCGATCAGCACCGGCGCGAGGATCACGTTCAAAATGATGGTGGCGGTCTGCAACACCATGGTCGGCATGGTGACGCCGGCGCCGCGCAGCGCCGATGTCATCGCCGCGACCGGAAACATCAATGCGAGCTGGGGGAGAAATGCAAAGAGGTACGCGCGCCCTGCGGCGGCGCTTGCGGCGTCCGCCGTCAGCGCATCGACGCCGGGGCCGCCAAAGGCATAGCCGAGCGCCAGCATTACCGCGCCGAACAGCAGCGACATCGAGATCGCCTGGTCGGAGAAGAGATTGGCCTCCGCCTCGTCCTTCCTGCCGACGGCTTGGGAGACTGTCGCCATCGCGCCGATGGAAATGAGCTGACTGGCAGCGAGCGCCAGGAAGAAGACGTTGCCAGATGCGCTGACGCCAGCGATCGCGGCGTTGCCCAGGCGCGAGACGAAGTAGAGGTCGACGATGAAGTAAAGTGTTTGAAAGATCAGGCTGATGCCGATGAAGGCCGCCATTCCGAGCAGGTGCGCGGCGATCGAACCCTGGGTGAGATCGCGCACTCAGGCGCCCTTGATCAGCAGCACAACCGCCTCAGCGCCGGCTTTTCGATCGATGGCGATCTCGTTGTATTCCGGCGATGCTGCCCACGCCTTGAACGCGGCGGCGTCCGGAAACTCCATGAGCACGACCTTATTGCGGTCCCACCATTCGCCTTCGAGCACGCGCGGCGCATCGTCGGCGGCAAGCAGTTTTCCGCCGAACTTGCCGAACGCGTCGTCGAACCGCGCCACGAAATTATCCATGTAGCGGCCGTAGCGCTCACGATCGTGTATGCGCAACTGCGCCAGGGCATAGACGGTCACGCGTCAGCCCCTGCGAAAACGCAGCCGCGCGCAGACTTTGTCGGGCGAGTAGGGCGCCGCTTCCATCTCGCCATCGGGGCGGGTTTCGAATTGAATCGCCTCGCGCAGGCCGACGACCAGCAACACCCCATCGGCGCCCTCGTGCGTGCCGATGGCCGCTGGTCCTTGCGGTCCGCAGAAGAAGGCGCTCTCGCTTGCGTTCTCGCCGCTCGTTGCATGATAGAGCCGCGTCGTTGCGTCGCCCGGCAAGCCCATGATTTGGGCCAGTGGGCCGCCGGGCGCCGTAGCCATCAAGTCGTGCTGCGTGTGGTTGCCTTCCTGGAAAATCAAGCTGCGGCCGTCGGCGTGGCGCAGACTGAAATTGACGATCGGGTCCATGCCTTCGGAGGCTGACTGCGACGAGGTCATCTGCGTCACACGATCGCCGACGGCGAGCGAAGTCGCAGCGTCCGCTGCAACTAAGTGTGTCGTCGTCACTGCCGCCGGCGAAGCGCAGGCCGCGAGGAACAAACCCGAGATGATGATGGACCGCCACATCTTGTCGCCTCCGAAGGGACCGGTGTCCATTCAAGCACGTCCTGACCCGGTAATCACGTCCTTGACGTAGCGGCCAGGTTCGGGCGTTAGGGAGCGCGGAGATTCGAGCACATGGAAATTCTCGCCACCCCCGCCTTCTGGCTCAGCCTCTCGGCGCTGACGTTCCTGGAAATCGTGCTCGGCATCGACAATCTGCTGTTCGTCTCCATTGCCGTCGGCAAGCTCAAAGGCAAAGAGCAGCAGAACGCACGCCGATTCGGCGTCTGGGGCGCCATGGTGCTCCGGATTGTGATGCTGGCTGGAATCTTCTGGATCATCCAGCTTGAGGCGGCGCCGCTGTTCTCACTTCCTGAAGGTTGGGCACCGATTCTGGGCACTGAAGATGAACACGCCATCCATGCGTTCACGGCGTTCACCGTCAAAGATTTGATCCTCTTGGCGGGCGGCCTGTTCCTGCTGGTCAAGGGAACGCAGGAAATTCATGCCTCAGTCGAGGGGGCGCATCACGAAGCGGCCACGGCGAAGAGCGAATTCAATGGCGTGCTGGTGCAACTTGCCGTCATCAACATCGTGTTCTCTCTCGACAGCGTCATTACCGCCGTCGGTATGACCGACATTTTGATCGTCATGATCCTCGCCGTGGTGATTTCAACGTTGGTGATGGCTGTGGCGGCCAAGCCGCTCGCCGACTACATTGAGAAGAATCCAACTATGAAAATGCTGGCGCTGGCGTTCATTCTGCTGGTCGGCGTGGCGTTGGTGGCGGACGGCCTGGGCTTCCACATCCCGCGCGGCTATCTCTACTTCGCTATCGCGTTCTCGCTCGGCGTGGAATTGCTGAACATCCGGGCGCGTTCACGAGCGGAGGCGTCTGCTGCGGCGGCGGGACACGGTGGGCCCACGGGCCCTGTTCCGTAATATCGCTATCCGCCCGCCGAAACGGCGCGAATGAAGGGTGAGCCGCAGTGCAATTGCCGATCCTTAGGTCGCTTGCCCTGGTCATGGTCGGCAACGCAGCGTTGGCGGGCCGCAACGTCTCGGGATTCTATCCCGGCGATCCGCTGTTCCGCTACACGGCCTCGCTCGACTTCATGACGCCCCGCCAGGAAGGACCGCTGGCGCACGTGGCGCCGGGGCCGGTTTCGTGGTTCGAGAAGCTACGCAAGCGTCAGTGCATCGGCTTGCGGCTGCATAACGCGCCGATGCAGCAGAACCAGAAGCTCGGCCACATCGATGAGCGTCTGCTTGTCGGCATGGTGGGAGGCGGTCCGCGTTGGCTGATCGAAACCGTTTATCCCGAACGCTCCGAGCTCTGGGAGGGCTTCGATCGCGTCGGCGACAAGAAGGCCAAGGACGGAAAGATTTGGCTGAGCGCCTATGTGCTGCTGGGCGAGGCGGACTCGGCGGAGCGCGTCGATAGCGACATTGCGGGTGCATCGAACGATCTGCGCGGCGCCCTGGTTTCGATCGAGGACGTCGCGCGCGCCATGCCGGGAACGCCGTTCGCTGATGCATTCGCGGGCGCGCGTCAGACATTGGACGGTCAGGATTTGCCGTATCCGCTCGAGTTCCTGAACTACACGTTTCTTGCGCCCGATGCGCGTCGGTTGCTCAACGCGACAGGAAAAGCCTGGGTGTTCGGCGCGATGGGCAGCTGGAACGATCTTGTGCCTGAAGCTGTGCTAAAGTCGCGCTACGAGGCCGCGTCGAAGACGTTGTTCGCCGCGCTGCAGCGCGCGGTGCTCGTTGCGGCCAACTCGACCTATCGCGGCTGAGGCTCCGGGCCGATCTCCAGTAGCGCCTGGTACATCTCGTCGGCAAAGCGGATGACTGCGACGCTGGCCTTTGCCTGCGCCTTCGCACTCGTCACCTCGACGAGCGCTACGCCTAGATCGCCTTCGCCACCGCCAGTGACCGCTTCGGACACACGCGCACTGGCGTGCCCGAAGCGGTCAAGGGCGCTGGTGAGGGCCAAGGCGGCGTGGGGGATCGCCGTCATGCAAAGCACTATGCACGGCCACGTTTAAGCTTCTGTTCAGAAGTCTGGTGAATTGCTGAACAACCATCTTCCCGAGAACCAGCTAAGCGTGAATGTCGCGATCTTTGGTCTCGGGCAGCAGCAGCAGCGCAACCGCTGCGGCGATCGCCGTGCAGATCACGGGAAACCATAGCCCAGAATAGATCGTGCCGGTCGCGGTGTTGATCGCGAACACTGTGGCGGGCAGCAAACCGCCGAACCAGCCGGTGCCGATGTGATAGGGCAGCGACATCGCCGTATAGCGAATGCGCGTGGGGAAGAGTTCGACCAGCGCCGCCGCTTGCGGGCCATAGAGCGCAGTGGCGGCGAGCGCCATCATCAGCAGCACACCGATCACTGCGGGCAGATTGGTTTGATTGGGGTCGGCGGCGGCTGGATAGCCGGCGTCGGTCAGCGCGCCGCGAACGCGCGTCTCCACCTCCGCCCGCGTGGCGCGGATGTCGGCCATCGATCTGCCCGTCGCATCTGCGCTCTCCACCGCCGCATTGCCGACGCGCACTTGAGCCAGCGCGCCGGCAGGGGCGGCTTGTGTAGTGTAGCTCACGCCCGCGCTTGCAAGCACGCCCTTGGCGATGTCGCATGAGGTGGCGAAGAGGCGCGCGCCGCCGGTGAGGTCGAGCTGGAAGCTGCAATCGGCAGGATCTGCGACGACGACCACGGGGGATGTCGCAGTCGCCTCGGCAAGCGCCGGATTGCCGACCCGCGTCAGCATGTGAAAGCCCGGGAAATAAAGCGCGAGCATCAACAGCATGCCGAACAGCATCACGGGCTTGCGGCCGATGCGGTCAGAAAGAGCGCCGAAGAACCAGTAGAATGGCGCCGAAATCAATACGACGCTCATCATTACGAAGTTCACGGTTTTAGAGTCGATCTTCAGAATGCGCTCGAGATAGAATTGCGAGTAGAAAAAGCCTGTGTACCAGACGACGCCTTGCGCCATCATGATTCCGAACAGCGCCAAAAGAACGATGCGCGAATTGCGCCATTCGAAGAAGCTCTCTGCATAAGCGCGCTTGGAGACGCGGCCCTCGGCTTGCAGCTGCTTGAAGGCCGGACTCTCTTCGAGCTGCAGCCGAATCCAGACTGAAATCGCCAACAGGCCGATCGACAGCAGGAACGGGATGCGCCAGCCCCAGGCGCGGAATGCATCCTCGCCGATCATGGCGCGCGTGGCGAAGACCACCGCCAGTGCGCCTATGAGCCCGAACGCGGCGGAGATCTGAATCCAACCCGTCGAGGCGCCGCGCTTGTTGTGTGCGGCATGTTCGGCCACGTAGATCGCCGCGCCGCCATATTCGCCCCCGAGCGCAAAACCTTGCAGCACGCGCATCGAGACAAGCAGAATCGGCGCCCAGATGCCGATTTGTCCGGCCGTCGGCAGCAGGCCGATAGCGAAAGTTGCCAAGCCCATGATGGTGATGGTGATCAGGAACGCGCCCTTGCGGCCCGTCGAATCGCCGATCTTGCCGAACACGAGCGCCCCGATCGGGCGCACGATGAAGCCGACTGCAAACGTCAGCAGCGTGAATACGAACGCCTGCGCGTCGGGGAGGCCGGCGAAAAAGATCGGCGAAATCACCGAGGCCAGCGCGCCGTAGACGAAGAAATCGTACCACTCGAACACGGTGCCGGCCGCGGACGCGGCCACCACTTGGCGCATCTTTGCGGGCGTTACGTCATGGCTGGTCTGCGCAGGCGTGGGGGAAGAAGGCGCTGAAGGCGCCCCCGTTACGCCTGCCTTTTTTTGCACGCCGGCTACGAGTTGCTGAAGCCCGTTTGGATCTCGCAAGTCGACAGTATGGGTGGTGTTGAAGGGAACCGAAATGGGCGCGTCGTCGACGCGGGCGGAAACCAGCAGCCTTCGATTAAGCGCCTCCGTCGCCTCCGCCTGCACCCAGGTGGAATTCGTTGATGTTTCAGACCAAAGCACAACGACGGCGGCCGAGCCTGCGAGTTCTGCACGGATCACGTCCGTGAACTGGTCGCCCGCCAGCAACGACGAATCCCGCCACGTTTCAAAGCCCGCGGTGGTCAGTGCCTGCGACACCTTTTCGGCCCAAGCGCGATCCTCGCGCTTGTAGGATATGAAGACTTTCGCCACTCGCGTTTCCCCCCGCCTTATCAGGCGCTTTTGTCGCTGATCCGCCGCCCCTTGGCCCCGTTGTCAAGCCGGAAGGCGCCGTGTTACTTCGCGCGCGCGTCAGGGGGTCCGCGCGGCGTGCGTGAGCGGCCTTACTGGCGTTTGGGAAATCCCCAAGCGGCGTCATCCAGCAGCGGGCGGTCCGGGGGATCGTCAGCCGCGAGCACAGCGAGACAGGCGTGGCCGAGAGAATCGAGGGCGAGGCTTCCGAGGCAGCCGGGCGCTATGCCCAGGCCGTTTTCGATTTAGCCAAGGAAGCCAAAGAGTTAGAGGCGGTAGAGCAGGACTTCGCGAAGTTCGCCGCCGCGTGGAAAGAGAGCGCTGAACTCCGCAGCGTGGCCCGCTCGCCCCTGATCGACCCTGTGGAGAAAGCCAAGGCGTTGGTTGCCGTCGCTGAAAAGATCGGCCTGTCCGAACTCGGCCGCAAAGCTGTCGGCGCCATCGCTCAAAACCGCCGCGCCGCCGAATTGCCCGCGATCGCCGCATCCTACCGCGCGCTGGTCGCCCGTGACCGCGGCGCCCGCCAGGTTGAAGTGATCTTCGCCCGTCGGCCGGCCGAACAGGAAAAGAACGCAGTCATCGACGCTCTGGGCAAACAGCTCGGCGCCAAGGTCGAAGCCGAAATCAGCGTCGACGAGAGTCTGATCGGCGGGTTCGTCGCCCGCGTCGGCTCCCGCCAATTCGACGCTTCCGTCAAAGCCAAGCTGGACGCGTTGCGTCTCGCTCTGAAATCCGCCTGAGGAGTAAGTAATGGACGTCCGCGCCGCAGAAATTTCCGCGATCCTCAAAGAGCAGATCAAGGGCTTCGGGTCAGAAGCAAAGGTCTCCGAGATCGGCCGCGTGCTCAGCGTTGGTGACGGTATCGCCCGCGTCTACGGCCTCGAAAACGTGCAGGCTGGCGAAATGGTCGAGTTTCCTGGCGGCGTGAAGGGCATGGCGCTCAACCTCGAACGCGACAATGTCGGCGTCGTCATCTTCGGCGAAGACCGCGGCCTGAAGGAAGGCGACACCGTCAAGCGCCTCGGCGAGATCGTCGACGTTCCGGTGGGCAAGGCGCTTTTGGGCCGCGTCGTCAACGCGCTCGGCGAACCCATCGACGGCAAGGGCCCGATCAAGACCGACACGCGCGCCCGCGTCGACGTGAAGGCGCCCGGCATCATTCCGCGCAAGTCGGTGCACGAGCCGATGCAGACCGGGATCAAGGCGATCGATGCGCTGATCCCAATCGGCCGCGGCCAGCGCGAACTGATCATCGGCGACCGACAAACCGGCAAGACCGCGGTCGCGCTCGACACCATGATCTATCAGCGTGAGGCCCACGAGAAGGGCGCGAGCGAGAGCGAGAAGCTCTACTGCGTCTACGTCGTCGTCGGCCAAAAGCGCTCGACGGTCGCCCAGCTCGTGAAGACGCTCGAAGACAAGGGTGCGCTCGGCTATTCGATTATCGTGGCCGCCACCGCGTCGGATCCCGCGCCACTGCAATATCTCGCGCCGATGTCGGGCTGCGCCATGGGCGAGTACTTCCGCGACAACGGCATGCATGCGCTCATCATCTATGATGACTTGTCGAAGCAGGCCGTCGCCTACCGCCAGATGTCGCTTCTGCTGCGCCGCCCGCCGGGCCGTGAAGCCTATCCGGGCGACGTCTTCTACCTGCACTCCCGCTTGCTCGAGCGCGCCGCGAAACTCAACGAAGACAACAAGTCAGGCTCGCTGACGGCGCTGCCGATCATCGAGACCCAAGCCAACGACGTCTCGGCCTATATCCCGACCAACGTTATTTCGATCACCGATGGCCAGATTTTCCTCGAAACCGATCTCTTCTTCTCCGGCATCCGCCCGGCGCTCAACGTCGGCATCTCGGTTAGCCGCGTCGGCGGCAACGCGCAGATCAAGGCGATGAAACAAGTCGCTGGCCCACTGAAGGGTGAGCTCGCGCAGTACCGCGAAATGGCGGCGTTCGCGAAGTTCGGCTCGGACCTCGACGCGGCGACGCAGCGCTTGCTCAACCGCGGCGCGCGTCTCACCGAATTGTTGAAGCAGCCGCAATTCTCGCCGGTGCCGGTCGAAGAGCAGGTGGTGCTGATCTATGCCGGCACGCGCGGATATCTCGACAAGATCGATGTCGCCAATGTCGGCCGCTTCGAGCGCGAGCTCGTTGCTTGGCTGCGCACCAAGAAGGCCGATCTGTTGAAGGCGATCGTCGATAAGAAGGACATCGGCAAGGACGGCATCGAGGACAAGATCAAAGCCTCGCTCGACGAGTTCTCCGCGACGTTCGCTTGATCGAACCCGCCGCCCTCCTGGCCTGGTCGGCGCTTGCGCTGATCGTGACGCTGACGCCCGGACCGGACACGCTTCTGGTTGCCAGCCACAGCGCGCGCGGCGGCTTCCGTGCCGGCATGGCGGCGCTGGCGGGGATCATGTCGGCGGTGGTGTTCTGGTACGGCTCATTGATCGCGTTCGGCGCGCTGAGCGTGCTTGTCGCGGTTCCGGCGCTCTTCTTCGCGGTGAAAATCGCGGGCGCGCTTTACCTCGCATGGCTGGGTGCGGGCATGATCTGGAACGCGGTGAAGAGCAAGCGCGACGCGTCGCCGGCGCGACCGCTCGATCTGAAAGCGCCATTCGCGCAGGGCTTCTTCACCAATGCGCTCAATCCGAAAGTCGCGCTCTTCTATCTCGCCGCGCTGCCGCAATTCGCCGGCGCAGGCGCGGACGCCCCAATGATCGGCGTGATGCTGCTCGCGATCCATGCCGCGTTCGGGTTGGTGTGGCTGGCGTTCGTCGCGTTCGCAGCTGCGCGCGCGCGCAGCATTGTTTGGAATGGCGCGGTGACGCGCTGGCTCGAAGGCGCTGTCGGCGTCTTCTTCGTGGGCGTGGCCGGCAGGCTCGCGCTCGCGCAACGTTAGGATTTGGGATGCCCAGCTTAAAGGAATTCCGCAACCGCATCGCCAGCGTGAAGTCCACGCAGAAGATAACCAAGGCGATGCAAATGGTGGCGGCGGCAAAGCTGAAGCGCGCCCAGAGCCAAGCCGAGGCAGCGCGGCCCTATGCGCAGCGCATGGCGCGCGTGATCGCGAACCTGGCGGCGGCGGTTTCCGGCGACAGCGCGCCGCTTTTGTTGCGCGGCACCGGCAAGGACCAAGTGCATTTGCTCGTGGTGACGACGAGCGAGCGCGGCTTGTGCGGCGGCTTCAACACCCAGATCGTCCGCGCCGCGCGCGAGAAGATCGACGAACTTCTCAAAGCCGGCAAGACGGTGAAGATTCTCGCTGTCGGCAAGAAAGGCCGCGATCAGCTGCGCCGTCTGCATGGCGACAAGATCGTCCGCTACGTCGACCTGTCAGCATATCGCAACATCGGCGCCGACGCGGCGCACGTGGTCAGCGAAGCGCTGCTCGAACTCTTCCACGCCGGCGAGTTCGATGTGGCGACGCTGTTTTTCTCGCAGTTCAAGTCGGTGATCAGCCAAGTGCCGACCGCGCTGCAGCTCATCCCGGCGCGAGCGCCGGAATGGGTGAAGCCGCCGGACCTCAAAGGCGCGGTCTACGAATACGAGCCGAGCGAAGAGGAAATCCTCGAAGCGCTGTTGCCGCGATATCTGAATGGCCAGTTGCTCCAAGCGCTGCTCGAAAACCAAGCCGGCTTCTACGGCGCGCAGATGAGCGCAATGGACAGCGCCACGCGCAACGCCGGAGATCTTATCCGCAAGCTGACGCTTCGCTATAACCGCCAGCGCCAAGCCAACATCACTAAGGAACTGATCGAGATCATCTCCGGGGCGGAGGCTCTCTGAGGAGAATGCACATGGCCGACGCACTTTACAAAACCAAAGCCGTTTCCAAGGGCGGCCGCGCCGGCGGCCATGTGTCGCTCGCCGACGGTGGCATCTATTTCCACATGGAGCACTCGAAGCCGCTGGGCGGCACCGGCGAAGGCGTAAACCCCGAGCAACTCTTCGCCATGGGGTGGGCCACTTGCTTCAACGGCGCGGTGCTGTTCATCGCCAAGCAGAAGAACATCGACGCGTCGAAGGCGGTGGTGACGTGCGAAGTCGGCATCGGCCGCGAAGAGGGCGGCTTGGGTTTGAGCGCGAAGCTGACGCTCGCCGTGCCGGGCCTGGAGCGAGCGCAAGTTCAGGAACTGCTCGAAGCGGCGCACCAGACGTGCCCGTACTCGAAGGCGACGCGGAACAACATTCCAGTTGAGATCGCGGTGGAGGGATGAAGCGCGCTGCGCGCATCGCCCTGATCATCGCGCCTTTCCTGGCGGTGGCGGCGGGCGTGATCGCAGCTCGATTGTTGAACTGAAGAATTGCCGCCCACGCGGCTGAAGGAACGGACGAGGAAGAAAATAAAGATGGCACAGCAATCAAAAGGCCGCGTGGCGCAAGTGATCGGCGCCGTCGTCGATGTCGAGTTCGACGGCCACCTGCCGGATATTTACAACGCGCTCGAGACCGCGAACAAAGGCAACCGCCTCGTGCTCGAAGTGGCGACGCACCTGGGTGAATCGACCGTGCGCACGATTGCCATGGACGCAACCGACGGCCTCGTGCGCGGTCAAGCGGTCACCGATACCGGCGCGCCGATCGCGATGCCGGTCGGTGAGGAAACGCTGGGCCGCATCCTGAACGTCATCGGTGAGCCGGTGGATGAAGCCGGTCCGGTGAAGACGACAGCCAAGCGCGCCATCCACCAGCCCGCGCCAGCCTTCGTCGATCAGAAGCCCGTCCCGGAAATTCTCGTTACCGGCATCAAGGTTGTCGATCTGCTCTGCCCCTATTCGAAGGGCGGCAAGATCGGCCTGTTCGGCGGCGCGGGCGTTGGCAAGACGGTGCTGATCCAGGAGCTGATCAACAACATCGCCAAGGCCTACGGCGGCTACTCTGTTTTCGCCGGCGTTGGCGAGCGTACGCGCGAAGGCAACGACCTTTATCACGAAATGATCGAGTCGGGCGTCAACAAGGAAGGCGGCGGCCAAGGCTCGCGCTGCGCGCTCGTGTTCGGCCAGATGAACGAACCGCCGGGCGCGCGCGCCCGCGTCGCGCTCTCGGGCCTCACCATCGCCGAGCATTTCCGCGATCAGGGCAAGGACATCCTGTTCTTCGTCGATAACGTGTTCCGCTTCACGCAAGCGGGCTCGGAAGTGTCGGCGCTGCTCGGCCGTATTCCTTCGGCGGTCGGCTATCAGCCGACTTTGGCGACTGAAATGGGCGCCATGCAGGAGCGCATCACTTCGACCACCAAGGGTTCGATCACCTCGGTGCAAGCCATCTATGTTCCCGCCGACGACTTGACCGACCCCGCGCCGGCCACCTCGTTCGCGCACTTGGACGCCACCACCGTGCTCTCGCGCGACATCGCGGCGAAGGGCATCTATCCGGCGGTCGACCCGCTCGACTCCACCTCGCGCATTCTCGATCCGAACGTCGTCGGTGAAGAGCACTACCAGGTTGCGCGGCAAGTGCAGGAAACGCTGCAACGCTACAAGGCGCT
This sequence comes from Hyphomonadaceae bacterium, assembly GCA_050186235.1. Taxonomy (GTDB): domain Bacteria; phylum Pseudomonadota; class Alphaproteobacteria; order Caulobacterales; family Aquidulcibacteraceae; genus Vitreimonas. The sequence goes on from JBFWYQ010000002.1 coordinate 267,530, forward strand.
GCAAGACATCATCGCCATTCTCGGCATGGATGAACTCAGCGAAGACGACAAACTCGTCGTCGCCCGCGCGCGCAAGATCGAGCGCTTCCTCAGCCAGCCCTTCCACGTCGCCGAAGCTTTCACCGGATCGCCCGGCAAGCTCGTCGATCTGAAGGACACGATCCGCGGCTTCAAGGGTCTCGTAAACGGCGAATACGACCATCTGCCTGAGCCCGCCTTCTACATGGTCGGCTCGATCGAAGAAGCCATCGCCAAGGCGCAGCGTCTCGCGGCGGAGGCGGCCTGATGGCCGACGCCGGCTACACTCATAGCCAGCTCGCCGTCATGCTCGTCGACGGCGCGCTGTCGTATATTGCCGGCAACCTCCAAGGCCAGATGCCGTTCGAGCCGATGCAGGCAACAGAACTCCAGCGGGCGCAGGTGGGCTTGCCGCCCAAAGGGCAGACGATGTTCTATCCAGTGGGCGGAAGCGGCGTTTACATCGATATGAGCGGCGCGCTGGCGACGATCTGGTTCATGGCCGGCGACTACGATCGTGCGCTCGCCGCGCTCGACTCCGTGTTGAAGAAGAAGTTCCGCGCCAAGCAATTGAGCGATCAGGCGCAACCTGTGCCGAAGCAGCGCCGTCGCGACTATGAGGTGGAACTCGGCGTCAAGCGCTTGGCGCACGTCGTCGCCGAATATGCCGAGCCGGGGGCGCAGAACGAGCGTTTCTTGGTGCGTGTCTCGGCGCAGGTGCGCAAATAGCGGGACTGGGACAATGATCGGACGACTGAAGCACAGCGAAGTGGCCGCGAAGCTCGCAGTAGAAGGCGCCGTCGCAGCGATCGGCGGGACCGTGCGAGGCGAACTGGGCCTTACGCCCCGCGTCATCGGATCGCGAGAGAAAGTCGATCTCGGCATTGCCGACGAGGGGCAGACTCTATTTTACGAAGTTGGCGACAGCGGTGTGTTCTTCCATACAGACGGCGCCTTCACAACGATCTGGTATGCCGGCGGCGACCTCGACAACGGCGTCAAAGCGCTGGATGCGCAAATCAAGCGCTCTTATCCGGATGCAAAGCGAGTGAAGGACGAAGAGCACGAGACTGAACCGGGCTACCGCTCCCGCACCTACGACATTCGACTGCCGCAAAATCACTTGGCGATCGTCGATGCTGTCTATCCCTCCGGCAGGGCGCGGGGCCCGAAGTTCATGATACGCGTTACCGCAATGGCGAGGCAGAACTGACATGGCCGATAAATTGAGCTTCGCTCTGGTGTCGCCCGAGCGCGAACTGTTCAACGGCGACGTCGATCATGTCGTCGTTCCGGGCGCCGAAGGCGAATTCGGCGTGTCGCCCAATCACGCGCCGGTTATGAGCGTGATCAAGCCGGGCGCGCTCAAGGTCATCAATGACGGGACCGAGCGGCGAATCTTCGTCAACGGCGGCTTCGCTGACGTAACGCCGGAAGGGCTAACGGTGCTTGCCGAAGAGGCGGTCGATCTCGCCGACATCGAACCAGCGCAGCTCGAACAGGAGCTCAAGAACGCACAGGAAGATCTGCGCGACGCCAACACCGATGCGAAGAAGGACGCCGCACAGCGCGCTGTGGCGCGGCTGGAGACCATCAAGGCGGCGATGGCGCGCTGAGCGCGCGGCGCTGCTAGACTGAGCGCCGATGCCGGACTTGTTCCACCCGCAATTGCTGCCCGCCACCATAGGCGCCGCGTTGGGCTTGCCGGTGCTGGTGCTTGCCTACCTTTGGCTCTTTAAACGCTGGGAACGAACGGGGCGGCGCGCGCGCTGGATTATGCTTGCGCTACTCGCGCTGCTTGAGACCGGCTACTGGCTCAACATCTACGCCTGGTTCATCGAGCCGAACGTGCTGGTCGTCCGCCGCGTCGAGATCGTCAGCGAAAATTGGCGCGGCGCGCCGCTGACGATCGCGGCGATCGGCGACACGCACGTCGGCGGCCCCCACGTCGACGCCGCGCGCATGGGACGGATCGTTGCGCGCATCAACGAGCTACGGCCGGAATTGGTCGTTCTGCTCGGCGACTATGTGAACGGCCACGCGGCCGAGGCGGAGCGCACGCCGGCGGAGAACCAGGACATCGTCGGCGGCATCGCCACGTTTGCCGCGTTGCGTGCGCGCTACGGCGTCGTTGCGGTCATCGGCAATCACGACGTCTGGTATGATCGCACGACAGTAACGACGGCGCTGCAGGATGCGGGCGCGGCAGCATTGTGGAACCGTCACATCGCTATTCGCCGAAGCGGCGGCGTTATCGTCGTTGCCGGCCTCGAAGACGATCTCACCGGCAATCCGGATTTCACCGCGGCGCTCGATGGTGCGCCGGCGGGCGCCGATACCATCGTCATCAGCCACTCTCCCGATCCATTCGTCGATATGCCAGCTGGCGCGGCGCTAATGATCGCCAGTCACGGCCATTGCGGGCAGGTGACGATTCCCTTAATCGGCCGCCCGATTCTGCCCTTGCGCAACAAACGCTTTGGCTGCGGCTTGATCGAAGAGGACGGCAAGCAGCTGTACGTCACGGCCGGCATCGGCACCAGCATTGCGCCGCTGCGTTTCCTGAATCCGCCTGAGATCGTTTTGATAGCGCTGCAGAGCGCGCAGCGCGCAGACTAAGCGCCAGCGGCGCTTTCGCCCCAACCGAACAGCGAGAGCTGCTTGCGCTTTGGTTTCACCGGTCTTGGGCCGATGCCGCGCGCATCGACCCATTGCAGCGCGAGCTGCGCCACCTCTTTGGCTTCCGGTTCGCCGATCAGCCAATGGCTCATCTCCGGGAATTCGTGGACGTGTGCCTGGCCGTCCGGAAAGCGCGAGATCACGCGGCGCACCGTGCTTGCCGGGTTGACGCGATCCTTGCCGCCCGCGAGCCCCAGCACCGGCGCGCTGATGCGATAGACCGGCGCCTGGCTCGCCATCGAGTGGTCGAGCCACCATTGCACCGCTTCGCGAATGGCCCGCCCGCTCTCGGGCACGAAGCGCGCAAAAGTCCGGCGCGCGTCCTCACGCGCGAGCCGATCCAGCGTCGTGGCACGCGCCACGCGATAATCCGGCGGCACCGGGCGGCGCCAATAATCGCCCAGCAGCGACAGGCCGAAATGATTGCCGTGCTCATCAAGCGTCGTCGGCGGCACGCCCCATGGCGCGCTCGGCGCAAGCAACACGAGGCCCGCTACCGGCACTTGCATCGCCGCCAGCTGAGACACCAATCCGCCAAGCGAATGCCCCGCCAGCACCGGCGCCGCGCGCAGGCCGCGCGCATAATGGGCGATGGCGTGCGCGTAATCCTTCAGGCCCGTCAACGCGAGCTGTTCGAGATCGGCGCCGCGTTCGTGATGCGGCAAGTTCGGCGCATGCGTTTCGAAGCCCGCCGCTTCGAACGGTTCGCGAAAACCGTCGAACGCCCAGCCGCCGCAAAACGCGCCGTGCACAAACACCACCGGCGTTGCGTTTGCGCTGCGCTTCACAGGAGAGACGCCTCTGTGGCGCCCATCAGGCAGACAATCATTTCGAAGTCCCCACTGCATATTTCTTGAACCGCCGCGCCACTTCTTCGTAGGTGGGACGCTTGAACGGAATGACCAATTGCGGCGCTGTATCGAGCGCAGCCCAACGCCAGTCTACAAACTCCGGAGTGTGTGTATCGAGTCTAATATCTGAGTCACGTCCCTTGAACCGGAACGCGAACCACTTTTGTTTCTGCCCCAAATAGCGTCCACGCGGCTTCATTTTCGTGCGCACGTCGATGGGGAAATCGTAAAACAGCCAGTCTGCCGTTTCTTCGAGCAGATCGGCGTGTTTTGACGCTACGCCAATCTCCTCTTCAAGTTCGCGATAGGCGGCGTCTACTGGTTGCTCGCCCCGATCGACGCCGCCTTGTGGCATCTGCCACTGATACGGGCCTTCGGTCGCGACGCGCTTGCCGAGAAAGACCAGGCCGTTCTTGTGGAACAGCGCAAGGCCAACATTAGGTCGGTAGAATTTCGGATCGTTGAGCGTCGTCATCGGCGCGCGGCGCGTGCGTTGAGCACGGCCGATGCGGGCGCCAATTGGTATCCGCGCGTTTCGATGTCACGGGCCCAGCGGCCGACCTGCTCCATGGTCACAGGATAGGCAAAGCCGGCGCCAATCGCGCTCTGATTCTGCAGTGCCAACGCTTCCAGGTTCAGCAATTGATCGTCGATTGCATCAGCTTCGCGGCGCGCATCGATGATGCGGTCGGCGGCCGTACTGGGCAGGCTTGCGCGCTGGGCTTCGAGGCTGAGCGCCGTGCGCTGGCCAATGCCCGCTGAAATGAAAGAGAGACCGCGCCGCCGCAGTGCCTGCACCACCGGCGCCGAGGCTTGAGCAGACGTCGCGAAACGCGCGCCCTGGTAGTTGGTCACGCCGAAATAGCCGGTCCCGCGCGAGAGCAATTGCTCAAGCCGCGAGACGTTCTGTTGAGCGTTCGCGGAGGCGAGCAGGGTCTGCGGACCGGTGTCGTCGGCGTCGGGGTCGAACGGCTCCATCGGCAGTTCGAGCATGACCTCGTGTCCGCGCTGCCTGGCGCGGTCGATCCAGCCCTGCAGGTTCTGCGCATAGGGGACGAACGAGAGCGTCACCTCCGCGGGCAACTCGTCGATCGCCTGCGTGGTCGCGCTTTGGTTGAAGCCCAGGCCGCCGATTATGATCGCGATGGTTGGATTGCCTTGTTGCGGTGTGAACGGGCGGGCGTACGCCTGAGCAGCCGTGCGCCCGTTGGGGCCGATGATGGGCAACGGGCCGTTGGGACCGTTTTCGCTGAGTCCAGCCAGGGGGGCGCGCGGCAAGGGCGGCGAGGCCGGGCGACCGGCGTTCGCTACGGGCGCCTCGACGACGGCCACACGTAGCTCCCCACTCGCATCGATCTCGCCGTACTCGCCTGCGAACGGCAGTTCCTCGATGCCGAACATCTGCATCTCGGCGCCTTCTTCGGCGGCGTCTGAGAGCGAGACACGCGGCGCGCTGGCCGCGGCGTCACCGGGTTGCAGCGAGAGCACGCGACGGGGGCCCGCGGCGCTCGGATCGCCGAACACTTGGATTGCGACGAGCGCGCCAAGGCCCAGCACGCCCGCGAAGGCGATCGCAACCGTCTTGTGGCTGAGTTGCGGCAGGCGTCGCGCAGGCTTGGGCGGCGGCTTTTGCGCGAAACCCCGCATGTTCACGCGCGGGCGAATCATTGGCGCGAAGAGTCGCCGAATTTGCGCCGGCCGTCACTAGGACGGCTGGCGCTTTCACATTGATTTACGAGGGGTTAATCGCCCATTAGCCGGCGCGGGCGCGGAGTCGTTCCGCAACCGTGCCTTGGCGCAGGAACTCCATTGCGCGACGAAGCTGATAGTCTTCCTCCGCATCCCAGTTTTCCGGGGGTTGGTCATCCGGAATGTGCGCGGCGCGGCGATGGGCGCCGTTCTCGTTGTCGAGCGCGTTCGGCAGATCTTCCTCCGACATCGAGAGGCGCTGCAGGCGCTCGACCTCGGCGGCGTCGATGCGGCGGGCGGCGACTTCCATGTCGGGTGTAATGCCCGCACCTTGGATCGAACGGCCGGCTGGGGTGTAGTAGCGAGCCGTGGTGAGGCGCAACGCGCCGTCGCGGCCGCCTTGCAGCGGAATGACCGTTTGCACCGAGCCCTTGCCGAACGAATCCATCCCTACGATCAGCGCACGGTTGCGGTCCTGCAATGCGCCGGCGACGATTTCAGCCGCCGAAGCGCTCGCGCCGTTGATCAGCACTACCACCGGCACCCCGGCGAGATCGTCGCCGCGGCGGGCGTTGTAGCGTTGGACGTCCTCGGGCTGGCGCCCGCGCGTGGAAACCACTTCGCCACCGTCAAGGAAAGCGTCGGAAACCTCGATCGCCTGGTCGAGCAAGCCGCCGGGATTGTTGCGCAAGTCCAGCACGATGCCGCGCAGCCGCCCCGCGGTGTCGCGCTTTACAGTGCGAATGGCGTCCTGAAGCATGGCGCCCGTGCGCTCGTTGAACGTGGAAACGCGGATGATGCCGATGTCGCCGCCTTCGACGCGGGCAGTGACGGCTCGGACATTGATGGTCTCGCGCGTTAGCGTGACCTCGAACGGATCGGTTCCTTCACGCGCAACTGTCACGGTGATTTCGGTGCCGGTTTCCCCGCGCATCCGCTGCACGGCTTCGTTGAGCGTCAGCCCGACGATGCTCTCGCCATTGATGGCCGTGAGGTAGTCGCCCGCTTGAATGCCCGCGCGCGCGGCCGGCGTGCCATCGATCGGCGAAACGACGCGAACAACGCCTTCTTCGCTGGTGACTTCGATGCCGAGGCCGCCGTATTCGCCGCGCGTTTGGGTCTGCATGTCGCGGTAGTCGGCGGCGTTCATATAGGACGAATGCGGATCGAGTGAGGCCAGCATGCCCTGGATCGCCGCTTCCATCGCCTGGGTTTCGTCGATTTCGGTGACATAGTCTTGCTCGACGCGCGCCAGCACGTCGGCGAACAATTCGAGCTGGCGATAGATGTCGCCGTTGTTCCGGTCTTCGGGGGCCGACCAGGCGAGGGCGCCGACAAGAGCAGCAGCACCAGCAACCGGCGCCAGAATCCAGCTTACGCGCATCTCTAACTCCCCGGACGCAGCATCGCCCGATTCGCGTTAACCAGCCCGTGCGCCGGCCTCCGCAGTCAGGCCGCGCGCGCTGAGCCATCTTCCAGGATCGACCGGCTGGTCACCCCTGCGCACTTCTACATACAAATCCGGCGCCGAAGTGGCCGCAGCTGACATCTGCCCGACAGCTTGCCCCGCCCGCACCGTCTCGCCGACCCGCACGCCGATAGCGTCAAGCCCGGTGAGTACGAGAGCGTAACCACCATCCAGATTGAGGATCAATACGTTTCCATAGCTTCTAAAGCTTGAGGCATAGGCCACTTCGCCGGCTGCGGGAGAAACTACCTGAGCGCCTGAATTGGTGCGGACGGTAACACCCTGCGCCGCTGGACCGCCGCCTTGGCGCGCGCCATAGGGGCGGGTGATCCGGCCGGCGGTGGGGGCGACCCAGTTTGCCGGGATGACGTTTGGACCGCGGGCCGGTGCGACGCCTCTGCGGGAGGCTTGCTGCACCCGCGCGGCCAGCTCTCGCAGTGTGCGGGCTTCAGCAGCCAGCGCACGGGCGCGGCGCTCGGCTGCGCTGGCTTCGCTGGCGAGCCGGGTTTGCTGCGACCGACGCTCGGCCAGCATGTTGATGATGTCGCCGCGCTCGTGGGCGATGGCGGCTTGGGCGTCAGCGAGCACGCTCTGTTCAGCGCGGATGGTGGATTCGCTCTGGCGCGCGGTGGCAAGCGCCAGAGTTCGCCGGCGCTCCTCGGCGCGATAAGCGGGCCCAAGCGCGCGCGCGACAATGCCGCTACGCACCGCGCGCGGTTCGATCCGCCGTTCGGCGAAAGCCGCGGCGATGACCGAAGCCTGGAAGGCATGGCGCGCGGCGCGTTGCGCGACGGTCTCTGTGGTTATCTCACCTTGAACGCCGAATAGCCGTTCTTGCGCGTTGACGGCTGCTGCTTCGGTTTCGGCGCGCCGACGCGTGGTTTCGACCAGACGCGTATCCAGCGCGCGCACGTCCCGGCGCGCCGCGCTGGCCTCGGCGCGCAGTCGTTCAGCGCGCTGATTTTCAGCGCGGCGTTCGCGCTCGGCCTGTGCAGCCGTGCGTTGGGTTTGGGCGTCCGCGGTACCTAGGAGGAGCGCAAGCGCCCCTGCCGCGCATGCGACGAGGGCGCGGGCGCGTCGTGCGCCTCGTGCCATTTCACCACCACCATATCGCCCGGAATCTTCAGTCCCGGTGATACGGAGTAGAGCAGAGTATCGTCACGGCCCGGTAAACCTGTTCGGAAATCATCACCCGAACAAGGCGGTGCGGCCAAGTTTGGCGGCCAAAAGCCAGCTTTTCGTCGGCGTTATCCTTAACCCCTTGTGAAACGCCATCAGCGCCCCCGATCCAGAAGACCGAGCTTGCAACGCCATCATCGCGCCAACGCGCGAGTTTTTCCGCGAGTTGGCGCGATGTCCATTCCGCGCCGCGTTCGTCCAGGAGTATCTTGCGCGCATCGTCGGGCGTTGCGCGCAAGAGCGCTGCGCCTTCCGCGCGCATGTCGCCCTGCGGCTTGCCTTCAACTTCGACGAGATCGAAGCTCTTGAAGCCGATCTGCCGTCCCGCTTGCGCCGCGCGCTGCAAATAATCGGCCGTCATCGCCGCCTCTGGCCCGTCGCGCAGACGGCCGACGGCGGCGACGATCACTCGCAAGCTTCAGCTCGGCAGCGGGTCCGGCGTGGCGGCGCCCGACCAGATCTTTTCAATATTGTAGAAGGCGCGGACCTCCGGTCGGAAGATATGCACCACAACGTCGCCTGCATCGACCAGCACCCAGTCGGCCTGCGGCAAGCCTTCGACACGCACGTCCTTGACGCCTGCGTCCTTCAGCTTGCGCATCACGTGATCCGCAAGCGCGCCGACATGGCGCGCCGATCGCCCTGAGGCGATGACGAGCATGTCCGCGAATGAGGATTTGCCCCTGATGTCGAGCGCGAGGATTTCCTCGGCTTTATCGTCCTCGAGTGAGGTCAAGACCACTTGCGTCGCGGCGTCAACATCGATGCCGCGAGCGGGCCGATTGGCGGCGCGCGGCGCTCCTCCGGCATGAGCCGCGGCCGGTGCGCGTTTCGTTTCTGGCGACAGGTGCTTCGATCCTTCTGCTACCCCAGGAGGTTCAACGCTATCACTTGCGCCTGGGTTTCGCCACCGGGCGAGCCTTGCGGGAACGGATGGCTGTGGAAGATTGCCCATGGTGGCGGGCCTGCAACTGGATCCAGCCCGCCGGCGCACGCAGCCTGTGGTTGGCGCCGGCGCCCGGTCTGGACACGACGGCCACGGGCACGGTCTCGGCCACTTCGCGCCAATTGCGCCATTTGCGGAAGGTGGCGAGATTGTCGGCGCCGATGATCAGCACGAACGACACGCCAGGATAGTGGTGCTTCAGCGCGCGCAGCGTCTGATAGGTGTAGCTGCACCCGAGCCGCCTCTCGAGATCGGTGACGATCATCTTTGCGCCGCGTGCGCGCTCGTGTGCGGATTTCATGCGCATCGCAAACGGACTCGATTTCGGCTTCAGCGGATTCTGCGGCGACACCAGCCACCACACCCGGTCGAGGCCCAAGCGCTTCAGCGCTGTCTCCGCAACATGCGCATGGCCTTCGTGCGCGGGATCGAAAGTGCCGCCGAACAGACCGATCTTCATGCCTGGATAGGCGAGGGGCAGACCGCGCTTCATGTCGCGCCAATCTAGGCGCCGTCGAGCGTGTGCGATAGGCGTCTTGCCTGTCGTTCTCAGGGAAATTAGGCCGGTCTCCATGCTTGCGGATTTGCTGCGCCGCCTCGGCGGCCGCCCCGAAGACGATGGCGTGCTCGCGCCGGAGGACCAGCGCATCGCGGTCGCGGCGCTGCTCGTGATCGCCGCGCACGCCGACCACGACTATGCCGATGCGGAACGTGCGCAGATCGAGCACGTGCTCGCGCAACGGTACAAGCTTGCAGCTGACGCCGCTGCGGCGCTGCGGATGCAAGGCGAGGCGGCGGAGTCTGCGGCGAGCGACCTTTATCGCTTCACCTCCCTCGTAAAAAAGGGCGTGCCTCACGAAGAGCGCCATGGCGTGATCGAAGCGATGTGGCGAGTGGTGCTGGCCGATGATCGCCGCGAAATGCACGAAGAAGCGCTGCTGCGGCGCGTCACCGATCTCCTCGGTCTGGATTCGCGCGATAGCGTGGAGGCGCGCAGGCGCGCCCAGACGCAAGGCTAGGGCGCCCAATCGTTAGGCTCTTCCGCTTCGTGCTCTTCGACGCGCCGCGCGCGCAGCATGGCGGCGATCTCGTTGACGAGGTCGCGCACTCCTGCGCCTGAAACGCCCGAGACCAGGCGAACCGGCTTGCCGATTGCGTCCGCAAGCCTGCTGCGTTTCTCCTCGGCGTCTTCGGCGGTGATCGCGTCGATCTTGTTGAGCGCGACGATTTCCGGTTTGTCGGCAAGGCCAGCGCCGTAAGCCTCGATCTCGTGACGAACGGTACGATAAGCGTGGGCCGGGTATTCGCTCGTTATATCGATCAGGTGAACGAGCGCCACGCAGCGTTCGACATGGCCGAGGAAGCGCGTACCTAGCCCCGCGCCCTCCGCCGCGCCCTCGATCAGGCCGGGCAAATCCGCCATCACGAAGCGCTCATTGTCGCTGATCGTCACGACACCCAGGTGCGGGTTCAAAGTCGTGAATGGATAGTCGGCGACTTTCGGCGTCGCGCTCGAAACGGCGCGCAAGAACGTCGATTTGCCCGCATTCGGAAGCCCAACGAGCCCTGCATCCGCGATCAGTTTCAAGCGCAGCCAAAACGTGCGTTCTTCGCCTTCCTGACCTGGATTGGCGTGGCGCGGGGCCTGGTTCACCGATGATTTGAAATAGGCGTTGCCGAAGCCGCCATTGCCGCCGCGCGCGAGCAGGACGCGCATGCCGGCCTTGTCGAGGTCGGCGATGATGGCTTCCTTGTCCTCGTCAAGCACTTGCGTGCCGGTCGGCACTTTCAGCACGAGGCTCTCGCCATCGGCGCCGTGCCGGTTCTGGCCCATGCCGTGCCCGCCGGTCTTAGCCTTGAAGTGCTGCTGGTAGCGGTAGTCGATCAGGGTGTTGAGACCGTCGGCAGCTTCGATCCAGACATCGCCGCCCTTGCCGCCGTCGCCGCCGTCGGGACCGCCGAACGGAATGAATTTCTCACGCCGGAACGACACCGCACCCGCGCCCCCGTTGCCGGAGCGCACGTAGATTTTGGTTTGGTCCAGGAATTTCATAGAAGCGAATAGCGAATGGCGAGTAGCGAATAGCGAATAGGGAACAGCGGAAAGCCGACAAGTCGCCGCCCACTATTCGCCATTCGCTACTCGCTATTCGCCCTTCACTCAATCGCTTTCCCGCCGCCATCGCAGTGAAACGCGTTGGTCGCCGTTGCCGAGGAAACTGGTGATCAGCACGAGGCGCGGGCGGATGGTCCATTCGACGCGCGTTTGTGCTTGGCCGAGCCCTGTTCGCGCGACTTCGACATAAACATCTCGCGTCAGGTAAACGCCGCCGGCGACGAGGAACCCGCCGTCTTCGTCCTGACGCACATTGAAGCGATCGAGCCCGGCTGCAGCGCGCGCGGCATCGACGATGTCGAGTGAAGCGCGACCGGAGAGGGCGGCTAAACTTGCGGCCAATTGCGCCGCCTCAAGCGCGGAGAGATCCTCCACCGAGCGTCCGAACAGCACTTGCGGCAGGATTTCGTCCTCGGGCAGCGGCGGGTCGGAGGAGAAGGTAATTTCCGGTTCGCGCGCTGTGCCGATGAGCCGAATGCGGGCGCTGAGATCGGCGGTGTCGCGCACGGCGGTGAGATTGATGCGCGCGTCGAGCGGATCGCCGGTGAACTCGATCAGCGCATCTTCGATTTCGAACGGCTGGCCCGAGAGCGAAAGCGTGCCGCGCACGGCGCGCGCCATGCCGAACACCAGTGGGTGGCGTGACGTTCCGGCCAGCCGCATGTCGAGCGCCCATTCTGCGTCGACGCCGCGCCCGCGGGTGAAGACGCGTCCGGGTGCGTTGATGTTGATGTTGAGCGTTGTCGAGCCATTGCGCCGCGGCAGCGGTGTTTCCTCCAGCGGCTCGTTCACTTCGCCGGGGCGATTGATCTCGATAACGTCGAGCGTCGGGATGCCGGCCTGCGGGTTCGACGCGATGTCGATGCTGGCTTCGGTAATGTTGATGTCCCCTGTAATCGAAGACGCGAGCCCTTCCCAAGCCAGCGTCAACTCGCCGCTGGCGATCGCGCGTGCGTCTGGACGATCGGCGACGCGCATATTGTCGATATCGACGGTGATGCTGCCTTGGCGCTCATTCACGCTGCCGCCCGTCGCGGTGAGGCGTCCGCCGCGCGGGCCCGTAGCTGTGAAATTCTCGATCCTCACGCCGCGATCGTCGAGCGCCAGGCGTGCGTCGAGATCGACAAGAGTGACGCCCGTGAGCTTGTCTTCGAAGCGTCCGTCGACGATTTCGATGTGACCATCGCCCGAGAGATAGCCGGCGCCGAAGTCCAGCGTGCCTTCGCCATCGAGCGCGCCGTCCAACGATTGATCCGGCAGCCGCGCCGCCGCCCAAAGCGCTTCGGCCGGTCCGCGCACCGACCACGACGCGCGCCCGCGCCGGTGGCGGGCAAGCGCAATGCGGATCGGCTCAGCGCTCGTCTCCACCGGTGCATCGCCTTCAAAATGCGCGACAAGGCCACCTTCTGAGGTCGCGTCTACGGTCGCAGTCAATCGGCCGGGGTTGAGATTGCCGACGAGATGCATGTCCAGGGCCTGGCGCTGGCGGCCGGAGACGCGGGCATCGTCCAGGCGAATGTCTGCATCGCCACTTAACCCGCGTCCGTTGCTCGTGAGCGCGATACGTCCGTCGATGCGTCCGGCGGCGCGTTCGCCCCAGATCGCCGCCAGCGGTCCGAGCGGAGCGTCGTCGATCTGGGCTGAGCCATTGAGCGCACGGCCGCGCTCTTCCCATTGCGCTTGCACCACGCCGTCGCCGACGGCCACGTTCAGCGCTGCCTCGGTGCGCCCGCTGCTCCAGTCGAAGTTAATCGGGGCGCGCGTGAAGATCGGCGCATCCGCCAGCGTGCCGCGACCGTCTATACGCGCGCTTTCATTTTCGGTGTTGATTGTCGCCGTGCCGGCGAACACCAGCGGCGCCTGCCGCAGACGACCGCGTAGATCGAAGGTGGTTGCGACGGCATCGAGCGGCCCTTCGGCGCGCAACGTCGCCGCGCGAACGCGAAGTTCGCCTGCGCGCGCGTCGGCGATGCGCGCATTGAGCACAAGCGTTTCTGGCGTGAGCGCAAGATCGCCGGCAAGTCGACCGGTCACGCCCGGCACGAGGCCGTCTATGGCGCCGCTTATGTCCAACTCCGCATTGACGCCGCGATCGCTGAATCGCGCCGCGCCTTGCGCTAACATCGCGCCCCATTGGGCGTCGAGACCTGTGAGCGCGATCGTGCCGTCGCCAATCGCGACATCCGATGAGCCGGTCAGCGGATGGCCCGACGCCGTTCCCGTGACATCGGCATGGCCGACATACGCATCGCCGCGCGGGGCGAGCGTGAAGTTTACTACGGGCTGATCGACGACCACGCCGCTTGCGCTGAAACTCGAAAGCGAAGCGCGCATGGAGAGGGCGGGGCGCGAGATGCGTCCGGTCAGATGGCCCGTCGCATCCGCCGCACCGGCGATGTCGGCGCCGCCGACCGACAGCGGGCCCCGTGCGCTGGCTTCGATGGCGAGGTTGGCTTCACCGTGCTCGATGCGTCCAGTCGCGCCGGCGCGAAGCTGCGCCCCGTCGAGGCGCGCGTGTGACACCGTGATGCCGCCGTTCTCGTACCGCATGCGCGCGTCGAGACGAGGGCTTGCGCCGAGTAGGCGCGGGATGATTTCTGGTGCGCCCACTATACGCGCGCCCCGTCCATCCGCCGTGATCGCCCAAACGCGTTCGTCGCCGTCGTTATCTTCGCGGAGTGCGCGCCATCGGCCGGCGGCGCCACCTCTCATATCCGGCGCAAGCGCCTCCAGCCGTCGCACCCGCCACTCGCCGGCAAATTCGCCGTCACGGCCGGTGACCCAACCTTGCGCATCGGCGGCGAGAGCGTCGCCGGAGAGTTGTGCGCGGGTCAGTTCGAAACGCTGGCGATTGCGGTCGTATTCGAGCTGCGTTTGCAGGCGGGTGTTGGCGAACAGCGCCGCAGTCTGCGCCGGCGCGCGCAAATCAGCCTCCAGCACGAAACGCTCGCGCGTCAGCGCTGCCTCGACGGGTCCACGGACCTGGGTACGACGTCCGAGAGCGTCGATCTCCTGAGCGTCGAGCGTCGCTTGGATTGCGGTTGTGCCGCGCGCGCGGCGGAGTTCGCCCTCGAGCCGCGCCGCGCCCAGCTCAAAGGGCGACTCGCGCGCAATGTCGGAGAGGCGCGCGGTCGTCGCGACAAATCGGGCTGGTCCGTCGAGTTCGCCTTTGTCGTCGGCCGCGCCAGTCATATCCAGCGTAATGAACGGCGTCGCAGCGCGCAGCGTGAACGTGCGTTCTTCCCTGCGGCCGGTCGCATTGAAAGCCAGACTTGGCCCGATGCGTCGAGCTAAGTCGGAGAGGGCAGGCAGCGCATCGAGTTGCGCCTGACCCTCACCTGACCATTCTGCCTCGCTCCATTGCGTTCGGCCGACGAGCAGCGAACGATCGCCTGCCGTCGCCTCAAAGCGCGAACTGCCCGCATGGGCGTCGCCGTCTCCCAACGCGGTTGCAGCCAGGCCGCTGTCGCCCACGCCTAAGGCTCGCGCGATGACTCCGCCCGGCGCGCTGTGCAAGTCGAGGCTGAACGCGTAGCTATCGCCGCTGTGATAGCGTGCGGTCAGGCGATCATCCTCGGAATCGAGGCGGCGCAATGCGAGATCGACCGCGCGCAAGTCCTCATCCCGGAGGTCAAGTGCGAGATCGGCGCTGAATTCAGCGGTCGCTCCCACGACAGCTTCGGCGAGCGCTAACCGCTCGATATGGAGCTCATCAATCCGTACGTCGAAGTCCGCCCCGCTGGAGGGACGGCGTTCCAGCAAAACCGGCTGGCGCGCGATCGTGATCGAGTTGGCGCGCGCGGCGTGGAGGCGCATGCCGCCGAACAGGATGTCCTGCGGCGCCCAGTTCAGTTCGACGTCGTGCGCTTCGAGCCAAAGGCCTTCTTCATCTTCGATCGTCACCGTGCCGGCGCGCAGCGAGCCCAGCCAGCCGCCGCTGACGTCGTCGATCGTAAGCCGCCCCAGTCGCCATACGCGCATGCCGTCGCCGAAGGCGTCCACGATCAGATGTGCAGCGGGGCCAAGCGCGACGACAGCGCCGGCGCCCGCGAGCGCGCCGCCCGCCGCGTAAGCCCACCAGCGTCTGCGCCGGCGCCGCTTGGGAGCCTCATCGGTCAAAACGCCTGACCCAGGCTGATATAGAGCGCGAATTCGTCGGTGCGCTCCGCCTCGTCGAGCGGCAAGGCGACATCGACTCGCAGCGGCGCAAATCCCAGGTCGTAGCGCACGCCGAACCCGACGCTCCAACTCAAGTCCGCCGCTTCGTTCCAAGCGTCGAAGGCCGTGCCCGCGTCCACGAACGCCGCCGCGCCCCAACGATCGCTGAAACGCCATCGCGCTTCGGCGGAGGCTTCGAGCAGACCCTGACCGCCAGGCGTGAGGCCCTGCAGATCGCGCTCGGCGGGGTAGATTGAATTGTACGCGTAGCCGCGCACCGAGCCGCCGCCGCCGGCGTAGAAACGCCGGTCAGGCGGCGCGTCGTTTGGATCACCGCTGATGGCTTCGAGCCAGCCGAGGCGAACACGGGCCGCAAGCGTCAGCCGATCGCTGTCGCCGAACGATTCATAGATGCGCCCCTCCGCACTCGCGCGCACGAAGGCAAGCGTCTCATCGCCGGTCGAGACCGACGGCTCGACGCGGAACTCGGTGATCGATCCGTCGCGCGGATCGAGCGAAAATTCGGTCGTGTCGTGACGCCAATTGCCGAAGCCGGACAGGACGATGGCGTCCGTCACCGTGCCGGTTACGTCGTCGTATTCATCGGCCGATAGGCGCGCGCCATAGCTCGTCGCCGTGCGCAGGCGCGTCGATGCATCCACCGAAGCGAACAACGCCACGCCTTGGCGCGTGTACGCTTCTATCGATTCACGATCGGCGGAGGCGCCGAATGTCGCCGCGTGACCGAGTCCTGCAGCGTGTGGACGCGTGAGCGATACGGTCACGCCTTGCTGCATTTCCGCGAGCGTTGCGGCGACGTTGAGCGAATCCGCACGCCCGGTGAGATTGCGGCGGGTCCACTCGGCCTGCACGCCGGCGCCTTCAGTGGTCGAGTAACTGAGACCGATTTCGTAGGCATGGCGGCGAGACGGTTCGATTCCGATTATTACGTCGCGGAGCCCATTCGCATCAGGGGCGGCGAGGCTGGTGGCGGCAAGCGAGACTGCGCCCGTGGCGGTGAGGTCGCGCCTGAGGCGCGCAAGCGCTTGCGGCGAATAGACCTCGCCGGTCTGCCAGTTCTGCAGATCGTCGATGAAGCCTGGCCGCAGAATGTCGTCCGGCATTGCGCGCACACCGCCGAGCCGCGCTACTTCACCGATGTTGAAGCGATACTCCGTCGCAACCTGAGCACCGGAGTGATCGACGACGACACGCCGGTCGAGCGCGCGCGCATCAGCGTAGCCATTTTGCTGTAGCGCCAAGAGTGCGTCAGCCTCGGCCTGCAGCACAATCGCCGCGCGCGCTGGATCGCCCGGGCGAACAAGCGCGACGGCTTCGCTCACGGCTCGCGAAGCGTCTGCATCCGGCGTGCCGGCTTCATAGTTGATGCGCGGCGCTTCGAAGGAGAAACGCGGGCCCGGCGCGATGATGAGACGCGCTGCCGGCGGATTCTCACTCGCTTCCGGGGTGACGCTCGCGCCGTAATAGCCTTCCGATCGGAGCCACACCAAAGCGCGCGCGGCGGCTTCTTCCGCGATCCGCTCGGCGTCGAACAGACTTTCGGGCGGATCGCGATTGGGAAGCAGGTCCAGGATCGCTTCGCGGGCGTCGCGATCGGGGCCTTCGATCACGACGGGCGACTCCGCCCAGGCGGGGGTCGCGGCGGGCAGGCCAATGGCCGCGCAAAGCGCAGCGGGAAGGACGGGAAGGCGGCGCATCGCGAGTCGCAGGAATCCAGCCAGCGAGGCTCGCAGCGCGGCGGTTAAGGCTTCATCAACCATAAGGCGCTCGGCCCGCCCCGCGCTCGGTCAAAAACATTCATGAAATCAACGTGAAAATAAGCGCGAGCCGCGCCTTGCCGAAGCTTAACCCCAGGGGCCTCGCGTGCGTGCGGCCGCATCGCTCCAGGGGCCGCTCTCCGGCGCCGTGCGCGCCGCGCCGGTTGCGCGCCCGAAACGCCGCGCGATGTCTATCAACGCCGCGATGCGATTTTTCGTGTTCGGGTGTGTCGAGAACAGATTGTCGGCGCCGCGGCCGGAGAGCGGATTGATGATGAAGAGATGCGCCATCGCCGGATTGCGTTCGGCGTCCATGTTCACGTGCTGACGCGCATTGCCTTCTATCTTCTCAAGCGCGCTTGCCAGCATTTCTGGCTCGCCGCCAATCTCGGCGCCGATGCGGTCGGCTTCGTACTCGCGGGCACGGCTGATCGCCATCTGCACCAGCGAGGCGGCAATCGGCGCAAGCAGCATGATCAGGATCGCGACGATCGGGTTGCGGTCGCGATCGCCGAAAAACAGCGCAAAATTCGCAAGCATCGCTACAGCGCCTGCAATGGTTGCGGTTACCGTCATGGTGAGCGTGTCGCGGTTCTTCACATGCGCAAGTTCGTGCGCCATGACGCCGCGAATTTCATCGCGCGTCAGGAGTCCGAGCAGGCCGGTGGTGGCCGCGACAGCGGCGTTTTGCGGGTTGCGTCCGGTGGCGAAGGCGTTCGGCTGCGCATTGTCGATGATGTAGACCTTCGGCGCAGGCAGACCTGCGCGCTCAGCGAGCATCAATGTGTCGTCTACGTAGGCGCGCACGCGCGGATCGGGATGGCCGCGCTGGATTTCCTGGGCCCGGAAGTGGCGCAGCACCATCTTGTCGGCGTTCCAGTACGCGAACAGGTTCATCGCCCCGGCCGCCAGCAACGCGATCACCATCCCGCCCGTGCCGCCAACAAGGTAGCCAACAGCGCCGAACAGCGCCGTCATCGCCGCCAGCAGGACATAGGTCTTGAGATCGTTCATCTTTCTCCTCACGTAGAGGAAAATATCGATAGCCCGCTCGTGAGGTTCAATGCCCGAACAAGTTCCGCAACCGCGCAAGCTGACTCCGGAAGCACAACGCGCGCTCGTTGAGGCCGAAGCGCGCCGCTCGGCCGCAAAAACTGGACCCGCCGATAAGGAACTGGGCGGTCCGATCGGCGCGGAACCCACGCGCTACGGCGATTGGGAGCGCAAAGGCATCGCCAGCGATTTCTGATTAACGTCCACCGCGCCAGCGCGAACTTCGCGCGTCAATGGCGAAGCATCTTCACCTCTATCCGCGCCTGCGCGAAAGTGCCTCGTTCTACGCCGGAGACGGAACATGCGCGTTCGCGCCATCCTTGCAGCCCTGTTGCTTGTGGTCGCACCGGCCATGTTGGCGCCGACGGCAGCCTATGCCGATGGCATCGAACGCCCGCGGCGCCCACAACCGCCGCGGCGTCGTCCGCCGCCTCCGCCCGCGCCAGTTCCGCCGAGGGCGATCGAGACTGGGCCAGAGACGGTCACGCTCTCGAACAGTTTCTTTGCCGGATCGAGCGGCGGCGTCGGTGCAGACATCGGCGCAGGCGCATATTCCAGCACCACGGTCATCATTCGCGGCGGGCACGCATCGGCTTCAGCATTTGCGTTCGCCTCAGCCCGCGCCAGCGCGCGGGGCGGCGGCTTCGGTCATGGCCGGGGGCGGTGGCTGCGGCTGCCGCTAGGGTAACCAAACGACAAGGCCTGCGGTCCAAGAAGGAGCGGGGCGCAAGCATTTGCCCCCCTTGGTGAAAAGGCGTAAACGCGCGGCCCAACCGGGCCCCGATCGCGGCCGAAGGGGATTTCTTTCATGGCGCAGGCCCCGGCCGAAGCGCCCCAGCCGGACAAATCAGCGGGCGGCGCCAATGGGGGCGGCCGCACGCTTGCGCATGGCGGTTTCTGGGCGCTGGTGATCGGTTCGATCGGCGTCGTTTACGGCGATATCGGCACCAGCCCGCTTTACGCCTTCAAAGAATCCTTCGCCCACGTCCTGCAGGACGGCACGCCGGCGAACGCTGAAGAAATCCTCGGCATCGTCTCGCTCATCTTCTGGGCCCTGATGATCGTGGTGACGCTGAAATACATCGTCATCGTCATGCAGATGGACAACAAGGGCGAGGGCGGCACCCTTTCGCTCATGGCGTTGGCCCAGCGTGCGCTTGGGCGTCGCACGCCGCTGCTATTCCTGATCGGCGTCGCTGGAGCGTCGATGTTCTATGGCGACGCACTCATTACGCCAGCCATTTCCGTGCTCTCAGCAGTCGAGGGTTTGCGCGCGGTGCCTGAACTGGAGGACTCGATCGATCCGTTCATTCTGCCCATCGCGATCGGCATTTTGATCGGCCTGTTCGCCGTGCAGGCGCGCGGCACGGGCGTGGTTGGAAGGTTCTTCGGACCGATCACCGCGCTTTGGTTCGTCACCATGGGCGTTTTGGGTGCGATGCAGATCGCGGCAAACCCTGCCGTGTTCGAGGCGCTCAATCCGGTGCACGCGGTCGGCTTCATGATCGAGCACCGTTTCCTGACCTTCATCGTGCTGGGATCGGTCTTTCTCGCCGTCACCGGCGCGGAGGCGCTCTACGCCGATATGGGCCATTTTGGCCGCCGCCCGATCCGCGTGGCCTGGGTCGGCCTTATCCTGCCGGCGCTGACGCTCAATTATCTCGGCCAGGGCGCTTTCGTTATCGGCAATCTGGACGCGCTGAACACCGAGTATCAGCTCGCCCGCGATGCCGCACGCGCCGTCGGCGCCGACACCATCCAGTTCGAGTTCAGCCCCTTCTTCGAAATGGCGCCGGACATGTTGCGCCTGCCGCTGGTCATATTGGCCACCGCGGCGACTGTGATCGCGAGCCAGGCGGTTATCTCGGGCGCGTTCTCGCTGACGCAGCAGGCGATCCAACTCGGCCTGCTGCCGCGCTTGGAAATCCGCCGCACCTCGGAGACCCAGGCCGGCCAGATCTATATGCCGCAGATCAACTACATGCTGCTCGCCGGCGTCCTGGTGCTGACGCTGGCGTTTGGTTCCTCGACACGGCTAGCCGCGGCCTACGGCATTTCCATTACTGGCGAGATGCTGATGAGCACGTGCATGATGTTCATCGTCATCTGGAAGCTCTGGAAGCGTCCTGCTTGGCTAGCGGTGGCGATTGTGGCGCCGTTCGTCATTATCGAATCGATTTTCTTGGCGTCGAACCTCCAGCGTGTGTGGTCGGGCGGCTTTGTGCCGCTGCTGCTGGCTGCCGGCCTCATTCTGATCATGTGGACCTGGGTGCGCGGCACGCGCCTCTTGTATGAAACCACCCGCCGTGACGAACCGCTGGCGAAATTGTTCGAAACGCTCGCACATCATCCGCCGCATCGCGTGCGCGGCGCCGCCATCTTTCTAACCGGCGACCCCGACATCGCGCCCGCGGCGCTCATGCACAATCTGAAGCACAATCAGGTGCTGCACGAGCAAATCATCATTCTCACCGTGAAGACCGTCAATGCGCCGCGCGCGCGCGATAGCGAACGGGTGAAGGTGGAGGACTTCATGCCCGACGTGAAGCGCGTGACGCTAACGTTCGGTTTCATGGAGACGCCGAATGTCGTCAAAGCGCTTACGGAGGCGCGCAAGCACGGGCTCAAATTCGACATCATGAAGACCAGCTTCTTCTTGTCGCGCCGTACAATCGTGCCCAGCGAGAAAAGCGGCATGCCGCTTTGGCAGGATCACTTGTTCATCTTCCTCGCCCGCAACGCCACCAACGCAACCGACTTCTTCCACATCCCGAGCGGACGCGCCGTGGAGCTGGGCAACCAGGTGATGGTCTGACCAAAACTGCTTGGCGACCCGTCTCCGCATGATAGTGTGGGCGCCATGACGAGCGCGTGGCTGCCCTGGGCGCTGGTGGCGCTGATGTTCGTGGCGTCGGGATGGGCGTTGACACAAACGCCCGATGGCGCGCGTTTTCCGATGCAGTGGGGAATCAGAGGCGACGTCAACTGGCGAGCGCCACGCGCGGTAGCGCTCTTGTTCAATCCGACTTTGGCGATTCTCGTCATTGCAATGACGTTCTGGTTTGCGGGGCCGCAGGACGCGCAGCTCGGATGGCTGCCATCGGTGATCGCGGCGGTCTTTCTGATCACGCACGGCGTCTATGTGTATTTCGCCCTACGCGACGTGAACGCCAGCAGCAACTGAGGCGGTATGAATATCTGGACGAGACTGCTGATCGCGGTCGTGATTGGTGCGGTGATTGGCGTGTGTGGCGCGCTGTTGGGCCACGCGCTGGGTGTCGATGGCAGCCTTATGGGCGGTGTCAGCGGAGCGGTCGCGGCCGGTTTGATCGCGACCACATTGCGGCCGAAGGCGAAGCCTTGAGGCGACGTCAGCCGGGCGTTCGTCAGCGATAGAGATAATTTGCCGGCAAGCCGAGCCGTGCGCAGGCGAGCGCGGGCGGCGCGCCTTCCAGCACCAACCGATCGGCGGCCGCGCCCAACGCGCAGACCAGCGACTTGTAGCCGGGCTTGAATCCATACTCGTCTCCGAGCCCCAGCAGCTCACGCGCCCAGTCCGGCGTGATCTCGACCGCAGCGCGGCTCATCAGGCTCTGTAGCCGCCGCCACGGTAACAACGGCGCGGCGCGCACAATCTTGAGAAACTCTGGCACGATCTCGGAGCGCTCCAGTTTCGGACGCATCGCCGCAAACAGCGCGTCCAGGTCCGCGGCGGAGGTCGGCGGCGCCGTGGCGCCATAGAGGCGCGCCGTTGTAGCGCCTTCGCGATAGACGCTGTCGAGCTCTTCGGCCGACAAACCGCGCACATAGCGCCGATACGCCTCGAAGAATCCGAATCCGGCCGTGGCGTGAACCCAAGTCAACAGCTCCGGGTCGTTGGCGCGATAGGGGGCGCCGGCGGGCGTGTATCCCTCGATGCGATCGTGCGCGCGCGCGACGCCGGCGATCAATGCGCGCGCCGCTTCCGCGGGCGCATAGACCGTCACCCATGCTGCATAACCGGTGCGGCGCATGCGCGTGACTGGATCGTTGCGAAACGTCGTGTGCTCCCAGACGCCTGTGCGTACGCGCGGCTCGGCAAGCTCCAGGATCACGGCGGCGATGCCGCCGACCATCAGCGCCACCGGGTTCTTCATCACCCGCCAAGTCACCGAGTGCGGCGCAAACAACGCCGATGCGCCTTGGGGTGCGCTGAAATCCACCGGGCGCATGCCAGGAGGAGGCGCGATGTAATCGCGTAGCAGCCGATCCAAGTTGCGACGCATGGCGAAAAGCCTAGCATATGGTGTGAGCCACGGGGCAATTCGGTGTCAGGCGCGGACGTTATGTCACTGCAGCGGCGTGCACAGGCGGGCGAGGCGCGCGCGCAGTGCGAGCTCGGCGCACGGCTTCTGGTGGGCCGCGATGCACCCTACGCGCCACGCGACGCGCTGCGCCTGATAGAGGCGGCGGCGCAGCAGGAAGAGACGCGCGCGCTTCAGCTTTCGGCGGTGCTGCACGCGCTCGGCGTTGGTCGGGCCCAGAGCTGGAGCACTGCCTTCGACCTCGTGCACCGTGCAGCGGAGCGCGGCGATACGCAGGCGCGCGAACAGCTCGCAGTAACGGGCGACCGCTTTTCCGATCAACTCGCGTTTCCCGCGGCGGTTCAGCATTTCGACGCGCCGCGTGTGATCACGATCGAGCGCTTCCTCTCACCTGAAAGCTGCCGCTGGATCATCGACAAGGCGCGTCCGCACCTCGACGCGGCGCGGATCAAGAACGCAGAGCGCGGCGGCGCTAACGCCGACGCCATGCGTACCAACACCGGCATGGGTTTCTCGGTGCTTGACACCGATCTGGTCATCCAGCTCGCGCACGCACGCATAGCCGCGGCGACTGGCGTTCCAGTGATGCACCAAGAGCCGACTAACATCCTCCACTATCTGCCGGGCCAGGAATACAAGCCGCACTTCGACTTCATCGATCCCGGCGTCGCGCACTTTGCGCTCGAGCTGCAACGGGTGGGCCAGCGCACGGTGACGTTCCTGATCTACTTGAACGACGATTACGAAGGCGGCGCGACGGCGTTTCCGCAGCTCGACTGGAGTTTCAGAGGTAAGGTGGGAGATGCGCTCGCCTTCTGGAACGTAACCGACGGGCGGCCCGATCCGCGAACCCTTCATGCCGGCACGCCCACCAGCGAAGGCGTGAAGTGGCTCTTCTCAAAGTGGATCCGCGACCGTCCGCTGCCGCTGGTGTGAGGCGCGTCGGTTGGTGCGCCGTTGATCTGACCGCCGCGCCGTGAAATGAAGCGCACCGATTCGAGCCGGGAAGAACGATGTCGCAATCCAAGGTCAAGAAGGTCGTGCTCGCCTATTCGGGAGGGCTGGACACCTCAATCATTCTCAAATGGCTGGAGGAGACCTATGGCTGCGAAATCGTCACCTTCACCGCTGATCTCGGCCAAGGGGAAGAACTGGAGCCAGCGCGCGAGAAGGCGCTGAAGATGGGCGTCAAGCCCGAGAACATCTTCATCGACGATCTACGCGAGGAATTCGTCCGCGACTTCGTCTGGCCGATGTTTCGCGCCAATACGCTCTATGAGGGCCAATATCTGCTTGGCACCTCGATTGCGCGTCCGCTGATCGCCAAGCGCCAGATCGAAATCGCCAATCTCGTCGGCGCCGATGCTGTCTGTCATGGCGCGACGGGCAAGGGCAACGACCAGGTGCGCTTTGAGGTCAGCTATTACGCGTTGAAACCCGACGTAAAGGTCATTGCGCCGTGGCGCGAATGGGAGTTCGAGGGCAGGCCCGCGCTCCTCGAATATGCGCGAAAGCACGGCATTCCGATTGCCAAGGGCAAAGAGCAAGCCGCGCCGTTCTCGATCGACGCCAACCTGCTGCACACGTCGAGCGAAGGCCTGGCGCTTGAAGACCCAGACGTCGAAGTGCCCGACATCGTCACTAAGCGCGGCGACCGGCGCACGATCACGCCCGAAGAGGCGCCCGACCGGGCCGAGACGATCGCGCTCACGTTCGAGCGCGGCGATCTCACCGCCGTCAACGGCAAGGCGATGACGGCGCACGAGCTGCTCGCCGAACTCAACCGGCTGGGATCGAAGCACGGCGTCGGCGGCCTCGACCTGGTTGAAAATCGTTACGTTGGCATGAAATCGCGCGGCTTCTACGAAACGCCGGGCGGCACGATCCTCTGGCACGGCCACCGCGCCATCGAGTCGATCACCCTTGATCGCGGCGCCATGCATTTGAAGGACGAGCTGATGCCGCGTTATGCCGGGCTCATCTATAATGGCTTCTGGTGGACGCCTGAGCGGCGCATGCTGCAAGCCGCGATCGATGCGAGCCAGGACAGCGTCAGCGGCGAAGTGAAACTGAAACTCTACAAGGGCGGCGTGCGCACGATCGGCCGCTCCAGCCCATACTCGCTCTATTCCAAAAAGCTCGTCGGCTTCGACGAAGCCGGCGGCTACAACCAAGCCGACGCCGAAGGCTTCATCAAGCTCAACGCTCTGCGCCTGCGCATCCTAGCGGAGCGAGATAAAAAGCGCGGCAAGAATGAGTAGCTACTGCGCCGGCGCCGCAGAGCTGACCGCGGCTTCGGCTTCCTGCAGCATTTGGCGCGCCCGCTGCGCGCCCGAGCCGGCGTGGGGATCGTAGGCGACCGCGCGCAACAGCGGAATCGCTTCGCGGTGCCGGCCGTGCGCGATCAACGCGCCGGCGGCGTTCATGCTGATCTCGTCGATCTGCGGCGCAAGTTGGTTCGCCAGCAGCAGCACGTTCATGTAATTGTTCCAGGTCGTCTCATCCATCGCCACGCCGTCATAAGATTGCGCATAGCGATAGAGCGTCGGCACGTGATTGCCGTCGATGCGGAAGGCGCGGCTGAGATAGCGCCGGCCCTGCGCTAGCAATTGCAGATCGACTTCGCTGCGACCGCTCTCATGGAAACCTGCGTCGGTCAGATAGGTGAGGCCCATCAGGTAAAGCCCCTCGACGCTGTCCGGATTGGCGGCGAGGTAAGGTTCGAGCAGCGCGCGTGCGGCGTTGGTGTCGCCGAGCATCGCTTCTGCGCGCGCCAAAGTCAGGGTTGCGAACTCATCGCGCGAAGTTGAAAGCTCGCGCACGCGGCCCAGCAGCGCAGCGGCTTGATCGTTGGGCACGCCCCGCCGCAGGCGTGCCGCATGTGGCAGCAGGCGGTCGGCGCTTTGCGGGAGACGCGTCATTGTGATCGCAGAATGCCGGATCAGCGTGGGCCGCGTGAGCGCGATCGCGTTGGGAGAGCGGCGCAAATAGCGGCGCAGCTCGCCCTGCATTTGATCAGGCGTCATGCCAAACCCGGTCTCGAAGGCCGCCTCCGCCTCCTGTCCGAGCCGAAGCGCGCGGATATAGGCCTGAAACCGTTCGAGTTTGCCGGGGGTGACGGTGAGGTAGTGAACGAACAGCCAGCTCTGTGCGTAGAACTTCGCGGCGTCATCGGGACTCAGCGTTCCAGGCGCCGCCGTAATCAGTGTCTCCATCGGCAGCCAGATCTCGTTGAACAATGACTGCGCGCGCGCGTCCGCGCTGCGCCCGAGCACGATCCGCTCGCTGCCCATCACCGCGGTTTGCACGAATTCGGCAAACCCTTCGACATACCAGGTCGGGTAAGCATTGGCGAAGTACTGGAACATGAAGTGATGCGCGTACTCATGAAACAGCACCTCTTGTGCGTCGAGCCCGTAGCTGTCGGAGAAGATCGCGAACGCGCCGATCTGATCAGGCCGCGCCGAGTAGATGCCGCGAATGGTGTCGCGCGCCGATGGGAAAGCGTCTTCGAACTGATTGCTCGAGAGCAGAAATACTTCGAGTTTCGTCGGCGAGCGCTCGGCTGGCGCGTTGGTCATGCGGCGCAACAGCGCGTCGAACGATTCGAGTTCCTCGACCACGCCGGTGATACGCTGCTCCGAGGCGGTGCTGTAGACGATGAAGCCGGGACTTTCAGCGCGCGTCCAGCGCCCGGTCTGCGCGAGCGCATCGCCGGCCATCACAATCAACGCTGCTGTCCAGTATAACAGCAGGCGCATTCGAACCCCCGGAACTACCTTGCGTGGGGAACGATATGTGCCAGCTGCCCGTGCGGCAATCGCCCGCCGCATAAAAACGCGCCTGCCCGAGAGAGCAGGCGCATCTTGTTACGGCATTGGTGAAGCGTCAGGTCCAATATTGATCGACCTTGTAGAACGCGAAGCTCTGATCACGATAGGCGATGCCGTCGTTCTTGGTGAGTTCGTCGATCGTGTCCGAGGGCGCGCTCTTCAATTCGTCCTTGGTGTAAGGCACGACATAGGCGTCCTCGTCCTCATCGTAGTTCAGCACCGCCCACGGCAGCGGATGGAACTTCTCGCCCATTTTCAGCACGCCGCCGAAACCGACGACGGCGAACAGGATCGAGTTGGTTTGCTTGTCGAGCACGAGATCTTCGACGGCGCCGATCTTTTCGCCGCCTGTGTCTTTCACCGAGGTGCCGATGACTTTCTTGGCGCGGATGGCCGTGGTGTGGCCGGTTGCTGTGGGCATGGGGGTTCGCTCCTCAAGTGTGGAGCTAGGTCAACCGCACTCGTGCGCGTTCGTTCCTAGAGAACGAGGCCGAACAACACCGCGGCGTAATGGCCTGCAGCGCCCAGAATGACGCAGGCGTGCCAGAGCGCGCGTCGGAACGGTATGGCGTGGTTGAGGTACAAGAGCACGCCGCCCGAATAGGTGATGCCGGCCACCATCAGCATGGCGATCGCCAGCGGGGGCAACGTCGGCACAGCCGGCCCCAGAATGAGCACTGCAAGCCAGCCAAACGCCAAGTAGATGATGCACCAGGCGCGATCGGAAAGGTTCGGATAGAATACTTTGCCTGCCGCGCCCGCGAGCGCGGCTGCCCAGATCGCCGCCGTAACTGCTATCGCGAACTCGGGCGGCAGCAATTTGATGGTGAATGGCGTGTAAGACCCTGCGATCAACAGGAAGATCGCGGCTTCGTCGATGCGGCGAAGGACGCGGCGATATCGCGACGGCTTGGTAAGGTTGTAAACGGCCGAAGCGGCGAGCATCGCCATAAGGCACATGGCGTAAATGGCGCCTGCGGTGGCCATCGGCACGCCGCGGTTCACCAAAGCTACGGCTACAAGCAGTCCGCCGCCGAAGAGTGCCGCAAGGATGCCAACCGCATGGACGATCCCGTCGGCGGTTCTTTCCGCCCGGTTCGGATAATGCTCGGCGAGCTCTTGCTCGTCGGCGATGAGAAGCTCCGAAAATGCCATACCCAGCCGTGTGTCGAGGTTAGTCTTACTGAGGGACGCCTCAGATGTAGTGATAGTTCCTCCGCGTTAACGTCAGATGATGGAAACCGCGTTTTTTGCGCAACACAAGCACGTGAGCGTGATGCGTGAGCGCCACGTAAACCATGCTCGCGGCGCGCGTTCGCGGCTGGCGCGATTTTCGCAGCGAGTCGCAACATGGCGACTCACCGTCCCAATCCCAGCGCATTGCGCGCCGAGGCCCGGCTGCTAACCATCGCCGGGCTTATTCTGCTCGGCGCTGGCTTTCCCGCGACGCTGATCATGGTTGCGATCGTGCTCGGCTCTGGCTCGGATTCTCCGTTCCTGCCGGCGGCAGTCGGCGCTCCGCCGATCATGCTGGGCTACCTTGCGTGCCACTTCGCATCGCGGCGCATGATGCGGGCCAAACTCGTCGAAGCGAGCCTCCGCTGAGCAGCGTCAACGCAGCAGTGCTAACGGTTGTCCCACGTTGACCGGGCGAACGCCCCTCCTTCAGCTTTGCTTAAGCAAACCCGCCGCACGCTCGGGGTGCGTGGGTCGCTCGGAGGCCGCATGGAGACGGACGATTTCGTTTTACAGTTGAGAGGTTGGCGCTTGGCCACGGCCGAAGTGCTCTACTACATGCCGGATCACCCGAGCCTGCTGCAGAGTTTTGTCTGGCAGACGCTCGATCTCGCCCCCTCCTATCCCCGCATCCACAAATTCCTCGATTATTGGCGCGCTGAGATCGATGCGGTGATCCATTCCGTCCGCTTGGCGAGCGGGGAGCATCTCGCGCCGGTGAAAGTCCGAAACGCTGCGACGATCCTGCATCACTAGATTGCGATTGGCGCCTCGCGGTCCCGATCTACATAAGGACGGCGAGGGACCGAGATGGAGTTTGGCCGCATGCGTATGCTTGCGCTAGCCGCTGTCGCTGGGCTGTTGGCAGCCTGCGCCACGGCGACACCGTATCAGCCGTCCGAGACCGCCGGGTACGGCTTCCAAGAACAGCGGATTGAGGACAACCGTGTCCGCATCACCTTCCGGGGCAATTCGTTGACCGACCGCGAAACCGTCGAAACCTATCTACTCTACCGCGCCGCCGAGGTGACTTTGCAGAACGGTAAGGACTATTTCGTCGTCGCCAACCGCGATACCGAGGAGCATTCCCGTTTGCAGGGCGAGGGTTTCCGTCCAAGCCGGTACGGCTTCAGCTACTGGGCCTACCGCCCGTACTGGGGCTGGTCACCCTGGTATGATCCGTTCTGGGATGAACCGTCGCGCTACCGCGAAGTGACGCGTTACGAGGCGATCGCCGAGATCGCCATGTTCGACGGCCCCAAGCCGCAAAACGATCCCCAGGCGTTCGACGCGCGCGAGGTGCAGGCCAACCTGCAGGGTCGGATCGTCCGGCCGGCGGGGTAGGGTTGGCGTTCGCCGCCAAGCTCGGCTAGAGGTGTCGCCCCTTGGGACTTGGCGTCCCGACGGTCAGCACCCGTAGCTCAGCTGGATAGAGCGCTGCCCTCCGAAGGCAGAGGTCACAGGTTCGAATCCTGTCGGGTGCGCCAGCTTTGCAGTTGGCGCGTTTCCAGAGCAAGATTTCGCGCGACAGCCATGGCTGAACCCATCACCTACCACCGCCGTCGCGGGCCTGTGTCGCGCAGCGAGCGCGAGTGGCGCGTCGAGGATGATGCGCTGGTCACGCGCGGCAGCGCCGGCCGAGAAAAGCGTTATCGCTGGAAGGACGTTGTCAGCGTCAGGCTCTGTCATGAGCCGGTTCGACAGCGGCCCTGGCGCTACGTCTTCGAATTGCAGCCCAAGCACCAGCGCAAGGTCGTCATCGACAATGGACACTATCTCGGTCCCGGCGCTTTTGACGACCGCTCGGACTCCTACACGCCGTTTGTGCGTGCGGCGTTGGCGCGCTGGGCCGCCGAGCACCCCAAAGGTCGCGTGCTGATCGGCGAGACCCCCAAGCGCTATTTCTTCCTGCTGCTCGCCGCCTTGATCGGCCTTGGTGTGTTGGCTTACGTCCTGGTCGCGGTGCCGACACCGCTCGATTCGATCCCGTACAGCGGCTTAATCAAGCTCACGATCATCTTGCTGATGCTGCCCGTGTTCTGGCGCTGGGTATTGAAAGCGATGCCCCGCGGCGTTGCGCCCAACGAGATTCCCAAGCGCGCTTTGCCCCCGGAACAGCAATCGGGTTAATCAAAACTTTAGGCGGTAAAGCCATAAGCGTAACGGAGGTTCCGTGCGCCAGAAGGACGGCCGTCGCGACTTGTCGTTGATCCGCGCCAGCGGCTCGACCGCGCGCGTGCTCAATCTTGCGCTCGCCTACGAGCGTTTCGGCGACACTGAAGATTTCAAAACCAAGCCGCTGTTCAAGAATCCCCGCCTCAATCGCGCGCTCATCCTGAAGCACGTGCTGCGGCCCCACGAGCGCGAACTGTTTACGCGCCCGCTGACGACCGCGACAAAAGTGATTTTGCCCTACGCCGCCCAAGAGCTCGAACTCGGCGGCACCAGCTTCATGGTCGGCGAGATGCGCTTCGAGCGCCTGCTGAAGGACGCGGTCGGCGGCTATACTTCCGAGGCTGACCTGGCCGCCGATGCGGAGCTGCTGCGGGTCATGGCCGCTCTGCCGTCATTCGATCCGTTCCTGCTTCGCGAGCGCCTCCGGCACTTGGGCATCGATCCGGCGCGCGCCTTCTTCGATATCGCCGAAGCCGACATCACCCGTATGCGCGCCTTTGTCGGACGCGAGATCGCCCAACTCGTCAGCCTCGCTTTCGCAACGGGCGGCGCCGACGCCGGTGGTTTGTCGCAGCGCCTTGCCGACAAGCTGATGACCGACGAAACCGCCAAGACGCTCGATCCGCTGCGCGAGACGCTGCGCCTCTCCGGCGAGGAATACATCGAAGGCGTTTTCGCGTGGAAGGGCTTTCTCTACTACAAGTGGCTGATGGAAGAGATCCGTCCCGGCTTGACGGATTTCAAGCCGCGCTTCGCCGGTCTGCGCGTCGTACAGGCCTCGTCCGACGAACGCCAGCAGCTTGCTGAAACGCGCCGCGACATTCTCGCCAAGATGGGCTTGGCGCTGCAACGCGTGGACGAAACGTTGTTGGAGTACGGTGCGGCGTTCGCAGCGCTCGCCGATGGCCAGCCTGCGGCATTCCGGACGTTTCTGCTCAAGGCGCCATCGCTCTTCATTCCGATCGGCGAGGCTGTCGGCGTCATTCGCCATATCGATTCGTTCTGGCGCTTCCGCTTCCCCGATGGCGTGACTCCGCTGATGGAAGGCGACGAAGCGATCGAAGTGCTGCACGATTTCGAGACCACCGTGGCCGGCATCGAATTCGTCAAGGATGAGCACAAGCTCGCCAGCTGATCGGGAGTCTCACGGCAGCGTTCGGCGAAAGATCAGGTCGCGCGTCAACCCGCTGATTTTTGTGCGTCCGCAGAGCGCCATCGTGCGGCGCAGTTCGCTGTCTATGATTTCCAGCGCTCGCGCAACGCCGCGCTCGCCGCCGGCAGCGAGCCCATAGAGATACGCCCGCCCCAGCGCGACCGCACTGGCCCCAAGGGCCAGCGCCTTGACGATGTCGCCGCCGCGACGCACGCCGCCATCGAGGATGATCTCGGCTTGACCGGCTATTTTGTCGGCGATCGCCGGCAAGGTATCGATCGTCGTCGGCGCGGTGTCGAGCTGGCGTCCGCCATGGTTGGACACCCAAACCGCGTCGGCGCCGACGGCGACGCACCGCTGTGCGTCTTCCAGTGTCGCGATCCCCTTGATCGCGAGCCTTCCGGTCCACTGTTCACGCAGCCAGCGGGCGTCGTCCCAGCTGACAGTGCGGTCGAACTGCGCATTAATAAAGCCGATCAGTCCCCCATCAATGCGCATGTGCGCGAAATTCGCCGGCCGGATTTCGGGCGTCGAGATTAGGTCGAACAAATAGCCCGGCGCCGCGAGCGCTTGCGACGCTGTGCGCCACGTGACTTTCGGCGGGACAGTGAAGTCGTTGGCGTGATCGCGCTCGCGATTGCCGGCGACCGGCACATCCACGGTGAGGATGATCGCGCCAAAGCCCGCCGCTTTGGCTCGCGCCAGCATTTCGATGACGAGTTCGCGGTCCTTCCAGACATAGACCTGAAACCATTTCGGTCCATCCGTTGCCGCCGCGATGTCATCGACGCTGGTGGAGGCCAGAGTCGAACACGCGTAGGGCACACCCGCCGCACGTGCGGCGCGCGCCACGGCGATCTCGCCTGCGCGCGGATGGAAGAGGCGCGATGTCGCCGTCGGCCCAATGAAGAACGGCGACGCCGACGCTTCGCCCAGTATGGTCGTGCGCGTGTCGACGGCCGAGACATCCACCAGCGCATTCCAGGCGAGCTCGATGTCGCGGAAGCGCGACACATTGCGTGCCAGCGTCACCTCATCGTCTGCGCCGCCGTCGATATAGTCGAACACCATGCGCGGCAGCCGCGCCCGCGCCATGCGCCTCAGATCGGCGATGTTGCGCGCCCGGGCCAGCGAGGAGGGCATGTAGCCCGGGTGTGACATGAGCGCTGTTCTGGGGCGGCTCGCCGCACCCTGCAAGCGGACGCTGCCCGGCCTTGCCTCTCTGCCCGGCTACGCGTAGGAAACCGCCCTTCCGCGGGGCCCCAAGACGACGTGGTTGGGGCGCCCGGTGCCGGGGCCGCCTTAGCTCAGCCGGTAGAGCGGCGCATTCGTAATGCGTAGGTCGCGTGTTCGAGTCACGCAGGCGGCACCATTTACCCCGATCGGCGCTGCGCGCATCAATGCGCCGCGCCCTCGAACTTCACGAAATCGAGCGCCAGCACGCCGTCGTTGAACGAATAGGTGTGCGCGCCTTCGAGCCGCGGCAGAAAACGCGGCGCGATGGCGCACAATTGTTCTTCGGCAAAGCGCTCCGTGTCGAGAGCTTTGATCTCGGCGATGCCCATCGAGGCCCCGTAAGTGTCGAAGCCTTGGACCTGGAAAACGCGGTAGAGCCCGTCACCGTCGCGCAACAGTCCGCCGTTTCGCGCGCGCGTCGAATCGAAGATGAGCGGGTTAAGCGCATGCGCGCGCCATTCGGTCGAGTCGAATCTGTCGGCGTGAAAGGCGTGAAGCTCGGCGCCATGATCGCCGAGGGTGGATGAATCCATGTTGGTGAGCATCCACCACTTGCCGTCGCGTTCGAACAAAAGCGTATCGGTGGCGCTGACGCCCGTCATGAGCACCCGATAGAGTTCCCATTTCACCGGAAACTCGGTGCATCGGTAGAGTCGGATATCCTTTGCTTCGTGCGTGTCGGGACACATGAAGAGTTCGCCGTCTTGCTCGAAGACGAATGGGAAGGAGAGATGGAAAGGCTCCTCGATCGCCGGCCCCAGCGGCGTCGCGCCGTTCTTGTCGACTTCGTATGCCGAGATCAGACCGCGATCGGTGCGAATATCGTATTCCTCGACATAGACGATGCTGCGTCCGTCGCGCTTGATGACGAAAGGATCGGCGAGAAATCTATGCGGTGGGTTCTTGATTACTTTCGAGCGCCACAACACGGCGTCTTGCCACGCGCTTGCGAACTGGTAGGCGACGCCCCAGCGATAGGTGTGGCCGCGCAGTTTGCGCCATAGCTTTGACCCCATGCGCATGAATGTCTTGAACAAATAAGCAATCTGCTCGCCGATGCTGGGCGTCGTGTAGAGCGGGTAGGCGTAGGGATGCGCGCGCTCGGACGGCGGCAGCGCCCCGCGCCGGGCGATCTGTTCCAACAGCGCGTGCATGAAGAGATTCGCCTTGAGATAGAGGCGTGCGGCGTTCACCACGTAGGTGGGCGATGTCGCGATTGCGCCGCGAAACAGCACGTTGCCGCCATCGAGCTCCTCCGACAGTTGCTGGATGACGAAACCGGTCGACGGCTCGCGGTGATAGACTTCCCAGAAGCCCGGCGGCGAACCGCGATTCACGCGGTTGTTGGCGTGATGGAAGGAGACGATGCCGAAGCGCGCAACTGTAAGGATGCCCCCGCGCAGGATGCCGCTGCCGCCGCGGATGAGAACGTCGAGGTTGCGCTTCTTGATCTCTGCCAGATCGGCGTCCGAATAGCGATAGACGAATCCGCTTTTCGAGACGCGCGGCTCGACGATGAGCTTGTCGGCGTCGAATTTATCGAGGCGGTGACGCTTGAAGTAAGGCGCATACTTGGCTTTGCGCGCGAAGGCGATCTTCTCCGCGCGCGCGATGATGGCAAATCCCATCTTGGCCAGCGTCTTGGCGAGCCCGCGTTTCCTCACGTAGCCGAGCGCGCGTTGAATGGCGTTGTGCTGTGGTCCCTTTGGGGGGCGCTGCACGATTAGCAGATCGATCGAATAATGCTCGGACTGCCGGCTTTTCTGAAACAGCTCGTAGACGGCGTTCGATTGATCGCCGTCATCGAGAATGTAGCCGACCCGCAGTTTTTGCTTGTGTTCCATCGCCCGCACCGAACGGCGCACCATAGTGCCGCGAGCGGATTATGCAGACGATTCTCTCTCCGAGCACGAGTCGCGCGCGCGTTATGCTTAACGCGCGCCGTCAGCGGATTTCTTCGACTTCTTCAGCGTCGACGTCGTCGGGCACGCGTTCGGCGCGCGCTTCGGGCTGCGGCGCCGTGAGCCGCGCCGTCGGCATCGCCATCACCGGGCCGAGCACGTCGTTGCCGCCGCGCTCCATGCGCGGATGGATGAGCTGGCCTGCATCGCCGAAGGCGTAGACGAGCCGGGCCCAATCGGTGTCGTCATAAAGAAATGCCGGACCTTCGGGATCGAGGTCCGACCAATCGGCTTCGCGCGGCGCGCCGGCCGCCTGCGCGAGCCAGGTGCGCGCGCCGTTCTCGTCGCCGCGCCCACGCGCGACTTGCGCGAACAGGATGCAGATGCGCGAGGACGGGTTCTCGCGGTAGGCGTCCTCGAGTGCTGCTTGCGCGCCGCCCCAGTCGCCGCGCTCCATCGCGAGCTCCGCGAGCACGATCTTGGTTTCGCGCGAGTCGCGACGGCGTTCGGCGAACGCGCGCATGCGTTCGGCGCGCGCTTCGTTGCTTTCGCCCGGCACGATGTCGCGATACGCATGCGCCAGCGCCGGATGCGGGCCGTTCTCCCAGGCTTCTTCGAGGATCGCCGCCGCACGCTCGCCTTTGCCTTCGGCAACCAGAAGCCGCGCAGCCTGCGCCGCGGCCGGCGCAAACGCCGGCGCCATGCGGAAGGCCTTCTGCGCCAGGTCCGCCGCCTTGTCGGCGCGGCGTTCGCGCTCGAGCTTCTGCGCCTGCGCCGTCATCAGCACGGCGCGGCGGCGCTTGGCGACCTTGTCCTCGATTTGCTTGCGCTTGTCGCCGATATCGAGCGTCTCAATGGCGGTTTCCCAATCTCCGGCCTGCACGGCGAGATCGAATGCGTACTGGAACGGCCACGTCGCCCATTTTGACGCCTTGAGCGCCGCTTCCGCATGCGCGCGCGCCGCTGTGCGGTCGCCACGCTTCAGCGCCGCCGCCATCAAGCCCTTGCGCCCGAGGACTTCGGTGTCGTCGTTCTGCAGCATGCCGGAATAGGCGCGTTCGGCAGCGGCAGTATCGCCGCTCACTTCCGCCGCACGGGCTTGCAGGAGCAGCGCCAGACGCGGCTCATCGATCAGATCTTCCGCCTTGTCCGCCTGCCGCCGCGCTTCCTCGAACTCGCCCGCTTCCGCTGCGATCAAGCCGAGCGCCAGGGCCTCCTGGCCGCGGCGCACTTTCGCACGCTCGCTGGCTTTGCCGATGCGTCCCGGCGCATCCATCAGGAACATGATCAGCCTGAGCAGCGGCAACGCCACCGCGACGACGCCGATCAGGATCGCCACCGCGAACCAGGCTGAGGTGTCGGCTTCCCAGCCCATCCACTCGAAATGCACCGTGCCCGCGTCATTGGTCGCGACTTGCCACGAAAGCAGCATCGCAAACACGAACACGATCAGCAGAAAGGCGAGCCGCAACATAAGGGATTAGCTCCGCGACAATTCTTGTCGAATGGCGGCAAGGCGCTGGTCGATTTCGAGCCGGCGCTGCGCGTCGTTGATCCAGGGTTGCGCGACGCGCTTCGGCGCGGCCGGCAGAGAATTCAGTTCTTGAATGGCCTCGGCTAGGCGATCGCCGTCGAGCGCGCGCTGCGCGCGTTCGACGATGCCTTCGGGCGTGTCGCCGGCGCCAGCGCGCCGGATCACGATCCACTGCGCCAAAGCCGCCTGGATGCGCCCCCAGAAGCCGGCGCCGGCTTGGCTTTGCCGCGCCGCGCGCACGATTTCGGTGTCCATTCGCTCGAATTGATCGCGCAATTCCGTTCGTGTCGGCGCGCCGGTGCGCGCAAGCGGGGCGAGGGCTGCAACGTTGGGATCGTTCGGCAGCAATGTCGCGAGTGCGGCATGCGCTTGCTCGAACGGACCGGATGAGCGCGCGGCTTCGGCTGCCGCCACCACTGCATAGGAAGCCCGCGCCGCCGTCGCCGCCGATCGCGCTTCGGCAGCCACCGCTGGCAACTCTTCCTGCAAGCGGCGCACTTCGGTGACGAGCGCCTGCACTTCCGCCGTTGAGGGCATCGTTCCCAGCCGTTGCTCGACATCGCGCAAGCCGGCCTGCAGCGCAAACACGCGCGCGGCCGTACCGCCGTCGCCCGCTTCACCGGACGCGGCGACCGCAAGTGGCGCGTTCATGACTTGCTCGATCGCATCGAGGCGTTGATCGAGCGATGCCGCCTCGCCCGAGGGCGAAGCCGTGACGCCGCCCGCTGAAATCGGCGCGATCTTGTCCAAAGCCGACTGGATCGCAGGCACGCGCGGGGCGACCGCGCCTCCAGCTGCGCCCACGCCCGCCGCCACAAGCGCGAGAATCGCGGCTGTCCCCAGGCCCACGCCGTCGCGGCGCTCCTCCCGGTAGGCGGGCTCGTATTCAACGTCGATCGGCTCGCCGCGGCCGCGGTCGCCGTCATCGTCGTCTCTGCCCATCTTGTTCCCCAGAGCTGCCCGGCTGAATTCCCGAGACTTTTCCGATATTTCGCATCGAAAACGAGTCGGCTCACCAGCGAAACTTAGGGCCGCCCGCAGGTGCGCTCAAGCGCTTGCGCCAGCGGGGGAGATTTACCCCCCGAGTGTGGCGGCGAGGAGGTCGTCCTCGCGCGGCCGGGCCGCGGTAATGATCCGTTTCCACGACGTCGTCGCTGCGGCTTCGGCGATCGCGGCGCTTAAACAGCCCGCGGTGAGCTGTGCCGCGTTCGGCGCGCCGAGCGCCACGAACGTCTCCGCCGCCCGCGCGCTGTGGAAAAGCACGATGTCCAACGGTTGCTTCAATGCGTCGGGCAGAGCGATGGCCGCGACCGACGCGTAGGCCTGCCGCCGCTCCACGCTGAAACCCGCCGCGCGCAACTCGCCAGCGAGGTCACCGGCAACACGATCGCCGGCGATGTGGATGAGCTTGCCTTTCGCCGGATTGAGTTCGCGCTGTGCAAGCGCCGCCAACGCACTTACATCGCCGTCCGCCGAACGCACATCGCTGAACCCCGCCTCACGCGCCGCCTCCGCGGTCGCATCGCCGACCGCGAGCACGATGCGGTCCCGCGCGCCGCCCACTTGGGGAAACGCGCGCACGCCGTTGGTGCTGGTGAAGAGGATTGCCTGGGCGCCTTCGGTGTTGGTGTCGTACTCGCACGGCACTATCGTCAGTAGCGGCGCGACGATGGCTTGCGCACCGCGGGCCTGCACGCGCGCGGCCGTGCGTGAAGCTTCGGGCTCGGCGCGCGTGACTGCAATGCGCAGCATCAGGCGTCCATCACGATTGCATCACCGGCTTCATCACGAATTGCGAGACCAAGCTGTGCGCCCAGCGCCTGCGCCGCGCCGATAGCATCGCTGCCCAGTGTGATCGTCTCTTCGCGCCGCCAGCGCCGCGTCCCCTCCGGCGTCAGCGTCTCGCCGATAAAGCGCAGTTTCGTCCCGTCCGCGCGCGCCAGCGCGGCGATCGGCGTTCGGCACGAGCCATCGAGCGCATCCAGGAACGCGCGTTCCGCTTCAATCTCGATCCGCGCATCACGGTTTTCGCACGAACCCAACGCATCGCGCACGCGTGCATCATCCGCGCGCGCCGTGATCGCAATCGCCCCCTGGCAAGCGGCGGGCGGCGCTTCCTGCGGATCGGCCAGGCTCGCAGCGCGGTTCTCCAGCCCCAGGCGCTTCAAGCCCGCCAACGCCAGGTAGGTCGCGTCCGCTTCGCCGGCCTCAAGTTTCGCCAGCCGCGTATCGACGTTGCCGCGCAGCGTCGCCACCTTGAGGTCGCGACGCGCGTAGAGAACTTGCGCCTGGCGGCGCAGACTTGAAGTGCCGACGGTAGCGCCCGGCGGCAGTTCCACCAATGTCTTCGCCTTCAAGCTGACAAACGCGTCGCGCGGATCTTCGCGCTCCGGCACGCAGGCGAGCACGATTTCGTCGGACAGCCGCGTCGGCAAATCCTTCAACGAATGCACGGCGAGATCGATGCGGCGATCGAGCAGCGCCTCGTCGAGTTCCTTCGTGAACAGGCCTTTGCCGCCGGCTTCGATCAGCTTGCGATCCTGGATGCGGTCGCCGCTGGTGACGATCGGCACGATCTCGAACGCGCTCTCCTCCAGGCCAAGCGTCGCCGCCAGCCGCGCGCGCGTCTGCTCAGTCTGCGCCAGCGACAGCTTCGAACCGCGCGCGCCGATGCGGAAGGGAGGCGAAGTCATCGTGCCGAAGGCAATAGGGCAGTAGGGCAAGAGGGCAATAGGCGACTCCGCCACACATCCCTTATTGCCTTACTGCCCTATTGCCATATTGCCCTATGCATGAAGCCGCTGTCCGTCCTCGGCATCGAAACCAGCTGCGATGAAACCGCGGCCGCGGTGCTGCGCCTGGATCAGAGCGGCCGCCCGCACGTGCTTTCCGACATCGTGCTCGGCCAAGCCGCCCAGCACGCCCCATACAAGGGCGTCGTGCCCGAGATCGCGGCCCGCGCCCACGTCGAGGGTCTCGACAGCGCCATCGCTGCCGCCATGCGCGATGCGAATCTTGGCTTCGCCGATCTCGACGGCGTCGCCGCCACCGCCGGCCCTGGCCTGATCGGCGGCGTCATGGTGGGGCTGCTTGCAGGCAAAGCCATCGCGTTGGCGCACGACAAGCCGCTTATCGCTGTGAACCATCTCGAAGGCCACGCGCTCTCGCCGCGTCTGGCGCCCGGAGGTGCGACGTTTCCCTACCTGCTGCTGCTGGCAAGCGGCGGGCATTGCCAGTTCATCGCTGTCATGGATGTGGGCGTTTATCGCCGCTACGGCTCGACCATGGACGACGCGCTGGGCGAAGCCTTCGACAAGCTCGGCAAGTTGCTCGATCTCGGCTTCCCGGGCGGGCCGCTGGTCGAAAAGGCCGCACAAAACGGCGACTCCAGGCGTTTTGCGCTGCCGCGTCCATTGCTCGGCCGCGATGGTTGCGACTTCTCTTTCGCCGGCTTGAAGACCGCCTGCGTGCGTGAAGTCGAACGCCTCGGCGCCCTTACGGATCAGGACAAAGCCGACCTCTGCGCCAGTTTCCAGGCGGCGGTGCTCGACATTCTCGCAGATCGCACGCGCAATGCGATGCGGATGTTCGATGCAGTTTGGGGAGCTAAGGGACGGCTGGTGGCGGCGGGAGGCGTTACGGCCAACCAGGCGATCCGCAGCCGGCTGGAGGCCCTGGGGGAGGAGCGCGGCTACGAGTTCATAGCTCCGCCGCTTCGCTGGTGCACGGATAACGCGGCAATGATCGCGCTCGCTGGCGCTGAAAGACTGCGGCTAGGATTCAGTGACGACCTGTCATTTCCGTCGCGTCCCCGTTGGCCGTTGGACGAGGAGGCCGCCCGCTTGCGCCCCAGCCATCAGCCGGGACGCAAGGGTGCAAAGGCTTAGGCGACGACTCGCGCGGCCGTGAACAGAAGCGGCGCGAACACGGACGCGATCAACGCGACGGCGATCACGATAGACATCGCGCGGGCAGTCGCCGGGAGGTCTTGAGCGGACATAGTGTTTCCCCACAAAGTTGGTTCGATGTTGCACCTGCGAACCTCGATGCGGGTGAAATGGACCCTGCTCCGCGTGAAATAAAGGTAGAAATCACCAGCGCAGCTATGCGGAAATGGAGGCCGAACGTTAATTTCCCCTCCGTTAGCGCAGACAAAGAACAGGCGCGAAGGGGGAGCTTCGCGCCTGCAACAAGACCCGAGATGCGCTGGGA
Source organism: Hyphomonadaceae bacterium (assembly GCA_050186235.1). Classification (GTDB taxonomy): domain Bacteria; phylum Pseudomonadota; class Alphaproteobacteria; order Caulobacterales; family Aquidulcibacteraceae; genus Vitreimonas. The sequence continues at coordinate 307,049 of JBFWYQ010000002.1, forward strand.
ACGCGTTTCGGGGAGGTTTACGCGACCACCGAGGCCGCAATTTGAACCAGCGGTGAGGCCGCGGCGGCGAAGAGCGCGAAGGCGGCGAGAACGAAGGTGGTCGACAGCAGGATCGAGGGCGGGTCGTTGTCATTTGGGTTTCTCCGGGGGCTCGGGCTTCGATGAAGCCAATCTAGCCGAGCGCCCCGACCTAATCAATGAATAAAATAGATTTTGTTCATTATTCCGTAGCAGTCGCTACGCGTTTGCGTCCTGTCTCACGCGCGCCTTTTGTGCAGGCGTGTCGGCGCCACGCGCATAGAGGCCGTTCAGCACGAGATTCATCACGCCCTCGAACTCGCGCTCGAGCTTGGGCAGCGTCAGTTTCGAGAACAATTGCGGGATGCCAAACTTGACCGTTGCGGCTTGCAGCATTTCGGCGGCGAACTCCGCATCGCCTTTGACGAAGATCCCGGCGTCCATGCCTTCCTGGATCACGGCGGTGATGCCGACGCGCTCCAGCGCGATCAGTTCGTTCATGAAAATCGGTCGTTCGCGCGACAGAACTTCCGCCACTTCGAGGATTTTCGAGTTGTCTTCGAACATCTGGAAGTTTTCGCGCATGCGTTTCAGCAGCATTTCCTTCAAGCGCCTGTCGGCCGGCCAGTCCTTGCGGCGGCCGACTTGCGCCATCGCCGTGTGCTCCTCGGCGTAGTGCTTCCGCGCCATCGCCTCGGCAATGTCGATCTTGGCTTCGAAGAAGCGGTAGATGTTGCCCGGCGACATGTCGCAATCGGCGGCGATCTCGGCCATGGTTGTCTTGCCGTAGCCGTAGTGCTTGATGCGGTTCATCGCGGCCTGGAGAATGCGGTCGCGGGTGGCGGTTTTCTCATCCATCCCCACAGGCTACGCGGTTTCTGCTGAACGTTCAATGAAGGATTCAGTATTGTCGGGAGCTTTCGACACCGTGACGGTTCTGGGCGCCGGCGCCTGGGGCACCGCTTTGGCCCAAGTCGCCGCCGCCGCCGGACGAAAGGTCACGATCTGGGCCCGCGAGCGCGAAGTGGTGGAGAGCATCAACGGCGGCGCCGAAAACACGCTTTTTCTCCCTGGAATCAAGCTCAACCCCGCCGTCACGGCGACCGCCGACATCGCGGATGCGGCCCAATCCGAACTCATTCTTGCCGTGCCGCCCGCCCAGCACATGCGCGCGGTGCTGCGCGCCCTCCGCCCGAGCCTCGCCCCCGGTCAGCCGCTGATTCTCTGCGCCAAGGGTGTCGAGCGCGGCTCGTTGGCGCTGATGACGGACGTGCTGGCCGAGGAAATCCCGGACGTTGGTCCGGTCGTCCTGTCCGGCCCGGGCTTCGCCAAGGACGTCGCTCGCGGCCTGCCGACTGCCACCACCATCGCCAGTCCGGATCAGAACTTGGCCCAGCGCGTCGTCGCCACCATCGGTCTGCCGACATTTCGCCCCTACGTCGCCGACGATCTCATCGGCGCCGAGATCGGCGGGGCGGTGAAGAACGTCATCGCCATCGCATGCGGCGTCGCCGAAGGCCGCAAACTCGGCGACGGCGCGCGCGCGGCTCTGATCACGCGAGGCTTTGCCGAGCTGACGCGTCTCGGCCTCGCCATGGGCGCCAAGGCGGAGACCTTGTCCGGCCTTTGCGGCCTGGGCGATCTGGTGCTCACCTGCGCTTCGATGAGCTCGCGCAACACCTCGCTCGGCGCAGCCCTCGGCGAGGGGCGCAAGCTCAACGACATTCTCGCCGAACGCCGTTCCGTCGCCGAGGGCATGGAGAGCGCGCCGGCCGTGGTTGCGCTTGCGGCCAGGCACAAGGTCGAGATGCCGATCTGCGCCGCCGTCGACGCCATCGTCGGCGAGCGAATCAGTATTGACGAGGCGATCACAGCGCTGTTGTCGCGGCCATTCAAAGCGGAGGGCGCGTGAACTTCGCCCCCGGTCTCGTACTGGCGCGGCTCGACGCGCTGTCCGATCCTTGCGCCATCGTCGTCACACCTGATCCACCGCCGTTTGTGTCTGTCATCGTCACGCGCCGCGGAGACGCCATTGCCGCTTTCCGCAACAAGTGTCCGCACGCAGGCTATCCGCTGCAACGCGCCGACGGGCGCATCGTTGTGCAGCAGGGGCGCTACATGGTCTGCGGCGGCCACGGCGCGAGTTTCAGGCTCGAAGACGGCGCCTGTGCCGGCGGGCCATGCAACGGCGATCCGCTCGAACGGATCACGGTTGTCATTCGCGATGGCAATATCTGCGTGGCCTAAGCAGTTGCTTCTTCGTCGTCATCCTCGCCGCGGCGGCGCATCATCATGTAGCCTGCGCCCGCCAGCACAACGACGCCCAGCGCGATCCACGGGAAATAGCCGGCAAGCCCGCCAAATGCGGTCTGGCCCGAGCCGCCCGTCGTTGCAGCGTTCGCAGCGGCTTGCGGCTGCGCATTCGGCACACCAGTCACCAATCCGGGCACTGAATAGGTGGAAACCGTGTCTGAAGCGGCTTGAAAGTCGGTGTGGCGCTGGCCCTCTGGGAAGGTGAGCATGCCGCGCAGGTCGCCAGCAGCGGCGGCGATCGCTGGCATCTGATCGGCGCTGCCGATCGAGGTCATGCCCACGACGCCGTTGCGGCCGAGAATTTTCTGCTCGTAGCGCAAGTCCTTGCCCGTTGCGCCGCCGGGCGCGGCGACGTTTTCCGCCCACACCAAATACGGCGTCTCGGTGTTGAACGAAGGATCGGCGGCGAAGCTCTCGAAGCCGCGGTTCTGGGTGGAACGTGCGTCGCGCACTGTCGATTCGAAATTCGCGTCGCTTAGCCCCGATGCGGTTTCCGGCTGCACATAGCCGATCGCGTCATAGCTGATCACCGTGGCCCACGTGCCCGGCGCGCGGATGTCCTCGCCGTTGCGCGCGAGAAGACCGTATACGACGCCGTGCGGCGCAGGCTGGTTGGCGCGCTGCAGGAAACGCTGCGCCTCTTCAGCGGAATAGAAGCGATAGCCGGCCGGCACATTGAGCGAGAGCCCGTCATTCCCGAGCGGAACGACGCCGGTGCGCCCTTCTGGCGCGGCGGCGGGGTCGGTAGTGGTCACGGGCGCGGGGCGCACGGGCGGGGCCGCCACATTTGGTCCGCCGTCGCCCGGGCCGTCGGCGTAGGCCGGCGCGGCGACGATCAGCGCCAACGCTGCCAAAATGGCGCGCGTGAGGTTCTTGCGCATGGGTTTCTCCCTCGCTCGCCCGGTTCCTGGGCCCGCATCCCCGAGTCGCGGTTTAGCCAATCGAACGAGGTTTGTCGCGTGTCAGGACGTACAGGCGGCACGCAACTCGGCCGCCGCCGCCGCCATCGCCTCGCCGACTGCCGCTCGCCAATCCGCCATCGTCTTCGCCGTCTGCGCTGCTTGTGGATAAAGCGCGGCCCGCGATGAGCTGACCACGCCGCCTTCAAGCCCCCGCGGCGTAATGACAAAGCCCGCCACTGCGTCGGCCGCGCTTGCGCCCTGAGCGCCGTAGCCGGGCACGAGGAAGAGCGCTTCCGGCATCGCTTCGCGCAGCTCCCGCGCTTCGGCGGGGTAGGTAGCTCCCGCTACGGCCATCAAACCCGACCAGCCGTTCGCGCCGCGCAGGCGTGGGCATTCTGGCGAGAGGATTTCTGCGACGCGCCGCCACACCGGCGCGCCGCCAACTTGCAGATCCTGGAAGTCGCCCGCGCCGGGATTTGAGGTGCGCACCAGGACGATCACGCCTTTGCCTTCCGCCTGCGCGCGCGTGATGAAGGGTTCGAGCGTGTCTTTGCCGAGATATGGATTGACCGTCACCGCATCGGCGGCGAACCCGGGCGCCGCGCCGATCGTTGCGCGTGCATAACCCTCCGCCGTGGTGCCGATGTCGCCGCGCTTGGCGTCGAGGATAACGAGCATGCCTTCGGTTTGCGCATAGGCGACGAGCATGCGCGCGACCGCATAGCCCATCTCGCCGAATTGCTCGAACAAGCCGAGCTGCGGCTTCAGCACGCAAGCGTGCTGGCGCGCTATGTCGACAATCGAGGTGCCGAATTTGAGCACTGCTGCCGTGTCTTCGCGGGCATCGCCGAATAGGGCCGGGACTTTCTCCGCGAACGGATCCAGGCCGATGCAGAGTGGCGTGTTCTTTGCGCGCACGCCGTCGATCAGCCGGTCGGCGAACGGCGCCGTCATGTGCGCGGCATGTCCTGCGGCGCGATGCAGACGACCTGCGCCACCGCGAGATTACGCCGCAGGTCGTCCGAGGCCTGGCCGTAATTGTCGGGCGTCAACCGCTCGGCGGGCGCGCCCTCTGCATTGACTTGCTCGACACGCAGCAGGCGGGTGATCGAAGAGGGCGCTGCTGTGTAGATGCGTCCGCGCCGAGCAGATTCCGCAACCGTAATGCCGATCACTTGGCCGTTCGCCGCGATTGCGGGCCCGCCGCTGATGCCTGCGAGCGACCCGCGCAAACCGGACGTGCGTCCCATCTCGGCCCATGCCAGAACCGGCTCCTCGATGTCGTAACGTCCGCGCGCAATCAGTGTTTCGCGCCCGATCAGCCGCGAATACGCTTCTCCTGGCCGCCCTTGAGGAAATCCGACGTGGAACGCGCGTTGGCCGAGTTGGAAGCGCCGTTCGGACGTGTCGAGCGCAAGCGACGCCGGCGCGCTCTCGGTCTTCAGCAAGGCGATATCGGCAAAGAGCGCGCGCTTGACCTCCGTGACCCGCGCCGCGGCGCCGCGCGAAACGATGAGCCCGACATGCTGACATCCGTCCACGACATGGCGCGCCGTCAGCCACCAGCCATCCTGCGAAATTGCGAACGCACTGCCCATGCCGGAAGCGACCGGGCCTACTTCGACCAGCACCGCCGGATCGTATTGCGAGGGCGGAGGCAGGAACGCGCCGGTCTCCGGCGATTCCGGCAGCGCTTCCGGCGCGTCCTGGCGTTGATCGACCCGGAACAGGACGAACACGATCACCGTGATAACGATGATGTAGAGCAGCCAATCCGGGATCAGGCGGACCATGGTGTCAGTCGAACCGTAGCAATTGCATATTGGGATCGGCCACCGCGCCGGCAATAATCAGCGCAAGCCCGATCTTGATACTCATCAAGAACACCGCCGCCGCCACGTCGCCCTCAGCGATCCGTCGCGGTAGGCCACGCAGGAAGATGTCGGCGAAACGGAACGCTAGCAGCTGGATCAGTAGCGTAACCACGCCCCAGATCAGCAAGTCGAACAGCCCCATTGCATGCTCGAGACACGAGCCCAGGGGGATGGCGAGTCCGACGATGACGCCGCCATAGGCCAGCGAGGCCGAGGGGTTGCCGGCCCGGATCAGCGCCAATTCCTTGTGCGGCGTCATGATCGTGTAGATGAACAGCGAGACGATGAAGAGCCCGAGCGCAGCGCCGAGCTGGATGATGAAATCCGGAAACCCCGCGACGAATGCGTTCAGGGGCGCGTTTAAGTCCATGGGTCCCTCGCCAGCCGCAGCCAGTCCTCATATATCGCCTGCGCTAGCGGTTCCGGCCGAGACGCGCAAGCAACGAGGAGCAGACGACCATGAGCCAACGCAAAGCCGCTTTGATCACAGGCTCCACCAGCGGCATCGGCTTGGGGATTGCGACCGCTTTCGCCAAGGCGGGCATGGACGTGACGTTGAACGGCTTGGGCGACGCCGCCGAAATCGAAAAAATCCGCACGGCCCTCGAGCGCGAGCACGACGTCAGCGTGCGTTATGACGGCGCCAATCTGATGCAGGCCGATGCTTGCGTTGGCCTGGTGGAGGGCGCGGTCGGCGCCTTCGGGCGCCTCGACGTGCTGGTCAACAACGCCGGCATCCAGTTCGTCTCGCCGATCGAGGATTTTCCAGCCGACAAGTACGACGCCATCATCGCGCTCAATCTCTCCTCGGCGTTTCACACCATCCGCGCCGCGATGCGGTCGATGAAGGCGGCGAAGTACGGCCGCATCGTCAACATCGCCTCGGCGCACGGCCATGTCGCTTCGCCCTTCAAGTCGGCCTACGTCGCGGCCAAACATGGAATCATCGGCCTCACCAAGGCGGTCGCGCTGGAAGGTGCGCAGTTCAACGTGCGCTGCAACGCGATTTCGCCGGGCTACGTGCTGACCAGCCTGGTCGAGAATCAGATTCCCGACACGATGAAGGCGCGCAATATGAGCCGGGAGCAGGTGATCAACGACGTGCTGCTCGCCGCACAGCCGACCAAGCAGTTTGTCAAGGTCGAGCAGGTGGCGGGTCTTGCGCTCTTCCTCACCACGCCGGCTGCCGACGAGATCAACGGCGCAGCGCTCAATATCGACGGCGGCTGGACGGCGGCCTAGAAGCGCTAACGTTTCCCTAACCGCAGCGCGCCAGCCTGTGGGCCGATGCGTTCGATCGCGCCCTTGCTTGCTGTTGCGCTGTTTGCGCTTGCCGGGCCAGCTGCGGCGTCGGGGGCAGGCGGCGGTTCGTCGAGTGCAGCGCAGGATCAGGCGCCGGCGACCCGCCAGGAACGGCTCACCTCCGCTGAGAGTTTCGTGCCGCTGCCGACGCTGTCGGCCGGAGTGCTGCAGCGCAACGCCAATCGCGGCGTGCTTGTCGTCGATATGGGTCTCGACATCCCGGACGCCGAGTTGCGCCGCCGCGCTCAGCTCAATGCGCCGCGCATCCGCGACGCGATGCGCACCGCACTCGCCACCTACGCGTCGACCTATTATCGTGATCGCACAGCGCCTAGTCCGACTGAACTCACCCGTCAGTTTCAGCTTGCAGTCAACCGCACCCTCAATGCAGAGGGCGCGCGCGTTCTCTTGGTCAACGTCATCTACCAGCGACGTCAGAGCTAGCTTTCAGCCCGCCCGGCAGGCAATCGGCAGCATGTGGCGCGCCGCGCCAGTGTAGGGTGTGAGGCGATAGACTTGCTGTGGCTCGTCGCGGGCGACCACCTGTTCGTTCGCGCCCATGATCTGCCGCTCAACCACGACGAACGTCTCTTCGGCGCAGTTGAAGCGATAATGCACGCGCTCGACCTCGTAGCGGATGACACGCTCGGTGGTTTCCGTATCGGCTTCCCAGAGCTGCTGGCGGCCGTGGCGGACCTGCAGCCAGATGTCGGCGAAGCCGTTCTCACGCGTGATCGTGCGTTGGTTGAAGTGGATGGTGCCGCCGTCATTGGTGCGCAGCACTAGCAGCCAATCCGGCATGTTGCGCGTGGTCGCCAGCACGACCGGGCCTTCGCCCGCGCTCTGCTGCGCCGGCGCCTGCTCGCCTGCAGGGGCGGCGGGCTGGCCGCAGGCGGCGAGGGTGAAGAGACAGATCAGGACAGCGAGTTTGCGCATCAGGAACTTCATACTTTCGATTTTGGGCGGGGCGGTGGCGGCGGCAAATCACATGGCTGAGATGCCGCCATCGACTTTCAGCTCCGCGCCGGTGACGAAGCGGCTTTCGTCGGACAGGAGATAGAGGGCCGCGGCGGCGATTTCATCGGGCTGGCCGATGCGGCCCAAGGGCACCTGACGGGCGAGTTTCGCCTCGGCTTCCTCTTTGCCGAACATGCCGCGCAGCGGATCGAGGATCGGCGTGTCGATGAAGGTCGGGTGAATCGAATTCGACCGCACATCGAGGCCCTTCTTGGCGCAATAGAGCGCGATGTTCTTCGACAATAGCCACACCGCCGCTTTCGAGGCGTTGTAGGCAGGGGTGTTGTGACTGGCGATGAGGCCCGCGATCGAGCTGATGTTGACGATCGAGCCGGGCTGGTTCTTGGCGAGATACTTGATCGCGTGCTTGGCGCCGAGGAACACGGAATCGACGTTCACGCTCATGACGCGCCGGAACTGCGCCAGCTCCAACTCTTCGATCGTGCCGCGCCCGCCGCTGATGCCGGCGTTGTTGACGAGCCCCGAAACGCCGCCCATGGCGGCGTTCGCGGCTTCGAGAGCTGCGATCCATTGGCCTTCATCGGTAACGTCGAGTTCGTAGGTAAACGCGGTCTCCGCGCCGTGCGCGCCGTTCAGTTCGGCCGCGAGCTTTTCGACGCCGGTGAAGTTGACGTCCGCAAGCGCAACCTTGGCGCCCTCCGAGGCCAGTCTCTTCGCGATTGCTGCGCCCAAGCCCTGCGCCGCGCCGGTGACGAACACCTTCTTGCCTGCAACCCGTCCGGTCATCGCGCGTTCTCCTTAGATTGCGCGACTCTGTGGCGCGGCGCGGCAAACTGCAAGCTTGGCGTGGTCGCGGGCCGGGCGTAGGTCAGAGGCAAGCGAGGTGCACGGGCCATGGAATGGGACGCGCTGCTGCTGTCGCGGCTGCAATTCGCCTTCACGATCGGTTTTCACATCATCTTCCCGGCCTTCACCATCGGGCTGGCCTCGTTCCTCGCCGTGCTCGAATGGCTTTGGCTCCTGACCAAGCGGCCGCTGTTCAAGAATCTCTACCTGTTCTGGGTGAAGATCTTTGCGCTCTCGTTCGGCATGGGCGTCGTGTCGGGCGTGGTGATGTCCTACCAGTTCGGCACGAACTGGAGCGTGTTTGCAGCACTCACCGGCAACGTCATCGGCCCGCTTCTGGCCTACGAAGTGCTGACGGCGTTTTTCCTCGAAGCCTCCTTTCTCGGCATCATGCTGTTCGGCTGGAAGCGTGTCGGACCTGGCCTGCACTTTTTCTCCACCTGCATGGTCGCGCTCGGCACGCTGACGTCCGCATTCTGGATTCTTGCGGCGAATTCCTGGATGCAGACGCCGCCGCCCGGAAGTTTCACGGTCGCGGCCGACGGCGTGATGACGGCGACGAACTTTGCCGATGTGATCTTCAATCCCTCGCTGCCGTCGCGGTTCGCGCACATGGTGCTGGCGGCGTATCTGACGACCGCGATGGTCGTCGCGGGCGCTTCGGCCTTCGCGCTGCTGAAGGATAGAGCGCTGGCTGAGAGCCGCACCGCGCTGCGCATGGCCGTGCTGATGATGGCGCTGGTGACGCCGGTCCAGATCATGGCCGGCCACGAGAGCGGCATCGTCGCGGGCCACTATCAGCCCGCGAAGGTTGCGGCACTCGAGGGCTGGTGGACGACGCGCACGCAGCAGCCGACGGTGCTGATCGGTTGGCCGGATGAAGCGGCGGAACGGAATCATTTCGAGCTGGCTCTGCCCGGGCTCGGTTCTGCAGTGAACAATGCCGGGCCGGATGTTGTCCTGCCGGGCCTCGACCAGTTTGCGCCGGAAGATCGCCCGCCGGTTTGGCTTACGTTCTGGGCGTTCCGCGTCATGGTGGCGATGGGCGTGGTGATGCTCGTGCTCGGGCTCTGGGGCGCAGGCGTTTGGGCGCTGAAGCGATTGGACAGCTCGCGCTGGTATCAGCGTGCTTTGGTGCTCGCGGCGCCGAGCGGGTTCGTCGCAGTGCTTGCCGGCTGGATCACGGCGGAGGTCGGGCGCCAACCTTATGTTGTCTATGGCGTGCTGCGCACGGCGGACGCCGTGTCGCCTGTGCCGGCGGCATCTGTGGCGACATCGCTTCTCTTCTTCATCGTTGTTTATGCAATCGTGTTCAGCGCCGGCGCGCTTTACATCCTGCGCCTGATCGCCAAGGGCCCGGAAAGCGACGAGCCCGCGCCGCAATCGGATCAACCCCCCGGTACGCCGCTGGGCGCAGCGATCAAGGAGGCGTGAGCGATGTTCGGTCTCGAGCTTTCCATGATCTGGGCGGTGCTGATCGCGCTCGCAGTGTTTCTCTACGTGGCGCTCGACGGCTTCGATTTGGGCGTCGGCATTCTTTTTCCGTTCGCCAAGGACGCGCGTGAGCGCGACCAGATGCAGGCGGCGATCGCGCCGGTCTGGGACGGCAACGAGACCTGGCTCGTGCTCGGCGGCGGCGGTTTGTTCGCAGCGTTTCCGAAGGCCTACGCAGCTTTGATGCCGGCGCTTTATCTGCCGATCTTCCTGATGCTGATCGCGCTGATTTTCCGCGGCGTCGCGTTCGAGTTTCGCCACCACGGACGCGGCGCCGGCAAGCGCTGGTGGACGATTTCGTTCGCCGGCGGCTCGATCGCGGCGGCTATCGCTCAGGGGTTGGTGCTCGGCGGGTTCATTCAGGGCGTGACCGTTCAGGATGGCGCGTTCGCAGGCGGGCCGCTTGATTGGCTGACGCCGTTTTCGCTGCTGGTGGCGGCTTCGCTCGTCGCCGGATACGCGTTGCTCGGCGGCTGTTGGCTGGTGTTCAAGGCGCAAGGGGAATTGTACGAGCGCGCCCGCAATTGGGTGAAGCAGCTCGCCGTGCTGACCGCTTTGGCGATGGGGGCGGTGAGCTTGGCGACGCTCGGGGTCGATCCGCGCGTCACGGCGCGCTGGGGGCTGACGATGACGAGCGTGGATTGGCCCTCCTTCATCAAGCTCGCCCCGCTCCCCCTGGCGGCAGGCGCCATTTGTTTTGCATTGTGGATGCGCTGGAAGGGCGAACCGCTGATTGCGCCATATCTTCTCGCGGTCGCATTGTTTGCGATCGGCTTTCTCGGCCTCGCCATTTCTTTGTGGCCGTACATCGTGCCATTCGCGATGACGCCCGCAGAAGCGGCCGCCGCCGATAACGCACTGAGTTTCATGCTGTTGGGCGCCGCGCCGTTGCTGCCGCTGATCCTTGGCTACACGGCTTATGTCTACTGGACTTTCCGCGCCAAGGTGGACGACGATGCCGCCTATCATTGAAGGCCCGCCGGAAGAGGGCGAAGCGCGGCGGCCGCTCGGCAAGCGATTGCTCTGGTTCGTAGCGTTGTGGCTGGGCGGGCTCATCGCCGTGGCGGCGGTGTCGTACGCGCTGCGGACGCTGATCCTCTGATCACTTAATCGCGGAGATTTCGCGCGCGGCTTCGTCCATGAAGTGCGCCAACGCCACGTCCTTGTCACTGACGCCGCCGGCGTCGTGGGTCGTCAGCGTGACCTCGACGCGGTTGTATACGTTGAACCATTCGGGATGGTGGTCGTGACGTTCGGCGTAGAGGGCGACGCGGCTCATGAAGCCGAAGGCGGTGTTGAAGTCCTTGAATTTGTATTCGTTGCGGATGGCGTCGCGGCCATCTGCGGCGCGCCAGCCATCGAGACGTTGTAATGCTTCCGCTGCGCCGATTTTCGCCGTGGACATGAGAGAGCTCCTATAGCCAGCAATGTAGGCCGCTTTCGCCGCGAGGCAAAAACGGGTGGGAGAGCAGGACGCGCTTCGACTGAAGCTTCAAAAGAAAAAAGGTCGTTGGGTTTGCCGAAGCGCGCCCTGCGCGGCTTGTTTTCTCGGCCGGCGGACAGTTGAGGCGTTCTCGAACTCCTGGGTGGCCATGCGTTTCGGGTAAGGGGGAAGTTCACATTCCGCTCGTGACGGTCTCCTCCCGTTCACGACATCCCCGACGCTGGGTATCCAGCCGAGCCTTAGCGCCTGCTGTCACGTTCCCGGCCGACGTGCGAGCGAAGACCAACGCTTCGCAACCGGACCTCCGCTTCCTTTCTGCTCACGGAGCAGCGATCTTTCCTGTCGCCAGTTCCAATCGCATCACGTTCAAACCGCTCTCCTGCGCTGTTCGGTGTTGGTTGACGTCAAACAACCTCCCTGCAGGAGAGAGCGCAGTATCGCATGGCCTGAACTCGGTCGGATTGAATCGCCGCCGGTGCGTGAAAGTTCAATGCGTTAGCGCGGAAACGTGGGGGATAGAGAAGTTGTCTATCCCCCAAAACGGGTGGGCAGTTGGCGCGCCAACACAAACGCCGCCGTCTTGCGACGGCGGCGTTGATGCCTGTGCGTTAGCGCCTACTGGTTCGGCTGAACCGGGTTAGGCTGTTCGTGGCCGGTCACGGTGATGCCGCGGGCGAGCTTCGAGTTCCACATCCCGTAGAAGAAGTAGAGCACGAAACCCGCGGCCAGATAGACCAGGAAGAAGTTGCGCGTGCCTTCGTGCGCCATCAGCGACATGAGCAGGAAGAAGCACATGAGCGCGCCGAGGATCGGCGTGACCGGGAAGAGCGGTGTCCGGAACGGACGGTTCATGTTCGGGCGCGCGTAGCGCAGGTACACGACCGTGAGGCAGACGATGGCGAACGCCGCCAGCGTGCCGACATTGGTCAGGTTCGCCAGCGCGTCGAGGCCCATGAAGCCGGCAAAGCCCATCGCCAAGAGGCCGACGAGCAGCGTGTTGATCCACGGCGTCTTGAACTTCGGATGCACGTTGGCGAACACCTGCGGGATCAGTCCGTCGCGCGCCATCGTGTAGAAGATGCGCGTCTGTCCGTAGAGCAGCACCAGCATCACCGACGAAAGGCCGGCGATGGCGCCGATCTTCACCAATGTCGCGAACCAGCCGAGGCCGATGGCGTCAACAGCCATCGCGATCGGCGCGGGATTGTTCAGCTGCTGGTAGGGCACGATGCCGACCAACACCGCGCAGGTGAGGATGTAGAGAATGGTGCAGATCAGCAGCGAGCCCAGAATGCCGATCGGCATGTCCCTGGCGGGATTCTTCGATTCCGCGCCTGCGGTGGAGACAGCCTCAAAGCCGATATAGGCGAAGAAGATAGTCGCCGCGCCGGTGATCAGGCCGGGCACGCCGTATTGGCCAACCTGCGCACCGGTGAGCACGCCCCAAAGCGCTGTGCCGATCTGGCCCCAAATGCTGGTGTCGGCGCCGGGCGGCGGCGCCGGAACTTGCTCGGGAATGAGCGGGCTCCAGTTCGCCGGGTTCACGTAGGGCGCACCGATCACGATGAAAGCGATGACCACCGCGACCTTGATGAACACGACGATGTTGTTGACCAAGGCCGATTCCGAAATGCCGACGACGAGCAAAGTCGTCACTGCAGCGATGGCCAGCAGCGCCGGCAGATTCATTGCGCCGCTATAGGTGACGCCATCGACTTCAACGGTAGTGCCGGGCGCTGTCGTGAACTCGGGAGGTATGATGATTCCGAAGTCGTGCAGGAAGCTCACCACATAGCCGGACCAGCCAACGGCGACGGTCGAAGCGGCGAGACCGTATTCGAGCACGAGCAACAGGCCCATCACCCAAGCGACGATCTCGCCCATGGATGCGTAGGAGTACGAATAAGCCGAGCCGGAGACAGGAATGGCGGCGGCGAGTTCGGCGTAGGAGAGCGCGACCAGCGCGCACAGCGTGCCGGTGATGACGAAGGAGATCATGATGCCTGGGCCGGCGAATTCCGCCGCGGCGCGTCCTGTGAGCACGAAGATCCCCGTGCCGATGATGCAGCCAATGCCGAGGAGCACCAGGTTCAAGGCGCCGAGCGACTTCTTTAGTTCGCCGTGTTCGTGCTCCGCGTGCATTTGTTCAACCGACTTGCGGATGAACAGTCGGCCGAGGCCGCCAGGCGCTTTCCGCCCTGCTGTGTTGGTGTTTGCCACGTTCGATCCCCTCCCTGGGTCGGTTGTGGGCCGGGAAGCTAACGGGGCGGTTAGGGGGCGGCAAGCGCCGGAGGTCGCTTTTAGCCGGTCGCCAGCGTATCCGGCACAGTCCACCCGCGTCTCGCACAGGCAGCGAGCGCGGTATTGCGCAACAGGCAGGCGATGGTCATCGGGCCGACGCCGCCGGGCGAGGGGCTGACGGCGGCCGCAACCTCGATCGCTTCCGCAAACGCAACGTCGCCAACGAGCTTGGTCTTGCCTTCACCCTTCTCCAGCGCCGGCACGCGGTTGGTGCCGACATCGATGACGATGGCGCCTGGGCGGATCCAATCGCCGCGCACCATCTCGGGCCGCCCTACGGCGGCGACAAGAATGTCGGCGCCACGGCAGACCATTTTGAGATCGCGCGTCTTGGAGTGGGCGATCGTGACCGTCGCGTTCTGCTCAAGGAAGAGCAGCGCCGCCGGTTTGCCGACGAGGATCGAACGGCCGATGACGACGACATTGGCGCCGGTGAGATCGGGCCGTTCGGTTTTCGCCAGAATGACGCAGCCGACCGGCGTGCAGGGCCGGAGGCCGGGCTTGCCGAGCACGAGCTTGCCGGCGCTGGCTTCCGTCAAGCCATCGACGTCTTTCAGCGGATCGAGTGCGGCGAGCACGGCGGGTTCGCTGATGTGCTTGGGCAGCGGCAGTTGGACGAGGATGCCGTCGATGTCGGGATCGCGCGACAACGCATCCACGCGCGCGATCAGGTCGGCCTGAGTGGTTTCCTTCGGCAGTTTGATCTCGACGCTTCGCATGCCGGCTTCGATTGTCGCCTTGCCCTTGGAGGCGACGTAGACCTGAGACGCCGGATCGTCGCCGACGAGGACGACTGCGAGCGCCGGCTGCGCAGGAAGTTGCCTCACCGCCGCGGCCACGCTGGCGCGGACGCTGGCCGCAATGGCCTTGCCGTCGATGCTGCGTCCGGTCATGGCTTGTCCTCGTAGCGGGCGATGAAGGCGGCGATCTCGGAATCGCTCGCACCGTCGATCTCTAGCACTTTGAGTCGCGCTGTTTGACCACGCGACACCGTGACCTTGCCTTTCGCTACGCCGAAGGCTTTGGCGATCAGCGCTTCCACTGCGCGGTTGGCCTCGTTGTTTTCCGGCGCGGCGCGGACGCGCGCCTTGAGGTAGGGGCCGGTGTCGTCGCGTGCGCGGCCATCGATGCGGTCGGCGCCGCCGGAAGGCGTAAGGCGGACGCGGAGCCGGCTCAGAGGACCGGGCCCGTGCCGGTCAGCACGCCGTGCAGCCACGGCAGCAATTGCCGCAGCAATTGCAGCAGCAGGATCAGCACCAGCACGGAGAGATCGACGCCGCCGATCGGGGGGATGAGACGTTGCAGAGGGCGCAGGAGCGGCGCCGTCAGCCGGCGGCAGAATTCGGAGATGGCGTAGATGAACTGGTTGCGCCGGCTGACGATGTCGAAGGCGTAGAGCCAGGAAATGACGACATAAACGATGAGGATGACGATCACGAGCGCGAGGATCGTGTCGATCAACCCAAACAGGATGGCGAGGAGGCCAGGCGATTGCATGGGGAGCGTCTAGCCCGCGTCCGGCAGATTCGTCCAGCACCCGGCCCGGTTGACGCTCCGGCGCGCCGCGCCCTATATCCCGCGTCCCACTGGACGGGCCCGTAGCTCAGCTGGGAGAGCGCCGCGTTCGCAATGCGGAGGTCAGGAGTTCGATCCTCCTCGGGTCCACCATCCTAGGTTCGCGCAGCGAGCGTAGGATGTCCTCCATAGCCTTGGTGAAGGAGGACGGGGGGCGCCCACCCGCGAGCTCCGGATGGCTGACGCCATAACTTCTTCTTTCCGCTTCGACATCAGCTAAGCTGCCGCCACGCATATTTGGGGGCGGGCGTGATTGGACGGGTGCTCGGCGCGTTTGCGACGGCGGCGGATGCGCCGCTGCGCGAGAGTCAAAGCGAGATCGACGCGCTATACCGCCGGTATCGTTGGCGCGTGCTGCTGGCGATCACGCTGGGCTACGGGCTGATCTACACCTGCCGGCTCGCGATCGGGTTGGTGAAGCCATCGATGATCGACGCCGGCGTGTTCACGCCAGCCGAGTTCGGCCTGATCGGTTCGGCGTTCTTCTACACCTATGCGCTCGGCAAACTGACGAATGGATTTCTGGCCGACCACGCCAACATGCGGCTGTTCCTGCCGCTCGGCTTTGCCATGTCGGCGCTCTGCAATCTCGGCATGGGCTTCGCCGACACCATCCTGCTCGCGGCGGTGCTGTGGGGCGTCAACGGCTGGTTCCAGGGATTTGGTGCGCCGGGGAGCGTGGTCGCGATCACATCCTGGTTTTCCAACCATGAGCGCGGGCGCGTCTACGGGCTTTGGATCACGTCGCATTCGTTCGGCGAGGGGATCACGTTTTTCGTGATCGGCTGGGTGGTGGCGACGCTAGGCTGGCAATTCGGATATTTCGTCCCGGCCGCGATCGGCGCGTTGACGGCGGTGATGATGTGGTCGCTGATGAGCGACCGGCCGCGCACGATGGGCCTGCCCGCGGTGGCCGATTGGAAGAACGACCATCTGCCGGAAAGTGAAGCCAATAAGGCGAAAGGCACGCTGGCGCTGCAGTTTTCGATTCTGCGCTATCCGACGATCTGGATCCTGGGACTTTCGAGCGCGGCGAATTACGTCACCCGCTACGCGATCAATTCCTGGGGCCCTCTTTATCTGCAGGAAGCGCGGGGCTTCGACGAAGTCGCGTCCGGAACGATGCTGATGATCTCGACGCTGGCCGGCATCGCCGGTTCCATCGGCTATGGTCTGATCAGCGACAAGTGGTTCGGAGCGCGCCGGCCGCCGGCAAATCTTTTGTTCGCGATCTGCGAAATCGTCGGCCTGGTGCTGATCTTCTTCGGCCCGGCCAACACCCCGACTCTGGTCGCCGGCATGGTGTTGTTCGGGCTTGGGCTCGCGGGCCTGGTGGCCTCGCTCGGCGGATTGTTTGCTGTCGATATTTGTCCCAAGCGCGCCACGGGCGCGGCGATGGGCGTGATCGGCATCTTCTCCTATATCGGGGCAGCATTTCAGGAGAACATTTCCGGCGGGCTGCTGGAGCGGCACTCGCACTTGGTTGGCGCCGACCGTGTCTACGATTTTGAGCCGGCGATCTGGTTCTGGATCGGTTCGTCCGTCGTCTCGATGCTGCTGGCGGCGACGTTGTGGCGGGCGAAATTGCGCGACTAGTTCAGCGGTCTTCAGGCGGTTGCGACGAATAAGCAGCGGCGCTGTGCGGCGAGCCGCTTCAAAAATGCAATCCGCCTCGCTAAGCACGCCGCTCCATGCTGGAGATTTCGGACCTCAGCTATCGCATCGGCGCGCGTTCTCTGTTCGAGAACGCGAACGCGTTTGTCGCCGAAGGCTGGAAGGTGGGTCTCGTCGGCCGCAACGGCACGGGCAAGTCGACACTACTCAGACTGATCCGCGAAGAGGCGAACAAGGCGAACGCGTCGATCCGGACGCGGCGCGGGGCGAGGATGGGGTTTGTGGCGCAGGAGGCGCCGCAGGTTGACACGCCGCTCCTGGATCTGGTGATGGCGGCGGATGAGGAAATGACGTCGCTGTTGAAGGAAGCGGAGACGGCGACCGATCCGCAACGGATTGCCGACATTCATACGCGGCTCGCCGAGATCGACGGCTATTCGGGCGAAGCGCGCGCTTCCGCGATCATGGTGGGTCTCGGCTTCGAACAAGACGAATTGCGGCGGCCGGCGCGCGAGTTCTCCGGCGGCTGGCGGATGCGCGCGGCGCTGGCCGGGGTGCTGTTCTCGGCGCCGGACCTGCTGATCCTCGACGAGCCAACCAATTACCTCGATCTCGAAGGCGCGGCGTGGCTGGAGGAGTACCTGCGCGACTATCCACACACGATAGTCGTCGTGAGTCACGATCGTGAGATGCTGAACCGCTCGGTGACGCATATTCTCGCGCTGGACGAGAAGAAGCTGGAAGTCTTCGTCGGCGGCTACGATGCATATCTGAAGAAGAAGGCTGAGCGCATCGCGCTGGCGACGGGCATGAAGGCCAAGCAGGATGCACAGCGCGCGCACCTGCAGAAGTTCATCGACCGTTTCCGCGCCAAGGCCTCGAAGGCGCGCCAGGCGCAGAGCCGGATCAAGCAGCTCGAAAAGATGCAAGACATCGCCGTGCCGCTGGAAGAGCGGACGATCCCGTTTCATTTCGAGGATCCGGT
The DNA here is from genome assembly GCA_050186235.1 of Hyphomonadaceae bacterium. Classification (GTDB taxonomy): domain Bacteria; phylum Pseudomonadota; class Alphaproteobacteria; order Caulobacterales; family Aquidulcibacteraceae; genus Vitreimonas. The sequence continues at coordinate 324,695 of JBFWYQ010000002.1, forward strand.
GCAGCTGGCCTCGCCGCTTGTCGTGCTGGATGAGGCCGACCTTGGCTACGTCGCCGGCAAGCCGGTGCTGAAACGTGTGTCGCTCCGGCTCGATCATGACGATCGCATCGTCATCATTGGGCCGAACGGGCAGGGCAAGACGACATTGGTGAAGTCGATTGCCGCGCGGCTTGCGTTGCTCGCCGGCAAACGCGTGGCGTCGTCGAAAGCCGTGATGGGCTATTTCAGTCAGGATCAGCTCGACGAATTGCGCGAAGGCGAAACCGTGCTCGAGCACGTGCGCGATCTGGAGCCGGATTGGGCGCCGCCAAGGCTGCGCGCGCTGGCGGCGCGGATGGGGTTTGGCGTCGAGAAGATCGACACCAAGGTGCAAAACTTGAGCGGCGGCGAGAAGGTGCGGCTGCTGCTGGGCCTGATGGCGCACGCCAAGCCGCACGTGCTGATCCTCGACGAACCGACCTCGCACCTCGACATCGACAGCCGCGAAGCGCTCATCCACGCCATCAACGAATACGAAGGCGCGGTGCTGCTGATCACGCACGATATCTATTTGGCGGAAGCGTGCGCGGATCGCCTCTGGCTCGTGTGGCATGGCCGCGCGCGGCAATACGACGGCGATCTGGAAGATTATCGCAAGCTGGTGGCGGCGGCGGATCGGCCAGCGGATGAGGGCGATAAGCGTGTCGCGGCGGTGGCGCCGGACGCCGAAACAAAGCCGAAGCACTCCAAATATACGCTGCAACGTAAGCTCGAAGCCGCAGAAAAGGAGATCGAGCAGGCGAACGGCGCGCTCGCACGCATCGATGCCGCGTTGGCCGATCCGGAGCTGTTCAACCGCGATCGAGCACGTGGCGAGTCGCTGCTGAAAGAGCGCGCGCATGCCGCAACGGCGCTCGCGCGCGCGGAGGCGGCCTGGCTGGAAGCGAGCGAGGCGCTGGAGTGACTTATTCCGTGGGCGGCCCGAACCAGGTAGCAAGCGCGTCCATGGGTCCGGCGTGATCTGAGTCACCGACCCACGCCACGTAGCCGTCGGGCCGGATCAGCACGGCGCGGGGCGCGGCGACGGCGCCGATCACAGGCAGCTCCCACGCGCCGGCATAGCGTGCGTCGATTTGCTTCACGCGATCGGCCCATGGCGTAGTGTTGATTGCGCCTGGCTGGCCGAAATTGAGCAGCACGGGCCGCGCGTCGTGCAGCAGGGTGAAGACGCGCACCGGGCCATCGGCCGTGACGATGTCGAGATCGGGCATGCGGCGGCCGAGCAGCGGATGGCCGTCGCCGAGATCGTAGCGGATGTCGAGGCTCGACAGCTTCGCGCCGTACCAGCGGCGCGGCTCGTCCATCTGCATCACGTCGGTGAGCATCTCACGCAGCGCTTTGGTGCGTTCGTCGCCGCGGCTGAGCGCGGTGATGGCCAAAGTGTGCTTCAACACGCGCGCGGCGACTGGATGGCGCTCGGCGTGGTAGGTGTCGAGCAGGCTTTGCGGCGAGACGCCTCTGACGACCTGCGCGAGTTTCCAGCCCAGATTCACGGCGTCCTGCACGCCGACGTTCAGCCCTTGGCCGCCGGTCGGCGAGTGCACGTGCGCGGCGTCGCCGGCAAGCAGCACGCGCCCCGCACGATAGGACGCCGCTTGCCGCGCCGCATCGGTGAAGCGCGAGAGCCAGCTGACGTTGTGAACGCCGCAGTCGGCGCCATAGGCGGCGATGAGCGCTTCACGAAGTTCTTCGACTGTCGGCTCGTCGCCGCGCTTCAGCTCGGATTCGGTGATTACGCCGCGGGCGCGGCCATCGTCGAGCTTGCCGATCGCGACGATGCCGCGCTCGCCGTAGCGGATGCCCCACGGCGGTTCTTCGGCCATCTCGGCTTCGTAGATGAGATAGCTGATCGATGGCGGCCACCCGGGGAAGTCGATGCCGGCTTGCTTGCGCACGATGCTGCGCCCGCCGTCGCAGCCGACGAGATACGCAGCGCGCAGCGAACGGCCACTTTTCAGCGCGACGTTTACGCCCGTTTCATCCTGCGCAAAGCTCGTCACTTCGTCGCCGCGATAGATCGGCACGCCGAGTTCGGCGACCCATTCGGCGAGAATGCGCTCGATGTCGCTTTGCCAAAGGCCGAGCGAATAATTGTGGCGGGTCGGAATGCCGTCGCGGCTCAGCATCACGTCGGGAAACGGCACGATGGCATGCTGCTTTCCCTGCGATACGAAGCGATCGGCGACGCCGCGTTGATCGAGTTCTTCCAGCGGGCGCGAATGCAGGCCGCCCGCGCGCGAGCCCGGCAGCTCTTGACTGATGCGGCGTTCGACGATTGCCACATCAATTTTCGCCAGCGCCAACTCGGCGGCCAGCGTCAAACCCGTCGGGCCGCCGCCCGCGATCACGACTGCATGTTCGGTCATGGCGATATCCTTGTGCGGTTTCGCTGAGACCTGGCCTTCTGCGCCAAGTGGGGGTTCTTGAAGCAAGCCCCTTGCGCGCCATATTTAGGTAGTGGCGGGAAGCAAATGACATTGCGCCCGCGTTTCCTGACAACCCGAAACGGAACTTGGGCGTGGCTAGCCCGCCGGCGCCAGCGGCCCGTCCTTGATGCGGTCGAGATTGCCGCTGCCGGGGATGAAGAGGGCTTCGATGCGGATGCCGTCCGGGTCTTCGAACAGCGTTGAGTAATAGCCGGGCGCCCAGGGGCCTTCTTCGCCGGTGCGGATGATGGTGGCGCCGAAGTTCTGCATCGCGGCGGCGAGCGCGTCGACGTCTTCGCGGGAACGGAGGCGGAAGCAGAAATGATGCAAGCCGATGCGCCATTGGTCGAACGGCGTCGCTTGGTGTTCGGGCGCGGCGTTGCGGATGAGCACGCCGGTGCGCGCGCCGATGCAGTAGAAGACTTGCCCGGGCACGTCGTATTGGATCGACATGCCGAAGGTTTCGTGCAGCAGCTTATAGTAGAAAGGACGCGACGCGGCGACGTCGCGGACGGTGAGCTGAATGTGCGCGATGCCGTTTGGGGAGATCATTGGGCGTTACCTAACAGACCGCCACTCGCATCGACCTTCGAGGAGTTCGCACCATTCTAGATGTGAATAGGTGTGCAGGCCAGTTGCCACTTCCGGTACGAAGTTGGTGGTGTCCAACAATGTTACCAGTTGTGAGCTGTCGTCATTCGCCATCCGACCAGCAACACTGACCACCGCCGCACGTCGTTGCGACCCATCTCCTTCTGGCTCACGAGGCGCGCGTGCCGCAAAGGCAAAGACCCGGGGCGAAGAGGGGCAGTTCTCAATTCTCCGAAGCGCCTCACGAGCGAGAAGTAGTGCGCGAGAGCGAGATAGCTCTCGATTGCGCGCGTCTGGACCTTCGAGAGAGGCAGTGCCTAGTGCAATGATATCAACGTCAGTGCAGACCGACGTCGACCAATACTGCTGTGCGGTCGCTGGTCGATTGTCAAAGCCCCGCGTCAATGCGGTGGCGTCATTCATGCTCCAAACGTGCGATTGCCGATTGGTGGGGAAAAGCAACTCGAGATGGATCGTTGGTTCCACCTCAACGCTTTCGGAGACCTCGTGATCTTGTCCATTGTCCCAGAACCATTGAATCTTAGACTGCCAAGGTGGCCAGCGCGGTTCGATGTGAGCCAAATCAAGTGCGGCAACGGTGAGCGCAGAGATTCCCAAGAGTGTAAGCAAGCTGACTCCAAGAACGGTGATCGGTCGTCCATTCCAATCGACTAGCCAGGGAGACAATCGAGAGGCGTAAGCGACAAATTGATCCCATAGGATCCACAGGCACGAGGCCGCTCGGCTGAACGCCGACGCGGCTTTGTCCAGGCCAAGTTCAATGGCATTGGCGCCGAGTTCGCAAAGCAGAACGAGACGAAGTAGCGGCAGCAATCCACTCTGTTGCTTCAGCTTCGTTCGAATATCTTGGTTTCGATGCTCGCGCAGGTGGCTACGCCATTCCCACTCAGCGTTACGATGAGCTTTTGCCGCCGTTGCCGCAGCTCTTCTGTAGTTTGATTTGTGTTCAAGCAGCGCCGCCGCACGATGGCTCGTGTCGTCTCGAATCCACTTCGCGCGCCGCGCGTTGGCTTGAAGCAACCGAATTTCCGGTCCGCGCTCGCCATATATGTCGTGCTGCAAGGCATTTTGCCCCAAGCGACGGTTCTCCGCCTGACACAATCATTCTCGCATACATCGCGTTGCGAACAAAGGCGAAACACTGCACGCTCGCGCGATGTCGCGAATCAATGCGTTGGCTTTTGACGATCTGAACGCGGAGCAGCGCGCCGCCGTTGAGCATGGGCTTGAGCCGTTGCTTGTCATTGCGGGCGCGGGGTCGGGGAAGACGAAGACGTTGTCGTGCCGGGTTGCGCATTTGGTTGCGCAGGGGGCCGATCCGTCGCGGATTTTGCTGCTGACGTTTTCGCGGCGTGCGGCGAGTGAGATGATTGCGCGCGTCAGCACGGTGATGGCCGGCGATGTGCGCATTCCGTGGGCGGGGACGTTTCACGCGATTGGCGCGCGGCTGTTGCGCGAACTGGCGCCGGTGATTGGCGTCGATCCGGAATTCACGATCCACGATCGCAGCGATAGCGCCGATCTGATGGGCATGGTGCGCCAGGAGCTTGGCGTTGCGACGGGCGCGAAACGCTTTCCGATGAAGGGGACGTGCCTCGCGATCTATTCGCGTGTCGTGAATGCGGATGAGTCGATCGGCGATGCGCTGGCGGCGGCGTTTCCGTGGTGCCGCGAGTGGGAAGCGGAGCTGAAGCGGCTGTTCGCGGCGTATGTGGAGGCCAAGCAGAAGCAGAACGTGTTGGATTACGACGATCTGCTCTGGCTTTGGGCCGAGGCGATGCATGAGCCGGCCTTGGCGCGTGAGGTGGGCGCGCGCTTCGATCACGTGCTGGTCGATGAATATCAGGACACCAATAAGCTGCAGGCGCGCATTCTGTTGGCGATGAAGCCGGATGGGCGGGGCGTGACTGTGGTGGGCGATGACGCGCAGTCGATCTATTCGTTCCGCGCGGCGGATGTGCGCAACATTCTGGAGTTTCCGAAGGCGTTCAGCCCGGAAGCGCGGCTGGTGACGCTGGAGCAGAATTATCGCTCCACCGCGCCGATCCTCGAAGCGTCGAACGCGGTGATCGATCTGGCGCAGGAGCGCTACACCAAGAATTTGCGCACGACGCGCAGCGGCGGCGCGGCGCCGAAGCTGGTGAGCGTGCGCGATGAGGCGGCGCAGGCGTGCTACATCGCGGACAATGTGCTGGAGGCGCGCGAGCGCGGGCTCACGTTGATGCAGCAGGCTGTGCTGTTTCGCGCGGCGGATTTTTCGGCGCCGGTGGAGCTGGAGCTGGCCAAGCGCGACATTCCGTTCGTGAAATTCGGCGGGCTGAAGTTTCTCGAAGCGGCGCACGTAAAGGATTTTCTTGCCATCCTGCGCTGGGCGCAGAATGGCGGCGATCGCATCGCGGGCTTCCGCACATTGCAGCTCATTCCGGGTGTTGGGCCGGCGAAGGCTTCGCGGATTCTCGACGCGGTCGATGAGATGGGCGCGTATGGCGTCGTGCGCAACACGGCGCCGCCGGCGGGCGCGAGCGAGGCGTGGGAAGCGCTGAAGGATATGCTGGGCGAGTTGCGCGGGGCGACGTGGCCGGGCGATCTCGATCTCGCGGCGCGCTGGTATGGGCCGATGATGAACGAGCGCTATGACGATGCGCGCGTGCGTGCGGGCGATATCGAGCAGATGCTGCGGATTGGGGCGACGTTCGGCTCGCGTACGAGTTTTCTGACTGAACTCACGCTAGATCCGCCAAACTCAACAAGCGATGAAAGCGGGCCGTCGACGAAGGATGATGACTATCTCATTCTCTCCACCATCCATTCCGCGAAGGGGCAGGAGTGGAAGAATGTGTTCGTGCTGAACGTGGTCGACGGCTGTATGCCGTCGGATTTGGGCGCGGGGTCGACGGCGGAGCTGGAAGAAGAGCGGCGCCTGCTCTATGTGGCGATGACGCGGGCAAAGGATGAGCTGCATCTCATCACGCCGCAACGCTTCTATCACACGCAACAGACGCGCGGCGGCGACAAGCATGTGTACGCGATCCGCTCGCGCTTCATCCCGGAATATGTCGCGGCGAAGTTCGAGCAGACGGCGTGGGCGCCGGAAGCAGCGCCAGGGAGCGCTGAGGTGAGTGGGCCGCTGCCGAAAGTCGACCTCGCCGCGAAGGCGCGGGGACGATTCAGCTGAGTTCTCCTCCCCCATGATGGGCGAGGTGGCGCGAAGCGCCGGAGTGGGTGGCGGCTTGATCCCGCAACGAGTTGCGCTGTCACCCACTCAGTCATCGCGCTTTGCGCGCTGACAGCTCGCCCATCAAGGGCGAGCAGAAGTGTCGGCTTTTGGCGGCAGCGGAATGAAGCTTGAGGTCCGCTGCTTGTAGGCTTCATAGTCCGGGCGCGTGCGCTGGAGGTGCGGTTCGGTTGTCGGCGCCCCGCTGACGCGGGTGAGCAGGACAGAAACGAGCACAAGGCCGGGGAGGCTAAACAGGCCGGCGCCGGCGTCGAGCGCAATCAGCCACAGGCCCCACCAACAGCAGAGTTCGCCGAAATAATTGGGATGGCGCGAATAGCGCCAGAGGCCGCGGTTCATCACTTTGCCGGCGTTCTCGCTCTGCGATTTGAAATGTGCGAGCTGCGCGTCGGCGATTGTCTCATAGACGATGCCGAAAATCGCGAGCCAGAGGCCGATGTGGGCAAGAGCGCCAAAGTTTGTTGCTTGCGGAATCTGCCCGAGTTGCGCGGGGAGCGACATGACGAATTGCAGCGCGAGTTGTGGCGCAAACACCCAGAGCAGGGAGAACATCGCGAAGTTTAGGCCGTGCTTTTTCTGCGCGCGTTCGGCGAGCTTGGCGTAGCGGCGGTCGACGCCGCCGGTGCGCCAGCGCCAGAAGAGATAGATTGCGAGACGCAGTCCCCAAGCCGTCGCGAGCAGCAACAGTGCCGTTGCGTGCGGGCCAGGCGTTTCGACTTGAACGTATGTTGACCACGCCAGTACGACGACGCCGGCGCCCCACCAACTGTCGACATAGCTCGGGTCTTTGAGCGGAATGCTAATGAGCCAGAGCGCGGCGAAACAGGCGGCGGAAACGACGAGATTCGCAAGCAGGATTGGAAACGAGTCGATCAAGCAGTGCTCTTCAGCGCTTCGCGCACCGTATCCACGATCTGATCCATCTGCGCCGTCTCGACGATGAGTGGCGGTGAGAAAGCAAGCACGTCGCCGGTGAAGCGGATGAAGACGCCGGCGTCGAAGCACTTGCGGAAGACGTCCGCAGCGCGGCCGCCGTCGGCGCGGGACGCGAGCTCAATGCCGCCGATGAGGCCCAAATTGCGGATATCGACGATGTGAGGTTCGCCGCGCAGCGAATGGAGCGCGTTTTCCCAATACGGCGCGATTTCCGCGGCGCGTTCGAACAGGCCTTCTTCCTTGAACGTATCGAGCGTGGCAAGCCCGGCGGCGCAGGCCAAAGGGTGGCCGCTCGTGGTGTAGCCGTGGAAGAGTTCGATCGGCGTGTCCGCATTGGCGAGGATGGTGTCGTAAATGTCGCGCGACACCGCCACGGCGCCCATGGGAACGGCGGCGTTGGTGATGGCTTTGGCCATGGTGAGGATGTCCGGCTTCACGTCGAAATAGTGCGATGCGAACGGCGCGCCGAGGCGTCCGAAGCCGGTGATGACTTCATCGAAGATGAGCAGGATATCGTGCCTGGTGCAAAGCTCGCGCAGGCGCTTGAGATAGCCCTGCGGCGGGATGATCACGCCGGCCGAGCCGGCGACCGGCTCGACGATGACGGCGGCGATCGTGCTGGGATCATGCAACTGAACGATGCGTTCGAGCGCGTCGGCAAATTCGACGCCGTTCGCAGGCTGGCCGCGCGAGAAGGCGTTGCGCGCGATGTCGAGCGTATGCGGCAGGTGATCGACGCCGGCGACCATCGGCCCATAGGTGCGCCGGTTGCGCACGATGCCCCCGACGCTGATGCCGCCGAAATTGGTGCCGTGATACCCCTTCTCGCGGCCGATCAGGCGATACTTGCCGGGCTTGCCGCGTGCTCGCTGATAGGCGAGCGCAATTTTGAGCGCCGTGTCGGCGCTTTCGCTGCCGCTATTGGTGAAGAAGATGCGGTCGAGGCCGTCAGGCAGGATTTCGCCGAGCCGGTTGGCGAACTCGAACGCCAACGGATGGCCGAGATTGAACGTGGTGGCGTAGTCGAGTTCGGCGGCGGCGCGCTGGATCGCTTCGACAATGCGCCTGTTGCCATGGCCGGCGGCGCAGCACCAGAGGCCGGAGGTGCCGTCGAGCACGGCGCGGCCGTCGGGGGTGTAATAGTACATGCCCTCGGCGCGCACGACCATGCGCGGATCGGCTTTGAACGCCTTGTTCGGCGTGAATGGCATCCAGAAAGCGTCGAGTGAGTTCGGGCGCGGTGTGTCGGGCATGTGTGGATTATGGACCGCCGGTGTTCCTCGGGCCAGCGCCGAGATTGCCCGCGAGGGCGCCGGCGGTCCATAAGGGCGGCCATGACGCTTCAGAAAAATCTCGACCGCGCGCGCGGCATCAAGTTTCCCACACACGCCGTGATTGACGGCAAGTTGGTCGGCGCCGCGAACGGCAAGACGTTCGACAATGTTGGGCCGCGGGACGGGAAGATCGTCAGCAAAGTTGCGTCGTGTGAGGCGCAGGATATCGACGCGGCCGTCAGTGCAGCGCGCGCTGCGTTCGAGGACGGGCGTTGGCGCAACAAGCATCCGCGCGAAAAGAAGGAGATCATGTTCATGCTCGCCGAGCTGATGGAGCGTGATCTGGAAGAACTGGCGTTCCTCGAGACGCTGGATATGGGCAAGCCGATCCGCGATACGCTCGCGATCGATATTCCCACTGCGATCAATTCGATCCGCTGGTATGCCGAAGCGCTCGATAAAGTGTACGGCGAAGTGGCGACGACGCCGTCCGATCGCTTGAGCTTCATCGTGCGCGAGCCGCTTGGCGTCGTCGGCGCGATCGTGCCGTGGAATTTTCCGCTGCACATGGCGTGCTGGAAAGTGGCGCCGGCGCTGGCGATGGGAAATTCGATCGTGCTGAAGCCGGCGGAGCAGTCGCCCTCGACAGCGCTGAAACTGGGCGAGCTGGCGCTTGAAGCCGGCGTGCCGCCGGGCGTGCTCAATGTCGTGCCCGGGTTTGGCGAGACCGCGGGTCAGGCGTTGGCGCGGCACATGGATGTCGATCTCATTGCGTTCACCGGCTCGGGCGAAGTCGGCCGCAAGCTGATGAGCTATGCCGGCGAGAGCAATCTGAAGCGCGTGGCGCTGGAACTGGGCGGCAAGAGCCCGCAGATCGTGTTTGCCGATGCGGAGAATCTCGACGAGGCGGCCGACGCTGCGGCCTGGGGCATTTTCTTCAATCAGGGCGAGATCTGCAATGCGGCGTCGCGGCTTTTGGTGGAAGCGCCGATCAAGGACGAGTTCCTGGACAAGGTGCTGACGCGTTCGAAGCAATATGCGCCAGGCGATCCGCTCGATCCGGCGAGCGTCGCCGGCGCGCTGGTCAGCGAGGCGCAAATGAAGCGCGTGCTCGGCTATATCGATACGGCTCGAAAGGAAGGCGCGAACCTCGCGCTTGGAGGCAGGCGCGTGCGCGAGGAGACCGGCGGCTACTATGTCGAGCCGACGGTATTTCATCGCATGGACAATTCGCACACGTTGGCGCGCGAGGAGGTGTTCGGCCCAGTGCTGGGCGTGCTCGGATTCACCGACGAAGATCATGCGGTGAAGATCGCCAACGATACGGTTTATGGTTTGGCGTCGGGTCTATGGACCGCGAACATCGCGCGCGCGCATCGCGTGGCGCGGAAGCTTCGAACCGGTTTGGTGTGGATCAACGGCTGGGACGCGTGCGACATCACCGTGCCGTTCGGCGGCGCCAAGCAATCGGGCTTCGGGCGCGACCGCTCGCTGCACGCGCTCGAGAAATACACCGAGCTCAAGGGCATCTCGATCACGTATAAGCTGTGAGCCTTGCCGACCTCACCGAGCGTGAGACACAGCGTTTCATCGAAACGCATCCGAAGGCCGTCGCTGAATCGGCGCGGTTGAAGCGGCATTGGCTGTTCGGCGCGCCGTTTCATTGGATGAACGATTGGGCCTCGCCGTCTGTGATGATCGCCGAGGACGGCGAGGGCGCCGTGCTGACCGACATCGACGACAACACCTATGACGATTTCTGTCTGGGCGACACGCCGGGCATGTTTGGTCATGGCCGACCGGAAGTAGCGCGCGCGGTGGCGGAGCAGGCGCGGCGCGGGACGACTTTCATGTTGCCGACGACGGAAGCGGCGGAGGTTGGCGCGCTGCTGGCGGAGCGGTTTGGATTGCCGTTCTGGCAGACGACGCTTTCTGCGTCGGACGCCAACCGCGCACTGATCCGCTGGGCGCGGGCGGTGACTGGCAAGCCTGTGATCGTGGTGTTCGACGGCTGCTATCATGGCATGGTCGAGGATTGTTTTGTCGAGCTGCGTGAGGGCGAGACGGAGGCCGATCCAGGGCTGATCGGGCAAATGTTCGACATGACGCGGACGACGCGGGCCGTGCCGTTCAACGATCTCGGCGCGCTGGAGGCGGCGCTGGCGCACGGCGATGTCGCCGCGGTGCTGGCCGAGCCCGCGATGACGAATTGCGGGATGATTTTGCCGGAGGCGAATTTCTGGACGCGCGCGCAAGCGCTGGCGAAGAAAGCCGGCGCTCTGCTGATTCTGGACGAGACCCACACGTTGTCGAGCGGGCCGGGCGGCGCGACGATGGCTTGGGGTCTCGAGCCGGATGCGCTGGTCATTGGCAAGGCGATCGCTGGCGGCTTTCCGGCGGCGGTGTGGGGTGTGAGCGCGGAGCTGGCGCAGAAGATTCAATCTTGGAGCGCCGGCGCCTCGCCGGCATCCAGTGGTTCGGCCCCAACCAACGTTGCCGGCGAGGACGCCGGCGCTCCAAGGGGCCGGAGCGGCATCGGCACGACGCTCGCCGGCAACGCGATGGGGATCGGGGCGATCGGCGCTACGTTGCGGGAAGTCGCGACGCCGGCGGCCTACGAGGTGATGCTGAAGGGCGCAGAAGAGCTGGTGGCGAAGCTGCGCGCTGTGATAGCCAAGCGCGCGCTGCCTTGGTGTATCGTGCACGTAGGCGCGCGGGCCGAGATCGTGTTTGCGCCAGCCCCGCCGCGGAACGCCGCTGAGATGCGGCCGGCGCTGGCACAGAGTGAGCTGAGCCACGCTCTGCATCTCTACCTGATCAATCGCGGCGTGCTGATCGCGCCGTTTCACATGATGGTGCTGGTAAGCCCATCGACAACCACGCAACAGATTGACCGGCTCGTCGCGGCAGTCGATAGCTTTGCGGAAGAGTACAAAGAAGCCGTCGCATGACCATCGCCGATCCGAAGGAAGCGAAGAGCTTCCTCGACAAGCATCCCGAGATTCAGTTTTTCGAGATCGTTTTCACCAACATGGCCGGCGTGCCGCGGGGGAAGCGGCTGCGCCGCCACGAGATCGCGGCGGTATACGATCATGGACGGTTTTTGCCGGGTTCGATCCTGGTCAATGACATTACCGGCCAGGATGTCGAAGCGACGGGCCTGGTCTGGGAAGACGGCGACGCCGATCGCGTGGCGCGCCCGGTAGCGGGGCGCTTGACGCCGGCGCCTTGGCTGGGCGCGGACGTCGCGCAAGTGCCGGTGACGATGCACGAACTCGACGGCAAGCCGCACGACCTCGATCCCCGCCATGTGTTGCAGCGCGTGATCGACCGGTTTGCGGCCAACGGGCTGACGCCCGTCGTCGCTTGTGAACTTGAATACTATCTTGTCGATGCGCGGCGAACGGCGGACGGAAAAATTCAGCCGCCGCGCTCGGCGATAACCGGCGACCGGGCGAGCCATCATCAAGTGTATGGTCTGCGCGAGGTGGAGGAGGCCTCGCCCTTTCTGCGCGATCTGTGGGCCGCCGCCGACGCGATGGGCGTCCCGCTCGAAGGCGCAATCAGCGAATACGCGCCGGCGCAGCTCGAACTCACACTGAAGCATCACGCCGACGCGTTGCGCGCGGCAGACGATGCCGTGCTCTACAAGCGCGCGGCCAAGGGCGTGGCGCTGCGCCATGGCTGCGAGGCGACGTTCATGGCCAAGCCGTTCACCGATCTCGCTGGCTCGGGCATGCATCTGCATGTCAGCGTCACCGACAAGGCGGGCAGGAACATCTTCGCGTCAGAGAAGCCTGAGGGCGAGCCGGTGCTGGCGCATGCGATCGGCGGCATGAAGGCGCTGCTCGGCGACTCGATGGCGATCTTTGCGCCAAACGCCAACTCGTATCGGCGCTTCAAGGCGAATTCCTATGCGCCGGTCGCGCCGACGTGGGGCGTCAACAACCGCACTGTTTCTTTCCGCGTTCCGGCCGGCGCGCCGAACACGCGCCATGTCGAGCACCGCGTGGCGGGTGCAGACGCGCATCCGGCGCTGGCTTTGGCGGCACTTCTTGCTGCGGTGCACCATGGGATCACGAACAAGATCGATCCAGGCCCTGCCATCGTTGGCGACGGCTACGCCCAGGCCGAGGGTGGAGAGAAAATCCCGACCAATTGGTTCGCTGCCACCGACCGGTTCGCGGAGTCGGGTCTGCTGAAGGACTATCTGGGCGAGCGTTTCGTGCGGATGTACGCGACGGTGAAGCGGGTCGAGCAGGATCGCTTCCAAAGTGTGATCCCAGATATTGATTATGACTGGTATTTGCGTGCTTGTTAGCGGCCCGACCGCCGGCACAGCATGAGGGACCGCCCTGGTGGGCGGATGAGCAAGGGAAGGGCGCAACCATGGCCAAGGGCAAGTATCTCCGGGGCGCGTCGCGTCGCTCGCTGCTACAGCAATTCGGCGCCGCGGCGATTGGGATTTCGTTCGCGGGCGGCTTGAGCGCTTGCGGGCGCGGCGGGCGCGTCGTCAATTTCTACAACTGGGACACCTATATCGGTCCGACGACTTTGGCTGACTTCGAGACCGAGACCGGCGTGCGGGCGCAGATGAGTCTGTTCGCGACCAACGACGAATTGTTCGCGCGCCTGACCGCCGGCAACCCGGGCTACGATGTTATCGTGCCGTCGAACGAGTTCGTCACGCGCATGAGTCAGGCGCAGATGATCCAGGAGCTGGATCATTCGAAGATTCCGAACATGTCCAACCTGTTGCCGGAATTCCAGGACGCGGCATTCGATCCTGGCCGGCGCTATTCGATGCCGTACACGTGGCTCGTCCTGGGCATCGGCTATCGCAAGGCGGCGATGCCCAATCCGAATTTCGTGCCCAACTCCTGGCGCTATCTGTTCGACAGCCCGCAATTCTCGCAGCGCATCGCGCTGCTTTCGGAATCGGCGGACCTGATCCGGCTCTGCGCCAAGTACCAGGGCATTTCGCTGAACAACATCCCCGACGCGAACCTGACGCAGATCGAGCAAATGCTGATCCGGCAAAAGCCGCACGTGAAGGCGTTCCACCAGGACAACGGCCAGGATCTCCTCGCCGCCGGAGAAATCGACATCGTGCTCGAATACAATGGCGACATGGCCCAGCTCATAGGCGACGAGGGCGGCGACGCCTTTGGTTTCGTGGTGCCGCAGGAAGGTACGTTGATCAATTCGGACTGTCTCTGCATTCCGACCGGCGCGCCGCATGTCGATGATGCGCATGCCTTCATCAATTATCTGCTCGATGCGGAAGCGGGTCAGAAGATCACGGAAGAGATCCAATATCCGACGCCCAACGCGGCGGTGCGCGAGCGCATGGCGGATGACTACAAAAACAATCCCGTCATCTTCCCGGCCGCGGACGTCATGGCGAAGAGCGAGTATGGCGCGTTCGAAGGCGATGAGCGCGCGCGGCTCTACGAGGCGATCTTCACGCGCGTGAATGCCGCTTAGCCGCCAGGCAAGGGAAGAACATGGAGCAGACCTGGCGTCAGGCGAGAGCGGCGTTCGCGGCCATCGCGACGCCGCCTATCGGCTGGCTGTTCCTGTTTTTCCTCGTCCCGCTGGCGGTGATCTGGGCTTATTCGTTCGGCGAGAACACCGGCCCCATCACCATCGACTTCACCGGCACGTTCGCCAACTACGCACGCGCGCTCGAGCCGCTTTACCTAGGCATCTTCGTCAAGAGCGTTTTCGTCGCTGCGGTCACGACGATTCTGTGTCTCATCATCGGCTTTCCGGTGGCGCTTGCGATCGCGTTCGCCTCGCCGAAAATGAAGGCGTGGCTGCTCCTGCTGATCATGCTGCCGTTCTGGACCAATCTGCTCATCCGCACGTTCGCGCTGATCGCGGTGTTGCGGGAGAACGGCTACGTGAATTTCACGCTGGAATGGCTTTGGAACAACGCCAGCGGGCTGATGAGCCTGATCGGCCTGCAGCCGCTCGGCGATTACGAGCCGCTGACGCTGCTTTACAACAACACCGCCGTTGTGATCGGGCTCGTCTATGTGCACCTGCCGTTCATGGTGCTGCCGCTCTATTCCGCGCTCGATCGGATGGATCGTTCGCTTATGGAAGCGAGTCTCGATTTAGGCGCCGGGCATTTGCAGACCATATTTCGCGTGGTCGTGCCACTTGCGGCGCCCGGGATCGCGTCAGGCGTGTTGATCACTTTCATCCCGGCGCTGGGCGCCTATCTCACGCCAGACCTGCTAGGCGGCACCGATAGCCAGATGATCGCCAACGTCATCGAACGGCAGTTCAAACGCGCCAACGATTGGCCGTTCGGCGCCGCGCTCTCGTTCTTGCTCATGTACCTAACCTTCATCGCCATCGCCGCGCAGGCTTTGGTGCAACGCCGCAGCGACCGGAGAAGCTGATGGCGGACGAAGCGCTCACCACGATGCCACACATCGGCGGTCCCGAGCCGGCGCCGAAAGAGAAGCCGGGGCCACTTGAATACCTGAAGCGCTGGCCGCTGCGCGTGATCGTCGGCGCGACGTTGCTCTTTCTCTATTTGCCGCTGATCACGCTGATGATTTTCAGCTTCAACACCAGCCGACGCAACGTGGTGTGGCAGGGGTTCACCACCGATTGGTACGTGAAGGCGTTCAACAACGAATCGCTGCTGCAGGCCTTCATCAACTCGCTGACGATCGCCTTCTTCTGCACGGTCATTTCCGTCGTGCTCGGCGCGCTGGCGGCGGTCATGCTTTGGCGCTTTCGCTTTCCGGGCAAGACCTTCATCGAAGGCGGCATGGCGTTGCCCATCGTGGTGCCGGAAATCTGCCTGGGCGTGGCGATGCTCGTCTTCTTCGCCCGTGTGATGCCTTGGCCGATGGGAATGCCCTGGCCGTTCAATCTCGGCGCCATCACCATCGCGCATGTTTCGTTCGCGTTCCCGTTCGTGGCCACGGTGGTGCGCGCGCGCCTTGCGTCGTTCAACCGCGAACTCGAAGAGGCGGCCAAGGACCTGGGCGCAAGCGAATGGCGCACGTTCTGGGATGTGCTGGTGCCGCACATGCAGCCCGGGCTGATTGCGGGCGCATTGCTGGCGTTCACGTTGTCGCTCGACGACTTCGTCATCACCTTCTTCACCGCAGGACCCGACACGATCACGTTCCCGGTGAAGGTCTATTCGATGCTGCGCTTCTCGGTGACGCCTGAAGTCAACGCCGCATCGACCATTCTCATTGTCGTCACCGTGCTGCTCACGGCGATCGGTCTGCGCATGCAGGACGCGGCGCCCAAGGACAAGAAGGCCTAAACACCCATGACCGACGCGCCAGTCTCGAACGCCCCGGCCGCCAAGCCCGCACCGCACTTGAAGGAGAACGCGATCATCTCGTTTCAGGGGGTGACAAAGCGCTTTGGCAAGATGATCGCGGTCGACAACGTGACGCTCGATATCCGCGAGGGCGAGTTCTTCGCACTGCTTGGTCCATCCGGGTGCGGCAAGACCACTTTGTTGCGCATGCTCGCCGGCTTCGAAACGCCGAGCGAGGGCAAGATCCTCATCGACGGCAAGGATGTCGCCGAGCTGCCGCCGAACAAGCGGCCGGTGAACATGGTGTTTCAGTCCTACGCCGTGTTCCCGCACATGAAGGTGGCCGACAATGTCGCCTACGGCCTGAAAATGGACGGCGTCGAGAGCGATGAGATCACCAAGCGCGTCGATGAGGCGCTCGAACTGGTTAAACTCGGCGGCCTGGGCGAGCGTATGCCCGATCAGCTCTCCGGCGGCCAGCGCCAGCGCGTGGCGCTCGCGCGCGCTCTGGTGAAACGGCCGCGCGTGCTGTTGCTGGATGAGCCGCTGTCAGCGCTGGATGCCAAGTTGCGAGATCAGATGCGTTCCGAACTCACATCGTTGCAGGAGAAGGTCGGCATCACCTTCATCATGGTCACCCATGACCAGGACGAGGCGCTCGCCATAGCCACGCGCTGCGCGGTGATGAATCGCGGCGTGCTGACACAAGTGGCGACGCCGGCCGATCTTTACGAGTTTCCGAACTCACGCTTCGTCGCCGACTTCGTCGGTAGTGTGAACATGTTCGAAGGCGTGTTGGCCGAGGATGAACCCGGTCATGCATTGGTCCGGGCGCCGGAATTGGCGGCGCCGGTCTTCCTCGACCACGGCGTCACGGGGGCCAAGGGTTCCACAGTCTGGGTGGCGCTGCGGCCCGAGAAGATCGAGATGCACAAACGCGCGGAAGGATCGGCGGCGATGAAGATGGAAGACGCGCCGGAAGGCACGAATGTCGTGCCTGGAATCATCCGTGACATCGTCTATCTCGGGAGCGAGACCAATTACGAGGTGGAACTCGAAGGCGGCCGCCGTGTGAAGACGTTCCGCTCCAACCTGACGCGGTACGATCAGGAAGATTTTACCTGGGACGAACCAGTGTGGCTTGCCTGGCACGCCTGCTCGCCCGCCGTGCTCCTATCTTAGAGTCATGACTTTCAAAGACCGTCCCGTTCTCGGCGTCATCGCCTGCAACCGCACCGTGGAAATGCAATCCGCGCAGGCGGTGATGACCCGTTATCTGGTTTCCGCGCTCAAATACGCGGATGCGTCGGCGCTGCTGGTTCCGGCCATGCCCGAACTGATGCACGCAAAGGAAGTCTCGCCGCGGCTCGACGGCATTCTTCTCACCGGCACGCCGTCGAATCTCGATCCAAAACGCTATGGCGTGATCGTTGACGACGCGCCAGGCCCGTTCGATCCAGGCCGCGACGAGATGACGGCGCATCTCATCGAGGCGATGTTGGATGAGGGCAAACCCGTGTTCGGCATCTGCCGCGGCTTTCAGGAACTGAACGTCGCATTTGGCGGCACGCTGCGGCGCGACATGGCCGAGCATCCCGATCTCATTCCCCATCATGCGCCGAGCCAAAAGACGTTCGCGGAATATTTCGAACACATCCATCCAGTGAATCTCGTCGAGGGCGGGGTTCTGGAGCGCGCGTACAAGACCGAGTCGCTCGATGTGGTGAGCGTTCATTATCAAGGCGTCGAGAAACTGGGCTCAGGCCTCACAGTGGAGGCGACGGCGCCGGATGGGGTGGTCGAGGCGATTTCGGCGAACGTGAAAGGCGCGCAGATTCTGGCGGTGCAGTGGCACCCGGAATGGAAGGCGCACGAGAATCCGCAGAGCCAAACCTTCTTTAAGCTTTTGGGCCGAGCTCTGCGGCGCGAACCGCTCATCTCCCGCTAACTCGAGAAGGGCGCAATAACGATAACGAGGGACGACGATGGCTGCGCGTAATTACGACATTCCCGAACTGCGTCGTTTGGACGTGGCGCACCATTTGCCGGCGCAAGCCAATTACGGCGAGATCCAAGCGCTCGGCGGCAGCCGCATCATCACGCGCGCCGAGGGCTCGACGATTTATGACGGCGACGGCAACGCCATCCTGGATGGCATGGCGGGCCTGTGGTGCGTGAATGTCGGCTACGGCCGCGATGAACTCGTGCGCGCCGCGAGCGAGCAGATGCAGGAGCTGCCGTTCTACAATACTTTCTTCAAGACAGCGACGCCGCCGACAGTGCTGCTCGCGGCCAGGCTCGCAGGTCTGCTCGGCGGCGAGCTGCAGCATGTGTTCTTCAATTCCTCGGGCTCGGAGGCGAACGACACCGTGATGCGCATGGTGCGCCATTACTGGAACGTCGCCGGCCAGCCGAAGCGCACGATCTTCATCAGCCGCTGGAACGCCTATCACGGCTCGACCATGGCAGGCGCCAGCCTCGGCGGTATGAAGCACATGCATCCGATCGGCGGGCTGCCGATCCCCGGCGTCGAACACGTCGCCCAGCCCTACAAATTCAACGAGGGTTTTGGCGAAGACGAGGAGGCTTTCACCGATCGTGTCGTGCAGGAGATCGAAGACCGCATCTTGAAGGTCGGTCCTGAAAATGTCGCCGCATTCATTGGCGAACCGGTGCAGGGCGCAGGCGGCGTGATCATTCCGCCGCGGGGCTACTGGAAACGCGTCGATGCAATATGCAAGAAGTACGGCATCCTGCTTGTGTCGGACGAAGTGATCTGCGGTTTCGGCCGGTTGGGATCGTGGTTCGGATTTCAGCACTACGGCGTGACGCCCGATCTCGTGCCGATGGCAAAGGGTTTGTCGTCCGGCTATCTGCCGATTTCGGCTGTCGGCGTCTCACACAGAATCGTCGAGATGCTGCGCGAGAAGGGCGGTGATTTCGTGCATGGCTATACCTATTCCGGCCATCCCGTGTCTGCCGCGGTCGCGTTGAAGAACATCGAGATCATCGAGCGTGAGGGACTGGTCGAGCGCGTGAAGAACGACGCCGGCCCATATTTTTCAGAAGCACTGAAGCGCCTCGAGGGCGATCCGCTGGTTGGCGAAGTGCGGTCGCTCGGGTTAATCGGCGCCGTCGAGATCGTATCGAAACCCGGCACGAACGAGCGGTTCACCGACAAAGAGGGCAAAGCCGGGCCCGTCGTGCGCGATACCTGCATCAAGAACGGCCTGATGGTGCGCGGCATTCGCGATTCCATCGTCATGTGTCCGCCGCTCATTATCACCCATGCCGAAATCGACCGTATGATCGACATCATCGCGCGTTCGCTGCGCGAGGCCGAGCCCGCGCTGCGGGCGTTGAAGCCGGAAGGCGATGGCGGTCTGGGCTAGACGGCGGTTTTTGCGCCGCCGCTCGCGGCGAGACCGGTGCGTCCCATCAAGCCCATGCCATCGGTGATGTCGCGCGCGATTGCTTTACGTAGGGCGTCGTCGTCGTTTGCCTCGATCGCTCTGATTGCGGCCTGGTGGCTGTCGTTCAGCTTTGCATTCGACACCCGGCCAAAAACAACCCGCATATAGGGTCCGAACTGGACCCAGAGGGTTTCGATCAATTGCGTGAGCGTTCTTTGCGGCTGGGCCCTGTAAAGCGTGAAATGGAAATCGTAATTGGCTTGCATGTAGGCTGCCGCATCACCGCCGGCGATTGCTGCGTCGAGCGCCGCATCGACTTCGCGCAGCCGCTTCACATCAGCGCCCTGCAGATGCGGCAGCGCTAATGCAGCGGCTTCGGGCTCGAGCAGCAGGCGACACTGCAACAGATCGTCGAAGCGTTCACTCGTCATTTCAGGCACGCGCACGCGGCGCTTCGAGCGGATCGAAACGGCGCCTTCGGCGGCCAGTCGCGAAAGCGCGTCGCGGACCGGCGTCTGGCTCACGCCCAATTCGCCGGCCAGTCCGCGAGTCGACAATTCATGCGCCGGCGAGATATGGCCGGTGACGATGCGTTGCCGGAGTTCTGCGTAAACGCTTGCGTTTAGGCCCTCGTCGGAACCCTTGAGGTTGATGATCATGGGCGCGCTACTAACCGCAACATGCTGGGGGCGCACGCAAAAAGTACACAAAGCGGTCACTTCGCCGCCGGGCTGTGGCGCCTTGACTTGCCTGGGGGCGAGCCGGGATAGTGGCAATATCAGGTGACTTATGCGCTCCCGCGGCCTTCCCGAGAAGGCGGATGGGCGCGGTATGCGAGCGGTCCTTAGCGGCCGCAACAGAGTTTTCGCGCCGCGCCCGTTTGAAAGAATTTCAGTTGCGGTTCGCGCGCCGTCTCGGCGTTACGCGCATTAGCGTGCGCAACCACATGTGTGTGTCATGAGCTTTTCGAACTGGATCAAAGAACGCGGCATCGGCGAAGTGGAATGCCTCATCCCCGACTTGAATGGGGTTATTCGCGGCAAGGTTTTTCCTGCGCAAAAGTTCTTGCAGAGCGAGCGCGACGGATCGCTGCGGATACCGTCGAGCATCTACCTGCTTACTGTCACCGGCGAGTATGCGGACGAGGCCGACGAAGCAATTTCAACTCAAGACCCAGATGTCGTGCTGCGCCCGGACATCGACACCATCTGTGTAGCGCCCGGTTACAAGACACCCACCGCATTTGTCTTCGCCGATACTTACAACACCAATGGCGAGCCCTACGACATCGCGCCGCGCTACGTGCTCCGCCGCGTTATCAAGCTTTACGATGAAGCGGGCCTCAAGCCGGTTGTGGCGCCGGAGCTCGAATTCTACCTGACGCAGGTGAACACCGACCCTGATCTGCCGCTCGCCCCGCCTGCTGGCCGTTCGGGGCGCTCCGAGACGTCGCCGCAACCCTACGGGCTCGAGGCCATCACCGAGTACGAGGATCTGATCGAAACGATCTACGAGCACGCCGAGGCGGCGTCGCTGCATCTCGACACCATGATCCACGAAAGCGGCACAGCGCAGCTTGAGATCAACTTCAATCACGGCGATCCGGTGAACGTCTCCGATCAGGTCTTGGTGTTCAAACGCATCGTGCGCCAGGTGGCTCTGAAGCACGGTGTCTATGCCACGTTCATGGCAAAGCCGATGGAGAACCAGCCCGGCAGCGCGATGCACCTGCACGTGTCGGTGGTCGATGCGAAGAAGGGGACGAACCTCTTCGGCGCCGAGGACGGCGACGGCAACAGCGACATGTTCCGTCACTTCGTCGGCGGCTTGCAGAAATATCTGGGCGAGGTCACGCCGCTGTTCGCGCCGAACGTGAATTCGTTCCGGCGCATGCGTCCTGACTTTTCGGCGCCGATCAATCTGCAATGGGGTTACGATAACCGCTCCTGCGGCCTGCGCGTGCCGATCTCGCAGCAGGGAAATCGCCGCATCGAGAACCGCCTGCCGGGCGCCGACGCTAACCCGTATCTCGCCATCGCCGCGGTGCTGGTGTGCGGCTATCTCGGCATTCGCGATAAAATCGCGCCGAGCGAGATGGTGCAGGGCAGCGCCTACAAATGGGCGCGCACGCTGCCGCGCACGTTGCGCGAGGGTCTTGATCGCTTCCAGAAATGCGAACCGGTGCGCGAACTCCTGGGTCAGCACTTCTGCAGCGCCTTTCAGCAGATCAAGGATCACGAACTCGGCAATTTCGAAGGCGTGATCTCCTCGTGGGAACGCGACCACCTGCTGCTCAAGGTCTGACGTGAGCTTCAATTCCGGCTTGCAGATGGAACGGTCGTATTATGTCGCGACCGCCAATCCGTTTGCGCCGGCGCCGAAGTTCGAGGGCGAGATCAGCGCCGACGTTGTCGTCATCGGCGGCGGTTACACCGGCCTGCATGCTGCGCTGAACGCCGCCGAGCGCGGCTATTCCGTTTTATTGCTGGAGGCAGGCCGCATCGGCTGGGGCGCGTCGGGGCGCAATGGCGGCCAAATGATCCCCGGTTGGCGCAAGGGCGCAAGCGAGCTCATCGCAGCGTTCGGGCGTGAGAAGGCAAGTTACTTGTTCGAGCTTGCGCTGGAAGCACGCTCGCTCACGCTCGATCGGATCGCCAAGCACGACATTCAGTGCGATCTGCGCGTCAACGGCCATCTGACGCTCGCCGCTAAGAGCGGTGAGCTAAGCTGGATGAACGCGGAAGCGGCTGCGCTTGCGGAGGCCATGGATTATCCGCATGCGCGTGTGCTGTCGGCGGCCGAGGCGGCGGTGACGGTGAAGTCGGTGGACTTCCATGGCGGGCTTCTCGACGAGTGTGGCGGCCACCTGCATCCGTTGAATTACGCGCTGGGGCTCGCAGAGGCGGCTCGTGCGGCCGGAACTCAGCTGTGCGAGCACTCGCGTGTGATGCGGGTCGACATGGAGAACGGCGTCGTAGCGCAAACAGAGAGCGGCATAGTGCGCGCGCGCTACGGCGTGCTCGCGTGCGATGCGCTGATTGAGGGACTGGCGCCGCGAGTCGCCAAGCGCATTATGCCGGTGGCGAACTACCTGCTCGCCACCGCGCCGCTCGACGATCCGCAAAGCTTGATCGCCAACCATCTCGCCGTGAGCGACAGCCGGTTTGTCGTGAACTATTTCCGCATGAGCGAGGACGGCCGGTTGATCTTCGGCGGCGGCGAGCGCTACTCGCCCGCGCCGCCCAGGGACATCGAAGCCTTCGTCCGACGCCACATGGCGGCGATTTTCCCGCAATTGCGCGATGTGAGAATCGATCATGCCTGGGGCGGGCTTGTATCCATCACCAGGTCCCGTCTTCCGCACATCGGGCGCATCGGCGATCTCTTCTTCGCACACGGCTATTCGGGGCAGGGCGTGCTGCTTCCCGCGTTGACGGGAAAGGTGCTTGTCGAAGCAATGTCGGGAACAGCGGAACGCTTCGACGTTCTCTCTGACATGGCGCCGCCCGAGTTTCCTGGCGGCGCGGCGTTGCGAACGCCGCTCTACGTCCTGGGCATGCTCTGGTATGCCTTACGAGACAGGCTTTAGCGCAGCCGCGCGTTTCGCCGCCGCCTCGATGCTCCCCCAATCGCCAGCACGGATGTACTCGGCGGGCGCGATCCAGGAGCCGCCGACACAGAGCACATTGGTGAGCGCGAGATAGGACGGCGCCTTTTCAGGTGTGATCGAACCGGTCGCGCAGAACCGGGCGGAGGGCAGCGGCGCGCCGATACTCTTGAGGGCGGCGGCGCCGCCGAGCTGCTCTGCCGGGAAGAACTTGAAACAGGTGTAGCCGAGATCGAGCCCGCGCATGATCTCGCTCGATGTCGCCACGCCTGGCACGAACGGGATCGCGCTCTTGCGCGCCGCTTTCATCAGTTTCGGCGTGCCGCCCGGCGAAAGCGCATAACGCGCGCCGGCCGTGATTGCGGCGTCGAGATCGGCTTCGTTCAGCACGGTGCCAGCGCCGACGACCATCTCCGGCACTTCGGCTGCAATCGCGCGGATCGCGTCCAGCGCCGCCGCAGTGCGGAGCGTGATCTCGACGGTCCCAATGCCGCCGGTCAGCAATAGGCGCGCCAGCGGTACGGCGTTGGCTACATCATCGATCGTCACAACCGGAATCACCGGCGTCAGCGAAAGCACGCTGGTAGCGTCCTGGGGCTTGCTCATGCGCCTTGTGTGAGCTTTGGCCGGCGCGTGCGCAAGCCTCAGGTGCCCCGCGCGCGCGCGCCGGAATCGAGCACGTCGAGACGCAGAGGTGTCATATCGAACACATTCCAATCGTCGGGATTGAACGGGCGGCGAGTCATTTGCTGAACGGGATAACCGCCGACTTGCGCTTCGCTATCGATTATGGCGCCGCGGCCCTCGGCTGTGTCGGCAATGACGCGAATATCGTGACGGTCGCGATCCCAAGGCCGCGCGCCGGCGTTGCGCAGCACGTAGCGCTCCACTTCGACAGCGGGCATCGCTTCGAGACCCAAAGGCCAAGTGGGCGGACGCCGCACTTGGATGATGCGCGCGCCAGACGTGGTGTAGCGGCCGAACATCGGCAATGGGCGGCCGATGCGGTCGACCGCGATATTGTCCCGCCCGAAATACTCAACATCGCCGTGGCCGCCGATCATCATGAAGGCGAGCGCTTCCGGCGTCGACGGACCCGCCCGCAGCACGTTGCCCACGACCGACATCTGCCCGTTCTGGAACGGCTGGGCGCCCCATTCCTCGGCCATCAGGTTGTAATGAACAGCGCGCTGGCCGGGATTGTAGATCAGATTGTTGACGATTGCGCCGCGCACACCGCCTTTGAACAGGGGGCTGCGTTCTACATTGTGCGCGTAGAGATTCCCGTAGATCAGAATGTCGGTGATGTTGTCGTGGATCAGCGATCCCTTCGAGTGCTCGAACTTCGAGTGCGTGGAATGCGCCAGACCTTCAGCGATGATGTTGTGCGAATAGGTAATGCGGTGCGAAGTGCCCGCGCGCCATTCCTCCGGTGTCGTCCCGGTGAAGCGCGGGCCCGAGGCGGACAGATTCTCGTCGGTGGCCCAGGTCAGCGTGCAATGATCGACGATCAGGTTGGAGGCGCTTTGCGAGGAGAGCGCATCCTCATCCCAGCCGCTCGAAATCGGCTGGCCCGCCGAGCCCGGACGGATGCGGATATGCTGGATGATTACGTCATGAGTGGCGATGTCCATGCCGCCACGAATGATGGTGACGCCGGGCGAGGGCGCAGTTTGCCCGGCAATGGTTATGAACGGTTCACGCGCCACCAGCGTGCGCCGATTCAAATCGATGATGCCGCCGACTTCGAAGACGATGATGCGCGGCCCGGCCGTCTCGA
This sequence comes from Hyphomonadaceae bacterium, assembly GCA_050186235.1. Lineage (GTDB taxonomy): Bacteria > Pseudomonadota > Alphaproteobacteria > Caulobacterales > Aquidulcibacteraceae > Vitreimonas. The sequence goes on from JBFWYQ010000002.1 coordinate 349,317, forward strand.
TCGCTGCGCGCAGGGAGCCGGGACCCTCGCTGTTGAGGTTCGTGACGCGGATGATCTGCCCGCCGCGACCGCCCGGGGTGTCGGCGGCCCAGCCGAGCGCGCCGGGAAAAGCATGCTGCGGAGGTGTCGCGGGCGTTTGTGCTGCGCCGGGGGATGCGGCGGTCAGGGCGAGCCCCAGGATCAGAACGAGTGTGCGGATCATGGTTCTGAACTCTTCCTCGACCGCTTCTGCGCGCAACCAGTCTCACCCAGATGGAAGCAAATTGACACCGGTTTCCTAAGGGTGCAATCTTTTGCCTGCGAAGGGCGAGCGCGGTTCTGATCGTCACGCCTAACACACGGAAAAGATTTGACTATGTTAGAGGGCGAGGAACGCCACGTGCCGCAATCCGCCGCTTCTGCGGCCGCTACCGCCCGAACCTTTGTCGAAGCCCGCCGAATGGCAGCTGCGCTGACCGACTATCCCGGGCAGATGCCCGGCGACCTCGGAACAGCATACGCGATCCAGGACATGGCCATAGCGCTCTGGGGCGACGAGGTGGCCGGTTGGAAAATCGGCATGGTGCCGGCGGAGTTGCGTGAGGCGCTGGGCGTCGAGCGCATTGCTGGGCCGATCTTCCAGCGCCAGATCAGGCGCGTTGAAGCGAACGAAGTCGTCGACTTGCCAGTCGTGCGCGGCGGCTTCGCGGCGGTGGAAGCGGAGTTCGTGCTGGAGATCGGCCGCGATCAGGTCGCGGCGAAGCGGACGTGGAGCGCGGTCGAAGCGGTGGAAATGATCGGCGCCGTCCACATCGGCGCTGAACTCGCCGGCAGCCCGTTCGCCGGCATCAACGATTATGGACCAGCGGTGACGGCCTCCGACTTCGGCAATAACGCCGGATTGGTCGTCGGCGCGGAGGTGAAGGATTGGCGTGCGGTTGATTGGGCGCGCGCGACTGCGCGGACCTCCATCGACGACACCAGAGTGGGCGAGGGCAACGCCGCGATGTTGCCGGGCGGGCCGCTGCAGGCGCTTGCCTTCTTGCTCACCCATTGCGCGGAACGCGGACGGCCGTTGCGGCGGGGACAGTTGATTTCGAGCGGCGCGGTGACAGGCGTGCATCGCATCGAACCCGGGCAGTTGGCCGAACTGTCGTTCGGATCGTACGGAGTGCTGCGGTGCCGTGCCGTTGCAGCTGCTGGCGAACAGACTCCCGCCACAGCCGGCGCTGCGCTCTAATGCCGGCGCGAGGAATAGCGCCATGACGACGCGCCGAAATCTCATCGCGGGCGGCGTTGCGCTCGGTCTTGGCGCCTGCGCGCCGAGGGCAGGCGATGGCGCGCTTACGGCGGTCGACGTTCATCCGACAGATTATCCAACTGTCGAAGCGGTGCGCTGGATCGGCGCAGAACTCGAGCGTGAGACCGGCGGCCGGCTTTCGATTCGCGCCTATCCAGGCGGCCAACTCGGCGCCGAGAACGACACCGTCGCACTTACGCACTTCAATGTGCTCGATTTCTGCCGCGTCACCGCAGCTGCGCTCAACAACGCCTTCCCGCTGACGCGCGCGCTGGTGCTGCCCTACACGTTTCACAGCGAAGAACACATGCGCCGGGCGGTAGACGGCGCGGTCGGCCGAGAGATTCTCGCCGATTTCGAACGACGTGAACTGATCGGTCTTGCGCTCTACGACGGCGGCGCGCGCTCCATGTACACCGCCCGCCGCGCTGTCCACACGCCGCGCGACATGCACGGCCTCAAAGTGCGCGTGCCGCGCTCGGACATCTTCCTCGAAATGATGGATGCCATGGGCGCCAACCCGACGCCGATTCCTTTCGGCGAAGTGTTCACCGGCTTGCAGACGCATTTGATCGACGCGGCGGAGAACAACTGGTCGACCTTCCAGTCGACGCGACAGTACGAGGTCGCGCGCTATTGGTCGGAAACCCAACACTGCCATTCGCCGGACGTGCTGCTGTTTTCGAAGCGGCGTTACGACGCGATGTCGCGCGCCGACCAAGATTTGCTGCGGGCGAAGGCGCAGGAATCGGTCGCGCTGATGCGAGGACTGTGGGACGAGAAGCAAGCGCGTGCGCGCCAGATTGTGCTCGACGCCGGCGTTGCCGCAAACGATGTGGATCGCGCAGTATTTCGCACGGCAGTGGAATCGATGCGGCGACGGTATGCGCAGGACGAAACCATCGGCGCGTTGATGCGTCGGATCGAAAACCAAGCCTGATCGAACAGGCGGGGAGGGAAGATGGCGGCGAAGCGATCCGGCCTGACCGGCGCATTCAACATGCTCGCGGGCGTGACCGTCACGATTGCTTCGGTGGCGCTTGCGAGCCTTGTGCTGGTGCTCGCCTGGCAAGTCATCGGCCGTTACATCCTGAACGATTCGCCGAGTTGGACCGAACCGGTTGCGCTGACGCTGATGAGTATTTCGGCTTTGTTCGGCGCCGCGGTCGCGGTGCGCGCGGAATCGCACTTCAGCTTTCCGACCCTGATGGAATCCTCGCCGCCGCCCATTAGGGCCGGCCTGCGCTTCATGGCGCGTTTGATTGCAGTGGCGTTCGGTGTCGCGCTCGCGTGGTTCGGCTTCTTTCTCATGGCCGACAGTTGGGACACGCCGATGGCCGGGGCGCTTGCGCCTGAGGGCGTGACCTATGCGGGGCTTGCGTTTGGCGGCGCGCTGATTGCGCTTTTCGCCTTCGAGCGGCTCATCACCGGCAGCCCCGCCAAGCCAGCGCACGAGGGCGGGTGATGGAGATCGCGATCCTCTTCGGCGTCTTCGCGCTGCTTCTCGTCCTTGGCGTGCCGATCGCATTTGCGATCGCCACGGCGACACTGGCGACCGTGGTCTATCTGGGCCTGCCGCCGGTGGTTGTCGTCCAGCAGGTGTCGTCGGGCTTCAACAAGATTTCGCTGCTGGCGATCCCGCTCTTCATCTTTACCGGCGAACTGATGATGCGCGGCGGCATATCGGAGCGGTTGATTTCGCTTGCCGCGTCGCTCGTCGGGCACCTCCGCGGCGGCTTGGGACAAGTGAGCGTCGTTGCATCTACATTGTTCGGCGGCGTCTCCGGTTCGGCGCTTGCCGACGTCTCCGCCATCGGCCCCACCATGATCCCGCAAATGGCCAAGCGGGGCTTCAGCAAGGATTATGCGGTGGATGTCACCGTCTCGGCCTCGCTCGTCGCGCTGCTGCTGCCGCCATCGCACAATCTCATTCTCTTCTCGGCCGTCGCCGGCGGCGGCGTTTCGATCGCTGACTTGTTCGCGGCGGGCATCATCCCCGCGCTCTTGCTTGCGATCGGGGTTATGGGCGCGGCCTATTGGCTCGCGCGCGTGCGCGGCTATCCGACCGAGGCGTTTCCCGGTTTCGGTGAAGTGCTGAAACGGCTGGTTGCGGCCGTTCCCGGCCTGCTGATGATCTTCGTGATTTTCGGCGGTATTCGCGCCGGAATTTTCACCGCCGTCGAAAGCAGCGCCATCGCGGTGCTCTATGCGCTGCTTGTGTGTTTGCTTATCTACCGAGCGCTCGGCTGGAAGGAGTTCTGGGCGGCCGCCGCACATGCGGCGCGTTCATCGGGCGCAGTTCTGTTCGTGATCGGCGCGGCGGGCGCGTTCGGCTGGCTCATTGCCTACCTGCAGATACCAGGAGTCGTGGTCGAGTCCCTCAATGCACTGACCGATGACAAGAATGTTGCGCTTCTGCTCATGCTGATCGCGCTTCTGATCATGGGTACGTTCCTCGATCTTGCGCCGAAGATCATCATCGTGACCCCGATCTTTCTGCCCGTGGCGCGCGCCTACGGGATCGAACCGATGCATTTCGGCGTGATGATGGTGCTTGCCGGCGGTCTGGGGCTGATGATGCCCCCGATCGGTTCCGTGCTGTTCGTCGGTTCCGCCATCGGCGGCATCTCCATTACTGAAGCCATGCGCTCGATCTGGCCGTTCTTCTTCGCAGCGTTGATCGTGCTGCTGCTGGTGACCTTCATTCCCGCGCTGTCACTGACGCTGCCGACGCTCTGGCGCTAGCGGCGCACGCTGACATCAGCGGCGAGAAACGTTTCGATATCGCCGGCGTCCGCCAGATTGAAGTCGCCCGGAATCGTGTGCTTGATGCAGGCGCCGCCGAGGGCGAACCGGATCGCGCGGTCATTGTCATAGCCGGAACGCAGCGCATGGATCAAAGCTGCGGCGAAGGCGTCGCCTGCGCCGATGCGGTCGACGATGTGGGTGATCTCGATCGCCGGCGCCTCCCACGATCCGTCGTGCGCGTGCAGCGTGGCTCCAAGCGCGTGGTGGTTTACGCTGTGCTGCACGCGATTGGTCGCCGCCATGAGGCGCAGCCGAGGAAAGGCGCTGAACGCAGCATCCGAAGCTTCGCGCAGGTTCGTTGGCGCGCCTTCGAGGATCAAACCAATGTCGCGTTCGTTGCCGAAGGCGATGTCGGCCTGCGCTAGAATCTGGCGCAGAATCGCCGGCGCATCGCCCTGCCAAGCTTGCCAGAGCTTTGCCCGATAGTTGCAATCGAATGAAACTGTGAGACCGAGTTCGCGCGCGGTTGTAACCGCGCGGATCACGCCAGCCGCTACGTTCGCACCGAGCGCGGCAGTGACGCCGGAAACGTGCAACCAGCCTCCGCCTTCGAATGCAGACCGCCAATTGATCGGTTCGTAATCGACGCTTGCGAAAGCCGAATGGGCGCGATCGTAAATCACCTCGGCGGCGCGCCCTCCAGCGCCAGGGCTCAAGAAGTAGAGACCCATGCGGCCCGGCGTGAAGGCGATCTTGGAGGTATCGACGCCGTAGCGGCGTAGCTCATTGCGTGCGGCGCGGCCGAGCGCGTTGTCCGGAAGGGTCGTCAAGACGGATGTGCTGTGGCCGAGCTGTGCGAGCGAGACGGCGACATTCGCTTCCGCGCCGCCGACGCAAACGTTGAGCTGCGGCGACTGCAATGGAAGTTCGGCGCCAGGAGCGGAGAGGCGCAGCAGAACCTCGCCGATGCATATGATCCGGCCGTCGGCGCCAAATGAGCTCATCGGGCCAGCCAGCCGCCATCGACCGGGATAATCGCGCCGTTGACGTAATCCGAGGCGCGCGACGCCAGAAATACCGCCGCGCCGCCGATGTCGCCCGGCTCGCCCCAGCGGCCGGCCGGAATGCGCGACAGAATTTCTGCATTGCGCTTGGCGTCCTGGCGCAGCTGCGTGGTGTTGTCCGTGGCCATGTAGCCGGGGGCGATCGCGTTCACGTTCACGCCTTTGGCCGCCCATTCGTTGGCCAAGAGCCGCGTGAGCCCAGCCAGCCCGCTCTTCGCCGCCGTGTAGGAGGGCACGCGGATGCCGCCTTGGAACGAGAGCATCGAAGCGACGTTGATGATCTTGCCGCGTCCTTGCCCAATCATTTGCCGGCCCGCCGCCTGTGCGAGGAAGAAAGCGGATTTCAAATTGGTGTCTATCACCGCGTCCCAATCGGCTTCGGTGAACTCGATGGAATCGGCGCGGCGGATGATGCCGGCATTGTTCACGAGAATGTCGAGACCGCCGAGGTCGCTTTTGGTTCGCTCGACAATTCTTGTGATCGGCGCGGTGGAAGAAAGGTCGGCTTCGATGCCGCTGAAGCGGCGCCCGAGCGCTTCGATCCGGGCCTTCGTTTCCGGCGCAGCGCGGCGGCTCACGCCAGCGACATCGGCGCCCGCTTCGCCCAGCGCCAACGCGATCGCTTGCCCCAGACCGACATTGGCGCCGGTGATGAGTGCTACCTGGCCACTCAGATCAAACGGATAGCCGCTCAATTCTTCTCCTCACTTGAGCTGGCAGATATCGAGCACGTTCATGTCGGTATAGTCCAGATTTTCCCCGCCCATCGCCCAGATGAACGCGTATGCCGACGTGCCCGAGCCCATGTGGATCGACCAAGGCGGCGAGATCACCGCCTGTTCGTTTTCGATCACGATGTGGCGCGCGGCCTCCGGTTCGCCCATGAAGTGGAAGACGCGCTGATCTTTCTCGAGCCCGAAATAGAAATACACTTCCGAGCGTCGATCGTGCAGGTGCGGCGGCATGGTGTTCCAGACGCTGCCGGGCTTCAGAATGGTCAGACCCAACAGCAATTGCGCCGAGCGGCACACGCCGGGGATGATGTATTGATAGATCGTGCGCTCATTCGAGGTTTCGAGCGCGCCGCGCTCGAGCGGCGTTGCTTCGGCGATGGAAATCTTCTTCAGCTCGAACGCCGCATGCGCAGGCGTGCTGACGAGATAGAAGCGCGCCGAGTCCTTTGCGTCGAGCGATTCGAACATCACCTCGCTCGATCCCATCGGCACGTAGAGCCCGTCGCGCGAAGCAAGCTCGACGCGCTTGCCGTCGACTGTCACAAGCCCGGCGCCGCCTGCGACATTGATCACGCCGAGCTCGCGCCGCTGCAGAAACGGTTTGTCCTTGGCCGATGCGGGCTCGGTTTGGAGCGGCAACGCAAGCGCATGTGTCGTCGGCGCGGCGCCGCCAAGCACGAAGCGCTCGTTGTGCGAATAGCAGAACGTGATCTCGCCCGGTTTGAACAGGCCTTCGACCAGATAGCGCGCGCGCAAATCGTCGTTGCTCGCGCCATCCATCATGTCGGGGTGCGTGGCGTGGTAGGTTTTCTTGAACACGGCAAAGCCTCCGCAAGATTGGATGGTAACCGGTGTCATGTCCGCCTGCAACTGGGGCGCCTAGTCGCGAGCAGGTGCGGTCGATTCTCGCTCGACAAGGAAAGCTGGAAACACAGCTTTGTCGTCGGCCGGCGGTTGATCGGATGCGGCGCGCAAGAGGTGCTGTGCGGCGGCCCGGCCCATGTCGTGGATCGGCCAGCGCACGGTGGTGAGAGGCGGCCACAAGCGGCGCGACACGGGCGTATCGTCGAAGCCGACGACGGAAAGATCTCGCGGAATCGAAAGCCCCAGCTGCCGAGCGGCGTGATAGACGCCCGCCGCCATTTCGTCATTGCTGGCGAAGATCGCCGTCGGGCGCGGCTTCAATTTCAGAAGCTTCTCTCCAGCCTCGATCCCGGACTCATAGGTATATGCGCCGTCGACGCTGAAGCGGCCCGGCAGATCGATTCCGTGCTCTTTCAAGCCAGCCAAAAAACCATCGCGCCGCTCTTCGCGCGACCGGAAGCCGGGGGGGCCGGCGATGAAACCGATGCGCGTGTGACCGAGCTGCGCCAAGTGCTTGGCCGCTTTGGCCGTCGCCAGCCGGTCGTTCGATGAGACAAGATTGCCCGGCTCGTCGATCACCGCCGATGCCATCCGCACATAATGACAGCCGCGCGCCTCGAGCATTTCGACGAGTGCATTGTTCTCGGAAATTGGCGGCAGCAGAATAACGCCGAACAACTTTTGTCGCTCTACAAACGCGGCGACCTCCGGCAGAAAATCCTCCGCGTTGCGATCGCACGCGTGGACGACAAGCTCGAAGCCGCTGCCCTTTAGCCCCGCCAGCACGCCTTCCTGCATGGTGACGACCATTTGTGCGTTCGGATTGTCGAACACCATGCCGATCAAGAACGACCGGCGGAAGGCGAGGCCGCGTGCTTGCGGATCGGGCGTATAACCCATTTCCTGCATCAGCCCATGCACGCGCTGGCGGGTTTCCTCGCGCACGAATGGCGAGTTGTTCAGCACGCGCGACACCGTCTTTTTGGAAACGCCGGCGAGGCGGGCGATGTCGTTGATCGTCGTTCGGCGCTTGCCTTCGCCGCGAATAACGTCCGCACCGGTGCGGCGGCTGGAGGACGAGGAATTCACACTCGCGTTATGAGCACATCGGTGCCGCGTGCGCCAGCGTTTGGGCCCAAAAACAAGGGGGGCGGCCGTTACGGCCGCCCCAGGACGTGATGCGCAGGGGTTCGATCTAGTAGGTGAAGCGCACGCCCGCCATGAACTGGCGGCCATAGTGGTGGTAGAACGACACACGGTCGTCGGGTGACAGAAATTGATCGCTCGCTTCATCCGTGAGATTGAGGCCTTCGAAGGTCAAACGAAGGCGCTCGCTGAGCGCATACGAAGCGGCGAAGTCCACGTTGAGCGTTTCCGCCGTGCTTTCCGACGCGTTGCCATTGCGGCCTGGAATGGTCGTCAGATAGTCGCTGCGATACGCGCCTGAGATTCTCGCTGAAAGCCGATCGTCTTCATAATAGAGCGTCGCGTTCCAGGACTCTTCGGAGAGGCCCGCCAGCGGCGCCGTGACGACAACGGCGCCTGCCGAATTGACATAGTCGATGTCGGACTGAACGCTGGTGTAGTTGATGATGCCGCCGAAGTTGGACCACAGGCCCGGCAGGAAGAAGAACGGCGTCTGCAGGCTGATCTCGAACCCTTCGACCGGACCGCCCGGCGTGTTGACCGGGCGGTTGAAGGCCCAGAGCAGGCTGGGGTTGCAACTCGCGCTGTTGACGCCGCCCGGGCAGGCTGCGGTCGCAACTGCATCGGGCAGAGCGTAAGGATTGCCGGTGAAGGCGATGTCTTCGCGCAGCGTTTGAATAAAGCTGTCGACGTCTTTGTAGAAGTACGCAAACGACAGCAACGCTTGGTCGTGGAAGTACCACTCGACCGCAAGATCGTACGCTCGCGCCCGGAACGGATCGAGCTCGGGATTGCCGATGTTCACCGTTCGGTTGGAGCCCGAGACAGTGACTGCTGCGCCCGGATTGAGCTGCGCCAGGTTCGGACGCGACATGACGTCTGCTGCGCCGAAGCGGACCAGTAGATCCGTCATCGGCTCGATCACCAGATTGAGCGCCGGCAGGGTGTCATCGTAGGTCCGCTCGCGCGTGATCTGCAGCGGCAGCACGCCCGAGTTGGTCCAACCAGTCGCGGTCTGTTCGGTCTCTACATAGCGCACGCCGATATTGCCGCGGAACGGGACACCGCCGATCTCGCTGCTCCAGTCGAACTGGACATAACCGCCGCTGTCCTGCTCTTCGATCAGGAAGTTGTTGCCTAGCGCTGGCTGAATGCCGAGCGGGAAGATGCTGGTGTTGTAGAGACCCCACAATTGCGCGGCGCGGTCGACGTCGGGCGCGGCCCAGTTGGTGATCAGACCAGCCGGTAAGCTGAGTCCCGATCCGCTGAGGGTGACGATCTGCGAGTAGAGCGCGTTTGCCGTTCCTGACGCAAAGCCAGGGATTGAGCTTTCCAAATTGGCGGTCGTACCGTTGGACCGGCGATATTCGGCCGACTCGAACTCGTAGCGCTTGAGGTTGAGGCCGGCCGAGATGTCGAGCCAGTCGGTCGCTTCGATTTCGAAATCCGTGTATGCGGTCTCGAACAGGTTATCGACGTATTGCGGGCGCAAGCGAATTTGCGTCAGCGTCCACGATGATGGATCCGTGACGGCGACGCCGCCATAGGTAATCAATGGCAGACGATTATCGCCGCGATAGTCATAGACATAACCGTCGATGTTATTGCGATCCCAGAGCAACGTCGTCTGAACGGGATTGGAGTGATCCGCTTCGGAGCGGCCCAAGAACAGCCGCGCTTCGACGCGGTCTCCGAGTTGCTGTTCGATGTCGAGCGAAAATTGACGAAGCGTTGTCAGCAGCTCGTCCTGTCTGAATTCCGAGCGGATATCGACGTCGTCGAAGTTTCCGAAAACCAGCGTGTTGCCCTGAATTTCCCAGGCATTGACGTTGACGTCGCCAATACCTGAGGCGCCGCTGGTGCTGAACACGGCCGACTCGAGAAACGACTCCGTCCGCGTCGCATCGTGTTCGGCGTAAACCCCGTCGAAGGTAATGTCGGTTGATTCTGTTGGCCGATATTGCAGCGTGAACGTCGAGCCCAGACGGTCCTGGCTGTGTTCATAGACATCATAGCGCGGAATACGCGGGTGGAAGGCCTGGTTGACGTCGTCATAGACCGATCCGGAGGTCAAGCCGCCGACCGATTGGAAGCGATTTCCGGTCGAACAGGGAGCAGCGCAGCCTGACGCAGCGAAATTCGTGGTGCCGTCGTTCTGCCAGCGCACGGTGCTGGAGCCTTCCTCCAGCGACTCGCGATCGGAGAACGCAATCGAAAACAGCGCACCCAGGCGCCCGTCCATCCAGGTGTCGCTGATCAGAAATGCGAGGCGCGGATCGTAGCTCTCGGAGAGATCGTTGTAGCCCCACTGCAATGAGCTGGCGAAAGTGAAGCCGTCATAATCGAACGGGCGCGAGGTGCGCAGATCGACCGTTGCGCCGAGCGACCCTTCTTCCACCATCGCTTCGGCGGTCTTGCGCACGGTGATGCTGTTGAACAATTCCGAAGCGAATATGTTGAAGTCGAAATTACGGCCGCGATTGGTCCCGCCTTCGGCGTCGGTCGAGCCCATGGACGACATCGCTTCCATGCCGTTCAGTCGCACGCGCGTAAATTGAGGACCAAGACCGCGAACAGAAATGTTGCGACCTTCACCGTTGCTGCGGGTGATGGCGACCCCGGGGATGCGCTGGATCGACTCGGAGAGATTATTGTCGGGGAAATCAGCGATGTCTTCGGCGACGATCGCATCAACGGCGGCCGTCTCTTCGCGCTTGATGTCGATGGCTTCGGCCAAACTGGCGCGGAAACCGGTTATGACGATTTCTTCTTCCTCTTCGATGTCCTGCGCCCAGGCGGGGGCGCCGATCAAGACGGCGAGCGAAGCCCCGAGCGCCAGCGACAATTTGGGCCGCGAATGTCCCTTACGCGTCATCATTTCCTCCCCGACTTCACCCCGAGTGCGCCCGGGTTGTCGACCGGGGCCTGGAATTTTCTGACACCGGTGTCATTGGACTATATGATACCGGTGTCAAACGACCTTATCAGCGATGCTTCGTTTGACAAGCAAAAGCCGCCTCAAAAGCGATAGGCGTCACGTGAAAGATACGCTCGCACCTGCGAGATGCACCGTAATGGGGCTTTTGCGTGCGGCTGCGAACTCTAGTTTGGTGCATGCATGGCCGAGTTCATTCCCGTCCCGTCGTTCGATCTTGTAGTCTTCGGCGCCACCGGCGATCTTTCGCTGCGCAAGCTATTTCCTTCGCTGCTGCATCGTTTTCTCGACGGGCAAATCCCACCCCAGTCGCGCATTATCGGCGTCGCTCGCTCGGAGATGACGACGGATGCTTTCCGCCAGCTCGTGCATGAAAGTCACCTCAAGTTCGATCCGAAAGCGGACATAGACGAGGCCAAGTGCGCTGAGTTCTTGCGCCACCTCGAATATGCGCGAGCGGACGCAACGGCCCCGGCGAGCGAGTGGGGCGCACTGAAGGGCGTGCTGGCCGACGGACAAGACAATGTCCGCATCTTCTATCTTTCGACCGCGCCAAGTCTCTTTGTCACCATTGCGCAGCGTCTGGCGGAGACAGGCCTCGCCACACCCACTTCGCGCATAGTGTTGGAAAAACCGATCGGCCGCGACCTCGCGTCATCGCGCGAGGTCAATGACGGCGTTGGGAGCGTGTTTGGCGAGCAGCGCACATTCCGTATCGATCATTATCTGGGCAAGGAGACGGTGCAAAACCTCTTGGTGCTTCGCTTCGCCAACATGCTGGTCGAGCCGGTCTGGTCGCGCGCCACCATCGATCACGTGCAGATCACGGTGGCTGAAGAGCTCGGCGTCGAAGGCAGGGCGGAGTATTACGACAAGTCCGGCGCGCTGCGCGACATGGTCCAGAACCACTTGTTGCAGCTCCTGTGTCTGGTTGCGCTTGAATCCCCCAACTCGATGGACGCCGACGCCATCCGCACCGAGAAGCTCAAGGTGCTCTCGGCGCTGCGCCGCATCGACGCAAAGGAAGCAGCCGCACTCACAGTGCGCGGCCAGTACAAGGCCGGCCTGGTCAATGGCTCAAAGGCGCCGTCCTACGTCGAGGAAGTCGGCAAGCCTTCGCGCACTGAGACATTCGTCGCCATCAAAGCCGAGGTCGACAATTGGCGCTGGGCTGGCGTGCCGTTCTATCTGCGCACCGGTAAGCGCATGAGCGCGCGCCGCTCGGAAATCGTGGTCCAATTCAAGGACACGCCGGTGCATATTTTCGGCGCCGGAGCGGGAGCGCCGAACCGCTTGGTGTTGCGCTTGCAGCCGGATGAGGGCGTGCGGCTGTGGCTCAACATGAAGGAGCCGGGGCCCGGCGGTTTGCGCATCAAGACGGCGCCGCTCGACCTCTCGTTCGCAGAAGAGTTCGGCGTGCGCTATCCGGATGCATATGAGCGGCTGCTGATGGATATCGTGCGCGGCAACCTCGCGCTGTTCATGCGCCGCGACGAAGTGGATGCCGCCTGGAGCTGGGCCGACACGCTGCTGGCGGCGTGGCAGGAACTTGGGACGCCGCCGCATCTCTACACCGCCGGCGAAAATGGGCCAGATCAATCCTCGATCATGCTCGCGCGCGATGGCCGCGCCTGGTGGGATCCGGAATGACGCCTGCCCTCAACCCAACCGTCGCCGCCGTCACCGAACGCATCCGCGTGCGGAGTGCGGCGCGCCGGCGCCGTTACCTCGATTTGATCGATCGCTACGACGCCACCAAACCGGCGCGAGTGAAAATCGCCGAAGCCAACCGCGCGCATGGCGCCGCAGGCTGCGCCCTGCAGGACAAGGTCGACTTGCTCGGTGGCAAGTGGCCGTCCATCGGCATCGTCACGGCTTATAATGACATGCTCTCGGCGCATGCGCCGTATGAGAGATTCCCGGAGATCATCCGTAAAGCCGCGCGCGAAGCGGGCGCAGTGGCGCAGGTCGCGGGGGGCGTGCCGGCCATGTGCGATGGCGTCACGCAGGGCTTCGAAGGCATGGAGCTGTCGCTGTTCTCACGCGATGTGATCGCGCTCAGCACAGCGGTTGCGCTTTCGCATGCGACCTTCGACGCGGCGTTGCTGCTCGGCATCTGCGACAAGATCGTGCCGGGCTTGCTGATCGGCGCGCTGCGTTTCCCGTGGCTGCCGGTGATCCTCGTGCCGGGCGGGCCGATGCCGTCGGGCTTGCCGAACAAGGAGAAGGCTGCACGCCGTCAGCTCTTTGCCGAAGGCAAGATCGGCCGCGAAGAACTGCTGCAGGCCGAAGCGGAGTCCTACCACTCACCGGGCACATGCACCTTCTATGGCACCGCCAATTCCAATCAGATGATGATGGAGCTGATGGGCCTGCATTTGCCGGGCGCCGCTTTCGTCAATCCGAACACGCCGCTGCGCGACGCGCTCACCGCCGCTGCTGCGCAACGCGCCGCAAGAATAACCGGCCTTGGCGGCGACTATCGTCCGGTCGGACGGATCGTCGATGAGCGCGCCATCGTCAATGCGATCGTCGGGCTGATGGCGACGGGGGGCTCGACCAATCACTTCATCCACTTGCCGGCGATCGCGCTCGCCGCTGGCATCGAGATCGTGTGGGACGACTTCGCCGAACTGTCGCGTGTCACGCCGCTGATGGCTCGGATTTATCCAAATGGCGCCGCCGACGTGAATCACTTCCATGCGGCGGGCGGCATGGGCTTTCTCGCCCGCGAATTGCTCCAAGCCGGGCTGGTGCACGCCGACATCGCGACCGTCGGCGGCGACGATCTCACTGCCTATGCTCAGGAACCCCTTCTCGCCGGGGATACACTGGCCTGGCGCGATGCGCCGGCGGCGAGCGGTGACGAGACCGTACTGCGTGGCGCCGGCGCACCGTTTGCCGCCGATGGCGGCCTGCGCCTGATGAACGGGGGCTTGGGCCGCGCTTGCGTAAAAGTCTCCGCCGTCGCCAAGGACAAGCGTGCCGTTGAAGCTCCCGCGCTGGTGTTCGAGTCGCAAGCCGAAGTGCAAGCGGCGTTCAAGCACGGCAATCTCGACCGCGATTGCGTCATTGTCGTGCGCGGGCAGGGGCCGCGCGCGAACGGCATGCCTGAACTACACAAGCTCATGCCGCTTCTGGGCGCGCTGCAAGATCGCGGCTTCAAGGTGGCGCTCGTCACCGATGGCCGGATGTCAGGCGCGAGCGGCAAGGTGCTGGCGGCGATTCACGTGACCCCGGAGGCCGCCGAAGGCGGGGCGCTGGCGAAAGTGCGCGATGGCGACGTGCTGCGAGTAGATGGCGAGGCGGGCGTTCTCGACGTAATTGCACCGACCGAATGGCGCCAGCGCGCCCCGGCGCAGCTCAATCTTGTCGACAACACGCGCGGCGTTGGGCGCGAACTCTTTTCGCTGTTCCGCCATCACGCCTGTTCCGCGGAACGCGGCGGTTCGTCGTTTCCGGACTACGACCCGGCCTAGTCTTCGTACTGGCGCTCGATGCGCTCCAAGAACGCCTCGTCGCGCGGCAACGGCGTAAAGCCTTCAGCGATCGAGATTTCGAGATTGCGATTGTACCCCCCGCCGAGCGGGACGGTTAAGTGCTCTATCGTGCGGAAGGTAGTGAAGTCGGTGGCGACCAGCGGCAGATACTGCGGCGTCAGGTGAACGACGAGCACGCGCCCGCTTTCCTCAGCTCGCATCGGATTGCTTTGCTCAGCCGAATTGCGCGGATAGCCGTGCAACAGCCACATCCTGAGCGGCGGCAGCGGCGCGCCGGCGCGCCGAGCTTCTCGCCAATAATAGCTGAGCTCGAAAAAGGTGGCGCGGTCATCGACGAGCACGGCCGTGAACGGCGCCTCGCCCGGCTGCGGCGCGGCGCGCAACGCGATTTCGCGCGCGGTTTCCTCCCATCCGCTTGCCGTGCGCACGCCTTTGGCGCGGTTGGCCATTGCGGGTACGAACGCAATCACGCCGAGAAAGACGAGGCCGATCACGACGTTGACGAACGTCGCCAATGCCAAGGTGCGTCGGCCCTTCGCCGAGGAAAACAGGGATCCCGTCACCAGGAGCACGATGGCGGGATAGGCGACGGCCGCCCAGTTTGCGTTGGCGCGCGAGATGAACGCGATGGCGCTGATAAAGATGAATGGCGGAAGGATGTAAGCGATCAGGAACTTTTCTTCGGTCGAAAGCCCGTCGCTTCGCCGCCAGGCTCGCCACAGCGTCCAGATTGCGATCAAGAAGACGATCGGGCCGATCACCGCGGCCTGGCCGAAGATGAACTCGAACAGTTCGTCTATGTTGAAGAGATCGCGTGCATCGAAGCGCGCGTTCTCTGCGGTGTGCGTGGCCGTGACGAAACCGTTCTGCGAGTTCCACCAGAAGTTCGGCGCGATCATTGCCGCGGCGATCAGGGTCGCAACGACGCCGCGTCCCTTCGCCAGCGCCGCTCGCACCGGCTCCAGCCACCACGCCGCAAGCGCGGTGCAGACGAAGAAATAGAGCATGGCGTATTTGGCTTGGAGCCCGAGTCCTAGGGCGAAACCAAGCAGCAACGTCCACGACCACGAGCGCGTGACCACCAGCCGCCACATCGCCAAGAGCGCAATCGACCAGAGCGGCAGCAGGAGCGCGTCGGTCGAAATGAGACTCGAAGAGAACCAGACGCCCGGCAACATCAGCCAGCCGAACCCGGCCCAGAATCCGGCCCACGCGCCATACATCGAGCGGCCAAGCACGAAGAGCGCGCTGGCCGCCACCGCATGCGCGATCGGCGCGCCGAGACGGATCGCCCATTCAGCGTCACTGCCTGCGAGCGCTGTCGTCAGCCCGATCACCCACGCCACCAAAGGTGGTTTGGTGAAGTAGCCCCACTCGAACGTGCGCGACCACATCCAGTATTGCGCTTCGTCGAAGTAGAGCCCGATCGGGTTGTCGAACAGTACGGCGATGCGCGCGGCAGTAACAGCGATCAGCACGGCCAGAAAGGCCAGCGTCGCGCGGTCGAAGGCGGCCCGGTTTGCGGTCATCGGCGTCTCGGAAAGTCCCCTGCTGGTTCTAGCTGACGGGGGCGCCAGGCGCCAGAACGGCTGCGCACTTGTGTGGGGGGCAATCGCGCCTATCTGGGCTCGTTCACATGCGCTAAGGACCCGGCATGACGACGATTCCTGCTGAATGGCGCCCGCATAAGGCGATCTGGACCGGTTGGCCCTCCGCAGCGGACCTTTGGGGAGAGGATCTCGAACCCGCGCGCGCCGAAGTGGCGGCGATGATCCGTGCGCTCTGGGACGAGGGCCGTGGCGACAAGATGCGCGTTCTGGCGCACGGGCGCGAAGCGGAAGCGACAGCGAAGTTGGCGCTGGGCCAGGCGGCGGAAGTGATCCCCGCCGCCTTCGGCGATATCTGGTTTCGCGACATCGGACCGATCTTCGATAGCGCCGGCGTCGCACACGGATTTCAGTTCAATGGCTGGGGCGGCAAATACCAATTGCCGCATGACGATGAAGTGGGCGCGCGCATTGCGCTCAACGCCAAAGCGGATTTCCGCCGTCACGACTTCATCCTCGAAGGCGGCGCGATCGAGATGGACGGCGAAGGCACATTGCTGACGACGCGCCAATGTCTGCTCAATCCGAACCGCAACGCGCATTGGACGGAAGAAGGCGCGGAAGTCTCATTGAAGCGCGCCCTGGGGGTCGAGAAGGTCCTGTGGTTGGATGAAGGATTGCTCAACGACCATACCGATGGCCACATCGACAACCTTGCGCGCTTTGTCGCGCCGGGAAGGGTCGTGTGCCAGTCGCCAGCGAATCGTGACGATCCGAACCATGATGTGATGGAGGAGATCGCGCTTTCGCTCGGCGCCATGCGCGATGCGAAAGGACGCAGGCTCGACGTGATCAGAATTCCGTCGGTGGGCGCGGTGGAGGATGAAGACGGCGATGCCGTACCGGCGAGCCACATGAACTTCATCATCGGCAATACGACTGTCGTCGTGCCGATCTATTCCGGCAGCGGCGACGACGCGGTGAACGCGCTCGCGCCGCTGTTTCCGGGACGCAAGGTCGTCGGTCTCTCTTCGCACGCCATTCTGACCGGCGGCGGCTCGTTCCACTGCATCACCCAACAGGAGCCGGCGTGATGGCGAAAACGATCAAAGTCGCCGCGATCCAGGCTTCGTACGGCGAAGACATGGCCGCCAACATCGCCAAGACCGAACGCTTCGTGCGCGAAGCGGCGGGCAAGGGCGCGCAGGTCATTCTTCCATCGGAGCTGTTCCAGGGGCCGTACTTCTGCACGACGCAGGAGGAGAGGTGGTTCGCCACCGCATATGAAGCGAAGACGCATCCATGCGTTGCGGCGCTGGCGCCGGTGGCGAAGGAGCTCGGCGTCGTCATTCCAGTCTCGATCTATGAGCGCGACGGGCCGCTCTACTTCAACTCCGTCGTCATCGTCGACGCCGACGGCAAGCAGCTTGGCGTCTATCGCAAGAGCCACATACCGGACGGCCCCGGTTATCAGGAGAAGTACTATTTCCGCCCCGGCGACACCGGTTTCAAAGTCTGGGATACTGCCTACGGGCGCATCGGCGTCGGCATTTGCTGGGACCAGTGGTTTCCCGAAGCCGCGCGCGCCATGGCGATCCAAGGTGCGGAAGTGTTGTTCTATCCAACGGCCATCGGCAGCGAGCCGCATGACGCGTCGCTCGACACGCGCGATCCCTGGCGGCGCGCGATGCAGGGCCATGCGGTGTCGAACGTCATCCCTGTCGTGGCGAGCAATCGCATCGGCACGGAAGCGAGCGGGCAGAAATTCTATGGCTCGAGCTTCATCGCCGATCACCGCGGTGATTTGGTCGAGAGCTTTGACCGCACCGACGAAGGCGCGCTGGTGCACGAATTCGATCTCGATTTCCTCGATCGCCACCGCGCCGCTTGGGGCTTCTTCCGCGACCGCCGGACGGAGTTTTATCGCTAAGCAACACACGCTGACGGCGCGCAAAGCGCAGCCAAGGCACGTCGCTTGCAGCATGGCTTTCGGTCCACGAGGCGGCAAGATTCTTCCGTCACGCGAATCCTCTACAGTCAACCGCATCGGAGGGGTTGGATTTTGCTGGCGTACGGTAATTTTGGCGTTGCCATTCTCCCCAAAAGCGCGTGGAGTTCAGCCTTCAAGCGAAAGCCATTCGCGCCGGAGCGGGGCGGGCGTCCCATGGAAAAGTCGATTGCAGCGCAGCGCGCGTACTGGACCTCGTGGAACGCCTCCACGCGCGAAAGGCGGCTCTCTGACACAGCGTTGGATCAACGCGAGGTGGTCGCGAACTGGCTTGGGCAAGTCGGACGCACCAACCTCGACATTATCGAAGTCGGATGTGGTGCGGGGTGGTTGTGCCCGACGCTCGCTGAATTCGGCAAAGTAACCGCGACCGATCTGTGCGAGGAAGTCGTCCAACGCGCGCAAGCCCGCATGCCGGACGTTGCGTTCATCGCCGGTGATTTCATGGCGCTCGATTTTCCGGACGCGGACTTTGACGTGATCGTCTCGCTCGAAGTGCTCTCTCACGTCTCTGACCAGCGGGCCTTCATCGCCAAGCTTTCACGCATGCTGCGGCCGGGAGGCACGCTCATGATGGCGACGCAGAATCGGCCCGTGTTGGAACGCTACAACAACGTCCCTCCGCCGGCCGAGGGCCAGCTCCGTCGCTGGGTCGATCGCGAAGAATTACGCGGTTTGCTCTCTGCCCATTTCGACGTGCGCGATTTGTTTGCTATTACGCCTCGCGCCGACAAGGGCGCGCCACGCCTGTTGCTCGGGAACCAAGCGCGCAAGATCATTCGCCGAGTGCCGGGTCGATTCATCGAGCGCGCCCTTGCGCCGGAATTCGGCTGGACGCTCATGGCGCGCGCCGTCAAACCGTTGCAGTCGCTCTAACTAACGCATCCTTCAACTGCGGATCACCGAGCGCCAGCACGCGTCCGCCTTCGCTGGCGTCGCCGCCATCCCACGAACAGACGCGGCCGCCGGCCCCGGTGATGATGGGGATGAGGGCGGCGATATCGAAGGACTTGAGGCCGCTTTCGATGACGCCGTCGATGTGGCCGGCGGCGACCATGCAATAGGCGTAGCAATCGTAGCCGTAACGCACGAGCTTTGCGCTGCTGCGCACGCGAGCGAAGGCTTCGGCCTCCGCGCCGTTGAAGAGGTAGGGATCGGTGGTCGCAAGTGTCGCGTCACCAACCGTCGCGCACGCGCGCGTCTTCAGGGCGTGCGTCAATGCGCCAACGGTGGCGTTCGCGCCTTCCATCCAGCCGCGATAGCGTTCGCGGGTGAAAGGCTGGTCCATCACCCCGATCAGCGGGCGGTCTTCATAATAGAGGCCGATAAGCACACCCCATGTCGGCAGGCCGGAGATGAAGGCGCGCGTGCCGTCGATCGGATCGAGAATCCATTTATAGCCGCTGCGGCCTGCGCGCTCGCCGTATTCTTCGCCCAGCACCCCGTGATCGGGAAACGTTCGCTCGATTAGCGCCAGCATGACGCGTTCGGCCTCCTTGTCCGCATCGGTGACCGGATCGAAGCGTCCACTCGCGCCTTTGTCTTCGCAAGCATGTGCGGCGCGGAAGTGGGGCAGGATCGCTCCGCGCGCGGCGTCGGCGAGCGTGTCGGCGAAAGCGAGGAGTTGTGGAATGTCATGAGCAGCCATGACGTTCACTATAGCCCCGTTCGCGCGCACGGGATAACAAACGAAAACAGGCCCGCGATGTTGCGAGCCCGTTCCCGTTTCCCCCAAACCGTAGCGGCGATTAGGCCGCGTCGGTGGATTCGTCTTGCAGCGCCTTGGCGAGATCGAGCAGCCGGCGGCGCGGACGTTCACCAAGCTTGTAATAAGCGCGGATCAGTTCCAGCGTTTCCTTCTGCGAGAGCACGTCGGCGGCGATCAGATCGCGATCGTTGGCCGGTGCGCCAGGGGTCGCGGGAGCCGCGACTTGCTGCAGGCCTTCGAAGAAGTAGTTGACCGGCACGTTCAACGCGACGGCGAGCTCATAAAGGCGGCTCGCGGTCACGCGGTTTGCGCCGCATTCGTACTTCTGGATTTGTTGGAAGCGGATGCCGATGGACTCAGCCAGCTGTTGCTGGGTGAGGCCCAGAAGCCGGCGACGGCGGCGGAGCCGCTTGCCGACATGAAGGTCAATGGCGTTAGCCATGAGAGTGCGCCCTTGTTCATGGCGGTGTCCCCCATGGGCCCGCCTTATGCCGCCTTTGGTGAGCAGGAGCTGTGCCACGCATCCGTGACGCGAATTACATGATTAGGAGTGCTTTACGGTTTGCGGATGTGCGTAAGGCGCGAGTTCTGGGTCAAATCGGGAGAGCGAGTTCGGTAAACGCGCTCGTGTCACGGTTTGGCCATCGCGCCGCCCAGCGCCGCGCACCTTCGCGCGGGATTTGTTCGTCTCTGACGGAGTCGAACATGAAGCTCGCCGCTCTTCTCTTGGTTGCCGCACTCGCGCTCGGCGCGTGCGCGTCCACCCAGCGCACCCTGAGCTACAATGCCGGCATGCCCGACGCTGACGTGTTTGTCGGCGAGGATCGTTACCAGGTCTGGTTCCACGAGCGCGATCAGACGGTGCTGGTGCTGCGTGGCCAGCCGCGATCGCTTGGCCTGCTGATGGCGGAGAACATGACCGTTTACGCTAACGATCGCTCGCCCGGCATTCTATGGTGGGGCGCGGCGGCCAACGCGGTGCTGACGCAACTCGGCTGCTATGGCACCGAAGTCACCGGCGCGGATCAAATGCGCGAGGTCCAGTACACGTGCCGCGCGCCGGTCGACGTCCAAGCGCAAGTGGCGCAGCGCCGCGAAGAATGGCGCCGTGGCGTGCGCGCGGCTCCGCCGCAAGGATAGTATGTACCGCCGGCGTCCCGCCGGCGGTCCAAGACTATTAACCAGCTTCTCGCGCGCGCTGCGCTTTCTTGCGCTCGTTCGGATCAAGGAAAGCCTTCCGCAGCCGGATCGCGGCAGGCGTCACTTCCACCAGTTCGTCGTCTTCGATCCACGCCATGGCTTGTTCGAGCGTTAGGCGGCGCGGTGGCGTGAGACGGATCGATTCATCCTTGCCCGAGGCGCGCACGTTGGTGAGCT
Organism: Hyphomonadaceae bacterium; assembly: GCA_050186235.1. Taxonomy (GTDB): domain Bacteria; phylum Pseudomonadota; class Alphaproteobacteria; order Caulobacterales; family Aquidulcibacteraceae; genus Vitreimonas. The sequence continues at coordinate 370,227 of JBFWYQ010000002.1, forward strand.
TCTTGCCCTTGAGCGGATTGACGTCGAGATCTTCGCCGCGGCTGTTTTCGCCGATGATCATGCCTTCATAGACGTCTTCGCCGTCGGCGATAAACATCTGGCCGCGCTCTTCCAGATTCCACAGCGCGTAGGCGGTGGACTGACCTTTGTCGTTCGAGATCAGCGCGCCATTGCGCCGGCCCGGAATGTCGCCTTTCCACGGCGCCCATGAATGGAAGAGGCGGTTCATCACGCCGGAGCCGCGCGTGTCGGTGAGGAATTCACCATGATAGCCGACCATGCCGCGCGATGGCGAGAGCATCACCAAACGCGTCTTGCCGCCGCCTGAGGGGCGCATGTCCTGCAGCTCGGCTTTGCGGATGCTCATCTTCTCGATGACGACGCCGGTGTATTCATCGTCCACATCGACGGTGACTTCTTCGACCGGCTCTAGTATCTGACCGTTCTCGCTCCTCGTCAGCACTTTCGGGCGCGAGAGTGAAAGCTCGAAACCCTCGCGGCGCATGGTTTCCACGAGCACGCCCAGCTGCAATTCACCACGCCCGGCCACTTCGTAAGCGTCCTTGCTCGCCGTCTCGGTGACGCGAATGGCGACGTTGGATTCCGCTTCCGCCAGCAGGCGCGCGCGGATGACGCGGCTTTGCACCTTGTCGCCGGCGCGGCCGGCGAGGGGGGAGTCGTTGATCGAAACTGTGATCGCGAGCGTCGGCGGATCAATGGGCGTCGAGGGCAGGGGCGCGGCAAGGTCAATCGCGCCGATCGTATCGGCGACGGTGGTGTCGACGAGGCCGGCGATGGCGATGATGTCGCCGGCTTCGGCGCTTTCGACCGGCACGCGCTTCAGGCCGCGGAACGAGAGCAGCTTGGTCAGACGCCCGCGCTCGATTTCCTTGCCGTCGCGGCCAAGCGCTTTGACGTTGTCGCCAACCTTCACACGGCCCGCTTCGACGCGCCCCGTCAGCACGCGGCCGAGGAATGGATCCGAATCCAGCATCGTGACGAGGAATGCGAACGGCTCCTCCTTGCGCGCGATCGGCTCGGGATCGGGCACATGGCGCACGATCAGTTCGAACAGCGGCGTGAGATCCTTGTGCTCAGCCGACAAGTCGGTCTTGGCCCAGCCTTCTTTGCCGGAGGCGTAGAGGATCGGGAAATCGGCTTGCTCGTCGCTGGCGCCGAGCGCCAGGAAGAGTTCGAAAATCTCGTTCAGCGCTTTGTCGGGCTCAGCGCTCGGGCGATCGACCTTGTTCAGCACCACCATCGGCCGCAGCCCGCGCTTTAGCGCTTTCGACAACACGAACTTGGTTTGCGGCATTACGCCTTCGCTGGCGTCGACCAGGAGAACGCAGCCATCGACCATGCCGAGGATGCGTTCGACTTCTCCGCCGAAATCCGCGTGACCGGGTGTGTCGACGATGTTCAAGCGATACTCGTCCCACACAATCGAGGTGCACTTGGCCAAGATAGTGATGCCGCGCTCGCGTTCCTGATCGTTGGAATCCATCGCCCGCTCGGCGTGGGCCTCGTTGGCGCGGAAGGCGCCGCCTTGGACGAGGAGCTGATCCACCAAGGTGGTCTTGCCGTGATCGACGTGGGCGATGATCGCGAGATTGCGGAGGCGCTCGGCCATTTGCGGGGCTTTCGGGAGGCAGGAAGGGGCGGGTTCTGCCCGCGTTAGGCGCCTGCTTCAACGGCACGTCTCGAGATTCCTTATGCACAACCCATCCGCGCACGCATGTGAGCACGTGCAATACGGCATGGCCCCACAAAAAACCAAATAAAATCACTAGAATAACTTAGATTACACGAACATGAGGGGCCATTCACCTTGCAAAATGCTGCGGTGCGAAATAGGTTTTGCCCGTTGCGGCGTTTCGCGACGCCGCTCCCGCCCAATCGGGCGTTTCCTCCCTATTATACCTCTCCGCCGGACCCCTAGGGTCCGGCGGTTTTCTTTGCTGCTCACCGTCGCCGGTGTTCATCGGCGTAAAGCGTCGCTGCTTCGTGGGCGACATAGGCGCGGATCGCTTCGGCTTCAGTGGCGCTGATCCATTGCGTGAAATCAGGCATGCCATTAGCCGCGCGCGCGCCGTGCACGGTGTCCCGCCAGACCTGGGCGTCCTGCAGCGATGAGGCGCGACGCAGGTCCGGCAGCACGCCACCGGAAATCGCGCCGTAGCCGTGGCACGCCATACAGAATTGCGTGTAAAGCGCTGCCCCCTGCGATCGCACCGTCGCGGAAGCGCGGATGACCGGCGGCTGCTGCATGTCGAGACGCACCAATTCGCGCGCCGGCAGCCGCGCTGTGCCTCCCAGGTGAAACGCGTTCACGCGTCCGTTGACCGGCTCGCTTGGCGGATTGGCGATGGCGAAGCCGGCCGGCAGGAAGAACAGTGTGCCGTGGCTCGCAAGCGAAGCGACATATTGCACGTTGTCGACCGCATAGCTGATCGGACCTCCGAGTGTCGCAGCCTGATTGTCGAACTCCCACAACTGCGCGCCGGTGCGCGCATCGTAAGCGCGGAAGCGTCCGTCAAGCGTGCCCTGGAAGACGAGACCGCCTGCCGTCGCCAGCGTGCCGCCATTCCATGGCGCATCGAGGCGTACCCGCCAGGCTTCGCGTTGCTCGACGGGATCCCAAGCCAGCAGAAATCCTTGCAGGGAATTGCGGAGCGCCGCGCGCGTGGCGCGGTCGGCGGGCAGAGGCGCGTGCGTGGTGCCTGTATTCCAGCGCCCGGGCCGATACACGAAAGCAGGATCGGCGGTGTAATCCTGCGCCATCTCCTGAACCGGAATGTAGACGAGCCCGGTGTCGCGCGACATCGACATCGGATGCCAATTGTGCGCGCCGAAGGGCGAGGGCAGCACGATCGCCGTGCCGGCCACGAAACGCGCTTCGGTGTTTTCGATCGGCCGGCCGGACCCCATGTCCACGCCGCGCGTCCATGTTTGCGTCGCAATCGAGCCCGCCGACACCAACGCGCAATCATCGCGGTCGATCACATAGAAGAAGCCATTCTTAGGTGCATGCAACAGAACACGCCGGTCGCGTCCGTCGATTGCAAGCGTGGTCAGGATGATCGGCTGGGTCGCAGTGTAGTCCCAGGTTTCGCCGGGCGTTTCCTGATAATGGCACTTGTATTCGCCCGTGCGCGGATCGACGCCCACAACCGAGGATAAGAAGAGATTGTCGTTGTTGCGGCCTTCGATGGATGGCGAGCGCAGCTCGCGGTTCCAGGGCGATCCGTTACCGACGCCGATCCAGAGAGTCTCCGTTTCATCGTCATAGACGATGGCATCCCAGGCCGTGCCGCCGCCGCCACTTTGCAGCCACGCGCCGGCATCCGGATTCCACGTCGCCAGCGCCTGATCGCGCACGGCGTCCGAGGCCGCCTCGTCGGCGGCTTGTGGATTGGGCGTCGTATAGAAGCGCCAGCGCAGCTCGCCATCGTCGGCGTCGTAGGCGCTGACATAGCCCCGCACCCCATATTCCGAGCCGCCATTGCCGATGAAGATCAGGCCGCGCGCCGCGCGTGGCGCACCGGTAATCGTGTAGGGGCGCGACTGGTCGACGGTGACGGTTTCCCAGAGTTTGGCGCCATCGCGCGCGTTGAGCGCGATGAGCCGCCCATCGAGCGTGCCGACATAGATTTTGCCGTTCCAGGCGGCGACGCCGCGATTGACCACGTCGCAACACGCGGAAGCGCCGCGTTCGCGCGGCACTTGCGGATCGAACACCCAAAGCTCTTCGCCCGTCGCCGCGTCGAGCGCGTAAACGATGCTCCAGGCCGAGGTCACATACATGACGCCATCGATGACGATCGGCGTCGCTTCCGCGCCACGCGGCTCACGCAGCTCGTAGCTCCAGGCAAGACCGAGTTCGTTCACGTTATCGGCGTTGATCGCGCGCAGCGGCGAGTATCGCTCCTCGCTGTAGGTGCGGCCGTGGCTCATCCAATTGCCAGGCTCGCGGTCGGCAGCGGCCATGCGCGCGCTGTTCACGTTGGCCGGACCGCCACAGCCGCTGAGCAGCGCAAAGATGCCGAGAGCCAAAAGGGCGTGCGCGACCTTCATCACTATCCCCCCAGACGGGCCATCTCGTTGAACCGTTATGGGACGCAATCGGCCGCCGTGCGAGCAAATACCGCTTGGTGGCGCTGGGAAGAAACCCACGCGAATAGGTCGCGCCTAAGCCGCGGCGGCGCTCACACTAGGCTCTTGTGCAGGGCCGCCGTGCTCAGGGCTTCGGCGAGCCGGCCCATGTCGGCGCGCACACGGACATAACCGTTGGTGCGTTCGAGCGTGCGCTCATCGACGTAGAGCCCGCGATTGATCTCGATCTGCAGCGCATGCACGCCGTGCGCGGGACGACCGTAGGATTGCGTCGTATGGCCGCCGGCGAAGGGCGTGTTGCGCGCGACGCGGTAGCCCAGCCGCCGCAATGTGGCTTCGGCCAGCGCCGTGACCGAGGGATGGCACGAAGCGCCGAAGCGATCGCCGAGCACGACATCTGGCGCATGCGCGCCGCGCGAATTGTTCGGCATCGAATGGCAATCGATCAACACCGCACAGCCGAACAGTTCTTTCGTCTCGGCGACGAGGTTTTGCAGCAGCGCATGATAAGGGCGGTGCACGGCGTTGATGCGGCGCTCGGCCTCTTCGAGCGAAAGCTTGCGCCGATAGATCGTCTGCCCGTCGCCGCTGATGCGGGGGATGGCGCCGAGGCCAGCCTGGACGCGCGCTGAACTCGCGTGTGTCGAGGGCGGCGGGCGTTCATTGAACATGTCGGGATCCAGTTCGGCCGGATCGCGGTTGAGATCGACATAAGCGCGCGCAATTGTGGCCGAGATCACAGAGGCGCCGTGCGCGGCCGCGCCGGCGAAGAGTTCATCGACGTACGCGTCTTCGGAACGCCTGAGGCTGATGAGGCTGACGCGCGCATCGGCGAGTAATTCGGGCGGATAGCGCCGCCCGCTGTGCGGGGACGCGAAGATGAGAGGGGCGGTGCGTCTCAATGGTTCGATCAGGACGAAGGGCGGGTCGGCGTGCGGCTCGGGCGCGGCTGCACCTTCCGCTATGGCGCTCGTCGCGCCTAGGCCGCCATGATCGGTCGGGTCCATCTGAAGCAATGTTCGCTGCGGCTTACTCCCGCGTCAATCTTTACGCCTGTTTACGGGCTGTGTGTGACGGTTCAGCCGCCCTTTACCCGAATTGTGCTAGGGGCTACCGGTTCGAAGGGGCCGGAACTTCCGGAGCTGCTGGCGTATGGCGCGAATTCTATTGGCCGAAGACGACGACTCGCTCCGGGCCTTCCTGGTGTCGAGCCTTTCGCGCGCAGGCCATGACGTCGCCGGTTACGGTGACGGCGATTCCGCCTGGGAAGCGCTTGAGCACGGCTCGTTCGACCTGCTGCTGACCGACATTGTCATGCCTGGTCTCGACGGCATCGAGCTGGCGCGCCGCGCCGCCGAAGCCGATCCGGCGATGAAAATCGTGTTCATCACCGGCTTTGCGGCCGTGGCGTTGTCGGCGCAGAGCCAAGCGCCGAAAGACGCCAAGGTGCTTTCGAAGCCTTTCCACCTGAAGGATCTAGTGGTTGAGATTGAACGTGTGATAGCGGCCGCTTGAGGAATCCGGATGAGGCCTGTATAGGCCCTCCACCCAACGGTAAGGGCGCGTAGCTCAGCGGGAGAGCACTACGTTGACATCGTAGGGGTCACAGGTTCGATCCCTGTCGCGCCCACCATTTCCTTCCTTGAAATCAAAGCCTTATGCGGGCGGCGTGCGTGCCCGTTGCTCGCGGAAAAAATTTGGTAGCAATTTGGTAGCGAAGTCGCCGCCACGTCTTGCGATGTGATGATACGGGTTTGCGCCGCCCTGAGACGTCGCAAGCTGTGTCGGGCGCCAGCCCTCGACACGCGCGACTCTCAAAAACCGAGGCCGAAGGGCAGGCGCAATTCCTTCGGCGCGGGCATGCGTGTTGGATTGGCGAGCGCGCGCGCCACGTCCTGCGCGCGCGCCTGCATCAAGGATTTGCGAATATCAAGGTGCAGCTCCATCGCCTTGAGCGCGTCGCGCCAGCCTGGCTCGAAGTGAAGGACGTTGCGCCGAACCTCCTGCGCCAAACCCAAATTCTTCAGTTCGCGCGCGCGTGTCTTCAACGCGTCGGTCATGTCCGGCGAACCGTTTGGTGCGCGAAGTTCGGCGAGACGAACTTGGCCTTTCTCATCGAGCTGGCCGGCAATCAGCTTATCAAGCCGCGTCGGCGCATGCGCCACCGCCTCGCGCTGCAGCGCCTGGCGTTCATCGTCGCGCGTTCGCTGTCCCAAGCGAGCCGTCGCCGCGTCTCGAGCGGCGTTGCGAAAGCCGTGTTGGACGAACTCTCTGGGAATGACGAGGTCGCGTCCGTCCGCGCGGACGCCGCGCAGGACAATATGGGTGTGCGGGTTATCGGTGTCGAAGTGATCGACCGCGAACCATTCGAGCTTGGTTCCGAGCGCGGTCTCGGCGCGGGCCATCACCTCGCGCGTGTAGGTCTTGAGGTCGCCGAGACGGCCGCCATTCTCGGCCGACAGGATGATCCGGAAATGGCGTTTGTCGGACTGCGCCCATTGCTCTGCGAGGCGCGCGCCGCTCACGCTATCGCGCGCCGCGTCATAGAACACCCAATGCTCCTGGCGCGGAGCCTGGTGGCGATCGCTTTCATCTCGCGTCCGGGCGCCGTCTCGTTCTGTCTCAGCTTTTGAGAGCCAGAGCTCCTCGGCCTTCGCGGCGGAATCACGGGCGATGTAGCGCGCATGAGCCTTGAGCGCTGCGCCGCCGCCCTTGGCGTGGCCAAAGTAATGCAGCTTCACCACCGCTCTTTGGCGCCCGTCGAACTCAAAGGGCGTACGCGGCGCGCGCTTACGCGCAAACGCCCGCGCCAGCGCGCGAGAAGGGCCGATCCGTTTCTGCAGCTTCGATGACAAGCTGTCGCTGCCACTGGCTCTGCGCGCGCCGCCCTCGTGACGGCCAATGAGACTCTCTGCATCAAGGGGGCGGCTGATGCGCAAGCGTGCGCCGGGCGTAATCACATCTTGCGCGAGCGCACCACGAAGCAGCTTGCTGGCGCGGAAGCGTTCATTGTTCGTCGGAGGCTGTGACATGCGCACAAATCCGAGGGTAAGGTGCAAGTAGGGTGCAGGTGGGGTGTCCCACACCCTGCGATCATGCTTCACACCTTGTGTTTGTGCGAGACATTTCAAGTGCGTGGCGAAAGAAGTGACTCACCCTTTATCTAGCCATCGCCAACATTGTTTCGCACGCTGCCAACGTCGCTGTCGCAAGCTGTCTCAAGTGATGTTGCATCAAGAGGTGAGCTCTACGCCGATCGCTATTGCAGCGGCGCCAATCCAGAATGCGCGCGCACTGTCGTCATCAGATATTGATACGCGCCTTCCCGATCTTGGGGTCGCAGCGTGGTCAGTAATCGAGCACTTACCGCCGCAAGCGCGGTCAAGACATCGCCGGGCTGCACATGGTCAGGCAGGTGACGCATGACCTCATTGATGCGGTTGGCGATATCGACGGCGAGATTGGAGTCGTCGGTCATGGCACTTGCGCTCCTGCCAAGCGTGTCGCCGCGGTGGGTCAGTATAGTCTGCCTAGCCGTCCTTCAAAGTCGCCGCCAGACGCCCTCGATTGTCTGGACATCGATTGGTCCCCAATAGCGCCCGTCGAAGGAATCGGCGGTGTCGCCCAGGATCAGAATCTCGTCTGGACCAAGGACCCGGCACGCCTCCCAAGCCGGCAGCGCAGCGCCGGTGCTGTCATAGGCGCGCCGCTCATAGGAGAGGCCGCCATTGAGCGTCACCGCATCGCCGCGCGCGCAGACATGGTCGCCGGCCAATGCTGCGACGCGTTTGATGAACCTGTCGCGGCGCCCATTGAAGCTGCGCGCCGCCGCCGCCGCTGGGGCGACGTCAGCGGCGCGCACCGTAACGAATGACCCGCGTTCGAGTGGCTCATCGGTGCGGATGTAGAATCCAACCGGCACTGAGGGCGTGTGGTTATAGAGGAGGCGATCCTCGGCCGCTGGCAGTGCCAGCGCAGCCAAGGCGGCGAGCGCCGCTGCGCTCACGACGGCAAGTATCGGCCATCGGCGTCGCATGGGTGCGAGCATGTGTTGTGCGGACAAAGCCGCCAACCCGATGCACGCGGTCGGGGCGCCCGAGCCCGCGCGAAGCGCGCGGACTCGGGAAGGTCTTCAGTATTCACTCGGCAGGAAGATGACGTCGTTCTGGAGCCAGAGCGTGATTTCCGGCAACGGAAAGTCGGTGAATGAGATGGCCTGAGACGTTACGCAATTGTGGTCGCCATCCTCGCACGTGAGAACGGCGGTCCGATCTTCGGCCACTTTCAGTATCCAGACCTGGAAGGGTTCGGCGCGGACGCGTGGATCGTGCTGATGCGAGACGATGGCGTCCAACAGCCAATAGGCGCCGCCAGCTTCGGCGACATATTGGGCGCCGTCCGTATAGGTGATCGAGGGCCAAAGCGGGTGGCGATACCAATGTTCGCTGCCGGTGAAGCTGAGGAGATCGCTCGCGCGAAGGGGTTTCGACGACATGATGTTCGTCTCCCGTGAATTCTGAGGAATGTTGGCGGGGTGCGCCGCTCCCTCACATCGGCGGGAGCGGCGCTTTGGGCTTCAGGCGGCTTCGCTGTCAGCTTCAGCCATGCCCAGCGACTTGACCTTGCCTTCGGCGGGATCGATGGCGACGAACACCTTGCCAACCCAGCGTGAGGTGGCGCGATCTTTCCAGCGGTCGTGTCGCAGGACGCCGGTGACTTCGACCAGCACGCCCTTGCGCATCGCCTTGGCGGCTTCCTGTTGCGCTGGGCAGAAGATCTCGACGGTGAAGCGGTCCTTGCGCTCGCCGCTGGGCACTTCCAGCCAGAGTGAGACGATCTCGCTCGTGCCGCCGCGAAACTCGAGGGTGCGGATTTTCGGCTCTTCCAGCAATTTGCCGGTGAGCGTGACGCGGTTGTTCATGGGATGTCTCCTTTGCTTGTCCGCTTGAGAGCGGAGCCGCGGGAGCTCGCCCGCGACGGCGCTTTTCGCGCCCGGCCCAGAGGCGGCGGCTGCAAGGAGAAAATGGTGGGCCCCGCGTCCATCAGGACCGAAGGCGGCGAAGCCGCGCGGGGAAACGATTTTGTCCTTGTGGGCGACGACGGCCGGGCGGAACTGGCGACGGCGTGGGTGAGGTCGTGCGGCGGACTTCAAGCCGCCAAGCTGAGACAGCGCGTGATGCGATCCGAGCGCTCAGTGAGCTCGCTGTGAGGGTGCGTGGGTTCCGCTACCGGGCTTCTGCGCGCGCGCAATCGTTCCAATCGGAATGGCCGCTCGGCGGCAAGGCCACCTCGCAAACGATGGAACTCTCTATACGCGCGCGTAGCCGCGCTGCTGCTGCAAGACCTGCTTCATCATTGTCAGCGGCGATGATGAGCCGGTCGATGACGGGCGGCGGCTCAAACTGTGCGAGGTTTTCCGCGCTCAGGAAAGCCCAGGCGCCGGCGCCAAGCGCGCGTCTGGCTGAGAGCGCTGTCTCCAAGCCTTCTGCAACGACAAGCGTGTCGCCAGGCGCATCGATGCGTACATAAGCGCCCATCAAACGCCCGATCGTGCGACGCGGTGTTGCAAGCATTGCCTTAGTCGCGCCGTGCGCGGTGAGAAGGGTGACTTGAATGCCTTGTACGCTGCCTTCTGGATCAACCAGCGCCGCAACGAGAGCGGGCCGGCGCTCGCGATCTTCGAGGCTTGTCATGCGGGGATGAAACCGAAGCACGTCCGACCCGGGCAGTTCGCCCTCAATTGCGCGTCCGCGCAGATAGCGCTCGGCGATCGTGCCGGCGACCGGCTGACTCTCATTCCAGAGTCTGAGCATGCGAGCGTGGCGATCTTCATCGCCACGCTCGGGCTGAAGCCGCACGCTCGGCTCGCTCGGTGGCGGCGTTTGCGCATCGTCCTCGTCGAGCAGTCCTAGATCCGCGAACTCGTCACGCACCGCGCGCCAATCATCGCGTGGGCTGAAGCAATGAATAAGCACGCGGCCATCCTCGGTCTCCAGCAGCGAGACCGAGCGGTCGGCGGGTCCATGTCCGGGCCCGCGCACGAGGGCGCGGCGTCCGCCATCGAGCAGGACGCCGCCCATCGCATCGACAATGCGCTTAAGCCGCGACATCGCTCGCTCCGGGCGGGGGGCTTTTGTCGAGCAGCCAATCGACCGCCAATTGCGCTTGCGCGGCCGCGTGGAAGAACGCGCGCTTGTCGGAACGGAGAATGGACATCCAGTGTCCAATATAGGCGGCGTGATCGAAGATGTGATCGGGCGGCAGCCGAAGATGGGCGCCAAGGATGGCCGCGCCAATCTCGGCGACCAATTCTTCTGCCGCGACCGCTTGCTTGTCGAAGCGCCTGGATAGGTCGCGCCCGACCCGGTGCGGCGCTGCTGTTGCATGCACGGCTTCATGGTTCAAAGTGGCGGCGTAAGCCTCCGCGCTGTCGAAAGCGCCAAGCGGCGGCATGGCGATGACATCGCGGCTTGGGATGTAGCAGGCTGTGTCACGCGAGAGCATGCGGGCGATCTCTAATCGGGCAAACCAGTCTTCGTGCGCCGCGATCGGCGCAATGGCGCCGTGCTCGGGCCGTGGATGAAACGTCTCACTCAAGCCTTCGATCTGGTCGGCATTGAACGCCACATAGGCTTTCAGGAAGCGGAACGTTTCATCGCCTGAGCCGGTCTCGCTCCTCTCGCGACGTTGGGCGACGCCATAATAGACGACGAGTTCGCCACGTTCTCCCTTGCGTACATGAGCGCCGAGTTTGGCTGCCTGTTTGTAGGTCAGCCAATAAGGTGAGGCATAGCCGTGCGCCGCGGAAGCGAGCCAGAGCATGATGGTGTTGACGCCTCGATAGCATTCGCCGGTTGCGCGGCGAGGCAGGACCGGGCCAATGCGCGCGCCGTCCCAGGGTCTGCGCCACGGCATCACGCCTTGTTCGAGAGATGCGAGAATGCGTGCGTTGATATCGGCGGCGATGTCGCGCCGCGCGTGTGCGGAAGTCGTCATGGATTGTCTCTCTTCAGATGCGCGGGCGCGATCGGCCCCGCGAACGCGGGACCGATCGGCCATGAGTGGACGTGGGTGATCAGTGCTGGGCGGCGAGCGAGGCTTCGGCGGCGTTGGTCAGCGCGAGTGCGCCTTCGCCAAGCGGCGTCACCAGGCAATCGGGCAACCAGCGCGAATGCGCGAATGCCTTGGCGGCGGCGTCCGCGAATTCCGGCTTCTTCAGCTTGGCCAGCGCCTTCAATTTGGCGCTCTTCTTGGATTCCGGCAGGTCAGCGAGATCTGAGCCTTCGGCCAAAGCGTCGAGGGCGTACTGCTTCGACGTGCGCTGCCAGAAGGCGCTGTCGGGCGTCCAATGCGCGCTCATGTCGAGCCGGATCGCGGCGGCGATCGCATCGCCGGAGCGCTGACGTTCGCGGTCCTGAGCGCTCGCACCCTCGTGGTGGAGATCGATGGTCTCGGCCACAAGGATTGCGAGGCACGAGAGCAGCGTCTCGTCATCGAGGGCCAATGCTTCGGCAAAGGTCTCCGGGAACGTGCGCGCGGAACGGAATGTCGCAAAGAGCTCGTCATCGCCGAAGTCACGTGCTGTGGCGTTGATTGCGGGGCCGACCAGATCGCCTGACCCCACGCTCTGCTGCGCGAGCGTGCAGACGAGCAGCGCCAGCGCCACATGTATGTCGCTTGCGACGCCAGCGCGTATCGCGCGGGTGCGCGCAAGCGTCAGGTCGCGCATCAGCGCCTTGCTGAGTGACGCGCCGGCGGGGGCGCCTGCGTCCTCATCGTCTTCACCGCTGTCCTCGACAGCCTTCGCCTTGCTGCGCAGTTTATCGAGCGCCTTGAGGTCAGCGCGGCGAATGAGTCCGCGCTGGATCGTGGGCCTGCCGTCGCGATCGACGCTGACAATGGCGCCGGCGTGCGCCATCAAAGCGGGATCGTAAATGCGCGCGCCTTCGAGAATGGCGTCGCGTTCGCCATCGAGGGCCTCGCGCCGATCCCAGAGAGCGTCAGCCTCTCGGCCGTCCTCGATGCCTTCGAGCTCGCTGTCGATCCGCTCGATCTCGGCATCGATGGCTGCAAGGCGTCGCTTTTCCTTGGCCGTAAGCTTGCGCTCGCCGGGGCGAAGCCGCTCGGCGGCGAACCCTTCGATGTGGCCGCCCGCGAGATTGATCTCGGCCCAACCCCAGCCGTCGGCAAGAAGCGCATCGCGAAGGGCCTCGGCTTTCTCCAGGGCGAGACGCTGTAGGATTTCACCGTCCTCTAGGAAGGCGATGCTCTCCTCGAACAGATCCTTGACGATACGCCCGCCCGCGGCCGTGTAGGCGTCAACGCCGACGAAGAGCGCGAGACGATCGCTGAGCGGTGTGCGGCCCTGGGTGAGGGCGCTGCGAACGGCGTGAGCGCTGGTGATCGGCTTGGCCAATCCCTTGAAGACGCGCTCCTGTGCCTCGTGATCGCCGATGCAGAAGGCGCGCGCGACATCAAGTGTGAGTTCGCCGCGCCGATAGGCGGCGCGAATGCGCGGGCTCAGTTGCGCCAGCGCCAGCCGTTGTTCGACATGGCGCAGCGTCGTGCCGAAGCGTTGCGCGACATCCTCCGGCGATTGGCCCGCCGCGACAAGCGTTGCGAAGGCTTCCACCTCGTCCATGGCGTTCATCTCAACGCGCTGGACGTTCTCCGCGAGTGACGCTTCGGCGGCGGCGGCGTTCTCAACGACCTGGCAGGGCGTCGGCCAGTCCTTTGGGCGTTCGCCCTGACGGACGAGACGCTTGAGCGCGGCGTGGCGGCGTGCGCCGGCGACGACCGCGAACTTGCCGTCTTCGCGCGCGGTGACCGTCAGATTTTGCAGAAGACCGTGGGCGGCGATGGATGCGGCGAGCGCGTCGATGTCGCGTTTGCGCTCGGTGCGGCGGACATTGTCGTCGCTCTCGACGAGTTTGTTGAGCGGAATGAGTTGAAGTGCTGACATGGGCATTCGAGCCTTTGAAGGAAGCCCGCGTGGCGGGAGTGCTGCGCGGGATCGCTTGCGCGACGCACTTCCTGTTCACGCCCGCGCCCTGAGGGGGCCTGGGTCGAGGGCTCGTCTTTGACGAGAGCGTGAGCGTCCCTCGACGCAGGGCCCCGGCGCGGGCAATGCTCGGCGTCGCGCAAGCGCGCCCGCGCGCGCCGGCGCTCTTCATTTTTTGAATGCGCAACGCTTTTGCTTGCCATGCACGCCAAAGTTGATTTTAGTAGTCGAGACTACAGCGGGAGGACGCGATGCCTGCTGCCAAGCTGGCGCTCGACTTTATCGACTTCTGCGAGAAGCAGACCGACCCGGCGATGATCGAAGACCGCTTCATCGCCACGCTGAATGCGCTCGGCTACGAACACATCGCCTGTGCGTCGCACGTCGATCCGTTGCGTCCGCGCCCTGGCGCGGTCAGCATCGTCAATTATCCGATGGCCTGGCTGCAGCAATATTCAGCCGAGAACTTCGCGTACATTGATCCGGTGTTTCTCGCCGCGCGCATCATCACCGCGCCATTCAACTGGGATGAGTGCCTCTCCAAGATGCGCCTCGATCGCGCGCAGAAGCGTGTGCTGGCCGAAGGCGCTGCCTATGGCTTGACCGGCGGCATGACCATTCCGCTCCGCTCACCCGATGTGATCCCCGCATCGTGTTCGCTGGTCGCCGGTTCCGACGGCGTGGAGCCGCTTGATTTAGCCCACACCCTGATGGTCGTCATTTATGGACATGGCGCGATGCATAGACGGCTTAACCCCAATGCGTTGGTCGAACCGGTCGTGTTGCCTTCGCGCGAGCGCCAGTGCCTCGCGCTCGCGGGACGGGGCAAGAGTGATTGGGCAATAGGCGAACTCCTGGGCATCAACGCCCGCACCGCCCACAATTCCATCGAGCGCGCCAAGAAGCGCTATGGCGTGTCGCACCGCGTGCAAGCGGTCGTGCGCGCCGTGTTCGACGGGCAAATCATGCTCGACGATCTGTCGAACTAAATCGATTCGTCGTCTGTCAACGGGTCCCACGGGACCCGTTACGCCAATTCTCCGACACAGGCAGCCTCCGCGCGATTAGTCGGAGGCAACATGATCTACATCGTCTCGGCGGAAAACCGGCGGCGCTTCTATCACTTGCTGACGGAGATGCATCGCCAGCGCAAACAGGTGTTCATCGATCAACTCAAATGGCGGCTCGATGAGAGCGCAGGACTCGAGATCGACGCCTATGATAGCGAAGACGCGATTTATCTGATCGAAGCGGCGACGCCGCGGGCAGGCATCAGCGTCTCCGCGCGGCTCCTCCCGACAGATCGTCCGCACTTGTTGAGCGAACAATTCCGCGATCTCTGCGAGGCCGCGCCGCCTTCCGGTCCCAATGTGTGGGAAGCCACCAGGTTTTGCCCGGCGCCCGATACGGCATCTGGCGCGCCGCGGCGGCTGATGCTGGGGCGCATCATTGCCGGCATCATGGAGACCGCGCTCCTGTTTGGCATTGACGAGGTGACCTACGTGGCGAGCGCCGCGTTGGCGCCGATGGCCGAAGAGGCAGGATGGCAAGTGCGCGCGCTGGGGGCGGGACGCGGAAAGGGGCGCGATAAGATCCGAGCTTTCGCCGCGACGATCGACGCCGACGGGCTGAGACGCGTGCGTCATAACTTCAACATCAGCGCGCCATTGACGCGATTTGCGCCGGCCGAGCCGGCGCGTGCGGCTTGAAGCGGGGAAGATCGCCATGACTCTCATCTCACCCACTTCCGACGATACGCTCGCCAGCGATCTCGAAGCGCTGCAGCACGACGGATTTCTCATTCTCCACGGCTTGCTGAACGCCGAGGACCTGAGATCTCTCGCTGATGAACTAGAGCCCTGGCTTCTGCGCACGCCGCGCTGCGAAGGCGACTTCCATGGTTGGTCGACGACGCGGGTTAATGGGCTTTTGTCGAAGGCGCCAATGGTGCAGCAACTGACGCTGCATCCGCGCATCCTTGAGCTTGCCGAGGCCGTGCTCGCCGCGGCGTGCGATAGCATTCGCCTCAACATGACTCAGGCCATTCGCATTCATCCTGGTCAAAAGGCGCAAGCGCCGCACCGCGATGAGGAGATGTGGCCCGCCGATCCGAACGGGCAGGTGTGGTCACTCAATGTGATGTGGGCGGTCAGTGACTTCACCGAGACCAATGGCGCAACAAGGCTTTGGCCCAAGAGCCACGTCAATCGCCTCGGCCGCTCACCGGATCCAAGCCAGGCGATCCAGGGCGTCATGCGCGCGGGCTCGGCGCTCATCTATCTCGGCGGCCTCACGCATAGCGGCGGCGCCAACCGATCGGATGGCGACCGCACAGGGCTTGTCATCGGCTATTGCGCCGGGTGGTTGCGCACGTACGAGGAACAATTTCTCGCCTATCCGCGCGAGGTTGCGCGTGAATTCCCAATCGAGCTCCAGCGCCTCATCGGTTATCGCCATCACCGGCCTAATCTCGGCAATTGGGAAGGCCAAGACCCGATCGCGTATCTGCGCGATGATGGCCCTTGCGGACCGCATCGTGACGCGCTGCCGCCCGCGATCGCCGCTGAACTGAAGGCGGTGATGGCGGCCGCCGACGATTGATATGTCGCCGGAAGCGACCAGCGCCGCGCAGCGCGCATACGAGGAGATCAAGGCGCGTGTGCTCGATGGACGGCTGCCTGTGCGCACGCGCATCGATGTCGAAGTGCTGGCGCGCGATCTTGGCGTGAGCTCGATGCCGGTGCGTCAGGCGCTGAGCCTGCTAACGTGGGAACGCCTTGTGCGGCCCGGGAAGCACTCCGCCTATGAAGTGGCGCTGTGGTCGGAAACAGAATTGGCGCATCTCTACGAATGGCGCGGCGCACTGCTTACGCTCGTGCTTCCGTCGAATGCGGCTGGGTCAGAACTGAAGCGCGTGGCGCGCACCCAGTCATATGCGCAAGCGGTCGCCAGTGTGATGCGTCTCCTTGAAGAGGGCGCCAATTCGAACCTGAGGCGGGCGGCTGCCAACGCAGACGACCGTCTGCATGCCGCCCGATTGATCGAAGAGGAAGTGCTGGGCGACGTGCAGGGCGAGTTTGAAGCGCTGGTGAAGGCAATAGCGGAGCGTTCAAGGCGGACGAACGCCCTTCTCAAGTCGTATCAGCGCCGGCGCACGCACAATGCGGAAGCGCTGCGGGCGCGCGTTGCGCTCAAAGCGCTTCCGCAGAATGGCGAGCCCCGCTGATCACCAAACAGATCTTCATGTTGATCAATTCGGTGATCAATTGAAGCGCGCTCATACTCTCCGCGGGTGATGGCTCACCCATATGGAGAGTGAAACATGCGCGAAGAGCAAAAGCACGATGAACTGATCGACCTCGGCGCCGCGAGCGAACTGACGCTCGGCGAGATTTTCGACACGAAGGACGAATCCCTCGTGCAACCGGACAGCCGGCGCTGACGGCGTAGACGGCGCGGCGCCACGCCGCGTCGTCTTTGGTCCGCCCCTACGAACTCAAGTCCATGGAGACGAACGATGCGGGAAGAGCAGAAGCAAGCCGAGCTGATCGATCTCGGCGCCGCGAGCGAAACGACGCTCGGAGATATGTACGACACCAAGGACGAATCTCTCCTCCAGCCTGACAGTTGGCATTGAGGCGAGGCGGTGCGGCGCTCCGGCGCCGCGCCGGACTTTTCATGGACTATCACTTCGCACCCGATGTTCATGCCTGCCGCAGCAGCGATCTGATTGTTTTTCTGGATGTTGGGCAGGACCGTTACTTTGCGGCGCCAGGAGACGCGTGTGAGCTTGATGCTCCCCGTCGGATGCTCCGCGCATGCAATGAGGAAGGTCTCCGCTGGGGCGCAAAGCTTCTCGCGCAAGGCCTTGTGCGCGAAACAGCTGCCGCCGTCGAGGTGATGCCTCATAGGTCACCGCTTAAGACCGTATGGTTGCCCAAGACGCCAGCTTATATCGCGGCGCTTTTGTGGGCGGGCGCTGCGCTCGATCGGCGGCGTGGATTGGGGCGCGCCATTGAAGAGCTCTCGAAACGGCGTGCCGATACTCCCGTGGATTCGCTACGCGCGCGCAGTGAGGCAGCGCTGTTCGCATCGTGGCGTCCACTTTGGCCGCGCGCCTTTGTATGTCTGCACGACACGTTGGCTCTGACCTGGTTTCTTTCTGCGCGCCGAGCAAGCTGCGAGATCGTGTTTGGCGTGCAGGCCAGACCCTTCGCCGCGCATTGCTGGGCCGAAGCGGGTGGGGAGGTTCTCAACGACGACGCGGAATATTGCGCCGCCTTTGATGTGATCCTGCGCGCATGACGACGCGGGTCTTCTGCATCCGTATGCCGGTTGGGCGAGCAGGGTTCGCAAATCGCGCGCGCGAGATGCTCGGGCGAGTGTGCGGGGCGCCGGAAGAGGGCTGGGAAACGATCATTGACCGCATGGGCGTGCTCCTGGCGATGAAGCGCGACAAACGCGACGCGCCGCCCTTGGTCCTACCGGATCAATTGGGCGTGGTGCTGGGGCGGTTGTTCGCGCGTGGACCGGCTCCCGACCCGGATCGCCCTGCAACTGAAGTGACGAGGAGCGCGGCGTTCGACCTCGTGTCGGCCGGGGGCGAAGCCTTCACGCGCGCATACTGGGGACCATATTGCGCGATCTTGCACGACCGGTTCGCGAACACGCTTCGTATCGTGCGCGACCCCATGGGTGCGCGGCCCGTCTTTCATACAGAGTGGGAGGGCCTCCACATCGCGTTCTCGCATCTCTCCGATCTCCACGCCAGCGGCGTGGAGGCAGACATCGACGACCAAGGCGTCCGCGCTTTTCTGACGGATGTGCGCCTCGTTTCCGAGCGCACCGGCGTGACGGGCGTTCGAGAGCTGCTCGCCGGCAACGAATTGCGCATGGGCCAGGAATGGTCGGACGTCGCAGCTGTCTGGAGCCCTGAGCAACCCCGCCGTTGGACGCATGATATGTTCGCGGACGCTGTGTCCGCGGTGCGGTCAGAGGCGTGTCGTGTGGGCGAAGCTTGGGCCGCCTCGCTGCCCCGCGCGCTTCATCGGCTGTCCGGCGGCCTCGATTCCTCGATCGCGCTCTCGCTGCTGACACGCGGGGCGCATCGTGTGCCAGAAATCGTCGCGATCAACGAATACTCAGCGTTCGCCGAAAGCGATGAGCGGAACCAAGCGCGCGCAGCGGCGGCGTGGTTTTGCACGAGATTGATCGAACTCGAGGTTCGACCAGATTGCATCGACTATACGACCGTCTTGGACCACGAGCCTGAGTGCCGACCAACGCTCGCGTCTCTAGGCTTCGCCGACGATGGGCTTGCCGTGGCCGCGCCGGATTTTGCGGGTGGGCCACTGACATCAGGGCAGGGCGGCGATCAGATCTTCCATCGGTCCTCACGCGCCGTCCTGGTGGCAGATGCTGTGCGCGATGGCGTGTCGCCGCGCGCCGCGTGGCGCATCGCCTATGACAACGCGCTCCTCGCGAAGCGCCCGGTCTGGGAGGGCATTGGCGCCGGGCTTAAGCACGGCGTGTTGCGGCTGCCTTTGGAGACGTTGGCCCAATTGGACAGTCCGATGATGTGGCGCCTGGAGCGCGACGGCTCAAGCGATGCATTTCTCACGGAGGCGTGGAGCGCCCACCCATGGAGAGCGCCAAAGGAAACGCCAGCACGGGCAGAGCGCGTGCGGCGCATCATTGATCTCACCTATTATCATCAGCCCTCGCCACTCACGATATCGTTTCAAAATTGCCCAATCCTGACTTCTCAGCCTTTGGTCGAGACATGTCTTGCCGTGGCTCCCTACCTTATGAGCGCCCATGCGAGGGATAGAGCGCTCGCGCGCGCCGCCTTTGGCGACCAGCTGCCGCCGAGCGTCCTAGGTCGTCAGAACAAGGGCGACACGACGCGATTTGTCGCCGAGATGTTACGGCGCAATTTGCCCTTCGCGCGTGATGTGCTCATCGGCGGACGCCTGGTCGAACGCGAAATTCTCTCGCCAGCAATCGTGGACGAACTCCTGGCGTCGAATGTCGTATTTAGCGGAACGCAGAAGGCGCGGCTGATGCGCAGCCTCGCGGCGGAGCTTTGGGTGCGCCGTGTTGAACATGCGCGGCGAGAAGCTCAAGGCCGCGCGCCCGCGTCGCAGACGGCGCAGCAAGAGCAGGGCTCAGGGCACGTTGGCTGATTCTGCGTCGCGCATGGCGCGCCAGCGCGCGGCGCGGTCGACCTCATACGCGTCGGCGGTGTCGACATCACGGAGCCAGAGGTCGATCCAGGCGAGGGCGCGTGTCTGAGCCGTACGCACTTGAGCGGGACGCCATTTGTTATGATAGGCGCCTGGGTAGACATAGAGATCGTAAGGCGAGGCCATTTCCTGCAGCCGGGCGATCAATGGCATCGCCGGCAGCGTCTCGGTTTCGGCCAGATTGAAGAGGATCGGCGTACGCATTCGTTCGGTGTGATAGATTGGGCTGATCCGCCGCCAATATTCCGCCCAAGCGGAATCGCCTTCGCTCCACGGCGCCATCGCGCCCGACGCGGCGCGCCTGACGCGAAAATCCGCGGAAAATAGAGCCCAAGAGCTCGGATCCGGCGGCGGTGAAGATGTGACTGCCGCCGCAAACCGCCGCTCGGATGTGAGCAACATGTGGAAGAGTGTTTCCGTCCCATCGCTCATGGCGGTGATGGCGATGCGGTCGGG
Source organism: Hyphomonadaceae bacterium (assembly GCA_050186235.1). Lineage (GTDB taxonomy): Bacteria > Pseudomonadota > Alphaproteobacteria > Caulobacterales > Aquidulcibacteraceae > Vitreimonas. The sequence continues at coordinate 390,042 of JBFWYQ010000002.1, forward strand.
ATCGATCAGGCCACGTGCTTCCAGGACATCGAGGAAATGTTCGAGAGCGATCGCCTTCATTGCGTGCTCCGAGCCGTCGAGCTCTGCGGCGACCAGGAACGTATTCGGGTCCATGATACGCGCGCGCTCGAAATCTTCGGGACGATCGACGCTCAAAACGAAGTATCCGCGCGTAGAAAGCGGAAAGATGGGATGTTCCCCGCCGGTACCGCCGCGCAGAAATCCACGTGACCGATATTGAACGATGACAAGTGGATATCGCCGGCCTTCAACGTAATCGAGCGGATAGACGAGGTGCGCGAACGAGGCTTGCCCGCCCGGATTGACGGTGTCGAGCCGCTCGATTTGAGGCATTCTCAATTGCGACCAGGATGGGTTGGGATCCCACAGGACTTGAAGCGCGCCAGAGGCTGTGTCGATGGCGACGAGTCGCTGAGGTTGGGTCGGCGCATCTTCCAGACAGAAGAGCCGCGCGCGATCGTAGAGACAACCGCTGAGGCGCGCTTCCGTGACGCGGATGGACCTGGCGCGGTCGTCACGTGGCGACCATTCAACAAGCTCGGTGAGTGCGCCGTGGCCCGTTCGACGTTGAAACATGACGGAGTCTTCGCTGGCCGCCCATGCTTCGTTCAATTCGCCTTGGCACAGTACGTGCGTGCAGCGGCGCACCTCGCCATCAAAATCCGCTTCTAACGCAAGCTCAGGGGACTCTGCGTCCGCGAAACGCGCGTCAGCGGGGACAATACGCACTGGCGCGGCGATCTTTGTTTCTTGAGGCCATTCGACCTGTGTGCGTCGGCCTGTGCGCATGGCGACGCGCCATGCCACGATAGGGCTCGCATCGTCGATGCGGGGCGCCACATCATAAATCGGCTCGAAGGCGTTATCGGCGTGAAAGCCAAAACGCCTTGCCTCGGCGAGCGTTGCAGCGAGTGCTTCCGCTGAGATCGCGGTGCGATAGAGCAGGGAGCCGTCCGGCGCCCATGAGAAACTGACGACGTGCTCGCCCGCTGCGCTGACGCGCCGCGCGTCGCGACCATCCGATCGCACGCGCCAGAGCTCGGCATAGGCGTCGCGCCCTACGAGATAGGCAATCCAGACATCGTCGGGCGACCATAGCGCCACCCGATCTATTGGAACCCCTGAGCGCCTGCCTCGTATTGAGCCGAGGACGATGTCGCCGGCCGTGGCGATGACGCGGGCCCGGAAGGGCGCGGCGGTCTCAACTACGTGCACTTCGTGCACATACCCATCGCGCGCAAGGTCTGTGGTGCGGGTGATAAACGCAAGCCGCCCGCCGTCCGACGACAAAGCGGGCGCGCTATAAGGCGCCGCAAAGTCGCGGAGGGAGGTCAGGTCGTCGAGCACGACGCTCCGGTCCTGCGCCGATGCGCTTCTCGGCGAGATTGACCAGGCAGCGGCAATCATTGCGCAAAGCAAGAGGGTCGAACACGTCCGCATTACCAGGCGTGACGCAGCTCAAGCGCCATGAAGCGGCCAATCGCAGAGGCATTGGAGGGATCGAAGCCAAAGCCGACGGGATTGTTGGCGATTGGCGGGTCTTCGTCGAATAGGTTGAGGATGCTGAGCGAAAGGCGTGTTTCGCCACCATCCTCGCGCGCGTTGAGGCGGCGCCCAATCTGCAAATCCCAAGTGGTCTGGCTGTCGATTTCGCCATCGCTCGTATAGGCGTCGCGATAAGCGTTCTGATAGTTGGCGCTGAGACTGCCCGTCCAATCGTCAAGTCGCCAGGAGAGGCCCGTGCGGACACGCCATTCGAGCGGATTGAACGTCGTGTCGAGACCGGAAATGACCGGACTTGTTGCCGTCGATTGCCGTGAATGTTCGAGCAATTGCGTGGCGTTGGCGAAGAGCGTGAAATCGCCGAGCCCAGTCTCAAAGCGATAGTCTGCCGACAAGTCGATGCCGCGCACATTCCAGGCCGCGAGGTTGCGCAGTCGCGTGTCGATGATGACCTCAATCCCCTCGACCGGGACATCGCCGCTGACCTCGAATGGCAGCGACAGATAATAAGCAATCTGCTCAGGCGTTGGATCGCGAATGACGCGATCCGCATAGGTCAGGGAATCGAACAGCATGGCGAGCGGTGTTGCGCCGCCGTCATCGATCCGGTCGGAATAGGCGATATCAAAATAGGTGGCCGACAAGGAAAAGCCGTCCAGCCACGCCGGACGGAAGTCGAAGCCGGCACTCCAGGTTTCAGCACTCTCCGGGCGAAGGCTATCGCCGCCGCCTGACGAAAGCATAACGCCGGTTGTTCCGTCGTCGGCGAGGGGATCGAGCGAGGGAGTAACAACCGCGAACGAATTAATGCCGCTCGGATCAAGCTGATCAAAGGTCGGGCCGCGGAAGGACTCGCCCCAGGCCGCGCGTAGGCGAAGTTCCGGATTGATATCCCAGGTAAGTCCGATGCGGGGCACGGTCGCGTCGCCATAATCGCTGGCGTCTTCGCGGCGGGCCGACAGCGAGAGCGTCAGCGCATCAACTAGAGGCACGTTATTGACCGAGCCGATCAATGGCGCGTTCAGCTCGATGAAGTACGCGTCGACGCGGCGTGATTGCGGCGGCTGATAATCCGAGCGTGTGACGCCGGAGAACCGATAATCGACACGATCGAGGACGAAGCGCTCGTGCCGCTGCTCGTAGCCGATGGCCGCGCGCAGCGGACCGCCCCAGAGCTGAAACACGGGACCGTCCGCCTTCAGCGCGAAAGTCGAGACGTCAGCGTCGCTTTGTGTGTCCGTGGTGGACGTGAAGCCGACCAGCGCGCTTTGTGGTGTGTTCGATCCATCGGCAAAAGGATTGAACGCGGTTGCGGGGTCTGAGCTGGCAAGCGCCGCCGCTACGGCAGGAGAGCTGGGATCATAGAAGTTGGCGGCGCGTATGAATTCGTCGCTGGCGGCATGACCACCGACGAGTTCCAAGCGCCAGTCGCGGCCTAGTTCATACTCAAGCCCATAGGAGGCCGTGATCGCGCTAGACTCGCTCTGGCTGAGCGCCGGGCCCAAATCATCGCCAAACCAATAGGCGATTGTGAGAGGGCCTTGACCGGGGAAGAGGCTGTTGAGCTGACGATAATAATTGGTTTCTGGAACGCGGATGCTGGCGAACGATTGTGTGCGATAGGCTTCGGCGTCGCGTTGACCAGCGAGCACCTCAGCGAAGATTTCCAGACGAGGCGTTACCTCGAAGCGGCCTGACAGAAAGAGCCCGTGCGAGGTTTGCTCGGGCAGGAGAGATTGGCCTTCAACCGCATTCTGGCGATTGACCTGACCGACAATAAGGTCGCTCGCATCAAGTGATGTCCCATCCTGCCCGCGCGGGATAGCCAATGTCACCGGGGTCACGCCAATGCGCGTGATCGTGCCGGGATTGGCCTGGGGCCGGGAATAGTCGAGACCGCCATAGCGCGTCAGATTGGAGTCGGAGGCGAAGTCACGATCGTTCCATTGAAGTCCGGTGCGTTCGCGATACTCATACGCCGCGACTAGGGAGAAGCGGTCAGAACTCCAGCCGAGAACATGCGAGAACATCTGCTCGGAGACGTCGCCGCGACCATCGGCGCCGAAGCGCAGGCTCGTTTCAGCGCCCTCGAAATCATCGCGGAGGATGAAGTTGACCACGCCGCCGACAGCGTCGCTGCCATAGGCGGCGGACGCGCCGTCGGCCAGCACCTCGACACGCTCGACCGCGGCAAGCGGGATGGTGGACACATCGACGAAGTGTCCAAGACCAGCGGGCGCAAGACGCCGGCCATTGACCAGAGAGAGCGTCGATCCGGGGCCAAGGCCGCGCAAATTGATTGACGACGAAAAGCTGCGATTGGCGTTGTGCTCTGGCCCGCCTTGTTGTGTCGTCTCAAACGTGCCGCCGGTGAAGTTCTGGGAGACGAGGCCAAGCACATCCTGAACCGTGGAGCGACCACTCTCCTCGATTGCCGCGCGATCGAGGGTGACCAGATTGGCCCCGACAGGCGCTGCGCCACGAATACGCGTGCCGGTGACGACGATTTCTTCGTCGTTTTCAGTCGCGGCGTACTGGGGGCGGGCGAGTGGCTCCACCTGAACGATACGATCGCCGGCGATCTCGATGCGTGGCGCGCCAGCCGGCAGCAGTTGCGCCAGCGCCGCCTCGGGCGTGCTGCGGCCGACGACCGATCGCGACGTGAATCCCGACACAGCGTCCTGGGAGAAGAGGATTTGCAGGTTTGATTGTTCGGCGAAACGGACGAGCGCCGACGACAAGGGTTGCGCCGGAATATCGTACTCGCGCTCCGCACGCGCGGTGCGCGCGGCCGCGTCAGCAGATTGCGCGTGAGCGGGAATGCTCAACGCGAAGCTTGAAACAGAAGCCAGCGCCACGGCCAGCAGCGAGCGCACGCCATCGCGTCGCATCCGCGCCGAAAAATCCACCATTGTCTTCCCCCTTCGCCGCTCTCAAGCGGGCGGCTTCGAGGGGAGGGACGCGGGAGATGGCCGGATTTAGCAGTCCGTCAGAAAATATTTCGGGCAATGCACGCTAAAGCGTGGCCGTCGAACTCAGCAGGATCTCGCCATCACGCTGTTCAGTGTTGATGGCGAGGTTGTTTCGGAGGAGCTGAAGGAACGCGTCAAGATCGTCTGCACGAACGAGGCCGCCGACGCGCAGGTCGGCGAGCGCTGGATCTGCGAAGACAAAGCGTATGCCGCTTTGCCGCGTAACGTCCGCGACCGCCTCGGAGAGCGGCGTGTTGTCGAAGGCGAGCATGCCTTCACGCCAGAGCGTACGTCGCGCGAGCTGCTCGGGGGTGGAAGCATCAACGGCCACGTTTTCGCGGGCAATGACGATCTCACTATTCACGCCCGCCACAACTGGGGACGTTTGTCCGATCCATGTGCGCCGAGAGGCGCGCGCGCCGTCGGATAGCAAAGCGATGCGCGCGCCTTCTGGAAGCAGCTTCACCAGGATTTCGCCGCCGGCCGCCTCGATTTCTCCTGACGGCGTGGTGATCGAAAACACGCCGGCGCTGCTCTCCGCTATCGTAAAGAGCGCTTCGCCCGCCAAGAGCCGCGCTTCTCGCCGATCATCCCGTATGTGGGCTTCAAGCCGCGAACTTGCGTTCAGCAACACCCGCGTGCCGTCCGCCAAATCGACTTCGCGTTGCTCGCCGACGCCGGTTTCAAATGCCTCGGCTGACCCGCCCGAGAAGGCGACATAGCCGCTGATCCCAACGGCCAGTGCGCCCGCGCCGAGACTGGCGGCAAGCGCCGTGCGGCGGCTCACGGAAGGCGGGGCGTCATCAGCAGTCAGTTCGAATGCGTCGAGACGCGCCAGCAAGTCCATCTGGTTCCAGGCGCGGCTTGCGAGTTGAAACGCGGCGCGGTGATCATCGGATTTGGCGAGCCAGCGGCGAAAGGCGGCGACATCGCGGGCGTCAAACTCGACGCCATCGAACTTGACCACCCAATCGGCGGCCTCACGTCCGATCCGCTTCTCCCGTGGGCTGGTCATTGCTTTTCTCGTCGAGCCCGGCTCGTTCGAAGGCCTGCAACGCCTCCGCGCATTTGGCAAGCGCGCGTGAGAGATAGCGCGGCACGCTGTGGCGGGGAATGCCGAGCCGTTTGCCGACCTCCTCGTGGCTAAGGCCTTTCAGCTTGAACAAGACGACCGCCAGACGCTCCTTGCGCGGCAATTGCAGAAACGCGCCCGTGACATGGGCGAAGCGCTCGCCCTCGATCAGCATCTGCTCCGGCGTCAGTACCGTCTCAGAGCCGAGCCGCTCAAGCCTCTCGTCGCTGACGGAAGCTACGCCAGCGCGTGATTGGCGGCGCAACTCATCAACCGCCAAGTTTTGCGTGAGACGTGCGAGGTAAGCGCGCGGGTCTTCGACCTCGGAGACATCGATCTCCAGCATCTTGGTGAAGGCAGCCTGGACGACATCCTCGGCCGGCACTCGGCCGCGGAAGCGCCGCAGCCTCCGCAGCAGACGCGGACCCTCAGAGGCGAAGAGGCGGGCGAGGTCAGCGGGCTTCACGGCACGCCTCCCGAAGCTCAATGAGACGGGCCACCAGCTGATCCAGCTGGCTGACATGGAAGGTCTCGATCAGACCAACGGTCTCTGATCCCGCCCGCTCGGCATAGACCAGGCCAGCCCAGACGAAGTCGCCCTCAGTCAGCATCGTTGCGAGGGCGGTGTGATCTTCAGGAGTTGCCCAGTCGACGCGCCGAACGACAGCAAGGCGTGTAGCTGACAGAGCCACGGCATGGTCGGTGGCGCGCGGACTCTCATTAACCGCGGCAAGGCAGCTCAAATCGTGCGCTGTCAGTTCACTGTGAAGGTCGTCAAGCACAAGCTTCACCGTCAAGCCGAAAATGGCATTATCCTATTGTCGGCTTACCCCGCCCGCAATGGGCCGTCGAAGCAAAAAGACGCGCGTGGCGTCTCTGCATGACGAAAGGTACCAGCAGTTCATCGAGCTGCTGGTGCAACGTCGCAAGGCGTCCGGCTTGAGTCAGCAAGGTGTCGCTGATGCGCTGGGGTGGAACCAGTCCCAGGTGGCAAAGATCGAGACCTGTCAGCGCCGTATCGACGTAATAGAGCTAATCCGGTTCGCGGACGTGATCGGTATCGACGCGTCGCGCTTGCTCTCAGAAGTGAGAAAATCCATGATCGGTGCCGGTGAGATCAGCGGGTAGTCCGCCGTGGGGCAAAGAGAGACCTAAATCGACATTGGGCCTGGACTGCGACAATGCAATACGATCTATCGGCGGATTTTTGGCGGAGGCATCACCGCCAACTCGGTGATGTCGATACATTGCGGACGCGGTACTGCACAGAGATTGGCGTCACTTTTGTACGTCTCCACGTGATGGAAGACGCCGCGATCAGCGCGATGTCGATCTGCAATCGCGTCAAGGTGGCGAACCGGTTGGGTGAGGACGCCTCGAATTGGTAGCGTCATTTGGCGAAGAAGGCAACGCTGGAACATTCCACGCTTGGTAGTTTGCTTGCCATCCTATCACGTCATGATATCGACGCCCGCGATTTGGCGTATTTGAAATGGGTCAAGGAAAAGCGCGATTTCTTCGTGCATCGGTTTTTCCGCGATGGCATCTGGCCGGGCGACTTGTGCGCCGAGCATTGTCAAAGGATGATCCGGCGGTTGCGATATTTGCAGATCACCTTCGATCGGGCGAGTCAGCGCATGTGGCCGATACTGGCGCGCGCCAACCTGATGGAGATGCAAGATCTGGGTTCGGCAGTCCGGTTGATGATCAATCTCGACCTTGAGGCTCATATTCTCGATGATGGCGACGCAGCGTGAGCAAGGTCCTGCCGAGGGGCCGCGCGTTATCCGAGATAGGTGTTTTCATTATGCCAGGAGAGTTTCTCCGCATCGGGGCGCCACTCATCGCGGTCGGGTGCCGAGATCATCTGGCCATGCAGGGCGTAGTAGTGACGCCCATTCTCGAACTCTTCTTTGATGCGTCGGCTGACTTCGAAGTTCATATTTGGAGTAACAGTGACGTATCCCGCGTCGAACAGGCTATGTATGTCGCGCCGAAACAAAATGCCGTTTGAGGCCTGATGGCCCCCGCCTTGGCCGTAAGGGAGAATGTGCGCGGCTTCGAGGGCCGGCAGCGTGCGCTCTCCGGTTATGGCGCAGCGCCGCTGGTAATTGTCTGTGACAAGGACACGGAACGCACCTTGCCCCAGACGAGGCTGAATGAGCTGCGGGTGGCCGAAGCGTGGCCCGCCATCCGGCGTGAGTGAAATCGCCGAGGTTCGTTTGGCCTCAAGGATCCCGTTCCAAAGCGCATGACCGTCTGACTCGTCAGTATCAAATCGCTTGAAGGATACGATGTTTGGTGCCCACGATTCAGGTACTGGCAGCCAATCACGCTCATCGAGGAAGAATGGCTGAGTCAAAATTCGACATCCGATGCTGAAATCGTGCCGTTCGGCGGCATCTGCTTTCCGGTACTGATTGATGCTGTCACGCATCGCTTTGAGAGAGTGGGCACCGTTGGCTTGGCCGAATGCGCTCCAGGCAAGCGAGAGGGGCAAAACATTAGCGTAGGCGAACACACCGCCGCCGACGATAAAGTTTCTGGGCGAGCGAAGTTTGAAGAGAAAGAGTTCGCCCGGCTGCAGCGCCGCGAATGTTTTGGGAGATGGGCTCCAGAAATTGACTTCGGTTAAGTCGGGAAGCGCCCGCAGGTGCTCGAACCAAGCACTGTCAGTCACCGCGACTACCAGTTTGACGCCCATTGCGAGATACTAGCGCCTCTCAGAGTCTGAGCCCAGCCCCGTCGCGCTCGCGGGCCGGGATGGTCACCGCCGGCGGGCGCTTGTTTTGCTTCGCCAGGGCGGATGCGGCAATGGCATGGATTCTAGCAGGCGAACGGAGATTGAAGATGAGCCGCTCATGCGATCGAATTGAGCGCTGGCCTCTGGAGTATTCATTGCTTGCGCAAGCGCCTGTGGCGGCGCGGCGCTCGCGCTAACGGGGACGAGAAAGATCACATGGTTCTCGCCTATAATTGCCCCATGTTTGCGTAAGAAACTGGTCGGGATCGCCGCTGCGTTCAGGCGCCGCTTTTGTCCGCGTGTTGAAATGCGCTGGAGCGCAACGCAAGCCGTGCGAACGAGATAAGGGGCGTCGGGGGGCGCGCTCGCCCAAAGTCGGTCGCGATAGTCGCCGCTTCGGGGAAAATCGAAATCGCCGTCGGGCGTAATCGCCTTGGCCCAGATAAGAGGATAGCGGTTGGCACCGTGGGTCTTGAACAAGCGTTTGGGTTGTCTGTTGGAGACGAGATAACCAATCGTGGCCCTGTACCCCCAATTGCTCAAAGTCGAGGTGAGCCGTCGTGCGCGAGCCTGGGCAAGCTTCCATGGACGTCCGTCTTTTGGAAGCACCACCTTGCCAGAAGGATCGTACTCACCGTCCGACCGAAGAACGCCGCATAGCGTGGGGCGATTTTTTTTGATTTTTGCGCTCTTTTTCTGCAGGACGAGGAAACAAGCGTCTTGGGTGGCGTCGAGGAACAGGTCGCGGCGTTTATCAACAATATCGATGACGCGCACGTGCGCATGCTTAGTCACGCATTTGCGGAATTGGGTAAACTCGGGCCCGCCGAGGAAGGATGCCGGCAATACATAGGCGACCAGTTTACCCGGCGCGACTCGATCCAGCGCTCGGCGCACGAACATGGCGTAAAGATTGAGGCGCCCACTTTGTATGTCCTCGAACTCGGCCTGCAGCGTCCTTTTTTGCGCGCGGGGGAGGCGGCGATACGGCGGATTGCCGACCTCGTGTGCCTTGGCGTCGGCCGCTTCGGCGATCGGCGCAAGACTGTCTGCGCAAACTACGAGCGACAGGCCGCGCACACTCGCATCTGAGAAGCCGAATTCGTGCGTGAGCATGCGCCGGATCAGGGCGTTGGCGAGCTTAACCAATCCGGGCTCGACGTCCGCGCCGCTCATCTGCTCACGCAACGCCTTCAGAATGGTGGGCCTAGATTTACCCGCGCTCCGCCAAGCGCCGACTTTTACTCTCGCTAGGGGCACGATGAACGCTGCGCCACCGGCAGCTGGATCCCGGAAATGGTCTTTGATCGGATCGATCCCGGCTTTACGCAAGGTCGCGAATAGGTGGGATACGAGGTGTGGTGGCGTGAAGTAGGCACCAAGCTTTTTGCGGCGCGCTCGTGGCATCAGAGTCGCGTAAACACAGGCGATCGCGTGATCGCGCCAAGCCGGTGTAAGGCGGGCGAGATCGCGGCGAATCTCCTGGCGTGCGCGTCCCGCAATCATCCGCGCGCAAGCATTGTATGGCTTCGCCTTTGAGCCTTCGTAAGCCAGGCAGATGCGACGTACGATTGCCGCGGCCTCACTCGCATCGGCGAACACAGGTGCAGCGGGCGAAGTATTCAAGTCGTCGCGCTCCTACACATTCATGGTCGGGATTGGCACGGCAATCTGTTCGACCGCGCGTACGACACTGGCGACGATGCGGGCGGGATATCCCTCCATCATCACGCCCAACTCCATCGAATGCCGGTCATAAACTGTCATATTCGCGCTGCCGACATATGCCAGCGTTTCGTCCGCAAGTGCAACTTTGGCGTGGAAGGTTTCGAACCCGCCGTCCGCGTCGCGGATTAAGTAGTCCAGTGCTTGGATCGACGCGCGGTGAAGTGCTGCAGCGCCGCCCGCACGGAGCGCGCGCGCCGCTGCGCCACTTCGGCGTGTGATCAAGGTCTTATTAGGCGCAGATGACCTGTTGAACACGTCGAGTGCCCGCGACAAACCCGCAGCGTTGAGGAACGGCGTCATGATGGTGAAGGTCTTGTGCGCTGACGTAGCTACTCGCACCAACGCGTCGTCCGTGCTCACGAGGTTTGCGTAGCTTACTCCCGTTGTGGGCAGGGCCCGCGCTATCGCACTTGGCGCTCTGGGCATGGTGACGACGGCGGCGGCGTTGTCCGGCGTTGCCGCTTGCATGAAGGCCGCGCCTTCGAGAAAGGATGGCACGCCTGGTGGAATGCTGAGCGGTCCCGTCGACCACGTGCTTCCCGCTGGCGTCAGCCAGCGACGTTCAACAAAATCTTGTACGATCCGGTCGAAGCAGGTGCGGGGCTCTATGGCAGCTGAGTTTGCGTCGATGAAGCCGTTGGGGCGGCTCGCGATGACACGCGCAACCGTCGCCGCCGACGCGTAGTCGCCATTCAACCGCGCTATTAAGGAATTGGCGAGCGCGGTGCCGATAGGCGCTGCATGGGTCATGGTGCGGCCAAGCCAGCGGCCACGTCATAATATCCAGCTATCTGACCGCCGACGTCATCCCATCTTGGCGCGCCGCGCCCGACAAGCACCGACCGCGACAGAAGTTCATTGCGAGTTAGACACGCCGTCTCCGGTATCAGCACGCAATCAGGACAAGCGCCTCCGCGATGGTTACACACGGTTTCGGAACCGCAGCGCAGGCTCGGCGGCGACACCATGCGATCGAGCACCTCGTTGCCAATAAGGGCGTCGCCGCGGTCCCGCCACATCGAAGAGAGGTTTCCAAGATCCATGGTCATGCCGCGGCGGTAGACAAGAAAAGCGAGATCGGGTGCGAAGATGTGCTCGCCGAAGGAGCCGAGATCGAGACCGGAAAGGCGCGAGCATTCCCCGATCAGATGATGCGCCATCGTATGCAGGAGGGTGTACACATAAGGGTAGGCGTGACGCGGCACCGCCCGCTCGCGCCTATACTCATCGAGGAAGCGCGAAAAGCGTGCCGTCGTGTCGTTCTGAAGCTGCGCGAACTGCTCGATCAATTGACCGCCCAGTCTTACGCCCTGTGGCGCAGGCGAAAGTGCCGCGGCGTTCGCGTTGAGCCAAGCGAGCACCGTGGCCTCATTGAGCTTGACGTAAAATCCTTCGTTTGACTGGACTAGACAAAGGACCGGATGGCGGGCGGCGTCGCCGACACTGACGCGGTCGAAGAGCCGCAATCGTACGGGCATCTCAGCAGCGCCGGCCTTATCTCGCTGCACCACCGGGCTGGAAGCCGTGCGGGTGTAGGCGAACGTGTATTCGCAGACGCGGACGTCGCGAATGAGCCGCATTTCTTCGATGCCTAAGAGATCGAGCCGTCGTCGGCTCGCGCTCCGCAGCGCTGCCTTGTCACTCTCGGTAAGGCCGTCCGGGAATAGAAATGGGTCGAGCACGGTGACGTCGACGGAGACTTCTTTGCCATCACTCATTTGCCCGCCGCGAAGTTTCTCGCGAAGGAGCGTCTCATGCTCCACGGCCATACGCACGGGATCAAAACGGCGCACATAGGCTGGGCGTTCGCGGCATGCCTGCGCGATTCCGGGACTGGCTTGTTGGTGGCCTGAGAACACCGTCGCGTTCCACGTTTCTTCGCGGTCACGGAGCGTTGCCTCCATCGCGCGGATCATGCTTTCGGGCGTGTTTGCTCCCGGCGCAGTCAGCGTGGCCAACAGTGCTCGCATCTCGCGGTGATTGGTCCATTCGTCCCGTCGACCTGCCGCTTCGAGGATGCGAGCCTTGTCGTCGTCCGCGAGATGCGTCGGCGGGTAGCCGTATTGCGTGCTGCAGAAGGCCTCTAATTCACCGGTCTGCGCGCTTGCGAGCAACGAGAGAAAACGATCCTCATTGAAGACAAGCAGCCGATCGCCATGAACATAATAGGCTGCCGACGCCCGATACGAGATCGGCTCCATGTTGATTTCAGCGATTAACGCTTGATTCTGATCTAGGTAGGGTCCGAGGGACTCCAGTGTTTTTAAATCGCGCTGAAGTACGGCGCGCACATTGTGGCAAACGACACATTCGAAATACCAATTCGACAGCGCGCCCGGCGGGCGACGGAGATAAAAGCGCTCGGATTCACACGAGGTGCAGCGCGAAAGTTCTCTGATCTCGCCCGCGTTCCAATGCCGGTAGTTCGGCGTAATGGCTTCAACGTCTCCGGACCAATGGGTCAGCACAACGTCGATCTGTGACCAATCGTTTGCACAGCGGTCCGCGCCGCGCGGGCAGCTCCTGCGGAATTCATCAATATCGTCTGAAAGTGTATCAACCCGGCGCGCGGTGCGATGAAGGTCGCAGCTGGTGCAGGTGAACGCCAGCGGGAAGGGGATGTAGCCAACTTCATCGGGCGTTTGAAAGCTCAAGTCGCCAAGCCGGACAGCAACATTCTGCTCGCTGACTGCACGCCCATCGACCGCAAGGTCCAGCGGGACCGGGTGGCGCAAATTCTGACCGCGCGTCGCGCGCGCGGCCCATGCTTCAAAATACTCTTGAATTTGTTCTCCGATCAGTCGTTGCGTGATCTGGCGCAGGTCCGCCTCGCGGTTGCTCGTCGAGATCGCCATGCAGGCGCCCATGCCGCCTTCGAACGTGAACAGACAGTGCGGCGCGTACGAGCTTGCAAGTTGGGTGCGCGAACGCTGCATGGAGGGTGGTTTGGTCATGGTGCTTAGCCCTCGCCATCGAGTTCGCTCGCGGCGGTCCGCCGCCTACGTCCGCCGCCGCGCGTGCGAAGGACCGCCATTGCCTCGGCGACATCGTCAGGGTCGAGGTGTCTGTTGCGGTTGGTGCGGTGGCTAGCTCGAATTTTTCCGGCCGCGTCCACATCGCGTAAGCTCGTCATCGGGCGTTGCAGGTTGGTGAGTCGGTTGCTCCAAAAGTCGCGGAGTGGGCCGGTGAAGTCGCCGCCAGCAAGCGTGCTGCGTATCTTCAAGACAGCGGCGCGAACGAGCGAAGCGTAGTAATCCGGATTGGTCGGGCCGCCCACGGAGGCCGGCACACCAACAGCGCGCTGCACAAAGGCGACGCAATCATCAAAGGCAGTGTCGCGCATCAACTGTTCCATCGCCTCGACGCTTGTTGGGAGTGTGACGCGTGTCTTATCCGCGGACGTGGCGCGAACGAATCTCTGCTGGTGACGCACGCCGGCGATCCACGTTTGCACAAGAGACGGGACGGTGCGGTCAATGGCGCGGTCGGCCCAGCGCTCGATCGCGGGCGAGGCGATCATTCTCTCAAGTAGCCGATGGAAGCTGTCGTGAACCTCCACGATGAAGCGATCCCGCCGCGTCTGCGGCGTCGGCACGAGTAGCGAAAATCCCACATGCGTTCGGCCGACCCGGGAAGAGGCTTGGATGTACTCAGCGATGTCGGACGGCATGCCCGCAAAGATCATTGCGTTGAAGGTTTCAACATCGACGCCGTGTGATATTGCGGCGGTTGCCACGATGGCGCGTAGCGCATCGTCGATATTGTTCGTCATCGGATCGAAAGGCTGGTTGGCGACGCGAATCACGCGTTGGATGCCGCCGATATCAACGCCGCCCGAGATAAGTTCTGTTGCGAAGTGATTGAGCGCGTAGTCGTCGCCCATCGCCACGTGCGTTTCGAGCGTCTCCGGCAGAAGGGCAGACAGGATTTGGTCGCCACCCTTTTTGTTGGTGACATAGATCAACTGAATACGATGTAGATCAACAAGCGCCGCCAGGCGATCATATCGACCGGAAGCTGCCACAGCGCGGACCATTTGGCGTCTGCCCTCGGCGTAGGGTTGATCAGAGAGCGATGTCTCGATTTCGGCCGCAGCTCGCGCTTGCCGTATAGGATCGCCAGCGCTCAAGTCGCGCTGCCAGCGGGTGATCGTAGCGGCTTGAACAGCGAGAATCGAAAGAGTCGTGACCGTGTGCAGGCGGCCGTTGGTCATAAGGCTTGCGTACACTCGACCCCAAGGCGCGGCGCGCTCCTGAGCGCGAGGCGGCGTATGAACGTTCGCTCGGCCTGATACGATTTCAGTGTTCGGCGAGAAGTCAGCCATACGTGTGTAGAAGCCCGCATGTAGCGACGGGCCCGGATGCGGAAACTGTACGACCTGTTTTTGGTAGAGCGCGCGTGTGTGCTTCGTGACGTCGGCTGCCGTGGCGGTTGCGCCAATGACGTGCGGCAGCCGCGGGCGATCCGGGGCGCCTGGCGCACGGCAAGCGCGCGCGCCGAGCAATTGCGCGAGTTCTTCCAGCCAATTGAAGAGTCCGGTTTCGAAGATGCCACCGAAAGTGCCGAGGCTTTCCTCCAGCAGGTGCATTTCATCCTGAACGATCAAGCTCGGGAACGGGTCGAAGAATATCTCGTGCCCATCAACAAAGGCCGGAGCGACACGCGCGCAATCAGCAGGCGGTTGCGCAAGCGCCGCGCCGCTAGGCATTTGCAACAGCCCGTCGTCGCCGCCTTCAATCCAACGCGCTAGGCCGAACATGCCGGCGATGCGATCGATCGTCGTCGTGCTTTGGCCAAGTAGCGCGAGCTTGTCGATAGTCCCCAAGAGAATGGACGGCGCACGGCGATAGATGTCGGTGTCAGCGAGCAGGAAGGGCAGAGGCTCCAGCGTCTCGTGTAGCGCGTTCCAAGCGCATGCGGGATTGAGGCAGACGATGGCGAGCCGGTTGTGCCGGTGCGGATAGAGCCGCAGACCCACCCCATCTTGCGAGTGGCAGAATGGGCACGCTGGGAGCTTGGCCCATGCTTCCTTGCATGCCGCGTATTCCTTGTTGCGCAACAGTGCGGTTTCGTCGTTGGCGTTACGCGCGTTCCAGGCGGGGACGGATGTTAGCTCATCGACGACAGTGCCAGCGCGTTTCTCCGTCGCGTTCGGTGTGTTGGTCCCGCCAACCCAGAATCCGATTTCGAATGCGCTGCCGCCGAGCGCCTCGCGGCGGCGAACAAGCTCCGCTTGGGCGAGAAGGCGCGCCAAGCGTTGCGCTTGCTGCACAGTCAAAAGGCGCAACGGGTAATGCATCATCGCCGTGATGCCGCGCTTCTTCCCGCGCAAACGGTCTAAGAAGAGAGCGTAAACGATCGTTCCAAAGAAGGCCTCAGTCTTGCCCCCGCCAGTCGCCATGTAGAGAAGGCTAACGCTGTCCTCGTCGAAGTCTGCGCGGAATGCGCCTTCGTAAGGAGCGAGGCGCGAAGCAAGAGTGGGTACGTGCGCGAGGATGAACCCCAGCTGGAAGAGCCGCCACGACGGCGGCTCTTCCCCGGATACGTTGGGATTGACCGCCGCAAAGGTTCTGTTGAGAAGGCGCCAAGCCCGATATGGCGCGCTCGCCAGACCGACATCGCCGCTACGGGCCGCATCCTGAGCGCGCTTGAGGACGTCGATTCCGTGCACGATACGCTGGGCTTCGCGCCGCCAGGCGTCGAGATCGTCGGCAAACCGAGCCGCTTGCGCGGCTTCGTCGGCAGGCGTGCCTTCTTCGTCGGGAAAGCTGAGTACAGTGTTGCCCGCAATCGCATCGATCCAATCGGCCATCGCCGCTGGTAGTGGCCGCAGTGTCTCTGGATCGAACGCATCCGCGCCGAGCGCGTCGTACGATGCGTCTAGGCCAGCGATGACGCTGGCTCGCTGACGCGGCAGGACGTAACGCGGCATCCAAGTTGTGCGCAGCGCGAGCGGATCGTCGCTGAGCTGCTCGATGCCGCCATTCACGCCGATGCCGGGCATAGTCATGAAACCGGCCAGATGATAGCTACGCTTGATCCGTTCCAACCGCATTGGGCCGATGGCGTCGCGCGGGGCCGTCAGCGCAAGGCCGACGCAAAACAAGCCGCACTCCTTATCGGAATCATCCTCGCGAAGATTTTCGAGGGCGATGCGTAACGAAAACTCTCCGGGGGCGCGGGGATCGGGAAGTGGCTGCACCAGAATCTGCGCATCGAATTGCGGCACGAGGTGATTGGGGTTTGGCAGCGTCTGCCGTACACGACCGAGGAACGCTTCCCACGCTTCGCGCGTCCAGAACGCTTCCGAAGGCGGGCTGAGTTTTCGCCATGCCCAAAGCCCGCCCTCCTCGGAGGCGAGCCACGCGCGGTACGCCGCATCGATGGCGGCGATCAGGAGCCTCTTGTGATCCTCAGCGGTTTGTTGCCATTGCGTGGGATCGCACGGAAGTGACAGTTCAAGGTTCGGAACAGCGACAGCAAGTCGTATCCATTTTTCCGGGATCGAGTAGCGGCGTGAATGAACGTCCGGAATTTGCAGCCGCCCGGCGCCGATCGGCGAGGGCGGTAGCTCAGATTGGTCTGCAGTGATGTCCCGATCATCGCCGCCGGGCAATGTGGCTTTGTCGGGAATGCCCACCCCCAGAGACAAATAGATGTCTCGGGTAATTTGCGCTCGTTGGAGTGCGCGTTGCGCGGTCGGCGTCCGCGGCGCGATTTCTTGGCTGCTTCGAGCACGAAGCGTTGCTCGAATTTGCTGCTTTGCCCGATCGTTGAAATCCGCGGGAGGAATCAGTCGGCCGTTGCGCGCGAAGAGTTCATCGGCGCTTGGCAACGCTCGCACATATACTGAGAGTTCAACTCCGACGGTGAGCGCGCCGGTCGCTCTAAGCAGTCTCAAGTCCATACCGTGAGAGCAGATATGAATGTCGCTGCTTTCGTCGTCGCCATCGTCGTTGATGCGGGGCAGGATGAATCCGCTCGACAGCGTTCGTGATGGGCGACTGCCCAAAACGATACGTCCAAAATCCCCGTGGCCCGACACGATGGCGTGAGTTCGCGACAAAACGGCGTCGCACACCGCCTCTTTGAGCAGTTGTCGCTCGTCGGCGGACATATCGCGCAGGGCGGCGAGTTCAGCCATGTCGTTTTCCCTTTATGGTCGTCGCCTCGACGACCTCGTCGACTGCGTCGGTGACGTTTTGCCAAAGCGCGCCAAGATCGGCCCAGCCCGCGCCCACCGCGCCTTCAGGGTCAAGAACGAATTGGACGACTCTCTGATTGAAGAGATAGCCTTCTAGCGCTCGATAGGCGCGGGACGGTGTGATCGCGGCGTGCCAGTAGATTTCCGCAAGAGGGGCGTCGACGCCCACCGCACGCATGAAGAGATCAAACCGCGTCTTGTCGCGGGCTGCGCGGGGTTGGCGTGCGCCGTCGGAAGACTGAGCTGACTGACCGGCCGTAAGCCATCGAATGACGTTGGGTGCTTCATGCGCGCCAAAGCTCGGGTCCAACGCTCGCATCGCGGCCAGCACGTGGCGGGCTTTCTCCGCGTGCGAGGCGCCTGGCGTCTGCGCCAAGACTTGGTCCATGCGATGGTGATAAATTGCTAACTGCCCAAGAGCCTTTTTCGATCCGGCCAGCGCGATACGCAATGGTTCACGCAGCTTCGCGTCCAGAACGAGGATAAAGTCTCCTTTCACGACATCGCGAGCAGCCTTGCGCTCGAACGGACGAGTTTCGCCCGGCGAATAGACGAGCACGTCACTGTTTGGACGATACCCAAGCCGCGGCACACGCCTGGTGCGCAGCTCAATGACGTCACCCTCCCAAGCCTCGCCCGCTTGGGTGAAATCGATGTTGTTTTCGCTCGGCACGGCCACAATTCGAAACTGCGCTTCGGCGAGGTCGAGTGCTTCGTCGCTGCCGCCCCGTTCAAATGCCTTTAGCAATGCTTCAGCGCGCGGCGCGAGGCGGGCGAACGCCGCGACGCGCGCGAGCGGCCGCAATTGCGCGAGAATAAGCGTCGTACCCGCTGCGTCTCCAAGAACGGTTACTTCTTCGGGGCACGCCCCATTAGTCAGCAGAGTACGCACGAGATCTGGCGTTGGTCCTATAGCGATCAGACGCCGAAATGATGCATCGCCAAGCGCCGAGGCGACGTTGCGATGATCCACGACACGCGCGCTCACGGCCATTGCTCGATCGGATGCGAGATAAGCCTCAACGACGCGGCGGTCAGACATGGTGATGAGCGTATCTGGAGCGTTTGCGTCGGTGGTGGCGAGGATACTGGCGAGTTTGAGCGAAGCTGGAGTTTCGGCGCGCCAGCCTTCAAGCTTCTTTTCGATTTGACTGAGGAGCGCGCCGGCTGCGTTAGCCAAAGGCGCGTGTTCAGCAGCGATGGCGGCCAGCCGCGCCAACGCCATCTTGGGTCGGAAGAGCGCGCGTGTCTTGGCCTGCAGCTCGTCATCCTCGCCATAGAGGATGTCCAGGATGGTCGCCGCCTCCTCGGTGCCAAGTGGTGCATTGGCGCTGCGGCGCAGAATGGACAGCGCTTCAGATACACCCTCGGCCAGCGCAGTCGCGCCGATGTCCTTGAGCGATTGGCCTAAGCTGAGGGCGGTCCGACGCAAAGGTGCGAGCGAAGCATCCTTGATGTCGGCGCTGACGCGAAGTGTTGGAAGGTTATCGGCGATGCCGGCAGGGGCGCCGAGCAAGCCGCTTTCCAGCATAAGCGCGCCGACTTCGCTTGCGCGCTTCCAGGCGGGACGCTGGTTCGCCGCGTGGCCGCGAAGCACGCGGCCCACCTTGTTCCAGACGTAGACATCATCAGTCAGAATCACGAGAGGCGGACGTCGACCCACAAAGGAGAGCCCTTCCAAAAACGTCTCAAAGGGCTTGTGCCAGTCGTCCACCAAGTCCGAGCGACCGGTCCGCGTCATGTCCACAACGATCACGTCAAGGCCCAGTTCATCAAAGCGCGCATTGCGTAGGAACGGCTGCAGCTGGCTGGCCTTGCGGACAACCGGCAGGCCGAACACGGCATAGGGCGTGGTGGCTGGTTCGCTTACTGCGGCGACGTGCTCCTCAAGTCCGGCATTCCGTTCGCGCATGTTGGTGTGGTCGCGCACACGCCGCAGCACTTGGTCAGGCGTTGCATGATAGTGCGGCGCTTCTTTCTGCGGTGAAAAGACGACTGTCGTTTCCAGGAGCGTCGGACTGCGGACAACCACGCGGCGGGCTTCGTCAGTATGCGTCGGCGCAAGATCGCGCAGGCGCATTTCAATCATGCCAAGGGACGCATGGGCGAGCGATGTCCGCGCCCAGTCCGCTCCGCGCGACAGTTCTGTTGCATAAAATGCGGCGCACTTGGCTAGGTCGGCGGGATTGACAAGGATAGAGCGCGCCGCCCACGTCGCGCCGCTTCTCCACGGCCAAAGCCCAATGGTTGCGAACGCAAGTCTGCCTGTCGCACGCGCGTGCTTCAGCGCCAATGCGCTCTGCGTAAAGCCGCCGCCGGGACCATTCGGCCAGGCAAGTACTAGCCGGTCGCCGCCGTCTTCGATGGAGTCAAGTATCGGTCCAAAAATCGCTTCGGATCGATCGGCGAGGAGCCAGTCCATCGGCGCAGCCGTGGTCGCGTACCGGAGCTGGACCCGGCTATCTGGCGCGAGGCGACTAATGCGCGGCAACGGTGCTTCTGCTGCGCGTTGGGCAGCGAGGAGCTTCTTGGCCCGATCGGCCTTCTGCTGGGCTATCGACGAAAACTGATTATGCTCGTCTCTTTTCGCCCAGCGATCACCTTCGCGTCGCCCTTTCGCCAATCCCGCGCTCCACCTGAGGTTTTAGTTTGAGCACGATTCTCCCGCGGCGAAAATGTATCGCAAGTGAAGCAAGCGCCATTTTCATGGGTCTTGTGACCAAATGCCGATGCGGCGGTCTTCGTAGAGTTTCAGTCGGTGATTTATGAGGGCGTTTCGCTAGTCCGACTCGGTTCGGCTCAATCGCCCGAACGCCGCCAGGCCACACATAGCCGCTCCGAGTGTGCAGAGTGCTTGTCTCCAAGACTCTGACGGGAGACGCCCCGCACTTAGACTCTCAAGAATGAAATAGCTCGTCAGGATCGCGGGCGTGACAAACGCAATCGCGAGCAAAATCTGAGCCGCACGATGCCGGACAACGGCAAAGAGCCAGCGCATGAGGCCGAACACCGTTATCGCCGTCAGACCAAAGACGATGCACGCTCCAAACCATCCCGAACCCGTTTCGAACGCAAATCTGGCTGCCGCCAGCCCTGCGAGGCACGGAAGCGCATACGTCGTGACTGTGTAGACGAGCCAGACAAGCACGAGGGCGAGGAGAGGGAGCGCCAGCGCCGACATGTATGGAAAGACGTTCCAGCGGAGAGAAATTAGCAATGGGTCCCGTTGGACCTCTTGACGCCAGGCGCGAGGTTAGCCGCGCCCTTCGAAACCACGCCCGCGCAACCTCGATCCAAACTTCTTGCGTCGCTCGTATTGGCTCATCGTCTGGCCGTTGATCCGCTTCACCTTGGCGATCGCCTTCACGTCCTTCAGCGTCTTCACCTTGTGGCAGGATGCGCACATCAGCTGGTCCGGCTTTCCAGGCTTCAGCGCGTTCGGTGTCGAATGCTCGGCGATTAGGTCCGTTTTCGCGCCACAGCCTTTCACGCAGCACTTTCCGCCTTGAACAGCGAGCAGGGCATCGTATTCGCGCCGAGTAAGATAGAGCCGCGTCACGTGGCGCCTCCCTGGTCAGGAGAGGGGACACGCTCAATCGATTGCGCGATGAAGCCGACGCTGTGAAACGCAAGCTCGCCAACCTGGCGTCGCCGTTGTTCGATCACGCCCTCGATGCGGACGAGATCGCCCTCACGCAAATGCTGCAGGATTGTTGCGCGGAGCAGCGGCTCGCGCGCCACGCACAAGATCCAGGCAATGCGCGGCGGTGCGCGGTCGCGGTTCACGACAGACGAGATTGCGAGTGTCAGCTCATCGGGCGCAGTGGTCAGCACGCAGCCGATCGAGCCGGTGAGATCAAAATGAAGCATCGGAGCAAGCTCGGGCCGGATCGCGCCGGCAGCGCGCCGCGAGCTGTCCTCGCGACGCTCACCCGACGCGCACGCGGGCCTTAAGGGCGGGCGCAAGGGCGCGCGTCAGCGCCCGCAGGCTTGGCCCTTGCGCCCGCCCGACCGCGTGCGACTTGGCAAGTCGCGAGGGCTCCCGGGCACGGGTTGACCACCAGGCTCGCCACGGCAAGTTTCAGGCGGCGCATGGCTGACGAGGAAAAGATAGGCCGTCCCTGGGACGACGCGGAGCTCGACGCGATCGTGGCGGACTATTTCGCCATGCTCGGCGAGGAGCTGGCAGGGCGAGCCTACGTCAAGTCACATCACAGCAAGGCGCTAATGGAGCAAATCGGACGTACGCACCGTTCGGTCGAATTCAAGCATCAGAACATCTCGGCGGTGCTCGATGAATTGGGCATGCCATGGATCGAAGGCTACAAACCGAAGCGCAATTATCAGAACGCCATCTTTGATGCGATCGATCGCTATTTGTCGGCCCGTGAAATCTTTCGAATGCAAATTGCGGAAGCGCCAAGCGCCGATGCGCGCGTCGTGTCTGCGACGAGTCTATTCGTGCCGCCGCCCATGCTCGAAGAAAGAGTCGAGCGCCCGCCGCGCCTCGAAAAGCTGGTGCGCAAGTTCGATCCGGTGGAGCGCGACTTTCGCAACCGTCAGCTCGGAAGAGCAGGTGAGGCGTTCGTAGTCAGCGCCGAGCGTGAGCGCCTCGCTCAGATCGGACGCGACGATCTCGTCGACAAGGTGCGCTGGGTGGCTGTTGTCGATGGCGATGGGGCGGGATACGATGTCTTGTCGTTCGATGGCGACGGGCAGGAACGCCTCATAGAGGTGAAGACCACCAATGGCGGCGCGCGCACGCCGTTCTATCTGACGCGCAACGAGCACGAAGTCTCAGAAGCAAGAAGCGATGTGTGGCGGCTCTACCGCGTGCATCTCTTCGCGCAGCGCCCGGCAATCTACACGCTCTCGCCGCCGCTCGCGCAGGCCCTGCATCTGCGCGCCGAAGCTTGGCGCGCCTCTTTCCAATAAAGCCGCTTAGACTATCCAAGGCGCGTCAGCGATCGCCGCCCGAAGGGGCGAGACGCGCTTGTCCTTCAGCACCAGCGCGGCTCGATCGCGCAGCGACAAGAGCGCGGCCCGCGCAAGCGGGCGACGCCCAAATAATTCTCAGCGCCACTGCTCAATCCATCTTCTCTCATACGTCTCTCTCCCGAGACCCATGCCTTCCCATTCCTTCACCAGAACAGAGCTCCATCAGCTCATCTGGTCGAAGCCCTTAAACAAGCTCGCTGCAGAGCTTGGCCTCTCCGATGTGGGCTTGAAGAAGCTCTGCAAGCGCCACGACATCCCCACCCCGCCCCAGGGCCATTGGAACGCCATCCATCACGGCAAGTCCCGCCCGATAATTCCGCTCCCGCCCAAACCCGAAGACGACGATCCCCGCTTCCGGATCGGCTTTGCCGCCACGCTCACGCCCAAGGCCGCCCGCGCCGATATCCAAGCGCTAAAGACTGAGGCCCGCGCCAAGCGCCAGACAACGCCTCTCTTTCCCACCCGCCCCACCAACGAGCTTCATCCGGCTCTGATCGCCACCGCCAACAAGCTCCGCACCGCGACGCCCGACCGCGACGGCGCCATCATGGCGAGAGGGGAGAGCCTCTGCGGCCTCTGGATCGGCATCGAGCACCGCGAACGCATCATTGCTTTCCTCGACGCGCTGTTCCGCGAGCTCACCGCGCGCGACATCGACATCTCCGCCAACGGCACACGCATGATTGCCCGCCGCGGTCCCGACGACATCGAGTTCCGCATCGCCGGAAAAACCGAAGAGCGCATCTACCGCCCGACCGAAGCCGAGCGCGCCGCCGACAAGGAGCGCGAACGCCGCATCGACCTGGGCTCGGCCGCGAGCGGTCGGGTATCGTGCGTGTTTTCAGCTGTCTTGCTTGCCGCGCAATGCGGTCGGCCCCAAGCAACAATATGTCCATTGCAGCTTTCGTCCGCTTTTCGGACGGACCAGCTTGGTCCAACGCGGCGGCTGCGCCGCCACATCGCCGATGTCCGCGACATCTGCAAGAGCGATAAGGCGGAAGAGGATTACGGGCGCTTCGGGCGGTCGCGGCCATGCCCACCCACCCGCTCTGGCGGAGGGACTAAAACATCGTATTTGTGTTGGCGGATTTGTCGGGAACGGCCATCCATACATCCCAATGCTCAGCGATTTTTCCGTGCTCTAACCGGAAAATATCGACATAGGCGCGCCCAAGATCGTCGGCGCCGGTGGTTCGATGGCTGTGAAGGAAAACGAGGTCGCCTTGAGCGGCGCTCCGAACAAATCTGAACTTCAGATCGGGGTTGTCGAGATAGTATTTCGGAAGGGCGTTGATGAGCGGCGCGCGTCCGTCACTCAGCGTGGGATTGTGCTGAATGTAGTTCTCTACGAGATATTCCTTCACGGCATTGATGTCCTGCCTGTTGAAGACGCGATCGTAAAACTCAAGGACAATTGCGAGGTTCCGCTCTTCCTGCGCGATGTTGCGTACAGGAGCTGAAACGTCCGTGGGCTTCATTGTACACCTCCTTCGACTTCCTGATGATTATGGAGCGCCGGCCAACAGCGCGATGGCGCGCCGAATTGACGGCTTCTGTTCGAGAGTGGCGCACCAGCGCGAAAGGTTCGGCAGGCCTGAGATGTCAACGCCAATGAAATCCCTTCGCCAGAACCAACCGAAATGGGCGATGTCCGCGATGCTGAAATCTTCCCCCGACACGTAGCTTCGAATGGCCAAGAGCGTGTCTAGACGGTTCAAGATGCGCTCGGTCTCCGTGCGAAACCGGTGCAGAGCGGCGGAATCAGACCCTGCCGAGCGACTGAAGTGGGTCAAGTTGGAGAAGGTCGGAGCTAGACTCGATGCGTGGAAAAAGAGCTGCTCAAACACACGCTCTCGCGCAGGAGAAGCGGATGGAAGGAGCTGACCCGTTTTCTCCGCAAGGTAAACGAGGATCGCCGCGCTTTCGGACAGACTGAAGCGCGTTCCATCGGCAAGCTCTTCGACAATCACGGGGACTTTCCCGTTTGGATTAAGCGCTAAGAACGCGGGCGTTTTTTGCGCGCCTTGCCGCAGATCGACAGAGTGCAGCATGTAGGGAAGCGAAAGTTCCTCCAGTGCGATCAGCACTTTCACGCTGTTTGGCGTTGCAAAGGCATAGAGCTCGATCACGCATGGCTCCCGCGAAGGCTTAGTTCGAATGGGTCAGGCGATAAAAAAGAAGCCGCCTCGCTTAAAGCGAGACGGCTCCGAGGGGGAGGAATGGAGTCAGCATGCGCTCCGATTAGCGCATGCTGATAGGCGTTTCAGAATTCGTAACGAAACTCGACGCCAAACTCCTGAGGCCGCCCAACATCCAGCATTTCAAAGCCGAACACCGTGTCGTGCAGACCGCCAGGGATGCCCGGGGTCGGCTTTGTCGACGGCCCCGCAGGGTCGAAACCGTTGGTCAGATAATACTCGTCCAGGAGATTGGTCCCGATAAGCGAGACGCTCCAGCCGTTCAAGGATCGGAGCTCTACGCGTCCGTTCAGCAGGCCATACGCAGGCAGGATGACCATATTGCCCGGGTTGGGATAGCTCGCCTGCTCATCCTTGTATCCATAGTTGAGGTCGAAGATCACGTCGCCGACGCTTGCCCAAGGCACCGTGTAATTGACCCCGACCGAGTAAGAGAGTTCCGGGCTGCGGAAATACGGAACGTCCGGGGTGATTGCCACTGCGCCGCTTCGGCCAAGGATCACCTGGTCGTATGACGCGTCCACCCAGCCCGCGTTGGCCCGCAACAACAATTGGTCTGTTATCGCCGCCATGAACTCAAGCTCCACGCCCTCTACAGTCGCGTCGCCGTTGGTTGTGTACTGCAGGGGCGGCGGGCCGGAGTCGATGAGCTGGATTTGCTGATCTTCGTACGTCGTGCTGAAGTAGGTCGCATTGAAGCGCACGCGGTTGTTGAACCAATCGGAGCGAAGGCCCGCTTCGTACGTTACGAGGTTTTCTTCGTTGAATTCCGACAACCCGCAATTGTAGAGCGGATCGCCGGGCAATGCAGCTGCATTGCACGTTGATTGCAGCGTGTCATTGAAGCCGCCCCCTTTGAACCCTTGCGCCGCCGACACGTAGGTCATGATGTCTGGCGTCCAGCGATACTCAAGACCAATGCGCGGTGAAAAATTCTCCCACTCGCCTGACACCGATTGCGGCTGAGGCGTGAGGACTGGCGGCGCGCCCACAGGAACACGCCCGCGACCGTCACGGAAGGAGGTGTAATCCTTCTCGTCCTGAGTCCACCGGACGCCGAGCGTTGCGCTCAGCTGATCGGTGAAATTGAAAGTGCCTTGTGCGTAAGCGGCCAAGCTCGTCGTTGAGATGAACTTGTTTTCGATCTGACCGCGGCCGATGCCAGCTAGACCTTCCGAGGCGCTATTAGCGCCCCCTGACGGATCGAAGCGGCGGCGGAAGTCATCGGCCTGATCATCGTAGTAGAACACACCAGCTTGCCAGCGCAGGCGATCGTCGAACGACGTTCCGATCAACTGAAATTCTTGAGTGAAGTACTCAATATTGATGGTCTCGCCGAGCTGAACCAGCGGGATGGGCGTGCGATCCCAATCCTGGAATTGGAATTGATCTGAGGTGCGATAGCCCGTGTGCGAATTGAACGTCACCGAGTCGGTCAAATCATAGGACACAGACAGGGCCAGGCCGAGGCTCTCAAATTCGTTGATGTCAGGCGTGCCGCCATAGACCGAATATTGTCCGTCTTGATCGTAGTAGGACTGAAGATCGCTCAAGGCGCAGGCGCTCACGCTTGCCAGCGTGACGGGGGCCGCAAGGACCAGCCCTTGGCCGCAATAGTTTGAGGGGGAAACGGACGCAGGCATGAGCGCGCGCATGGAATTGACGGCGGCGACATTGACTGGCGGACCGCCCGGGATTTGAGCGCCGTAGAGGGCGGCAGTGTAAATGTCCGTGGCGGAGTACTCGCCGATAATTGTCGCCGAACCATTGTTATTGGTGCGGATGGAATCGACCGAGAAGTTGATGTCGAGTTGATCCGTCGGCTGAGCGCGCAGCTGCAATCTGAACGTTTCAGAATGCTCCGCGCCTGTCGCACCGCCGTCGATGATGCGATCAATGTAGCCTTCGCGATCCTTGTTTGCGAACGAAATTCTTGCGGCGAGGGCGTCTCCCAGCGGGATGTTGAGCACGCCGGAGATGTCGCGTCGGTCATACGAGCCTAAGCCGACACGGAGATTGCCTTCAAGATCTTGACTTGGCTGATGGGACACATATCGAACCGCGCCACCAGCTGTGTTGCGCCCAAATAGAGTGCCCTGCGGCCCACGCAGCACTTCGACACGTTCGACATCGAGGAGGTCGAGCAAGGCGCCGTTCGGGCGTGCGAAAAGAATGTCGTCGATATAGACGCCTACGGAACTCTCTTGCGTAACGAATCCCGACGGAGCGCCGCCGATGCCGCGAATTGCAAAGTTGGCGACTGCGCCACCTTGTCCGGCGGTGCCGCCGATGCTGACGTTGGGTACGAAGGTGTCGAAGCCGCTGAGGCTGCTCACGCCGAGCGCGTCCAATTGCTCAGCGCCGACGGCGACAACGGAGAGCGGGGTCTCCTGCAAATTTTGCTCGTAGCGCTGTGCGGTGACGACGATTTCGCCAACGCCGGATTCGTCGTCCTCAGCATCCTGTGCGAAGGCCGCGCCGCCAAGGCCGCTTACCGATAATGCCGCCACCGACGACAGCATAATGGACGCAAACTTTCTCCCGCTGGCGCGGTCCGATTGAAATAGAGCCACGTTTCTCTCCCTTGCCGTCGCTTGCGGCCGCTGTTTGTTGGGCTGGGTTTGACGCCAGCCACC